>NZ_JRUQ01000001.1 GCF_000773975.1 Erwinia typographi
TTCACGTATAGGAAATTCAAACCATCCGTACCCCTGAGCCGGATGGTGAAATTTTCAGCATTGCGGAATGCCGGGGCTGACATACGCTCTGCGCTCAGGATAGGTGGTGTTTTTTTATACCGATAATGCCTGTTTTACATACGATAACCGTGCAACAGACAGATCTGCCCTGCGTCAGGCCGGCACGTACCGCATCAGGCTTATATCCCGCGCATGCACTTTAAGGGCCTGCACATTCAGACCCGCGATCGCACGACGGTAAGACAGATGCCCACCGCACAGGATGCATTCAAACGGATCGCGGCCCAGGAACTGCTTACTCAGCTGCGCGTAGCACACCTTCACCACCGGCGAAGGTTTCTCCATCCCCAGCGCTCTGTAAACCTGCGGCAGTTTTTCTCCGCACACGCGGTTGGCAAGAAAACCAAAATAGCGCACCATCCGGAAGTGCTTCTCCGGGATATGCTGCTTCAGACGGGCCACCATCTCATGCTGCGTCAGCCTCTCCGTAGCCTGCTTTCCCGTATTGTGGTCATGATAGCGGAAGCTCAGCGTCGCACCGCCGGCGTAGTGCGCCAGCCGGGAACCGGCTATCGGGGGCTTTTTCAGATACCGGCCCAGGTATCTTACGGTGTTTTTGCCACCTGCCGTCTTTTTCGACATGTACACGTGCCAGTAATCGCCACCGGCGGTCAGCACCAGACTGCGCCACTGTGATTCAGTGGTTATGTGCGCCAGCGGGGACGGCAGCGCAATACCCTCTGACCAGACAGCCAGCAGCTGCTGACGGACATTCCACATCCAGCGGGCGCGCAGGACGTCCTTACGGAAGCTGATTTTTCGCCACTTTCCGTGCTCATCAATACCGCCGAAGGTGACGGAGACGTGAACGTGGGGATGCCAGTTAAGACGGCGGCCGTACGTATGAATGGCGCAGAAAATGCCGATATCCAGCCCGCGTTTTCCTGCCGCATACAGCAGATTGTCGACGGCCAGGCGGCAGAGGTCGTTAAGCAGCCAGCGACTGGCTTCAAACAGGGCCCAGAAGGTGTCGGGCAGAGTAAAGACCAGATGCTGCCAGTCGCAGTCCGGCAGCCGGTTAAGCTGCGCGGCAATCCACAGGTCGGTGGCCTTTTTACCGCAGGATGGACAGGCCCTGCTGTGACAGGCGTTGGTGATGTATTTAACATGGTGGCAACCGGGATTATCACAGCCATATTCCTTCACCCCGGTGATGCGGGTGCCGCAGGCCAGCATTTTGGTGACGGCTTCGACTTCGATATCACGCAGGTCGCCAGCCTCCAGAAAGGAAGTCCAGCACTGGTTGGCAGTGAAGAGGGTTTTAAGCGGGCGGGGCTGAAAGCCGTCAGTAGCGGTGAGGGGCATCTGCCAGCATATCCGCTTCGGTGGCATACAAATCGAAATGGCGGCAGGAGTGGCAGAACGAAACATACTGCCACGGTGTGCCGGGGAACAGACGACAGA
>NZ_JRUQ01000010.1 GCF_000773975.1 Erwinia typographi
GCTGTCGCTGGTTGTGAAGGAGACGCTGGCGGATGAGGCGGACGGCGATGCCGTGACGGTGTGGTACACCGTCAGCGGGAGCACGTCGGACAAGGCGGACTATACCGTCAGCATCACGGCTTCCCTGCCGGCCCCGACGGTGGCGGAGGCTAACGATTCGGCCATGACGATTGACCCGGCCGATGTGACCGGGGGTATCACCGTGATTATCCCGGCCTCGGCGAACCTTGTAACAGGAGACACCGTGTCAGCGTCGGTGAGTACGGCCGCTGACGGCACCACCACCACGGCGGACCACACGGTGACGGCGGCGGAGGCCGGAAAGGCGCTGTCGCTGGTTGTGAAGGAGACGCTGGCGGATGAGGCGGACGGCGATGCCGTGACGGTCTGGTACACCGTCGCTGGAGTGAAATCCGCATCCGCTTTATATGAAATCGGGCATAGCGGTGAAGATATTTCAAATGTAGTTCCTGTTGCTGTGGAGGCAACAGGGAAAAATGGAACGCTTTTACAGCAGGTTGATTATTACAGACTTGACAGTCTTACGATCAAAGTTCCTTCATATCGGGGAATGGCATCGGGTGATACAGTTAAAATTTACTGGGTAGGGCGTGCCTATACTTATGGAAGTAACATAACCACTGTTTCTGTGATTGGTGATATTGACATCCCTATACCGCGGATGGAATTCATTGACACAATAGGTTATAAAGCGTCCGTGTATTTTACGGTAAAAAAATCCGGGAGCAGTAGCGAAATAAAATCTTCCACATTGTATCTGGATGTCGAAGGTCAATCACTTGACCTTAAAGCTCCCGATGTCAGTGATGATTTGAAGACTGTGACTGTAACTTATACAGGAATGAGTTCCGAAGATATGGTTGAAGTTCGGGTTGTTGGCAAATATACGAATGATACTCCTCTGGCCGAAGGTGATGAAAAAACTAAAAAAATAATTTTTCATGTGGATTCTTCTTGGCTTGAAACGAACGAATATGGGTATCTGTTATATAATTATGCAGTAGGTGTTAATGGGGGGGAGTATCAATTTTCGCAAGTAAGTCGAGTTAAATGATATTCATTAAGATTGGTTGGGTCGGGTGTGCGATTAACTATCAATAACATCATGTTTGGTGTTAAATTTAATGATTGGTGTTCATAAATGAAGTTTCCTGAATGCTGGTTTTTTATTAAAAACATATATCCATCGTGCTGACCTGTCGCTCATAGAATTTTATGGCGAGATACAATAAAGGGCTGTTTAATCTCTGGCAGAGACATAGGAATAAGTATATGAGTAAATCATTCGGCTCAATCGCAACTATTTCCCTCGAGGCCCCTACAGTCGCGGAGGCGGACAGTTCCGCGATGACGGTTGACCCGGCGGCGGTGACGACAGGCATTACCGTGGAGATCCCTGCAGCGGCTGAG
>NZ_JRUQ01000101.1 GCF_000773975.1 Erwinia typographi
GAAGCGGTGACGCTCGCCCCACTGGGGCGCTACGTTCCACAGAATTTTTGTGTATAATTGCTGCAAAAAGGTGTCTACATTTTAAGGATGGAAGGTGGAACGCGATGAAAGTGAGTGATGCAGCGCTACTCAAGTCAGGGTTTAGCCATGCAGATCTGCAAAAACTGAAAAATAATATTTCTAATTATGGCGGATCGCTGGATTCCGTGACCCATGATCTTGCTAACCGCTTTAAAGCCTCAAAGTGGATTACTATCGCTTCCTTTACCATACTTGCTCTCACGCTGGTATTGGCATCCGTAGATACCAGCATCACGCTTGCGGTCACACTTGCTATTGTATTACCTTTTATATGGTATTTAACGCCAGCAAAACTTGCATACAAGTCATGGCGCTATCGCAGATTAACGGCTAATTCTGAACCGCGTCAGTGACAGACATAAGGTCAAAAATGACCTTAGCCTTAACACCATAACCGACAATTTTCATTGTGAGCTTTGGACGGCTCATTGTGCTGACTTTTCGGTAATAATCAGCGGGCAGATATCGGAATAAACGCCATGTTCCAGGGCGTCTGAACAGACCGAATATGCTATATGCATTTGCAGCAAGCGAGACTGATTTATAGATCCCCAGCCCGCTATTACGGCTGAACCCCATGAATTCAGCTGTGGACATTGCGGCATCAGCAACCAAACCTTCCGAGGTTTGGTCATCCATCGCGTAGTGCGCAATTTCTTTGCTTATGCCGTTCGCTCCATCAGTAACCAGAACTGCACCGGCCAGAACGCCCAAAGGCGTCATGGAACCTATAAGGGTTAGACCAACAGCTATTTCAACTCCAGACAAAACCACATTTACAGCAGAAATGATGTAGCCAACAATTTTATTATTTTCCCGGACAAACTCCACTTTAGCGTAAAGTTTTGCTGACTTCATACGCAACATCAGACCCTGTTCTTCGAGGTTTTCAGTCTCTACTCTCAGGTTTTTGATGCATGCTATGCACTCTTCATCAGATTTCGCGCGCCGGGCAGCGGCAAATTGCTGCTCTATAACCTGTTTTATTTCCTGAACAAAATTAATCCGGGTCAGACCATCCTGAAGGTGAAAGGCGGAAAGTTTGTTGGCGGTATTAATTAGTTTTCTGGCTTCAAGGTTAACCATTGTTTCAGCCCAGGCTTTATTTCTTCCGCCAGAGCGCATCATATCAAGCAATGCCGCATCCATTTTTGTTCTCCCTGTATATTACATCGCCGATGATACCCCTTTATTTTCAGCTGTAAACCGTCGTTTCTGACTGAAAGAAGTGGGTCTCGATGGCTGGGAATCTGAATCGCTTCTTTTGAGAACGCCTGACCGTGAATGTCGGCACTTAACATCCCTTTAATAAGGGGTGTTCTAACTACTTCAGTCCGTCGCGTATTTGTTGTGCCAGTTCGTTCGCTACACGCGACCGCTGCCCTTTGGCGTGGTAAAGATTGACAGAAAACAGAGGGAGTTCAGGTAAGTTTTCACCAAATGGCAGAATGGTAAGATCACCCGGAATCGTTGACGCCAGCAAGACACTGACGGCCAGGTCGGAGCGAACCATAGCTTGAGTCGCATCAAGACTGCCGCTTTCAAACAGAGTTTTCCAGGTGGTTTCTTTCTTTCGTAACGCCTGCAATACCACCGTACGGAATGCACAGGTTTCCGCAACCATGGACACAGGCAGTGGCCGCTTTAGAAAAGCTGCACCACCTTTGGCACCAACCCACTCCAGGCGTTCAACTGACAGACATTCCCCTGCGGATTTTCCAGGCGGCTCTTCAACCAGCGCCAGATCGAGTGTACCGGCGGCGGTCGCGGCAAGGAGCTCCGGCGATGACATACAAATCAGTCGTATATCCACCTGCGAATGTGCTGCCGCAAAATTTTTCAGGACAGGGGGCAACCATGCTCCGACAAGATCATATGGGGCACCTAGCCGGATGACCCCCTCAAGCGGCCCTTCAGTCATTTCAGCCCATAGTTCGTCGTTCAGGATAATCAGATGCCGTGCTTTTCCAAGCAAGCGTTCTCCACCGGGCGTCAGGCGCAGAGTTCGTTTTTCACGGAAAAACAGTACGCCAGACAACGCCTCCAACCTGGCAATCTGCTGGCTGACCGCACTCTGTGTAAGGTGTAAGGCGTTTCCGCCCGCTGTCATGCTGCCATGATCGGCAACAGCAACGAACGTACGCAGTAGAGTGATATCAAGATTTCGGCTCATACAATGCATTATAAATTGTAATACACATCATGCTAATCATTTATTTCTGTTATGTATTTTAACGCGCTAGAGTCTAGCCATAACTCTGGAGGCCTGTATGTCCATCGCTGAATATTCCCCACTGATTTTGTTTGTGATTGTTTCCACTTTGACGCCTGGCGGCGCTACTACCTTAGCCACTGCATCTGGTGCCCATTTTGGTTATTGCAGGTCCATGCCCTTTATGTGTGGAATCGCTCTGGGGCTTGGCTCGATGGCGGCTTGTGCTGCGGCGGGATTAGGCAGTGTGATTCTGGCTTTCCCTTCCTTGCAATTTGCCATGAAACTTGCCGGTAGCCTGTATTTGCTGTGGCTGGCGTGGAAGATGACCCGCAGCGGTCCACCGCATTTACATGCAAGCGTGAAAAGACCGACAACTTTCGCAGCGGCACTGTGGCTGGTTTGGCACAACCCAAAAGGGTGGGCGATGACTCTGGGGGCCGCTGCTTCATTCGCTTCAGTTGCCTCGCAACCCGTATACCTGGTCTTTACTCTTGGTTGTTCGTTTGGAATTGCCGCGATGTTCTCTCTCTCCCTGTGGTGCATTGCTGGTTTGTTGCTGGCCCGATTAATACAAACCGACGGGCAATGGCATGTTCTTAACGCCATACTGGGGCTATTACTCGCTATTTCAGTTATTCCGATGTGGCAATGAAATGATTAATTCATCGAGTCTGGCCCACCGGGAGCGAAGCGGTAAGTGTCCAGGAAGTTACACAATGCGATATTGGGTTTTGAGTCGGGTATGATCGCTGATTATGCCATAACTTCCGTTTCTCGTTCATAGCGGCACTGTTGCAAAGTTCGGGATGATGAAGACTTCTGAGTTGCTAAAAGGCTCTACGTTTCAAAAGCTCTGTTCACCAGACGCATCTCACCCAGCGGATCGCCATAATAAAATGCTGACGCCTGACCTTTGCGTAGTGCACGCATCACCTCAATACCCTTGATTGTGGCGTAAGCCGTCTTTATGGATTTAAATCCCAGCGTGGCGCCGATTATCCTTTTCAGCTGGCCATAATCGCATTCAATGACTTTATTCCGGTACTTAATCTGGCGGTGTTCAACGTCAGGCGGACACCGGCCTTTGTAGTGGTTGAATAATC
>NZ_JRUQ01000102.1 GCF_000773975.1 Erwinia typographi
CCTATATCAGGACTAGTCACAGACTTCGGGCTTCGCTCAGACTTTTTCCTGTGAAGGCAGCGAGGTCGCCGCCCGCTTCGCCACGCGGTTAAACACGATATTCAGCGTGACGGATACGAGGCAGGCCGCGCTGATGCCGGAATGGAAAAGGGTGCGTACCCAGCCGGGAAACTGGTCATAGAACGAGGGCATCACAATTGGAATCATGCCGAAGGCAATCGAGGTCGCCACAATCACCAGGTTCATATTGTCTTTGTAATCCACCTTCGCCAGAGTACGAATCCCGCTGGCCGCGACGGTGCCAAACAGCACCACGCCTGCTCCGCCGAGCACCGGCATCGGTACGGCAGCAATAATCCGTCCCAAAACGGGCAGGCAGCCCAGCACAACGAGGATCACCCCTCCAGCGGCAACCACATAGCGGCTCTTGATCCCGGTGATCGCCACCAGCCCGATGTTTTGCGCAAAGGCACTCTGCGGGAAGGAGTTAAACACCGGCGCCAGCGCGCTGGTCAGCATATCGGCCCGCAGCCCGTTGGTAATGCGTTTACCGTCCACCGGCGTCCCAACGATTTCCCCTATCGCGATCAGCCCGGCGGTGGTTTCCGTCAGCAGCACCAGCACAATCAGCGTCATCGACAGAATCGCCGCCGCGTCGAAGACCGGAAAACCAAAGCTCAGAACGCCAGGTACGGCAACGATATCGCCCTGCAACACCGTTGAAAAGTGTGTAGTGCCCCTGAAGACGGCGAACAGCGTGCCGAGCATCATCGCCAGCAGCACCGCCATCCGCTTAACCGCGCCGTTGCCAATACGGTTAAGCAGCAGCACCAGCCCAAGAGTAATCGCCGCAAGGCCAATGTTTGACGTTGAGCCCCACTCTGGCGCGGCAGGATTGCCGCCCATCGCCCAGCGTGCGGCCACCGGCATCAGCGACAGGCCGATCACGGCGATCACGGTGCCGGTCACCACCGGCGGGAAAAAGCGAATAATGTGCGCGAACAGCGGCGCAATCAGCAGGCCGATCAGCGAGGATGCGATCACTGCGCCAAAAACCACTGGCAGCCCCCCACCGCTGGTGACCAGCGCGACCATCGTGGCAACGCCGGCAAAGGAGACGCCCTGCACCAGCGGCAGGCGCGAGCCAAAGCCCGGCATCCCCAGCGCCTGAAGCAGCGTGGCAAAGCCGCTGACGAACAGCGCGGCGGTTACCAGCATCCCCAGCTCTCCGCCGCCTAATCCGGCCGCCGAGCCGATAATCAGCGGCGGCGCGATAATTCCACCGTACATAGTAAGCACATGCTGTAATCCCCAGGCAAAGGTTTTCCCCGCCGGATAACGCGTATCTTCTGGCCTGACGCGATCTTTAGTCATAGCTGCTGCCTTTTTGACTGTCTGCCCGCAGAGCGACGCCTGCGGGAATAGGGTTGCCGAATCAGCTGCCGCGGTAGGTGGACCACGACCACGGCGAGATCAGGAACGGCAGATGGTAATGGCTGCCGCCCTCGGGAAGAACAAAATCGATTTGCGCGCACGGGTAGAGCGTTTCACGCCCGCTGGCGGCAAAATAGCGGCCCAGATCGGCAATCAGGCGATACTGCCCCGCCGCCAGGCCTTCCGGCGTTAAGTCCCTGATGCGCCCGTCAGCATCGGTACTGCCCTGAGCCACCGGCTGCCAGCCATGAGGGCTATGCTGCTGTAGAGAAATGCTGACGCCAACCGCCGGTTTGCCAAGGGCGGTATCCAGCACATGGGTGGTAATGGTATTCATGCAAACGTCTCCTTCAGACGCAACAGGGTGATTTCGCGCAGCTGGCCGAGGGCTTCCTGCTGCTCCTGTTGCGGATCGTTAGCCAGCCGCCTCAGCAGCTCGGCAAGCATCTCTTCGCCGCTGCGACCCTTCGCGCGGATTAAAAACACCCGGCCAAAGCGCTGTTCATAGGCGGCATTTCCGGCC
This sequence comes from Erwinia typographi, assembly GCF_000773975.1. Classification (GTDB taxonomy): domain Bacteria; phylum Pseudomonadota; class Gammaproteobacteria; order Enterobacterales; family Enterobacteriaceae; genus Erwinia; species Erwinia typographi. The sequence goes on from NZ_JRUQ01000102.1 coordinate 1,958, forward strand.
TTCAGCGCCTGTTTCAATGCGGTATCCTCAGCATTAACGCTGGACTGCTCGCCCCGCGACAGCTCGGCTTCTTTGCCGCTACCCTGCGCCTTTTCACCGATACGCGGATGGGCGGACAAGGCCTTGTTCAGCGCCTGAGCATCCCAGGCCGCCGCCAGCCGGTCGCCAGTTTCCAGCAGCGCGGTCAGCGAAGAGAATGGCCTGGCCGCCACCAGCGCCTGTTGCCAGGCGGGGATGGCGACGCAGTGAGCAATCAGCTTTTTCGCTTCGGCAACCGGAGCCTGATTAAACGGTTCCAGTTTCACCTTGCGCCTCCTGAAGCAACGTCATAAACCACCCGGCTGTAGGCCTGGATGGCCTGGGCGACATCTTTCTCCATCACCGCTTCAGCCGGGTGGTGACTGATACCGCGATCGTTGCGCACGAACAGCATCCCCACCGGCCAGCGTTCAGCAATTGCAATTGCATCATGCCCTGCTCCGCTTGGCAGCGAAACGCTGCGGCCCTGCACGCCTGAGACGGCGCGGCTTAAGACGGCCTGCAGGCTTTCATCACAGCGGGTGGCAGGGATCTGGTAATACTCTTCCGCGCTAAAGGTCAACCCACGCCGCAGCGCGATGGCTTCCGCCTGCGTCAGCAGATCGGAGAGCAATTCTGCCAGCGGTCGATCCTCAGGCCCGCGAATGTCCAGCGTCAGCGCCACCTCGCCGGCAATAACGTTAACCGCCCCCGGCACGCAGCTCAGCGTGCCGACCGTCGCCACCAGCTGTGGGCTATGCTTCGGCGTGGTTTGCTCAATGTAAACCATCCATTCGGCGGCGGCGGCCAGCGCGTCTTTGCGATGCGACATCGGCACCGTACCCGCGTGCCCGGCCTCGCCGATAAACTGGCAGTTCAGACGACGCGCGCCGTTGATGGCGGTGACCACGCCCAGCGCCAGCTCTTCCTGCTCCAGGCAAGGCCCCTGCTCAATGTGCAGCTCGAGGTAAGCCACGATATCGCTGACGTCGCGCTCGGCCTGGTGAATAGCCTCGCTATCCAGCCCCACGTCCGCCATCGCCTGGGCAACGGTAATGCTGTTGCCGTCCGGGTGGCTGATCCAGCTCTCTGGCCAGCTGCCGGTTATGCCCCGGCTGCCCAGCAGCGTAATGCCAAAGCGAGTGCCTTCTTCGTCGCCGAATCCGACGATTTCCACCGCCAGCGGCAGACGCAGCTGCTGCTGATGCAGCGCCTGGACGGTTTCGATGGCGGTCAGCACGCCGAGCATCCCGTCATAGCGGCCCGCGTTGCGCACGGTGTCCAGATGCGACCCCAGCAGCAGCGCCGGAGCGCCCGGCTCCAGCCCTTCATAGCGGCCGCAAATATTGCCAACGCTGTCCTGCCAGACGCGCATTCCCGCCGCACGCATCCATTCGCCCACCAGCACGTTCGCCTGCATATGCTCAGGCGAGAGATAAACGCGCGTCAACTGGCCGGGCGTTTCGGTAATCTCCGCCAGACGGTCGCAGCGCGCCATGACCCGTGCGGCGGCCTGCGCCGCGCCTGCGGCACTCATCAGGCCTGCACTCATCAGCGGCTCCCGTGGGCGTAATGATCCCAGGCTGACTGCATTGCGGCGCCCTGGGTAGTTTTAAAGCCCAGCCAGTTAAGCACCGACTCCAGCGCGCTGAGCGTCTGCATCACGCAGTCTTTGCGGGCGTTGTAACCCATGGTGCCGATCCGCCAGACCTTGCCGTGCAGCGGACCAAATGAGGTGCCGATTTCAATGCCGAAGTCCTCCAGCATCAGCTTGCGGACCCGATCGCCGTTCACCCCCGGAGGGATGACCACGCCCAGCACGTTGTTCATCTTGTATTTCAGGTTGCCAAAGGTCTCAAGGCCCATGCCCTGAATGCCTTTCAGCAACGCATCGCCGTGCAGCTTATGCCGGGCGATGCCGTTATCCAGCCCTTCCTCGAGGATCAGGCGAGCGCATTCACGGGCGCCGAACAGCGCGCTGGTGGCCTCCGTGTGGTGATTCAGCCGCTCCGGCCCCCAGTAATCCATGATCATGCCGAGATCGAAATAGTTCGAGTAGATCATCTCGTCATCGCCGTCCTGATGCGCCGCCGTACGGATCCCTTCCTCAATGCATTTACGCTTGCGGATTACCGCTTCCATCTGCGGGCTGAGGGTCACCGGCGAGGTCCCTGACGAGCCGCCGAGGCACTTTTGCATCCCCGCCGATACCGCATCCAGCCCCCAGGCATCGGTTTCCAGCGCGTTACCGGCAAACGAAGCGGTGGCGTCGGTATAGAACAGCACGCCGTACTTTTTGCAGATGCCGCCCAGCTCTTCCAGCGGTTGCAGCATAGTGGTAGAGGTATCGCCCTGCACCGTCAGCAGCAGGCGCGGCTGAACTTTTTTGATCGCATCTTCGATCTGATCTGGAGAGAACACTTCGCCCCACGGTACTTCAATGGTGTGGACTTCCGCGCGGCAGCGGCGGGCGATTTCGCACAGCAGATGGCCGAAGCGGCCGAAGACCGGCACCAGCACCTTGTCGCCGGGGCGGATGGCGGACAGCAGGATCGCTTCGATCCCGGCGCGCGAAGTGCCGTCGATCAGCATCGTCCACTGGTTTTCCGTGCGGAAAACGCCGCGATACAGCGCCATCACCTCATTCATATACTGCGTCATCGCCGGGTCATACTGCCCCACCAGCTGGCTGGACATCGCGCGCAGCACGCGCGGATCGGCGTTAATCGGCCCGGGCCCCATCAGCAGGCGCTGCGGCGGGTTGATCTGTGAGAATTTTGCTAAATCCATCCGTTCCTTCCTTCTCCGCTGTAACCGGTGCGATCAGCTCAGACCGCGCACCGACGAGATAAATTGTTTGAGTTCCTGCGTTTGGGGAGCGGCAAACACGCTTTTGCTGTCGCCCTGCTCCCAGACGCGCCCCTGATGCATAAATACCACGCGGTCACCCACTTCACGGGCAAAGTTCATTTCGTGCGTCACCAGGATTAAGGTCATGCCTTCTTTGGCCAGTTGCTCCAGCACCTTCAGCACTTCCCCCACCAGCTCCGGGTCTAATGCCGAGGTAATTTCATCGCACAGCAGCACTTTCGGCGTCATTGCCAGCGCGCGGGCAATCGCCACTCGCTGCTGCTGGCCGCCGGACAGGTTGGCGGGAAAGTAGTCCATCCGCTCGCCAAGCCCCACTTTATTCAGCATCTGAGCCGCCAGCTGACGGCATTCCGCCTCGCTTTTTTTCAATACCCGGCGCGGAGCCAGCATGACGTTTTCCAGCGCGGTCATATGCGGGAACAGGTTGAAGTTCTGAAATACCATGCCGATGGAGCGGCTGATTTCACGCGCCTGTGAATCACGGTTGGTAATGGTCATGCCGCCCAGCTTGATGCTGCCTTCCTGGTAGCCCTCCAGGCCGTTCATGCAGCGCAGCAGGGTGCTTTTTCCCGAACCGCTGCGGCCGATAATTGAGATCACCTCGCCCATGTCGATATCCAAATCCACGCCCTTCAGCACATGGTTATCGCCATAGTATTTCTGCACCTGATTAATGGTGATGAGCGGCATTGAATTTCTTCTCCAGATACTGGCTGTAGCGAGACAGCGGATAGCACATCAGGAAGTAGCCCAGCGCTACCAGCCCGAAAACTTTAAACGGTTGATAAGTCACGTTGTTCAGAACGGTGCCGGCCTTGGTCAGCTCAATAAATCCAATGATCGAGGCCAGCGCGGTGCCCTTAATTACCTGCACGGCGAACCCTACGGTCGGCGCGATGCCAATCCGCAGCGCCTGGGGCAACACCACGCGGTAGAGCGTCTGGCCGAAGCTCAGACCAAGGCAGCGCGACGCTTCCCACTGTCCTTTTGGCAGGGCGAGAATGCTGCCGTGCCAGATATCCACCAGAAACGCGCTGGTGTAGAAGGTCAGCGCCAGCGAGGCAGCGGTCCACGGCGAAACATCGACGCCAAACAGCGCCACGCCAAAGAATGCCAGAAACAACTGCATCAGCAGCGGCGTCCCCTGGAACAGTTCGATATAGCCCCGGATCAGCCGCATTGGCCAGCGGCGGCGGGTCAGACGAATCATCACCAGCGGCAGCGCTACCACGGTGCCGCCAAAGAAGGCGGTCAGCGACAGCAGCAGGGTCCAGCGGGCAGCCAGCAGCAAATTGCGCAGGATGTCCCAGTCAGTAAAGGTATTCATCCCTGCTCGCTCCCTAACCATTTACGCCCGGCGGCCAGCAAGATCTGGCGCAGGGCAATCGACAGCGCCAGGTAGATCAGCGTGGTCACCAGATAAACTTCAAAACTCAAAAAGGTCCGTGACTGGATCAGGTTAGCGGCAAAGGTCAGCTCTTCATAAGAGACCTGTGAGACCACTGACGAACCCAGCATCACGATAATGCACTGGCTGACCAGCGCCGGGTAAATCCGCCGCAGCGAGGGCGGCAGAACCACCCGCATAAAGGTTTGCAGGCGGGTTAACCCCAGCACCCGCCCAGCTTCCCACTGCCCTTTTGGCGTAACCTGAATACCGGCGCGGATGATCTCGGTGCTGTACGCGCCAAGATTAATCAGCATGGCCAGCAGCGCCGCCTCGCCAGCGGTCAGCTTCAGCCCAAGATTCGGCAGGCCAAAGACGATAAAAAACAGCTGCACCACAAACGGCGTGTTGCGGATCAGCTCAACATAGCAGCCCCAGAGGCGGCTAAGCAGCGAAGGTTTGCCGCTGCGCAGGGCCGCGCCAAAAATGCCGAGCGCCACGCCGCCTGCGGTTGCCAATACGGTAAGCTGGATGGTTACCCACAGGCCGGAGAGAAGTTCCGGCCAGAAGGGCCAGAGCGCCGGGAAATTGAGTTGCCCAATCATCAGCAACCCTTACGCACCGAGGTCCGCAGGCAGCGGCGCTTTCAGCCACTCTTCAGACATGCCGTTCAGCGTCTTGTCTTTGATCGCCTGCTCAATCAGCCCGTCAACCTTCGCCTTTAGCGCCGGTTCATTTTTGCGCAGGCCGATAAAGCACGGCGAGTCTTTCAGCATAAATTTAGCCACCGGCGCTTTGTCCGCGTTCTGGCGGGCAATCGCCGCGACCACCAGGTTGCCCGTAGCGACATATTGCACCTGACCAGACAGGTAAGCAGACAGCGTGGTGTTGTTATCCTCATAACGTTTAAGCTGAGTATCTTTTGGCGCAAGGTCGGTCAGCACCATGTCTTCCACCGCGCCGCGGGTCACGCCGATGCTTTGACCACTCAGTCCGGCGGCATCTTTCAGCGACGCGTCTTTCGGACCAAACACGCCAAGGAAGAACGGCGCATAGGCGCGGCTGAAATCGATAACTTTTTCACGCTCGGCATTTTTCCCCATGCTGGAAATCACCAGGTCTACCTTATCGGTTTGCAGATAAGGAACGCGGTTAGCGCTGGTCACCGGCACCAGCTGCAACTTAAGTTTCATCTGCTTCGCCAGATATTTTGCCATATCAATGTCGTAACCCTGCGGTTGCAGATCGGTGCCGACTGAACCAAACGGCGGAAAGTCCTGCGGCACGGCCACGCGGAGAACACCCCGTTTTTCAATATCCTGTAGCTGGTCGGCTACGGCATGAGTCATCTGCGTTAACATCAGCGCTGCGCCTGCAATGGCCAGTAAAACTTTTTTCATTAGGTGTTCCCCGAGTAATAAAAACATGAAACGAAAGGTTCTTAAAGAGTTTATTTGCAACTAATGTGCCAGCAGCATGGCGGGCAGTAGAATTTTTTCATCACGGGGAAATCGACAGGCAAAAGGGGTCAGGACAGCGGATAAAAACGGTTAAGGAACGCGAAGTTAAGCATTTTGCGGCCAGAACCGCCAGGCAATCGTTTGCTATAGAGATAAAAGTCCGGAACAGAGGGACGGGATGATGGGGCAGGAAGGATGGACGCCGTGCGCCCCAAAAACAGGCAAAGCACCAAAATGGTGCCCCATCAACGCTGTTCCAGCTCGTCCAGCTGGTTGTAAAGATCGGCGATACGGTGAATACGCTGGCGTCCTTCACTTAGCAGTTCGTGCAGCACGGCATTGGCCAGCAGGTTAATTAAGCTGTTGGCCGAAGCGTAGCTGTCAAAGGCGGAAACGCTGTCCAGCGGAGCGCAAAGCTGCCAGCGCGCCAGCGCAATCACCGCCTGCGCCTGGGGCTCACAAATGGCCAGCGTAGGGATGCCGTCATGCTGTAGCTGTAGCAACAGCGGCTTGATAATGCGGGGACGACGGCGGAAAGCCAGCACCACCACCATATCTTCCGGCGTCACCTCCACCAGCTCTTCAGACAGCGTCTGGCCCGGCTGGGGCAGCACCTGGATAGCGCCTCTGGCCTGCAATAACTGCTGCCGGAAGTGCAGCGCCACCGGATAAGCATTGCGCAGGCCGATGATAAATACGCGCCGACTGCTGGCAAGCTGCTGGACCACTTCACCAAACTGAGCGGCATCTATCCCGTTCACCCACTGGGTCAGATTAGCCATTTCCTGCTTGTAATGGCGGGCGAGTAAGGTATTGCCCTGCACCGCGTCACGGTTATCGGTCAGCGGCATACCGCTCTGGCGCAGGGTTCGCAGCTCGTCGCGCATATCTTTATATTTTTCATAGCCCAGCCGCCTGAAGAGACGGCTGACGGTGGCCTTCGACACGCCGCTAAGGCGCGCCAGCTCGGCGCTGTTATAGCTGATCAAATCGTCGAAGTGATCGAAAACAAAATCACCCACGCGCTGCTCCTGCGGTGAGAGCTGCGGATAGTGACTTCTCAAACGTTCATCGAGCTGCTTCATAGCGTTGACCTTGTAACTTTTGTTTCAGGGAACCTAACATATACAAATAACGTGCCCAACCGGGAAACCATTTTGCCGTCAGACGACAATTTTGTCTCTCTCTTCCGGGAAAGGGCGGATTAACTGCCGCCGGGCTGAAAAACTGGAACATCTCTTGCTTTACTGTTCCCTCTGTCACCCTAAAAAAAAGAGACTGGAATGATTCAAAGTAATATCGCCCCGCTTGGCATGGCGGTGGCTCCTCACCATCTGGCGAGTGAGAGCGCACTGTCCGTGCTGCGTGAAGGAGGCAATGCCATTGAGGCGATGGTCGCCGCCGCCGCCACCATCGCCGTCGTTTATCCCCACATGAACGGGCTGGGAGGCGATGGCTTCTGGCTGATTGTTCCGCCACAGGGTGAGCCCATTGCCATCGATGCGAGCGGAGCCGCTGGTTCGCTGGCCAATCGCGCGTTCTATGACGGCGCCATAGCCATTCCTCATCGCGGCCCCAAAGCGGCGCTGACCGTGGCCGGCACCGTTAGCGGCTGGGCTGAGGCCCTGAACGTTTCAGCGGAGTTTGGCGGCACGCCGACGCCGATCGCCAGGCTGCTGGCCGATGCGATTCGCTATGCGGCGGACGGCATCCCGGTGACCCATTCGCAGTCCTCGGCGACCGAAAGCAAATATCATGAGCTGGCGGATCAGCCAGGCTTTGCCCACACTTTTCTGCCGGATGGCGAGGTGCCAAAACCCGGCAGCCGCTTCACCCAGCCAGAGCTGGCTAACACGCTGAGTCTGCTGACCGAAGACGGCCTTGAAAGCTTTTATCGCGGCCCGCTGGCGAACAAACTGGCAAGCGAGATGTCGCGTCTGGGAATGCCGATCACCCTGGAAGACCTGAACCTTCACCGTGCCAGACGCCGTACCCCGCTGCGCATTCAGCATCAGTCTGGCGAGATTTATAACATGACGCCGCCGACTCAGGGCCTGGTGTCGCTGGCGATCCTCGGCATCACTGACCGACTAAATATGGCCGAAGCCGATGAGGCGCAAACCATCCATCGCATCGTGGAAGCCACCAAGCTCGCCTTCAGCCTACGCGATCGTTACATCACCGATCCGCAGCATATGCGTGAGGAGATGCAGGCGCTGCTGGACTCTGAGCTGCTGGCCAAAATGGCGGAGAACATTGATCTTCGCCAGGCGGCGCCGTGGGGAACCGGCAAAGGCCCAGGCGATACGGTCTGGATGGGGGTGATGGACAGCAGCGGTCTGGCCGTGTCGTTCATCCAGAGCATTTATCATGAGTTTGGCAGCGGCGTAGTGCTGCCTGATACCGGCATTACCTGGCAAAATCGCGGCGCGGCTTTCAGCCTCGATCCCGATCATCTGCTGGCTTTGCAGCCGGGTAAACAGCCTTTCCATACCCTGAATCCCGCAGCGGCCCGCCTGAATGATGGCCGGACGATGGTCTACGGTTCGATGGGGGGCGACGGTCAGCCGCAAACCCAGGCCGCTATATTTACCCGCCATGTGGTTCAGGGCATGCCGCTACAGCAGTGCATCAGTGCGCCACGCTGGCTGCTTGGCCGTACCTGGGGCCAGGTTTCGGATTCGCTGAAGCTGGAGAGCCGCTTTTCCCAGCAGACCTTTGACCAACTGCGCGCGCTGGGGCACGAGGTGGAAGCCCTGCCTGAGTACAGCGAGGCCGTAGGCCACGCCGGAGCCATTGTCCGGCACACCAACGGCATGCTCGAAGGAGCATGTGACCCAAGAAGCAACGGCAGCGCTGCCGGTTTTTAACAGGAGAGGATCATGAAGCAACCTTCGCCCGACTGGGCTGCCTATGTGGCGCAAATGGAACAGGTTCTGGGCGTCCCGCTGGATGACGAGCGCCGTGCCGAACTGCTGATACAATTCACCCGCATCGCCGGGATGGCCGCGCCGTTGATGGCTTTCCCGCTTGACGACCGTCTGGAAGTGGCAGGAGTCTATAAAGCATGAATCCGGCTTCCCTGACGATTCGCGAGCTACAGAGCGCGCTGGCTAAAGGCGAGCTGAGCGCGCGCGAGATTGCCCGGCAGACGCTGAGCAATATTGAGCAGTTCAATCCGGCGATCAATGCCTGGACTCACGTCACCCAGGATCGCATGTTCAACGAGGCCGACCGCATCGATCGCCTGCGTAAAGAGGATCAGCCGCTACCGCCACTGGCCGCAGTAACCTATGCAGTGAAAAACCTGTTTGATGTGGCCGGACACGCTACCCTCGCAGGAGCCAGCCTGTTCAGCGACCGCCAGGCGGCAAAGCGGGACGGCTGGGCTGTTAACCAGCTTGCCGAATCCGGCGCGCTGCTCTCCGGAATGCTGAATATGGATGCCTACGCCTACGGGTTTACCACCGAAAACAGCCACTATGGCGCCACGAAAAACCCACGCGATCTGCTGCGCATCGCCGGTGGCTCATCCGGGGGATCCGCCGCCGCGGTGGCCGCGGGGCTGGTCAACTTTTCACTGGGGACGGATACCAACGGCTCAATCCGCGTACCGGCCTCGCTGTGCGGCATTTTTGGCCTGAAGCCAACCTTTGGTCGCCTGTCCCGCAGCGGCAGCCATCCGTTTGTTGCCAGCCTCGATCATATCGGGCCTTTCGCCCGTTCGATCGACGATCTGGCCGTGGTTTATGACACGCTCCAGGGACGCGATCCTCAGGACAGCTTCCAGGCGGAAAAAACGCTTAATCCCGTCCACCACCGGCTTGAGCACGGACTTGAAGGCCTGCGCTGCGGCGTGCTGGGCGGCTATTTCCAGACCTGGTGCAGCGGGGAAGCGCGCGCCGCGGTGGCTGCTGCGGCCATGGCGCTGAATGCTCAGGATGAAGTCGTGTTAGCGGAAGCCGAGCTGGCGCGCACCGCCGCCTTTGTTATTACTGCGGCTGAAGGCGGCAACGCCTATTTGCCTGCCCTCAGAACCATGCCGGAACGCTTTGAGCCGCTGTCGCGCGAGCGGCTGCTGGCAGGCGCGATGATCCCTTCAGCCTGGTACGTGCAGGCGCAGCGTTTTCGCCACCATTTCAGGCAGCAGGTCTTGCCGCTGTTTGAGCAGTTTGACGTGCTGATTGCCCCGGCGACGCCGTGCAGCGCAACCCCGATCGGCCAGGAAACGATGCGCATCAATAACACCGATCTGCCGATCCGCGCCAGTATGGGGATGCTGACCCAGCCGATCTCCTTTCTCGGACTGCCGGTGACCACCGTCCCGCTACAAACGCCGGGTGGATTGCCGATTGGTCTGCAACTGATTGCCGCTCCGTTCAAAGAAGAAGCCTGCCTGCGCGCGGCCTGGGCCCTGGAAAAAATGGGTATTGCGCAAGCGGCTCCAGCCCCCCTGGGATCGCCATTATGAAAAGTGAATATATCGATCGCCCGGCCATTCTGGCCGAGGTCACCGCCGCTTTTTATCGCTATGAAGAAGCCTTAATCAGCAATGATACTGTGGTATTGGATGAGCTGTTCTGGCACGACGAGCGAACCGTGAGGCTGGGCGCCGGAGAGAATTTATACGGCATTGAGCAGATCAGGGCGTTTCGCGCTTCCCGCCCTGCACAGGGGCTGGATCGCGAGCTGCATAATACCGTCATCACGACTTTTGGTGAGGATTATGCGGTTTGCAGCACCGAGTTCACCCGCGACGGCAGCGAAAAAATCGGACGCCAGCAGCAGACGTGGGTGAAACTTCCCTGCGGCTGGCGCATTGTGGCGGCTCAGGTCAGCCTGATGACCTGATTACCTTCCGGGCGGACGCTGTCCGCCCTCCACATCAACTTTTAATAAGAATTTAAGTAAAATGAAATAAGAAAATAGCGATGAAACATACAAAGTATTTTATTTATTAAGAATGCTAAGCACCATAAATGACAGGTTAACCCCCTACACCTTCAGCCAAAAAAAATAATCTGGCATTGAATAAATAAAGTCGTATTTTTTTCATTTTTACTTAATATCGACACCTCTCACAACTATTTACACCAGCCCACTTTAAACTGTAATAAACTCAGGCAAGTGAAAAGCGTATCCCTTCAGACACTGTATTTCCTCTTTGCCATTTGCCGGGTATCAAGGATGTTAATATAAATGGAGGTATTGTAATGAATATCAGCAACGTGGGTTATATCATAGCGGTTACAGGCGCCCTGACCCTGGGCGTCAGCGGCTGTAGAGAGAGCAATCAGGACCAACCGCATCTGGGTTACCAGAACGTGGCGATAATAACCGTTAACGGCCTTAAATTTAAGGACCTCAATCGCAATGGTCAGCTTGATCCTTACGAAGACTGGCGTTTAGACAGCCTCACCCGGACAAAGAACCTGGCCTCGCTGATGACGGTGGAAGAGAAAGCGGGCCTGATGATGCATGGAACGCTGCCGCTGGTGAACGATCGGGTCGATTTTCCCACGCTTGAAAAAGAGATCGTCGGAAGTTCGGTGAATACCTTCATCACCAGAATGAGTGGTAATCCGGGCCACATCTCGCAGGACAATAACCAGATTCAAGCCGTTGCCGAAAAAACGCGGCTGGGCATTCCGGTAACCATCAGCACCGATCCCCGTAACCATTTCACTCACGATCCCAACGCCACCAGCGTTGCCGCCGGGCGCTTTTCCGCCTGGCCGGAAACCCTCGGCTTTGCCGCGCTCGATGATACTGACCTGATGAGGAGATTTGGCGACATTGCGCGGCAGGAATATCGCGCCGTCGGTATTCATATGTCACTTTCCCCTCAGGCCGATTTAGCCACTGAACCTCGCTGGGGGCGCATCAACGGCACCTTCGGCGAAGATAATCAGCTCGCCAAACGCCTGACCCAGGCTTATATCGAAGGCTTCCAGAAGGGCGGCAGCGGACTGAACAAGGAAAGCGTCATTACGGTTGTAAAACATTTTGCCGGAGGCGGCCCGCAGCTTAACGGACTCGATCCGCATAACAGCTACGGAAAAGAGCAAATCTATCCCGGCAATAATCTGGAATACCATCTGGTTCCCTTTGAAGGCGCGTTTGCCGCTAATGTGGCCTCGGTGATGCCGTACTACGGCAAACCCGTTGGCCTGCGGAATAAGAATGAGCGGATTGAATCCGTTGGTTTTGGCTTCAGCAAACAAATACTCACCGATATGCTGCGCGGCCGCTTCGCCTTTAAAGGGGTGATCCTCAGCGACTGGGGGATTCTGGAAGACTGCGTCGGTCAGTGCCAGACCGGGTTAACCGATGCGCAGGTCAGCGCCGGCGTCTCCGCATTCTCGATGCCGTTTGGTATGCCCTGGGGAGTGGAAAACCTGACCCGTCAGCAACGCATAGTGAAAAGCGTGGAGGCTGGCGTCGATCAGTTCGGCGGAACGAGTAATTCCTCAGATCTGATAGCAGCGATTAACCAGCAGCAAATCCCGCAGGCAAGGATCGATCAATCCGTTATAAGGCTCCTGCAACAAAAATTCATCACCGGCCTGTTTGAAGATCCCTATGTGGATGAGAAAGCCGCCGTGCGCATCGTCGGCAACGCGGACTTCCAGCACCAGGCGGAAGAAGCGCAGCGCCGTTCTCACGTACTGCTACAAAATAACGACAATCTGCTGCCGATGTCGCTGGCGGGGAAAAAAGCCTGGCTTTATCAGGTTAACCCGGGCATCGCCGCAAATTATGGTTTGACCGTGGTGGCAACGCCAGAACAGGCCGATATCGCAATTTTACGCTTTGTCGCGCCGGGAGAAACGGACCCGCACTTCCCCTTCGGTTCGATTCATTTCGGCCAGTTGGGCTTTGGCGATGCGGCCTCGATTGTGCTGGATGAAAAAGCGGGTGTTTACAGCGGCAGCGAAGATTATCAGGCGCTCGAACGGGTCAGCCAGCAGCAGATCCCTACCCTGGTTTCCGTCTACCTTGGCCGCCCCGCAATCCTCAGCAATGTGGTAGATAAAACCGACGTGCTGCTGGCGAATTTCGGCAGTTCTGATGAAGCGATGTTTGAGGTGATCAGCGGGAAGGCAAAGCCAGAAGGGAAACTGCCCTTTGAATTACCTTCCAGCTGGCAGGAGGTGCTGAACCAGCAGGAAGACCGTCCCCATGACACGGCCAATCCTCTGTTCCCGATTGGCGCAGGTTTAGTAATGTAGTGCTGGATTTGCCACCCCGACAGCGGATTTGCCGGGGTGGCAGGAGCCGTCGTCGGTTCCCGTTATGATGGCGAAATCACGCCGCCGGGGTAGGATGCGTTTTTACCCAGTGTTCGGCAATTTGCTGGCGCGTACAGATCCACACATCGTCATGCTGCTGGATATGGTCCAGAAAACGCTGCAGCGCCTTAAAGCGGCCAGGGCGGCCAAGCAGTCGGCAGTGCATGCCAATGGACAACATTTTCGGCGAAGTTTCGCCCTCGTCATACAGCACGTCAAAACTGTCTTTCAGATAGGTATAAAACTGTTCCGCGGTATTGAAGCCCTGTGGCGTGGCAAAGCGCATGTCGTTGGTTTCCAGCGTATAGGGAATGATCAGATGCGGTTTTACCGTGCCATCCTGGCAGGTGACCTGCGTCCAGAACGGCAAATCGTCGCCGTAATAGTCGCTGTCGTAGGTAAACCCTCCCTGCTCTACCACCAGACGACGGGTGTTTGGGCTGTCGCGGCCGGTATACCAGCCGGTTGGCGCTTTGCCAAACAGGTCGATTAGCGTATCCACCGCCTGCTGCATATGCTGGCGCTCGGCTTTCGCGTCCATTGACTGGTAGTGGATCCAGCGCCAGCCGTGGCTGACCACGTCGTAATCCGCCGCCTTAATAGCCCCGACTATTTCCGGGTGGCGCGCCAGCGCCATCGCCACCCCGAACACCGTCAGCGGCAGCCCCCGCTTCTGAAACTCATTATGAATACGCCAGAAACCCGCGCGAGAACCATACTCGTACAGCGACTCCATTGACATATGGCGTTCCGGGTAGCTCGCGGCGCCAATAATGTCGGATAAAAACTGCTCGGAGCCGGCGTCGCCATGCAGCACGCTGTTCTCCGCCCCTTCCTCATAGTTCAGCACAAACTGCACGGCGATACGCGCCTTGCCCGGCCATGCGGCATGTGGCGGATTGCCTGCGTAACCGCGAAGGTCACGAGGATAGTTTTTATTAAAGCTGTACTCTTTTTTTTCAACAGCATCATTCATGGTCAAAGTCCTTTTGTCGGGACGACTCAATCAGGCAACAGGCCGGCAAACTGACCCGACAGGGTTTTTCTTACAGGATAGTCCAAATCACCGTGCTTACTGGTCGACAGCCCCAGCGCCACCAGCGACTCCACCATTTTTACTGCGGCGCCGACGCCATCAATCACCGGAATACCCAGTTCCAGCGTCAGCTCGCTAGCAAGGGTAGCCATGCCGCCGCAGCCCAGCACGATGGCTCCGCTGCCGTCCTGTCGTTTCGCTTGTATACAGCCTGCACGCACTTTTTCCTGCGCCAGTCCGCTGCCGTCTTCCAGCGCCAGCACCGGCAGATCGATGGCGTGCAGCGCGGCGCAGTAATGTTCAAAGCCATACCGCTGAAGCAAATGTCGTGCAATGATCACCGTACGCGGCAGCGTCGTGACAATTGAGAAGCGTGTACTAACCATTGTCGCCATGTGCATCGCGGCTTCTGCAATGCCAATGACCGGTCCCTGGGCCAGCTCACGCGCGGCCAGCAGCCCTGGGTCGCCAAAGCAGGCTATCACATGTCCGCTGACGCCCTGCTCACGCCCGGCCTTGATGTGTTCCAGCACGCCGAGTGTCGCGATTGCCTCGTCAAAGTGCCCTTCAATTGACGGTACGCCCTGCGCAGGGCATACCGCCAGAATCTCGGTTGCTGGCCCGGCAACCGCGCGCGCCGCTGCGCCGATGGTTTCGGTCATTGCCAGGCTGGTATTCGGGTTAATCACCTGGACGACCGTTTTCGCACTCATGCTTTCGCTCCAAAGCCCGCGAACAGGCGGTCAAAGTCCGGCAGCTGTTCGCCGCTGCGTTCAAATCGCAGGCTAGCCATAATATGCCCAAAATGTTGCTGCAGTGAGTCAGACAGCGGCTGCAGCTCTTTCTGCCGGATAAGCTCGATCAAACAATCGTGGTCGTCGCAGCGACAGCCCTGCTGCCACGGCGTACCGTAGGCCGCGATCACCAGCGAGGAGCGCTGGGTTAACCGCGATACCATGTCGGTCAGCACCTGATTGCCAGAAATGGCCTGCAGCTGAATATGAAAAGCGGCTGAAAGGCGGATGGCTGCAGGGCCATCATGCGCCTCGTGGGCCAGTTGCTCCTGCTGGTTAAGCTTCTCCAGCGCAACCAGATGCGTTGACTGGCAGCGGGCCAGCACGGCGGGCAGGTTAGCGCATTCGATCAGTGCCCTGGTGTGAAAAATATCCTGAGCTTCCTCAACGGATGGCGTCGCCACCTGCGCACCACGCCTGGGCGTCAATACGATCATTTGCACCGCGGCGAGGCGTTGCAGCACCTTGCGGATCCCGGTGCGGCTGATGCCAAAAACCTCAGCCAGCGCTTCTTCCGGCAGCTTGCTGCCCGGCGGCAGCTGGTGTTCGACAATCGCCGACATCAGCGCCTGATAGATGGGTTCGTCCTTATCATTCAGGTCAGAGGCCGTTTTCAGGCCGGTTTCACTCTTCATTACCTACTCCGGTAAACATCCGTTCCGTAAAGAATCGTACACAGTATTTCTAAGTTTTGTATACAAGAAAACGATTTTGGCCTGGATCCTGCAATGTCTGCTGTAAACCAATTTGCGTTTAGTTATCTTCAGAGGAGCAGGTTTCATGCCAAATAGTCAGAATGTCACCCCGGCGTCGGCGATTGAAGCCCACGCAAACTACAGCCCAAGGCTATGTAATGAGGATCTGGCGCCCACCCGCGATCAGAACTGGAGCTGGTACAATATCTTCTCTTTCTGGATGTCGGACGTACACAGCATGGGGGGCTATGTGGTGGCCGCCAGCTTCTTTACGCTCGGCCTGGCCAGCTGGCAGGTGCTGCTCTGCCTGCTGGTAGGAATTTGTATCGTGCAGATTTTCGCCAACCTGGTCGCCAGACCCAGCCAGATGGCCGGCGTGCCCTACGCGGTCATCTGCCGACAGGCCTTCGGCGTGTTTGGCGCCAATATCCCGGCGGTGATCCGTGGCCTGATTGCCTTCGCCTGGTACGGTATTCAGACCTGGCTTGCCGCCAACGCCCTGATGCTGGTTTCGCTGAAATTCTGGCCTTCACTGGTTACAATGACCCACTCCTCGTGGCTGGGGCTTTCGCATCTGGGCTGGATTTGCTTTGGCATTATGTGGTTTGCTCAGGCGATGGTGTTCTGGCACGGCATGAACGCGATCAAACGCTTTATTGATATCGCCGGCCCGGCGGTATACGTAGTGATGGTGGGGCTGGCTGGCTGGATTGTATACAAGACCGGCTTTGACGGTATTTCACTGACGCTGGCCAGTAAACAGCTGACCGGCGGGCAGCAGGCCTGGCAGATGATTACCGCAACGGCGCTGGTCGTCTCTTACTTCTCCGGCCCGCTGCTGAACTTCGGCGACTTCTCCCGCTACGGGAAAAGCATGGGGGAAATCCGTCGCGGTAACCGCTGGGGCCTGCCGTTCAACTTCCTGCTGTTCTCCGTGGTCACGGTGGTGATCGTCTCCGGCACGCAGTCGCTGTTTGGACATATGATCACCGATCCGATTGAAACCGTCAGCCGCGTTGGCAGCGACCTGGCGGTAGCGATTGGCCTGTTGACGATGATCACCGCCACTATCGGCATCAATATCGTGGCAAACTTTGTTTCCCCAGCTTTCGACTTCTCCAACTGCTCACCGCAGAAAATCAGCTTTCGTACTGGCGGAATGATTGCCGCGGTCGGCTCCGTGCTGTTAACGCCGTGGAACCTGTTCCAGTCACCGGAACTGATCCACTATACGCTGGACGTACTGGGCGCCTTTATTGGGCCGCTGTTCGGCATCCTGCTGTGCGACTTCTATCTGATCAAACGCCGCCAGCTTTCCGTGGACGATCTCTTTAACGATACGCCCCAGGGTAAGTACTGGTATCGCGGTGGCTTTAACCCTAAAGCCATTGCTGCGCTGGTCCCTTCGGTGCTGATTGGCCTGACGATCAGCTTTACCCCTTCCCTGCATGAAGTAGCAAACTTCAGCTGGTTTATTGGGGTTGCGCTGTCGGCTGGATTCTATCGCTGGATTGCCCGTGAAGAGCGCGTGGTCAGCCCCCAGGGCTATACCGGTAAAGTTGCGGTAGAGAAGAGGTAATGAAAGCAATAAGCCGGGCAACCGGCTTCTGCAACGCCAGGGAAAATGCTTACCCTTTCCCTGCTACTCATACTCGTAGTAACGATCTATGCTGCGCTGATGACAGCTATCAATATAAATACCTGAGGTTACCAGGCCAATGATGGCAAGTAAGATAACGAACATCCCCGAAACAAGCCACCAGACTGAAAATTCCGCATCCAGCGCCCAGCCATTTTGCAGCGAGAAAAACAGAAACACGCCCTGTATGTTCAGAAAAAACAGCCAATATCCCATAAACTGGAAGCTTGTGCCCATGCAGCCCTCCTGATCCAGATTGTCAATCTCGTGAGGGAGATATTCTCCATTGATCAATGCCAGATTGATCTGCTGACTGTTCTCCTGTTTTGTTGCCAGCAATTGTCCATGCTGTCCGTTGCGGATGGCGCGCGCGCTCCATTCCAACATCAGCCATTGATAGCCCGGCGTCCAGGTCTCAGCCAGCCGCATACTGTGCCACTGGTGACTTTTCACCCCCGTATCAACTTCGGTAAAAGCATCGGACAGCAGATTAAGGCTTTCTCCCTGCAGGTTACCGGTCCAGACATGACGCAGATCCGCTGGCCTTATCTGTTCCGCCGCAAACAGAATTTTCAGGTACTTTCCGACCGTGTGCTGTTTACTGTCAAGACTGCGAAAGCACCAGACGGGCATTCGGCTATCCGGTAAGGGTCTTTGGCGTGAGAACAACAGCGCTGTCGCATACTCACAGAAATCATGGTCATTATCGTGGTGAAGTTCGGCCACTATCAGCAGGCGAAACCCTTCGAAATATTCCAGCGTCCATTCTTCCAGGAACGCTCTTTCCGGCAGCACACTGAGAAGATGGATCGTTGACTGACTGAACGCCGGGCGGGACTGCCGCACTATTTCTCCCGCATCCTCACTGAGACGGTCACTGGCATTACGTAGATATAACCAAACTTCCGGCTGGTCAAAACGTTCGTCAATCGCGCTGGTATCCAGCCCCTCCAGCAGCATCTTTATCGTCTGTTGGGTGCGGCTTACGCCTGCTTCCTCATCTTCATCGATATTCAGCTTACGCGGAATATCCTTCGCCGCTGGCATTTCGCCTTCCAGCCCGATCATCTTCAGCGCCGCATTTTCTACCGGGAAAAGTGAGTGGTGTTCGGCAAGCCTGAGGCAAACGGAGGCATTTCGTTGCCATCGCTGGCGATTTAACTTGTAACTTTCCCGCGTCTGCGCTTCACAGTATTGGGTAATACAGTAGCCAACCATTGCGACAGTAAAACCGATCAGAGCGAAAAGAAGCGGAAAGACCAGCAGGCGCCAGAGCAGAATATCCATCTTCAGCGCGTTCTCATCCAGCATAACCGCATTGAAAATCAGGACAAAAGCGCCAGCCAGGAGACTACACACAATAATCCCAGCGAGCGAAAAATTGGGTGTGGGCAGATCCTCAGGCTCAGGAGGGAGTTTCCAGAAATATTTCATTTAGCTGGCCCCCGCGTCAGGCAGTGAAGAAATAAATGCGCAGCCGCACTGCGCGCGACAGCTATCGACCACGACATTACGCCCGTTCATCATCCAGGAAGTATGCCCTTCTGCTGCGGTTGTTTTACCGTGAGCGGCACAGTGCGCACTGTCCCCCAGCAACATGACTGATTTCCCCTCAAACTCTGCGCCACTGGCACTGGTGACGCAGCCACCCTGCGTCAGAGCATCGCCAAGGCGGATAACTCCCTTCATCATAATGACCCCATCCCTTATAGTTAGTCATTGATACCTGAACGCCGGACCCGCTACAGCCCGGCGTTTACATCACACTGCATATGCGTCCAGCCCCGATAGTTTTTCACTTCCGGTACTTTATCGGGGAGGTTTTGGAAGTTGGCCAAATGCTTTGCCCAGCGTTTTTCTAAAATCCGGGGATCAATATATTCCAGCCCCCAGGTTGAATAGTCCTCACCGACACCAGGTCGAACCGCATCAATATGATACTTTTTTATTTTCCCTCGAAAAACAAATGAATAATCAATTCCCGGCCCACCAGGTCCAAGGCGGGGGTCGTCAAAAGGCAATGATGACATGTAGATATGCCCCTGCTTTGTCAGTAGAAAGCCCTGGTCATTCACGACGGTGAATGATTTGATATTTTCATAGTCCGGTTTATTTGAGCCATCATCTTCCTCACCTGCTATTGATGCACTGTGCCAGGTTTGACCATAATCGTTAGATACTCTTAATCCCGCCTCACCCCAAATGGGGATTGCAATATATCGTTCGGAAACGTTGAAATAAGGCCTGGTGAATATTCGATAAAATTGGTAAAAAACCTGACTTTGAATTTCACGTTTTTGGTCCACATACCAGAGTTCTCCCTGGCAGTTAAAACCTTTTAACTCAAGCCAGCGGTGATCGTCAAAGCGGTATACCACCTGAACTGGCTTCTGTTTGGCCGCCAGCGGTCGCTTTAGCGGGAAATCGCCACTACAGCCACTTTGGCTGATAAGTGAAATCACCAGCAGGAGACTGCCTGATTTACGCATCACCATCCCCGACCTCCGTTTTCGCCATCAATAGCAGGGATCTCCCGGTAGTTTGCAGCTTCTGGCATATCCCATTGTGGTAATAGAATTTCCCGGTTATGTATTTCCGGGTGACGGGCTGGCTCAACTCTGACAGTAGGCGAGTATTCATTCACTATCCCAAACTCACCATCCGGTAAAACTTTATCTGGTTTATTCATATAATCTTTGGTTCGTTCCGTTCGTAGCTTACCCGTTTTGTAATAGCCTTTTGTATCCGGATCTGGATTATTCCAGTGTCGCCAGTCTGCCTGGCGGATCAGGCGCTGCCAGAATTCACGATCCTCAAAAGCCATGCAGTTACCTATTGCCAGGTCATACGCCATCGCCTTTTCCGGCACATCCGGGCTCATCACAATCGACGAGTGCTGGCTGAACTTCACCGGATCGCCGTGTTTCTCCATATCATTAATCTCTTCGTCGGTCTTTTTACGCAGCAGCACATATTCCGGGCGCTGGCGCGTCCCCCCAACGCGTCCCTGGGTAAAGCTGGCTTGATAGAAAAGGTTAACGGCGTTCAGCTCCGAATCGCTCAGTAAGTGCCCCGGTTGCATGCTGTAGCCATGCTGCGTCAGCAGCGGACGGGTTTCTTTCACCTGCCAGACGCCTTCATAAGCGCGGGCTGAATAGTCGATATAGCGGTCTTCCCCGGTGATTCCCGTTTTGTATTTCATCGTACCCTCGTGGCTCAGGCCCATCAGGGTGAAGGGGAACACTTCCGGCAGCGCTTCCGCATTGACAGTCACGCCACTGCTCAGGGGGTAAGCGGCGTTGGTCGGCCAGCCATCATATTTAAAATCTCCCGCCTGGTACGCTGGCCTGGCAAAGGGCTGGGTAGTCGGATTGCCGCCAACGGTATAACGCTGACAAAATGCACGCTGAAAGAGATTGGGGATGTCGCCGGCAAGCGAATCAGGAATACCGCGCCAGCCAATTCCCTGCACGTTGATCAGCGATACCGTACCGTCATCCGGGCAGAAGTAGTTGTATACCCTTCCATAATTATTGCGGCTGTAGCGCGGGTCGCTGTCCCAGTGATGTTTACGCCCCAGCGTACCGTCATTAAACATCGCTTGCACAAAGTCCGGGCGGTAATGGCCGGAGGGATCAAATTTCGGGTTGGTTGCCATCAACCGGCAAAAGTTACGCAGCGTTTCCCGGCGCGCCTTACTGGTCTGCTGTCGTCCCGGAAGCTGGTTTTCCATAAAGCGGCTATCCAGCGAATAGGGCGAGTGGCAAAGGATGGTACAATCTGCGGGTGTAATACTCTTATCTTGGGTTTTCACCAGCATATTAGCCAGCATAGTGATAATGGTGCCCTGACTGTGCGCCACAATATTGATGGTGTCGTATTTGGTTTTTTCGTTATTCCTGATTTCCAGGATCAAATCTGCCAGCCGCTGGGCGGCAAAGAACTGGTAAATGCGGTGCGGGTTGCCGTAGACAGGGTGCGTAAAATCCCCGCCGTTTAGCTTGCGGCTGTAGACTCCCGCCATCCAGGTGGCGCCCCCGTTGGCTCCAGGCCCAAGCATAACCGGGATGCAGGTGGTGGCATTGGCAAAGGGACCGCCGTTTTTGGCCGCCGCCTGGTTCAGCACGTTACCGTAATTATCATTGCAGTAGCCACGACCTTCCGGGTTCAGCTTTCGCAGACGGGCCGGGGAATCTTCCTGAAAAGCATCGTAGGGCAGCACCGTTTCCACACCCAGTTTCTTTACCTCATCGCGGTAACGGCGCTGATCTTCGTTATAGTCGGCATGTTCTACGGGGCGGTAACCCCAGTAAAACGGAATAATGGGAGAGCGCCCGCTGCACGTTACTCTTCGGGGCGCACCGCTCAGATCGGTCAGCCCCACCATCTCACCCCACTGATGCACATGCATATCGTCTCTTGCCAGCCGCTTGTTCAGTCCGGCAACAATGCCCTGTTCCTGATGCTCATAAGCTTCGCCGATATCATTCACACCGTGAATCAGGATCACAATACAGGGCAGCGGGCTTTTCGCCGCAAACTCCTGGCATATCATCGCGCCTGCGGTATCACGCTGAACGCCGATAAAACTCCCCAGCTCCGGGTTGTTATAAACATCACCTGGTGCTTTTTCCCTGGTCATAATTTAGGACTCCTGACGAGTGAGACAGCGAACTGCTCTGTTTCAGCAATATCCAGCAGAGGTGAATGACCATTTTCATCCGTCACCCCTTCAACCACGCTGCCATCGGGTTTATTCACACGGAAAGCCTGATGGATTAGCGGGTGTTTACGGTCGCCGTCACGGTACAGCCGGACCTGACGGGCCAGCGAATGTTGCTGAAAAAGGGAAGAAACTATTTTCACCGTTTCCCCCTTCTGATAGCTCAGCGAAGGGGATTTTTGTTCAATGCGCGTCGGGGAGAATATTTCCACGCCGCCATTGGGATGAATGCGAATCCCCCCGCCGCCACAGTGGAGAAAGAGCCCATTTTTCGCACTGAGCTGCAGCTCACCATTGACGCTGGTTAACTGCATATCCTGGTCAGAAAGTGCGGCCAGTTTTCCTCGCTGGGCCTGCAAGGTGATATTGCCGGCTGCGGCAATCAGCTTAATGCCCACCCGACGCACAAACGCCGATATCCCCTGCCCGGCGGCCAGTGACAGCGTTTTAAAGATATTGACGCTGCCACTTTTACCCGCGGTGACCACTACATCCTGCCCGGCAGAGAGCTGAAGGTTTTCCGGCGTGACCTGGGCAATACCGGCATCTCCCCAGGCGATAATGCCGGGTTTCTCCAGCCCGGACAGCGCCTGATTCATAGTCTGTTGGGTATCCGTCGCTACCGTATCGGCA
Organism: Erwinia typographi; assembly: GCF_000773975.1. Lineage (GTDB taxonomy): Bacteria > Pseudomonadota > Gammaproteobacteria > Enterobacterales > Enterobacteriaceae > Erwinia > Erwinia typographi. Next base: position 24,506 of record NZ_JRUQ01000102.1, read on the forward strand.
CCAGCGCTTCCCGCGCTGGACTGAAGGGTGTAGGCCAGACTCAGCGCCTGCTCAAGTTGCCCGATGGTCCCGGCCATATCGAGCTGTTGCCCGCTGGCTCCGATCTGCGCCGAAGTGGTCAACAAAATTCCTTCCGCCGCTCTCAGCGCAGCGTGTTTATCCGTACGAAGTTCAACTCCTGCGCCGCGAGGTTTACGGCTGGCATCCACCAGGTGCCCGAGATTAAGCTGCGATTTACCGTACTCGGTCGCCAGCTTGATATGCTCCCGACTTTTCTCATCCTCCATCCTCAGTTTGTTTCGGCCTCTGGTGCGGATAACGTTGCGGGTACTGTTGCTGTCATTAACCACATCGGGGTTTAGCGCGTCATGAAGCACATGGGCAATATAAGGGCGCTCCGGGTCTCCCCCTTCAAAGGCCACCGCCACCTCCGTGTTATCCAGCAAGGGGAAATGAATGCCAAAGCGGTCACCGGCGTAAATCCGCGCCAGACGCACCGGCATGCTTTCCCGCCCTTTGTCCCACTGCTCAAGGTCAAAGCAGAATTTCACCCGGTAGCGCCCCTGATTATCGGGACGAGCCAGCGTATCATTGACGCTAAGTCCCGAAATGCGGGCCGGCACGGTGCCGGAGATCACCGGCCGGGGAAGGCGTTCAGGGCGAAAAACACTCAGTTCGCTGTAGGGAATACCGCAGAGTTCAGCCAGAAAACCGTTACTGCGTGATGCGCTGCTTCTCAGGCTGGTCACCACCAGCCCCGGTGAGAAAGCGTCAGGACAAGTCCCCTTAATCTCGGTCAGCATGCCGGGAAATAATGTCGGGTCATCCGTTAAGGCTTCGAGCCGGATACGTCCGCAAAGATGGCGTTCATGACGAATACGGGCATAAAACCAGGAGGTTTCGGCTGTGCCCCCCCGGAGACTCTCCCAGCGATCTCCTGCTTCGTGCTGAATATCCGCATAGTGATAATCCTGCCCCGTGGTGAAAGGAGCCTCTCTGCTGATGTCAGCCGTAGACTCCAGGGTCATGAAGCGTTGTATCCGGTAGTCATAATCACGGGTATGCACAGCAGCGGGAATGACGCTGACGTGACTTCGCATTTTTCGGATTGTTGGGGCATCCCCGGCCATACCCGATATCGGCAGTGCCGTAATGTTATGTCCGAAAACGTAACCACTCTGGCTGTCACCGAACACCATGACCGTTACATTGCTGACGTCTTCATGCGGTTTAAAATGGAACCATATCCCCACCTCGGACAGTAGGCGCAGAATAAAGGCCAGGTCCGTTTCTCCCCACTGAACAATCATTTCACGCGCCGGGTAGGTCCAGGTCAGACCGTCCATCTCGATTTCGTAGCCTTCCATTCCGTGAGACTTCAGGATGTTGCTGACAAGTTCAGGGACGGATATCTGCTGATAAATAGCGTAGCGGCGAGAGTGTCGGAGAAGAGTGAGCGGATGCTCCAGGATGGCTTCGTAAAACGATTCATCCTGACTGGTTGAGAGCCGGGAAAGCGAGGTTATCACGCCGTGAACTTCACGCAAGGTTTCCCACTGGCTCTTATCCGGCTGGTAGCGGGACCAGCCAGGGGCGGGACTTCGCATCATTAAAACAGCGGGTTTCATCATGACGACGTCAGGCGCGATGTCCCTGTCTGCGGAGGTGAAACGAATGACATAACGCCAGGGATGACTGAGGGTTTCTTCGCCGGTAAAAGAGTCAACATCCGCATCAATAGCGGGTTGCTGGAAATTAAGAAGATACCGGTTAAGCGTATTTGCTGGATTTTCTGCGGTCGGGGATCCTGAATGGTTCATTCTTCCTCCATGAAGTATCACCATAAAAATCAGGGATAATCATAAAGAAGAATCAGCCGTTTGTGTACAAAAATCATCCATAAATAAAATAATGGCCTGCCAGTGGAACAGAAGCCGGGGCAGTTCTGGCGGACGAGCTGAAACGCGGACATGAAAAAGGGCCATGTTAATAAATAACATGGCCCTGAATGTTTGGCGGAACGGACGGGGCTCGAACCCGCGACCCCCTGCGTGACAGGCAGGTATTCTAACCAACTGAACTACCGCTCCACCGATGTTCCCCGTCGGGAACGGGGCGAATATTACGGTGAGGCCCTCAGCCCGTCAACGCTTTTTATAAGGGTTTAGGATCAACCGCCTGTTTTTTCACCTTTCTGCTGCGCTAACCGGCAATTGCGGCCCCTTAAGCCCGCCAGAGGCAGCTACCGCCCTTTTTCATCACCAAATCCAGACGCTCTTCGTGTGCGGTCACTTCAGCCTCGCTGGCCGTCAACACGCGCAGACCCGAGGCCGGACGGGTAATACGATGAATGGTGTCACCGTTAGCCTGCTGCTGCTGATCTCCCTCCATTGAGAAGGTTAGCGAGGTTTGCCCACCGGTCATCGCCAGGAACACTTCCGCCAGAATTTCGGAGTCAAGCAGCGCGCCGTGCAGCGTTCGTTTGGTGTTATCTATTTCATAGCGCGAGCAAAGCGCATCAAGACTGTTGCGCTTGCCGGGGAACATTTTGCGCGCCATTGCCAGGCTGTCGGTTACCTGACAGAAGGTGTCGGTCTTCGGAATACCGCGCCCCAGCTTGCCAAACTCGTAGTCCATAAAGCCGATATCAAACGAAGCGTTGTGGATCACCAGCTCCGCGCCGTCTATATAGGCAAGAAACTCGTCGGCAACCTCCGCGAAGGTAGGTTTGTCGGCCAGAAATTCATCGGCAATACCGTGCACGCCGAACGCCTCAGGATCGATCAGGCGGTCGGGCTTGAGGTACACATGGTAGTTATTACCGGTCAGACGACGGTTTATGACCTCAACGGCACCGATTTCTATGATGCGATGCCCTTCATAATGCACCCCGATCATATTCATCCCGGTAGTTTCCGTATCGAGGACGATCTGACGCGTTGTATTTACTGTGCTCATAGGACCCGTTTATGTCAGACTTGGCGTTTTTCAGCAGGGAGTCTACCAGAGATGATTAAGCAGGTAGAAATTTTCACCGACGGTTCTTGCCTTGGCAACCCCGGACCGGGCGGTTATGGCGCTATTTTACGCTATGGTAAGCACGAAAAAACCTTTAGCGAGGGCTATTTTTTAACCACCAATAATCGTATGGAACTGATGGCGGCGATTGTCGCGCTGGAAGCCTTGACCCAGCAGTGTGAAGTGGTGCTGAGCACCGACAGCCAGTATGTCCGCCAGGGGATCACCAGTTGGATCCATAACTGGAAAAAGCGCGGCTGGAAAACGGCGGACAAAAAACCGGTGAAAAATGTCGATCTCTGGAAAAGACTGGACGACGCCCTCAGCCATCATCAAATCAAATGGGAATGGGTCAAGGGGCACGCAGGGCACGTAGAAAATGAACGCTGTGACGAGCTTGCCCGCGCTGCCGCTGGCAACCCTGTTCAGGAAGATGTCGGCTACAAGTCTGAATCCTGATGCCGCTGCCGCGAGCGGAACTGGCTGGTTGCGCCAACCGCTGAGCTGATTCTCCGCTTGGTAGCCGCGGCTCTTTTTGCCGGATTCAGGATCAGTGGGAAGGTGCGCTTACGCGCCACGATGATACTCAGGCAGCCCAGCGCCGGAAAGTGGGTGCTGATTACCTTCCCTCCCTGCCGGTTCCACGGAACCACCTGAAAGCGCGTACGCTGTACCACTTCATAATTCAGCAGGCTGAGCCAGTCCATTAACCGCATTTGGGTAAACATCCGGCTGTTCCAGGGCACGCGCCGATGGAGACCCGGGATCAGTTTACCCACGCCCAGCACGCTGAAAGGGTTAAAGCCGCTGATGATGATCCAACCGTCATCGATCAGCACTCTGTCGACTTCCCGCAGGATCTTGTGCGGATCGCTGCTCCATGCCAGGCAATGCGCCAGCAGGCAGGCATCGACGGATTTAGACTCGAACGGCAGGCTCATCGGATCGGCTTTGATCTGCAAATGTTCGCCAGTCAATCCCACGTTGACCTGATGCGAAATGGCGCAGTTTTCGGTGTCGATTTCTGCGCTAAGATGTCCCACTTTCAGCAGATGGAAGCCATAGATTTTTGCCAGGCAGGGCTGCAGATGCTTGTTGAGCGCATCGCGGTAAAACTCTCCCCAGGGAATGTCGGCCCAGGCGTTCGGCACCTGACGAATTTGCCGTGTTTTAGCAGGCTTCATGCTTTACCATCTTCTTTCCATTTCTGCCAATAAAAGAGGCGATGATGAATCTTACCAGCATTCCGGCACTTCAGGACAACTACATCTGGACATTAAATAACGATCGGGGCCAGTGTCTGATCGTCGATCCTGGCGAAGCGGCGCCTGTCCTCTCCGTACTGGAAAAAAATCAGTGGCAGCCAGCGGCGATTCTTCTCACTCATCATCATCACGACCACGTTGGCGGCGTAAAAGAACTGACTGAAAAGTACCCACAAATTGTTGTTTACGGGCCTGAAGAAACCCAGGATAAGGGGGCGACGCAGATTCTCAAAGAAGGGGACAACATCACCGTTTTGGACTGCAAATTTAGCGTGATTGCCACACCCGGTCATACTTTAGGACATATCTCATATTTCAGCTTCCCTTACCTTTTTTGTGGCGACACGATGTTTTCCGGCGGCTGCGGGCGGCTTTTCGAAGGCTCGTCTGAGCAGATGTTTGAATCATTTCAGAAACTTAACAAACTTCCTGCCGACACCCTCATTTGTTGCGCGCATGAGTATACTTTATCTAATCTGGCCTTTGCGCACGCGATTTTACCGCAGGATGCGCGAATAGCTGGCTATTATCATGAAATTAAGGAGTTACGCGCAAAAAGTCAGGTCACCGTCCCGACAAAACTCGAAATTGAGCGGCAAATAAATGTTTTCCTGAGAACTCAAGAGCATGAATTACAAAGACAAATTGGGTATGAAACAACCCCACAACAAGAGTGGCAAGTTTTTGCAACTCTACGCGAGAAGAAAGACCATTTTTGATTTTTCTGGTTGTGTTGCCCAGGGCTAGCAAGTATAGTTGCTCGTCTTTTAAGCGAAGAACATACACACATGAAGGCTAAAGCGATATTATTCGCCTCGGTCTTGCTGGTGGGGTGTCAGGCGTCAAAGCATGACTCCAACATTCCAGAGCAGCATGCACAGAGTTTGTCTTCGGCAGGACAAAGTGAAAGTGAGCAGGACACAGACCGATTGTTATCACCGCGTTGGCAGGATGATGGAACCAGCCTCACGCAGGATCAGGATTTGTGGAAAGCCATCAGTAACGAGCTGAAGATGAAGGTTCCGGATAATCCCCGGATACGCGAACAAAAACAAAAATATTTAAGAAACAAGAGCTATCTCCACGATGTAACATTACGGGCAGAGCCGTATATGTACTGGATTGTCGAGCAGATTAAGACACGTAAGATGCCGATGGAACTAGTACTACTACCCATAGTGGAGAGCGCTTTTGACCCCCATGCGACCTCAGCTTCCAATGCCGCAGGCATCTGGCAGATTGTACCGCAGACGGGGCGTAACTACGGTTTGAAACAGAGCCAGTGGTATGACGGACGTCGCGATGTCGTCGCGTCGACCAAGGTTGCGCTGGACATGATGGAACGTCTGAACAAAATGTTTGACGGCGACTGGTTACTGACCGTTGCGGCTTATAACAGCGGTGAAGGACGCATCATGAAGGCGGTGAAAGCCAACAAGGCTCGCGGGAAACCAGCGGACTTCTGGCACTTATCACTGCCGCGCGAAACCACGGTTTACGTGCCGAAAATGTTGGCTTTGGGAGATATCCTGAAGAACAACCAGCGTTACGGCGTACGGCTGCCGGCGCCTAATGAAACCCGCGCGCTGGCAAGGGTCGATGTGGGCCAGCAGATTGAGCTGACGCAGGCGGCAGAAATGTCGGGCATGTCGGTTAGCAAGCTGAAAAGTTTTAACGCGGGTTACAAACGTGGCGTTACGTCGCCGAAGGGCGGACCTCAGTACATTATGGTACCGAAGTCTAACGTGGCGCAGCTGCGTAATTCGCTGGCAACGGGCGATATTGCTGCCGTACAGCCAACGGCGTTGGCAAACAACACGGCGGCCGGTTCTTACAAGGTGCGCAACGGCGATACCCTGTCAGGAATTGCAAAACGCCTGAATGTGTCGGTAAAAGAGTTGCAGCGCGCTAACAACCTGCGCGGCGCAAATATCAAACCGGGACAGACCCTGAGCACGGGCGGTAGCGGCAACGCAACCAAACTGGCCGATAATGGCAACAGCATCACCTATAAAGTTCGTAAAGGTGATTCTCTGGCCAGCATTGCTAAAGGGCATGGTGTGAACATTAAGGATGTGATGCGCTGGAACAGCAGCGGCTCGCAGAATCTACAGCCAGGCGATAAGCTGACGCTATTTGTCAGCAATAGCACTTCGCCAGACAGCTAAGACTACTGACCGATTAAAAAGCCAATCTCAGGATTGGCTTTTTTATGCCCTGAAAACCTCCCTTCCTGGTTAGCAAACTTTGACACTGTGATCTCTGTGGCGCTTCCGTCAGCTTATCCGGTACAACTGTGATCGGGGTCCAGTAATAGCAAAAGACTACTTGTATGGTAGTAATCACACTCACTATGTTATCAGCATGTTTATTTTTTAATCTTCTCAACCGTGTTGCACCCATAACAAGAAAGACGACAAAACAGGGCGTAGCCAGTGTCCCGCTTTGGGCAAAAGGCTACAGACTATGATGACATTGAAAGGCACCAGATATGACGCTCCCCTCAACAGAAGTTGCACAACAGCGCGCCGCACAGGAAGCCGCCGCAGGTGAACAGGCTCCACGGCGCGGGATTTTCCGCTTCCTGCCAAGAGCCCACCCTCTCTCCTGGTGGATGCTGGCGATCACTACGCTGGCAATCCTGATGAACTCCATCGACAGGATCATTCTGCCAACCCTACTTCCCGCTATCATGAAGTCTTTCAACCTGACCGAGGTGCAGGCTGGCTGGCTTAATTCGCTTAGCTTTGTCGGCACCTTAACCGGCGCGGTGGTTTTTGGGCTGTTTTCTGACTGGGTAGGCACCGGCCACAAACGCTGCTACAGCTGGTGTGTCGCGGTACTGGTTGAGATTATCTCCGGCGTGGCTACGGCATTCTGCAAGTCTCTGGGGGCATTTCAGGCGCTCAGAGTGGCGATGGGAATGGGAACTGGCGGTTCAGAACCGATCAATGTCGCACTGCTCGGCGAGTGGTGGCAAAAAGAGAACCGCGGTTTTGCCATCGGGGTGCACCATACGGGCTTTCCACTGGGACAGTTTATCGGCCCAATACTGATCGCCGCCATTCTGGCCTTTGCCACCTGGCGCGAAGCATTTCTGTTTATTCCGATGATCGGCTTAGTCATTCTGATTGCGCAGCTGACCATCGGGACCCGCAAAAATCATCAGAAAGTGAATGACTGGATTATAGAGAATAAGCTCACCCCACCGGTTACCGAGTCTCTGCAAAAAGTGGTCGAAAACGCCTCTATCTGGGCGAATGCCATCTCCTGCCTGAAAAATCGCAACTGCCAGCTGGCGATCCTGTTGATTTTTGGCTTTACCTGGGCCGAGATGGGCATTGCTAATTTCCTTACCCTACAGCTGACTCGCGAAGTGGGACTGGATCTGTCAACGGCGGCAATCATCTCAGGTGCATCCGGGCTGACCGGCTGGATTGGGCAAATTTTGTGGGGTAGCTTCTCCGATCTGAAAGGCCGCAAGCGCTCGCTGGGCTTTATTATCGCAGGCTGGATCCTGGCAGCCGCGCTTTGTATGTTTATCCATTCGGCCATACTTGGCTGGGCGATCCTGATTTTCTGGGGGCTGTTCCGCAACTCTCCCTACCCTGTCGCCTATGCTTTACTGATCGACTCTTCGCCTCGCGCAGCGGCTTCCAGCATGGGTTTGATGATCGGCCTCGCCGTTGGCATCGCCGGTATTCTGGTGGCCCCGGTCAGCGGTTGGATCATTCACAGCTACGGCTTCACCGTTCACTACCTGGTGATTGTCGGCGTCCTGCTACTCTCCTGCGCGCCACTGTGGTTTATCAAAGAAACCGTTAATCTGAAGAAGGCCTGATATGACCAGCGATCTGATTACCCTATTGCGTCAATACCGGCTTATCGAGCTGAATCATCTGTATGAAGAGTTTATGCCCGTCTGGCCAACGCACGGCAAATTCTTTTGCAGCCGCGCCGAGGACTATGGCGCAGGTGACGGTAACTATAACTGTCAGCTGAGCCTTGGCGATCACTGCGGCACGCACGTAGACGCCCCGGTGCACTTTATCGAGGGTGCCAAAACCATTGAGCAGGTTGATGTCCGGCAACTGATGGGACGCGGGCGCTGCCTGGATATGTCCCACCTTGCAGAAAATGCGGACATCACCCGCGAGATGATCGAGAGATGGGAATCAGCACACGGCGAGATACGGCCGCAGGATATCGTGATTTTCCGTACAGGATACGATGAGAAGTGGCGCTGTCGCCCGCATCACTCGGCATTTTTGCAAAACTGGCCAGGCCTGTCAGGAGAAGGCGCAAACTATCTGATTAAGAAAGGCGTTACGGTATTTGGTACTGATGCCATGTCTCTCGACCGCTTCAGCAATGAGGCGCATCCGGCCCATCTGGCGGTACTGGGCTCGGACTGCCTGATTATTGAAAACCTGGCGAATCTGAAAAGCCTCCCGACTGAGTTTGTCTTTATGGCCCTGCCGCTGATGATTAAGGGCGCATCGGCTTCACCGGTCCGGGCGGTTGCTCTGGTAGAGTAGCCATAAATAAACTGCACCGGCAAATGTCAGCCGGACGCCCGACACAGACGGTGCAGTTCACAGTGAAGTCGTTTCTTATTAAGGTTTAAATGCCTCGATAAATATCACGTCGGTGCTGAAGCTACCGTCCGGCTGCTGAGCGTAGTAGCGCTGCACCTCTTCAGAAGCAGACTGCTGATAGGCCCGAATAGCCTCCACCATCACCGCCGGGGTGCGCATGCGCTCAATCCAGCTGCTGAACTCCAGATCCAGCCGATCGTGGCTGACGGCGGTAATCGCCAGCCCGGCCTCGGTGAACAGGGTCAGCCACTCTCCAGGGTTGTAATCACGAACGTGAGAGGTATCTCTCAGCGCCTCAACGGTCTGCAACCAGATATCCAGCACGGCGTTACCCGGTGCGTTCACATCCATAAAAATCACCTTCCCGCCGGGCTTCAACACCCGCTTAACCTCACGCAGCGCGCGCCCGACATCATGCCAGTGATGCGCAGAATAGCGGCTGATCACGATATCAAAGCTTTCATCTTCAAAGGGAAGATATTCCGCATAACCCTGCTGAGTAGTGAGATGCGTATAACCTCGCTCTTTAGCGGCCTGAGCCACAACCGCCAGCATTTTTGCCGAGAGATCGTAAGCCACCACGCTTTTCACATGCTGAGCGGCCACGTAGCTGGCGTGCCCGCCCCCACACCCCATATCCAGCAGGTGGGCCTCTTTTTCCGTCAACAGCCGTTCGCCAAGACGCGCCAAATCACGGCCGCTGGCGTGCACCGCGCTGCTCAGATAGGCGCTGGCCCGATCCCCAAACTGTTTATCGACGTTATCATGATGATGCGTTGCCATATCTCTGTCTTCCTTACTGATTTTTTTTGGAGTTATGGGCAGAACGGTAGAATGACCTGCCCGTGACGGCAGGCCGAACATTCCCTAGAGAAGCACAGGCTTGCCGGGATGGAATTCTACTAGTAGCGGATTGTGATCGGACGCGCGGGTGACCAGGACGGAGGCTTCCGCCACGCCCATGCCGCGATAAAACACGAAATCTAACGGGCGACCAAAAGCTTTGCGCCGGTGATCGTCGGTGAAGTTGACTTCTTCCAGCCCCATATCACGGGCGAAAGTGTATAACGCATTGATCCGCTGACGGCTCCAGGCGTTGAAGTCGCCGGCCATAATCACCGGCCCCTGATGATGAATAATCTGCTCGCCAATGGGCCCCAGCTGCTTGCTGTAAACATCAATTCCCAGGCTGAAGTTGACGGCGTGAATATTCACCACCATCAGCATCTGGCTATCAGGTAAGGGATAAGCCGTGACCAGCGCGGATTTCGCCAGCCTTAATAAAGGTTCTCGCTCGCGCAGCGGGCAGCAGTAAACGGGATGAGCAGAAGCCAGGGTCATAACCCCTGAAGGATGCTGAGGCAGCGCAAAAGCTGGAACCTGATCGGCCGCCAAATAGTTGCTGGTGGCAAAGCGTACCAGTTCAGGCGTCGTTTGCGCTTCCTGCAGCAGCACCAGGTGAGCATCCTTACCAAAATTTTGCAGGACGGACAGCCAGTCCGCACGCTGCTGCTTAAAAATGTTCCAGACCAGCACCCGCAGCGAAGACTCGCTGGTCAGGGGGGCGCCTGGCGGTAGAGCTTTGCCGACGTGCAGCATAGCGCCGGGCGGGAAAATACGCTCCGCTGGCTGCCCTGCTACATATCTCATGGCATACGTCTTTTTTCGCACTCTACCGCCTGGCCTTAGTTACTGCTGAATGAGTCTGCTGTCACTCAGTTATAGGGGCTTTACTACTGAGTTTCAATCGGTACAGGCTAATAAATGGCGGCAGACAGCAAACAAATGCCAACAAGGCCGGCCAGGCAAACCTTGCGTTCTGTTTAGCTATAGATTTGTTGCGTTTTTTTGTCCAGCCTGCCGCTAAGCATGATCAAAGCCAGAGCCAGAAGGACAATCACCGCGCCAACCCACGGCGTCTGAGCCAGTCCATAACGAGCGACAATCTGCCCACCAATCACCGAACCTAACGCGATACCGACGTTAAAGGCGGCAATATTCAGACCGGAGGCTACTTCAACGGCTCCAGGGGTATGGCATTCAGCTTTCTGTACCACATACACCTGCAAACCGGGCACATTGCCAAAGGCAAAGATGCCCATCATCAGTACCGTAGCCAGGGCTGCATAGTGTAGACTGGCAGTGAACTGAAACACGCCTAACAATACGGCTAGCGCGGCGAATATAAAGGTCAGAGCGGGGACCGGACCATGTTTGTCCGCCAGTTTGCCGCCCCAAATATTGCCAATCGCCACTGAGATACCGTATCCCAGCAGAATGATGCTTACGGCTGAGGGTGAGAAGCCAGCCAGTTCCTGCATCATTGGCGCCAGAAAAGTAAATGCGGTGAACACACCACCATAACCCAGCGCGGTAACGGCATAGATCAGCAGCAATAGCGGATGCGTCAGAACCTGTAACTGACCGCGAAAACTGGCTAACGCACGCGTTGGTCTATTTTTTGGGATCAGGATCAGGCTACCCAGCAGGGCGATAATCCCCAGCGCGGCCACCGCCAGGAAGGTTTCACGCCAGCCGAAATGCTGACCGATAAACGTCCCTAGCGGCACGCCAGTCACTAACGCTACCGTCAGACCACCAAACATAATGGCGATTGCCGAAGCCGCTTTTTCTTTTGGCACCAGGCTGGTGGCAATGGTTGTGCCGACCGAGAAGAATACACCGTGAGCCAGGCCGGTCAGCAGACGCGCAATAATCAGGGTTTCATAATCAGGTGCCAGCCAGGCAATCAGGTTGCCCGCGGTAAACAGTCCCATCAAACTGGTCAGCAGCAATTTACGCGGCATTTTGCCGGTCAGCGCGGTTAATACCGGTGCCCCGATCGCGACGCCCAGCGCATAGACCGAGACCAGCATCCCAGCGGAAGGCAGTGAGATACTCAGTTGCTGCGCGATGGTCGGAACCAGCCCGACGATAACAAATTCAGTCGTACCTATAGCGAAGGCACTGAGGGTTAATGCAAATAAGGCCAGAGGCATACAGACTCCATTGAGGTCCACGGTTTGAATGGCGCTCAGTATCCCCCTATGCTTAAATAACAAAAAGATTCATAGTCTCAATAGAATTTTGCTTTTGGAGCAATAATGAAGGCAAACTCAGAGGAGCTGGCGATTTTCGTCGCTGTGGTCGAAAATGGCAGCTTCAGCCGTGCGGCAGAGCAGTTGGAGATGGCCAATTCGGCCGTCAGCCGGACAATTAAGAAGCTGGAGAACAAGCTGGGCGTGGAGCTGCTTACCCGTACCACGCGGCAGATAAAACTGACTCAGGAGGGGGAGGCCTATTTCCGACGCGTGCAGTTTATCCTGCAAGAAATGGCCGTTGCAGAGAATGAACTGATGGAGAGCAGGCAAGTCCCGCAGGGCTTGCTGCGGATCGATGCGGCAACGCCCGTGGTGCTGCATCTGTTAATGCCAATGATCAAACCTTTCCGTGAGCGCTATCCTGAAGTCACGCTTTCGCTGGTCTCCTCCGAAACCTTTATCAACCTGATCGAAAGAAAGGTGGATATCGCTATCAGAGCGGGCAGCCTGACGGATTCAAGCCTTCGGGCGCGGCCACTGTTTACCAGCTTTCGCAAAATTATCGCCAGCCCGGCGTATCTGCAGCAGTACGGCATACCGCAAACGGCTGAAGAGTTGGCAAACCATCACTGTCTGGGTTTTGTCGAGCCATTAAGCCTGAATCGCTGGCCTGTGGCAAAAGCTGATGGACAGCTCTATGACATTACTCCGCACTCCACCTCAAACAGTGGAGAAACTCTTAAGCAGCTGAGTTTGAGCGGAAATGGTATTGCCTGTCTGTCAGACTTTATGATCGACAGAGAGATCCAACAAGGGACGCTGGTGGAGTTACTGTCAGATAAAGTGTTGCCTGTTGAGATGCCTTTTAATGCGGTGTACTACAGTGACCGGGCAGTCAGTGCGCGAGTTCGTTCGTTTATTGATTTTCTCAGTGAATGGATTAGAAATTCGCTCTCCAGAACATAGAGAGTCAGAGTAGTGGCAGCACGGATAATTTATTCCGGGCGCTCATGACCGACTATTGGTGATGAAGGAATCGCCAGTGACCGTTCCCTGTTACCCAATAAGCCATGTGAATTGTGGATACAAAAAAGCCCTGAGTCTGATGACTCAGGGCCTGATATAAAGTGGCGGAACGGACGGGGCTCGAACCCGCGACCCCCTGCGTGACAGGCAGGTATTCTAACCAACTGAACTACCGCTCCACCGATTCTGTACTGAACTCAGAATGTTGCTTCTGATATCAGGTGTTTCACCCTGTCCGCGTCACTGGAAGGTCACGAACAGTAACGGCCAATTACCTGTTGCTGTTCTAATTTGATGCCTGGCAGTTCCCTACTCTCGCATGGGGAGACCCCACACTACCATCGGCGCTACGGCGTTTCACTTCTGAGTTCGGCATGGGGTCAGGTGGGACCACCGCGCTAAAGCCGCCAGGCAAATTCTTTTAACGTATTTACGCTTTATTACTGGTGCTGATACCCAGAGTCGAACTGGGGACCTCACCCTTACCAAGGGTGCGCTCTACCAACTGAGCCATATCAGCACGCTTATCTTTATACAGAGAAGGGCTGAACCCAGTTCACTGTCTTAATTTTAGCCTGGCCATTGATGAACTCACGTTCACCCTCCGGGCCGTTGCTCCGCAACGTTCAGACTGCACCGGATAACCCGTTACTGCTTTTAATATGATGCCTGGCAGTTCCCTACTCTCGCATGGGGAGACCCCACACTACCATCGGCGCTACGGCGTTTCACTTCTGAGTTCGGCATGGGGTCAGGTGGGACCACCGCGCTAAAGCCGCCAGGCAAATTCCTGTGCTCTGTCCCGTCTATTTTACGCCGATGCTGCGTTGCCTGCGCTTGTAAACTCAGTCACATACTGAAGTATGCTCCTTCCTTCACTGCACTTGCCGCCTTGCCTCAGCGTAAACTATCCAGGACTCAATTCCGGTAACAAGCTGAAAATATCGTCTGCGTCTCTCAGACGCTCACCAGAACGCTTCTGGCGTTGTAAGGTTAAGCCTCACGGGTCATTAGTACCGGTTAGCTCAACGCATCGCTGCGCTTACACACCCGGCCTATCAACGTCGTCGTCTTCAACGTCCCTTCAGGGGCCTTAAAGGCCCAGGGAAGATTCA
>NZ_JRUQ01000103.1 GCF_000773975.1 Erwinia typographi
ACCTTGACGGACTCGACCCATGTTTCCTCCTTTACGTAAACAGCTTCCCCACCACTACACGACCAGATAATCAGAAAAAAAGCTATTCATGCTGCTGTCAGCGAACGAGTATGGCTTTCGCCCTGTCAAAGCGCTGCTGCCTGTCACTCAGGCCATTCAGACCACCATTTATCAGCCGGGTAACTGCTTTGATATCCGCGGCAACTGAATCACAGCCCCGGGCATGCCAGTACCAGGCTGCCGAACGGGCGGCGTCTTTATCCTCTGCCAGCAGGTCGGGATTGTTCACAAGGTCATCACCCAGTGCGTTACCACAATCGGTGTAATTATATCGGCCTGTGAGTTGGATCAGCCCCCTGCCGCGATAGTTCCACCCGTCATCAGGACTTGTGTTACCCATTCGGTTCGCGTAGACAATATTTGCTATCCCCTTCTGGTCTGCCGGATGATCGGCGGTACGCCCGTAAATTTGTGCCGATACCTCGGTGAAATACTTTCCGAAAACACTCAATAGTCCGGCAGCAGAATAGTTAAGGCTTTCAACGGCCACACTAAATCCCGCAGACTCATGCCCCACCTGCGCGATGAACATAGCCTGCGCCACAGTATCGGTGATGGAAAACTCATGCAGCGCCTGCTTGATATGAGAAAACCACCGGGTTGCCAGCACATCGTTCAGGCCTGAAGCATTTGCAAACTGTGATTTATTCACTTTTTTATTCCTGAAAAGGTGGCCAATGTTGCCCTTCACACGAAGCAGCAACAGGCAGAACAACAGATTGATGAATACTTCCGCCCAGTCAGTATAGAAGTATTCCCCTGTCAGCACCCGAATACTGGCTCTGGTATGCATACAATACAAAAACAGGCGGCGTTCTGGCCTACACTTTTGGCCCGCGAAACGATGAAACCTGCCGTGAACTGTTGGCGCTGCTCGCCCCTTTCGGTATCGGCATTATAACCAGCGATGACTGGGGCAGTTATGCCAGAGAAGTGCCGAAGGACAAGCATCTGACCGGCAAGATTTTCACTCAGCGTATTGAGCGTAACAACCTGACACTGAGAACCCGAATCAAGAGGCTGGCTCGCAAAACTATCTGCTTCTCACGCTCTGTTGAACTTCATGAAAAAGTCATCGGTGCCTTCATCGAAAAATAAATGTTCTACTAAGTGGAATCATCACCAATCCGGCCATGCCTAGCTGAAATTTTATTTATTCAACTAAGACACAGTTTGGCTGCAGGCCTGATAGCACCTCATTTTCCTTTAAGTTCTAAATATACTTGATGCCCATATAATTCACCATCTGAATAAAATGCATAAATAATTAGGTGGGTATCAATCTCACTAGTACAGGTATTTTCAACAGTACCTTTTAAGAAGTCAAGTAAAACTAAATCAGTAGTTATGTTAAATGATCCACCTATGGTTACGCTGTGTTTTTCACCGAAAAAGTCTATTACGTATAAGTCACTCTTAAGGCATTTCATTGCCTCTGTATCTTTAACAATTACATTATCAACCGGTATTTCTTTAACAAAATCCAAATAAACTTCTGTTTCATGGGTGAATTGAGGAGTATATAAATCCAGATCTATATTCATGGAATTCGAGCCCGATATGACATTATATGTTGCAACAAGAGAGCATCCCTCACCTCCAGCGCTACGCGCAACTGTATACCACACCGTCACGGCGGCGCCGTCCGCGTCATCTGCCAGCGTCTCCTTCACAACCAGCGACAGCGCCTTTCCGGCCTCCGCCACCGTCACCGTGTGGTCGGTCGTGGTGGTGCCGTCAGCGGC
>NZ_JRUQ01000104.1 GCF_000773975.1 Erwinia typographi
GACCGAGAGCAGAGACCGAGCACAGAGACCAACAACCATTCAGCAAGGAATAATTATGATCTCAAACATTGGTGCAAAGCTGATGCCGCTGATTAACAGCGCAACAGTTTTTTTTGGCTTTTTGCAAAACAATCAGCTCTTGCTGGCGTTATTCGCGGGACTGACATTGCCTTTTATTATTTTCCTCGAAAGAGGGGAAAGACAAAACGCACCAATATGGCTGCGCATTATTATCTTTTTTTCTTTATTAAGTTTTGTTTTTGGCACACTCTCCCCCCTCACATCTTATTACCTTCGGTTCATCTATCCAGACAGCGTTGAAGTCAGAACCCCCGCCGCACTGTGGGCCACGCTTCTGACATTCACGGCAACCGGTATTGTTTTTCACTATATCGCGCGCAGGCTTCTTTCGCCGGAAATAGACAGACTGAAACAGAAACTGAAGAAAAAAACCAGTCTGGAACGCAACACACGTACCGATGTACGCGAGGTCAAAGCGTTGTTACCCAAGACGGAACACTATAACCCCTCCGATTTTATCGATCTCAGTAAAGGGATCTTTGTCGGACTGGATGAACAGCACACCCCAATGTACATTCCGGTCTCAGACTGGCAGAAACAACACGCTGCTATTATCGGCACAACAGGTGCCGGTAAAGGTGTTGCCACCGGCCTGTTACTGACACAAAGCATCCTTGCTGGCGAAGGTGCATTTATTCTTGACCCAAAAAATGATGAATGGGCACCGCATCTGTTCAGAAAAGCCTGCGTGGACGCAGGCAAGCCGTTCGCGCTCATTGACCTGAACAAACCGGAATATCAGCTGAACCTGATAGCCAACATCACCGCTGACCAACTGGAAGAACTTTT
Organism: Erwinia typographi; assembly: GCF_000773975.1. GTDB lineage: Bacteria > Pseudomonadota > Gammaproteobacteria > Enterobacterales > Enterobacteriaceae > Erwinia > Erwinia typographi. Next base: position 871 of record NZ_JRUQ01000104.1, read on the forward strand.
TATTGCAGGCTTCAGCCTGGCTGAAAAAGGCGAGGCGGCCGATTTTTATCGCATCGATGACAGACGAGCAGCCCGCGCTGCCGCGCAACTGATTAAAGGTAACCCGAACGCCACTATCCGTGATCTGTTCAACAGCGAGTACGTACAGGGAATCGCTGAAACCATTAAAGGCTTTTTCGGGAAAATAGAAGAACTGGCGCTGCTTAATGCGATTAACGCAGCGGAAGGGTTCGATCTGAAAACGATTTTTGACGAGGGCGGTTGCTGCTATGTTATCGGTTCTCTGCGCAACAGCAAGGTGATAATGACGCAGCGCATGATTTTAGTGCGCCTGCTCCAGTTGGCAGAGACACGCGACCGCGTTGCCAGCACGCCCCGGCCAATTTCAATTTTCCTCGACGAGCTGAAATATCACCTGTCCCGCCCCGCACTTGAAGGTCTGGGGGCTGCGCGTGATAAAGGTGTACATATTCAGATGGCATTCCAAGCGATTGACGATTTACGCGACTGTCCCGCCGATTTAAACGGTGATGCCGTTGTGGGTGCCGTGGTCGAGAACGCCAAATTCAAACTGGTTTATAAACTCCAGAATCCAGAAACCGCCGAATGGGTGGCGAAAATGTCCGGCACCATTCTGGTTGACGACGAGAGCCGCAAGGCGAAAACCAGCAGGGTACTGACGGAAATTATCGACGACGAACGTACCATTCGCCAGGCAGAACGCTATTACATCGACAGCAACATGTTGCTGAATCTGCCCCCGTTCGTCAGTTTTATTTTCACGGCAACCGCCCTGCCCCGCGCCGCGCTTATTTCACCAATCAAGGTGAAAAAGCAGCCGCTGCAAATCTACAGCGTTGTTCCTGAAAACCCGGTTGAGATGAAAAAACCGCTGGATTTCTCCGATGAGCCTGCACCGGAAAAACCAGCTGAGCCGGTAGCCGTGACAATAAAAAAAGAGGCTCCCTCCCCTACCCCGGCGTTTGATTTTGAGGACGAATAATCATGCTGATGACTGACGACTCGGCGCGTAAAACGCGCAATAACGAAAAAATAACTCAGTTGCTTAATTTTCTGAAAGAGGAAACCTGGAGCGACCTGGCAACGATGAAACAGCTTTTCCAGTACCAGGCTGATCGCCCGCTGCACCGTCTTTTAGAAAAAGTCGAAGGAATGGGGTTAATCCAGAAACACGTATTTAAATCCCGACTCGGTAACCTGGCGCTGTGGGGCATAACTCAGGACGGGATCGCCGTGGTGATTAATCCAGATGATAAGGTATTTCCTTCACGCTTTGAGCCGTCAAAGCTGAAAGGCTGGAATATCGATCATCACCTCGATAACCAGCTGGTTCGCCTGATCCTGGAACAAAAAGGCGCAACTGACTGGATCAACGGTGACCGTAGCAACTTTTTGAGCCGGTTTAACGTAAGGCATCGCCCGGACGGACTGATTACCCTGCCGAACGGCAGACAGATCGCCATTGAGACAGAGCGCAGCCTGAAAACCAAAGCACGCTATCAGCAGATTATCGCCAGTCACTTAAAGGCCCGTACCGAAAGCCAGTGGTTTTACGTTTTCTACATCGTCCCGGACGATCAGAAAAAGCGGGCGCTGCTACTGCTGTTCGACACGATTAAGCACGTTATTGAAAACAATCAGCATGTGACACTGGAAGCGAAACACCGCAATGTGTTTCGCTTCTACACAATGGACGAACTGAAAAGACTGGAGCTAACAAATTATGCGTAATTCGCTGTTTCTTGCGCTGACCATCATTTTGACAGCCCCCGCGCTTGCTGACGCTGCGCCGGTGATTTCTGTGGGATTTTCTCCTTCTGAAAATCAAAGCGCCTTACTGGTCGTTTTGAGCGCCATAAATGGCGCAAAACGTAGTGTGGATGTTGCGGCTTACAGCTTTACCAGTAAGCCGGTGGCGGCGGCGTTAATCGCCGCCCAAAATCGGGGGGTATCTGTCCGGGTCGTCGCTGATGAAAAAGCCAATAGCAGCAGCTACACCGCCGTTACATTCCTGGCTAACCAGCATGTGCCGGTACGCTTCGATGCCCGGTACGCAATCATGCACAATAAATTTATGGTGATTGACGGTGACACAGTGCAAACCGGCTCGTTCAATTACACCGCCAGCGCGGCGAACGGCCGCAACGCTGAAAATGTGTTACTGGTAAAGAATGCGCCCACTCTGGCGGCCACCTACCAGACTGAATTTAACCGACTGTGGAATGAGTCCGGTCAACAGACCAGCCGTTACAGTGAAAAGCACAAGGGATCAGGCTGGCCGGTTATCGATTTGCCCTATTTAAAACTGCTTCAGTGATTTTGACGTTGTTGGTCCCCGACATCGTCGCCGGCGACCATCGGCCAGTTGCTGCAGGCAGCTGGCGCCCATATTACGAAATGATATTTTTCATCAAGTTATATCTCTCCCCTCACCTTCCCATGACATTCAAAAAAATTGAAGCCCTGACTCACAGGGCTTTAATTTTTACAAAGTAGTAAGATAGCGATGTGCTTTAGAAGCGGCGCTGGCCGCCTGAAATATGAAACGCTTATCTCCCCGTAATGACTTCAGCCATGACGCGATATAGCTCTCATGCTGAACCTCGCCTTTAACACCTAAATCCGCCATCAGGAACGCGCTTCCCAGCTCAGCAATAAGTTCTTCGAAAGCATATCCCTCAGAACCAAAGCGCCCTTTCATATTCCGCGCCAGACGTCCTTTAGCGCCGCTCCAGTGCACCAGTTCATGCAGCCCGGTAGCATAAAAGTTAGCGGCATCCGCGAATAAATGGCGCTCAGGAAGGTAGATTTCATCTGTAGCTGGCTTAAAAAATGCATTCTGACCGCGTTCGGTGATCTTCGCGCCGGTGCGGATAAAAAGGGCTTCAACTTCCGGCAGCGGATCAAAAACCCCGGTCGGGGCTGTATCATCAACTTCTGCAAATTCCAGGCCGTCAATCTGCTGAACGTTGAACACGGTAAACGATTTCAGCATGGGGATTTTTTCGATCTGGCCGTCATCGGCTTCTTTTTCCAGCGTCTTATAAAAAATAGCCATTGTGCCGCGTTCGCCTTTCCGTACCTGGCCGCCAATGGCTTTTGCCTGGTTGTAGGTCATCCAGCGGGAATCCGTGAAACCTTGCTTAGCAGCACTGCACCATAACAGCATGATGTTAACGCCGCTGTAAGTGTCGTTTGTGGTGAAGTTAGACGGCAGGCCAGATACCGCACCGCATTTCTTCCACGGACACGCCCACGGCTTAACACCGGCTTCCAGGGCTTCAATAATGCTGTCAGTTACGGTCTGGTATATATCGGTTTTGACCTTAAAAAATTTCGTTTTTGTGGAGCCTGACTGCTCCAGCGGGGATACGCTGGTCGCCGCTGCGGAATTAGGGGCGCTTGTCTGGGTATGCAGGTTCATAGTCATGGTTCTTTCTCCGTCAGTGTGAATTTCGTCTTCGTATCGCCTGACGGTTCGATCCCCCGGAATCGTTCTGGTCAGCAAGGGCGCGCAGCGTTCATTTACCCTTGCGGACCAGGTTGTGACGGAGAACGATTACCGGAAGCTGATATGAAGAAGAAAGACGCACAGGAGAAAATGACGGCGCATACCCGGACTTAGCGCCCCTTATGCCGTGGTGGTGAAATGGTGTTGAAGTTGCGCCAGCGATGGCGGCCAAGAGAGGTGAGACAGTTTTACTGGCTCAATGCAAAGCACAACGTAGCGCCCGGACGTCCGCAATTGCCCACATACCCACAATCGAACCCTGAACGGCTTGCCCCGCCGTACAGGGCGCTCCCGTTCGCGAGGGTGGCTTGCTGGCCTCCCCGCTTCACTGGCTTTTTCTCATGTGGATATGTGGACAATGCTACTCAGGTTGTCACGCGGCTGAACGGGAAATTTGCTTTATGCCCAGCAGACGAAAGAAGAGATGTTTCTTTACCAGAAAACGGCTGATGTCGTCAGCGACATGGGCCAGAACAGAGATCATGAAACCGGCAACAAAAACATAACCGTTATCCTTCCATAACCCATCGCCCCAAAAATACAGCCAGATGCAGGTAAAAAACCAGAAGGCCCCGATAAAATTCCGGGTTAGGTAAAGCAAGGCGAAGAAAACAGCACAGCCAACTTCCAGCGCCCCGGCCAGCATAAGGCGTAACACGCCAAATCCGGCAATCGCTCCATTTTTCAATACAGATAACTGGTTATGCGTTCTTCGTTGCCGAATCTTTTTTTTCAGGCAGCCTTTATCTCTACCTTGTGGAAATTCATAGACTTTGTTTTTCATTTTTCCGTATCTCCATTACGGTGAGAGTAAAACACCAACGCATTAAAATAGTAAGTAAAGATACACACTATTTATATACTGCTGGCCTGCCAACTTTCGGACTGGTCTTTCTAACCTCGTCGAACAAGGCCCGCCGAGCCTCATCAGGCATACGTTCTAAGGCAATTAATGCAGAGCGAAATACATCCGCACGGCTGATTGATCCTTCCATTTGGAAATCTACAGATCGGCCTAAATCTTCTTCTGTCATAGTCAAGTTTATGCGCGTGACCCTTGATGCTGTCGCTGGTTTATGCGCGGCAGAGCTAACAAAATTTCTTAACGTGGTTTCTGTTACAGCTTCAGAAGCTGTGATTTTTTTTGGTAATTTAGCCATAATTGATCACCCAATTTAGTGTGTAACATTACACACTAAATTAAATTTATCTCCTGAAGCAACATTTCGATTTCCCCGCGCCCTTTATTGCCATTGTTATCCTGGTACTCATGAACCCCACGGCCTGAGTTATAAGCCTGCTTATAGGCTTTTCGCGCATGGATACGCTGACGGGTGACCGGAAGCCAATCGGGATCATCATTGAGCATTTGGCGAAGCTCAGTCGCGTCCTGATCCCGGGGGTCTGTAGAACACCGATTGAGAACAATCCAGGGATGCATAGTAGGGTTAAGGGAAGCCTGGGCTGTTTTTACATCGTTTACCATCTGGCTAAGCGTATTGATTTCAACTTGTGCGCCAGGCTCGATGAAAGTCAGCAGATAATCAGCACAGGTTAAAGCCTTGCGAAATTCAGCTGATTTTCTCCCCGGCGTATCAAGTAATACAAAATCAAAACGTGTAGCCAACTTACGGGCACGCTCTGCTATATCGGTGTAACACTCAAAATATTCCACGTCAGGGACGATATCTTGCTCCCGACGTTCAGCCAGCCAGTCTTTGATACTGTTCTGATCATCGCCTTCTAATACCGCGCATTTTTTCCCCTTACGCATCAGATAAACCAGGATCGAAACAAGAAGTGTAGATTTACCCACCCCACCTTTATGACTCCCAAACACCACTATTTTGCTCATATCACCCACCATCAAATAATGTGTAACTATACACACCTTTACCAAAAGAATACGAAATCCCTATACGAAGGTCAAGACAATTATAATGTGTATAATTACACACCATTAGCGAGAGGGGGGGGATGGGCTAAGTTTGTGAAAAGGGGGCCAGTTTGGATATAGATAATTATTGTACGGTAAACCTGTTTTTTGAACGGGCTTACCTGGCCTATTGGGAGCGAAGCTACAATATGACGACATTTGCAAAATTCACCTTCATTCAGTCGGTTAACGGCTGCGTTTTAATGTGTACGTAAATGATGTACGAAATTATTTATGTGTCCGAAAATCGTTTGGCTTAGTTTTGGACATGCAAAAATAGCCTGTCCCCAAAGGAACGATTTCGGATATCAGCAAATGTCGTGAAATTGCACGCTCGCTCCCATTGGGCCTACCTATGCCAATACGCCTTAATAATCAATTACGTTTTGTTTGTTAAAAAATCGCTACATGCCCTGTAAACTAATCCCACAATATCATGATGGATTAATGTATGGCGTTAAATGGGAAAATGTTACTGAACGGTGCTGATATCGCGCCACTTTCCTTTCCCGGAGTAGGCACGTTTATGGCGTTCACCGGTAATGGGGCTTATAAGAACCGGGGGGGATGTGGAAAATATTCAGGGAAAAAAGCGGGGGACGGCCCCATTCCTGAAGGGAACTACTGGATAGTGAGTCGTGGTAGTGGCGGTAAAATATCAAAGGCTATTGCCTGGGTAAAAGACACGTATAATCAACACGCCAGTGGCGCGGAGTTTAGCCGTGATGAATGGTTTGCGCTGTACCCGAACGACTGGAACATCGATGACACACTCTGGATAGAAGGTGTTAAGCGTGAACACTTCCGGTTGCATCCGGGCGTCCTGTCTGACGGCTGCATAACCCTTGTAAGCAATGCCGAGTTTCGCACACTGCGCAATGCGTTAATGGCGACCACGCAAATCGACGTGCCCTGCATGAAAGATTTAAAAGCATACGGCATGATCGAGGTGGTCAACAATGGCTATAACACTTGCCCGTAGGCTGGCGAAAACCATCTGGTTTCTGGCGCTGTTCTGGCTGGGGACTCGCTTGATCTACCCGGAGTCGTTCATAAGTCTGTACACCTCTGAGCG
>NZ_JRUQ01000105.1 GCF_000773975.1 Erwinia typographi
GATTATTCAACCACTACAATCTCAATAAATCCTTCAGCCTGCCAGTTGTCGTCATAACGGTTTTCTTTGCCGTCCAGCCACCACTCGTAATCAACGGACCAGTTGTTCAGCGTAAGACCATGCATCTGCCGGTAATAGTCCATGATGAGCGTCCAGCAGTCCGCATGCCCCAGCACCCAGCGGCGGCCAACAAGGTCACGATCTTCACGCGGGGAGAAAGTACAGAAATCACCGTCCGGCCACGACATAATCCCCCACTCCACGCCGCTGTGATCGCACTGTATGCGGTCCATTTCTGACGGTACCAGCGTTGCCACATCGGGATGAGAATGGACTATCATCAGCACGTCACCCTGCGTTTCGGCTGACAGGTAGTCTTCCGGCGCCAAGGTGAAATGTTCCGTAGGTTTATCTGAGGTATTGCGGCAGGGAATGTACGTCTGAGCGGCAGCGGCCTGAACGATAACGCCGCACGCCTCTTTCGGGTATTCAGCGGCCACATGTTCCCGGATGGCCGCCATAAGTTTTTCACGCATGGTTATTTGCCTTGTAAATTTGCGGCTGGCATGCCCCCGAACGGTAGCGGCTGATCGTCACCAAGCCTCGCTTTACAGTCTGCCATCCGTCCACCGCACACATCTTTTGACGGGTCGTCGGTTGCCGTACCGTCTTTGGCGAAATATTTAGTGCCGTTGTAATCACAGCCTGTGCCCGTCCGGTACCAGCCGCGCATGCACCAGGTACAGACAGGCATAATCTGCCGGGTCGGCAGTTGCAGGTTCTGGATGTCGAACGGCGAACACAGCTCAAAATCAACCTGTACCCGCGTTTCCGCTGATTTGGCATTGACGTAAAACAGCTGCACCCGCTCTTCCTGCGGGTTGGCGTTTGGATTGCCAGCAGTCCAGTTTGCCGCATCGAGGTATTTCGCCAGTGTGGTATGGATTTTTACCTTCGCCTTTACCATGTCGTCGAACTGAAGGCACAACGCCGTGACGTAGTTCCCCACGTTGCCGACGGACAGTTTTGGTGTGGGCTGTGAGCCGGTACTGGTCATTTCCAGCCCTGTCAGCTCATAGGGGTGAGGATCGTACTCATTGCCCTGCCAGATTATCGACGGCAGATTTTCAGCCGCGAATGAAGCCCAGCCGTCAGTCGGTAGGTTATAGGCGTGAAAACGCAGCACCGTATCAAGGCCGAATTCAGTACCGTCAATCTCGATCAACTGAATCAGCTGGCCCGACTCCAGCGCCTGAATATCCTGGTTAAAGCTCATATTTCACCCGTAAAAAAGGCCGCACGCGGCGGCCTGTGTGGATTTGCTGAAGTTATGGGGCAAATGCCTGTTCAAACGTAAAGGTGATTTCGACAAACCCTCCGTTGATAAACTTCGAATTAACCGAGTCCGATTTGACGCGGTAAAGTTTCTTTTCCCCCCAGGGGTTAACCCACCAGAAGGAACTGATCACATGCTCACGAAGAAACACACGCAGCGGCCCCATATCAGCGGCCACGCCGTTGCAGGTCAGCGACCATGTTTCGGCCGCCATATTGATCCCGTTACTGCTAATCTGCTTATAGCCGTCACCGAACTGCGCCTGGTTGGTTGACACGTTCAGCTGTTCGCTGCTGTTGATCCTGGCCGCCCAGGTAAAGGTATCTGTAGCCATCAGCTCTTATCTCCCTCTGTAAAGCAGTCCGCCTGGCGCAATCTCTTTGCGAAGCCGATCGGAAATCTCACTCTGAATAATCGATCCCAACTGATTGGCTGCATTAGCTGTGCCGCTACTGCTGGTCTCTCCGCCACTTTCGCCCTGTACGAACGTGACCGGCGCATCAACCTGAATATACGTTGCACCGCCCTGTGAGGATTTGTCGCCACCCGACACTGCCCGGACACCCAGCGAACCATCAGCGCCACGGGTTAACGGCATAATTGCTTCAGGTCCTGCTTCGCCCATCAGTCCAGCGCCTTTGGCGAACGCAAACAATGTTGGCTTACTTACGATACTGTTACTGTGAGTACTGAGGTCTGATGAAGAATAAACGCCGCCTTTGGCGTTTAAAGCCAGATTACTGTAAGCGCCGGAACTAAACGCACTGGATGCTGCAGCCGTTGAAGCCCCGGACGCAACACCGCCGCCAAGGCTCATAAACGATGACAGAATGGTTTTTGTCAGGATGGCTTGCGCCGCCATATCAATCAGGTTCTGAACGATACTTTGCGTGAGAGAAGCAAACATATTCTGCATGCTTTCTCTGAAACTCTGCGTACCGGTCAACAATCCGGTAAGAGAGTTGGTTGTTCTTTCACGCACTGTATCGATCAGACTGATGTAGCCCTTATGCAGCTTGCTCTGCCCGCTGTAAAGGCTGAGCGCCGCCTGATATTGGGCATCAGCGGAATCCTGTGAAGATTGCTGCATCAGTGCTTCATACTGCTCCTTGCTTATTTTGCCATTGGCATAGTAGGCGTCGTACAGACTCTGCTGCTGGACCAGCTGGTTTTGCAGGCGGACAACGGGGTCGACTTCTCCCGCGATATTAAGTTGTGGGGCTGCTGCTGCGTCAGCCTGGGCCTGGAGTAACTGCCGGGTGCTGCTCTGAGTAAGTTCAAGTCTGGCGGTCTGATATTCTTTTTCAGTCAGCAAACGGGCATCGAAAAGCTCTTTCAGCTCCAGGCTGGTCTGCTTTTCCTGGGCTATCGTCGCTTTGCCCGGTGCGTATTTTTCGGCAAGTTCAAGCCGTTGCCGCTGATAGTTATCCGCACTCAACAGCAACGCTTTTTGCAGGTCCTGCTGGCTGGTACCTGAGGCTTTCGCCTCCTTAACCAGTTTTTCCTGAGCGGCTTTTTCCTGCAAATTGATTTTCTGCAGGCTGGTTGCGTGCTCTTCCTCAATACCCTGCCTCAGGCTCTGAAACTGCTTAAGTGCCTGCGCCCCCTTTTTATCCGCTTTCGCCGGGGCGTCCCCCGTCCATGGAGACTGAACACCCTTACCTGCCTCACTCAGCGCTTTAACATCGCTTTGCAGATTTTTTGCTGAATCAGCGATCCCGGTCTGGACAAGAAAACGCGCTTTACTGACGTTCTCCATGTTGTCCTGAGTGGTTTTCAGTCCTTTATTAACCGACTCAAGGTCAGCTTCAGCGCGGGTTTTACCGGACTGCACCCCCGACAACTGCCCGAAGGGATCAAACCCCTTGAGGTCACCAATACGACTGTCAGCATCCTGAATTTCTTTCATCAGTTGGTTACGCTGGGTGACCTGATTTTCATACTGAGACTGAAGGTCCAGCTGCTTTACTGACAGCTGCTTATCTGACAACTGCATCAGCGCGGTAGTGGTTTCAACCACGGCATCTTTCAGGTTGATCGCTGAGTCCCGCGCATCTTTCGCCTGTTGGTGAAAATACAGCAGGGCTGAACCGGCCAGCATAGCTGCGCCAAATGGCCCGCCCACCAGCGACAACGCACCTTTTGCCAGGCCAACGGCAACAGATGCCGCACGGGCAGAAACTGAAATCTGCCTGTTGGCCGTATCCAGTTGAATTTTTGCAGCAGTAGCGAGGCGGGTTTGTTCAGTTTCTTCTCTTATCAGCCGGTTAAAATCCTTCTGATAACTGACATTGAGCCCATATTGTTTTGCCGTCTGCTCCATCGCACGGTACTGACCGAATTCAGCATCATTCCGTTTCAGTATTGCTGCTGTTGATTCCAGCGTTTTCTGGGCAATCGCCGCCTGCGAAGCTGAAGCGGCTTTCACTGCTGCCTGATTATCCTTCCATGCAGACAGACTTTCCCGAAGGCCAGCAGTAAGTTTTGTTGAAATAACCGGGATCAGGGTGTATAGAGCAACCGAAGCGACCATATTGAAATTATCAGTCAGGCTGTTGATGCCCTCAGTGATTGCCTGAATCCCTGACCTGAGCGGACCGCTACCAGACTGGCCGACTTTAATAATTAACCCTTCGAAAGCACTGGTAAGCCCCATAAGGTCGCCATTCAGGTTATTAACGCGGATGGCGGCCTGTTCGTGGGCAGTTTGTGTGCCTGTAAGAGAATGGGTGAGTTCATCAAGCTTGCTGCGATTATCAACCAGAATAGATGCGGCGTTGATATTTTCCACGCCAAACACCTTAACAGCCTGTGCCGTTGACAGGTTTTTCCCGGCAAGATTCCCCAGCGCCTGGCTGAGCCCCACTACTGACGGTTTCAACGTTTTATCCGTACCTTTTTCAAGGTTCAGAATAACATTACGCAGTGCAGTACCTGCCTCCCCACCTTTGATCTCACGGGAAGCCAGCACCTGAATGGCGGCGTTGAGCGTTTCAAAACCAATACCAGCCTGGGCTGCCGCCACCCCGCCATTTTTGATAGCGGCAGCAGTATCACTGATTTCAGATGCACCAAATTTTGCACCTGCGGCCAGAACGTTAATATAGCGGTCAGCCTGCTCTGCACCTGCACCAAACTGATTAAGCGAAAGCGCGAGGGTTTTGGTGGCATCAGGCAGCGTACTCCCTGCTGCCTGTGCAAGCACCAGAGCACTGTTAGTGGCTTTGGTCAGCCCGTCCGCTGTTTCCAGCAATTCCGGTTTCGCCGAAGCCATCAGCTTCAGTGCTTCCACTGCCTGACTGGCACTGTATTCTGTCGTCCGCCCCATTTCCTGTGCGGCGGCGTCCAGAGTTTTAAGCTGTGCGCCAGTCGCCCCGGTTATTGCAGAGAGGTCAGACAGCGCCTGCCCGTACTGGCGAGAGGTCTGAATAATTGAGCCGAGAGATAACCCCACACCCGCAAGCCCTGCCAGGCGTCCGGCCAGACCGGTTACGGACGAGGTCACACGCTTATAAGCGTCTTCCGTCTTTTTAGCATCGTCCTGAGCCTTCCGGTTGAACCGGCCAGACTGGTTATTCGCATCGCTGTATGCGCTCACCAGCTGAGATTTGAAATTAGCGGCGTTCAGGTGAAGCCCAACAGCCAGCGAAGCGACATCAGCCATTACATTAGCGCTCTCATTACGGCATCGCACTGATCGTTAACGGTCGGAGTGCGCTGCTCAGGTTCAAAATTACTGACGGCTTCCGGTTGTTCAGATCGGGCAAGAATGCCCTGGCTGAGAAAGTAGGCCCGCCAGTGCTGAAGGGTGTCAATTGGAAGATCGGCGATTCTGGAAGGATCAGGCTCACCCCAGCGATCGGCCAGCCAGAAAATCAGCTGGAGCCAGGGTGAGCGGGTAAGTTTTTTTCGGCTTCATCCAGTCGTCCAATCGCATGAGCTTTGACCTTTCCAATAGCATCAATAAGCGTGGGGTTATCGTGTGCAGCAATAAGCTCTGCGGCGGTTGGCAAAAATTCAGGTAAAATCGCTGACCCGTCAGGGTTAACCAGACTGTCAATAATTAACTGAACGCTCATTTCTGAGGAACGCCGTACATCATCTTCCAGTTGTGCTTTATCGAGTGCTTCTTCGTAATCAATCAGCTCTCCGGCAGTCCTGCGGCGAAGATACACTTTCGCGCCAAACAGCTCTGTTTCAATTGCGGTATTCCTGGGCTTAAGAAGCGCCTGCTTCAGTGCCGACAAATCAAAATTCTGTGCGGTCATTTTTATTTCCCGATAGAAGGTTTAAAGCCGCCGTACAGGCGGCATTATGTGGAATTCAGTAACCCGGAAAAGACTACGAACCGGAAGCCGTACCCCACACGATGTTATTCTGCTTACCCTGAACGGTAATCTGAATAACTTCACTTGCAGGGGCTGTGATTTCGTTCATCTGCCAGCCTGACAGCGCCAGGATCATATTCGCCGTCCGGCCATTAGGTAGCTCAACGTAAAACTGAACGGTTTCACGGTTTTGCGCGGAATTAAGGAAGTCGGCAAAATCCTGATTATCCGGGTCATCAATAAACCCCAGCGACTTCTCCGGCCCTTCAGGCAGGTCACTGATAAATTGCTTGCTCGTGTCTATCAGCGTGGTGCAGTCTACAAAGCTCCCCGTCTGGCCGGTTGCTCCCAGCGCTTTACAGTTGATCAGGGGTTTCATTTCGGAAACATCAGCGCCAGCAGCGCCATACAAAACCACGGTACCGGCAGGCAGCATCGCGTATTCCGGCGAAGTTTTATTATCAGCCATGTTTTTTCTCTCTCAGATTGAATGGCAGCAGACGCTACCCGTTATTGGTAATGCGATCGCGGATTTCCACCGCCAGAATGCGGAGAACTTTTGCTTTGTTGTAGTCCAGAGCGGGACGGATGAAGGGATCAGGAACCTGTTTGACAGTGCCGAATTCCTGCGCCAGCGCCTTGATATAATGTTCTTTGCTGGGTCCTACACGTAAGGACACAACCGTATTTCCCAGCGTTTTAGTGGAAGTACGGATTTTGATGGAATCGCGCATATGCGGCCCACTGGCGACATCGTCATAACCAGCATGCTCTTTCATGTCCTGCTCAACGATTTCAAGTGCTACGCGGCCAGCATCGCGGAGAACCTTTTTACCAGCCTTTTCTCCCAACGCCATCAACTGGCGCTCCAGCTCAGCCAGTCCGGTTACTTCCATACGGATCATGATGTGCCCTCGCTGAAGTAAATGATGAAGTCCCTGACCAGCCGGTACTGTACCTGGTTGCTCGTAAGCGTGACGCAGCTTTGCTGAATCCCGCCCCGCTCCACGTACTGCACCGGATACCCGGCAATCTCTCCCTGCCGGATACCACGCCACGCTGACCAGATAGCCCGGTCCAGTTCCACCAGCGCGGTGTAATCATTCAATCGGTAAAGGGATATCTGAAAGCGACCGGCGATAAGCCCCGTGCGAACCAGGCCGTTATCCATCTCTGGATCGGAGATACGCTGGAAAGTGACGCCCTCCTGCACCGGGTCCGGCAGCAAAAGGGGATATACCGGCAACCCGGACAGCGTGCCTAGCGCCGTTTTGATAGCCTGTTCAATCATGGCGGACATCTCTTTCGGCCTTCAGAACAAGCCGATCGGAGAGACTGTGATCAACCGAAACCACGGTCCAGGTCGCATCCTTCCACTTAACCTTCCAGTCAATGCTGACGCCCGGATAAGGCCAGATCGTGAAATGCCAGGTTTCAACGACCTGCTGCTGATCCAGCGTACGGATTTTCCGGTTGGACCTGATTTCAGTGGCGGCCCAGACCTTTGCCACATCGACGGGCTGCCCCGGTAGCGGTTCGCCAAGTGGCCCGGTTGTGATCTCCACCTTTTGCAGGGTAATAAGGGCGTTCAGGTTGCCCGCATCAAGACCAGCTGACATAACTCATCCTCAGATAATGGTGGGGACATGGAGCGTGCGGAGAATAGCCTTTACGCTGAAAGGAAGATCGCCATCGGGAAAGGCCGTTTTATCTTCACCCGCCCTGATCCGGTCAAGTACGGCGATCAGCGCCAGGGTGCCGCGCCTTACCCTTCGCAGCGCAGCGCCCTCAATAAGCTCGCCCTTTTCATCAATAAATTCGTCCCTGTGACCTTTTACATAGTCAAGCACAGTGGCACTGGCGTCAGAAATCGTATCCTCCAGCCAGTCATTTTCCTCATCGATGTACCGGCGAAGGTGATCTTTAACCTCTTTAAGAGTGACAAAATCCGTCATGGTTTAGACCTCGTATCGCGCCCGCGCTTGACGGCCAGCGTCCAGCCTTTTGAACCGGGTTCACCCGGCTTAGCCGTGGTTTCCTCATGGCAGTACCAGACTGAACCCGCCCAGGTCACACAATCACCAGCCAGGTAGGTCTTGCCCTCGCTGAAGATGTCGCGGTAAATCATTACCGGGATACTGAACATTTTCTCCGTCTTTGCCCCGCTGGCCTGCGAAGCGGTCACAGTGAACCTACGCTCGCTCTCCTGGGTGATATCAACCGACGTGACGCCGTCCACCACGCATTCCCAGCCGTTCATGCCGGTAGTTTTCTGGAAGGAGCGCCACAGACCGCCGTTGTGGCTGGCAAAGGTGCCGCGCGGGTAGGATTTTTCAGCATCAATGCACGGCAGTATTTCGATCTGCAACGCGTCTTTGCCGTCAGTGCCGGGCTCACCGTCTTTCGGTGCTGGTATGGCGCTGACAGCATCCGCCACCATCGCGGTGATATCCGGCAGCGGTTCCGGCTGCGGCAGGCTGATTGCCGAAACTTCTGTTGCCACGGCCGCTTTCACCATCGCGCCAATATCAGGCAGCGCGGGGAGTTCAGGCTCCGGCAGCGCCGCAACAGCATCTGCAATCATTTTTGCCACATCAGGTAACGGTTCGGGCTGCGGCACGTCAATACCAGCCACCTGCTCAGCCACGGCCGCTTTAACCATCGCGCCAATATCAGGCAGCGGGGGCGGCGGAGGTATCTCTATCGCTGCAACGGCTTCAGTAACCATCCGGGCCACATCCGGCAACTCTGGCGCTGAAGGCACCCCGACGTGTGCGAGAACCGCACTGACAATGGCGCTTTCACCCGGCACTGAACGCTGAACATCCGCAATCAGTGCTGCCTGCTCAGCGATAACGCGATGAAGTTCGCCGATTTCCCGCGTTTTTTCAGCCAGCGCGGCATCGTATTTTATCTGCATCGCGGTAAGCTGCTCTTTTACCGCTTCGCCCACCGCCTGCAACAGTGACATGTCACGCTCATTCATGGGTAAATATTCCTCTCAGCATACTGACCGCCAGTGAGCGTTGCTGCTCCGGCAGCGCCCTGCTGGTCTCATCGTCTTCAGGGGTAATGGTGGGGGCCGGGGCTGTTGAAGAACCGTTACTGAACGGGTTATCCTGCGCATCGCGCTTCGCCAGCGCAGCAAGGCTGTAATTCTGCTGCTGCATATAAGGCGTCTCACCTCCGGTAACAGGTGGCATATTCTCTTTCTGACGCGCCTGGTTGGGCGTGAGAAACCCGGCGCCAATGCCCTCTTTGTAGGCTTTGTAACGGCCTTCAGTGTCCATGCGGATCAGCACATCGAGATCAAACTCAACGCCGGTTTGTTCATCAAGCCCCAGCGATTCATCCAGCAGCAGTTCAATCGCCTCAATATGGGTCTGAAGACACTGTGAGTAATACTGCTGGTCCAGCGCCTCGATATTGTTGTATGAGGGAGCGGTAGACGTATCGACCTTATAAATCGGGACGTGGAACGTTGAACAGATGATTTTGGCCGAAAGGTTCAGCTGCTCCACCATCTGCGCATCCACGGAGGTCATGGTTACCGTTTTGAAATCTGCGCCATCCGAGAGCAGGCCGGTTTTTCCCGCATTGGCCCCGGTATACCCGGCATCCCAGTCAGCTTTGATGCGTTTTGCATCATCAGCATCTATTCTCCCCGGTACGACAATAACGCCGCCCGGCCTGCCACCATTTTTAAAATGATTAACCGAATTACTCAGGATGGCATCACCCTGCATGGCGGTCAGCCCACACGCATAAACAGGGGAAAGCCCGCACAGAGGGTGAAAAAAGCAGTTGAAGCGGTCGTGAATAATTTCACGCGCGGGAACCATTACCTGAGCCTCAAGCCCGTGAACATTGTCTGGCCGCACCTGGTAGAAGATTTCACCATCCTCAGTGACGTAGGGGGTGACCTTATTCGGGTCAAGCACGCGCCACTGTTTAACAAAACCTGAGCCGTCGCGCAGTTTCAGGACATAGGTGTTACCGTCTGAGAGTTTGGAGTTCATCCAGGATTCGAAGAACTGCATCCGCGTCTGAAAACTGTTCGGTTTTCGCAGCAAAGGGGAAATCCGGGTATCAGCATGATCAGCCCAGATACCACTGTCTGACCTCTTTTTCAGCAGCACCGGCATTTTGGCGATATCTGCGGATATCAGCGAAATACAGGAAAACACGGCGTGATAAGCCAGTACGGTTGTACTGTCCACCTCAATATTTCGCTGCCATGCCCCGGTGAATGATTCAAAAATCCGCAACCAGCCACCGCCAGACACCGCCTGTAACGCCTTTTCTTCCCGTGCCTTTCGGCGGAAAATATCAAACATCGCGCTGTCTCTCCTGGCGTTATTTCTTTCTTTTACCCTGAGTTTTTTTCTCAACCGTATTGAGAAATTCGACATAGCCCATCAGGCGCAAAATCTCAGCATCCCGGTCGCTCAGACAGCGTTTTTCACCCGCAAAGGCATCATGCGTGCTTTTGAGATATCTGACTTGCTTCATAGAAAAAGTGCGGGGATTTCTCCCCGCTGCTCCTTAGCTACCAGGATTAGCGCCATAGTTCACGCCGGTGATAACGGCTACTGCCGCAGTACGGCGTCGCTTCCAGTTAATCCAGCGTTCTGCGCGGATCGCCACACTATTGGTCTGGAACATCGACACCATCTCTGTTGGTGTTGGTGTAATGCTGTCACCACTGGGCTCACTTTCCATTTCGAGAGATGCCTCGCGTGACATATCAACCGCTACACCGCCATCATCGGCCAGGTAAATATCAGGCGCGTTTACCAGCACAAGCAGATTGCCAACGTACTGCGATACAATTGCTGGCAGGCCCTCAAAGACACCACCAAACATGGTCATGTCTGGATATTCTTTCTGGCCCAGTGCATTTTTGCGTTTTGACAGGGCTAATGCGGTGGTGCTCGACATCAACCAGACGCCGCCAGTTGGCTGCAACTCAGCATCAATAAATACCTGGAAAGCGTTGCTGCTGTCGGTATCAGGGTCGCCGGAGCTTGGGATCTGAGTGGCACCATTGGTAATAGATGCAGGGGAAACATCAGGGACCGCGGCCTTGGCCGGATTAACAAAATCGATATCCAGACGCGCAATAACCGCTTCCGCCAGTTGATCGCGTACCATTGCATCTGCGGCCGGATTTGAAAACCGGATAAGCTCATCAGTAATGACCGCAATAGTCGCCACCTTTGAGAAACCAAACGTCACCGATTCAAAATCAAAACGGGTAAGCGGCTTGGCTTTACCCTGACCGACCCAGCTTGCAGAACCACCAGAAGTCTGAGCGTGAATGCGAATGTTGAAAGGAACTTTACGCAACTGTGGAATGTTGCCCTGCCCAAACTGCCCAACGATTGTTTTTGGACGCAGGAACTCAATAAAGTCCTCTGCATATTCCTGGTATTCGACGAGGCTTCCTGCCCACTGAGGATCAGTCGTGGTACCCGCCCCTACTGCCGACTTCAGAACATGATGCAACTTGGCATCGCGAGGATATTGACGTTTAGCGATCTCCAGAGCCTCTGATCGACTGCCGTTTGCTGCGGCGAGGGATTTGGTAAAACGGGCAAACGCGATACCTTTTTCAAGCGGCTTTTCGACGTGGATGACCGCTGGAGCACCTTTTTCTGTGGTGTTAATAACAGTGCCATTAGCCGCTTTATTTACAGGCTGAGCGGTTGCGGCTTTGGTAGACTCCAGTTCACGCAGCCGTGCAAGGTGTGCATCCACGGATTTGATTTCCGCACTCACCTCGTCATATTTCTCTTCCTCTTCAGCGTCCAGGGTACGGCCTTCTTCAAAGGATTTAGCCATCACCGCTTCGCGCTCAGCGTCCAGGGTGGCACGCTTGGTTTCAAACGATTTAATCTGCTCTGCAATATTCATCTTGGTTCCCTTAATCGGAGTTATTTTTTTTGCTGTAGCGCCAGCGGTGTTTTTGGGGTTTGATTCCGGCTGCTCATGGCCTGACGCGGCACGCAGCTTTTCATCAATAGATTTAACGACCTGGATCGTGCCTTCGGCGTTGGCCGGGACGGTCACCACAGAGAGCTCGTACCACTCCCACCGGGTGAATCTGATCCCGCCTTCATCGATATAGGCGTATTCAATGGGGAGAAAGCCGATAGACAGACCTTTCACCAGCCCCAGACGGATGCTCTGCCAGGCTTCTTCCAGCCGGGCGGCCAGTTGGCTTGGCGTATCGGCCTTCGCCAGCTTTGCCTTGATTTCAATCCCCTCTGGCGTCACCTTCGCCGAGGTAACTTCACCGATCGGTGACTGATGGTCGTGCTGCCAGAGCAGCGGGATTGGAAGCTGAAATTCGGCTCCCTCCGGCACCATGATGTCGCCATAACGATCGGGCGTTGGCGTTGTCGCAATGCCGGTGATCTCCCGCGTTTCCTCATTAACCGCCTTAACCTTAAGGAGGCTGACGGCGTGCTGTTGCTTCATTTTCTGATCTCCAGAAACGCAAAAACCCGCCGCGGCGGGTCGTGAAAAGCGGATTCTCTATATGAAAAACACGCTGTAATCTTTTTTGGCAGGTTCCGGGTTAAGTGATATCAGTGAGATGGCATTAAAAAGCGCCATCAGAGGGTCAATTTTACCGATGCCGCTGGCCCCTTTCGTTACCAGTGGGGCATTACCGCTGATGACTATTTTTGCATTACCGACACACCAGTTCATCAGGGGCTGGGGCGCATGACGGAGTGTTCCCTCGGCCAGTTTACGTTCCGTGGTTTTACATGCACCGCCCAGCTTCCAGCCCTGACTGATACCTACAACGGAATCCTGTGGTATTCCGGCATCAATAAGCGTGTCAAGCAATACGCCTATTCCTGCGGGGTCCATACCTACTTTATCGAGCAGGCCGGCTTCAAATATCTGTGAAACATACATCGCCACTTCGTCGGCATCATCGCCAACCCGTTTAACAATGCTGAGATCGCCCTGCTTCTCAAAATCCCGCAGCTTGCTCTCTTCGCTCTTACGGCGATCCAGAGCCTTAACGTGACACCAGGCATGGGACCACGTAAGCCACTCCCGCGTTTTTTTGTCCCGCCCTGCAATCGACAGGCCCAGCAGGTCATCAAGCCCACCGCCATCGATACCGACTGAGATCACTTCACAGCGACTCAGTATCTGCTTAAAAGTCACGGAAGGATCGGCCTGTCCTTCCCAGAATTCCGCGCCTGCCCACCGATCACCACGCAGGTTCATGCCAATTTCAACATTCAGATGCTTAGCCAGAAACTTTCTCAGGCTGCCTTCATCTTCCTGCGACCGCTTACGGTATTCGTCGTCCAGCCACTCTTTGCTGACGGAACGGCCCATATTCGGGTTGGTGATATAAAAGTGGTCAGGGTTGCGGAAATCTTCGTTTTCCACCATTTCGGGGGGGAACTCGTATAGAATGCCCAGCGTTTTGCCGTCTTTAATAATGCCGTCGCGAACGTTGCGCCAGTAATCCAGCTTCTTCTTGAAAACGCCTGCCGGGGGTTCATCGCTCTGCGTGGTCAGATAGATAACCCATCCCTCGTTACGCGATACCTGTCCGCCCAGCGCTTCGATAAACATTGCGTCAGCTTTTGCGTTTTTGCCGAACAGCCACAGTTCTTCGACCAGAATGCGCCCGGCCTTCTTACCGGAAACCGTATCACTATCTGCGGCCACAACCTTAAGGCTGTTACGGTTAATCCGGTGAGTAATGGTGCGGATATGATCCTGGACGTGAAAAAGCGCTGACAGTTCTTCATTCTCACGCACCATACTGGCTGCGGGTTTGAAGCAGTTATCTGCAACCTCTTTGGTCGGAGCCAGAATCAGATGCTCTTCGTCGGCACGCCAGCAGATGATAAGAGCTGTGAGCATTATTCCGGCAGCAATAGTCGATTTGGTGTTTTTCTTGCTGATCAACAGCCCGTATTCACGGATAAGCTGATTGCCGGTCTGCTGGTTATAGCCACCAAATATCGCCAGGACAAAATCAAAGACCCATTCCTCGGAACATTCACCAAACGTTGGCTTTCCCGGCAGGTCGGTGACTCTGAGCTCTTTAAAAATAGAAAGCGCGTGATCGCCAGAATCGCGAAATATAGGCGGTGGGATGATAGATTTTCGGTTAATGAGCCTGCTGGCCCAGTCAGTACAGGCGGTGGACCATTCCGGCATTTATTATCTCCCGTTACTCACGACCAGTTGGGGTGGCGCCATGCCAGTAAACTTGCTGGCGACAGCCTGTGCAGCGGCCTGCTTAGCGTCTTTTTTGCCACCTTCACCCTTTTTCGGGTGCATATAAGGCAGCATCGCTTTGGCAGAATCCCGTCTGCCCGGATCATCCGGCTCTTTCCCGTTCATAACAGCCTTAAGGTATTCGATCGGGTCGTCGTAGTACCGTTCTGTCTCACTGCTCCCTTCGCCGGTGTTTACCGCTGGGGTATAAACATTTTCGGCGGGGGTATTAACATTCCCCCGACATGCCGGAGCATCATCGACTTCGATAACTTCGTTCTTTTTGCGCTCAATAAAAGCGATGACCTCCGGGTCTTTAGCCAGCTGCGAGCCCTTGGAGCGCGCGGATTTCCCAGAGTACCCCGCTTTTATTGCCGCATCTTTTTTTGACATACCGGACATCAGCGCCAGAGCAAATTTTCGCTTCTGGGCTGTTAACATGTTTACACCCTCCAAAGGGGAAATTTTCTGTGCGTGAGAGGAGGCGCGGTGTCCTGAGCGAAAGGGGTTGTGATTCTGAGATGCCCCCCCCCACCCGGTCCGGGCGCCAGCAATGCCCTTCTCGGTGGCTTTGGTTCCAGATATGGCATCGCTGGAGGCTCACCGGTCACAGCCATCAGCACCAGTCCATGCTCACCTCATACAATGGTGACCGGCAAACCTTCGCCTGCAGGTACATCATGCTTAAGTGCCTCTCTATCAGGCTGCCTTGTTGAGGTCTCACGGGCTGTCTTACCAGCATGGCATTCAACGCAGAGCGTCCAGAGATTGGACTCATCGTTACCACCACCGAACTGAAGAGCAATGCGGTGATCAAGCTCGCTATCACGCAACTCAACGAACCGTTTGCACATACAGCAGCAGCCATCGTCGCGTGTATAGATGCGGCGCTTCAACCCCACTCTGGCGCTGCCAGTTACACGAAGCTCTTCGCTGTTCAATGTCTTCAGGCGACGGGTATCAATAGCTTTCAGTCGCGGTTTAAGTGTGGTCAGTCTGGACATTCAGCCTCCATGCCCTGCGGCGCTCAGTACGTGGTGTGTTGTCCGGGTGACGCTCAACAGTCACACCATCGGCATGATCAACCAGTGAGTAACACGGATAGATAACCCTGCGGCCCAACGCATCGCCAACGGCATAGTCAGCGGCTTTGGTCCGGTTCCAGTTCTTCAGGATAGTGCTGATGCTGCCTTGTGGCGGGCTGTAGCACACGCCGTGAATGAGCCTGTCCATCGTGATGTAGTCGCCCTGCCGTTTGTCTGCCTCTATCAGGCTGGCGGCTATCTGCATCTGATACTGCGGCGGCCTGCCGGTGCCCAGGTAAAAGCTGACTATCTGGTCAGGGAAGCGACTAAGCCATTCACTAACCTGCTGCCTGAATCCCTGCACAGGCTGAGCATCATCCTCACAGATAACTACCCGACAATCCTGCTGGCCTGCCCACTCAATGGCGCGGCGGTGACTGGCGTTAGCGCCGTTGTCCCCCTCATCAATGAGGGTAAGAGCACCCAGCGATTCAGCCAGGCGCATTGCCATATCGCGGCGGGAGTGATGGCCGAGCACCACAAATTTGACATCACTCATGATTTACCTTTGGGCAGCCAATAAAAAAGGCCGCCTGAGCGACCTTTTCGAAACATTTAATTGTTATGGATTTCGACAGAATGGAGTGACGTCAAAATCAGTCATTCTTCCGCTCGCTTCATAACCTGCTATGAATCCTGCCAGTAGGTTAGTAAACATATCGGCGGTCTCTTCGCTTACATCAAAACCATCTTTCGGCTCAAATCTACCGTTATCCCAATACAAATTGTCAGGGACTTGAAACGTGTTACAGAAGTCAACAACTGTAGAGCTGCTTTCAAAGCCCATAAGAAATTCTCCTTTCTGAAGTTAAGCGATAATTCATTATCGCCAGATGGCGGGCTATTTATGCCTCCACCACGCGTATTCTCTACCCATCCCTTCTGTCCTAAAAACAGTATTGACACACGGCCCAGCCACAAGTTTATCAGCATAGCGATGCGCTACAATGCCGAAAGCTATCATGTCACCCACACACGGCTTGCCCTTCTCTTTACCCCAGAACCGGTTGCTCTCTATGCGGTAGTAAAGCCTCACGATTGAGTGAGCAAACGCCATTACGTCAGCGCGGGAGCCACCTAGCAGCCCGGCATTCAGCATCAGGTCGTTGCGGTGCTGTTCGATGAACTCCTGATAGATGCGCTCAGGGTGATGCCCGGATGCCCACGGATCGGCATAGGTCTTTGGCTCGGAGCCGACATAGAGCCTGCCCGCCTGCATTTCTGCCCACGGCTCACGCAACATCTCAACGTCAGTGCCATCGGTACACCAGACGAAACGGTATTCAGGGTGAGCACGCAGGTACTGCCAGATATGCAGCCAGCGCCGGAAATAAACATTCATCGGCACATCAGGGACGCGGTGAAGCATTGCGCCGGTTGGTGCTGTTTCCAGCTCATCCACCAGCACAACAGCATCAGCGCCTTTTACCGATGCGGACCATTTAGCCAGAAGATCAGGCGAGGCCACCAGCTTAGTGCCGCGCTGCGGGTCTGGCTGGCTGGTCAGCAACGAGGTGATAACCAGGTTGCGCTGCTGCCGGAACTCCGCATAGCCGGTATAACCTTTGTCCCGGCGTTCGTTATGAATGGTGACGTTATGCTTAACCTGCTGCTCCCTGTCCGGGCGCGAAACTGATCGCTCAACCGCTTCATGTTCGTCCAGCGAGTAAATCAACTGGTCAGAGCCAGCCACGTCTGCAAATGCCCAGGTGGTTAACCCGGCGTTATGGATGCGAAGCGCGAGATCAGAATGCTCGTACATGCCGCGTCCATATACCGGGTCGAAGCCGCCAACCTTCTCTATCGCGCTGCGATGGTAATACAGCATCACGCCGCGCTGCCCTGTGTAGGCAACGTGTTTATCGTCTCGGTACAGAACAGCCAGATCGTTTAATTTTCGCGGGCCAGCCAGGTCAAGGAACTGGTAGGCAAGGTGCGGCTCAGGAGATGCGATGTAAGGTTGTTCCCATCCACCAGCAATTGGAAATGCGTCATCGTCCCACAAAAACAGATGTTCGCAACCGGCATCAATCAGCGCCTCAAGGCTGCGGTTTTTCGATGCCACAATACCCAGCGACTTTTCGTGGCGGATCAGTGTCACACCGTCAGGTACCACCACCGGCTTGTTTGACCCATCATCGACAACCACCACCAGCGCACCGGCGGGCAGGTACTTTAACTGTTGCTCCAGAGCGCGGGATAAAACATCGTGCCTGTTGTGGCTTGTGATCGCCAGTCCGATACTGGAACGCTGCTGAGCTACTGGCGCAAATTTTACACCATCAATCACCACGTCCATTATTGCCACCAGAGTAACCCGCCAGGCTTCAGCTCTTTTTTAATAATTCCCAGTACCTTTTTCTCTAAAAACTCGCTGGCCTGTTCGTCGAAGTCACTGGTATCAAGTTCAAGCTTAACCTGAAGTGTGCTTGTGGTGATGGCTCCATCAGAGATTACACCGTCCCTGATTAGGGGCTGCCACGGTTCCACCTTCAATTCTTCTTTGTCCTTCTCAGGCTTATCTCGCTCATCACGAAGGTTAAGCGTCACCGGAAAATACTCTGGAATCCCATTAACTGTCGTTCTCACGCCCCATGCGTCATAGCAGGCGGAGCCAGCGGGACTATGCATCTCATAGCCATCGTCACGGACAGTAAGTTGCAGATGCTTCATTGTATCTTCGAGGCGAATCATCTTCATTCAGAATATCCTGCTAAAAAGTGGGTATGGCGCGCAGGGCGGACAGTAAATTAATTTTGCATTATCGAGCCTTCCAGGAAGAAAGCTCTGTAATGCACACTATCAGACCAGCTTTTTCGCCAGTTCAATGAGGTCATCAATCACGGCGTGGGCCTGCGCACCTGCAGCGGCCACCAGCTCTTTCAGTTTCTCCAGCACAGCTTCGGTGTTATCAGTGGTTGCCGGGGCTGGTTGTTGCTCGGTTACTTCATTCAGCGGTTCAGACATTTCGGTTTTCTCTCTGGAGTGGGTGAACAGGCTTTTCAGCCAGATGAGCATTTTCATTTCTGCGTTACGCTTTGTTTGCAAATTTCCCGGTTACTTTCGGTTATGGTGTTCACCGCGCAAGATGCAGCTATAGGGTTCGCACCACCTTTAACCATTCGTTCAATCGTCGCATTATCATTAATGTTGACAGCCGCTATACCGGAAACAATCGTGACTATAACGGCCAAAATTGTTCCGAATATGAAATGTTCTGGTTCCATGCTTATTTGCCCTCTCGGGTTGCTTCAATCTGGCGAATGCCATAGCGGTCGATGTTGCATTGCCCCAACAGGCCGAACAGCTCAGCGTTAAGCTGGACGCTGTCGCCAAATGTCATGGTGTCCGGCACGGGCGGCACATCAATTGGGCTTGTCAGCGCCGCTGGCAGGCTTACCGCTGGCTGCTTTACCGTTCGGTACTCCACTGGCGGCTTTTGCGGCGTCCCGCAACCGGTCAACAGCATCAGCGGGCACAGGAGCAACAGCACACTTATCAGCCGCGAGATAACGCTTGATTTCATTCTGGAGAGTCCTGTTCTGCTGTGCTGTGACTGCCCGTTGCTCAGTGACCTGAGACATGACGGCGTTCTGTTGATTTACCGCTGTGACCAGGTCTTTTACGCTATCCGCCAGGCCATCGTTCTTGGAGCGCAGATCGTTAATCTGCGAGTCTTTGCTGTTCGACAGTTGCTCCAGACGCTCATTAGTGGCCGTCAGCTGAGAATTGCGGGCATGAAGCCCCCACAGCGCTATGCAGATGAGGCCGACAACTATGACCGGAGAGTAGTTTTTGAAGAAGTTGATGATAGCCATATCACCTCCTGTTTTCAGACGAGGTCGAGCGCCCTCACGAATACGTCAAATTCATAAGGCTGGCTGCCGTTCTCGTGTTTGATAATTGCCTGCAAAAGAGGGAACAGCTTTCGGCTGTCTGACAGGTCAATTGGCTTATCAGCGTCCGTACCCGTCGCCAGCGCCACACTTTTGATATAAGCGGCCGTGTCGTTTTCGTTCGGGGGTGCCCAGCGCCGGATAATGCCGTCAATTGTCTTCAGGCCATATTTACGCTGATAGTTGCGCAGAATGATTATCATCGCGCGAATACCGTACTCAGGCCCGGTAAACTGGCAGAAGGATTTATCGGTACGCTGAGCCTGAGGGACCAGACCTTTCCAGTCATCACCCCAGCGGATGTTGCCCGGATTGTTGTTGCGGATGCCGCGAGTTTTGTCACTGCCCGTCATTAGTCGTATCTCCTGCTTTGCGGCTTATCCAGCCCCGTAATTTCTCGCTGATGTAGTCGTTACCCACATAGCCGATGTAAACCGCAAGAACCTGTGCGGCGGCGTCTGGTACGCTCCAGTTGAATACAGCCCCGATCACCTGAAGAGTCGGCGCAGCGAAGAACGCCAGAGCGCTGCATGACACAGCGTCGAGCACCCTGTTACTCCAGGGGCTTTTTGCATATGCGTTTCTTAATAGTGAAAACATGCCCGCTACTCCGGCATATCCCCATTCTGTTTTGTGGGCGTACAGCCACATCAGTACGTTGGCCCAAAAGCCCAAATCATGTTCTGGAGACATACGCCTGTTCCCGCCACCGGGATGATGGCGGCTTGCTGATTGAAATAAAAAAAGGCCGCCAGATGGCAGCCTCCAAAATTAGTGCGGGCGCTACACCGCTGCGCTGGCGTGTTATAAGTTGCCCCGATGCCTTCAGCGGTAAGTTCCGTGCTCGTCAGTACCGGGGCGAATTCGTTGTTTTCACCACTGATCAAATATCAGGATTCACTGCATCATCATCCGGCATTATCCTGCTACGCTCAACCTCTGCCCCGGAAAAATCCTATGCTGTAGCCGATGCTAAAACAGGATAAACAGAGTGATAACACAGGCAGGATCGCGTTCATAATTTCTGGCATGGAAACCTCTCAATGGACTTTGACACTTTAGGCATCTGGTTCACCATCATTGGCGGTATTGGCGCAATTATAGGTTTATTCGTGCCACATTATTTAAGCGCACGGTCATCACGTAATGAGGAATGTAGTGGTTGAATAATCA
>NZ_JRUQ01000106.1 GCF_000773975.1 Erwinia typographi
GCAATCCTGGTTGTTGCCGCAACTGACGGCCCAATGCCGCAGACCCGTGAGCACATCCTGCTGGGTCGCCAGGTTGGCGTTCCTTTCATCATCGTGTTCATGAACAAATGCGACATGGTTGATGACGAAGAGCTGCTGGAACTGGTTGAGATGGAAGTGCGTGAACTTCTGTCTGCCTACGACTTCCCTGGTGATGACCTGCCAATCGTTCGTGGTTCTGCGCTGAAAGCGCTGCAGGGCGAAGCCGAGTGGGAAGAGAAAATCATTGAGCTGGCCGGTTACCTGGATAGCTACATCCCAGAACCAGAGCGCGCCATTGACAAGCCGTTCCTGCTGCCAATCGAAGACGTTTTCTCTATCTCTGGCCGTGGTACCGTTGTTACCGGTCGTGTAGAGCGCGGCGTGATCAAAGTCGGCGAAGAAGTTGAGATCGTTGGTATCAAAGATACCGTGAAATCAACCTGTACCGGCGTTGAAATGTTCCGTAAGCTGCTGGACGAAGGTCGTGCGGGCGAAAACTGTGGTGTTCTTCTGCGTGGTATCAAGCGTGAAGAAATCCAGCGTGGTCAGGTTCTGGCTAAGCCAGGCTCGATCAAGCCACACACTAAATTTGAGTCAGAAGTTTATATTCTGTCCAAAGACGAAGGCGGCCGTCATACTCCGTTCTTCAAAGGCTACCGTCCACAGTTCTACTTCCGTACAACTGACGTGACCGGAACCATCGAACTGCCGGAAGGCGTTGAAATGGTAATGCCAGGTGACAACATTCAGATGATTGTTACCCTGATCCACCCAATCGCGATGGATGACGGTCTGCGTTTCGCTATCCGTGAAGGCGGCCGTACTGTTGGTGCGGGCGTTGTTGCTAAAGTTATCGCTTAATTGTCGATGATCTGAACGGCGGAGTTCGCTCCGCCGTAGCAAGTAAAGAGAGCACTTAGGTGCTCTTTTTTTATGCCTGCGATTTGCCCCGGTGGGCAGCGACAGTGATTGTAATAAAAACGATTCGCATTTACACTTAGATCGGAAACGGTTCTGGAGTAGCAAAATGTACGTCTGTTTGTGTAATGCGGTGAGTGATAAAACGATCCGTGAAGTTGTCCGCCGATATCAGCCAAAATCGATACAGCATCTTCGTCAGCTGGTCCCCGTCGGCAAGCAGTGTGGCAAATGCATCCATGCCGCGCGCAGGATCATGGAAGAAGAAATGAAGCATCCTGCGCAATACAAGGAAATTGCCTGAGCACTTTTGACTGCTCAGGATGGTTTTTCTTCTCAACATCCTTAATACACTTTATATTCGATACCTCATGCCATTAGTACTTATAACAATGGTTAATTTAGGTTATTGGAAATTCTATTAATTAAGGACCAGGTTAAGTGTGATTTTGTGGTATTCCTTTTTTCAGGGTGTATGTTACCCAACGTATTGTCTCTTTGACATATATCCCTCTCTGAACGTTGAGAGTAATAAACGCTGAGAATGAAGAAAGGAATACTTGTGAAATTAAAGCAGATTGCTATCAGTGTATTAATTGGAATCGGATCGACTACTGCCGCTTATGCTACAGATCTGGTGGCTAACGATAACACTAATAAAATCCAGGGGATAGATATCTCTTATATGTATTCTCTGGATAACGGTGCCAACTGGCGGGCATACGAAAGTGAAAGGGATAACAATTTCCCTGGCAAAGTTACGGTAGAGCTGGCTAAAGTTGATAAAAAATTATTAAGTTCATCAACGTGGGAAACAGGTGAATCTTACGGCAAGCCTGATACCATCGTTCGCCATAATGGTTTTTATTGGACAAATGGATGGTGGGCAAATCCAGGTGAAGAGCCGGGCGTCAATGGCGTTTGGAAAAAAGGCGAAAAAATCCTCCTTGAGGATTATAAAAAGTTTGATTTTACACCGTTCACCGGCCAGGCTGCGATTGATTACCAGACAAAAATAAAAAATGAAATTGCCAGCAAACGTAAGGTTATTGGTTATTTCCCTGAGTGGGGCGTCTATGATGCGCATGATAACTTCACGCCTGATAAAGTCGCCTGGGATCAGATCAGCCATTTGAATTATGGTTTTGCGGTAGTGACAAAAGAGGGGGTGGTTGAGGTACATGATACCTATAAAGGTCCCGGCCTGATGCGAGATATTGCTCAGCGCACCGCCAGGGCTAACGTTAGTAATATGATTTCCATTGGGGGTTACACCAATTCCCAACTCTGCGTGCTTTATTGCGACGATGCAGAGAATGCGCTGAATGTGTTTGAGGCAGCAACGGCAACGCCTGCTGGCGTGGAGCGTCTGGCCAACAGCATTGTGGCGCATACTGAGCAATGGGGCTTTGATGGCGTTGATATCGACTGGGAATACCCGACCACCGAGAAGGCAGGCGCTCAGTTCACCAGCCTGGTACAGTCATTACGCACCAAGCTGGATGCGTTAGGTATAAAAAAGGATAAATATTATCAGCTGACCGCAGCAGTAACGGCTAACTATGCCAATATCCCCTATATCAATCCAAAAGTTACCGCGCCACTGCTGGATACCGTGAACGTCATGACCTATGACTATCATGGTGCTTTCGACAATATTACCGGTCATAATTCCCCGTTATATGCTAACAGCAAAGATGTAAACCAAAAGTTCAATATCGACAGCACGATGAAAGAGTACAATCTCGTATATGGCGTGCCGAAAGAAAAACTGCTGGTTGGTCTTTCATGGTATGGCCGTGCATGGGGCAACGTAGCTAATAAGGAAATTGTTTCCGGTCTGCCAGGCTTCCTGAATCCGGGTGAAGCGGCTGTTCATGGCCAGTGGGATAATAAAGACGAACTCAATGGCGTGAACCCATACTATGTGGTGAAAAATAAAAGCCTGAGCCAGCAATACCAGCGTTTCTGGGATGAGCAGGCAAAAGTTCCTTATCTGCTAAGTACTGCTGCTGGTTCGAAAGGCGAGTTCCACTCCTATGATGATGTTGAATCCATCACCGGTAAAGTGAACTATATTAAGAAAGAAGGCTACGGCGGTGCGATTATCTGGGAACTCAGTGGTGATACCGCAGACCACGAACTGGGCTCAATATCCGCAACCTTACTTAAGCAGGATGAAGGCGTCCAGCTGAACGTTTTGCGTGAGCCTAAGGGGAAAATAGCTGTTGAGGTCACCCTTGATACTAAAACCTTTAAAGCCAATAAACGTATCATGTTTTATGTTGATGGTAAGTACGTGGGAGAGACTTATGCGGGAACAGCTTATTACGCCGACAAGTCATTCAATGAGTTTAATCGCACGGTGACGGTAAAAACTTACACCAGTCATGTACAGAATATTAAACCCGGAAGTGAAGTAAAAGTGGTGCTGGCAACCGGTAAACCTGGATGGGTTCATCGTTCCGATGTGCTGCTGGCCAAACTGAATGTAACAAAAGATATGCTTAAATAGTCTTTCTGTTCACTCTGAGCGTTTCATTTGAAACCGTCTGCACTGGTGCAGGCGGTTTTTTTGCTTCAGCAGCGGGACCGCCAGGTTAGCCAATCCAGTAATCGCTATTTCTGCTTACTTTTGTCAGCGGCCAGAGGAGGGGCGATGACAAAGTTGAGTGATAGCGCTGGAAAAAACGGCAGGTACACCTACGATCTATATGGATAACTGGAAGCGGAGGAAGCAAATGAAGGGCGATATAAAAATCATAAGTCATCTTAACAAACTATTGGGAAATGAACTGGTTGCCATCAATCAGTATTTCCTGCACGCGCGGATGCTCAAGAACTGGGGGCTGATGCGCTTAAACGATATTGAGTACCACGAGTCCATCGATGAGATGAAGCATGCTGACAAGTATATTGAACGCATACTTTTTCTTGAGGGGATTCCCAACCTACAGGACCTGGGCAGGCTCCGCATCGGAGAAGATGTGGAAGAGATGTTGAAGTCGGATTTACAGCTTGAGCTGGAAGGAGCGAAAGATCTCCGCGAGGCGATAGCTTACGCGGATAAGGTGCACGACTACGTCAGCCGGGACATGATGATTGTGATCCTGGAGGATGAAGAGCATCACATCGATTTTCTCGAAACGGAGCTCGAGCTGATCGGTAAGATTGGTACGCCAAATTATCTCCAGTCGCAAATTAAAGTAGAAGAGTAGGGCAGGGTAGCCGCAATGTCGTTGTACAAAATACCGCCGCTGAAACAGTCACTTCAGCGGCGGTATCATTTCTGAGCGCCGCCTTGCTGATTTCCTCCTCCCGATGCTGGTTTTCCGCCCCGTAAAACAGGTTGCTTTGTGCGCTAAGACACGTATAATGCGCGGGCTTGTCAGAAATGGCGGCCCGGTTCAATCTGAACCGCAGGCGAGCGACTCGCTCACCTGACAATACTCCCAATAGGGGAGTTATGTGCAGACGATTACACTCTCCCATCAATCGTAATGGGTTTGAGTAGTAATTTTTTCGTTTATAAATAATTGGAGCTCTGGTCTCATGCAGAACCAAAGAATCCGTATCCGTCTTAAAGCGTTTGATCATCGTCTGATCGATCAATCAACTGCGGAAATCGTTGAGACTGCCAAGCGCACTGGTGCGCAGGTTCGTGGTCCCATCCCGCTGCCGACCCGCAAAGAGCGCTTTACCGTTCTGATCTCCCCGCACGTCAATAAAGATGCGCGCGATCAGTATGAAATTCGCACTCACAAGCGTCTGGTTGACATCGTTGAGCCAACTGAAAAAACGGTTGATGCTCTGATGCGTCTGGATCTGGCTGCAGGTGTAGACGTGCAGATCAGCCTGGGTTAATCAGGTCATTGAGCGATTGAGAGGTTGAAACAATGATTGGTTTAGTCGGTAAGAAAGTGGGCATGACTCGTATCTTCACAGAAGATGGCGTTTCTATCCCAGTAACCGTGATTGAAATTGAAGCAAACCGCGTCACTCAGGTTAAGAGCCTGGAGAACGACGGCTACACTGCTATTCAGGTAACTACCGGTGCTAAAAAAGCAAACCGCGTTACTAAGCCTGAAGCGGGCCATTTTGCTAAAGCTGGTGTTGAAGCTGGCCGTGGTCTGTGGGAGTTCCGTACCGCTGAAGGTGCAGAATTCACCGTAGGTCAGAGCGTTAACGTTGATATTTTCGCTGACGTGAAAAAAGTTGACGTGACTGGGACATCTAAAGGTAAAGGTTTTGCCGGTACTGTTAAGCGCTGGAACTTCCGTACTCAGGATGCGACCCACGGTAACTCCTTGTCTCACCGCGTTCCGGGTTCTATCGGTCAGAACCAGACTCCGGGCAAAGTGTTCAAAGGCAAGAAAATGGCAGGCCAGCTGGGTAATGAGCGCGTAACCGTTCAGAGCCTGGACGTAGTACGTGTTGACGCTGAGCGCAACCTGCTGCTGGTGAAAGGTGCAGTTCCCGGTGCTACCGGTAGCGACCTGATCGTTAAACCAGCTGTGAAGGCGTAAGGGGATAGCAATGGAATTAGTATTGAAAGACGCGCAAAGCGCGCTGACTGTTTCCGAAACTACCTTCGGTCGTGATTTCAACGAAGCGCTGGTACATCAGGTTGTTGTTGCTTATGCAGCAGGTGCCCGTCAAGGTACTCGTGCTCAGAAGACCCGTGCTGAAGTTACTGGTTCCGGCAAAAAGCCGTGGCGCCAGAAAGGTACCGGCCGTGCGCGTTCAGGTTCTGTTAAGAGCCCGATCTGGCGTTCCGGTGGCGTAACCTTCGCTGCGAAGCCACAGGACCACAGTCAAAAAGTAAACAAAAAGATGTACCGCGGCGCGCTGAAAAGCATCCTGTCCGAACTGGTACGTCAAGATCGTCTGATCGTTGTCGAGCAGTTCTCTCTTGAAGCGCCTAAAACTAAGCTGCTGGTAGAGAAACTGAAAGACATGGCGCTGGAAGACGTGCTGATCATCACTGGCGAACTGGAAGAGAATCTGTTCCTGGCCGCGCGTAACCTGTACAAGGTTGACGTTCGTGATGCAGCGGGTATCGACCCAGTTAGCCTGATCGCCTTCGACAAAGTCGTTATGACTGCTGACGCAGTTAAGCAAGTTGAGGAGATGCTGGCATGATCCGTGAAGAACGTCTGCTGAAAGTAGTGCGCGCGCCGCACGTATCTGAAAAAGCATCTGCTGCGATGGAAAAAACAAACACCATCGTTCTCAAAGTTGCTAAAGACGCGACCAAAGCAGAAATCAAAGCCGCTGTACAGAAGCTTTTCGAAGTGGAAGTAGAGGTCGTTAACACCCTGGTAGTGAAAGGGAAAGTTAAACGTTCCGGTCAGCGTATTGGTCGTCGTAACGACTGGAAAAAAGCTTACGTCACCCTGAAAGAAGGCCAGAATCTGGACTTCGTCGGCGGCGCTGAGTAAGTCGGAGGAGAAGAACAATGGCAGTTGTTAAATGTAAACCGACATCTCCGGGTCGTCGCCATGTAGTTAAAGTGGTAAACGCGGAGCTGCACAAGGGCAAACCATTTGCCCCGCTGGTAGAGAAAAACAGCAAATCCGGCGGCCGTAACAACAATGGTCGTATCACTACCCGTCATATCGGTGGTGGTCACAAGCAGGCTTACCGTATTGTTGACTTCAAACGCAACAAAGATGGTATCCCGGCAACCGTTGAACGTCTTGAGTACGATCCGAACCGCTCTGCGAACATCGCACTGGTTCTGTACAAAGACGGCGAGCGCCGTTACATCCTGGCCCCTAAAGGCCTGAAAGCTGGCGACCAGATTCAGTCTGGCGTTGATGCTGCGATCAAAGCAGGTAACACCCTGCCGATGCGTAACATTCCAGTGGGTTCCACCGTACATAACGTAGAAATGAAACCAGGCAAAGGCGGTCAGATTGCTCGCTCAGCCGGTGCTTACGTGCAGATCGTTGCTCGTGAAGGTTCCTACGTAACCCTGCGTCTGCGTTCAGGTGAAATGCGTAAAGTCGAAATTGACTGCCGCGCGACCCTGGGTGAAGTCGGTAACGCTGAGCACATGCTTCGCGTTCTGGGTAAAGCCGGTGCTGCTCGTTGGCGTGGTGTTCGTCCTACCGTTCGCGGTACTGCGATGAACCCAGTCGACCACCCACATGGTGGTGGTGAAGGTCGTAACTTTGGTAAGCACCCGGTCTCCCCGTGGGGCCTGCAGACCAAAGGTAAGAAGACCCGCAGCAACAAGCGTACTGATAAATTTATCGTACGTCGCCGTAGCAAATAATTTTAGAGGATAAGCCATGCCACGTTCTCTCAAGAAAGGTCCTTTTATTGACCTGCACTTGCTGAAGAAGGTAGAGAAAGCGGTGGAAAGCGGAGACAAGAAGCCTTTGCGCACCTGGTCCCGTCGTTCAACGATCTTCCCTAACATGATCGGTTTGACCATCGCTGTCCATAATGGTCGTCAGCACGTTCCTGTTTTTGTTTCCGACGAAATGGTCGGTCACAAGCTGGGTGAATTTGCACCGACCCGTACTTATCGCGGCCACACGGCTGATAAGAAAGCCAAGAAACGCTAAGGCAGGAGGAAGAGATGGAAACTATCGCTAAACATCGCCACGCTCGTTCTTCTGCACAGAAGGTTCGCCTGGTAGCGGATCTTGTACGCGGTAAGAAGGTGTCGCAGGCTCTGGACATTCTGACCTACACCAACAAGAAAGCGGCTGTACTGGTTAAGAAGGTCCTGGAATCTGCCATTGCTAACGCCGAACACAACGATGGCGCTGACATTGATGATCTGAAAGTCACGAAGATCTTCGTCGACGAAGGCCCAAGCATGAAGCGCATTATGCCTCGTGCAAAAGGTCGTGCAGATCGCATCCTGAAGCGCA
The DNA here is from genome assembly GCF_000773975.1 of Erwinia typographi. GTDB lineage: Bacteria > Pseudomonadota > Gammaproteobacteria > Enterobacterales > Enterobacteriaceae > Erwinia > Erwinia typographi. The sequence continues at coordinate 7,827 of NZ_JRUQ01000106.1, forward strand.
CCAGCCACATTACTGTGGTTGTGTCCGATCGCTGAGACTCTGGAGACTAGCAATGGGTCAGAAAGTACATCCTAATGGTATTCGCCTGGGTATTGTTAAACCCTGGAACTCTACCTGGTTCGCCAATACCAAAGAATTCGCTGACAACCTGGACAGCGACTTTAAAGTACGTCAGTTCTTAACGAAAGAACTGTCAAAAGCGTCTGTATCTCGTATCGTTATCGAGCGTCCAGCTAAGAGCATCCGTGTGACTATTCACACCGCTCGCCCTGGCATCGTTATCGGTAAGAAAGGCGAAGACGTAGAAAAACTGCGCAAGGTCGTAGCGGATATCGCTGGCGTTCCTGCACAGATCAATATCGCCGAAGTCCGTAAGCCGGAACTGGACGCTAAATTGGTTGCTGACAGCATCACTTCACAGCTGGAGCGTCGTGTGATGTTCCGTCGTGCTATGAAGCGTGCCGTACAGAACGCAATGCGTCTGGGCGCTAAAGGGATCAAAGTTGAAGTTAGTGGCCGTCTGGGTGGTGCTGAAATCGCGCGTACCGAATGGTACCGTGAAGGCCGCGTGCCGCTGCACACCCTGCGTGCTGACATTGACTACAACACCTCTGAAGCGCACACCACTTATGGTGTAATCGGCGTTAAGGTATGGATCTTCAAAGGTGAGATCCTGGGTGGTATGGCTGCTGTTGAACAACCGGAACCGGCTGCTCAACCTAAAAAGCAGCAGCGTAAAAGCCGTAAGTAAGGAGAGTCGCTGATGTTACAACCAAAGCGTACAAAATTCCGTAAAGTGCATAAAGGCCGCAACCGTGGTCTGGCGCAGGGCACGGATGTTAGCTTCGGTACTTTCGGTTTGAAAGCTGTTGGCCGTGGTCGTCTGACCGCTCGTCAGATCGAAGCAGCACGTCGTGCTATGACCCGTGCAGTTAAGCGTCAAGGTAAAATTTGGATCCGTGTATTCCCGGACAAACCAATTACCGAGAAGCCGCTGGAAGTGCGTATGGGTAAAGGTAAAGGTAACGTGGAGTATTGGGTTGCCTTGATCCAGCCTGGTAAAGTCCTGTATGAAATGGACGGCGTACCGGAAGAGCTGGCCCGTGAAGCATTCAAGCTGGCAGCAGCAAAACTGCCTATCAAAACCACCTTTGTAACTAAGACGGTGATGTAATGAAAGCAACAGAGCTGCGTGAAAAAAGCGTTGAAGAGCTGAACACTGAGCTGCTTAACCTTCTGCGTGAGCAGTTTAACCTGCGCATGCAGGCAGCATCCGGCCAGCTGCAACAGTCTCATCTGTTGAAGCAAGTGCGTCGTGATGTTGCACGCGTTAAGACTTTACTGACTGAGAAGGCGGGTGCGTAATGACCGATAAAATCCGTACTCTGCAAGGTCGTGTGACTAGTGACAAAATGGAGAAATCCATGGTTGTTGCTATCGAACGTTTTGTGAAACACCCTATCTACGGGAAGTTCATTAAGCGTACGACTAAACTGCACGTACATGACGAGAACAACGAATGCGGGATTGGCGACGTGGTTGAAATCCGCGAATGTCGCCCGCTGTCCAAGACCAAGTCCTGGACGCTGGTTCGCGTTGTAGAGAAAGCGATTCTGTAATAGAATCTGCGCTCTCTAAAAAATAAGATAAACGGCTCGTACGGGCCGTTTATTTTTTCTACCCATATGCGAGATGCGGTGTTATAATGCTGCGCCCTCAATTATGGGGCTTTTATACGACCTGAATCAGGTCCCGAAGTAGTAGTTGACATTAGCGGAGCACTAAAATGATCCAAGAACAGACTATGCTGAACGTCGCCGACAACTCCGGTGCACGTCGCGTAATGTGTATCAAGGTTCTGGGTGGCTCGCACCGTCGCTACGCAGGCGTAGGCGATATCATCAAAATTACCATCAAGGAAGCGATTCCTCGCGGTAAGGTTAAGAAAGGTGATGTGCTGAAAGCGGTAGTGGTGCGCACCAGGAAGGGTGTTCGTCGCCCGGACGGTTCTGTCATTCGCTTCGATGGTAATGCATGCGTTATTTTAAACAATAACAGTGAGCAGCCTATCGGAACGCGTATTTTTGGGCCGGTAACTCGTGAACTTCGTACTGAAAAGTTCATGAAAATTATCTCTCTGGCACCAGAAGTACTCTAAGGAGCGAAAAATGGCAGCTAAAATCCGTCGCGATGACGAAGTTATCGTGCTGACCGGCAAAGATAAAGGTAAGCGCGGTAAAGTTAAGAACGTCCTGTCTTCTGGCAAGGTTATTGTTGAAGGTATCAATCTGGTTAAGAAACATCAGAAGCCGGTCCCGGCCCTGAACCAACCAGGTGGCATCGTTGAAAAGGAAGCTGCTCTGCAGGTTTCAAACGTTGCGCTTTACAACAGTGCCACCGGCAAGGCGGACCGTGTAGGCTTTAGATTCGAAGACGGCAAAAAAGTCCGTTTCTTCAAGTCTAACAGCGAAACTATCAAGTAATTTGGAGTAGTACGATGGCGAAACTGCATGATTACTACAAAGACGAAGTAGTTAAAAAACTCATGACTGAGTTTAGCTACAATTCTGTCATGCAAGTCCCTCGGGTCGAGAAGATCACCCTGAATATGGGTGTGGGTGAAGCGATCGCTGACAAGAAACTGCTGGATAACGCAGCAGCCGATCTGGCAGCAATCTCCGGTCAAAAACCGTTTATCACCAAAGCACGCAAATCAGTTGCAGGCTTCAAAATCCGTCAGGGCTATCCGATCGGCTGTAAAGTAACTCTGCGTGGCGAACGCATGTGGGAGTTCTTTGAGCGTCTGATTTCTATTGCTGTTCCACGTATTCGTGACTTCCGTGGCCTGTCCACTAAGTCATTCGATGGTCGTGGCAACTACAGCATGGGCGTTCGTGAGCAGATCATCTTCCCAGAGATCGACTATGACAAAGTCGACCGCGTTCGTGGTTTGGATATCACCATTACCACTACTGCGAAATCTGATGATGAAGGCCGCGCACTTTTGGCTGCTTTTAACTTCCCGTTCCGCAAGTAAGGCAGGGTTACTGATGGCTAAGCAATCAATGAAAGCACGCGAAGTTGTTCGCGTGAAACTGGCTGAAAAGTACCGCGCAAAACGCGAGGAACTGAAGGCTATCATTTCAAGTGTGAACTCATCCGACGAAGCTCGTTGGGATGCTGTTCTCAAGCTGCAAACTCTGCCGCGTGATTCCAGCCCGTCTCGTCAGCGTAAGCGCTGCCGCCAAACTGGCCGTCCACATGGTTATGTGGGCAAATTCGGGTTGAGCCGTATTAAGCTTCGTGAAGCCGCAATGCGCGGTGAAGTACCTGGCTTGAAAAAGGCTAGCTGGTAATTACCAATTGAATCACGGGAGTAAAGACAGATGAGCATGCAAGATCCGATCGCGGATATGCTGACCCGTATCCGTAACGGTCAATCCGCGAATAAAGTAGCGGTCACCATGCCTTCCTCCAAGCTGAAAGTGGCAGTTGCCAACGTGCTGAAGGAAGAAGGTTATATTGAAGAATTTAAAATCGAAGGCGACACCAAGCCAGAACTGGAACTGACTCTTAAGTATTTCCAGGGCAAGGCGGTGGTAGAAAGCATTCAGCGTGTTAGTCGTCCAGGTCTGCGTATCTACAAACGCAAAGACGAACTGCCAAAAGTTATGGCAGGACTGGGTATCGCTGTTGTTTCTACCTCTAAAGGTGTTATGACCGATCGTGCAGCGCGCCAGGCTGGTCTTGGTGGCGAAATTATCTGCTACGTAGCTTAAGGAGGAATTTATGTCTCGTGTTGCTAAAGCACCTGTCGTGATTCCTGCCGGCGTAGAGGTAAAACTCAACGGTCAGGTTATCTCGATTAAAGGTAAAAACGGCGAGCTGACTCGTACTCTGAACAATGCTGTAGAAGTTAAGCATGCAGACAACGCCCTTACTTTCGCTCCGCGCGAAGGTTTTGTGGATGGTTGGGCGCAGGCTGGTACTTCTCGTGCACTGCTCAACGGTATGGTTATCGGTGTTACCGAAGGCTTCTCTAAGAAGTTGCAGCTGGTTGGTGTAGGTTATCGTGCAGCCGTTAAAGGCAACGTGGTGAACTTAGCATTAGGCTTCTCTCACCCTGTTGACCATGAGCTGCCAGCCGGCGTCACTGCTGAATGTCCGAGTCAGACTGAAATCGTGCTGAAAGGCGCTGATAAGCAGCTGATCGGTCAGGTAGCAGCAGACCTGCGCGCCTACCGTCGTCCTGAGCCTTACAAAGGCAAGGGTGTTCGTTACGCCGACGAAGTCGTGCGTACCAAAGAGGCTAAGAAGAAGTAAGGTAACACTATGGATAAGAAATCTGCTCGTATCCGTCGTGCGACCCGCGCACGCCGCAAGCTCAAAGAGCTGGGTGCAACTCGCCTGGTGGTACATCGTACCCCGCGTCATATTTACGCACAGGTAATTGCTCCGAATGGTTCTGAAATCCTGGTCGCTGCTTCTACAGTAGAAAAAGCAATCGGTGAGCAACTGAAGTACACAGGAAACAAAGACGCCGCTGCAGCCGTTGGTAAAGCAGTTGCTGAGCGCGCAATCGAAAAAGGCATCAAAAGTGTTTCTTTCGACCGTTCTGGTTTCCAATATCATGGTCGTGTCCAGGCACTGGCAGATGCTGCCCGTGAAGCTGGCCTACAGTTCTAAGGTAGAGGTGTAAGATGGCACACATCGAAAAACAAGCTGGCGAACTGCAGGAAAAGCTGATCGCGGTAAATCGCGTATCTAAAACCGTAAAAGGCGGTCGTATCTTCTCCTTCACTGCTCTGACAGTAGTAGGCGACGGTAACGGTCGTATCGGTTTTGGTTACGGAAAAGCGCGTGAAGTTCCAGCAGCGATCCAGAAAGCGATGGAAAAAGCTCGTCGCAATATGATTAACGTCGCGCTGAACAACGGCACCCTGCAGCACCCTGTTAAAGGCGTGCACACAGGTTCTCGCGTGTTCATGCAGCCGGCTTCTGAAGGTACCGGTATCATTGCCGGCGGTGCAATGCGCGCCGTTCTGGAAGTCGCTGGGGTTCATAACGTTTTGGCTAAAGCCTACGGTTCCACTAACCCGATTAACGTGGTTCGTGCAACGCTGGATGGCCTGGCCAACATGAATTCCCCAGAAATGGTCGCTGCCAAGCGTGGCAAATCCGTTGAAGACATTCTGGGGTAATGACCATGGCTAAGACTATTAAGATTACACAAACCCGCAGTTCGATCGGACGTTTGCCGAAACACAAGGCAACGCTGCTTGGCCTGGGTCTGCGTCGTATTAACCACACCGTAGAGCGTGAAGATACGCCAGCTGTACGCGGTATGGTTAACGCGATTTCCTACATGGTTAAAGTGGAGGAGTAACAGATGCGTTTAAATACTCTGTCTCCGGCCGAAGGGTCTAAGCGCGCGACTAAACGTTTGGGTCGCGGTATTGGTTCTGGCCTCGGTAAAACCGGTGGTCGTGGTCACAAAGGTCAGAACTCTCGTTCTGGCGGTGGCGTACGTCGCGGCTTTGAAGGTGGTCAGATGCCTCTGTACCGTCGTCTGCCAAAATTTGGTTTTACCTCTCGCAAAGCAATGGTTACGGCAGAAGTTCGTCTGTCTGACCTGGCGAAGGTTGAAGGCGGGATTGCCGACCTGAACACGCTGAAAGCGGCCAACATTATCGGTATTCAGATTGAATTCGCTAAAGTTATTCTGTCTGGCGAAGTTTCTGCTCCGGTAACGATCCGTGGTCTGCGTGTCACTAAAGGCGCTCGTGCTGCAATCGAAGCTGCTGGCGGTAAAATTGAGGAATAAGTAGCAGATGGCTAAGCAACCAGGATTAGATTTTCAAAGTGCCAAGGGTGGTTTTGGCGAGCTAAAACGCAGACTTCTGTTTGTGATTGGTGCGCTGATTGTTTTCCGCATTGGTTCTTTTATTCCGATCCCTGGTATCGATGCCACTGTACTTGCCAAACTGCTTGAGCAACAGCGTGGCACCATCATTGAAATGTTCAACATGTTCTCTGGTGGTGCTCTTAGTCGTGCTTCTATCTTTGCTCTGGGTATTATGCCGTACATCTCGGCCTCTATTATTATCCAGCTGCTGACGGTGGTTCATCCCGCGTTAGCTGAAATCAAGAAAGAAGGGGAGGCTGGCCGTCGTAAGATTAGTCAGTACACCCGCTACGCGACGCTGGTCTTAGGGATATTTCAGTCGGTCGGTATTGCTACCGGTTTACCGAATATGCCTGGAATGCAGGGCCTGGTGTTAAATCCAGGCCTCGCTTTCTACTTTACCGCTGTTGTCAGCCTGGTTACCGGGACAATGTTCCTGATGTGGCTGGGTGAACAGATTACTGAACGAGGTATCGGCAACGGTATTTCAATCATAATCTTCGCTGGTATCGTTGCGGGATTGCCGCCGGCCGTTGGCCATACTATCGAGCAGGCAAGGCAAGGCGACCTGCACTTCCTCCTGTTGCTGTTGGTTGCAGTTCTTGTATTTGCAGTGACCTTCTTCGTTGTTTACGTTGAGCGTGGTCAACGCCGCATTGTGGTGAACTATGCGAAACGTCAGCAAGGCCGTCGTGTCTATGCTGCACAGAGCACACATTTACCGCTGAAAGTGAACATGGCTGGGGTTATCCCAGCAATTTTTGCTTCCAGCATCATTCTGTTCCCGGCGACCATCGCTTCATGGTTCGGGGGCGGTACCGGTTGGAACTGGCTGACGACTATTTCAATGTATTTGCAGCCCGGACAACCGCTTTATGTGCTACTCTATGCGACTGCAATCATCTTCTTCTGTTTCTTTTATACAGCGCTGGTTTTCAACCCGCGTGAAACAGCAGATAACCTGAAGAAGTCCGGTGCATTTGTACCAGGAATTCGTCCGGGAGAACAGACGGCGAAGTATATCGATAAAGTAATGACCCGCCTGACTTTAGTCGGTGCGCTCTACATTACTTTCATCTGCCTGATCCCGGAGTTCATGCGTGATGCGATGAAAGTCCCATTCTACTTTGGCGGTACATCACTGCTGATCGTAGTGGTTGTCATCATGGACTTTATGGCTCAAGTGCAAACTCTGATGATGTCTAGTCAGTACGAGTCTGCATTGAAGAAAGCAAACCTGAAAGGCTACGGCCGTTAATCAGGCGCTTCAGAAGTTACGGAGAGTAAAAATGAAAGTTCGTGCTTCCGTCAAGAAATTATGTCGTAACTGCAAAATCGTCCGTCGTGATGGTGTCGTACGTGTGATTTGCAGCGCCGAGCCTAAGCATAAACAGCGTCAGGGCTAATATTTTTCTTGCAAAGTCGGGTTGAGCTGGCTAGATTAGCCAGCCAATCTTTTGTGTGTCTGTGCGTTTCCATTTGAGTATCCTGAAAACGGGCTTTTCGGCATGGGACGCATTAGTAATTAAATAGGAGTGCATAGTGGCCCGTATAGCAGGCATTAACATTCCTGATCATAAACATACCGTTATTGCTCTGACTGCAATCTTCGGTATCGGCAAGACGCGTTCACAGGCTATCTGTGCAACAACCGGTATTGCTGAAAATGTTAAGATCAGTGAGCTGTCTGAAGAACAAATCGACATTCTGCGTGATGCAGTTTCAAAATTTGTTGTTGAAGGCGATCTGCGTCGTGAAGTCACCCTGAGCATCAAGCGTCTTATGGACCTTGGTTGCTATCGTGGTTTACGTCATCGTCGTGGTCTCCCGGTGCGCGGTCAGCGTACTAAGACCAACGCACGTACCCGTAAGGGTCCGCGTAAACCGATCAAGAAATAATCGGGGTGATTGAATAATGGCAAAGGCACCAGTTCGTGCACGTAAGCGTGTAAGAAAGCAAGTCTCTGATGGCGTGGCTCATGTCCATGCATCTTTTAACAACACCATCGTGACTATTACCGATCGTCAGGGTAATGCGTTGGGTTGGGCAACAGCCGGTGGTTCCGGTTTCCGTGGTTCTCGTAAATCTACGCCGTTTGCTGCACAGGTTGCCGCTGAACGTTGCGCAGATGCCGTGAAAGAGTACGGTATTAAGAACCTGGAAGTTATGGTTAAGGGGCCAGGTCCAGGCCGCGAATCTACGATTCGTGCTCTGAACGCTGCTGGTTTCCGCATCACGAATATTACTGATGTGACTCCGATCCCTCACAACGGTTGTCGTCCGCCGAAAAAACGCCGCGTATAACGCCCGTTTTTTAGGAATGTTGGAGAAAGAAAATGGCAAGATATTTGGGTCCTAAGCTCAAGCTGAGCCGTCGCGAAGGTACCGACCTCTTTTTGAAGTCTGGCGTTCGCGCGATTGATACCAAGTGTAAGATTGAACAAGCTCCTGGTCAGCACGGTGCGCGTAAACCGCGTCTGTCTGATTATGGTGTACAGTTACGTGAAAAGCAGAAAGTTCGTCGTACCTACGGCGTGCTGGAGCGTCAGTTCCGTAACTATTATAAAGAAGCCGCACGTCTGAAAGGCAACACCGGTGAAAACCTGTTAGCTCTGCTGGAAGGTCGTCTGGATAACGTAGTTTACCGTATGGGCTTTGGCGCTACTCGTGCAGAATCACGTCAGTTAGTTAGCCACAAATCTATCATGGTAAACGGCCGCGTTGTTAGCATCGCTTCTTATCAGGTAACTCCGAATGACGTTGTTAGCATCCGTGAGAAAGCCAAAAAGCAGTCTCGCGTGAAAGCCGCTCTGGAGCTGGCTGAACAGCGTGAAAAGCCAACCTGGCTGGAAGTTGATGCAACGAAGATGGAAGGTGTGTTCAAACGTATTCCTGAACGTACCGATCTGTCTGCGGACATTAACGAACACCTGATCGTCGAGCTTTACTCCAAGTAAAGCTTAGTACCAAAGAGAGGACACAATGCAGGGTTCTGTGACAGAGTTTCTAAAACCGCGCCTGGTAGATATCGAGCAAGTGAGTTCGACGCACGCCAAGGTGACCCTTGAGCCTTTAGAGCGTGGCTTTGGCCACACTCTTGGTAACGCACTGCGCCGTATTCTGCTTTCATCAATGCCGGGTTGCGCGGTGACCGAGGTTGAAATTGATGGTGTACTACATGAGTACAGCACCAAAGAGGGCGTACAGGAAGACATCCTGGAAATCCTGCTCAACCTGAAAGGGCTGGCGGTAAGAGTTCAGGGAAAAGATGAAGTTATTCTTACCTTGAATAAATCTGGCATTGGCCCTGTGACTGCAGCCGATATCACCCATGATGGTGATGTCGAAATCGTCAAGCCGCAGCACGTAATCTGCCACCTGACTGATGAGAACGCGGCGATTAGCATGCGTATCAAAATTCAGCGCGGTCGTGGTTATGTGCCGGCTTCAGCCCGAATTCATTCGGAAGAAGATGAGCGCCCGATCGGTCGTCTGTTGGTAGACGCCTGTTACAGCCCTGTAGAGCGTATTGCCTACAATGTTGAAGCAGCGCGTGTAGAACAGCGTACTGACCTGGACAAGCTGGTCATCGAAATGGAAACCAACGGCACTATTGATCCTGAAGAAGCGATCCGCCGTGCGGCTACCATCCTGGCAGAACAACTTGAAGCTTTCGTTGACTTACGTGATGTACGTCAGCCGGAAGTGAAAGAAGAGAAGCCAGAATTCGATCCGATCTTGCTGCGCCCTGTTGACGATCTGGAATTGACTGTCCGCTCTGCTAACTGCCTTAAGGCAGAAGCTATCCACTACATCGGTGATCTGGTACAGCGTACCGAGGTTGAGCTGCTTAAAACGCCTAACCTTGGTAAAAAATCTCTTACTGAGATTAAAGACGTGCTGGCTTCTCGTGGTCTGTCACTGGGCATGCGCCTGGAAAACTGGCCGCCCGCTAGCATCGCTGATGAATAACCCGATCACAGGTTAAGGTTTCACTGAGAAGGATAAGGTCATGCGCCATCGTAAGAGTGGTCGTCAACTGAACCGCAACAGCAGCCATCGTCAGGCTATGTTCCGCAACATGGCTGGCTCTTTGGTTCGTCACGAGATTATCAAGACGACCCTGCCAAAAGCGAAAGAGCTGCGTCGCGTAGTTGAGCCGCTGATTACTCTTGCCAAGACCGACAGCGTAGCTAATCGTCGTCTGGCATTCGCCCGTACTCGTGATAACGAGATCGTGGCAAAACTGTTTAATGAGCTCGGTCCGCGTTTCGCGAGCCGTGCAGGTGGTTACACTCGCATTCTGAAGTGTGGCTTCCGCGCTGGTGACAACGCGCCGATGGCTTACATCGAGCTGGTTGATCGTCCAGAAGCTCAAGCAGAAGCTGTAGCAGAGTAATCTGTTGCACTACGGAAAAACCGGGCTTGCCCGGTTTTTTTATGTCTGAAATTCCCCTCTCCTTGCTCACGCGCTATTCTGGATCTCTCCCTCTCATTGTAACGAGTTTATTATGTGGCTGATTGATCAACTGGTGGAGCAGCACCTGGCCGAAGCGCAGAAGAACGGTGAGCTGGATAATCTTCCCGGCAGCGGTAAGAAGCTGGTGCTGGATGATGACAGCCATGTCCCGCCGGAATTGCGGGCGGCTTATCGCCTGATGAAAAACTCCGGCTTCCTTCCGCCTGAGCTTGAAATGCGGCGCGAAGCGGTCGAATTAGATCGGCTGCTTGCCGGCATTGATCCTCAGGATCGACATTATGAGGAACATGCAAAACGGCTGCTGCTGCTGGAACTTAAGCTAAGACAGGCAGGCATGAGCACGACCTTTCTGCGTGGCGAATACAGCCATCAGTTTCATCAACGTTTCAAAGAGGATAAGTGATGTTCAAAATTGGACAGCTGGCAAAGCTTGCCGACGTCACGCCGGATACCATTCGCTACTATGAAAAGCAGCAGATGATGGATCACGAGATCCGTACTGAAGGCGGCTTTCGTCTTTATACTGACAACGATCTACAGCGGCTAAAATTTATTCGCTATGGCCGACAGCTCGGCTTCAGCCTTGAGGCGATCCGCGAGCTATTGTCGATCCGGGTTGATCCTGCGCATCATACCTGCCAGGAATCAAAAACCATCGTGCAGGCCAGACTTCAGGAGGTGGAGGCGATGATTGCCGAATTACAGAATATGCAGCGTTCTCTGCAAAGATTGAATGATGCCTGCTGCGGCACCGCCCACACTAGCTTGTACTGCTCAATCCTTGAAGCGCTGGAGAAGGGCGAAATCGCGGCTGCGGATTGATTTCTCATAGCGTAGATCCTATATTCTTGCCGTCAACTTACTAAGGAAACCATTATGTCAGGTTATCAGCACAAGAAAGGCGTGATTCGCGATAATGCGATAGAGGCCCTGCTTCACGATCCCTTATTCAGGATTCGCATCGAAGTTAATCAGAAAGGAAAAGGGAGCTATCGTCGTAAGGATAAGCACGCGAAGAAAGGCAACTGGGAGGCCAGAGGTAAAGCGGACTTTACCTCTGGTCTTCTGTTATTGAATTAACTTCCCACCACTCAGGCACGGGCGCGTGACTTAAGACTCTCCACCATCACGGCAATAATAATAATCACCCCTTTAACCACCTGCTGGTTGTAGCCAGAAATATTCATCAGGTTCATCAGGTTAGAGATCATGCTTAATATAAATACCCCTATCAGCGTGTTGACCACGTTGCCTCGTCCTCCGGCAAGGCTGGCGCCGCCAACTACCACGGCAGCAATAACATCCAGCTCGAAGCCAATGGACAGCACGGGTGAACCTACCCCAGTTCGGGTCGCCGAAATAATGCCAGCAATCCCGCAGGCAAACGCGCTGATGGCATAGACCGCCAGCTTATAAGTATTCACCCGTATACCGGCAAAACGCGTTGCCATTTCGTTGGAACCAATAGAAATCACCAGACGACCGAATACCGAATTTTTATAAACCAGTTGGCATATAATCGCGAAACCAAGCAGCACGTAAACCGGAAGGGGTATCCCCAGGAAATAGCCGGTGCCAAAATTGACAAACGCGTCGTCATCAATAAAGACGGGCTGCCCGTTGGCAATAATCAGCGCCAGGCCACGCGCGATAGTCATCATCGCCAGCGTGGCAATGAAGGGGGCGATATTAAACCAGGTGACCAGCATCCCGGAAAAGGCCCCCATTAACGTCACCATGCCCACGCCCGCAATCAGGGCCGGCCATAAGCCAATATCCGGTATCATCAGACCGACCACGACGGAGACAAACGCCATAATTGAGCCGATGGAGAGGTCAATACCACCAGTGAGAATGACAAACAGCAATCCCAATGCGGCAAGCCCCAGCGGCACGCTCTGGCGCAATACATTGGTGATATTGTCCTCGCTGTAAAAGCGATCGGACAGGAATGCCGCGATAATCAGCATACAAATAAAAACCAGCGTGGTTGAATTATCCAACAGCAAGCGGCCGATGCGCTTTTTAGAGGAGTATTCCACCTTGTCCGTTTCTTTAGTGATTGATTGCATCATCTTTTAACCCTTCATGCTGCGCTGCGTTTGGGAATGGCGTAGCGCATGATATTTTGTTCAGATATCTCGTCGCCTTTCAGTTCTTTGGTCAGTTGCCCTTCACTCATCACGTAAACACGATGGCTCAGATTAATGACTTCAACCATTTCAGAAGAGATAACCAGGATGGAGTAGCCGCGTTCAGCCAACTGATGAATGATGTTATAGATTTCGACTTTGGCGCCAACATCGACCCCGCGGGTGGGCTCGTCGAGGATCAGGATGTTGCAGTTGGTATTAAGCCATTTGGCAATCACGACTTTCTGCTGATTGCCGCCGCTGAGGCTGGCAATCGTATCTTCAACCGAGCCGAGCTTGATGTTCAGCTTCTGGCGAAGCATCTGGCTAACCTGCTGTTCCTGCCGCCGATGAATAAAACCCATCAGGCAACTGATGACTTTGAGGTTGGATAAGGTCATATTTTCCCGGATGGGCCGGACCAGGATTGCCCCTTGTTCCTTACGACTTTCAGGCACCAGACCAATACCGTGTTCCATAGCCTGTGAAGGGTTGGCTATCTCAATTTTTTTCCCTTCTTTCAACACGGTTCCCGCAGACATTTTATCAATGCCGAACAGGCAGCGGGCAATCTCGGTTCGACCTGAGCCAATCAGGCCAGCCAGTCCGACGATTTCCCCTTTGCAAAGCGTAAAGCTCACGTCTTTCAGGAGGGTACGAGTTGAGAGGCCCTTCACTTCCAGCATGACCTCCTCCCCTGACACACCTTTCTCAGGGTAGAGGCTCTCCAGCTTACGCCCCACCATACTGGTGATAATATCCTCTTCAGTACAAATGGTTGGGTCCAGCGTCACCACGGTTTCACCATCTTTGATAACTGTGATTTCGTCGGCAATCGCCATCAATTCCTCGAGGCGATGAGAGATATAAATGATGGTCACGCCCCGAGCTTTAAGCTTACGCAGCTGTTCAAAAAGGATGGCGACTTCTTTACTGGAGAGGACGGCAGAAGGTTCATCAAGGATCAAGATGTTAACGTCTTTGGCCAGCGATTTAGCGATCTCGACCATTTGCTGATAGGCAATACTTAAATCACCAGTACGCTTGCGGGGATCGATATGGAAACCCAGCTCATTCAGGATTCGCGACGCCCGCTGGTTCAGTTTTTTCCAGTGTACAATGCCGCTTCCCATCCCAAGATCGTCAAGGAAGATATTTTCAGCAACGGTCAGGTCAGGAGACAGCGCCAGCTCCTGATAAATAATGCCAATGCGGCTTTCCTTGCTGTGCGCCGGGGTGGTGAAGTTTTTCTCTTCGCCGTGAATAAATATTTTGCCGCTGTCCTTGGTGTAAATTCCAGACAGAATTTTCATCAGGGTCGATTTGCCCGCCCCGTTTTCACCAATAATGGCGTGAATACTGCCAGGGTAGACCTGTAGATTAATTGATTTCAGCGCATGAACGCCGCCGAAGCTTTTTTTCACCTGTTGAACATCAATTGCAAACTGTTCCACGTTTTGTCCTCATAGATATCCCCCTCCGAAGAGGGGGCCGCGTCATCAGAAAATCGCGTCGGCTTTGTAATACTTAGCCACGTTATCTTTGGTGATGACAATGGTGGGAATATAGCTATAAGGTGGGAAATCTTTTTTGCCACCCTGGTATTGTTGGATAATATTTAGCGTGTCGCGGGTCAGCAGATCGGGATTGTTAGAGGCGGTAGCCTGAAGTTCACCTTTCTCTACGGCTTCCAGACCTTTTTTATAGCCATCGTGAGCATAAACTTTCACCTGATCTAACTTGTTTGCCGCTTTCAGGGCACGAATCGCACCCAGCGCCATATCATCCATCTCACTGTATACGCAGTTGATTTTATCTCCCTGAGCGACAATCATATCTTCCATCGCTTTCAGACCACCCTGTTGATCCCAGTTTCCCCACCCCTGACTGAGTACCGTGAGCTGTTTGTGGCCGTATTTTTTCTCCTGAGCTTCAGTGACGCCTTTCAGGAAGTTATCGCTACGTGCCTGGCCCACCAGGTTACCCGTATTGCCGCTAACTAATACGCAGTTCATCGGCTTGTCACCGAACTGGCTTACTGCAAAGGCGCCTAACTGCCGGTTATTTTCAGCATTGTTAGCCTGTACGCGGGTAATAACCTGCGCTTTTAGCGAAATATCACTGTCAATAATGACCACCGGAACCTTGGCGCGTTCTGCCATTTTAACAATACGCTGACCTGCTTCAGGGTCTTGTGGGTTGAGCACCAGATAGTTAATACCCTGAGACAGCATATCCTCAACGTCGGCGATCTGCTTATTCAGGTCGCCTCGCGCATCGGTGGTGATCAGCGCGTAGCCTTTCTCTTTTGCATGAATCTTCATGTATTCGGTCAGCCCATTAAAAAAGGCACCGTTGAGCGTGCGGTTAGCAAAACCGATTTTAAGCTGGTCGGCTGCGCCGGCAGATAAGGAGGTAACGGCGCTGGCTAACAGAATGCTCACTAACAGCTTTTTCATTTTTAATCCTCTTGATTTGTAGGGGAGTTATGACTGTTTTAAAACCTTTAATGAGTTAATTATGGTGCTGACAAGGTCTTAACTTTTTAATTCGTCGATACTTTCGCGCAGGAGCTGAATAAACTCAGCTTTCCCTGCCAGCGTGGAAAACAGCGCTTTGTCACTGGCAAATGTTCGAACCGGGTCCTCGCTCTGATACCAGGCGTGGATTTCTTCCGCGTTAAGAATTCCATCTTCGTACTTGTAGGGCAGTGAACCTTCATGCCAGCGACGCATAAAGAGGAAGAACAGGGCCGGGAGTCTGGCGCAGGCTCGAGGGATCGCGCCCTGTTCATAGCGGGTAATCAGGGTTGGGGTGATAAAACCGGGTATCTTGGAAAGGCCATCCGCCGCGACGCGTTGGTTGGTATCCTTGATATGTGGGTTACTGAAACGTTCCAGGACCACGTCACGGTAGTCTTCCAGGTTAAGTGGGGACGGGCTCAGGCAGGGGATAACATCATCAGTGACATAGTCCCAGGCTAACTGGCGAATGCTTTCCACGCGCGTACTCTCGTCAATGAAGGCGAGCCCCTGTAGGGTTCCTGCCCATGCGATGGCACTGTGGCTGGCGTTGAGAATGCGCGTTTTCGCCTCTTCGTAAGCATCTACGTTACTCACCAGCTCCACATCTACCTTTTCCAGCTCCGGGCGTTCAGCGGCGAATTTATCTTCAACCACCCACTGAATAAAGGACTCGGCCATCACTGGGGCGGCATCGTCGATGCCGAGGGCTGTTTTAACCCGTCCGGCGATGTCAGACGTCGGGCGAGGCGTAATGCGATCAACCATCGTATTCGGCGTGGTCACGCCGCTTTCCACCCATTTCAGCAGGGTATCCTGTTGGCGCAGGGTGAGGAATTGCACCAGGCCATCATGGAAGCGCTGTCCGTTATGGCGCACGTTATCACAGCAGAGCAGGGTTACCGGACCGGCCTGATTTGCCATTCTTTGCTGCAAAATATGGCTGATAGCACCGTAGATGGTGCGGACTCCTCCCTGAAGATCGTGGGCAATGTCACTGTTGTCCTTTTCCAACTTCAGGTGGGCGTCGAGGTAGTATCCCCCTTCGGTAACGGTAAAGGAGATCACTTTTGTGGCTGGCGCCGCGCCCTCAGCAACCAGCGCGGCCAGTTTATCGTCCCAGGGAATGATTTTTTTAATCGAAGTGATTTTCTCGTACTGCCTTTCACCGGCAGGGGAGACGGTTTCAAGCACGTACTCCCCTTGCTGCCGCTCAAGAATAGAGAGAAGCGTGTTTGCATCGTCGCGAATGTTACCGAGCGAAATATGCCATTTTGCCTCGTTCTCGCCGCTTTGTTGCAACAGACGATGAAGATACCAGGCCTGATGGGCACGATGGAATGAGCCAGATCCGATGTGTAACCAGTGAAATGTTGGGTGCGCTGCCATCTACTTTCTCCTGAAATGGTCTTTTGCCCACCGATAGGGCTTTTGACAATCCGTGAAGACTAGTCGAATAATTGCCCGCTAAAAGAGCTTTAGCTCACAAATGTAATTATTTTGTGCGCAAAATGTTAGGTAGCGTCTACTTGTCAGGTAACGTAAATGGGAATTTTTAACGTCATTGGCGGTGGAGAGGGGAGCTTTCAGCGTGATGGGGCTGTTTACAGAAAGGAAATACGTACCGGGGTAAACAGAAAAGCCTCCCATCAGGCGATTGGGAGGCTTCTGTAAGATAAGCGCAAGGTGGAACAGGATTCTGTTAGCAATCAGTCCCGGGCGTTCTGCTGCTTAAGCAGATCGCGAATTTCTGTCAGCAGCGCCTCTTCAGCGGTTGGCTTCGGATCGGGCGTTTCTACTTCTTTTTTCTGATATAGCTTGTTCATCAGTTTGATTGCCATAAAAATCGCGAAGGCAACGATCACGAAATCAAATATGGTCTGAATGAAGACGCCATATTCCATCACCACCGCCGGCGTTGCGCCTTCTGCGGGCTTCAATACCCAGCTGAACGATTTAAAATCTACTCCACCAATCAGTAATCCAAGCGGCGGCATAATAATATTCGCCACCAGAGAAGAAACGATTTTACCGAATGCCGCACCAATAATGACACCGACCGCGAGGTCAACGACGTTGCCTCGCATTGCAAAATCGCGAAACTCTTTGAATAAACTCATTGTTATCTCCTTTCCTGTGCCAATTGTTAAGTCTAACAAACAAGGGAGCTTTTTCCATTGAGATGATTAAAAAACGTCATTATCACAAGGGTAAAGCAGCCAGCGAAGCGATTCGCCAGCGAGAATATTACAGGAAGAACGGACTTGGCTGAAACAGGCGTTCAACATCGGGCACAAATTTCTTGTCCGTCAGGAACATAATAACGTGATCACCCTGTTCGATGCGAAGATTATCATTGGCAATCATCACATCATTACCCCGAACTACGGCACCAATAATAGTGCCGGGCGGAAGCTTAATATCATCAATCAATCTGCCTACTACTCGCGAGGTGGTTTCATCACCATGAGCGATAGCCTCTATTGCTTCAGCCACGCCGCGACGCAGGGAGGAGACGCCGACAATATCCGCTTTGCGTACGTGGCCGAGTAAGGCAGAAATGGTCGCCTGCTGAGGTGAAATCGCAATATCAATCACGCTTCCCTGCACCAAATCGACATAAGCCTTACGCTGAATAAGCACCATGACTTTTTTTGCGCCCATCCGCTTTGCCAGCATGGCCGACATAATGTTGGCTTCATCATCGTTAGTGATTGCAATAAACAGATCGATTTGATCGATATGTTCCTCTTCCAGTAGCTCCTGGTCTGATGCATCACCGTAAAAGACGATGGTATTTTGTAACAGCTCAGCCAGCTCGGCGGCGCGCTGCTGATCGCGTTCGATCAGTTTAACGCTGTAATTCTTTTCCAGGCGCTGGGCAAGGCCCGATCCAATGTTTCCGCCGCCGACGATCATAATGCGCTTGTAGGGTTTTTCCAGGCGCTGATACTCGCTCATCACGGCGCGGATATTCTGGCTGGCGGCGATAAAGAACACTTCGTCACCTGCTTCTACAATCGTCGATCCCTGCGGACGAATGGGCCGATCCTGGCGGAAAATTGCCGCCACGCGCGTATCGATATGCGGCATATGTTCGCGCATGACTGCCAGAGCATTCCCTACCAGAGGGCCGCCGTAATAGGCCTTTACGACCGCGAGGCTGACTTTTCCCTCTGCGAAATTGACTACCTGTAGCGCCCCAGGGTATTCGATCAGCCGGTAGATGTTATCGATAACCAGCTGTTCAGGTGAGATCAGATGATCGATAGGGATCGCTTCCGCAACAAACAGTTTCTCCGCATCCCGGATGTACTCTGGAGCACGAATACGCGCGATACGGTTAGGCGTGTTGAACAGCGAGTAAGCAATCTGGCAGGCCACCATGTTGGTTTCATCCGAACTGGTTACCGCAACCAGCATGTCGGCATCTTCGGCGCCTGCTTCCCGCAATACGCGAGGGTGAGAACCGTGGCCCTGCACAACGCGGAGATCGAATTTGTCCTGTAGCTGACGCAGGCGAATCGAATCAGTATCTACCACGGTGATATCGTTGTTTTCACCCACCAGGTTTTCGGCGAGAGTGCCGCCGACCTGACCGGCGCCAAGAATGATTATTTTCATTGTGCTTCAGTCTGATTCGTTGGAGGTCAGCCGGGCCGGGAAAGATTCACCGGACGGCGCGGTTATCGTTTTAGCAATCTGGCGTAGAAGAAACCATCGCCACCCTGCGGTGTGGGAAACACCTGTAAACCTGGCTGGCTGGCATCGCCCGTTGCCGAAAGTATGGCGTCCTGATGGCGCTCCAGGAAAGCAGCGATTTGCAGATGATTCTCTTCTGGTAAAATGGAGCAGGTTGCATAGAGCAGCGTACCGCCTGATTTCAGATGGGGCCAGATGGCCTCCAGAATCTGCTGTTGCAGTGCCGCAAGCTCGGCAATATCTCGATCCCGCCGCAGCCATTTAATGTCAGGGTGACGGCGAATAACGCCAGTGGCGGAACAGGGCGCATCCAGCAGAATGCGGTCAAACTGCCGATCGCCGCACCAGGATTGCGGATCGCAACCATCGCCGACTTTGACCTCCGCCGTCATGTTCAGCCGCTGCAGGTTTTCGTTAATCCTTGCCAGGCGCTGCGCATCGATATCAACTGCCAGCACACTCGCCTGAGGCGCCGCTTCCAGAATATGCGTGGTTTTCCCGCCGGGAGCGGCGCAAAGGTCGAGGATGGACTCACTGTTCTGCGGATCCAGCAGCGCTACGCATCCCTGGGCCGACGCATCCTGAATGGTTACCCATCCCTGGTCAAAGCCCGGCAGCTGTGACACCGGGCAGGGCGTTTCCAACCGCAGGGCATCCTGATGTCGGGGATCCGGTTCGGCTAGCTTGCCCGTTGCCTGTAGTTGCATCAGCCACTCTTCCCGAGTGTGATGCAGGCGGTTGACGCGAAGCCACATTGGCGGCCGTTGATTATTAGCGTCGACAATCGCTTGCCATTGGTCTGGCCAGGCGCGTTGCAGCCTTTCCAGCAGCCAGCGAGGATGCAGATACTGCCGATCGCCTTCGTTCATCTGCTGCATCAGCGCTTCCTGCTGACGCTGGAACTGGCGGAGCACGCCGTTAATCAGCCCCTTAAGCTGCTGACGCTTTAACGCCGTCGCACCTTCAACCGTTTCCGCCAGGGCGGCATGAGCTGGGATACGGGTATACATCAGCTGATAGAGGCCAACCATCAGCAGAAAGTGAAGGGTGCGCTGTTTGCCCGTCATCGGGCGCTCCATCAGCTGGTTGATAATCCACTCTAGCTGGGGAAGCGTACGCAGCACGCCGTAGCAAAGTTCCTGAAGCAGTGCAGCGTCTTTGTCGCCGACTGATTTCTGCGCAGCAGGCAGCACATTACTCAACGACTGGCCCTGCTCGACCACTTTTTCGATAGTCTGGGCAGCGATGCTGCGCAGGTTGGTATTTTTTTTCATAGGGATCGCAAGTCAAAATCAGCCCGGCGTATAGCCGGGCGGAGCATCAGGCAAGAACATTGCCTGGCGTGAACCATTCCCGGCGGGAATTCAGCAGGTCCTGAGCCTTCATCGGTTTTTTACCGGCAGGCTGCAATTCGGCAATATTCAGTACGCCTTCGGCGGTGGCTACCTGGATGCCGTTCTTGTCAGCGAGGACGATCTCGCCTGGCTGCCGGTCCACATGAGGCAAGACGCTGGCTTTCCAGACTTTTACCGGTTGGTCATCAACGGTAAAGTAGCTGACTGGCCAGGGATTAAACGCCCGGATGCAGCGCTCTAACTGGGCAGCGGAAAGGCCCCAGTCCAGTTTTGCTTCCTCTTTGCTCAGCTTCGCGGCATAGCTGACCAGCGCTTCATCCTGCACTTCTGGACGGGCGCTGCCGTCAGCCAGCTGAGACAGCGTTGTCAGCATTCCTGTCGGGCCCAGTGCGGCCAACTTATTATAGAGCGTGGCGCTGCTATCTTCAGGCTCAATGGGGCAGGAAAGCTTATGCAGCATATCTCCGGTATCCAGGCCGACGTCCATTTGCATAATAGTCACGCCGGTTTCGCTGTCGCCAGCCCAAAGCGAACGTTGGATAGGCGCCGCCCCGCGCCATTTCGGCAACAGAGAACCATGCACGTTGATGCAGCCTAACCGGGGCATTGCCAGCACCGGTGCGGGCAACAGCAGCCCGTAGGCGACAACGACCATCACGTCTGCATGTAATCCGGCAACCATCTGCTGATTCTCCTCCGGACGAAGAGACTTGGGCTGAAACACTGGGAGGTGATGCTGCTCAGCCAGCTGTTTGACCGGGCTCGCCGTGAGCTTATTGCCCCGTCCGGCTGGCCGGTCTGGTTGGGTGAAGACGCCAACCACGTTATGACCAGAAGATAACAGCGCGTCAAGATGACGCGCTGCAAAGTCTGGCGTACCGGCAAAAATGATGTTTAAGGCTTCGGACACGCTTTTCCCTTCTTCAGGCTCGTTTTAATCACGGGCGTTCTGGCGATAAAGCTTTTCCAGTTTCTGACGGATACGCTGGCGTTTCATCGGGGACAGGTAATCAATAAACAGCTTACCGACCAGATGATCCATCTCATGTTGAATACAGATGGCGAGCAAACCATCGGCTTCCAGCTCATAGCTGTTGCCTTCGCGATCCAGGGCGCGGATTTTGACTTTCTCCGCGCGGGGAACGAGCGCACGCTGCTCAGGGATGGAGAGACAACCCTCTTCAATACCCGTTTCACCGCTTTTTTCCAGCATTTCCGGGTTGATCAGCACATGGCGTTCATCGTGATTTTCAGAAACGTCAATCACGATAATACGCTGATGAATATCGACCTGAGTGGCCGCCAGCCCAATGCCTTCTTCGGCATACATCGTTTCAAACATATTATCCACGATGCGCTGAATATCGGCATTCACTTCTTTAACGGGTTTCGCAACGATACGCAGGCGATCGTCAGGAAAATGTAATACCTGCAAAACTGACATAACTTTCCAGATCTGTGTTCAAGGGAGTGGATATTTTCTCTCTTATTGTAGACATTTCGGACGCTGATTGACAGCATTCCCGCTACGTTTGCGGTGCGCTTAACAGGGATTGCATATGACACCAACGGAGATTTGGTTACGCCTTTCAGGCGTAAAGGGGATGCGCAATCGGCAGCGTTTAAGGGCTGCGGCGTTTTTGCGGCTAAATGAGAGGGTAAGCAAAGAGGATCTGATCGAGGCTGGGCTAAGCGAGGAGCAGGGCAAGGCTTTTCTCAACGACGACCCTGCGATGATTGAGAACACGTTGGTCTGGCTGACGCACCCGCAGCATCACCTTTTGACCTGCGACAGCCCGCAATATCCGGAAAGGCTGAGGAATATCGCTTCCTCTCCTCCGCTGCTTTTTATTGCCGGGAACCCGGCGGTTTTACTCACGCCGCAGGTTGCGATTGTGGGCAGCCGCAGGTGCTCCCACTATGGCCGCAACTGGGGAAGCTTCTTTGCTCAGAAACTGGCGTTGAGTGACATCACCATTACAAGCGGTCTGGCCGTAGGTATCGATAGCATCGCTCATCGCGCCGCTCTTGAGGTCGGGGGGAAAACGCTGGCCGTGTTAGGGAGCGGACTGAACCATCTTTATCCCCGGCAGCATAGTTCTCTGGCCAGGGAGATTATCGACAGCGGCGGCGCGGTTATCTCTGAATATCCCTTATCGACCCGGCCCGCCGCCCATCATTTCCCCCGGCGTAACCGAATCATTAGCGGTCTGAGCCTTGGCGTTCTGGTGGTGGAAGCCACCTTAAAGAGCGGGTCGCTGATCACGGCCAGGCTGGCTCTGGAGCAAAACAGAGACGTTTATGCGTTGCCCGGCGCTATCGGTAATTCTGGCAGCGAAGGACCGCACTGGCTGATTCAGCAGGGGGCATTATTGACCGCGCATCCCAATACGATCCTCGAACAGCTGCAAAGTGACCTGAAATGGCTGCCTGATATACCAAATTCAATAATATATTCACATCAGGAGGGCAATACTCCATTGCCATTTGCTGATGTGTTGGCTAACGTAGGAGATGAGGTTACACCTGTTGACGTCGTCGCTGAACGTGCCGGCCAACCTGTGCCAGCCATCGTAGCTAAGCTGCTTGAGTTGGAGTTAGCAGGATGGATCGCAGCTGTACCCGGCGGCTATGTCCGATTGAGGAGGGCAAGCCATGTTCGACGTACTAATGTACTTATTTGAAACGTATATCCACAACGAAGCAGAAATGCGCGTTGACCAGGATAAATTGACTGATGATTTAACCG
This sequence comes from Erwinia typographi, assembly GCF_000773975.1. GTDB lineage: Bacteria > Pseudomonadota > Gammaproteobacteria > Enterobacterales > Enterobacteriaceae > Erwinia > Erwinia typographi. The sequence goes on from NZ_JRUQ01000106.1 coordinate 30,673, forward strand.
ATGCCGGTTTTCATCGTGAAGATATTTATAATGCGTTGAACTGGTTGGAAAAGCTTGCAGATTACCAGGAGGGGCTTGTCGCTCCGATACTGCTCGCTACCGATCCGCTGTCTATGCGTATCTACACCGAGGAAGAGAGTCAGCGTTTAGATGCTAACTGTCGGGGTTTTATTTTGTTCCTGGAGCAAATTCAGGTGCTCAATCTTGAAACCCGCGAAATGGTTATCGAACGTATTATGGCGCTGGACACGCTTGAGTTTGATCTTGAAGATCTCAAATGGGTCGTGCTGATGGTGCTGTTTAATATCCCCGGATGTGAAAACGCTTATCAACAGATGGAAGAACTTCTTTTTGACGTCAATGAAGGAATAGTGCACTGAAGATCCTCTTCGTGTAAGAAATGTTATGAATAAAACAGCGCTTTTCGCTGTGCGAAAAAATGAGCCCTGCCCCCAGTGTGGGGCAGAACTGGCTATTCGTTCCGGCAAACGCGGCGCTTTTCTCGGCTGCCCGAACTATCCCGAGTGTGATTACATTCGCCCGCTGAAAAATCAGGCCGATGGTCATGTAGTGAAGGTTCTTGAGGGGCAGTTTTGTCCTGAGTGTCAGTCGGAGCTGGTATTACGCCAGGGACGATTTGGCATGTTCGTCGGCTGTAGCCACTATCCCGAATGTGAACACACTGAGGTTATCGATAAGCCCGACACCACAACGCTCGCCTGCCCACAATGCCAGCAGGGCAAACTGGTTCAGCGCCGCTCACGCTATGGCAAAACCTTTCACGCCTGTGAACGCTACCCCGACTGCCAGTTTGCGGTTAACTTTACCCCGGTTGAAGGTGAGTGTGAATTTTGCCATTTCCCCCTATTAATTGAGAAAAAAACGGCTCGCGGCCTCAGGCGTTACTGCGCCAGTAAAGCCTGTGGAAAGCCGGTAACAGCAGGAAACAGCAGTGAAGAATGAGTTCGCCCCCGGGACTAATGAAGCCTGTATTGCACAGCTCCAGCAGGGTGCCGTGATTGCCTATCCCACAGAGGCCGTTTTCGGCCTGGGATGTAACCCCGATAGTGAGTCGGCGGTCATGGACCTGCTCGCGTTGAAACAGCGTCCTGTCGATAAAGGACTGATTTTGATCGCCGCTGACTATGCTCAGCTATTGCCCTATATAGATGAACGGCAGCTTCCTGACGAGAAAAAAGCGCGGATGCTGGCCAGCTGGCCCGGCCCGGTGACCTGGGTGCTCCCCGCCCGGCCATCTACTCCTCGCTGGCTGACCGGACGTTTTGCCTCGCTTGCCGTGCGGGTCAGTAACCATCCTGATGTGCAGCGGCTCTGCCTGGGCTATGGCAAACCGCTAGTTTCTACCAGTGCCAACCTGACCGGTCTGCCTCCCTGCCGCACGGCTGAGGAAGTCCATCAGCAGTTTGGGGCTGATTTTCCGGTGCTTTTGGGAACTACCGGGGGAAGATTAAATCCGTCAGAGATTCGAGATGTCATAACCGGCGAGCTTATTCGTCAGGGGTAACAGGAAATATCATGCAAACCTTCGCCGTGTTCGGTAACCCGATTAGTCACAGCAAGTCACCGCGTATTCATCAGCTCTTCGCGGAGCAGACCGGCATAACGCATCCGTACGAGCGTATTTTCGCTCCCGTTGACGGCTTTGCGCCTTCTTTATCCGAGTTTATAGCGCAGGGGGGAAAGGGCGCTAACGTTACCCTGCCTTTTAAGGAACAGGCTTACCAGTTGGTTGATGAGTTGACCGAACGAGCCTCGCTGGCTGGAGCGGTAAATACCGTCAAAAAACTGGAAGATGGACGCCTTCTTGGTGATAACACCGATGGTATTGGTTTGCTGACGGATCTTGAGCGACTGAATTTGATCAAACCGGGCGATCGCATCCTGTTGGTTGGCGCGGGTGGTGCAGCGCGTGGGGTTATCCTTCCTTTGTTGTCGTTTGGCTGCTCGCTGACGATCGTTAACCGCACGCTGAGCAAGGCTCAGATCCTTGCCGATGCTTTCCGGCATACTGGTGGTATTCATGCCATCGGAATGGATCGGCTGGAGGGCGAGCACTTTGATCTGATCGTCAATGCCACTTCCAGCGGCATTGCTGGTGAGATCCCGGCATTACCTTCGTCACTGGTCTCTGCGCAGGTTCGCTGCTACGACATGTTCTACCAGGCTATGCCAACACCGTTTCTTCACTGGTGCCGACAGCACGGTGCGGTCCAGCTGGCGGACGGGCTGGGAATGCTGGTGGGGCAGGCCGCGTACTCCTTCTTTTTGTGGCACGGAACGCTGCCTGATATCACGCCGGTGATTACGGCCCTGAAGGCTGAACTCAGCGCTTGAATCAGGCGATCCAGTTTCCGGACCGGGAGTGGTGGGATGAATCGGTCGGCGCCGTGTGCTTCCCGGCTATCGTCAATGGCTTCCAACTGACCTGCGCGATTAGCGGCGAAACGATCGCTCGCCGCTATGGCGATGAGCAGGCGTTTTTGGCCTGCTTCCTTATGCATCGCTGGGATCTGGAAGACGAGGCCGAAACGGCAATAAAAGAAGCTAATGAAGACGATCAGGGCTGGGTCTGGCTTTCCTGAGCCAGGTAGTCATTTTTCCAGCCGACATAATTGTTTGAGGAGTAAAGAAGACCGGCAATCTCAGCTTCTGTCAGCGCGCGAGCTTGCTTCACCGGGCTTCCGAGATAGAGATAGCCGCTGACCAACCGTTTACCCGGCGGGACTAAGCTGCCGGCACCAATCATCACATCATCTTCAACAATCACGCCGTCCAGCAGAATCGATCCCATTCCCACCAACACCCGATTGCCGATTGTGCAGCCGTGCAGCATCGCCTTGTGGCCCACGGTGACATCTTCCCCCACGATCAGTGGATTCCCTTCAGGGTTAGAAGAAGACTTATGGGTGACGTGCAGCACGCTGCCATCCTGGATATTGCTGCGCTTCCCGATAATCACTTTATTGACATCACCACGAATGGCTACCAGTGGCCAGATGCTGACGTCGTCCTGGAGCTCAACGGCACCGACTACCACACTGGAAGCATCTACCATGACGCGCTTGCCAAGCTGCGGAAAGATTTGTTTAAAAGGTCGTAGATTCCCTGACATAGCTACCTCTCTTTACTGGGATCTTTGAAGGGTAGTGCGCAAGGCGATTAACGATCAATAACTCTTGCTTAAAACGCGGTATTTTTGTGCGGATCGTCTGAGATCTCAGCGGAAAGGGTGAAAATTCAGCAACCAAAAAGAAAGATCGAAAAAAGGCTTGTGCTCTCAAACCGGATCCCTATAATGCGCCTCCATCGACACGGAACAACGGCTTACCGGCCGCCGGGTTGAGAGGTTCAGCAGGCTGAACCGCCGGGGAAATCTTCTTAAAAAGAAGTTGACTCTGAAGGGGGAAAGCGTAATATACGCCACCTCGCAGTAAGGCCTCAGGCCCTTGCCGCACCGCTCTTTAACAATTTATCAGACAATCTGTGTGGGCACTCGCAGGATTGATATCCGCGTCTCCGGACGCAAAAAAATATCAAGCCTTAAG
>NZ_JRUQ01000107.1 GCF_000773975.1 Erwinia typographi
TGGATTGGCCCCTATATTTCCAGACACCTTTTATCACTTAACCCATTACTGCTTCGCCGCCGCAGGTACTCACGGGGCGAACGGTATCCCAGCGCACTGTGCGGATGCCATTCGTTATAATGTTCGAACGCTTCCGCAAGGTTCTTCACTGCCGTCAACCCGTCAGGTTTCGGCATGATACTGATATAGTCGCGCTTCATCGTTTTCACGAAGCTCTCTGCCATTCCATTGCTTTCAGGGCTACGCACTGCCGTGTTTTTCGGTTCAAGTCCTACCATTCGGGCAAACTTCCGTGTTTCATGCGCCCGGTAGCACGAACCGTTATCCGTCAGCCACTCCACCGGCGAGACCGGGAAGCCACTGCCGAAGCGACGCTCCACCGCACCCAGCATGACATCCTGTACCGTTTCACTGTCGAACCCACCGGTGCTGGCCGCCCAGTGAAGCGCTTCGCGATCACAACAATCCAGTGCGAACGTCACACGCAGTTTTTCACCGTTATCACAGCGGAACTCGAACCCGTCAGAACACCATCGCTGATTGCTTTCCCCAACGGCCACTTTCCCTGTATGCGCTCGTTTGGAAGGGGGTAAGGACGGCTTCTGTTCGAGCAGCAATGCGTGCTGTCGCATGATGCGGTAAACCCGTTTGGCATTCACGGCAGCAAGGTCTTCGGCTTCTGACTGACGACGCAGCAGAGCCCATACCCGCCGATAGCCGTACGTGGGTAGCTCACCGATGACGGCATGTATCCGCAACAGAGCATCAGTATCATCCGGCTGGCGTTTTCGTCGGCGATCCTGCCAGCTGTCCGGGCGTTTTAACCGGGTATGAAGCTGCGCACGTGAGACCCGAAGGCAGCGGCTGACGAAGCTTATTCGCCATCCTCTGGTAACAAGGGTACATGCGCTATCCACTTTTTTTGGCGGCCGATATCGACAGCTTCTTTTAGTAGCTCAACTTCCATTGTTTTCTTGCCCAGCAGGCGCTGAAGCTCTTTGATTTGCTTCATTGCCGAGGCCAGTTCGGATGCCGGGACAACCTGCTCACCAGCGGCTACGGCAGTCAGGCTGCCCTCCTGATACTGCTTGCGCCAGAGAAATAACTGACTGGCTGCCACCCCATGATGACGGGCGACAACCGAGACGGTCATACCGGGTTCAAGACTCTGCTGAACAATGGCGATTTTTTCCTGGACGGTACGCCGTCTGCGCTTCTCCGGACCTAAAACGTCAATCATCCTGACTCCAACGACTAGTCTAAAAACTAGTATTAAGACTATCACTTATTTAAGTGATATCAGTTGTCTGGAGATTCAGGGGGCCAGTCTA
>NZ_JRUQ01000108.1 GCF_000773975.1 Erwinia typographi
GTGCCGCTCGCATTTTAATTGGCAGCAGCATCCGGTCACTGCCCAATGATATACAAAATTTTGGCGGCTTGCCGCTTACAACCCCTAAGTACGTTTTTCGTACAAATCAGAGGCGATTTGAGACACCGAAATTTTCTGCAAAATATTGATCGTTTACTCGCCAATCTATAAATCCTACACTTCTTGTGTGGATTTGTTAACGACATGAGGAAAAAAGGAAAAATGCCTATTCCAGCATATTTATGGCTCAAGGATGATGGTGGTGCTGATATCAAAGGCTCGGTGGACGTTCAGGATCGTGATGGGAGTATTGAGATTATTAGCCTGTCCCACGGACTCAGCCTGCCGGTTGACAGTGCCAGCGGTAAAATCACCGGCACGCGCCAGCATTCCGCGATGATGATTGAGAAGGAGATTGATAGTTCTTCCCCTTACTTTAATCGCGCAGTGGCAACAGGCCAGGCACTGAAAAGCGCAGAGTTCCGTTTCTACCGAATTAATCACGCAGGCCAGGAAGAATGTTATTACAAAATCATTCTGGAGAACGTGAAGGTGACGAGCGTTAATACCTCTATTCCGAACACCAAACTCTCCAGCTCGCAGATTAATCACGTTGAGAATGTTAGTCTGAATTACGAAAAAATCACCTGGCACTACATGGACGGAAATGTGCAGTACGCTGATGCGTGGAACGAGCGCAAGACGGCTTAAAAAAGTGCGCCCTTAGCGGCGCACTTTCCTGATAGTCCACATGGATAGCTGATACCCTACCACCGCGAACGCGAAAGAACCTACCAACCAGGTCAGCACCCATAAGTCGTCGAAGTTCTCCTGGCTTGAATACCCATGAACCCATCGCGCGAAACGCTCAGAGGTGTACAGACT
>NZ_JRUQ01000109.1 GCF_000773975.1 Erwinia typographi
ACCTATATCAGGACTAGTCAGTTTGGCCCGCAGGGATCAACCGGTGTTACGCATCCCTGCCGCAACGCCGGCAATGGTCACCATCAGCGCCTGCTCAACGTGGGCATCGGCTTCTTCTCCCCTGGCTTCCTGCTGGCGTGAACGATGCAGCAGTTCGGCTTGCAGAACGTTAAGCGGGTCGGTATAGACGTTTCGCAGCGCGATAGACTCGGCAATCCACGGCTGGTCAGCCATCAGATGGGAGTCATTGGCGATAGTCAGCACCGCTTTGATATCAGAATCCAGCTGGTCGCGTAGCTGTTTACCCAGCGGCCACAGCGGTTGTTCTACCAGGCGCTGATCGTAGTATTCGGCCAGCCACAGATCGGCCTTAGAAAATACCATCTCCAGCATCCCCAGCCGGGTTGAGAAGAATGGCCAGTCGCGGCACATTGTCTCAAGCTGATCCTGATGACCGGCTTCCATCGCCTTTTGCAGCGCCGCGCCAGCCCCCAGCCAGGCTGGCAGCATCAGGCGGTTCTGCGTCCAGGCAAAGATCCACGGAATGGCGCGCAGCGACTCAACGCCACCGCTTGGGCGACGTTTGGCCGGGCGGGAACCTAAAGGCAATTTGCCCAGTTCCTGTTCAGGGGTTGCCGAGCGGAAGTAGGGCACGAAATCTTTATTTTCACGCACGTATCCACGATACATCGCGCAGGAGTCCGCCGACAGCTGATCCATAATGCCGCACCACTCTTTCTTTGGCTCCGGCGGCGGCAGAAGATTGGCCTCAAGGATCGCCCCGGTATACAGCGACAGGCTGCTGATGGTGACTTCCGGCAGGCCGTATTTAAAGCGGATCATCTCGCCTTGCTCCGTCACGCGCAGGCCGCCTTTCAGGCTGCCAGGAGGCTGAGACAGCAGCGCGGCATGTGCCGGTGCGCCGCCGCGGCCAATGGAGCCGCCGCGTCCGTGGAACAGCGTCAGCGTGATACCGGCTTTCTCACAGGTTTTGATCAGCGCATCCTGGGCCTGGTACTGCGCCCAGCTCGCCGCCATCACGCCAGCATCTTTTGCCGAGTCGGAATAGCCAATCATCACCATCTGTTTGCCCTGAATGATGCCGCGATACCAGTCGATGTTGAGCAACTGGCTCATGACATCGTTGGCGTTGTTCAGGTCATCCAGCGTTTCAAACAGCGGTGCCACGGGCAGGGTGAACGGGATACCGGCTTCTTTTAGCAGCAGATGCACGGCCAGCACGTCTGACGGCACTTTCGCCATCGAGATCACGTAGGCGGCAATGGAACCTTTCGGCACTTCAGCGGCAACGCGGCAGGTTTCCAGCACTTCACGCGTGTCGGGGCTTGGCTCCCACTGGCGCGGCAGCAGCGGGCGTTTTGAGCTCAGCTCGCGAATCAGGAAGGCCTGCTTGTCGGCCTCTGACCAGCTTTCGTAATCGCCCAACCCAAGGAAGCGGGTAATTTCGGCAAGCGCTTCCGTGTGGCGGGTGCTCTCCTGACGCAGATCGATACGCACCAGCGGAACGCCGAAGCACTTCACGCGACGCAGCGTGTCCAGCAGCTGACCGTTAGCAATAATGCTCATGCCGCAGGCCTGTAGCGACTGATAGCAGGTGTACAGCGGGTCCCACAGCTGGTCATTCGAAATCAGCAGGTTGGCAGGACGCGGCAGACGTTCGCCCTTCAGGCGACGTTCGAGGTAGGCCTGGGTGCTCATCAGCTGACTGCGCAGATTTTTCATGATCTCGCGATAAGGTTCCAGCGCTTCAGGGTTGCCGCAGAGTTCACGCACCTCTGGCGTACATTCAGACATTGAAAGCTCTGACACCAGCACCGCGATATCCCGCAGGAACAGGTCCGTGGCCTTCCAGCGGCTGAGCTGAAGGACATGGCGTGTAATATCAGCAGTAACGTTCGGATTGCCGTCACGGTCGCCGCCCATCCACGAAGTGAACTGTACCGGCACAAAGTCAACCGGGAGCTTAACGCCGAAGGAGGCTTCAACCTGCTCGTTCAGCTCGCGCAGGAAGTTTGGCACGCCTTCCCACAGGCTATTTTCCACTACGGCAAAGCCCCACTTGGCTTCATCAATCGGGGAAGGGCGATATTTACGAATTTCATCGGTATGCCAGGCCTGCGCAACCAGCTGGCGCAAACGGCGCATGATCTGCGATCGATCGTAGTCAGAAAGATCGTTGTGATCGAGCTGCTTCAGGCAGCTGTTGACTTCAACCAGCTTGTGGATCAGCGTCCGGCGAGTGATCTCCGTCGGGTGAGCGGTCAGCACCAGCTCCAGCGAGAGAGACTCAATCGCTTCACGGATGGACGCTTCGGTGAGCTGTGGCTGCTGCTTCAGGCGCTCAAATACTTTAGTCAGCATTTCCGGGTGATTGGCTCCTTCACCCTTCGGGGAGATCGTATGATACTGCTCGGCAACATTGGTGAGATTCAGAAACTGGCTGAAGGCGCGCGCCACCGGCAACAGCTCATCATTGGACAAATTTTGCAGCGTTGACAGCAATTCTTTACGGTGGGCGTCATTTCCCGCTCTTGATGACTTAGAGAGCTTGCGGATGGCTTCTACCCGCTCAAGGATGTTCTCTCCAAGCGCATCCTTAATGGTATCCCCGAGCAGTTTGCCGAGCATACTGACATTACTTCGCATTGCGGAATATTGTTCGTTCATATGACCCCTGACACCCTTCTTGTATTTGTCACTTTATTTCACCGTTGGCGGCATAACTTTGCCTTTTATCTAGCCACGTTCGTTTCAATTCGTCAAATGACTTAAATTCCGCGGCTGGTGGGGCTAAATGACGGTAATTTATGAAATTTAATTACAGCTAAGTTCGATAAGTTATTCTTATCGTGAAACATGGAACAATTCAGGGGCAACTCGCTGTTTCTGTAGTGAATTGCCCCAAATGTCGGTCAGTGATGGCAAAAATGATGCACAACCTGAGCAATCAGTTCTCTGGTTGGTTTAATAAATGCTGTATCGATGTATTCATCAGGCTGGTGGGCCTGATCGATAGAGCCTGGTCCAAGCACCAGCGTAGGACAAATCTCCTGAATAAAAGGGGCTTCCGTACAGTAGTTCACCACTTCCGTTTCCGTGCCCAGCAGTTTTTCAACTACCTGCACCAGCTGATGGTTACGCGGGCATTCATAGCCGGGGATTGGCGGATGCAGTTCGCCGATGGTCACCCGGCCAGGCCAGCGCTGGCTGACGGGTGCCAGCGCATCGTTCAGCAAGCCTTCAAGATCGTTCAGCGACAGCCCCGGCAAAGGACGAATATCCATATACATTTCACAGCAGGCGCAGATGCGGTTCGGCGCATCGCCGCCGTTGATGTAGCCAAAATTCATCGTCGGATAGGGGATGGCGAACCCATCATGATGATAGCGTTCTTTCAGCGTATTGCGCAGACCCATCAGATGCGTAATGGATTCATGCATCAGCTCAATGGCATTCACGCCGCGGGCCGGATCGCTGGAGTGACCGGATTGCCCCTGAATACGGATCGACTGAGACAAATGCCCTTTGTGCGCCCGCACGGGTTTCAGGGAGGTCGGCTCACCGATGATGGCGCAGTCCGGGCGGATAGCCGTATTGTCAGAGAAATATTTTGCGCCGGCCATCGTCGTTTCTTCATCTGCGGTAGCCAGAATGTAGAGCGGTTTTTCCAGCTTGCTCAGATCGACGTCGCGCAGCGTGTCTAAAATAAAGGCAAAGAAGCCCTTCATATCGGCGGTGCCGAGGCCGTAAAGCTTGTTGTCATGCTCGGTGAGCGTAAAAGGATCGCGGGTCCAGCGGCCGTCGTCGTAAGGCACGGTGTCGGTGTGACCAGCTAATAACAGCCCGCCCGCTCCGTTGCCTGTCCTGGCCAGCATGTTGAATTTGTGGCGCGTGCCGGGCACCGGCTGCACCTCGACGCTGAAGCCTAAATCGCGAAACCAGCCGGCCAGCAAATTGATTAAAGTTTCATTACTCTGATCGATGGCGGCATCGGTGGCGCTGATCGAGGGAGTGGCAATCAACTCACGGTAAAGCTCGATAAAAGGCGGTAATTTTGTCTTCACTGTTGACAGTCCTTGAGTTAGGATAGTATCAATATTCATGCAGTAATAGTGAATAAAAATACATTAGTGGCGTACGGATGGAAACCAGAATTTGTGCCTGAGTCCAGCGCCGCTCGCGTGGGAATGCAGCGTTAGCCGCCGCAGCCCGGAATTTTGAGACCGAATAAGGTAGTCAGTCTGATGTTGAATACGCTGATTGTTGGTGCCAGTGGCTATGCTGGCGTAGAACTTGCGACTTACCTGAATCGTCACCCACAGGTGAACATAACCGCTTTAGCCGTTTCAGCGCAAAGCCCGGACGCAGGAAAATTACTTTCTGACCTTCATCCGCAGCTGAAAGGTATCCTTGATATGCCGTTGCAGCCGCTGAGCAGCGCGTCTGAGTATGCCGGTAAGGTAGACGTGGTTTTTCTTGCGACCGCTCACGAAGTCAGCCACGACCTCGCGCCTGAGTTTCTCGCTGCTGGATGCGTGGTGTTCGATCTCTCTGCGGCGTTCCGGGTTAACAGTGAAAGCTTCTTCACCGACAACTATGGATTCGCGCATCAGCATCTGGACTGGCTGGAAAAAGCCGTATACGGCCTGGCCGAATGGCAGCAGGGCAAAATTAAAGAGGCGCAGCTGATTGCCGTGCCCGGCTGCTATCCGACCGCGGCCCAGCTGGCTCTGAAGCCGTTGGTTGAGGGCGATTTGCTGAACGAGGCGCAGTGGCCGGTTATCAACGCGACCAGCGGCGTGAGCGGCGCGGGCCGTAAAGCGGCCGTCGGCACCAGCTTCTGCGAAGTGAGCCTTCAGCCTTACGGCATCTTCACCCACCGTCACCAGCCTGAAATTGCCGCGCACCTTGGCGTGCCGGTGATTTTCACGCCGCATCTGGGGAATTTCGCCAGGGGTATCCTGGCTACAACGACCTGCCGGTTGAAAGCGGGCGTGACCCGCGATGACGTGGCGGAAGCGTTTCACAATGCCTACCACGATAAGCCGCTGGTGCGGCTTTACGACAAGGGCGTACCGTCGATCAAAGGCGTCGTCGGCCTGCCGTTTTGCGATATCGGCTTTGCCGTGCAGGGCGAACACCTGATTGTGGTCTCGGCGGAGGATAACCTGCTGAAGGGCGCCTCTTCGCAGGCGGTGCAGTGCCTGAATATTCGTTTCGGCTTCCCGGAAACGCAGTCACTTATTTAATCAGTGAGTAAGATTATGAACCCCTTAATTATTAAACTCGGCGGCGTGCTGCTGGACAGTGAAGTGGCTTTGGAGCGCCTGTTTGGCGCGCTGGTCGCCTACCGGGCTGAGCATCAGCGTCCGCTGCTGATTGTTCATGGCGGAGGCTGTCTGGTCGATGAACTGATGAGCAAGCTTTCGCTGCCGGTGAAAAAGAAAAACGGCCTGCGCGTTACGCCTGCCGATCAGATTGATATTATTACCGGAGCGCTAGCGGGAACCGCTAACAAAACCCTGCTGGCCTGGTCGAAGAAACACGGTATCGAAGCCGTTGGCCTGTGCCTGGGCGATGGCAGCAGCGTCAACGTCGAGGCATTCGATGAAGAACTCGGTCACGTTGGTCTGGCCACTCCCGGATCGCCGGTACTGATCAACACGCTCCTGACGGCGGGTTTCCTGCCGGTTGTCAGTTCCATCGGCATCACCCAGCAAGGTCAGTTAATGAATGTCAACGCCGATCAGGCCGCGACCGCGCTGGCTGCCACGCTGGGTGCCGATTTGATCCTGCTGTCGGACGTCAGCGGCATTCTGGACGGCAAAGGTCAGCGCATTGAAGAGATGACCGCCGCCAAAGCCGAGAAGCTGATCGCGGAAGGCGTGATCACCGACGGCATGATTGTGAAAGTCAATGCGGCTCTGGACGCCGCCCGCACGCTGGGTCGCCCGGTGGATATCGCCAGCTGGCGTCATGCTGAGCAGCTGCCGACCCTATTTAACGGCGTGCCAATTGGCACCCGGATCCTCGCTTAACAGAGTATTCAAGGAAAAGACCATGCAAGATAAGAGCATCAAAAAAATCGTTCTGGCTTACTCCGGCGGTCTGGATACCTCCGCCATTATCCCCTGGCTGAAAGAGAACTACGGCGGTTGTGAAGTGGTGGCGTTCGTGGCCGATATCGGCCAGGAACGTAGCGATCTGGAAGGCGTTGAGCAGAAAGCTCTGCAATCCGGCGCGTCTGAATGCCACGTTGTCGACCTGCGTGAAGAGTTTATCAGCGACTACGTCTATCCGGTCCTGCAAACTGGCGCGCTGTATGAAGGCACCTATCTGCTGGGAACGTCGATGGCGCGTCCTGTCATCGCTAAAGCGCAGGTTGAGCTGGCGCTGAAAGTAGGGGCCGATGCGCTGTGCCACGGCGCAACAGGGAAAGGGAACGACCAGGTGCGTTTCGAAACCACCTACACCGCGCTGGCTCCACAGCTGAAAGTGGTTGCGCCGTGGCGCGAGTGGAACCTGCGTTCCCGTGAAGCGCTGCTGGACTATCTGAAAGAGCGCAATATCCCTACCACTGCCTCGCTGGAAAAGATCTACAGCCGTGATGAAAACGCCTGGCACATCTCGACCGAAGGCGGCGTGCTGGAAAGCCCGTGGAATGCCCCAAACAAAGACTGCTGGGTGTGGACTGTGGACCCGCTGGAAGCCCCGGATCAACCCGAGCAGGTAACCGTCTCCGTTGAGAAGGGCCGCGTGGTGGCGGTAAACGGCAAAGCGCTTAGCCCGTTCCAGTGTCTGGAAGCGCTGAACGTGCTGGGTGCGAAACATGGCGTGGGCCGTGTTGACATTGTGGAAAACCGTCTGGTTGGCATCAAATCCCGCGGCTGCTATGAAACCCCCGGCGGCACTATCATGGTTAACGCGCTGCGTGCGGTTGAGCAGCTGGTTCTGGATCGTGACAGCTTCAAATGGCGCGAGCAGCTGGGCCACGAAATGTCCTACGTGGTGTACGATGGTCGCTGGTTCGCCCCGCTGCGTAAATCCATTCAGGCTGCGGCTCAGTCGCTGGCCGAAGAGGTGAATGGTGAAGTGGTGCTACAGCTGTATAAAGGCCAGGTGACCGCGATTCAGAAGAAATCGGCTAACAGCCTCTATTCTGAAGAGTTCGCCACCTTCGGCGAAGACGAAGTGTACGATCATCGTCATGCAGGCGGCTTTATCCGTCTGTTCTCACTCTCTGCACGCATTCGCGCGCTGAACGAAAAGAAATAAGCTTAAGTTACGGCTTACCGCGCCAGGGACTCACTTGAGCCCTGGCGCCTCGCTAAAAATACTCTCACCAAACGAATTTATGGAGCACTGACATGGCACTTTGGGGTGGACGGTTTACTCAGGCAGCAGATCAACGTTTCAAACAATTTAATGACTCGCTGCGCTTTGACTATCGTCTGGCAGAGCAGGATATCGTCGGATCCGTTGCCTGGTCCAAAGCGCTGGTCACGGTCAATGTTCTGACGACGGAAGAGCAGCAGCAGCTGGAAAGCGCGCTGAACGTACTGCTTGAAGAGGTGCGGGCGAATCCGCAACAGATCCTCGAGAGCGATGCCGAAGATATTCACAGTTACGTCGAGGGACGCCTGATTGAGAAAGTCGGCGCGCTCGGCAAAAAGCTGCATACCGGCCGCAGCCGTAACGACCAGGTCGCAACCGACCTTAAGCTGTGGTGCAAGGCGCAGATCGGCGAGCTGCTGATCGCCACCCGCCAGTTTCAGCAGGCGCTGGTGGCTACCGCTGAAGCCAGTCAGGATGCGGTAATGCCTGGCTATACCCATTTGCAGCGCGCGCAGCCGGTGACCTTTGCGCACTGGTGCCTGGCGTACGTAGAAATGCTGGCTCGTGATGAAAGCCGCCTGCAGGATGCTCTGAAACGCCTTGACGTCAGCCCGTTAGGCTGTGGCGCGTTGGCCGGTACTGCCTACGAGATTGACCGCGAGCAGCTGGCCGACTGGTTAGGCTTTGCTTCCGCGACCCGCAACAGCCTGGATACGGTTTCTGACCGTGACCATGTGCTGGAGCTGCTGTCCGACGCTTCAATCGGCATGGTTCACCTTTCCCGTTTCGCTGAAGATTTGATCTTTTTCAATACTGGCGAATCTGGCTTCATTGAGCTGTCCGACCGCGTGACCTCGGGTTCTTCGCTGATGCCTCAGAAGAAAAACCCGGATGCGCTGGAGCTGATCCGCGGCAAATGCGGCCGCGTGCAGGGCGCGTTGACCGGCATGATGATGACGCTGAAAGGATTGCCGCTGGCCTACAACAAGGACATGCAGGAGGACAAAGAAGGGCTGTTCGATGCGCTGGATACCTGGTCAGACTGCCTGCATATGGCGGCGCTGGTGCTGGACGGCATTCAGGTGAAACGCCCGCGTTGCCAGGAAGCGGCAGAGCAGGGTTACGCTAACTCCACCGAGCTGGCGGATTACCTGGTCAGTAAAGGCGTTCCCTTCCGCGAGGCTCACCACATTGTGGGTGAAGTGGTGGTCGCCGCCATCAATAAAGGCGTAGCGCTGGAAGCGCTGAAGCTGGCAGATCTTCAGGCATTCAGCAGCGTGATTGGTGATGATGTTTACCCGATCCTGGCGCTGCAATCCTGTCTGGACAAGCGCAACGCTAAAGGCGGCGTGTCTCCTCATCAGGTGTCGCTGGCGATTACCGAGGTGAAGCAGCGTCTGGGTTAAGGGCAAGTCGCTGTTGCCCTTATGAATTATTTCTTCGGTTAGCCCGTTCTTCTTCAGATAAACCTGGCAAATATCGTCAGGTTTATCTTTTTGTTTCAACATTATCTCTGGTAATTATAATTACTTAATTCCTTTTTTTTCTGATAAATAAATTAACGCCGTCATACTTATAATTAAATGGATTTTCTTTCAATTTACAACTGAGGCTGCTCTATATAAATTTACTCTGCGCATAATTAATGCGTAGAGGACGTTTTTTTATAGATATTTAATGCAAAGGAACGAATATGCGTGAATTAAATTTAGCTGAAGTGAATGTCGTAACAGGGGCGGCCGGCCCTCTTGATTTTATCCTTGACCGTGCCGCCAGCTCAATTCTTTCTGGTGTGGCAGCAGCAGTAACCGGCGGCGCTATTGGCTATTTGCGTGGCGGTGATGCCACTGGGGTGCTGGGGCTAAACTTTATCGGTCAGTTAGTGGGGGCGTTTGGCGGGGCGATCATCGGCGGGATCGGCGGTGTAGTGGGCGGTGCGATGGTCCCTTTTGAGTGGAGTTACCCGCTGGTGATAGACGCTTTTGAAACGGTAATTAATGGCGGCATCAAATAAATCTTGATGATGTTATCTTAATTTTAAATCAACTTTAAAAGGAATTTAGTATGCGTGAGTTAAACGTCAGGGAAGTTTGCGCTGTTTCAGGTGCCTACGGCGATAACGCTGTCGCTAATATATTGGAAGGGATCTATTGCTCTGTGGGCGCCGCGATTATAGGCTCATGGACGCTGGCGATTGCCGGGGGCCGTGGTGCCTTTAGTGGCGATGTGATTGGCATCGGCGGCGGGCTTACTGCGCTGGCTGGCATGGTGGGCGGCGCGGCACTGGGCGCTGTTGCTGGCGCTATCGCCGGGCCGTTTATTGGCTATGATAAGGGCCTGGTAATGGCAGAAGAGATGATCCGGGATTTGATGCGGGGTAAACCCGGTCTGTAAGGCAACACAATAAAAAAAGCGGGCCAGCAGGCCCGCCAAAAGAATGTCGACTTTATTTTAATTTCCCGGCACATAAGAGAGCGGGTCATCGTGGCATCACCCGTTCTGCTTATCTTTTACGCAACAAAAAACTTCTCCAGATCGTCGCTGCCGCCAATGTGGCGTCCACCGATAAAGACCTGCGGCACCGTGGCGCGGCCGGTGACGGCTCTCAGGCTGACGGTAGTGGCATCCTGCCCCAGGACAATCTCTTCGTACTGTATTCCCCGTTCCTGGAGCATCTGTTTGGCTTTGGCGCAGAATGCGCAACCGGGCTTGGTGAACAGGGAAACGGATTCCTGCACCTTAAATTCCGGCGCCAGATAGCGCAGCATGGTATCGGCATCAGACACTTCAAACGGGTCGCCAGGCTTATTAGGCTCGACAAACATCTTTTCCACCACGCCGTTGCGTACCAGCATGGAGTAACGCCATGAACGAGGACCAAAGCCCAGTTCGGCTTTCTCTACCAGCATCTCCATGCCACGGGTAAAGTCGCCGTTGCCGTCGGGGATGAAAGTGATGTTCTCCGCGTGCTGATCGGCTTTCCACGCATTCATCACAAAGGTGTCGTTTACCGACACGCAGAGAATGCTGTCCACGCCCTGCTTTTTGAAGACCTCTGACAGCTCGTTATAGCGCGGGAGATGGCTTGACGAGCAGGTCGGGGTAAACGCACCCGGCAGGGAAAAAAGAATCACAGTTTTGTCTTTAAACAGCTCATCAGTCGTTACGTCGACCCAATTGTCGCCCTGACGCGTATGAAAAGTGACCTGTGGGACTGACTTACCTTCCTGACTTGCAAACATAAACTACCTCTTGATTAGGGGTGACTCATCTCTCGAACGGGCGACATTATTGCTATCGGTGCTTGATAGGGCTAATCGTTGATTGCTATCCTATCTATCGCCACGGACTATCGTGGCCCGGAGGATTAAATGAATATTCGTGATCTTGAATACCTGGTAGCGCTGGCCGAGCATCGCCATTTCCGGCGTGCGGCGGATGCCTGCCACGTCAGTCAGCCCACTCTTAGCGGCCAAATCCGTAAGCTGGAGGATGAGCTTGGCGTGATGTTGCTGGAAAGAACCAGCAGGAAGGTGTTGTTCACCCAGGCTGGACTTCTGCTGGTGGATCAGGCACGTACCGTATTGCGTGAAGTGAAAGTGCTGAAGGAGATGGCCAGTCAGCAGGGTGAAGCGATGTCCGGGCCGCTGCATATAGGGTTGATCCCGACGGTGGGACCCTATCTGCTGCCGCAGATTATCCCGACGCTGCACCAAACGTTTCCCAAGCTGGAGATGTATCTGCACGAGGCGCAGACGCAGCAACTGCTGGCACAGCTCGACAGCGGCAAGCTGGACTGCGCCATTCTGGCGTTAGTCAAAGAGTCAGAGGCCTTTATTGAGGTGCCTCTGTTTGATGAGCCGATGAAGCTGGCGATTTACCAGGATCATCCGTGGCACGATCGGGATCGGGTTCCGATGTCAGATTTAGCCGGTGAAAAGCTGTTGATGCTGGAGGACGGACACTGCCTGCGCGATCAGGCGATGGGCTTCTGCTTCCAGGCCGGGGCTGATGAGGACACGCATTTTCGGGCTACCAGCCTGGAAACCCTGCGCAACATGGTTGCGGCAGGAAGCGGCATCACGCTGCTGCCTGCGCTGGCCGTGCCTAAAGAGCGCGTGCGGGATGGCGTCTGCTATCTGCCGTGTTATAAGCCGGAACCGCAGCGTACAATTGCGCTGGTTTATCGTCCCGGTTCGCCGCTGCGCAACCGCTATGAGCAGCTGGCAGAGGCGATCAGGACCCATATGCAGAGCTATATGGGCACCACGTTAAAACAGGCGGTTTAAGCCGTTTAACGCCGCCACACGGTAGGCTTCGGCCATCGTTGGATAGTTGAAGGTGGTATTCACGAAGTACTCAATCGTGTTCCCTCCATTTTTCTGTTCCATGATGGCCTGGCCGATATGAATGATCTCCGCCGCACGCTCTCCAAAACAGTGGATACCCAGAATCTCTTTGGTTTCGCGGTGGAAAAGAATTTTCAGGCTTCCGACATTCATCCCCACAATCTGCGCGCGCGCCAGATGCTTAAACTGCGCACGCCCCACTTCGTAAGGCACCTTCATCGCCGTCAGCTGCTGCTCGGTTTTGCCCACTGAACTGATTTCCGGGATGGTATAAATCCCGGTGGGAATATCCTCAATCAGGTGCGCATTCGCCTCGCCCTTGATCAGCGCCTGTGCCGCAATGCGACCCTGATCGTAAGCTGCCGACGCCAGGCTTGGGTAGCCAATCACGTCGCCTACCGCGTAGATGTGCGGCTGTGCGGTCTGATACATGCTGTTCACTTTCAGCAGGCCGCGTCCGTCCGCCTCCAGCCCAACGTTTTCCAGCGACAGCGAATCGGTATTCCCGGTACGGCCGTTGGCGTAGAGCAGGCAGTCGGCTTTCACCTTCTTGCCTGACTTCAGGTGCATGATGACCCCGTCACTGACGCCTTCAATCTTCTCGAACTCTTCGTTGTGGCGGATCACTACGCCGCTGTTCCAGAAGTGGTAGGAAAGCGAGTCTGAAATCTCCTGGTCAAGGAACGCCAGCAGGTGATCGCGGGTATTGATCAGATCGACCTTCACGTTCAGGCCACGGAAAATCGACGCGTACTCACAGCCGATCACCCCGGCGCCATAGATAATGACGTGGCCTGGCTCATGGTGCAGGTTAAGGATCGAGTCGCTGTCGTAGACGCGAGGATGGGTAAAGTCGACATCATCAGGGTGATAGGGGCGTGAGCCGCAGGCGATAACAAATTTTTCCGCGGTCAGGCGCTCAACGGTACCGTCATGGCTTTCTATCTCAATGGTGTTGGCATCCACAAAACGCGCGTCACCCTGATATAACTCGCAGCGGTTGCGTTCATAGAAGCCCTGGCGCATACGGGTTTGCTGGCTAATGACGTTTTCCGTGTGATTAAGAATGTCAGCAAACGAGGACCGCAGCAGGCGAGTATGGTCACTGTAAAGTGGGTTCTGGTTGAATTCGATAATACGGCTCACAGCATGGCGTAGCGCTTTAGAAGGGATAGTTCCCCAATGGGTACAACCGCCGCCGATGTTGTGATAACGCTCGATAACCGCAATGCGAGCGCCCTGTTTGACCAGGCCCATCGCGGCGCCTTCACCGCCCGGACCGGAGCCAATCACAATGGCGTCGTAATCATAAGACTGTTGCATACCAATACGTCCTATTTTCTTATACAATTTTTCAACGAGATTCTAACATCCCGATGACGACTTCCCAATTCTAACAGGCTTTTTTGCCATCATTTGACAAAGCGTGAGGTTAACAGCCGCTCACAAACTAGTTGCCGCTGTACGCTGAAATTTTTGTTATAGTGCCGATTGGGCAAGTAAAACAGGCACAAACATGGCTACCATCGGCGTCAGAGCACAGCAGAAAGAACGGACAAGACGTTCGCTGATTGAAGCAGCATTTAGTCAGCTAAGCGCCGAGCGGAGTTTTGCCAGTCTGAGCCTGAGGGAGGTCGCCAGGGAAGCGGGGATCGCGCCGACATCATTCTACCGTCACTTTCGTGATGTAGATGAGTTAGGACTAACCATGGTGGATGAAAGCGGGCTGATGCTTCGCCAGCTGATGCGCCAGGCTCGTCAGCGCATTGCCAAAGGGGGCAGCGTCATTCGCACCTCGGTCTCCACCTTTATGGAGTTTATCGGCAATAATCCTAACGCTTTCCGCCTGCTGCTGCGGGAACGTTCAGGAACATCGGCGGCGTTCCGTGCGGCGGTAGCCCGTGAAATTCAGCATTTTATCGCCGAACTGGCTGACTATCTTGAGATTGAAAACCGTATGCCGCGCAGCTTCACTGAAGCTCAGGCTGAAGCGATGGTGATTATCGTGTTTAACGCCGGTGCGGAAGCGCTGGATATCGATATCGCGCAGCGTCGTCAGTTGGAAGAGCGGCTGGTGCTGCAACTGCGGATGATTTCGAAGGGTGCTTATTACTGGTATCGTCGTGAACAGGAGAGGCTGGCGGTGACGCTGGAATCCCGTGAATAAAGGAAAGTGACATGAGCTTAGCGCCTGGCCGGGACAGAGGTACGCTGTTGCTGGCATTTCTCACCGGATTGTCGATCAACGGATCGTTTTCAGTGATATTCAGCTCTTTTGTGCCGTTCTCTGTTTTCCCTTTGATTGCGCTGGGCCTTGCCGCCTGGTGTCTGCATCAACGCTATCTGAATCGCTCTATGCCGGACGGTATGCCTTCACTTGCCGCGGCCTTTTTCCTGTTGGGCATTCTGCTCTACAGCGCTATTGTTCGTGCTGAATACCCGGAGATCGGCTCCAATTTTGTGCCGACGATTCTGATGGTGGCGCTGGTGTTCTGGATTGGGCTGAAGCTGCGTGCGCGTAAAAGCGAGTAGCTGTGGGCGACGGTGTCGCCCGGTGCCGTTTAGCGCCTGGTCAGCAGCACGCCGCACTCCATATGGTGCGTATAGGGGAACTGATCGAACAGCGCCAGCTTCTCAACGCGGTGCGTCTCTGACAGGGTCGCGAGGTTCTCGCACAGCGTTTGCGGGTTGCAGGAGATATAAAGAATGCGGGGATAGGCCTGCACCATTTTTACCGTTTCCGCATCAAGCCCGCTGCGCGGCGGGTCGACGAAAATCGTCTCGCACTGATAGCTCTGTAGATCGATCCCTTCCAGACGCGTAAATTTACGGGTTCCGTTCATCGCTTCGGTAAACTCTTCCGCCGCCATACGCACAATCTGCACGTTTTCAATCTGGTTGACCGCAATATTGTACTGAGCGGAAGCCACCGAAGGTTTGGCAATTTCCGTCGCCAGCACCCGGTTGAAATTGCGTGCCAGCGCCAGTGAGAAGTTGCCGTTGCCGCAGTACAGCTCCAGCAGATCGCCGGTAGCATCCCTGGTGACATCCAGCGCCCATTCCAGCATCTGAATATTCATCGCGGCGTTGGGCTGCGTAAAGCTGTTTTCCACCTGACGATAGAGGATGTTCTTTCCGGCTACCGGTAAGCATTCATCAACGTAATCCCGATCCAGACAGATTTTGGTCTTTGTTGCTCGACCAATTAAATGCAGGTCAAACCCTTCAGCTCGCAGCTTATCCCGCAGCGCTTCCGCTTCCCGCTGCCACTCTTCGGTCAGCGCGCGATGATAAAGCAGAGAGACCACGATCTGATTGCTCATCGTGGAAAGGTAGTCGACCTGAAACAGCTTATGACGCAGCGCCTTATTGTCACGAACGGCCTCGATCAGGCGCGGCATCAGCTGGTTAATCAGCTGGCTCGCTGCCGGGAAACTGTCCACGCGAATGCGCTGGCGAGTCTGCTGGTCAAAAATGATGTGATAAAGGTCGTCTCCTTCGTGCCAGAGCCGGAATTCCGCGCGCATCCGGTAATGGCTGACCGGTGAACGAAATACCTCAACCTCCGGTGCCGCATACGGCGTCATCAGCGTCTGCAAACGGCTGACTTTTTCCTCGAGTTGGGCATCGTATTGTTCAATGGGCAGCTGTTCGGGCGTCATGCTAAATCCTAAGGTTGAAGGGCTTTTATTGCCGGGCGATTGTAGGCATCTGACACTCAATGTCCAGTCTTGTCCACGCTGGCGTGGTGTTGGATGTCTGGATATCTGGACTTCTTTCATTGTTGAACATAAGATGCCTTTTCCGGCCTTTCAAACAGTTAAAAGGGAATCCAGTGCAAAGCTGGAGCTGACGCGCAGCGGTAGGGAATGTCATGGCGATTGCTCTGCAGACACTGTCTCACGATGGGAAGTCTTCGCCATTTAATGATTCCGAGCCCGAAGACCTGCCGGTATTACGTCGCAATTCATACGATCATCGCGTGCTATCGGTCGTAGGCCTGCGGCATCCTGCAAGAATTTTTGGATGCTTTGTCAAAAATGATAACCAATAAAACCCCACTGTTGGCTTTTAGCGCAACGGCGATTTCCCTTTGGGCGCAGAATGGCTTTGCGCAGGACGCTGATAATACGCTGGTTACTACTGCCAACCGCTTTGCCCAACCCGTCTCTTCGGTGCTGGCGCCCACGACGGTGGTCACCCGTGACCAGATTGACCGCTGGCAGTCTAAAAGCGTGGCGGATGTTATGCGTCGTCTGCCGGGCGTTGATATCGCGCAATCGGGCGGGCTGGGTCAGCAAAGCTCACTGTTTATCCGGGGCACGGAATCCCGCCATGTACTGGTGTTGATTGACGGCATTCGCCTGAATCAGGCCGGCATTAGCGGATCGTCCGATCTCAGCCAAATCCCGATCTCTCTGGTGCAGCGCATTGAGTATGTTCGCGGCTCACGTTCGGCGGTGTATGGATCGGATGCGATTGGCGGCGTGGTCAACATTATCACCGGTCGCAGCAAGCCGGGCACCACGCTGACCGCTGGCGTCGGCTCCAATGGTTATCAGGCTTATGATGGGTCTACGCAGCAAATGCTGGGTCAGAACACGCGGGTGACGCTGGCGGGTAACTATACTTACACCAAAGGCTACGACGTGGTGGCCAACTACCCGGATGTCTACGGCGATCCGGCGCAGAAAGATCGTGACGGATTTATGAGTAAATCCCTCTATGGCTCCGTGGAGCACCAGTTCAATGAGGAGTTTAGCGGTTTTGTCCGGGGTTATGGCTATGATAACCGAACGGCCTACGATAATTCTCTGAGCTACACCGTTCCTGGCGCGCTGGTTGATACTCGTCAGCTTTACAGCCAGACGTGGGATACCGGGCTGCGGTTTAATCGCGACATCTATTCCACTCAGTTAATTGCCAGCTACAGCCATACCAAAGATTATAACTATGACCCTCGTCTGGGCCGCTACGCCGATCCGGCTACGCTGGATGACGTTGAGCAGTACAATCTCCAGTGGGGCAACACGGTGGCGCTGGGCTATGGTACGGTTAGCGCCGGGGTAGACTGGCAGAAGCAAACTTCGCAACCCAACACCAATTATGTCAGTGAAGGGCAAGAACAGCGTAACACCGGCGTCTATGCCACCGCGCAGCAGAAACTGGGCAACGTGACGCTGGAAGGCGCCGTTCGCGGTGACGATAACAACGCTTTCGGCTGGCACAATACCTGGCAAACCAGCGCGTCCTGGGAATTTGTCGAGGGCTATAGCGTCTTTGCCTCTTACGGTACGGCTTTCAAGTCGCCGAACCTCAGCCAGCTATACAGCGGCGTCTACGGGAACCGCGACCTCGACCCTGAAAAAAGCAAGCAGTGGGAGGGCGGTTTTGAAGGCCTGACGGGTCCGGTTAACTGGCGTCTCTCGGGCTATCGTAACGACATTGATGATCTGATCGACAGCGACCCGACCACTTACCGTTATTACAATATCAATAAGGCAACGATCAAAGGCGTTGAGGCCACGGCTTCATTTGATACCGGACCGCTCAGCCATACTGTTTCTTATGACTATGTCGACCCGCGCAACGGTAACACTAATGAAATCCTTGTTCGTCGCGCCAAACAGCAGGTTAAATACCAACTCGATTACACGATTTATGATTTTGACTGGTCGCTGAGCTATCAATATCTGGGCGAACGTTATGACAAGGATTACAACACCTCTTACACCACCCGTACCGTTAAGCTCGGCGGCGTAAGCCTGTGGGATCTTGCCGTTTCGTATCCGGTCACGTCTCAGCTGACCGTTCGTGGTAGAATAGCTAACCTGTTTGATAAAGATTACGAGACAGTTTATGGCTATCAAACTCCAGGAAGGGAGTATTACCTCAGCGGCAGCTACACCTTCTAAAGAGCGTCCCACCGTGCTGGTTTTTGATTCTGGCGTCGGTGGGCTTTCCGTCTATGATGAGCTCCGGCAGCTGATGCCGGACCTCCACTATCTTTATGCATTTGATAACGTGGCCTTTCCCTATGGCGAAAAGTCAGAAGAGTTTATCGTCCACCGGGTTGTCGACATCGTTGCCGCTGTAACCCGGCGCTACCCTTTGGCGCTGGTGGTGATCGCCTGTAACTCGGCCAGTACCGTTACCCTCCCAGCGTTGCGTGCGCGTTTCGACTTCCCCGTGGTAGGCGTTGTGCCTGCGATCAAACCGGCTGCGCGCCTGACGCGCAATGGCATCGTAGGCTTGCTGGCAACGCGCGGCACGGTTAAACGTCCTTATACCCATGAGCTGGTGGCTCGTTTCGCCAGCGAATGTAAAACCGAAATGCTGGGCTCGGCAGAGCTGGTGGAACTGGCCGAAGCGAAGCTACAGGGTAAGCCGGTTCAGCTGGAGGAAGTCCGCCGTATTTTGCAGCCATGGCTGCGTATGAAAGAGCCGCCGGATACCGTGGTGCTGGGTTGCACGCATTTCCCATTATTAAATGAGGAGTTGCAGCAGGTACTGCCGGAGGGGACGCGGCTGGTAGATTCCGGTGCGGCAATAGCTCGCCGCACGTCATGGCTGTTAGAAAATGAATCGCCAGCGGCGTTTTCTGCCGACGGCAATATCGCTTTTTGCATGGATATTACCGAGCAGGCAGTGCAGCTTATGCCCGTTTTACAGCGTTATGGCTTTGAAAAGCTCGAAAAGTTGACGGTTTAACCCTGCGATGAGTAAAAAATAAACGGTTGAAATTTTTTTTGCAATTAGCGCTTGCGGGTCGTCAGGAACTCCCTATAATGCGCCTCCACTGACACGGAACAACGGCATACAGGCCACCGGGTCAGGAAGAGAAAATTGAGAAAATCTCTTGACTCTTCAGCGGGAAAGCGTAGTATCTGCACCCCGCGCCACACGAGATTATGTGGCACCGCTCTTTAACAATTT
>NZ_JRUQ01000011.1 GCF_000773975.1 Erwinia typographi
ACCTTCGAGCTGAGCAGGGAGCTGGCAGTTACGCCGTTTGCGGGAATGGTGGTCCGCCATAACATGACCGGCGGCTATCAGGAACGCGGAGCCGGAGACTTTAACCTCAGCGTCAGCCGTTACAGTGAGACGGCGACAGATGCGGTTGCGGGTCTGCGAGTGGATTATAAAGGCCGAAATGGCTGGTCCGCCTCGGCCACGCTGGAAGGTGGGCCAAACGTGGGCTACAGCCAGAGCGGCAGCACCGCCTCGCTTCAGGGGATGCAGGGGCAAAAGTTCCGCGTTAACGGCGACAAAGACTCCGGCGGCCTGAACTCCCGCGCGTCAGTAGGCGCGAACTATCGTAGCGGCAACACCGGGTTGGATATGAATGTTTACCAGTGGAGAGAACAAGGCGCAGCGGATAACGGCTTTATGCTGAACGCCACGCGCAGTTTCTGATCGATAGCCAGCAATGGGTATCAGGTAACATCTGAGCCTTCCCCTCAGGGGGAAGGCTTTAAACGGAAGCGAAAAGATGATGGAACGCGGTTTAAAAGCATTGTGCGGCGTAACGCTAATGGCAGCGGTAGTGCTGGCAGGTGGGTGCAGGGATAACACACAGGAGAGTACGGAGATAAAATTTGTAAACGTGGAGCAGGTTCTGAAGGACTCAGGCCTGTTGGCGCAGGAGGCTGGCCTGATGGGGAGCGATATGACCGCCTTAACATTCATCTTAATCAGTTAAATAACCTTCTTAATTTACAGCAAATCATCTTAATTGTCTTAAGTTCAGCCTTTCGGCTTGAGTGCTTAAGCGTACTTGCCCCGTCCACTTTTATTAAAAATTGATTTTTATCAATTTTGACCCTTCAAACCGTTATCCTTTTTTTAGATATTCCGTTTATTAATGTGAGCCAAATAAAATGATGGGTGGGCTAATTGCTTTGCTGTTTTATCCCACAAGGAAGTACGCAGTGGCAGAGAGCTTGTTTCTATCTGCATTTTTTCCCAATACTCAAGGTGGAGTAGTAATTTTATGTCAAATTATAAAACGCGACATCATAATATCATTAGTCGTAAGAATCTGATTGCTGTCGCCATATTAATGGCTTTCGGTGGGCATGATGCTATAGCGTCTCCTGACAAAACTGTTCACGCCAGTGATGAACTTCAGTCCTGCCCGGCAGCTGAAAAGTTTGAAATGCTCAGCAGCGAAGAGAAGGAAAAACTGCCTGCAGAATGTCAGAAAGAAACATCGCTTATGAACAACAAAATGGTGCTTGGCGGCGGCGCCGCTGCAGTGGTGGGGATAGGGGCATTAATGGCCGGAGGTTCTTCCTCTGGCGGTGGTTCATCGGATAATTCTAATAACAATGACAACAAAGGAAACAATGAAAATAATGGCAGCAACGATACGGCTGAAAATAAACCGATAATTATCGACGGGAAAAACGTGCCGGGTCAGGGTGAAATCAGTAACACGATTTCTGGCAATGACCAGCAGGTGACGATTAAAGGTGAAACCATCGCGGCCGGCGAAGGGACGATTGGTACACTAATTACCGGCGATGGAGCCACTGCAAACGTCACTGGCAACACCACCGTTTCGGACGGCGGCAAAGGAATGGTCGTTGAAGGCAATAATAGCACTGTAGATGTCGGTGGCACTATTAACGCTACCGGTACAGGGAGTATTGCGCTTGAGGTGAATGGCGATCGCTCTGACGTTCGCCAGAATGGGGATATGTTGGTCGCCGGCGGCGCAACCGGTTTTAAAGTAAGTGGCGAAAGCAATAAGGTCAGCAATAACGGATCGATTTCTGTCCAGGATGCATCATCAGTCGGGTTGGATATTACTGGTAATAATGCGGTCTTTAGCAACGCTGGTAATATTTATGCCAAAGATTATGGCACTGGCGTCCAGATTTCCGGCAATAATATACTGGCTAACCTGGACGGCAGCGTTGTAGCTGATGCCGGTGATAACAAAGTCTCCGCTAAAGGGGTTGTACTACATTCGTCAAACAGCACGGTTAAAATAACCGGGGACGTCACTGTCAAAAGTGATAAGCTCAAAGCAATACCCGAGTATCTCACTGTTACTGGCGTGAGCGTTAACGGGGATCATAATAAACTTGATATTTCCGGAGCGGTCAATATTCAGCAGAACACCAACGATCGGGGTTCGCATGGTAAAGGGATTCTG
Organism: Erwinia typographi; assembly: GCF_000773975.1. GTDB lineage: Bacteria > Pseudomonadota > Gammaproteobacteria > Enterobacterales > Enterobacteriaceae > Erwinia > Erwinia typographi. The sequence goes on from NZ_JRUQ01000011.1 coordinate 2,189, forward strand.
GGTGGCGTAATTGTTTTAGGAAATAAAAATATTATTAATGTGCTCGGCGGAATAAATGTTGATGCTACTTTTGGGGATGACGGCGCCAATAATGAAAGAATAGCGGCCCATATTGAAGGGATGACTGTTAATGGTCATGATAATTATATATTTTTGAGTGGGAGATCAAACTTTCGATCTGCAAGTTTTGGTTATCAAGGCCATAGTCACCTTGTCGATATAAATGGGAAAAATAATGAGTTGGTGCTCAGTAAAGACTTTGTTTTAGATATTGATGTGATCCCGTCATTGCACGAATTAAATCAAGGCGTGGATTTTTTTAATACAAGCTCCGGAACTATCCTGGCTAATGGTGATGTTTCAGGCTCTCTTTTGGGTTTTCTATTTAGCGCTGACTCTTCCGGGAAAGTGATAAACAATGGCGCGGTGGATGTGAATCTAACTTCCTCTACTGGAGCATTAACCGTAATTGCGGCCTTAGACAGTACCGGTCACAATACGGCAGAAGGTACGTTAGCCGTTAAATCATCAGCTTCTTATGTAGCAGCCCGCTGGTCGAGCAACGTATATCCCTTTGGGAACGGAGCGGGAACCGCCACAGCTATGATAGCAGGTGGCAGTGAGGGGCTGATTATCAACGACGGTACTCTCGATGTCGCAGGTGCTTCCACTTACGGGATGTTCGTCCGTGACGGGGCAACTGCTATTAATAACGGCACTATTATCGCCGACGCCATGCAATTGCACGTAGACGATAAGGGTAACTTTAATGACGTTAAATCGCTGACCTTCAGCTCAGAATCTAAATACCGCGGTGCGGCCATGTTCGGCCGCGCGGGCACCAGCCTCCTTAACACTGGCAACATCGTTATCAATAATGCGGGCACTGGCATGCAAGTTGAAGGTGCAATGGCTATAAATCGGGGGCGCATTACTCTGAATGCGGACCACAGCGACGCGGATAAGATGTATGCCATGAGAGCCACTGATGGTGGGATTCTTATTAACGACGCGACCGGGGTTATCAATATCAATACCGATAAGGGCTATGCCTTTTATGCCGACGATGGTAGCTATGTGTATAACCTCGGTACGATCAACCATAATGGCACTCCGATCGATGAAAGCGATCCAGCTTTCGGCACTGAATCGCCCGACGACTGGGGTGCAAACTATGCCAGGTTAGACAGTCTTTCCGCGTCTGGAGAGTCGTCGACGCTGAGTACGGATAAAAAGGATGGATTTTACGCCCTGATGAGTCTGGTCAACCGCGGTAATCTGGCGCTGGACTCTTCACTGCTCGCGTACGACAGGCTGACCAATCATGGCAATATAACTGTAAACGATAAGGCTGCACTGACCATCAAAGGCCGGCTGACTAACCATGGCAGTGTTACCCTCAATGCTTCAGGCCCACTGACTGTCAATAGCGGGGATAATTATGGTGAAATCAGTGGATCAAGCACGAGCGGCCTCATAAAGACTAGCGGTGCATTTTATAACCGTGAGGGCGCGGTCATCCGTAATACTGACTCGGAGGCTGCGGGTACTTCCCTAATCCACTCTACGCTAACTGAGCACGGCAATTTTATTTTCTACAACGCAGGCAAGATTCTGGCCTCTGCTGGCGCCAACGCGATATGGACGAGATCCCACGACGCCCAGGGGAGCCGGGATGTCGCCCGCTCTGTCTTTAACGATACGACTGGCATTATTCGGGGAGAAGGACTTAGCGGCAATACGCTTATCGAGCTGGGACGAAGCTACTCGCTCTATAATAAAGGGGAGATCACCATTAATGGCAAGAACACCAGCGCGATAAGGACGGTAAACACTGCCTTTAGTTCGGAAGTTCTCAATTCTGGCGTCATCAATCTTGGAACAAAAGAAGGTCGGGCTGCTGGCACTAATGGCACCGGTTTGATTGCCGTCAAAGTCCAAAATGATGCGACCGTCGTCAATAATGCCGATGGTGTGATCAATATCTGGGCTGATGACTCCTGGGCGTTTAGCTCACCATTGAGTACCCGTAATCCGGTATTTATTAATAACGGTATTATTGACGCAACTAATTGTAATAACTGCGGTATTTTCTCGCCGGACAGTAAGGTTAGTGCGTTGGCCGACGGTGCGGATTCCTGGCGACAGCCTTCTGTTCCGGAACCGGTAGTCGCTGGCGTAGTCACTAATTATGTCATCGGGACCAACGGTGATGGTACCGCTGGTAAGTATGCCGGAAAGGATATCGTTATTGGTAAAAACGTGCTGGTCAGCACCGGTTTCACCGACGGCACGGCCGATAAAGCGGTGACCTTCAGCAACGTGTTCCAGGGTAGTAACATCAGCGGGGAGCAGAATATCGCCTCGTCGTCGGTGGTCTGGAACGCCTCTGCAAGCAAAAATGCTGAGGGTAACGTTGACGTCACCATGATCAAAAACGACTACGCCGATGTTGTTACTGACAGCAGCGTAAACGGCCTTGCCGCCGCGCTGGATAAGTCCTACACCAGCAACAAGCTGTTTAACAGCCTGAACGTCAGCACGGCATCGTCGCTGAATAAGGCGCTGAAGCAGCTCTCAGGTAAGCAGGCGAAGTCGCTCGACCGTGAGAAACGCGTGCTGAGCCAGCGCTTTACCATGCTGGCGGAAAACGCACCTGTGACTACGGAAAACGGACTTTCCTTTAACGTGGTAGCGAAAGGCGATCGTCGTGCGGAGATGGACAACAAGGTCACCTACGACATGATGGCCGTCCAGCAGGACTTTAATGCGGGTGCTGGCAAGCTGTCTGCTTCCTACGGTATTGCCCGTTTAAGTGGTAAGGGCGGCAATGCCGG
>NZ_JRUQ01000110.1 GCF_000773975.1 Erwinia typographi
GTTTAACTTGACCAGTACACATTGAACCCAATTCGAGTCACAACCGCCTGACCGGACTGAGCCAGAACGGCAATGGACATCCCAGCGTTATAGGTCACGCCATTGATGCGAACGCCAGTCTTCAGCGTGTAGATTGCTGTTGCACCATCCCCGTCGACAACTGCTGTCAACTTGTCTTCTAATGATGCAGTAATGTCACCAATTTGTGCCTGTACCTGAGTGGTTAGATCGGCCAGCGCGTTATCAACCTCGGCAATGGTTGTTTTGACAGTCAGTATGTCAGCCCGTACCTCGCCATTTTGCTGGAACTGGTGATCTACAGTGGCATTAACGCTGAGCGCATTATGAAGGATTGCGTCGATATTGGTTTCGATGTCGCTGGTAAGCCGGTCACCGTCTTTAGAGGTAAGGAAATCGCCAGCAATATCTACCAGGTAATCATCAGCATTATCGTTCGACATTCCCCGAATCCAGTCGGTGTAACCAGATTCATTCCCCGTCTTATCCACCAGTTGCGCCCGATACCAGAATTCCTGGCCTGCCCTGAGCCCCATTTGCGTATAGGTAGCCTGCGGATAGGGAACATCCGACAGCAAGAGAGGCTCTGATTGATCGGAGTTTGCCGTGTACTGTATTTCGGTTTTAAGCGTGTCTGAGGTATTTTCCGGGAACCCCCAACTCAGCAGAATGCCCCAGTTTATGCCAGTGGCCGCGAACCCTACCGGTTTTGGCGGATTGCCTTCCTTTCCGGTAAGCGTTACCTCCTGTGAATAACCCCAGTTGCTGGAAATTTCCGCCGCGTTAACCGCACGCACTCGTACCAGATAGCGACCTGCGTAGATTCCGGGAACCTCGAAGGATGTAGTGGAACTGCGAGGCACGTTAACCCAGTTACTGTCATTACGACGCCACTGAGCTTCGTATGCGATGGCATTGGCTGCCGCATCCCATGTGGCACGCATGGTTTGCACGCTGATACCCTGATTCACTACTGAATATGAACCGATTTGGATATTATCAGGGGGGTTCTGACTTCCTGGTGGAATAACACTAATCGGGCGTTCGTCGATGATGGCGCCAGTATCGATGCGCGCATACTTATCAGGGTCATGGTAAGCAGCAGAGATGGTAAAGGTGTTGTCGTTGTTATCTGAAACGCTGATTACCCGGTATTGCTGAGCGTAAAGTTCGTCAGACTCAACGACCCAAACACTTTCCGCCTGCGGTGTTTCTCCATAAGCCGTTGTAACGGTTACAACTTTCCCGGACACAGATTGGACCGTGCGGCTTTGTGAAGTGCCGGAAGGAAGATTCAGGATCAGCCTGTCACCATTTGCTACGTCAGGAATGCGGTCAAGCGTGATAGCGCGCCCGTTAACGGAGCTGATGCGTCCGCCCGTTACCTTCCCTGATAGCATTTCATCAGAAACGCCGATGATATAGCCAGGCTGAGGGATCATGCCGTCAAGGCCTACAGAGAAAGTGACAACGCGATCTTTATTGTTGGTCAGTATTCCCCAGCGGCCTTTACGGTTTGCCTCAGACTGGCGGGTACAACCTATGGCTGTCAATTCAAGCTGGTTAAAACCGTAACGTGTTACAAGGTCTTGCTCGAATACCGGTTCCATAGCGTCCGAATAGGCGTTATCCGGGTCAGACCATGAGACGAGAGCGTTCGTGTAGCGGGTTTTAGTTGTGCTGCTGGAGTAGGTAAAAAGGCCGTCTACTACATTGGCGCGGGTATAGTTGTAATCGATATCTCGCGGCATATCAGCCAGGGCTACAATCTGATTACCGCCCCAATAAGTCATGCCACGGAAGATGGCCGCAAAGTCACGCAGGACGGTGTAAGCGTCGTTTCTGTCCTGTACGTACACATTGCAGATATAGCGCGGTTCTGTTCCGCTGCCGCCCTTCCCGTCCGGCACCATCTGATCACAATACTGAGCAACCCGATACAATTCCCACTTATCAATATTTGCAGCAGTCAGCCGGTTACCCAGTCCGAAACGGTCAGTAACGACCAGGTCATAAAAGACCCAGGCCGGGTTATCAGTCCAGGCCCATTTGAATGCGCCTGCCCAAGTCCCGCTATATGTTCGAGCGATTGGGTCATAAGTGTCAGGAACGCGTACGACACGCCCTTTAGGCTCACACGAAATCTGAGGAATAGAACCGTTGAACTGGCTGGAATCAAACTCAATGTAGAGCAGTGCAGTATTCGGATAGCGTAACTTTGCGTCGATGACCTCTGTGTAACTCTGTAGCGTCATGGCATCGCCAATCTTTGCGCTATTGGCGTCAGCCGTGATTTTACGTAAACGAACGGTCCAGGTACTGCCAGCTTGTGGCAGGTCGATGCGGTGGCTTCTTTCATAACCGGATGTGGTTTTGCCAGTGACGGCGGTATTGATAACTGTCTGGAATGAGCCGCCATCGGTTTGCAGATCGATCGCATAATTTATGGAATAGCCAACCAGATCACCATCATCTTCTTGTTTGAACAAAGAAGGCCATTTGATACGGAGGCGTACAGCGGATAGTTGTGTGTTCGTGAATGTGTGGGTCCAGGCTGTCGTGCTTTTTACTTCAGTGCCAACGTTGATTTCATTCTCGGTCCCCGGCAACCCCTGAATATAGGTTTGCGCCTGTGTACCTGAACGGAACTCCCAGGCTACTCCACTGAAATTACTGCCGCCGCTGTTGTTAACGAGAGGTGTGCCATCCAGGAAAATACTGGTGCCATCCAATCCGCCTCCGAACTCTCCTTCACCCAAGGCGATAAGTAATTTTGCCTTTGCGATTGACTGGAGATCATCAGGCTGTTCGACAGGCGTACGTGATGAAGAGCTGCCGCCCTTGCGGCCCCTAATTGCGGTTGCTGTTGCCATATTGCGCCCATAAAAAAAGGCCGCACGATGACGGCCACAGTTTGATAACTGATCGAATATCAGGATGTTGCTGATTTACCGATAAGCGTATGTTGAATATTCAGCCCGTCCATGTTTGGGGCATGGTCGCACACAGCAACGAGGGATGGCTGATTACCTCTATGTAAGGAAACGAAATGACATCTGTTAATGATATAAAAATTGAACGTATCGACAGAGAGCTTCAAGAAGTTACTGGGAAAGTTAATCACTTATTGATAAGAAGTGAATTAACGCTTTATGTCCTTTCAGTCATGATTGAAGCTGGCGTAGTCAAGCGTGAGGGTGTCGAGGAATTAATCAACAACGCTACATTCAATGCACCGGGGATTTCACCCGCAATCATACGAAAAGAGAAAGAAATCGTTTTAGCCAACTTGAACAAAGTGAAGATTTCTTAATTTCTATTGCAATAATCATTGGGGCATCAATGTATGCCCTTTTTTCTGATTGCCCGATATTTTTCACACCAACCTTCCCGCCTTTCGGCTTACTGTTGATCTTCGACATAAATCCCCGCAGAGATAATCGCCCCACCAATACGGCGCTTGCCGTAAAGAAGTGGCACCGGATAACCCTGAGCTGCTGTGTTCGTCACTCCACCGAATGCATACGATGCCCGGTTATCAGCATCCTGCTTACTGGCTAGTCCGGCAGTCTGGGGAGAGAGCATCTGGATGACCCCGCCAAGTGCCATTGATACGCCAGCGGCGGACAAATAATACTGCTGTGTAACCACCCCTACCACCACTAGAACCGCACCTAGAATGGTTTGCAACAATCCAGCTTTCTTGCTACCCATGATTACAGGTACGATTCGGATAACATCACCAGTTACAGGATATCCAAGATCATCTTCTCCAATATTTTTCTTGCCCCTGAAAACAGCATAAGTTAAACCACGCCGCTTACTAGTAATCATGAATTTCTCGAAACCATCCACTGTCGCAGCTAAAGCCCTCGTTGCTTCATGAATGGTACTTATCAAACGATAGTGGGTCTTGCCGAACGTTTTACCAAGTACACCGCCGAGTTCGATTTGTGTCATTACTTCTTGCATATGAACCTCTAAAAGAAAAACCCGCCGTATAAGGCGGGCCTGTTATCAAAAAGCTGTTGGGTATAGACCGAAATCACCGTTCGTTCCGTAACCTATTCGGTAGGTCAATGGTTTATCCCTATCTACATTTCCTGTAACCTCAACCATCCCGCCACCACATATTCCCTTTGGCCAAGCGCTAAACACATGATTTCCTGAGGATGGGAAAATTACGACCTTTTCAGAAGTGTCCAGATCTGCGATTTCTTTTCCATCGATATAAACACGCGTCAAGCAAGCGCTTCCTGCAAATCCAGAATCTCTTTTTATTGTTACTGTTCCAGCGTCAGCTGACGTTTTCGTTAGGAGAGACGTATTTAACATTCTATCTTTAGGAACAGTCTTTGCTGCTTGATTTGAAACAGGTTTCGTTGCGCAACCACCCAGCACCAACACTAAGAGAACGATAAATATTTTTTTCATAGAGCACCTATTATATTGCCTTAGCGTAGCCTGAATTAAACTTGAGAGTGGCATCTATCATCTGCCCATCTACAAACATATAATATTGAGTTTTGTAACCAACATATGCGCCGTAGCTGTTTTTAGCGTTAACAGATACTGGAACTACCCACCCGTAATGCATTTTGAAATTATCGGACAATCCACCTTGAAGGTAGGCTTTTTTGGGTTCGCCAAATTTATACTTGGCCGAGTCAGGATCTTTAAGTCCATCGCCAATAGAATTTTGTATTTGTTCTTTATATATCGTTGGTAGTTCACCATAGTAAGCATTGCTTAGTTGGGTTGCAGAAGGAGTTGACATGCATCCAGTCAAAGACATGGCAATCCCAATCATCACAGCAATAAGCACCTTTTTCACATCCCTATCCCCATCAGTAAGTGTTCGGAATAATCCTATCACAGAGGATGGGCAAGGCAACGCAAATCATAAGCACTGATCATCTGTCAGGATGGCTGTAATCTCTTCCCCAGGATACGCTGCTTCTACACACAGCAGAGGATGCAGGCATGGATACTAAAAAATATGACAGAGCATTGCAGTTGGAAATTCTCAATGCGCTTATGGATGCTGACCCTTCACCACTTCGGAAAGCCCAGGAAGATGCACTCATTGCAAAATTTAGCGATTATAAACAGTTCGTAGCCAATGCTATTTATCTTGAAAGGCATGGGCTTATTGAGAAGCCATTCGTTGTTGTCTCAGCATTGAGTGGAAGTGTTGATTATGTTTTCAACGCAACAGCGTGCAGACTGACCGAAAAAGGTATCGACTTTCTTATCGGTGATGAAGGTCTCAGCTCCCTTCTAAATGTTTTAGTCGTGCGACTTCACGCTGATACTCTCGAAGCCCTTCAAGAGGTGGTAAACTCTTCAGCTCTGCCTCCTGAGAAGAAGAAAGGTCTTTTAGATAAGCTGAAAGAACTTCCTGCCGACTCAATAAAACATTTGACGCTACAACTACTGACTCAGGGGGTTCTGAACCTGCCGCACGCAGTTCAGTTAATTCAAAAAGCCCTGACGTAGAATCTCTTCCTTCCACAATTGAAAATTTACCCCAGCCAAGTCTGTTGCTGAGTAGCACCCAGAAATCAGACTGGCTGTCGGCGCGAATGTAGAAGCTTTTTTTTCCGAAAAATGCGCTTGATATCTTCATTTACTCCCCTTAAACAAGAAAACCCGCCGGGTGGTGTGTTTAGCTCCCACCCGCCCGCAGAACATACCAAATTATTTGCCCACAAACTTGCAACGAAATTTTCCTTGACACGGCTTGATTGAGCATACAATCACGATTAATCAAGATATAAAAAAGGTTACATCGATCGAATTATTAGTATTGATTTGCTACGACGATCGATCGTATGCTTACCTCATCAAGTTTTTTCTACGAGGTGCGCATGAAAGAAGATTACAGCATCAATGCGTTCAAGATTTTTTTGGAAAGATTGCATGAGGCGCCTGACGTCAATGAGGCAACCGCAAGGAATTTGAAAAACACTTCGAATCTGTTGCTTAACTCCTATCATTACCTCGACCTCCATGACGAAAGTAGTGACATCAGAAATATCGAAGCCGATCATCTGATTGAAGATCACTTCAGAAATTCAGAGACCCATCCATCCTCAACAACAGTTCAGGTTTATAAAAGCCGTTACCAGAGTGCGGTTGATAAGTTTTTGGAATACATCAAAGGAGGTAATAGTGTGAGCGAAGAAGATACTTCAGTAGTCCCGAATGTTCGAACAAGGAAGCGCTTACCAGCGAGGGCGGTAACCGTTCTTAATCGCGAAGTCCGTGGTGACACCGAAACCATCGACGTTCCAATTCCTCTTCGTCCAGGCATGATTTTAACCATACCCGGGATTCCAACGGATTTAACAAACGAAGAAGCCGAGCGTATCGCTTCAATCTTGAAGGTTTACGCTCGGCCTCAATGAAATTTGAGCACATTCCCTTGCCGGGGAAAATGCTCAGATCGAGGGTAAAGGCACCCACGACCGTACTGCTTCTGAAAAGGTACAATAGTGGATCCTCGCCTTACTCGCAAGACACTTGTGGGGTGTGCTTCACCCACAGGTTAGGTGAAGTCGATGACTTTACGCACAATAGCTACAAAAGAAGCACCTCCAGGTTACAGATGGAGACACTGCCGTTTTCGCAGAACACGTGCGAAAGCAGGCACACCAGATAGTGAGCGTAAGGTGTTAGATGCTCACAAATATGGCTACAAATGCTGGTCTTTTCTGGTAAGGAGTAAGTAATGGATCACCCGGCTACGGCCGGGTTTTTTATAACTTCGCCAATCGCCCCGCCATCTTCTATACCACGTCAGTAAGCCTTAAATCCTTTCGATATTGCCCGTCCAATCTCTTCCATGAGGGGGAATGTAAACACGCTTGTCGTAACCCGGCGCCATCCACCACTGCCTCACCTCACTTTTGGTCAGATAAAATCAATACTGGCTCTATCTTCTGGCACCCTTAGACCATGTTATAGCTGTCTATAGCTTAAAACCGCTGATCTTTTATCAGTATTCCTATTGCAATCCATAAGTGTATATTGAGTGTGGGGCTTTTCCCACACAGCAAGTTACAAACAGGAATACTATGAAAAAAATTACAGCGATCCTTCTGGTATCAGTGCTGAGCGTTATGTCAACTTCAGCGTTTGCTTGTCCAAAAGGGCAACATCCACACGGAGGTACAGGCTCCCATCATAAAGGTGGCTACTGTTCCTTTTGATATTGGAAACCCGCCGTTAGGCGGGTTACCCCTTCTGGTTGTAGCGTTTGTTTATTCCCATATCGAGTTACCAGTCTCCCGCCAATGTCTTTATAGGGGGTCATACAATGGATAGCCCCCTCGCCTGGCATCGCGTTTTCGTATCAGCGTAGATTTGCGATAGCTCATCAGCGGTAGATAGTGTCGGCCTGTAGAGATACTCAGCCACCTCCAGTGCTTTCGAGTAACCGGCTGTCGTGATACCTGCGTTACCGATACCGACAATAGAGCCAGCCGATTTACTCTGGCTGAGTGTGACAGGACTACTACCGCCCACCAGGATCGTCACGTTATCGCCATTTCTCGTAAAGGCGACAAAAATAAGATTTCCTGCTGTGGCGTTGACCGTCAGGGCCGTCGCCGTGATAGAGGAGCCATTGCGCCGGGTATAACACAGAGCACCAGAAGCATTTTTTTGCAGACCGTCGCCACCACTGAGAGTCAGCGAACCGCAAATAACATAGGCGGCCGCGCTGTCCAGCCTGAATACAATGGCCTGCGTGTACGTCTGACTGTCGGCATATGGTGTTTTCAGGGCGTTAAAACCGGTGGCAGCTCCGATATTGACGCTGGCAGAATTCCACGTTAGCGCCCCATCAGATGCGGTTAACATCGTGCCATCAGTCGCTACCAGACTGGTATCGCTGGCGCCCAGGAGCCAGTCAGTAAATCCTGGTTGCGGTACGGGTGGCAGCGTAACGACTTTTTTCACTTTGCTCTCGTCGAGATACTGAGCACCATCGAAAGGCACTTCGAAACCAAGACGGTTAAATAGGTAGCTCATCAGATGGCCTCTTTAAAGAAAATAGCGCAATAGTTTTGTAGGGGGTATGGCGTGCCGTTTGCGTCCAATAAATCGGTTGTTGCGTCGTCATCGTCACAAAGATTTCCCCGCACCCCCGTTGTCGGGCCGGAGTTCCATGAAGGATAGCGCCCGGAACCATCGTTATCGCCCCTGTTCTCAGGCGTGAAAGCATAGGCCAGATAAATTTTGCTGAAGGTGGTGAACGAATCAGAGGCCGTCACTTTAACCTTTCTCCGGCCGATAATTTGCACAGCAGAAATAGCCAGGCGTGTACGCTCCCCGGACTCGCTCTCACCCCACAATTCGAATCCGTTCATCCCGTCAGTGGCCTGAGTCACAATATCGGTACTGAACCGGAGCCGCCGTCCTGGCATGGTGTGAAAATCGGCCACTATCGTTGATGGGCCGGATTTGTATACAGCAATGGGGTAAACAGGCTTCCAGGGCGTACCCGTCTGAATCCAGTGCTTAACCGCCTTGGCCCGGTAACATCCCAGCCAGCGGTAGCCGTGGTTAATCAGGTGCACGCCATCCGTGTATGGGAAGATGTACATTGGGGTTATCATCTGTATCAGCGGGTTATCAATGGCCTCATCCAGTTGCGCCAGTGGGATTTCATACGATGGGTTTTCCGTCGTCCCTGCGTAACGCCCATGGGAGGCCATCTGGTAAATCATCATCGGGATGTCACCTGGCTGACCTGAGACGGACAAAGCCTTAACCGCGGTGCTGGACTGAATTAACCGCATCTTTTCACGGTAGTAGTCATAGGACGAGCCAAGGAACGCATCGGCCTCTCCCTGAAAAAATGTGAGGGCAACCATGCCATACTGCCTGCCCAGCCCATTTGAAAGCTCGCGGGCTTTGTCAATGCGTGCCATGAACTGCGTCCACGGCGCAGTGCCCGGCTCCAGTTGAGCCATTGAGTAGCCCTCAACACCAGACGCCGACACCAGCCAGTACTGCCCGGAGTCTGTTACCACTCTATTGAGCTCGTGCATCATCGATTTTTCGTGGTATTCGATTGATGTTGAGGCGGACAGCAGTGACAGGGATGAAAGCGTCTGGTTATACGTCTTCATGTTCCCGGTAAAGATGTAGGTATTGGTCGTTGGCGTCGAAAGACCGGGCGAGCCAAGATAGCTGATTGAGAGCGACTGCCCATATGATGGGAGGTCGGCCATTTCTGGCAATTCAATCTCGCTGATATCACCCACTGGGCTGCCAAACGCATAGAGACGCCGCTCTCCAATGTTCAGATTGAGCAACTTCCGGCCTGCGCTGTCGGCCAGCAAGATTACTTCTGCGTCATCCTCTGAGCTCCATCGGTCACCGCTGGCGTTATTCAGATCGTCTACAGTGGTAGCAGGGCGTCCGTAAATGTTAAGGCGACGCTCATCGTGATCCATGCCCAGTAATATGCGTAACTGGCTGTCTGCAAGCAGCGCGGTCGTCGTGGCAGCATCATCTGTATAGGCGACCTGGCTTGCCATTGAATCGGCCAGATTGTCATTAAACTGACGGGCATATTCAGCGGTGTTGTAAATCAGGTTGATGCGGGCTGTTCCGGCCACCTCTGCGATTGCCTGAGCCACACCATTACTATTCAGGTAGATGATCACCGCAGAATTTGCGCTGGTTCCCTGGGCAACGGAAAATGACTGACCGGAAGACGTTGCAGCCAGGCCGGTAGCTACGTCTGGATAAACGTTTGCAGTCGTTACCGCAGATTTTGCCGTATCGGCATAATTTTGTGCGCTGCTTGCCGCACTGGCTGCAGACTCGCTTTCCAGTCTTGCAGCATCCTCAGAGGATTTTGCCTGCGCGGCACTTGATAATGCCGCTTCTGCACCAGCCAGTGATGATTGCGCATGTTCCTGTGATTCCTGAACAGCGACGGTAACAACAGACACCTGGCCAGAGACATCTGCAGAAATGCTGCGGGTCTCTTCGTGCCAGCTTTTTATCTCTGAATATACGGTAGGCGTAGCCAGCACCGGCTCAGCAAAAATGACATAGTCATTCAGCGTTCCGGGCTCACTTCCTTCCTGGAGGTTCATTTTCCCAATGACGATTGTACTCTGGTCTCCAGGCATCCTGACAATAACCCGGTAACTGCCAGGCGACACCAGGAACGAGTACTCTCCACCACTCCCGGTGGTTTTAGTCATGTTGATATTTGGGAATGCCTGAGACGAAACGGACAAAGAGGTGATTGTTATCTGAACACCAGGCAAAGGGGAGCCATCCGGCGCAGCATAAACACCAGATAATTCGATGTAGTTCATTTGTGGTCCTCAGAACAGAGTTTTGTATCGCACAATTTTCATCGTGCGCTCACGCCAGTATCCGCCGTAGGGTACTCGCTGGCTCAGGTGCCCATAGAGGTGATGAAGGAGCATGTTGTCTTCCAGCAATATCCCGGCATGATTCCACTTATTGGCCTGCACCTGCATGATGACCATGTCGCCCAGTTGTGGCGGCCCCGCAAAGTCACGAAATCCGCATTCATGCCAGCAATCCTGATAAAAATTGCCTTCGTGCTGGTCCTCCCACCACGGAAAATCCTTTCTGTAGTCGGTTAGTTCTATGCCATGCCTCTGCCTGAAGTAGCTCATTATCAGCCCCCAGCAATCCGTGTGCCCCAGAACGAATGGACGCTCCAGAAGCGGCAATTCACCGCGCGGCAGGATTGTGCGTAAATCCCCCTCAGGCCAGCTCACGATATGCCAGGGTAACTCTGTTGCGTCACACTGGGCCTTATCAAGTTCGCTTGGCTGAGTGGTGGCGTCAGGGTGGCTGTGCACGATAGCGGTTACCGCCCCCCAGTCTTCAGCGGCAGCGTAGTCCTCTGGCGCAAGATGGAAGTGTTCGGCTGGCTCAGTAGCAAGATTTTGACATGGGAAATAGCGTTCTACTCTGCTCTTCTGGCATACCAGCCCGCAACACTCAGATGGGTAACATTCCGCCGCATGTTGCATGATAGCGTCGATGGTTTTCTGTCGCATGCTTAGCTCTTGATTAGAGAAGTACCAGGGAAGCCACCGAAGGATAGTGGGTTATTTGCTCCAAATCGGGGCTTGCATCCACTGTTCAGAGTGCCATTACAGACATCCTGCGACGGGTCATCAACCGGATTGCCGTGCTTGTCGAAATAGTTGGTTCCGGCATAATCGCAACCATCACCGGTTCGGTATTTACCCCGAATGCACCAGGTGCAAAGGGAATGAAGTTGCCGGGTCGGGATCATGAGCCCTTGCAAGTCCATTGGGCTGGACAGGGTAAACTCCACAACCTGATTGGTTTCCTGGCTTTTGCTGTCGATATAGAACACCTGAAGCTTTTCTTGAGTCGGGTCGGCTGTAGAGTTACCGCCAGCGAAATTCTTCGCGTCAAGATATTGCACAAGAGTGTCATGCACTGTCACAACTGCCTGAAGCATGTCATCGTAGGCCAGGCACATAGCAGTGATTGAGCCGTTAAGATTTGCTACGGACAGTTTTGGTTGCGCGCTTGTTCCATCGGTTGATGCCTCAATACCTTCAATTTGCGTCGGCCACGCGCCATACTCATTCCCCTGCCACCAGATGGATTTCGCCGGGAGCTTTGATTCATCTCCGCCGGCAGCGGCAATCTCTTCTGGCGTATGGGCGATAGTGTGGGAGTGGAAGCGCAGAATATCCGCATTGAACTTGCTTCCATCCACTTCAAACAGCCGGATACGGTTTCCCGGCTCCAGCTTCTGTAAGTCAGAGTTAATAGCCATGTTTTACCTATGGAGCGAATGATTGCTCAAAAGTAGCCGTTATAGTCATTGCAGTGCTGCTGAGTGGGGATGCCCTGACAGAGTCGCTGACTACACGATAGAGGCCAGCAACACCAAATGGCGGGGTCCAGATGAACGAATTAACTGTGTGATTACGGATAAACGTGAGTACCGGCAGCATTTCAGCGTTTCGCCCTGCCATTGAAACAGGCCAGCTTTGCGTTTCAGGATTGATGCCATCACCGCTTACCTGCTTGTAGCCATCTCCGAACTGAGCCGTTCTGACACGGTGATCGAAGGTGCCCTCCATCCCACTTTGAATTTGAGTACGCCAGGTGAATGTTTCGATTGCCATAATTTCTCCGGGCAGTAAAAAGGCCCACCGAAGTGAGCCTTATCGCCTTTGTTGGGCATTCCATATAATGCCACCTTGCCGAGTTTCTCTCGCTATGCCGTCACGCACTGACCGGTCAATTGTCTGCTGGTAGGCTTTGGTGATGGCGTCGCTATTAACGCCGCTTTGTTGCTGGGAGTTATCATTCTGTACAACCACTGAGGTTTGAACGATGGTGTCACCGCTTCCAGATGATTGCAGCCCATACATCTGAGCTTTGCCAACATAACCGCCGTCAGCATAACCATTAGCGCCGCGCATCATGGCGTAAAGGGTGTCTACTCCGATTGACCTTGTCGCCTCTTTGGTGAAAACAAACTCACCGCCGTGGACAACGCCCTTCGGCTCGTATTTGCCGCCATCACCTGTGTATCCGCCACTATCAAAGGAAAGATTGCCATAGTTGCTGCCTGTTACGGCCATACCAGAATTACCACCAGATGAAGAAACTCCTCCAGATACCCAGCCCAGCGCCTCCTGAACAGCATACGCAACGAGTAATTTATTGATGATGTCCACAATCATCTTGAGAATGGAGATCGAAAACTGCTTGAAAGAGGCGGTGCCAGTCGTAACCAAATTAGTCAGCATGTCGGAGACACCACTGAATGCACTTGTCGCTACGCTCTGTACTGATGAATACACGTTTGTTGCCGCATCGAGATATTCTGACCACCCAGCTTTAGCACCAGACAACCAGTCACCGCGCATTTCATCTTCTTTCGCATAATAAGCTTCCTGAGCCTTACTGGCAGCTTTGTAATCATCGGGAGAGAAGTTCGCCAGGGTCAGTTGCCTGCGCTCCTTGTTTCTTTGCGTTTCACGGCTGCTCACCCCTCTGCTGTCTTCAAGCGCATCACTGCGTACATTTTGCTGGTCGATATACTTCAGGGCTTTTTGATGCTGCTCGTTAAGGGATTTTTGCTGTGCGATCTGCCGTGAAAGGCTTGCTTCTTAGACTGGCCCCCTGAATC
>NZ_JRUQ01000111.1 GCF_000773975.1 Erwinia typographi
ACCAACTGAGCTAATCACCCCCGCTGTGTGGAGTCGCATTATAGGGATCGCGGCAAATGAGTCAACGGTTTTTAAAACGAAAATGTGCGTTCGTCTTAAAATTAAACAAGATGTTGCGCTTTTGTGCAGAAAACGCAGCGGGTCAGGTTCTTTTGCGCCAAAGGCCTTCAACAACCGGGGGAATGCCGTTGAGGATTCGCCTTCAGATGGTAGAATGTTGTCCACTTTCTGTTGGTCTTTATCAGACCTCTCCCGGCATTGGCCGACTCTGATAGCGTAATAAGGCAGCTGTTAATGAAAATCAAAACCCGCTTCGCACCCAGCCCAACCGGCTACCTGCACGTTGGTGGCGCTCGTACCGCCCTCTATTCCTGGCTGTTCGCCCGCCACCAGGGCGGTGAGTTTGTGCTGCGTATCGAAGACACCGACCTTGAACGCTCAACGCAGCAGGCTATCGACGCGATTATGGATGGCATGAACTGGCTGAACCTTGACTGGGACGAGGGCCCGTACTACCAGACTAAGCGTTTCGATCGCTATAACGCCGTGATTGACCAGATGTTAGAGGCTGGCTCAGCTTATAAATGCTACTGCTCAAAAGAGCGGCTGGATGCGCTGCGCGAAACGCAGATGGAAAATCATGAAAAGCCGCGCTACGACGGCCGCTGCCGCGATAGTCATGAGCATCATGCTGACGATGAGCCTTGCGTGGTGCGCTTTCGCAACCCGCAGGAAGGATCGGTGATCTTTGACGATCAGATCCGTGGTCCCATCGAGTTCAGCAATCAGGAGCTGGACGATCTGATCATTCGCCGTACCGACGGCGCGCCAACCTATAACTTCTGCGTAGTGATCGATGACTGGGATATGGAAATTACCCATGTGATCCGGGGTGAAGACCACATCAACAACACGCCGCGTCAGATCAACATTCTGCAAGCCATTGGCGCTAAGGTGCCGGTCTATGCCCATGTGTCGATGATCCTCGGCGATGACGGTAAAAAGCTGTCCAAGCGCCACGGCGCGGTTGGCGTGATGCAGTATCGTGACGACGGCTATCTGCCGGAAGCGCTGCTGAACTACCTGGTGCGGCTGGGCTGGTCCAGCGGCGATCGGGAGATCTTCAGCATTGACGAGATGAAAGAGCTGTTCGACCTGAATGCCGTCAGCAAGTCCGCCAGCGCATTCAATACCGAGAAGCTCCAGTGGCTCAACCACCACTACATTACCAGCCTGGCGCCTGAATATGTTGCCACCCATCTGCAGTGGCATATCGAGCAGGAAAACATCGACACGCGCACTGGACCTGAGCTGGCGCAGCTGGTTACGCTGCTGGGCGAGCGCTGCAAGACGCTGAAAGAGATGGCGGCTTCCTGTCGCTACTTCTATGAAGATTTTGCTGAGTTCGATGCCGACGCGGCGAAAAAACACCTGCGTCCGGTAGCGCGACAGCCTCTGGAAGTGGTTCGCGATAAGCTGGGCGCCATTACTGAATGGACGGCAGAAAACGTTCATCAGGCTATTCAGGCGACCGCTGACGAGCTGGAAGTGGGTATGGGTAAAGTCGGTATGCCGCTACGCGTGGCCGTGACCGGCGCGGGTCAGTCACCCGCGCTGGACGTCACCGTGCACGCTATCGGCCAGACTCGTTCCCTGGCCCGCATTGGGCAGGCGCTGGGCTATATTGCCGGGCGTGAAGCTCAGCAGTAAAACCCACGACGCGTTCAAAAAGATCCGGCCATCAGGCCGGATTTTTTTATGGCTGGTCATCGCTGATATCCAGGCGACGCAGCAAGCCTTGTATGCCTTCACGTAACAGCATCGCGTACAACTTTTCCTGCTCTTCGCTGTTCATTTGCTGTAACGAAGTCATTAACAGCGAGGAAAGAGAATTCGGTGGGACGCGATAGGTCGCCGAAGGTTCGGCGGCATGACGAGTAGATTTAAGAAAGGTTCTGACCCGTTCGTCAATATGGATCAGCCGGGCTTTTCCACCCTGAACGCCGGGTTTTGGCTTGGTGATCCAGCGCTCTTTCTTCACCCATTTATTGATCGTCTGACGGCTGAAACCTGTCTCTCTGGCCAGTTCTTCTGGCGTTAACCATTCCTTTTTCATATTGCAATTCCTGTTTGCGACGTTAGATAACGTCAACATATTACAGCTTTTTGTTGCGTGAACAACTAACAGGAATCAGTAATAGCGGGACGGGGCGGTAAGAAGAGGGGGAATTCCCCCTGCCGCAGAGGCAGAGGGAAAGAGTCACTTAGCTGGACGCTTTTTCAGACTCGGACTGCGGGCGGTAGGCCATGTAATAAGCCAGGCCAACAAATACCGCTCCGCCAACGGTGTTGCCAAGGAAAACGGCAACAAAGTTAGGCAGGTAGGCTGACCAGCTCAGATAGCCGGCGAAAATGGCGGCGGGCACAATAAACATGTTGGCGACGACGTGCTGGAAGCCGATGGCGACGAAGGCCATAACCGGGAACCACATGCCAAAAATTTTACCGACCACGTCTTTGCTGGCAAACGCCAGCCAGGTAGCCAGACACACCAGCCAGTTACAGCCGATACCGGAGATAAAGGCATTGGTGAAGTCGGCGTTAACCTTAGCGGTGGCGATGGCAACGGTCTTCTTCAGGTAGTCGCCTTCGGTCATGCCCAGCATATGGCCAAAGAACCAGGCGATGGCGACGCTGCCGATAAAGTTGGCCACAGTCACCCAGAACCAGTTGCGCACCACGCTCCCGCCGCTGATCTGGCGGGCAAACCAGGCAATGGGCATCGTCATCATGTTGCCGGTAAGCAGTTCTCCCCCTGCCAGAATGGTCAAAATGATGCCGACCGGGAACACCGCGGCGCCAAGCAGGCCACCGAATGAACCCCAGTCCGCAGGCAGAGAGTTGATCACATGGAGGTCCAGCAGGAAACCGAGCGCAATAAAGGCGCCGGCGAGAAAACCGAGGATCAGTAAAGTAGGAATGGAAGCCTGGCTTTTAGCCACGCCGGACTGAATAGCAACCGCAGCGATTTCTTTAGGTGAATACAAGGACATAATAGCTCTGATTCTGGTGTAGTGAAGGATAGAGTGGCCGGATCCATCGCGTCATAGCTACGCGCGCATCCAGCGCTGAGAGGGTCCCGGCCTTCGAAAACGCGGGCAGTTTTGCACGAGAAATTAACAAAAACAAGATCAATTAGGCAGCTAATTAACCTTCTGTTTACAGGATGGCGCGGTGCGAAAGCCAGTCGCAGAAATTTAAGGTAGAAATTCCGTTATTAGCGCTATTTTGTCGCCATTCAGGCCGCAGCCAGGGCGGTTTCTGCTGGTTAAGTACCCGCGTCAACATGGCACTTTTTGCGCGGCGTTGACGGCTTTTTCAGCGATCGGGCACAGTTTGGTAATTTGCCGTTGACACCACTAGCACCGTTTCATATTATCCCCGCCGTCGAGACGACATGGTTGTCCGGCGAGGTTATCCGGTTTGGGGGTATAGCTCAGCTGGGAGAGCGCTTGCATGGCATGCAAGAGGTCAGCGGTTCGATCCCGCTTATCTCCACCAAATCTTCACCAGGAGATTGGTCGCGCCGGATAACAGATTGAATGTAGTGGGGGTATAGCTCAGCTGGGAGAGCGCTTGCATGGCATGCAAGAGGTCAGCGGTTCGATCCCGCTTATCTCCACCAATCAACCCTTCGGACAGATATCAGTTCGCCTCTCGAAAGCTAATGACTCCCCCTGTTTCTAAGTAAGTCTCTCTGCTGATAAATTCAGCGGCTGAAATATAATGCCTTAATGGCACCATTTAGTAATAAATCCATTTTTAAGTTTATGAGAATTATAATTATTACATGTGAATCCTGTCACATCAATAATAAGCATGCGCCTTTATTCTGCTTTTGACTTTGCGGAACAGGGCGCTTCTATAATGAATTATAATTTTTATATTATACTTGGATTGTTTATATTTATTCCAGCCAGAGCGAGTGAAAGTCTTGAAACTGACTTTTATAAAATTAACGTATTCTCGATCGGTTTTAATGGATTTGTTGCGCGGAAAATGCCACAGCAGGTTCTTTATGAAAAAATCCTCAGTCAGGAGGATTCGGCTGTATTTTTCGAAAATGCCATCAGATCACCCTATTCAACACCAGAGAGCAAGCTCTATGCTGCCTGCGGATTGTGGGAGATGAAACGGTATATGCTGGAAAAGATTATTCCGCCTTTAACCGCTGAACGTGTCTCCGTTTTAAAGGCTGACAGGTTGTTCAGAGAACGTTTTGAACAGATATTTCAATCAATAAAACAGCACGGTTGTAATTAAATCACATGGAGGAAATAAAGACGCTAATCATTCAGGGCAATGCAGTAATACCTGCCCCGAATGATATCAGAGACCCGCTAGCGATTATTTATCTGCAACACATTGAACCCATGCGTGCCGTCACGATTGAGCTGGGCAATTAGCCCAAACTCCCAGTCCAGATAATCCTGCATCGATTTTGCTGAGTTATTGGTGCCTTCATAAGGGCGGCGATAGCGGTCAGTGCGCGGCTGCAATAATAAGCTTTCTCCCTGCTCAACCGGCAACCCGCTGGCTCGCCATGCCGCATTGCCGCCTTTCAGTACCGCCACCGGTTTGCCGCTAAGCTGCTGAAGTTCTTCCACCGCATAGCGCGCCAGTAAACTGCTGCCGCAGGTCACCACATAGCGTTCGGCAGTGGGCAGTGCCTGTAGCCCTTTCTGCGTCAGCAAGCTGCGCTGGAGCCACGCGGCGCCGGGAATATGGCTGGCGACATAGTTGGCGCTGCTGGTGAAGTCCAGTACCTGCGTCCCGGCCGTATTCAGCCAGTCTGACAGTTCGGCCGGTGAGATTTCTTGCCGTGTGGCAAGCGCAGGGACCTTCGCCGCCCAGCCGCCTTGTTCGCTGAAATCGCCCGGCGTTAATCCGTCCAGCACCGATACGTCCCAGCCCATCTGTACCAGCCAGGAGGCGCTCATATTGGCGCGCACGCCGTCGTCATCGGCTAACACGATCCGTGCGCCGCGTACGCTGGCGTAATGATCCGTCTCTTGTACCAGTTGCCCTCCTGGTGTGGAACGCGCCCCCGGAAGATGCCCGCTGGCGTACTCTTCCGGATCGCGCACGTCAAAGAGGTAAACGGTGTGCGTCTGCGCCTGCTGCCACTGGTGAAGCTGCGTCAGCGTCAGGCGCTTAACGCCAGCCTGGTCGGCGACGCTGCGCGCGCTGCGGGCAGCCTGACTTCTGGCGGCATCGCTGCTCTGACCATAGCGCCGGGACTGTCCATGCTCCAGCTTCTGTCCGGCAAGCGTCCAGCCAATGGTGCCATTTCTCAGAGCAAACACCGGATTGGTTATTCCTGCATTGACCAGCGACTGCGTACCGATAATGCTGCGGGTTCTTCCCGCACAGTTGACAATCACCCTTGTGGTTGGCGAGGGAACCAAATCCCGAACCCGTAGCACCAGCTCTGCGCCAGGTACGCTAATGCCGCCGGGAATGCTCATCGTCTGGTATTCATCAAACCGACGGCTGTCCAGCACTACAACCGGTTCTCCACTTTCCAGCAGCGCCTTAACTTCTTCCGCAGGCAGGGAAGGAGTATGGGTCCGGCTCTCTACCAGTTCACCAAAGGCTTTGCTCGGTGAATTAACGTCAATAAACAGTTCGCCACCGGCCTCCCGCCAGCCTTGCAGATCGCCTTTAAGCAGCGCGACATTACCATAGCCCAGCGCTTTTAAGCGCGCGGCCGCCTGGCTAACCAGGCCTTCGCCGTTATCGTAAAGCGTAATCGGAGTCGCGAAACGCGGAACCCGGTCCAGGATTTCAATCTCCAGCTTCGACAGCGGAATGTTTACCGCAAACAGCGGATGGCCTTCGGCATAGTGCGCCTCTTCCCGGACATCGATCAGGGCCAGCTCCTGCTTCTCTGATAAAGCCTGGCGAATATCGTGATAACTGCGGGTGTGGATAAGATGATCAACCATGTGAGAGATCCCAGATATTGGGTAAAAAGGCGTTGTTATAGCCGGAGATAAACGGTTTTTCCTCGCCCGTTTCCGTATACACCGCGCGCTTTACCGCGCCGATGTTGCCGCCATAAACATGAATACTGATCGATGTGCGATCGCTAAAGGCGTTGCTAACGCGATGGATATCGCCCACCTGCGGCGAAACTGCCTCCACGCTGCCCGGCTCCAGGCGAATGGGATCGCCGTGAGGAGACAGCCCCTGGGGAGTCAGGGTGAAATTTTGCGAAACCTCTGCGCCGCGCAGCATGCCGATCAGTCCCCAAACGCGGTGATCGTGCACCGGGGTAGATTGCCCTGCGCCCCAGACGAAGCTGACCACGGAAAACCGCTGCCGGGCATCGGCATGGAGCAGATATTGCTGGTAGCGTGCCGGGTCTGGCTGGGCAAACTCATCGGCAAGCCAGTCATCGTGCTGGACAAGCTGCTGCAGCAGCTGGCTGCCGCGCTGGAGAAGATCGGCTTCGCTCGGCCGTTCATCTACCAGCGTGGCCAGCTCGCCTACAAATTCGCGCAGGCGATGGATCTGTAAATCACTCATGCTTTGTCTCCTGGCTGAGAGCGATCTGGTTGGCTTGTGTCGACAGGCTGTAATCAAAAGCCTGGTGAACATCAACCGGTTTAGGGAGAACATGATTTTTATAGAAAAAGTCGGCGGACTTTTGCAGCGAGTCCGCCAGCTTCGGCGTGAAATCGACCGGGCGAATTTGCGCGCTGGCAATCCAGCGTTGAGTGATGTTTTCCGGCATACCCAGTGAAACGGAAAGCGCTTTAGCGAAGGCTTCAGGATGCTGCTGTGCCCAGATTTGGGCTTTTGCCAGGCGGGCCTGCAAATCGGCAATGGCTTCGCGTTTTCCCGCATCCTTCAGGGCTTCCTCGCGCGCCAGCGCGTAAGAGTAGCCGGAGAGAATACCTTTGCCGCCGCCCTGCGGAACCAAAATATCGCGATCCACAACTCTTGCAGAAGAGACGTAAGGTTCCCATGTCGCCCAGGCATCAACCGCATGGCTGGCCAGAGCAGCCCGACCATCGACGGGCCCCAGGAAGCGTAGCGTGACGTCGCCAGGCTTCAGGCCCGCGCGCTCCAGCAGGCCAAGCAGCAAATAGTGCCCCCAGCCGCCGCGGTTGACCGCAATTTGTTTGCCCTTCAGATCTTTTAAGCTCTGTATCCCGGCGTCGGAACGGGTAAGCAAAGCAATGCTGTCAGGATTGTTCTGCCAGGCGCCAACGGCTTTCACCGGCGCACCGGCGGCATAAACAAAGAGAAAGGGCAGGTCGCCGGTAAAGCCGACGTCTAATGCGCCAGCATTGAGCGCTTCCTGCACCGGCGCGCCGGAGTCAAACGATGTCAGTTTGAGATCGTAAGGGAGATCTTTTAGCTGTCCTGATTCACGAAGAGAGATAAAGCGATCGCCTTTCACGTCGCCCAGGCGCAGCGTAACTTTCTCTGCCGCCGCTGCGGAAGCGGCAACTGTCGACAGGACTATTGCCAGTAACCAGGGGAACCGCATCAGGCACTCCTTGCAACTTTACGCGCCGCAACCTTCTCGCGCGTCAGAGGAATCAGTTCTTTGCCGTATTCCACCACGTCGTTCAGCGGATCGAAGCCGCGGATCAGCACGCTCTCAATCCCCAAATCGTAATATTTCAGCAGCGCGTCAGAAACCTGATCCGGCGTCCCTACCAGCGCGGTGGAGTTATAGCCGCCGCTGACCAGCTTAGCGATGCCGGTCCACAGCGAGCGGTCGAGACGATCGCCTTCGTTCGCGGCCGCCAGAAGGCGTTCGGCGCCAACGCTTTGCGGTTTTGGCAGGCCGAAATCATGGCCTGACTCCTGTAGCTTCCTGCGGGCGATTTCACGGATATGCTCCGCTTTTTCCCAGGCTTCCTTTTCGGTGGCGGCAACGATCGGGCGGAATGAGATGTTAAAACCGATCTTGCGGCCCTGTCTGGCGGCCTCGGCCCGTACCGTACGTACCGTCTCTGCCGCGCCAGCCAGCGGTTCTCCCCACAGGGCGAACACGTCCGCATGGCGAGCCGCCACCTTAATGGCTTCAGGCGAGGAGCCGCCAAAATAGATCGGCAGTCCCTGAACGGGCTTGATCGATGAGAAGGCTTGCTCAGTCTGAAAATAGTCGCCCTGATGATCGTAAGGCTGGTCAGAGGTCAGGCTCTGTCTCAGCACGCTAAGAAAATCATCGGTGCGCTCATAGCGCTGCGTTTTATTGAGAAAGTCGCCGTCGCGTCGTTGTTCAACGTCGCTGCCGCCGCTGATGATATGTACCGCCAGCCGGCCATCGGTGAGCTGATCGAGGGTGGCGAGCTTGCGGGCGGCGAGGGTAGGCGAAACAAAGCCAGGTCGGTGTGCTAACAGGAATTTCAGCGTTGAAGTATTGGCCGCTGCGTGCGCCGTGACCAGAAAACCGTCCGGTTGATCTGACCAGTAACCTACCAGCACCCGATCAAAACCGGCCTGCTCATGAGCACGAGCAAAATCCGCAATGTACTGTTTATTAAATAACGGGCCGCTGGCAGGAATGGTTTCGGACGCCAGGCGATGACCAATCATACCGAGAAATTGAATGCTCATGGGGTTTTCTCCAGGTGAGGGCCGGTAAACGCCGGCGGAAAGAAAACCGTATAGTTGAAGAGAAGGCGTGTGAAATTCATAAATCTGCAAAGCTTTGCGTAAATTCGGCTATCGCTCAACCGTAAATATCCGCAGGTAAAGGTTCGTTCTTTATGCTAATAATGCATTAATTATGCGCAATAAATGCATTTAGGTTCTAAAAAAGCAGATGCTAGTCTCAGGTTTTCTTTATATTGAGACACCAGATGAAATCGCACGCCTTCTCCGCTTTTACTTTACTTCTCGCCGCTTTCGCCTCGCCCGTGTGGTCCGCCGCTACGCTTTCTGTTGGCGATCAGCGTGGCAATGCGCGGGCTATCCTTGAAGCCGCTGGCGAGCTGAAAAACACGCCTTACACCCTGGACTGGCATGAATTTGCCAACGCCGCGCCGCTGCTTGAGGCGATGCGTGCCGGTTCAATCGATGCCGGATCGGTCGGCGATGCGCCGTTAACGTTTGCCGTTGCCGCCGGGCTGGATGCCAAAGGTATTCTCGCCACCCGCTATGCCGGTAATGCGATCGTGGTGAAAAAGGGCAGCCCCATTCGCAGCGTGAAGGATCTACAGGGAAAACGTATCGCTACGGTCAAAGGCTCGTCCGGTCATAATCTCGCACTCCAGGCGCTGCATAAGGCTGGCGTCGATCCTAAAGCGGTCAACTTTGTTTTCACTACGCCAGCGGAGGCCACGCTGGTACTGGATCAGGGCGGTGTCGATGCCGTTTCTACCTGGGAACCTTACGTCTCCTTCGCCACGCATCAGTCCGGCGCGCAGATCCTGGCCGATGGCAAAGCTTACCCGGCACTGAACTACCTGGTCGCCAGCAACAGCGCGATTGCCAGTAAAAAAGCCGAGCTGGCCGACTTCAGCCAGCGGCTGACCCGCGCCAGAGCCTGGGGAGAGCAGCACCCTGAGGAGTACGCCGCTGCCATCAGCAAGCTGTTGCGCATTCCGCAGGATGTGGCGCTGGCAAAGGTGAAACGTGAAATTAATACCGTCGACAGTGATTCTGCCGAGGTGTTGGCTATACAGCAAAATACCGCTGACTTTTACGTTAAAAATGGATTGATTCCTAAACCGCTCAAGGCAGCGTCATTTATCGATCTCAGCCTGTCGCAGGGGAAATAGTATGCATCTCGCGCTCTATCTCAGCGATACCGGTTTACATGCAGGCGGCTGGCGTCATCCTGAGGCCGAAAACCACGATCCGATGAAGGTCGAAACCTGGCTGAATCTGGTGAAAAAAGCCGAGCAGGCAAAGTTTGATTTTGCTTTTATCGCCGACAAACTGTCGATTGATGATATCTACGGTAACGATATCGCCAGTACCGTGCAGTCGCGTCCTGGCTATGCCCGGCCGGAACCGATGGCGCTGTTGACCGCCCTGAGCCTGTTTACCCAGCGTATTGGGCTGGGCGGCACCTTATCGACCACCTACGGTGAGCCTTTCCATGTCGCTCGCATTATCGCGACGCTCGATCATTTCAGCGCCGGGCGCATGGCGTGGAATGCGGTGACCTCGACTAACGACGGGGAAGCGCGAAATTTCAGTCAGCAGCAGCACCCTGGTCATCTCGCCCGCTATCAGCGCGCCGCCGAGTTTATTGACGTGGTTCATCGGCTGCTCGCCAGCTGGCAGCCCAATGCGCTGGTTGCGGATAAGCACAGCGGCATCTATGTAGACCCGGAGAAGGTGAGCTACACCCATTTTCAGGGAGAGCATTTTCAGGTTAAGGGGCCGCTGACCGTTGCCGCTTCGCCACAGGGCAGGCCGGTGCAGATCCTGGCCGGCGTATCCGACGATTTCAGAAAAGTGGCGACCAGGGTCGCGGAGGTGATTTTTACCGTCCAGCCTGAACGGGAGCGAGCGCAGCAGTTTTATCAGCAGTTTAAGCAGGAGATGGTTGCGCAGGGCCGCGCGCCGCAGGACTGTAAAATTCTGCCGGGGATTATGCCGATTGTCGGCGCTACCCAGCAGGAGGCGGAAGAGAAGCGCCGCCAGCTGGATGAGCTGGTTAACCCGCTGGCCGGGCTGAGCTTTATGTCAGCCAGCATGAATTACGATCTGTCTCAGCACGATCCAGATGCGCTGTTTCCCGATATTTTTGACAAAATCAGCGGCAGCAAAGGCCGCTTCGGCTATGTGATTTCCCAGGCTCGCAAAGAGAAGAAGACCCTGGCCGAGGTGGCGAAAACCTATGCCGCCAGCGCGTCGTTCCGGGTGATTGCCGGCACGCCAGAGCAGATTGCCGCTGAAATGATTGCCTGGGTGGAAAACAAAGCCTGCGACGGCTTTGTCCTGATGCCTGCCGATATGCCCGCATCGCTGAATAATTTTGCCGACTACGTTATCCCTGAGTTGCAGAAGCGCGGCGCGTTCAGGAGTGACTATCAGGGACAGACGCTGCGTGAGCATCTTGAACTGCCTGCCGTTTATGGATAAAAAAAAGGCGAACCTGCTACAGGCTCGCCTTTTTTCGTCAGGGCCGATTACCAGGCCAGCACTAAACCGGCAATCGAAGCGGACAGCACGCTGACCAGGGTTGAACCGTACAGCAGTTTCAGGCCGAAGCGGGAAACCACGTTACCCTGCTCTTCATGCAGGCCCTTAATCGCCCCTGCCACAATCCCGATGGAGGAGAAGTTAGCAAAGGAGACCAGGAACACCGACAGGATGCCTACGCCGCGCGGCGACAGTTCGGTCGCCACTTTTTGCAGGTCCATCATGGCGACAAACTCGTTGGAAACCAGTTTGGTGGCCATGATGCTGCCCACTTTCAGCGCTTCGTTAGCCGGTACGCCCATTACCCAGGCAAACGGGTAGAAGACATAGCCCAGCACGCCCTGGAAGCTGATGCCGAAGATGAAATCAAACAGCGCGTTAATGGCGGAAATCAGCGCGATAAAGCCGATCAGCATCGCCGCCACAATCACCGCCACTTTGAAACCGGCGAGGATATATTCGCCCAACATTTCAAAGAAGCTCTGCCCTTTGTGCAGGTCGCTCAGCGTCAGTTCTTCTTCGTTGTCGACTTTATACGGGTTAATGATCGACAGCACGATAAAGGTACTGAACATGTTCAACACCAGCGCGGCCACCACGTATTTTGGGTCAATCATGGTCATGTAGGCACCGACAATAGACATCGATACGGTAGACATCGCCGTTGCCGCCATGGTGTACATGCGGCGCTGCGACATTTTCCCAAGGATATCTTTGTAGGCAATAAAGTTCTCTGACTGACCTAAAATCAGCGAGCTCACGGCGTTAAACGATTCCAGTTTGCCCATGCCGTTGATTTTTGACAGCACCGTACCGATAGCTTTGATCACAATCGGCAGGATGCGGAAGTGCTGGAGAATCCCGATCAGTGCAGAAATAAACACGATAGGGCACAGCACGTTGAGCCAGAAGAACGCCAGGCCTTTGTCGTTCATATTGCCGAAAACAAAATTGGTTCCCTGCGCGGCATAGCTCAGCAGTTTGTCGAACAGACCTGCAAATCCCTTAACAAATCCAAGTCCAGCTTCTGAGTTAAGGAAGAACCACGCAAGCAGCACTTCGATAACCAGAAGTTGTATAATAAAACGTACGCGGATGTTTTTCCGATCGGTACTGACCAGCAGGGCCAGTACGGCTACCATCACCAGCGCCAAAGCAAAATGAAAAATGCCTGACATGTATGCTCCATTTTTGAAGGATGTTATATTTCGCTGCACATTCTATGTAACAAGAAGCCGAAAAACGAGACCTGGAACACAATATAACAATTACCTATCACCGTTCCCGACGGAACCATTCGCCCGATCACATCCTGATACTGTTTAAAAAAACACCCCACCCAGTGAAAGGGTATGCTTTTATTGTCGCACAAAAAGTGATTGCTCAATTTTTAGCTATAGGGTAGTTTGGTTTTAAGGTATAGCCATTGCTATATTTCTTAGTACTGGCTATCAGAGCGATAACTGAAACCCATTCAAATGCGCTTGATAATCATTATCATTTAAAAGACAATGATCTCATCAGGGTTTTAGCAGGGGTACAACAATGTTTGAAGGCCGCACAGTAGAGCAAACGATTCGCGGGTCGCGCAAAATCAAATTTGCGTTGATGGGGCCTGCATTTATCGCGGCTATTGGCTATATCGACCCTGGTAACTTTGCCACCAATATTCAGGCGGGCGCTTCCTATGGCTATAAACTGCTGTGGGTGGTGGTCTGGGCTAACGTGATGGCGATGGTAATCCAGCTGATGTCAGCCAAGCTGGGAATTGCGACCGGTAAAAACCTTGCTGAGCATATCCGCGATCGTTTCCCTCGTCCTGCCGTCTGGTTTTACTGGGTGCAGGCGGAAATTATCGCCATGGCGACCGATCTCGCGGAGTTTATCGGCGCGGCGATTGGCTTCAAGCTGATTTTCGGCGTCAGCCTGCTACAGGGCGCGGTGCTGACCGGCGTGGCCACTTTCCTGATCCTGATGCTGCAAAGCCGGGGGCAAAAGCCGCTGGAGCTGGTGATTGGCGGGCTGCTGCTGTTTGTGGCGGCGGCGTACGTGATTGAACTGTTTTTCTCCCAGCCGAAAATCGCCGATCTGGTTCAGGGGCTGGCGGTGCCGTCGCTGCCCACTGCCGATGCGGTGCTGCTGGCGGCTGGCGTGCTGGGGGCCACTATTATGCCCCATGTGATTTATCTGCACTCTTCGCTGACGCAAAGCCCGGACGGCGGCTCGCGCGAGCAGCGCTACTCCTCTACCAAGCTGGACGTGGCGATAGCCATGACCATCGCTGGCTTCGTCAATCTGGCTATGATGGCGACGGCGGCGGCGGCCTTTCACTTTAGCGGACACACCGGTATTGCCGATCTGGATCAAGCCTATCTGACGCTGGATCCATTGCTGGGCCGCGCGGCCGCGATGGTGTTTGGGCTTAGCCTGCTGGCGGCTGGCATATCGTCCACCGTGGTGGGAACCATGGCGGGGCAGGTTGTTATGCAGGGCTTTATTCACGTCCGCATTCCGTTACTGGTTCGCCGGGTTATCACCATGCTGCCCTCTTTTATCGTGATAATGGCAGGCTGGGAGCCAACGCGTATCCTGGTGATGAGCCAGGTCCTGCTGAGCTTCGGCATTGCGCTGGCGCTGGTGCCGCTGCTGGCTTTCACCGGTAACCGCGAGCTGATGGGGGATATGGTGAATCCTCCCCTGATGCAGTGGATAGGTAAGGCGATCGTGCTGGTGGTGGTGGCGTTGAATCTCTACCTGCTGGTCGCCATGGCGCTCGGGCTGTAAATCAGCGTCAGCAGGCGTAGCGCTTGAGATGAAATAAGTTTGTCCAGTGCGAAATAAAAAAGCCGACCACAGGGTCGGCTTTTTCGATCAGTGATGGCGATCTCTCTCATGATGGCGTTCCCACTCATGACGGCGGTACTCGCGGTCATGCCTGCGGCGTTCGTACTCCCGCTCCCGCTCATAACGGCGCTGGCGTTCCCACTGCTGGTGGCGGCGCATCTCTTCGTGACGTCGCCACTGCTCGTGTCGCCACCAGCGACCTTCGTCATAGCGGTAATTGCGGTGCCAGTAACGATCGTCGCGCCAGCGTCCGCCATCCCAGTAGTAACCGCGCGGGTCGCGGTCGCCAATGTGCAGAGTAACGCCAGGCGCCAGGGTGATTCTGGCGCTGTCGGCTTGCGCTGTGTGCATCGCCAACGGGGATAAACTTGCCAGCAAAGCGGCAACAAGTAATAAACGTTTCATCGGATCTCCTTATCAACGGTTTTACTGCTCCGTTGTGTTGCCAACATTATAAAGAGTTCACTGCCGTTGCGCCTGGGGGAATCTGAAAAGCTGGGTAAAGGTGGGATTTGAGATTTATCTATAAATCCCGCCGCAGGAGGCGGCGGGACGGAGATTAGCCAAGAATGCGGCTGATTTTATCCAGTTCGGCCTGGCTGAACTCACGCTGTTGCAGCATACCCACCGCATCGTCAATCTGGCTGGTTTTGCTGGCGCCGATCAGCACTGAGGTCACCCGGTTTTCACGCAGGACCCAGGCCAGCGCCATCTGAGAAAGCTTCTGTCCGCGCTGGAGCGCGAGCGCGTTAAGCTGCCTGACTTTCTCCATTTTTTCCGGCGTCAGCTGGTCGCCGCTGAGGAACTTGCTGCCGCTGGCGGCGCGCGAATCCTCAGGAATGCCGTTAAGATAACGATCGGTCAGGACGCCGCCGGCTAAGGGAGAGAAGGCGATGCTGCCAACGCCCTCTTTAATCAGCACGTCGAGCAGGCCATTGTCCGGCGTGCGTTCGAACATCGAGTATTTTGGCTGATGGATCAGGCAAGGCGTGCCCAGCTGCTTGAGAATGCCAATGGCTTCGGCCGCCAGCGCTGCCGGATAGTTAGAGAGCGCGATATACAGCGCCTTTCCCTGGCGCACGATATGGTCCAGCGCGCTCATGGTCTCTTCCAGCGGGGTTTCCGGGTCCGGGCGGTGGTGATAAAAAATATCCACATAGTCCAGCCCCATGCGCTTAAGGCTCTGATTAAGGCTGGCAATCAGATACTTGCGGGATCCCCAGTCGCCATAGGGACCCTCCCACATGGTGTAGCCCGCTTTAGAAGAGATAATCAGCTCATCGCGGTAGGGCGCGAAGTCTTCCCGTAGGATGCGGCCAAAGTTTTCCTCGGCGGAGCCCGGCGGTGGGCCATAGTTATTGGCCAGATCGAAGTGGGTGATACCGTTATCAAAAGCATGGCGCAGCAGCTCACGGCTGTTTTCCACGCGGGTGCTGTCGCCGAAGTTGTGCCACAGGCCCAGCGAAATGGCGGGCAGTTTCAGGCCGCTTCGTCCACAGCGGTGGTAGGTCATTTTTTGATAACGTTCTGCATCTGCCTGATAAACCATGAATAAATCCTGTTCAGTGGGGGATGGTTTCCGTATAGAGCATAGCAGTGTATACGGTTACACCGAACCTGTTCGCGCGAAAGATCAAAACTTGGAGAAAATTCCGAAGCGTAACGCCGGGTTGCCAGTTGGCCGCAGGAAAGTCGCTAACGTGGTGAACAATATCGACAATACTCAAGTAAACGCACCTTTAACTGAGAGGAAATCCATGCGGAATCGGACCGTTGGCGAGTATCTGTTGTGTCGATTAAAGGACGCCGGGATGGGGCATCTGTTCGGCGTGCCGGGCGATTACAATCTGCAATTTCTGGACGCGGTGATTAACAGCGCCGATATCGGTTGGGTTGGATGCGCGAATGAGTTAAATGCCGCCTATGCCGCAGATGGCTACGCGCGCTGTCGCGGGGCGGCGGCGCTGCTGACCACCTTCGGGGTTGGCGAGCTAAGCGCGCTGAACGGCGTCGCCGGAAGCTTTGCGGAGTATCTGCCGGTGGTCCACATTGTCGGGGCGCCTTCGCGGGCTGCCGAACGGGATGGTTTGCTGCTTCACCACACGCTGGGCGACGGCGACTATCAGCACTTCCTGCGGATGTCGCAGGAGGTCACCGTTGCTCAGGCCGTGCTGACGCCAGAAAACGCCGCCGGGGAAATCGATCGTTTGCTGCTCACCGCCTTGCGTGAGCATCGTCCGGTCTATCTCTACCTCCCCACCGATGTTGCCGTGGCGGAAATTTCGCCGCCGGACGACCCGTTGCCGCTGGCGACACCCTGCGACCCGGCGGTAAAAGTAGCCTTTGCCAACGCGGCTGAACAGCTGCTGGCGTCGGCGAAAAGCGTGGCGCTGCTGGCCGACTTCCTCGCCGACAGGGCAGGGCAGCAGCCGCTCCTGCGGCAGATACTGACCGACACGCCGATGACCTTTGCCACGCTGTTAATGGGCAAAGGCGTGCTGCCGGAGCAACTGGCGGGCTTTGCGGGCACCTATGCCGGAGCCGCAAGCGCGGGCAAAACGCGGCAGCTGATTGAGCAAAACGATCTGCTGATCGCCGTTGGCGTTCTTTACACGGATACGATTACCGCCGGGTTCACTCAGCAGACAGACCCGCAGAAAACGATTGATATTGGTCTGTTCAGCAGCCGGATTGGAGAGCAAACCTTTGCTCAACTGCCGATGGCCGCCGCCCTCAGCGCGCTACAGCCTCTGCTGGAACGCTATGCGCCGCAATGGTCAGCGCCGCTGGCTTCACCGCCGCCGCTTAATGAAACGCCTTCCGATACCCTGACGCAGAATACCTTCTGGCAGGCGATGCAGGATTTTCTCCAGCCGGGGGATATCGTGCTGGCGGATCAGGGAACGGCGGCGTTTGGCGCGGCGGCCCTGAGATTACCGGAGGGCGTCACCTTTATCACTCAGCCCTTATGGGGCTCAATTGGCTATACGCTACCGGCGGCCTATGGCGCGCAGATAGCCTGCCCGGATCGACGCGTAGTGCTGCTGAGCGGCGACGGTTCTGCTCAGCTGACCATTCAGGAGCTGGGGTCGATACTGCGTGACGACATGAAACCCGTCATCTTCATTCTGAATAATGGCGGCTATACGGTGGAAAGGGCGATCCACGGAGAGCATCAGCGCTACAATGATATAGCCGCCTGGAACTGGACGCAGCTGCCTCAGGCATTCAGCCTCAACTGTCCGGCGCAGAGCTGGCGGGTGATGCAGACGGTGCAACTGGCTGAAGTTATGCAGGTTATCAGGCAAAGCCGCCGACTGTCGCTGGTGGAGGTGGTGCTGCCGCCGCTGGATGTGCCGCCGCTGCTTCAGGCAGTGACGGCGGCGCTGAACAAGCGTAATTCCGCATAATGTTACAGAATTCAGATTGATGCCCGTGGGCAAGGACGCGACGGGCAGGTAAGGTAGGCGTTTAGCGTGCGCCTTTTGACTGGTGGGCGTTGTTGTTTGAGTGGGGGAATTTTATAGTGTGTTTAAATGACGTAAGCGGAGCAAAACAATAATGACTAAGTATGCTTTGGTAGGTGATGTTGGCGGCACCAATGCCCGCCTGGCGCTGTGTGATGTCGAAAACGGCGCTCTTTCACAGGCCAAAACTTTCTCCACGGCAGACTACGATAGCCTTGAAGCCGTGATCCGCTTCTATCTGGATGAGCAGCAGCAGGAGATCGTTGACGGCTGTATCGCTATTGCCTGTCCGATTACCGACGACTGGGTTGAGATGACCAACCATGACTGGGCCTTCTCCACCAGCAAAATGAAAGCCAACCTCGGCTTTGAGCATCTGGAAATCATCAACGATTTCACTGCGGTTTCCATGGCGATCCCGATGCTGTCCGACGATGACGTTATGCAGTTCGGCGGCGATAAAGCGGTGAAGGACAAACCCGTGGCGGTTTACGGCGCGGGAACCGGGCTGGGCGTGGCCCATCTGGTGCATGTCGATAAGCGCTGGGTAAGCCTGCCGGGCGAGGGCGGCCACGTTGATTTCGCGGCCAACAGCGAAGAGGAGGATCTGATCCTCGAAGTCCTGCGGGCCGAACTGGGCCACGTCTCGGCAGAGCGGGTGCTGTCCGGCGCGGGACTGGTGAACCTCTATCGGGCGATTGTTAAATCAGATGACCGGGTGCCGGAAAATCTGAAGCCGAAAGACGTGTCGCAGCGGGCGCTGGAAGACAGCTGCACCGACTGCCGCCGCGCGCTGGCGATGTTCTGCGTGATCCTGGGGCGCTTTGGCGGCAACCTCGCGCTGAATCTTGGCACCTTCGGCGGCGTGTATAT
Organism: Erwinia typographi; assembly: GCF_000773975.1. Classification (GTDB taxonomy): domain Bacteria; phylum Pseudomonadota; class Gammaproteobacteria; order Enterobacterales; family Enterobacteriaceae; genus Erwinia; species Erwinia typographi. The sequence continues at coordinate 18,366 of NZ_JRUQ01000111.1, forward strand.
CGCGGGCGGCATCGTGCCTCGCTTCCTTGAGTTCTTCAAATCCTCCGGCTTTCGTGCCGCTTTTGAAGACAAAGGCCGCTTTAAGGATTACGTGCAGAATATCCCTGTGTTCCTGATTACCCACGATCAGCCGGGCCTGCTGGGTGCCGGTGCGCACCTGCGCCAGACGCTGGGCAGCGTGCTGTAACTCCTTATCAGGGCCGCTTTCCCGGCCCTGAATTTCCCTGTCCTGCTACAGCCGCATCAGCTGGCGAAACTCTTTCACCTTGCTGCGGCTGACCGGCACCTGAAATTCCAGATCCCTTAGCTTCAGCATATAGGTGTTATTAAACCAGGGTTCGATCTCGCGGATTTTACTGAGGTTCACGCAGTAAGAGCGATGGCAGCGGAAAAAAACCTCTTCCGGCAGTCGGCTGCAAAATTCGGTGATATTCATCGACATCACATACTCTTCCCGCCGCGTGTAGACAAAGGTCATTTTTTCATGGGCTTCGACATAGTAGATATCGTTGATATCGGTAACGATAATCCGCTCGTCTTTGACCAGGTTGATGGTGTGCACCGGGCTGCGCAGGGCTTCGGGACTGCTGTGCTGCCCGGCCTGGTGCAGCGTGTTCTCCAGCTTGCGCAGCATAGTAATAATACGCATCTCGTGATACGGCTTGAGAATGTAGTCGAACGCTTCCAGTTCAAAGGCGTCAACCGCATGTTCTTTATAAGCGGTGATAAAAACGATCAGCGGCTTCTGCGCGAATTTGCTGATGTTTTGCGCCAGCAGCACGCCGTCCAGCGAGGGAATATTGATATCCAGAAAGATCACGTCCACCTGGTGGTTTTGCAAATACTTCAGTACGTCCAGGCCATCATCAAAAGTGGCTTCCAGCGTCAGCTGACTGTGCTGGCGGATTAGCCAGCTTAGCTCCTGCTGCGCCAGAAATTCGTCTTCAACTATTATCGCTTTCACATCTTTATCCCGCAGTTAGCAGGGCGTTATGCCCGCAGAGAGACGCTTTCGCTGGTAGGGAGCGCGGTGCCGTTCTTGCTGATATAGAAGGCGATTTCCGTGCCCGGACTCCGCCGGTGAATGTGCAGGCCCTCGCCGTAAAGCAGCTTTACGCGGTGGTGAACGTTGAGCAGCCCGATTTTATTGCCCGGCATCTCATTCTTTTCCACCCGCGCCATCACCTCTTCACTGATGCCGTTGCCGGTATCGCGCACCGAAATCCTCACCCTGTCGCCCTGATCTTTCAGGCTGATCGTCACCACGCCTTTTCCGCGGCAGGGATGAATACCGTGCACGATCGCGTTCTCGACCAGCGGCTGGATCAGCAGGCTGGGGAGCGAACAGTTCACCTCCTCATCGATGTCATAGATCACCGTCAGCTTGTCGCCAAAGCGAGCCTGTTCAATGGCAATATAATCTTTGATTTGGTACAGCTCTTTCTTGATATCAATGATCTCATCGTCATTCAGCTCAAGGTTATAGCGCAGATAGCGCGACAGGTTGGTAATAAGCATTCGGGCGGTATCCGGATTAATACGGATGGAGGCCGAAATGGCGTTCAGCGCGTTAAACAGAAAATGGGGATTAATTTTACTCTGTAGCGCCCGCAGTTCGGCTTTGTTCGCCATCTCACGCAGCTGTTCGGCGCGGGAAACCTCCAGCTGGGTTGAGATAATTTGCGACAGCCCAACCGCCATTTCCTTCAGCGACCAGGTGATGCGGTGCGCGTGGCGGTAATAAATTTTCAGCGTGCCGGTCACTTCGCCTTTTTCCCAAAGCGGGATGACGATCATCGAGTGAATTTCCGGCGTGCGGTGCGCCTCATCGTTATTTTTAATGATTATCTCGCCGTTGGCGATGGATCTGGCGGTCGTCGGGCTGATCTCATCGTCGCCGTTATGGTAGTTGGCTTCGCCAACGCCGACATAGGCGAGGATCTGGTTTTTATTGGTAATGGCGACCGCATCGGCACTGATATCATCGCGGATGATGTCGCAAACCTGGCGCAGGGACTGACTGTTAACCTGCCTGAACAGCGGCAGCGTTTTGTTGGCGATTTCCAGCGCCAGCTTGGCCTGCCTGGCGGCAATCGCCTCCTTTTCCCCCTCCACGCTCTGGACCAGCAGCACAATCAGGCCGATGCTCACCGCGCCAAGGATCATCGGGACGGCAATCTCAGAGACGATTTCCAACCCCAGGTTGGTAGGCTTCGCCCAGAAGACGATCAGGATCATGGTCAGGGATTCGCACAGCATCCCGCCAATAATCCCCACGCTCCAGCGCTTCTCTTTCAGCACTTTGAGGTTGATATAGCCGGAGATCACGCCAGCGATAATGCTGGTGATCAGGCAGGGAACGGAGGTGACGCCGTGGATATCAATCAGAAAACGATGCAGACCGGCAACCACGCCGGTAATAATGCCCACCCAGGGGCCAAAAAGAATGCCGCCGGACATGATAGCAATAGTGCGCACGTTAACCAGCGAGCCGTCAACGTTGATGCCGCTCCAGGTGCCAAACAGGGCAAACAGCGAAAAGATCGCGGTGACCGCCATCAGCTCCTGGCGCGAGTGCTGATCCTTTTGCAGTAGCTGGCGGAAATGGCGCGTGCGGGTCATAAAAAACAGGCAGATCAGCATCAGCGCAGCGCGATCCAACACGGCAAGCAGCATATCGAACATCGAGTGCACGGGCGCCTCGGCGGAAGAAAGAGGGGAAAGGACTATGATAGGGAATGCGGGCGGGATGTGCCAGGTATCGGAGCAATGATTTGCCCCAATACCCGTTCAGATCAATATTAAGCGATTATTGCATCTGGCCTTTACCCAGCGGCGTCAGCATGGCTTCCGTCGCCCGTCCTGAAAAATCGACCTCAAAGTCATCGGCCGCAAAGTCCGGCGGCGATCGACCGTCGACAAATGCCGGCCACTGGCGTTTCAGGTAGGCGGCATTCTTCTCGCACCAGGGCGCGGCTGAAATGTACATTACGTTGCTGTCGACCTCGCCCAGATGTTCATTTTCCACCGAATGGATCACGTCGCAGTGCCAGAACACGGTATCGCCGGGTTCCATATCTGGAATTGGGGAAATCCTACTCAGCAAAAGGGGATGCCATTTTTCGCTGACAGAGAGCGCCCGACCCGGTGCCGCGCCGCAGAGATCGTCATCCGGCACGTCATCCTGCAGGGCGCGCAATAAAATCCACGCCATCACGTTGGCGATCGGGAGCAAATTGAGCGTGCCGCCGTGTTTTCGCTGGGGGGTAAGCGCCGTCCAACCCTGGAACGTGCGGAACATTGAACAAACTGCCGGAGAGGCAAATTCGCGGACCTCCGTGCGCATTTCGCCATCGAATGGGTTATATTGCTGCCAGTTACCGCTGAAAACGTGACGGTATACGTGGCGGAAATTCTCATCCAGCCAGCGCTCAATCGAGCCGCCGTCAATATGCGGCGAAAGGCCAAGCGAGCCGGAGTGCGGAGGGCGGCGGCGGGTGCGGTCGGCATAGCTGACGATGCGGGTGGGATCGAAATGCTGTTTCCCCTGGCTTTCGGCCTGCCAAAGGGAATTCAGAAACACCTGAACCGCATTCATACGCTGATGCTGGCGGGCCTCAACCTGCGGCCTTGACCAGTAAATGCCGTAAATCTGCGGCTTTCCCTGCTTAAGATCGCCGAAATAGTTATCTTCTGCGGCATTTTTCAGGCGGTCGACAAAGCCGTTGTCATCAAGATAGCGGCCAATTTCCTCGTTCCACCCCTCAGCGGTTTGCCGGGGAAATACGCCGTGGATCACTCAGCAGCCGCGCCGCAGGATTTGGGCTTTTTGCTCTGCGGTAACCCTCTGCTGGAGAATGTCTTCAGCATGGAGCTGGGGAACCGGGTTTTCGCCGCGCTGCTGTAGCTGGTTCAGCTCGTTGATCTGCTCGCGGATGTTTTCATCGACCTGCTCAAACACTTCACGATAGTTGGGCAGCGCCTGACGCAGCTGATGCTTAATGGTGGCGATGGCCTGTGGGATATTGTCAATAGTGAGGGAAGACATAGGGATTCTCCTGTAAAAATCTCGTTATGTTTATGTAGGGCTTGTGTGAATTACAGGCGATAAAAGCGGAAATTAAAAGAGGCGAAGTTTTCATAAAGCTTCCCCTTTTGTGAGGAGACTATGCACCTGATTACCGAACGGCTACAGCTGATGAAGCTCCAGCCCGAAGACTGGCCGCTTTTTCATCGGGTCCATACCGATAAAACCAGCATGGAATTTATCAGCGCCGTGCCGCAGCTGGCCGATATCCGCCAGCGCTTCAGCGATCGGCTGATGCCCTGGCAGGTCACCAGCTTCCACATGCTCTGTCTGACGGTCAGGCTGAAAAGCAGCGGCGAAGCGGTTGGCCTGATTGGCGTCAACGCTGAATGGGTGCCGTATCGCCAGGCGGAAGTGGGCTATTCTTTTCTCAGCAACCACTATGGCTGCGGCTACGGCAGCGAGGCGCTGGGCGCGCTGGTCACTTACCTGTTCGGGCACTGTGAATTCCACAAGCTCAAGGCGCAGGTGGTGGAGGGCAACTGGGCGTCGCGGCGCGTGCTGGAGAAAAATGGCTTCAGGCTCGAGGGAACCCTGCGGGATAATTATCTGCTGCGCGGGCAATGGGTGAACGATTGGGTGTTCGGACGACTGAAAAACGACGTTTAAAAATATTTTATTCCGCCCTCTCGACAGGGCTGCTGACTCTACGCTATGTTCGTTGTTCGACCAGTTTCTGGTCAGCGTCGCTCGGACGGTCCGGGCGCTAACGTAAATCAGAGGATCCTATGGCTGACAGCAGCTCCGCTCGTCGTTTTTCCCGTATTGAACGTCTTCCCCCTTATGTGTTTAACATCACCGCCGAACTCAAAATGGCGGCGCGCCGTCGTGGCGAAGACATTATCGATTTCAGCATGGGTAACCCGGACGGGCCGACCCCGCCGCATATCGTGGAAAAACTTTGTTCCGTAGCCCAGCGTGACGACACGCATGGCTACTCCACCTCGCGCGGTATCCCGCGTCTTCGCCGGGCTATTTCCCGCTGGTATGCTGACCGCTACCAGGTGGAGATCGACCCGGAGTCGGAAGCTATTGTCACCATCGGCTCGAAAGAGGGGCTGGCTCACCTGATGCTGGCTACGCTCGACCATGGCGATACCGTGCTGGTTCCTAATCCAAGCTATCCGATTCATATCTACGGCGCGGTGATTGCCGGCGCCCAGGTTCGTTCGGTTCCGCTGGTGGCCGGCGTGGATTTCTTTAACGAGCTGGAGCGGGCGATCCGCGAGAGCTACCCCAAACCGAAAATGATGATCCTCGGCTTCCCGTCAAACCCGACGGCGCAGTGCGTGGAGCTGGACTTTTTCGAGCGCGTGATCGCGCTGGCGAAGCAGTATAACGTGCTGGTCATTCACGATCTGGCCTATGCCGATATCGTCTACGATGGCTGGAAAGCCCCTTCGATTATGGAAGTCCCCGGCGCGCGGGACGTGGCGGTAGAGTTCTTTACGCTGTCGAAAAGCTACAATATGGCGGGCTGGCGTATTGGCTTTATGGTCGGCAACAAAGAGCTGGTGGCCGCGCTGGCCAGGATCAAAAGCTACCATGACTACGGCACCTTCACTCCGCTGCAAGTGGCGGCGATTGCGGCGCTGGAGGGCGATCAGCAGTGCGTGAAGGAGATTGCTGAGCAGTACAAGCGGCGGCGTGACGTGCTGGTCAAAGGGCTGCATGAGGCGGGCTGGATGGTCGATGTTCCCAAAGCGTCAATGTACGTCTGGGCGAAAATTCCCGACCACTACGCGCAGATGGGATCGCTGGAATTTGCCAAGCATATGTTGCAGGAGGCCAAAGTTTGCGTCTCGCCAGGGATCGGTTTTGGTGACTACGGCGACAGCCATGTGCGCTTTGCGCTGATTGAAAACAGCGATCGGATCCGTCAGGCGGTCAGAGGGATTAAATCAATGTTCCGTGCCGACGGGATTTTACCGGGTTCAGTAAAAGTTAACGAAGAAGAAGTGTGAAGACCGGGGCAGGCTGACCGGGCCTGCCCCGCTGAATAAGCCCTGGTGGGGTTCAGGTCATCAGATAGAACGTGCCAATCCATAGCAACAGGATAAAAGCGATTCCCATAAAAGCGTATTTCACCGAACAACTCCTCTGAGCGCCTGGGATGGGACGATCCCGGGCCTGCGTAACGCGAACAGATGCAATACCACAGGGCGCAAAGCTCTGCCGTATCAGGTAGCCATGAGAAGCTCATAGCAGGATCGTACGCTAATTTACGCGCTCTGTTTGGCAAAATAAAGCCGATCGCGTTAACTGAAGCCTTATTACGGCGTTTCTATCTCCGGCACCACGGACATCCCAACCCGCAAACGAGCCAAATCGGCCTGCTCTGGCTCAAACACAATTTTTACCGGCAGACGCTGAACAACCTTGGTGTAGTTCCCCGTGGCATTGTCGGCGGCAATGGCCGCGAACGTTGAGCCGGTGGCTGGCGCGATGCTGTCCACATGTGCGCGAAGCGTCACGCCCGGCAGGGCATCCACCGCTACGGACACGCCCTGGCCCGGCTTAACGTCACCCAGCTGCGTCTCAAGGAAATTCGCCACGACATAGGTTTGCTGGAGCGGCACCACCGCCAGCAGCCGTGTACCGGCGGCAACCCACGCCCCCTGACGAGCCGAGCGCTGCCCAACGGAACCAGCAATCGGCGCGGTAATCAGGGTGTAGGAAAGGTTCAGGCGCGCCTGGTCGACGCTGGCGGTAGAGGCGGCAATGTCAGCGCTGGCCTGCTTAACGCTGGCCTGCAAAATGCCCACTTCTTTACGCGCGGACAATGCGGCGGCCTGGCTCTGGCGAAGCTGGGCTGCCGCTTCACGCAGGGTGGCATAGGTTTTCTGCTGCTCATCGGCAGTGGTCGTACCGGTTTTCAGCAGGCGGCGATAGCGCTCGGCATTTTGCCCGGCGTAGTTGAGCGTGGCTTCGCTGGCGCTGACGGCGGCGTCGGTCTGCGCAATCGCGGCCTGCTGCTGTTCGAGCTGGGCCTCAACGCTGGTCAGCTTCGCCTGGCTGACCTGCAGGTTCGCTTCGGCCGTTTCCAGCGCGACGCGATAATCGCGATCGTCAATGGTCGCCAGCACGTCTCCCGCCTTTACCTGCTGGTTGTCAGCAACGTTGACCGTGCGAATGTAACCCGACACTTTTGGCGCAACGGAGGTGTAATCCGCCGTGACTACCGCATCGTCCGTGCGCGCCTGGTGGCGATTCATGGCTGACCAGACAAAGAAGGCCATCCCCAGCAGGATCAGTAACAGTACCACTAACGTTAAGGTTCTTTTTGCAGGTGTGAAGCTCATATTATTATCTCGTTGCTTTAGCGACTTGTTGAAGAAGAGTTTGCGGCGGCCAGACGCGCTCAGGCAGCCAGAGGGTGAGCAGAACCAGCAGCAGCGCGAAGCCGATAATCAGCAGATAGGCATCGCTGATGCTGAGGATCGTCGCCTGATGCTTCAGCAGGGTGGCGAAATGGCTCAGGTTTTCGACTGAGCTGGCGCTGCCGTCCGGCAGCAGCGGTTGCAGGCTGCTGGCGCTGGTAGAATTCTCTGCGGTGATCGACCACGGCCGGTTGCCCAAATTATCGACCAGCGTGTGCGAGTGAAACTTCTCCCGGTGGGTCAGGAAATTTTCCACCAGAGCGCTGGCCGCTACGCTGGAAAAACCACGAACGGTATTGAACATCGCCGAGGCGTAAGGCCCTTCAGGCGGCTGTACCACGCTGGTGGCGCTCATCAGCACCGGCAGGATCAGCATCGGCTGGCCGAAAGCCTGTAGCAGCTGAATCAGCCAGAAATTCTGCCGTGACCACTCGCTGGTCAGCTGCATTCCCATCAGGCAGGAGAGGCACAGCAAACCGACGCCGCAAATCAGCATCCAGCGGCAGTCAATCCAGCGCAGGTTGAGCAGGGTCGCCATCAGCGGCGCAATAATCAGCTGCGGCAGGCCGATAGCCAGCGCCAGCGGGGCAAACTGCACGGTGCGAAAGCCTTCAACCTGGCCGAAATAAGCCGAGGGGAGTGCCGATCCGGAAAGGCTGACCAGCAACACGCCGGCAAGCACCAGCAGTCCGTGCGCCAGATTTTTTCGCTCCAGCATCTGTAGCTTGAACAGCGGCAGCGGGTGGAACCACTCGTTAATGAAAAACACGATCAGCAGCGCCAGCGAAGCCAGCAGCATGGCGGCTATCAGCGGGGAGTTCAGCCAGTCCAGCCGTTCGCCCTGGGTCAGCGCCAGGATCAGCAGCGCAATGCCGCCGCAGCCGGTTAGCATACCGAGCAGGTCGATCTGCTTAAAACGTTCAAAACGCGTTGGGTCCTGCGGCAGTCCCCAGCTAATCAGCACGTTCGCCAGCAGGATTAAGGGCACCACCTGCCAGAACACGAACCGCCAGCCGACGGCATCAGTCCAGAATGCCGCCAGCGAAGCGGCAATATTCGGCCCAAAAGTTGCGGTGAGCGCATAGGCGGCCAGGCCATAAAGCTTGATGGTGGGCGGCAGAAAGCGCAGCGCCACGGTCATCAGCATCGGCGGCAGCGCCCCGCCAAAAATCCCCTGAATGACCCGCAGGGTGATAAACAGGTCCGGCGTTGGCGCGAAAGGTTGAAGCGCGCCCACCACGGCAAACCCGCTGGCTACGGTCAGGGTAAAGCGCCGCAGGGAAAAGGTCACCGCAAGCCAGGGCGAGATGATCATCGCCGCGACTTCCGCGGCCTGATAGGCCGAGGTTATCCAGCTCGCCTGGTCGTAGCTAAAACCTATGGCCGCACGTACATCCGCCAGCGCCAGGTCGGTTATGCGGTCGTTTAATCCAGAAGTCAGCGCGGCAATCAGCACGCCCACCAGTCCCAGCGCAAGGCGCAGGGTAAAAGGATGGGGAGCGGGTGATGCTGCGGGTTGCGCAGTCATAGCGGGGCTCCGTCAGGGAAAGTGAGGGATTGCGATTCACTGTATTGCATTGCGGTACGATATGAGTTGATATTACATGGTGAATCTCTGTATTGCAATGCGATACAGTCTGCCGGAAACGGTAAAATAGTGCTAAAGTAGCGGCATCCAGCAAGGAGCAAACGAGTATGTCTGATCTCTCTACACTGCGTGAAGAAGAGCGAACTGGTGGAATCCAGGTTATCTCGCGGGCGGCAAAGATATTAAATGCGCTGGGCGACAGGCCTGACGGCATGAGTCTGGGCGAGATCGCTCTGGCGGTAGATTTACCCCGTTCCACCGTGCAGCGGATTGTGGCGGCTCTGGACTCTGTTCAGCTGGTTCGCAGCCCAGGTCCTGGCGCCGGAGGCGTTCGGCTGGGGCCAGCGCTGCTGCGCCTGATTGCGACTATTCATACCGACGTGGTGGCGATTGCCCAGCCCTGGCTGCAGGCGCTGTCGGATGCCACCGGTGAGACGGTCTCGCTCGCTCGCGCGAGCGGAGTTCAGCTGGCTATCGTGCATTATGTGGTGGCCGACCGTGAATTGCGGGTGGTTCCCCGCATCGGGCTGAACCTGCCGCTGTACAGTACCTCCGGCGGCAAAGCGCTGCTGGCGCTGGACAGCGACGAAGCGGCGCGCGCGCTGGTTGGGGATGCTTACGAGGCGATCACCGACCTGACGGTAAAAGCGTTGCCGGAGCTGTTACAACGCCTGCAGCAGATTCGTCGCACCGGTTTATCCTACGACCGGGGCGAAACGCTGGAGGGGATTTCCACCATGGCGGTGGCGATCGATACCATTCTGGGCCGCTTTTCAATCAGCCTGTTGGTTCCCTCTACCCGTTTTCAGAAGCATGAGGCGCTCTACCGTGAAGAGATCCTGAAATGCAAAGAGGCGCTGGTAGACGAAATTGGCAAGGCGGCCCTTCGTAACTGACAGGAGAGGGAGATGAAAAAGCTTTTAGTCGCCGTGGATAATTCAGCGATTGCCCGTAAAGTCGTTGCGCTGGCAACGGAGCAGGCGCTGGCGCTGGATGCCGAAGTAGTGGTGCTTTGTTGTGTCGACGCCAGCTATGCCAACACCACCGGGACTTATGTCATCGAGGCAGGCGAAGATCCCGGCGATTTTGGCTGCGCGCTGGACGAACAGAACACCGCCGAGGGCGCGGTACGGCAGGCGCTGGCTGAGCTTCAGCGTGCCGGGTTGCGCGCCACGGGCCGCGTGGTGGCCGGTGAGTCCGCCGAAACTATCGTAGCTCAGGCCAATCAGCTGGCGGCCTCACTGATTATTATGGGGCGTCGCCATCTCTCTTCCTTTAACCGCTTGCTGAAAGGCTCGGTCAGCGCCGCGGTAATTGAGCGGGCCAGCTGCCCGGTTCTGGTTGACGTTCGGGTTGACTGATCTGCCAAAGCTCCGGCGAGGCAAAAGCCGATAAAGCGACATTCTGCGTGATAATGATTGACCTTTATCAGTCCGTTCTGGCACTTCCGGCTAATCATTTCATCCGGGTATTACGTATGATCCCGGTCAGTGACGCGAACTTAGCGCAAAAAAAAGCCCGCTCGCCGCGGGCATAACAGAATGTTATTCAAAGTCATTCATGGTGTTTACAGACATAAAACATGTCTGAGGGGATAATCGCATCCCTTTCCCGATAGCGCCAGACGGCTTCCTGAATTGAATCAATTGGTAAAACTATGCAACGGCACGGTAAAAAATGTGCAAATGCAGGCTTTTCCGATGGTGGAAGGAAGTCCGGCTGTTATCATGACGCACCGATGGAAGGAGCTAAAATGAACAAGATCGTGACTGGCGCTCTGGCGCTGGCTGTGGTGGTATTGGCCGGTTGCACCTCCAGTAAACCAGGGGCATTTGAAAAAGTTGATGAAGATCCTGCGGTAAATACCGTGCAGTATCGTTTTAATCCCGCCACGGTTAATAAAATAGCCATGAAAGAGGATGTGGAACGCTACTGTTCAGAACGCGGGTTTGATAAAGTGGAAGCTATTAAGCCGCAGGAAAGCAGGGTGCCGGGATTAATGAAGGCCTGGTATCAGTGTAACTACAGCATTAAAGGCTAAATGAAAAAGGGCGAGGAATTCCTCGCCCAATGCTTTTCTACTCTTTCTTTTTTTATATTGCCGTGTGCAGGCTTTGCCCGCGTGAGGGTAAGCACGCTCACCCTCTTATAATCTCGCTTACCAGCCCCGATGCGGGCCGTTGTAGCCCTGATGGTAGCCGCCGCCATGGTGATAACCACCCCGATGTCCATCATGAATGATACAGCCATTCAGCATCAGCATAACGCCCAGAATTGAAACTGCTTTAATCAGTGTTTTCATTGTGAATACTCCTTCACTTTTCAATGATCCTAATGTTACGGGATAAAAGTGGAGGAATAATGCCGCTTTTGTAGAGTTATTTAGGCAGATATTTCAAAACAATTCACCATAGAGTAATCTTATTTTGAATTAACTTATTATAAATAAGATAACGCCGAAAAAAAAAGCTTTTTATCCAGAATGCTCTCAAAATATTCTTTTTCGCCGCCGCCAGCCTGATACGAATCAATTTTACCGGAAGCCGCACCTGACGGTAATTATGCAGTAAACTTAGGCCAGCCATGCAAATTAAGGGGAAACTATGCGTTATAAGGTGGAAAACGTGCTGTCGGCTCAGGCCGAACTGGGAGAGTGTCCCGTCTGGTCAGTCGCCGAGCAGGTGCTCTATTTTGTCGATATCCTGGCGCCTGCGCTGCATCGTTTCGATCCGCAGAGCGGCGAGCATCAGGTTTTTCCGGTGGCTGAGCATATTGGCTGTTTTGGCCTGAATGCGCAGGGAGGATTTGTCGCCGCGCTGCGCAGCGGCGTTTGTATGCTGGACGCTCAGGGGCAGATCGCGCAGCGAGTCGCGGCTAATCCTGGCGATGCCGCACGCAGCCGCTTTAATGATGGCAGAGTTGACCGGTTTGGTCGCTTCTGGTGCGGCAGCCTGTGGGAGCCGCAGGATCGTAACGGCGGCAAGCTTTGTCGTCTGGATGAACACCTGACGCTGACGGTTCAGGCGGAAGAGATCAAAATTTCCAACGGGCTGGCGTTCTCGCCGGACAGCCGCTGGATGTACCATACGGATACGCCTAACGGCGTGCTGTATCGTTATCCGATGGATGAGCAGGGGGAGATCGGCCCAAGAGAAGTCCTGCAGCGGTTTGTGCAGGAAGAGGGGGGATTGCCGGACGGGGCGGCAGTAGATAGCGAGGGCTTTTACTGGGCGGCGATGTTTGATGGTTCAAGGGTGATCCGCCTGAATCCCGCTGATGGCCGTATTGTAGATGAGATCCCGCTGCCGGTGCGCTGGCCAACGATGGTGGCGTTTGGCGGCAACGATCTGAAAACCCTCTACATCACCAGCTCGCGCGAAGATCGTACGGCCGAAGAATTGGCCCGCTACCCCCAGTCGGGGGATGTTTTTGCGGTGAGAGTGGCGGTGGCGGGAATCGCAGAGCCGCTGTTTCAGGCGAAATAGCGGCTACGGACAGTGCCTTAACGGGGCGATGACCGGGCGCGGTGCCGCCCGGTCATCGATGGCTATGCATGTTGCAACGCTTTCTCATCCTCTTCCTGTCGGTGCGGCAGGCGGATGGTGGCTGACATAATCAGCGAGATAACCAGCAGCGCCATGATCAGGCTGAAGGTCACGGTGAAGCCGCCGAACAGTGAAGCAATTAGCGAGCCCAGCACGCTGCCGATGCCAAAGCCGAGGTAAATCAGTCCGTAATTCCTGGTCAGGTTATTCAGGCCAAAGAAGTCGCTGACCAGCGAAGGGTAGACGGTGATGGTGCCGCCAAAGCTGAAGGCTACGCAGGCGATGGAGAGAAAGAAGGTTGTTTCATTCATCTGGGTGAAGAGCAGAATCCCCATCCCTACCAGCGAAACCATCTGCGCGAGGGTGATTACCCGGATGCGCGCCATCTTGTCGGACATCACGCCAAGGATCAGACGGCCGCTGAGGTTTGCCACCGCGATAATGGTTACGGCGTTCGCCGCGGTCTGTGTTGACAGGTGAACCATACCTTCGCCAATGTCCTTGGCTACGCCGATCACGTACAGCCCGCTCATGCAGGCGGTCAGGAACATCAGCGCCAGCATCCAGTACTGCGGCAGGCGAATAGCTTCCGCCAGTGAGAAATCGCGGGCGCTGTTGCTGCCCTGAGCGCTGCTTTTCTGTTTCGGCGCGTCCTGCATAAACAGCGCGCCGATCATGATCATCACCATCGCCAGCGCGCCCCAGATCATGAAGGTGCTTTCCAGGCTGTAAACGCTCAGCAAAAAGCCGCAGATAAACTTAAAGCCCAGGCTGCCTAAGCCATATGCGCCGATGGCGCAGGCGGAGATCAACCCTTTGCGCTCCGGGAACCACTTCACACAGTTAGACAGCGTCATCAGGTAGCCTGCGCCATCCGCCAGACCGACCAGCACACCAGCGCTCAGATAAAGCATAAACAGGTTGTTGGCGTGGGCGGTCATATAAAACCCGACCGCCATCAGCAGTCCTGCGCCGATAGTGACATTGCGCACGCCAAACCGTTCCTGCAACTTACCGGCCAGCGAAGAGGCAATCGCCAGTCCCAGGCTGAGTAGGCCAAAGGAGAAGGCGACCTGGCTGACCGGCGCCTCCAGCTTGTGCGACAGCTGGCCGTTAAACAGGCTCCAGGTATAAACGGAACCCAGCGCAAACTGGGTGATGATGGTGCCGAACAGGGTTAACCAGCGGGTACGGTTAACGCTTGTGCTGACGGGGTGTGTGCTCATGAGAAGCTCCCGGGGGAAAGTGTAAGAAATTGAGCACATGATAAGTCGGGGCTTTCAGCGACGGGGGGATTAGGGCATGAACTGCCCCCAGGACGGAATGAAATGCCTGTCAGCCGGTATGAATGGCGCGACGTAAGGCAGTGAAGTGCATTCGCGGGCCGCCTTTTCAGCGGGCGACCCGATTTTCAGGGACTAGTCCGCCGTGGCAATGCGCATATTACGCATATCGTTTCCGGTCGGCGTCTGGTGTACGCGCAGGCCAAATTCCGGCAGCACGGCGAAGATATGGTCAAAGATATCGGACTGAATCTTCTCATACTCAAGCCATACCGTGGTATTGGTAAACGCGTAGATCTCAACAGGTAAACCGTCCGAGCCTGGCGCCAGCTGGCGCACCATCAGCGTCATGCCTTTATGCGTGCGGGGATGCGCCCTCAGCCAGGCTTCCAGCCAGGCGCGGAAAGTGCCGATGTTGGTCATACGGCGGCCGTTCAGCGGCGTGGTGAGGTCGCAGCTCAGCTGAGCATTGTAGCTCGCCACTTCTTCTCCTTTACCTTCAAGGTAAGGTGTCAACAGCTGCCCACGCTTCAATTCCTCAATCTCTGTGTCAGACAGGAAATGAATGCTGGTGGTATCAATATTAATGCTGCGTTTAATCCGACGTCCGCCTGATTCAGACATGGCCTGCCAGTTTTTAAAGGAGTCTGAAATCAGCGCATAGGTCGGGATGGTGGTGATGGTGTTATCCCAGTTGCGAACTTTTACGGTGGTCAGGCCGATATCGACCACGGCACCGTCAGCATTGTATTTCGGCATCTCCAGCCAGTCGCCGATCTTCAACATGCTGTTGGCCGAAAGCTGAATACCGGCGACGAGGCCGAGGATCGGGTCTTTAAACACCAGCATCAGCACCGCGGTCATTGCACCCAGACCAGTCAGCAGCACCAGCGGAGATTTACCGATCAGCAGTGAAATAGCCATCAGCGCAATCAGCAGCGCGGCGATCAGCTTAAGGCTCTGGAAAATACCGCGCAGAGGCAGCTGGCTGGCCAGCGCGCTGTTCTCCGACAGGTCGAGAAACACGTCCAGCAGCGAGAAGAACATCAGCAGGCTGAAAATCATCATCCACAGCTGGCTGGCGACCATCAGTACCGGATAAATCGGCTCGTTTCCGACGAGAAACAGCGCAAGCTGTATTTCCAGCAAAACGCCCTGCAATAAGAGTATAAAGCGGCTGAACAGCTTTTTATCGATGATGGATTTGGGCCAGCGGTGCGAGGATTTTTCCGCATAGCGATGCAAAAAAGGCAGTAGCGCACGGTGGAGCAGACTGTGCACCACCAGCGAAATAATCAGGATAATGCCAAGTATGGCCAGTAGCGCAATCAGCGGTGCGTAGGGCAGGTTAAAGGCGTTGAGCCAGCCAAGGATATAATGTTGCATGTTTTTCTTCCCTCTAAGTCAAGCTTTCCAGAATGCCGTTCAGCGCGCGGGCCTGAGTAAATCGTGGAACGGGCGGCGGTCGTAAGCAGGCTAACCCGCTACGGAAGCTGCGAAGGGTAACGTCTGTATCCAATGAAGACAACTCAGACATTGCCTGGATTTTGGCAAGATTTGCCCGTATCGGGCTTTACGTTTCGACGTTTTTTTGCCCGCTGGCGCAATCGTCAAAGAACTTTATAGCTGACCATCACGCCATGGCGGTACTCGCACTGGCTTTCAGTGTCCTGAGTTTTCCTCAGCAAAGGGATAAACAATTTCTTTCAGAATGGCGAAGCGCTGCGCGGGGGTAAGATAAATCAGGCCGAACAGTTTTTTCGGCTGGTGCTCCTGCTGATAGCTCAATTTTAGCTGTCTGAGCCAGACAAGGGTATCTTTCATCACGGTCTCCTTTTGGGGTACGGAGACAGCCTGAACCCTTAAACCCGGTACAAATAGTGTCAGCTTAAGATAATTTGTTCCGGGTTTCTTTTTACTGTTGAATATAGCTGCGAATCGCGTCGGCGATGGCCTTATTGGCATGGCGATCGTCGCGATGTTCGGCGTCATCAGCCACTTTTTGCAGGTATTTATTCAGCTTGCCGCCGGTAGGCACGTTGCCATAGGCAATCAGCATCTGCACGATATGCCTGAGGGCAAGCACTTCCACCGTGAGACGTTCAACAATCGGGTCTTTTTCTGACATTGGCAACTCCAGCTTGATTCGAGAAGAACTTCCCGCCAGCTTAGCGACAGGCGCAAAAATCAATCAGTGGAATACGCTAACATAACGATGGCTAATCATTGCGTAGTCAAAAAAGCTGCCGTGAACTCCGCGTCAGGAGAGGTGCAAAACGGCGCCCGGCATCTTTAGCAGCGTGAACAGCTCGGCTGCGCTACTGTTGGAAAGATCTTTATGAAAGGAGGGATTACTGTAGTTCATTGTGCGAATTCTCTTGAACTGACGCCAGACCAGAATGGCTGAGACCGCCAGCGAACAGGTTTCATCACTCTGCTGACAGAGCAGGGTGTAATGCCACTCTTCATCCAGATCGTTAGAGAAGAACTGCATCGATTCGGGCGCGATCAGCGCTTTGATATCGGGCAGCAGAACATCGCTGACGCGGTGGGACATTCGCAGAGTAAATGTGGCGGGCATCAGGGCTTCTCCTTGTTCTGAATCCCCTCATGTTAGCTTTAATGCGTTCTTAACGTGACAATTTTTTTAATTTGCCGGCACAACCGCAGAGGTTCTTATGTGCAAAATCAATAATTGAGCAGGTAGAGCCAGCGTGGCGTAAATAATTTTATTAAAATAATTAATTTCCCTGAAATTAATTAAAGTCGAAAATGTAGAATAAGCTGGCGTGAATCGCATTAAATTGATTGATTTAGTCTGCGGGTTTATATATTGTCCCTGCGCTGAGTGATTAATATTGCGGGGTTATTAAATCGTATAATGCCCACCTTATCATTCAATGCACTTTTTTATCTGAGGATTCTTTGACTTGTATAGGGAGATAAATATGGCTTTATTTTGTCAGGGTAATATTAAACGGCCTTTTCTAAAGGCATTGGCATTGAAGTTAATTATGGTAGGCACGCTCTGTTGCTCTTTGTCCGGCTGTATTGCGGCCTATTACCGCTAAGGGATGATATGCGATATTTATCCGTTATTTTTATGGTTTGTTTACTCTGCTCCTGTGCCACGCTTTATTATCGGTGATCTGATGAGAAAAATTTTGCTAGTGATTATCAGCCTGCCTCTGACGGGCTGTCTTTCCGTCTACGGGCCAACTAAAACCGGCAACCAACCGGCTGAGGCTTCCAGCGTCAGTGGTGGCGCGCAGACCGTGCCGGGACAAGGAGACGCTACGCTAATTGGCAACCGAAAACCTGAGGAGATCCATTCCGCTATCGGACTCTTTTTCCAGAAAAAAGGGTTGAAAACGGAGATTAACAATCCAGCCGTGGGGATGGTGGCCGCCGTTGGCAGCGACGAAACGTTAGCCAGCCTTTATCTCGACTGTTCGACGATCGAGCAGACGCAAAATGTCACCGAGCGCTACAGAATTGTCGCCCAGTCCTGGAGCGCGGGCGAGGGGACGCATATTGCCGTACAGGTTAGCGGCGTTGCCGGATTAATCACCCCGGATGGCAATGATAAAATCAAACCGGCTGAATGTTCTTCCTCCGGTCTGTTTGAAAAAGATTTGCTGGAAGCGTTGAGAAAATAAATGTCTACTCAGGCTATCTGTCATCCGGCATGATAGCCCTGACGGACAGTCTGTAATGTTCAGCGGGAAAATTTTCTTAACTTCGGGTCACTGATGCAATGAATACAAAAAGTCTGGGATTGCTTCTTTTCATTCTTTTCTCCTCTAGCGCCGGGGCGGCGATGCAGTGTGGCCCCTTCAATATAGCGCCACACCCGGACGGTGATATTTACGTCAACGGCGTCAGGGCCAGGACGCAGAAAGTCACCTTTACGGATAAAAAAGGAGATTATAACAACGTGAAGATCCATCTGCTGGTGAAGAATACCAAAGCGCCGGGAATGCTGAGCATCGATCAGCTTAATCATCAGGGCAAGGCCAGCCTGAAGGTGGAAGTGGTCAGAACCAGCGCGAGCCAGATCCGATTAACGGGATCTTACGACTGTGAGAACGTGGGCTAGCTGGCTAAAAAGGTCTGGCGGTTGGCGAAGATGGGTAGAGGTGCGGATTTGTTCGTCTTTGTTTGACTTCGCCATAATTAGGGTTATGATCTGGTCATAACATTGGCAGGAAGCCCTATGGAAAAAGATGATGGCTTAGACTATTTGCTTTCACTACACGGAACAACAGGCCACCAATTAAAGTGGCGGGCTGTTTTGGTTAAATCAAGTCCATTTCTTCGGGTATTTCTTCTTCCTCTTCTTCCTCTTCTTCCTCTTCTTCCACAATCGACACCAATATCAACGCTTATGTTCGGTGCTGGTGGCCGTTTATTCAGGGGGGGAAGACTGCCTCCGCTTTGCTGGTGCAAGGTTGGGTAGAGCGGATGATTTTATTGCTGTCTCATCGCGAGGGTGGAAAACCTTGTTGTGATGTTTAATTCTATCTGGTTTGGCTATAGACTGACAAACAGGAGATGAGAGGAAAGGAATCTTTATGACTACTTACACAGAGATAGCAAAGCGTATAGCCAAAATTATCATTTCACCTGATACCGCCATAGGTCTTACTCATGGCGTTTTATCGGTTCCACAAGATTTAGGTTATCTTGCTTATGGGTATTTTGATACCGATTCTCGGTTTAACAGAGAAACAGAACGTATTAGATTAATTAATGCTATCCGATTTGGAATTCTTCAAAATGAAAACTTTGTCAGGACGATAGAAACCGTATTGGAAAATTTCAATCAATATGTGCCTGAAAATAATCGTGATGGCCTTTATGCTAAAACAGGCGCATCGGTAGTGGGTAGAGCTATTACAAATTCATTAATTTCAAAGAAGATAGCAACATCAATTGCTCAACGTAGTTCGCTTATGATAGCCTTGAGAGGTGGCGTTGTTGGTAATATTTTATTAGCCGGAGGCATGGCGGAACGTAGTATATACAGGTCTCAGAGACTTCAAATGACTGATCCAGACATTTACTATGAACTACGAAAAAAAGACTATGACTTTCTTTATTTTCTTGTGGAGCCAGCTTTGCAGCCTTTTATTGAGGCTTTAAGAGTTAGACGAACGCAAGGCAATACAGCATTTAATCAGATAATTGAACTTGTTGAAAAAGAGGTCAGGTATGGCAGATGATAAAAGATTGCCATTAGGAAAACGTATTTTTTATGGTTTTCTTGAAAATACAGTTTCACTACTTGGTGGTACATTGGTGTTTGTTTGTCTATATTGGTTTTTCCATTTTGAGACATGGCATGAAAGATTTATCTATATCGCCATAAGTATTTTATTTGTATATGTTCTGGTTAAAATGCTACCAGACAGGCCAGAGTAATATTTATATCGGACGATATTCATATAAGGATTATACAATGTCTTTGCCAGCATATTTATTTTTATACGATGAAAATGGAGTTCAGATTAAGGGAGGCTGTATGGCTTTAGGTCGTGAAGGAGCTATTGAGATAATGAATACCCAGCATGGGATATCTTTATCTGTAGATTCTCATACAGGTTCACTTACTGGTAGTCGTATGCACGAACCGGTTATTATAAATAAAGAAGTAGATAAATCATCTCCTTACCTCTTTGATTTTGTCAGTACGGGTAAACGGTTGAAAACCGGGATTATCCGATTTTATGCAATCAATGAGGCTGGAGTAGAAAATGAAATGTATAATCTAACGCTGGATAGCGTTGTTGTAAGCTCTGTTGTTTTTAACCATTCCTATATTCCAGGCACAACAACGCCAAATATGATGGAGGTCGTTAAGCTACGATACACAGGTATAGCGTGGAATTACTTGATTGGGAATATTTCAACCAATGATTTTTGGGGTAAGGAATTACAAAAACAAGAAGAAAAAAATAGCTGAAATAAAGACCCCTGCCCGTAATTTTTACCGATTACGGGCAGGGTAGCAAGTGGATGCTCTACTCTCTCAGATCATCATCAAAATGCCATGTGGCATCCTTAAGGTTTCCGGGGATCTCCTGCGCTTTACCTTTCGCATCGGTGGCCTGTGTCTGGATCTCGATATTGTCAATCCGCACGTCTGTACACGCTGCGAAACCTTCCGGGATGAATTGCTGATAGCATTGCTGGTCATGGACGTAATCGGATTGCTGGCCTCTGCCTGTAGCTGCGTCTGACCGCCATAGGTCATATCCTGCGCTGGTGGCGCTGGCGTAACGGGTTGTGCTTCGCTATCAGCCTTTGCCACTTCGTCCTTACCCATACCGAACCAGCTTTTCACCTTCTGCCAGGCTTCGCTAATTTTCCCAAAGCCTTTCAGGGCAATACGCACACCTTATCAATCAGCTTTTCCTGGCTGTTCCAGAGTTCGGTTATTTCTTTGCCCGCGCTGATGAAGAAGCTAAAGACGGTATCGCCAGCGCCATCCCACAGCAGGGAATCCTGCAGCCCTTTAATTTCGCCTTTCAGGTTATCAAGGAATTGCAGCGGATCGGTAAACAGCATCACAAACGCATCCCATTGAGCTAACACTTCTTCTTTCGACGCCTGGAGAAATTTATTCAGTTCGGGGAATTTCTGCGCCAGTCGCCCGGTTATCGCGTTTAGCTCTGGCATCGGCCAGCGACACAGCAGGCCACACCCCAAAGGCCAATCTGTCTTCCTTTCTTTCAGAGGGACGGCGGTACTTCATGCGCCAGTATTTGGACCCTGGCGGGGTAATCTCCAGATACAACCCCCCATGCCATCAGCGAGTTTATAGGCTTTGTCTTTGGGCTTTGCGGTCTCTACCTGTCGTGCTGTCAGTTTCATATCAGGGGGCATTTTTAAAATCGAACCGAAGTGCCCAGGTTATGCCCCTTTATGTGTGCGGATTGCAATGGACCTCAAAACATTTACAGTGACTGCGAAGCCGCTATATCAAAGAGATTTAAAGGATTTTGTGGACTTTGCTGGAAGTGAAAATAGTTGCCGATGGTGTCCCCTGCAGGAATCGAACCTGCAACTAGCCCTTAGGAGGGGCTCGTTATATCCATTTAACTAAGGA
>NZ_JRUQ01000112.1 GCF_000773975.1 Erwinia typographi
AGTGGCAACGCCTCGATCACTTCAGTTTCAGCGGTCTGTTCTATTTCCGCCATGCTGTGCTGCGGCAGGTAGCGGTTCTGCAACAGCCATTCTTCGTTCTGCTCTGTCAGTACCGCGCCCAGCAGCCGCATAATGCTCTCTTCATTGGGGAAGATGCCCACCACATCGGCACGCCGCTTCACCTCTTTGTTCAGGCGCTCCAGCGTGTTTGTCGAGTGGATTTTCACCCGGTGCGCTTTCGGGAAGCTGAAGTACGCCAGCACGTCTGCTTCCGCCTCGTCCATCATCTCCGTGACTGCCGGGAAGCTCTTTTCCAACTGAGTGGCGACCTCGCGCCAGGTGGCGTGAGCACTCTGTTCTTCAGTCTGCACGAACACCTGTTGCAGGGCAGCGCGGACAACCGACTGGCTGGCCCTG
>NZ_JRUQ01000113.1 GCF_000773975.1 Erwinia typographi
GTTTTACCGTGGTCAACGTGGCCGATAGTACCAACGTTGACGTGCGGTTTGGAACGTTCAAATTTTTCTTTAGACATTGCTTGTCCCTCTAAGACACGGATAAATCGGTGATATCACCACATCAACCAGGCAGAGCCTGACTGTTGAATTTAACGTACAGAGAAAGAATCAGGGAGGGAGATTAGAAGTGGTGCTGATACCCAGAGTCGAACTGGGGACCTCACCCTTACCAAGGGTGCGCTCTACCAACTGAGCCATATCAGCACGGCTTGGAGCGGGCAGCGGGAATCGAACCCGCATCATCAGCTTGGAAGGCTGAGGTAATAGCCATTATACGATGCCCGCATCCTGGAACTCGGCTACCTGTTCTGTCTGTAGCTTTTGAACAACAAGAAGATGCCCTCTTGCTATTCGAGTCAACCCGCATATGCTTGATGACCCTGACTGCGCTTGTGCTCAGTCGAAAATCTTCCATCTGATTTAACCTTAAACGACAAGGTCGAGATGGTGGTGCGGGAAGGATTATTCGTCACTTCGTTCCTCACCCTTCGGGCCGTGCTTCGCACGTTGTCTTGCGTTGCGCGACTCGAACCTTCTGAAGGTTCTCATCCTTCCCCAGATGATTTATAGAAACCTTTCATCTGGTTTGACCTTAAACGACAAGGTCGAGATGGTGGTGGGGGAAGGATTCGAACCTTCGAAGTCGATGACGGCAGATTTACAGTCTGCTCCCTTTGGCCGCTCGGGAACCCCACCCGGGGTACTTCGTTACTTGATGGTGCCGGCTACCGGAATCGAACTGGTGACCTACTGATTACAAGTCAGTTGCTCTACCAACTGAGCTAAGCCGGCATCAAGTGGTGCGCATTTTAGGAAGACCGGCCGCCTGATGCAACAAAAAAATTGCGATAAATGTTCTTATGCCTACTATTTGCGCAAAAAAACGCAAATTATCGCCCGGCGGCAAAAAACCCGTTCAAAGATGCGTCATATTAGTGATTTTTTCACCAATGGTAGAATGAAATGATTCACAAAAATGCCGAACAATTCACTACCTGGGGCTGTTGTACGAGTAAATCGCCCTGTTCTTTTTCGCTACGACAGCTCAGAGGCCGACATTTTGTTCAGAATGCCACTGTAACATCCCCGTTAGTAGTCAGGTTCTTTGGCCGATTGCCAGCAAATTATTCAATAAATGCGGGTGCCGTTGCGTTTGCGCTCGCAGGATTTATTTTTCCTTCAGATTACTGCCCGTCTGGTGGTAACCTCCTGCCCATTGTTTTCTGAAATTTAGCTTAGTTACGTGAGCAGGAATTGGCGGTGTGTTATCCCCCACTCCTGAGGAGTCCAGTATCACGACAGGCAAATTCTTGCTGGCAGAAGCATGTTTATGAATAAAAAAGAATCCTTGCTGACCACACCCTATCTGCAATTCAACCGCGCCCAATGGGCCGCACTGCGTGATTCGGTGCCTATGACCCTGAACGAGCAGGAAATTGCTCAGTTGAAGGGTATAAATGAAGATCTCTCTCTTGAGGAAGTGGCGGAGATTTACCTGCCCCTTTCACGTCTGCTTAATTTTTACATCAGCTCTAACCTGCGGCGTCAGGCCGTACTTGAGCAGTTCCTGGGGACTAACGGCCAAAAAATCCCCTATATCATCAGCATTGCTGGCAGCGTAGCCGTAGGTAAAAGCACCACTGCTCGCGTGTTGCAGGCTCTGCTGAGCCGCTGGCCTGAGCATCGTCGGGTTGAACTGATTACCACTGACGGCTTCCTGCACCCTAATGAGGTGTTGAAGGAGCGCGGCCTGATGAAGAAGAAGGGCTTCCCGCAGTCATATGATATGCACAGGCTGGTTAATTTCGTGTCAGATTTGAAGTCCGGGGCCGATCAGGTTACCGCCCCCGTTTATTCACATCTGATATATGATGTCA
Source organism: Erwinia typographi (assembly GCF_000773975.1). GTDB lineage: Bacteria > Pseudomonadota > Gammaproteobacteria > Enterobacterales > Enterobacteriaceae > Erwinia > Erwinia typographi. The sequence continues at coordinate 1,938 of NZ_JRUQ01000113.1, forward strand.
TTCCTGAAGGGGATAAGGTTGTGCAGCAGCCAGATATCTTGATTCTGGAAGGGCTGAACGTGCTGCAAAGCGGCATGGATTATCCACACGATCCTCATCACGTATTTGTGTCGGATTTTGTCGATTTCTCAATTTATGTCGATGCGCCGCAGAACCTGCTACAAAGCTGGTATATCAATCGCTTTCTGAAATTCCGTCAGGGGGCGTTCACCGATCCGGACTCTTATTTCCACCATTACGCCAGGCTGTCGGAAGAGGAAGCCATAGGCGTAGCCACTCAGCTTTGGGAAGAAATTAACCTGATGAATTTGAAGGAAAACATCTTACCCACCAGGGAGCGCGCCAGCCTGATAATGACGAAAAGCGTGAACCACGCCGTCGATTTAGTCAGGCTGAGGAAATAAGAGGAAATAAAATGAGGGGCAGCAGCCCCTCTTATTATTACTCCTGAGGGCGTAACGATATTTCGCCGCCTACCCAGGATTTCCGCACCCCTTCCTGTTCCAGAATCAATCCTCCCTGCTGATCGATTCCTCGCGCAATTCCCAGGATAACTCTGTCGCCAATCAGCAGCTTGACCGGGCGATTAATAAAATTATCCAGCTCGCTCCAGCGCTCAATAAACGGGGCTAATCCTTCCCGCTCAAACAGCGGCAAAGACTTACGCATATTATTTACCAGGCGAGCCGTAAGCGTATTTCGGTCAACGTTCACCCCGGCTTCCTGAAGGTTTATCCAGCCCTGGTTAACGATGCTGGCATCCGGTGTGCGCATGGCAAGGTTGATCCCCGCACCGATCACCAACTGTGCCGCATCGCCGGTTTTACCGGTTAACTCGACCAGGATACCTGCAAGTTTACGATCGTTCAGGTAAAGATCGTTGGGCCACTTCACCCGAACATCGTTGGCGCCCAATGACCGCAGCACTTCTGCAATCACAATACCAATCACCAGGCTCAGCCCCATCGCTGCCATCGGCCCCTGTTCAAGACGCCAGTACATGGAGAGATAGAGATTTGAACCAAAAGGAGAGAACCATTGCCTGCCGCGGCGACCTCTTCCGGCCTGCTGGTATTCCGCAACGCAAGCATCACCGGATTGCAGCGTATCCATTCTTTCCAGCAGATACTGGTTCGTCGAATCAATCACCGGGATCACCGCCAGCCGCCCCTGCTCAAGCTGCTCCGCAATCTTTTCTTCGTTCAGCAGCGGCATTGGCGCAGGCAGACTGTACCCTTTGCCCGTGACGGTGAAAACATCAATGCCCCAATCTTTAAGGGTCTGAATATGTTTATTGATCGCGGCACGACTCATACCGAGCCGCTCGCCCAGTTGCTCACCGGAGTGAAACTCGCCATCAGCAAGGATGCTGATTAGCGTCAATGGGACAGTATTACCTTTCATGCAATGACTCCGACGGCATCCTTTTCACCCTGAGCGCCAATAAAGCGAACCTCAGGCTCAAGCCATACGTTAAATTTAGCGCCCACGCGCTGGCGGACTTCATGCGCCAGCGCCACGATATCCCTGCCTGTTGCATTCTCTTTATTGATCAACACCAAAGCCTGCTGGAGGTGAACCGCAGCGCCACCAATGCTGTAACCTTTTAGATCGCAGCGATCGATCAACCACCCGGCTGCCAGCTTAACGCTGCCGTCAGGCTGAGCATAAAGAGGCGCATCAGGATAACTTTCAGCGATCGAAGCGGCCTGCTTGTCACTGACAATCGGATTTTTAAAGAAGCTGCCGGCGTTGCCGACTTTAGCAGGGTCGGGGAGCTTACTGCCGCGCATATGGCAGACCGCATCGAAGATTTGCTGAGGCGTAACGGTTTCAGGTGCCAGCTTAGTTAACTCGCCATAGGTCATTACCGGAACCCAGCGCTTACTGAGCACCAGCCCAACGGCCACAATCGCATAGCCTTTCTGGTAATGATGCTTGAACAGGCTATCCCGGTAGCCGAACTGGCATTGAGCAGCGGTAAGACGTATTGTTTCCCCGTCAGCAAGGTTGAGCAGGTCGACGTAATGACAGACGTCCTTCAGCTCCACACCATACGCGCCGATGTTCTGGATCGGTGCTGAACCCACGCAGCCAGGGATCATGGCCAGATTCTCCAGCCCTGGGATACCTTTATTCAAAGCATACTGCACCAGCTCATGCCAGTTCTCACCCGCCCCAACGTGCAAATACCAGCTACTTTCGCTCTCATTTGTTTCAATGCCTTTAATGCGGTTAACAATCACCGTTCCCTGGAAATCCTCCAGAAACAGCAAATTGCTCCCTTCTCCTACCAGCAGAACAGGCTCTTGCTGCCGCTGACTCAACTGCCAGGCAGCGATCATCTCGTCTGCTCCTTTTGCCACCACGATGCTGCGTGCTACAGCGTCCAGATGAAAGGTGTTGAGAGACTTTAGAGAGTGAGTCTGGTTGGGCATGGGACTGCTACCTTGCATAATTTATCTGGGCTTAGTTTACCCGATCCCTCCCGGGCTGGCAGCGGATTTTATTGAGGTGAAAGGAAAGGAGGAAGGCTTTAAACGCAAAAAGGCCACCCTTCCGGGTGGCCTTCTTACTTGTTTGATGCCTGGCAGTTGATGAACTCACGTTCACCCTCCGGGCCGTTGCTCTGCAACGTTCAGACTGCACCTCCCGGTTTGTCTGTCCTGCTATCTGAGAGTAGCGAACTGCCCCGGATAACCCGTTACTGCTTTCCGGGGATTCGGAATGACCTGAACGCAAAAAGGCCACCCTT
>NZ_JRUQ01000114.1 GCF_000773975.1 Erwinia typographi
ATAGACCCTGTACACGATTCTGTGTAAATGCCTTTCTCAGAAGTGACCGTCCAGGCGGTCACCGAACTCGATAATAAAGCGGCTCATCGCCATACGCCAGTCCCTCAGCGGCATCGTCCATTTCTGTGACGCAGCCTGGATTGCAAGCCATACCACCTTTTTCACTGCATCGTCCGTCGGGAACACCTTACGCTTTTTGATGGCATGCCGGATCACGCTGTTCAGCGACTCGATGGCATTCGTTGTGTAGATCACCTTGCGGATGTCTGCCGGATAAGCGAAGAACGTCGCCAGATTGCTCCAGTTTGCCTGCCAGCTCCGGCTTATCTGCGGGTATCCATTGGCAATAATGCATTGCTCATAGGTGCACCTCTGACTGATTATTTATCACACAGCCAAAGTAACAATTTTGGTGAGGCAACAGTGCGCGTTCGGTAACAAAAATGCTGAGTCAATGCGCCGGACTGAATTATTGTCGTCTAATAGTCTGGCGGCAGTTGCTGCGGGAATGAATCCGCGTGGCAAGATGCACGGTGGTGCGTCTGATCACAGTCATGGGGCTTGCCGGTGTGCGCCGGGGTAAAAAGGTCCGCACCACCGTCAGCCGGAAAGACGGTGCCGCCGGTGATCGGGGGAACCGCCAGTTCGTGGCAGAACTGGCCGGACCAGCTGTGGATGGCTGATTTTACCTACGTCAGCACCTGGCAGGGCTTTGCTTACGTGGCGTTCATCACCGACGTGTTCGCGGGTCGTATCGTGGTCTGGCGGGTGTCGTCATCAATGGAAACGAAGTTCGTACTGGACGCGCTGGAGCAGGCGTTGTGGGCCAGACGTCCCACGGGCACCATCCATCACTCAGACAAAGGCTCGCAGTATGTGTCGCTGGCATACACGCAGCGGCTGAAGGATGCGGAGCTGCTGGCGTCAACGGGCAGCACAGGTGACTCTTACGATAACGCGATGGCGGAGAGCATCAACGGACTTTACAAAGCGGAGGTGATACATCGTAAAGCTGGAAAATACGGGTTGAGGTGGAGCTGGCCACCCTGACGTGAGTGGACTGGTACAATAATCGACGGTTACTGGAACGACTGGGTCATATCCCGCCGGCAGAAGCGGAACAGGCATATGATGCTTCCATCGTAAATGGTGATCTGGCAGCCTGAGTTGACAGAAAAAATACTCTCCTGGAAACCGGGGCGGTTCACTACGTTCTAACTACTTCAGTCCGTCGCGTAATTGTTGTGCCAGTTCATTCGATGCACGCGACCGCTGACCTTTGACGTGATAAAGATTGACAGAAAATAGAGGGAGTTCAGGTAAGTTTTCATCAAATGGCAGAATGGTAAGATCACCCGGAATCGTTGACGCCAGCAAGACACTGACGGCTAGGTCGGAACGAACCATAGCTAGCGTCGCATCAATACTGCCGCTTTCAAACAGAGTTTGCCAAGTGGTTTCTTTCTTTCGTAACGCCTGCAATACCACCGAACGGAATGCACAGGTTTCCGCAACCATGGACACAGGCAGTGGCCGCTTTAGAAAAGCTGCACCACCTTTGGCACCAACCCACACCAAGCGGTCAACTGACAGACATTCCCCTGCAGATTTTCCAGGCGGCTCTTCAACCAGCGCCAAATCGAGTGTACCGGCCGCGGTCGCGGCAAGGAGCTCCGGCGATGACATGCAAATCAGTTGCAAATCCACCTGCGAATGTGCTGCCGCAAAATTTTTCAGGGCAGGTGGCAACCATGCTCCGACAAGATCATACGGGGCACCAAGCCGGATGACTCCCTCAAGCGGCCCTTCAGTCATTTCAGCCCAAAGTTCGTCGTTTAGGGTAATCAGATGCCGTGCTTTTCCAAGCAAGCGTTCTCCACCTGGAGTCAGGCGCAGTATTCGTTTTTCACGGAAAAACAGTACGCCAGATAACGCTTCCAACCTCGCAATCTGCTGGCTTACCGCACTCTGTGTAAGGTGTAAGGCGTTTCCGCCCACTGTCATGCTGCCATGATCAGCAACAGCAACGAACGTACGTAGTAGAGTGATATCAAGATTTCGGATCATACAATGCATTATAACTTGTAATACACATCATGTTAATCATTAATTTCTGTTATATGGTCTGACGCGCTAGAGTTTGGCCATAATTCTGGAGGCCTGTATGTCCATCGCTGAATATTCCCCACTGATTTTGTTTGTGATTGTTTCTACTTTTACGCCTGGCGGCGCTACAACCTTAGCCACTGCATCTGGTGCCCATTTTGGTTATTACAGGTCCATGCCCTTCATGTATGGAATCGCTCTGGGGCTTGGCTCGATGGCGGCTTGTGCTGCGGCGGGATTAGGCGGTGTGATACTGGCTTTCCCTTCCTTGCAATTTGCCATGAAACTTGCCGGTAGCCTGTATTTGATGTGGCTGGCGTGGAAGATGACTCGCAGCGGTCCACCGCATTTACATGCAAGCGTGAAAAGACCGACAACTTTCGTAGCAGCACTGTGGTTGGTATGGCACAACCCAAAAGGGTGGGCGATGACTCTGGGGGCAGCTGCTTCATTCGCTTCAGTTGCCTCGCAACCCGTATACCTGGTCTTTACTCTTGGTTGTTTGTTTGGAATTGCCGCAATGTTCTCTCTCTCCCTGTGGTGCATTGCTGGTCTGTTGCTGGCCCGTTTATTACAAACCGACATGCAATGGCATTTTTTTAACGCCCTACTGGGGCTATTACTCGCTATTTCAGTTATTCCGATGTGGCTATGAAATAATTAATTCATCGATTCGGGCCCACCTGGAGCGAAGCGGTAAGTGTCTGGGAAGTGGCAGTGTTGCGAAGTTATTGATGAGGTAACTTTTTATCTGATTGAAAGGCCTTGGATGTCAAAGACTCTGCTCACCTGACGCATCTTGCCGTAAGCCTACACCGTAGCCGTATTGACGGGCATGTGTTTTCAGTTGGTAGTGTGATGCGCCAGGATAGCAGTTCGCTGACCCGGTTGACCGGCCAGTCGGCGATGACGTCAAGCATATACCTGTAGCGGCTTGCCAACATAATGGCCTCTGCTCGCAAACATCGAAGATTCCTGCTCAAATTATCTGACAATGGAGTGCCTGTTGTGCTCACGCTATTTGCCAGTGTGCTTGCAAACATCCGGTTTTGCTTGCAAACATCCTCCGCCTGCTCACATTAATTGCCAGCGACAGCAAGGTTAAATCGGAACGCCTGCCTGTCGCAGTTTCTCTGTCAGCTCAAGGGAGTGTTCGGGATCAAGGGTGCCACCCAGGAAGGCGCGAACATCGGATGGGCGCGCGTTAAGTTGTGTGATCAAAGCCGCTGCATCGTAGCCGTTTCGGGTCAGGGTCGGTTCCAAATCGTCAATAGCGCGCGACAAAACCTGCTCGACAATCTCGGCGGTGACGGGTTTGGTTCCGAGACGAAAAGCCTGTTCGAACGCAAGGGTCAGATGCATCTCGATTTGAAGCGGTGTGCGCAACCGTTCGGCAATGAGATCTATGGCTTCTTCTTCGAGAAGCTCGCTGACTTTCACTCCATCGGCTGCACATGCGCCAAGCAGCCATGCTACATAGTCTCGCCGCGCACCGCCAAGCCCCTCATAGTCGAAAGTGGTTGTCCGGTAACCAATTTCCTCCATCTGGGGGCGACGCAGATCATTGCGAAGCCGGGGGTGCCCGACCAGAAGCACGGAAAGGAGGACACCAGCGTCGGCCACCACCTCCATCAGCCGTTTCAGGCCCGTTAACGTCTTATGGTGAAGATCATGGGCTTCATCTACCACGAGGACGATCGGACGCTTGCCTTTTTTCATCAGGTCACGCAAATCTCGCTCCCGCCGCTCGGCCTGTTTGGGGATCTTCACCTGCGCTCGATCCCCGGGTGACAAGTCATAGAACAAAGCTTCAATCAGCGATGGCAGCGAAGTACGACGTTTGTCGACCGCCAGCGATTTAGCGAGAGAGACCTTGCCAGCTTTGGTCAGTTCGGCCTCAATACGGCGCAGAAGGTGCGTTTTCCCCGAGCCAACCAGCCCCGAAACTACGACAAGCCTGCCAGTCTGGACGGCAGCACAAACTTCGCGAATGAGGGTCCGCTGGTGTTCGGTTTCGAAGTTGCCCGCCCCCTGAAAAGGTCGGTCCAGGCCGTAACTGGATTGGACATCAGCGAGCATCATTCTTCCCTCCTTCGTATCTGAAATCGTTCGCGGATACGGGCCATGATCGTCTCTTTATCGAGAGTTTCCTCAAGCAGTTCATCAATGAAAGTGCGTTCGACAGCACTCATCGCACCGATTGGTCGGCCGAGCTGAGCGACAATCGCCGTGCGGGCTGCAAGACCTGTAGGCCAGGCGTCCTCTACCGGCGGCTCTGGAACGGCATTCGCCGTACACTCAGTCCCATCGTTGTTGGGGGCAGAGACGGCAATGGGCGGTCACCGCCGGTGACTGCGGCGCGGGGAAGTCCAAGCTGATCCGCCAACCGCACCACTTTGTCGAGTCGTTCTTCTGTACGGCTCTTCTGGTATTTGCGATAACGAAAGAGGGGGACCGCCCCGCGCGAAGGCTGGAATGGTCCAAAGCGCTTCCCCTCATGTTCGACGAACAACTCCTGATCGAAAAATCCCCAGAGCAAAGTTACCGTTTCTCCGGGAACAGGGCAGCCTGGCGGCTGCAAATCAAAGTGCAGTAGAATATGACATCCCAAAATCTCATTGCAGCAGAGCATTTCCATGTCACATTCCTCTGAGCATCAGATCGCTCACACCAAAATGGTTAACAGGACGCTTAGCCCGGGCGTAATAAAGGCTGCGGTGAATGCCGAATAAATGGCACATAACCTGCACAGGCCACTTTTCTTTCAGCCGTGTGATTAGCGCGAGAATTTTCCGGGGGCTTCGCTCATCAGCACGGCAGCCTGCTTTAGTATTTCTTTTTCCATCTAAAGACGCTTTACCTGCGCTTTAAGCTGCTGAATTTCGGGTTGTTCAGGTGTAATGGCATGACCAACAGGCTCAATGCCCTGGAGTTCCTGCTTATACAGCCGTATCCATTTGCGTAAATGGTCAGGATTGAGTTCGAGTGCCTGTGCAACTTCCCTGACATCGCGCTGATATTTAACAACCTGTTCGACAGCTTCGAGTTTGAACTCCGGGGAAAATGTGCGTTTAGTCCGACGAATTTTGATCATGCATCACCTCATGTTCACTGTTTTAACATTAACAGGATTTGGAGGTGTCCTGAATTACCGATCCACTACACATCTCCTGGAGCTCACGGTAGCTGATGCCGTATTTGCAGTACCAGCGTACCGCCCAGAGGATGATGACACTCTGAAAATGACGGCCTTTGAATAGGTTCATGCGCTGCTCCGTCAGCAAAAGGTGGCCAAAATTTTATCACCTCCAGATTTTTGCAACAGT
>NZ_JRUQ01000115.1 GCF_000773975.1 Erwinia typographi
AAGGAGACGCTGGCGGATGATGCGGACGGCGCCGCCGTGACGGTCTGGTACACAGTAACCCGTTCGGGCACCACCGCGCCGGTGAGATCTGATGAGACGGGCTATACCGTCAGTATAAATAATTACACAGAACTAAATGAAGATTTTGAAAATAATGGTGACGTTACTCTTGCTGACGGTGATGAGCTGACATTATCTACCTCGGGAGCAATCCTATACGGACCAGCTTCAATAAAACGTCCCAGGGTACAACATTCGCCTCAAATCATAAATTCATGTTTATTGGTGGGTTCTACATGCAAGATTAAATTTCCTACACTTTTTTTAAATTTCAGGGTTGGACTTATTGCCGAAGAAGAATTTAATGATGATAGTGGCGTGACTATTATCTTTTACGACTTAGCGAATAATGAGACCGAGCGATTCCATGTAGATTTGAGTAGCACTGCCACGTGGGTTGAACGAGTTATGACTAACGGTCCTGCTTGTAGCATTGTTATTGCTAGCCAAACAAGCATTTTGGTTGACAATATCACAATCAAATTTTAGTCTTTAGATTATCTATTATGTGGTGGTCAGCTAAGTTTGACCACCACGTTCTGAACTGCGCCCCATATCTTGGACAACTTATGCAGCCTGACTTAGTCGATATTGCACCGGGCTGAGGCCACCAAGTTTTCCCTTTATCCTCAATTGGTTATAATAATCAATGTAACCAATGATGTCTCGCTTTAAGTCATCCACATTTTTATATTCATTAAGGTAATAACATTCTGATTTCAAGGTTCCAAAAAGCTCTCTATGACCGCATTATCCAGGCAATTTCCCCGGCGAGACATACTCTGGACGATGCCGCTATCCTTTAACCACCGCTGCCACCGTGACATCTGATATTGCCAGCCTTGATCGCTGTGCAATATTGGGTGTTTATCTTTCGGCAACTGTTTCAGCGCATCCGTAAGCATAGTCTGCACCATTGAAGGTAAAGGGCGGATAGCGAGGTTATAAGCAATGATTTCGCCATTATAAAGATCCATGATGGGCGACAAATACAGCTTCTTGCCATTCACTTTAAACTCAGTGACATCTGTGACTCACTTCTCGTTGGGGCGTTTTGCATCAAACTGGCGCTTCAGGAGATTATCGCAAATTCGCCCTTGTTCTCCATTATATGAACGGTACTTTTTGACGCGGATTAGGCAGCTTATACCCAGTTCCTTCATTAATTTTCTGACGGTTTTACCATTAAGTAACCCACCCTCGTTACGACATGCCAGCCTGATACGTCTGTAACCATAGCGCCTTTGTGCTGGTGATAAATTTTCAGCACAAGTGCTCTGGCAGACTGATACCTGTCCGGAGCTTTAAGACGTTTGACATGATAGTAAAATGTGCTCCGGGGCAGCCCAGCAACAATTAATAATCGGGACAATGACCATTCCTGCCTTAGTTCATTAATAATGCTCACTTTTTCTTGGGTGCTGAGCATGTTTTCTGCCGAACCAAGGCCTCCAGCTTTTTTAAATAGGCATTCTCGACCCTGAGTTGTTCAAGTTCCGTAGTGGCGCAGACGGGAGGCTGACACCGGCGGGCGCTTCAGGTAGCGGCCCAGATATTTGACGCTGTGCCAGGCTCCCCGGGTTTTCCTGGCGAAATGTACCTTCCAGTAGCGGCCATACTGCGCCTGAAGATAGCGCCGCCACTGGCGCTCATCGTGGATGTGGCCCAGCCCTGGCAGCCTGTCGGGCATGATACGCTCGTAGCTGCCGCGCAGCAGGCGGATAACCGCACTCCGCCAGATGGCCTCAACGGCCTTTTTTTTGAAGAAAAGGCTGCGCCAGACGCCGTGTTT
>NZ_JRUQ01000116.1 GCF_000773975.1 Erwinia typographi
CTAAATAGCTGCGCCTAATACTGCTACACTTTTGCCAGCCCATGTTGTCCTCCGGGGAATGGACTGATGGTTTCCATAAAATGGCGAACTTTTTTCAACAGTTGCCACATTGAACGGCACTTATGATTGCGCGTTATCGTGTCGTGAAGCGCCTGCCATAGCCGCTCAACGTGATTCACCCATGGAGAGTAAACTGGCTGGTAAATTACCCTGAACTTTGGGTTCGCTTTCAGCCAGCGCTGCGTATCCCGACTTTTGTGGATAATGTAGTTGTCCACGATGAGTGTGATGGTTTTTGCCCGTCGATATGCGGCTTTAAGGTGTTTCAGCAGGTTTATGAACAGCGCTGAGCTTTTGCTGTTGCCACCAACGTAACTGACCTTTCCCGTGCCGCTGTGTAAGGCTCCGGCAAGATAATATTTCTCATTCTGGCCCGGCGTGACCACTCGTTTTTGCTGTCCGCGCAGTTGCCAGTCTGCGCCAATTTTTGGATTGAGATGAATATCCACTTCATCCTCATAAAAGACCGGGTGTGCTGCGCTGCATTCGCCCAGCACTTTATGGATTGCTGCCATCTTTTCATCTTTGTGCGGGTCACGGATGCATAGCGTGGGAACTGCTCTGCGCCACACAAGTCCGGCGGCGGGTAACCAGCGACGGACGGTTCCGGCATGCAGCTGACATCCGGTTATCTCATTGATTTTTATTGCCAGCAACTCTGTACTCCATCGTGAACGCTGATAGCCAAAATCACCGGGAGAGCGTTTTACCAGTTCACGTAACAATGCACATATATGCTCAAAGGGCCAACGGCGGGAGCGTCCTGCGGGTAAGGACGTCAGGCCTTCAACACCCGAATGCGTAAACCAGTTAATCCAGCGCCCAACGGATGAGCGGGCACAACAGAGTGTTCTGGCAACGTCGCTGACACGGTCGCCCCGGTGCAGCATAAGCATGGCAGTTAGCCTACGG
>NZ_JRUQ01000117.1 GCF_000773975.1 Erwinia typographi
CGGAGTCATTTCCGGTCACGGTCGGTGCAGGCAGGGTTCCACCATCATTGCTTCCGAAAGTCGATGATGCGGATGCATTCACGCTGGCGTCTTCTGCGAGGAAGGCTTTAATGGTAATCGTTTCTTCAGTGGCGTTGGTAAGAAACGCGGAGGCATCGCCCAGTGCATCTGTAATTACAGTCACCGTATCGATTCCTGAGGATGAAAAGATAGCGCTTCCGACAGTGACGCTCAATATGATTGATTTACCGACAATATGGGTACTCCCTGACATCAGGGTGGCAGTTACGGTATTGGTATCCGTGCCATTTGCAGCTGCGCCACTGATAGCGGACAGGGTAAGCGTATAAGAAGCAAAAACCTCCGACTGCGCGCCTAAACTGTTGAGGGTGTTCATGACTCTCTGTTTTCCTTATAAATGAGCCTGCAATGAATGGTGACATCATCAGATGAAACGGGAAAACAACAGGGATGTGATAAGACTGAATTAAAAATAGTACGCCTGTGCAATTTGGTCAAATTATGCACAAACCTGTGATCGCACACTGGATTTGACTACCTGAGTTGGGGGGCGTATTACCGTGAAGGTGATCGGTGCACGTATAGGAAATTCGTAAGCGTCGTCTCAGCACCGTCTGGCAGATTCTGAAATTCCTGAGAGGATAGTGGACACCAAATATGAACTGAACCGCCCCGGTTTTCCGGGAGAGTTTTTAGTCCGCGAACTCAGGCTGCCATAGCCCCGTTTCCGATGGAAGCATAATACGCTCTTTCGGCTTCAGCCGGGGGGATGTGACCGAGCCGTTCCAGTAGTCGGCGGTTGTTGTACCAGTCCACCCACGCCAGCGTCGCCAACTCAACCTCTGCTCGGCTTTTCCAGCCCTGTCTGTGTATCACCTCCGCTTTGTAAAGGCCGTTGATGCTTTCCGCCATCGCATTGTCGTAGGAGTCGCCTGTGCTGCCCGTCGAGGCCAGCAAGTCCGCGTCCTGCAGACGCTGCGTGTATGCCAGTGACAAGTACTGCGAGCCTTTATCCGAGTGGTGGATGGTGCCGGACGGGCGGCGGCCCCACAGTGCCTGTTCCAGCGCATCCAGTACGAACGTGGTCGGGTAGCAGGGGCACATTGCTGTGCTCCCGCCCCCTAAGAACGGAGCGTGCGAGTTTCCCCGCACTCCGCTCAAGCCTTTATAAGCTCTCTGTAACGAGAGCCGGTTCCACTACTGTGATGGAGTTGACGGTGGCAGTTAGGATGCAGCATCACCAGATTATCCAAACTGTCGCTGCCTCCCTGTGTTTTTCGCATTATATGGTGAATATTCCAGCCGGTTTCCTTACTGAAAAATTGTTCACACATTGGGCAACGTCCTGCCTGTCTGCGCCATATTGCTGCGAGCCGCCTTCTGCCTTTTTGAGAGTTCAGCCACGTCAGCGCGTGTCTTTTCTCAAAATATGTCTCCCACTCGGGGGCATATGGGTTTGCTGCTGATCGTATTTTGATGTGGCGTCGTAAGGGTGTTGCTGATGCTTTATGCAATGCCCAACGGGTTCCGACCGCGTCTCTTGCATGGAGTACCCAGTGATCATCAAAGTATTTACGACATATCCATCGTTTTCCTTTGGAGGGATGTCTCCTGAGACACCATCGCCATATCTTTTTCCAGAGCTGGAAGTCGACGTATCTGAAGGTCTCTGATGCCACCACGTGCTGGTGATAGTTTGTCCAGCCTCTGATCAGCGGGTTGAGCCGTTTAATCAGTATGTCGGTCCTGGCTGTTTTATTACCTTCGATAACCGGCTCCAGCAGTTTAGCTACGGCCTCAAAGACCGGTACCACAACGGAATTACCAAACTGACGGTAGGACTGAGTATCTGAGACGGGAATGCGAAAAGGTTTTCCGCCAGGCGACTCAAAGCCCATCAGGCGGGCACATTCGCGCGGCGTGAGTCGTCGTGGCCGGCGTTTCTGGTTTTCCTCATTGAATCGCCCCGGTAATCCTGGAGACTAAACTCTTTGAGAGAGGTAAACAGGATGACTAAAAATACTCGCTTTTCCCCTGAGGTCCGTCAGCGGGCCGTCCGCATGGTTCTGGAAAGTCAGGACGAGTACAACTCACAATGGGCCGCCCTCAGTTCCATTGCCCCGAAGATCGGTTGCACACCGGAAACCCTGCGCGTCTGGGTCCGTCAGCATCAACGGGATGCCGGTGGCGGTGATAGCGGACTCACTGTTAACGAACGCCAGCATCTGAAAGAGCTGGAGCGTGAAAACCGCGAACTGCGCCGTAGTAACGATATCCTGCGCCAGGCCTCCGCTTATTTTGCGAAGGCGGAGTTCGACCGCCTCTGGAAAAAGTAGCGCCCCTGGTGGACGCACTACGCAACGAACACGGGGTCGGACCGGTATGCCATGAACTGGATATCGCCCCGTCAACGTATTACCGGCATCAGCAGCTTTGCCGGCATCCGGAGAAACGCAGCCTGCGTGCGCGGCGTGACGACCTTCTGAAGGCGGAGATACAGCGCGTGTACGATGAAAACCACAGTGTCTATGGCATTCGCAAGGTCTGGCGTCAGTTACTCAGGGAAAACATCAGTGTGGCCAGATGTACAGTGGCCCGGCTGATGAAGGCCATGGGGCTTGCCGGCGTGCTTCGGGGCAAAAAGGTCCGCACCACCGTCAGCCGGAAAGACGGTGCTGCAGGTGACCGGGTGAACCGGCAGTTCGTGGCAGAGCAGCCTGACCAGCTGTGGGTGGCAGACTTCACATACGTCAGCACCTGGCAGGGTATTGCTTACGTGGCGTTTATCATAGACGTGTTCGCCGGTCGTATCGTGGGCTGGCGGGTGTCATCATCGATGGAAACGGCGTTCGTACTGGACGCGCTGGAGCAGGCGCTGTGGGCCAGACGCCCCACGGGCACTATCCACCACAGCGATAAAGGCTCTCAGTATGTGTCACTGGCGTACACACAGCGGCTAAAGGATGCCGAGTTGCTGGCATCGACGGGCAGCACAGGCGACTCATACGACAACGCAATGGCGGAGAGTATCAACGGGCTTTACAAAGCGGAGGTGATACACCGTAAGAGCTGGAAAAGCCGGACAGAGGTGGAACTGGCCACGCTGGCGTGGGTGGACTGGTACAACAATCACAGGTTGCTGGAACGGCTGGGCCATATCCCGCCGGCAGAAGCCGAAAAGGCATATTATGCTACCATCGTGAATAAGGAGCTGGCAGCCTGAGTTCACAGACAAAACACTCTCCTGGAAACCCGGGGCGGTTCAATTTTTGGGCATGGCGTGTATATCTGGGCAAGTCTGGGGACTTAAAGGTTATGGAGTTTCGTAATGATGGAACTCTACGAGCGCCATCATCGGTATATGCCGGCGAATCTCATATGAGCACGGATGGGAATATTTATGGAGCAGCATGGGGAGGGTATCTGACTGACTGGATAACCAAAACAGTTGCTGCATCAGCAATCAGTGGCGTGCGTCTGAGCACGGAAACCTGGACTGGTGCAATTGAGAATGATACTCATAACTTAGAGGATGGTAATGTTCTAACTAGTGTTTTATCAGGTCGAGTCCGTCAAGGTGGTGTAAATTCAGGACCAGCCTTCCGGTCCGGTAATGTGTCTGTTAAGCGCTGAGTGGCAAGAGCCTGTACATAGATTTG
>NZ_JRUQ01000118.1 GCF_000773975.1 Erwinia typographi
GGCGACCGGCTGCGTTTTGCCTGCGCCCAGGCCGGCACGCATGCAACGGAATTGCTGTCAGAAAGGCTGCATGGAATGGAGAAAAAGCGATGGCTGCGAATGCCGGTTCTGGATCAGTGTGCCTGAAAAATGGATTTCAGGTTAAAAACACGGCGAAAGACAGCATTTTCATACATAAACTCACACATAGCTGCACCATAAGGGGATAGCCCATGCATGATATTCATGGTTATGTGCTATCAAAAGAAGCGATTCAATCTCCTAACCATCAAGAACGCACTAAAATATCGCTAACCGTAACATCTAGAGAATAAATTACATAACTGTCAGTGTCACCAGTATCATCGGAAACAGTCTCCAATCCCACCCACATATGATAAACACCAATATTTTCGGCGATATTATCGTTATCCTGAATTTTACAACATATAATCAGTGTTCGTGGACTGTCAGAATTACCATGAGCTTCCGCCAAATTAAATACCCCATCATCTGTACGTTGAGCGATTCTGACATTCAGTTCAAATCCCACATTATCTGTAACGCGCCTAGCCTGAACTTTGACAAAAGAATAACCAGGTTCATGACTGAGTCCTCCCGAAAATTCTCTGAAATATACGCGATAATTAAAAGATAGCATGTCTTCCCACTCACCAACTTGTAGTAATTTTTCACCAGGAAATATATCTTAATTTACAGCCAACCCAGTAAAGCTTTCTGTGTTTTGAACTTCAATATTATCTTTAATAACATCCCACAAGTGAGATGAGGAAATTCCCCTGTAAATATAATCAGGATCATAACCATCCTCACCAAATTCATCATGATATGACCCCCATATAACTCCTGAAACAAGCCCATTGTCAGCCATAATCAATGGCCCTCCAGAGTCCCCCGAGGAAGAATACGCGTCAACGAGAACCTGAACCTCGAAACTATCCCGTATTTCAGCCCTTATTTTATCAGATGTATTTTCGACTGAGTAGTAAGACGCCATTTGGTCGGACACGTCAGCAGGATAACCAACTTCATAAATAATATTCCCGATCAGAGATGATGGGGTTTCAGTACAGAGACCTAAACCTCCGACAAGTTCAGAAAGCCTTGAGTTAGTCACATCAAATTGATCAAGTTCAATTGCTGCATAATCATCATTATTGTGATTTCGATCATCTCGATTGACTGTTCCTATTAACGGGATATTTCCAGTCCCGAGAATTTTCAAATAACCATTCCCCAAATAATCGAGGAAGTTAACAAAGAACATCGTCCCACCCTCAACGACATGGCAACAGGTAATTACATAGTTACTTTTACCCAAAACCCACGAACTGCCGTTTGAAATACCCTGTTTGTAAACCCTGCCTACCTGAGGTGTGAACCCGAAGGCATCATAGTCAATATTCTTCAGCTCGATAGATGATATTCGCCCATACTCATCGGGTACATCAGATATCTTATCATTCTTAGTCGATATAGATGTCAGGCAACCGCTACAACGAGCGGTCTCTCGAGTTGAAACTACGTTTAAGTAAAAAATCCGCCCTTGAAGAGGAAGTGAACTGAATCGGGCAAATCCATTTATGTATTCCAGATTCTTACTTGTTAAAATATGATGTCCCTCTCTGCTGTCGGATGAAATGATAAAAACAACATCTTCATCAAAGGACGAAAAGGAAAAGGAATAAATGCCATTACTACCGGTATCAAGGCTAACACCATTTCCTGATATCGTTTTTTTTCGAAGAAAAAAGAAATGTGTTTTATTTCCTCTGAGTATCCTTTCAAAGTAAGTCTTGTTCCTGATGATCCTGTGGGGAATGCTGTAACATTCATGGTATTTGGATTGGCCCCTATATTTCCATACACTTTTTATCACTTAACCCATTACTGGCTCGCCGCCGCAGATATTCCCGTGGCGAACGATATCCCAGCGCACTATGCGGATGCCATTCGTTGTAATGTTCGAAGGCCTCCGCAAGGTTCTTTACCGCTGTTAACCCGTCAGGTTTCGGCATGATGCTGATGTAGTCGCGTTTCATCGTTTTGACGAAGCTCTCTGCTATGCCGTTGCTTTCCGGGCTGCGTACCGCTGTATGTTTAGGTTCAAGCCCTACCATTCTGGCGAACTGGCGCGTCTGATGAGACCGGTAGGCCGAACCGTTGTCCGTCAGCCATTCAACGGGGGATGCCGGCAGGTTGCTGCCGAAGCGTCGTTCCACCGCACCCAGCATGACGTCCTGTACGGTTTCGCTGTCATATCCACCGTTACTGGCCGCCCAGTGCAGTGCTTCACGATCGCAGCAGTCCAGTGCGAACGTTGCCTATACCACACGGTGCTCAGATCTGCGTGTGGCAAGTTTGTAGAGCCTACACGACATAGGTCAGAACCAGTATTTAATGAAATGTAACTTTCATTAAATACTGAAAATATACTCAACCGTATTCCCCTGTACAGCGCGTTCAAAACTCTGAGAACCTAATCGTATAATCGCAAATACAGAATTACGATTCACCGTATTTGTTGTACAGCAACTCGCGAACCTCATCAGCGATCTTGGACCCACGAAGAGCACAGGCTGATTTGATGGCTTTGTGGAGGCTATCGGGGATGTCGATTGTCAGCCTCTTCATTTTCTCAGTGGGCGGGGCTTCTTCTTCAACGGAGCGACTCTCCACCCATGCATCTGCGCCGGGAGCCGGTTTTGTCGGCTTTGAGCCAAACGTAATTTTTTTGCCACTCATCGTTATTGCTCCAGAATTTCGTTAACCAGGGCGCTGATTTCTTTCGACGCTGCGGAGTCAGGTTCAAGCTCGAATACAGCCTTACCCACTGCGGCAGCCTCAGCAAAAATAACACGCTGTGACACACTGGACCTGAGCAGGTCTGTTTCATAGGCCGCAAGCGCCTCGCCGACATCACGACCAATCGCAGTATTTACGATTTTACGGTTAACCACAAATAAAGATTTAAGGTTTTCCTTATATATCCTGGCTTCGCTGATAAGGTTAACCACTTCCTGTGCGGCCCAGACGTCATACGGGCTGGGCTGAACGGGGATAAGCACCAGGTCCGCCGCCATGATGGCGGAACGGGCCAGATCGGTGACGCGCGGCGGCCCGTCGATGACGATGTGATCGTAATCCCGGGTGAATTTTCCTATATCCTTATGCAGGGTTGCCCGCGGTAACCCTAGCACGGGAAAAACTGACTCTCCCTCACGGGCTGCTGCCCAGTCCAGGGCGCTCCCCTGGGGATCTGCGTCCAGCAGTAAAACACGGGCACTATCAGCTGCCAGTCTGGCAGCAATATTAACACTGAGTGTGGTTTTACCCACGCCACCTTTCTGATTCAGGACTGAGATAATCATCTTGTTCTCCATAGGTAAAGCATTGCGATTTTCTGTAAAGTCGTATTTATACAAAATAACAATTACGCTTTTAAAGCATTGTATTAATGGTGTGGTGAAGGGGCAAGACAAAAATCAGTAAATACGATTTACCGTAAAATCGTATTTACGATTAATATGAGGCCGACTTAACTGTGCCGCGCTGGCGAAAGTCCCAGCAGCTCAAGAGCGGAATCAGGCGACATTGAGAACGTCAGGTCAGGCGTCACGTCAAGCGCAAACAGCCGGGTGTACACTTCCGTATTTTCAAGCCGCCGGTGCCCCATCAGCGCCTGAACCTGCTTGATATGCACCCCGTTCATCAGCAGGTGCACCGCGTAGCTGTGCCGGAACGTGTGGGGGGTGACCGGCCGGACCGAGAAGATCACGCCATCCTGTTCAGCGCGCCTGACTGCCGCCCGGATCCAGTTACGCGGGGTTTCCTGGCTGGCCACGCTCCACACCGGCGTGGCCCTGCGGGTCATCAGCCGGAACGTGGCAAAAAATTCCTGCATGCGGCGGACGTAATCCCCATCCGGCAGCGGCAGCGCGCGGAAGGGCACTTCCAGTCGCTGTTCCCGGGTCGGGCGCCCGCGGGCGCGCGGCGCGCGCTGCTTCAGCGTGCGCAGCCTGACGAACGGCATGTCGGCATTGAAAAAGAAGTCAGACGGCGTCAGGGCGAGGGCTTCGTTGATCCGGGCCCCGGTGTTCCACAGGGTGTCGATCAGCATGCGCTGGCGTAAATCGGGCAGGCAGCGCAGCAGCACCGCGACTTCCGGCGCCAGCAGGTAGCGGGGAACGTCCAGACCGGCTGCCATGGCCATTTCCCGCAGGCGGACGGCCCGGGCGTAACCGCCGGGCGGACTGAGTGCGCTGCGTGAATTCTGTGAAATTTCGCGGGGTAAGTGACCCAATTTTTTAATCTCCGCACGCAGATAACCGGTTAAATCAGCCCCCGGGCCAGACAGGGCGCGGGCTGCGGGGCATTTTTCATACCCGTAAATTCTGCCCGGAATGCGGCCCGCAGAAAAGCGCAATAAATCGGTGATCGGTCAGGTAAGCTTAGCGCAGAAACTGGGGAAAAAACGAAATAACCGTTAAAAACACAGCAGCTAAAGCGTCGAGGGAGCAGAAAGGCACCGCAGTCCGTCCTGAAATAATCACTTAGCCTGTTGTTATGTAGTGATTTTTCATTTTCACAACGGCGCAGGAGGCCGGCTGGGGATTCCAGCGGAAATCCCCAGCCTAACAAACGAACTCAGATATCAACTTCTTCCGGACGTGATTTTTTGCGGCAGGTCACGGAATACTTCCCGTCGTCACGGAGCGACCATTCGGCGATGAGGTCGCTCTCCAGTAAGGCTAACAGAAAGGATTCAGCTTCTTCACGGTTGCTCAGTGCCGGGGGGGCCGTCTGCTGGCTGAATAATTTTTTATATTCGGCTTCATCTAACTCTGCCACAAGGTCTGAAATCTCCGACCTGCGGATATCTGTATAAACAACAAGATCGATTATAAGGCTTATTTTCTGACTGTCATTACGCGATTGCTTAATCATTCCCTTAATCACGTCACCGGACAGTTTTAAACTGTCCAGGAAGTCGTCACTATACGTCGTGATATATTTCAGCAGCAGCTCAGCCTTTTCCTTCACGCTGAAATGAGCTGAACGGCATATCTTCGTCAGTAATTCTTGAACGTAGCACGCCTTCGGCGTGAGCGGCGCTGCTACGCAGCTTCGGGAGTTTACGTGTTCGGCAGCCATCTCCGCAATTGAAGTTGCGAAGATGCCGAATATTTACATCTAAGATAATAATATTACTGAGGGTAAACACTAGCATGTCTGCGGTATATCTGTATTTTGGTTCTCATCAGAATAAGTCATTTTTATCACACCTTTGGTAATGGTTCTCTTTATTATATGAATAAAAATGTTGGTTTCAGAATAAAATAAACGCTGTTGTGTTTTTTCTAAATAGCTGCGCCGAATA
>NZ_JRUQ01000119.1 GCF_000773975.1 Erwinia typographi
CGCTCAGAGGTGTACAGACTGATGAACGACTCCGGGTAGATCAAGCGTGTCCCCAGCCAGAACAGCGTCAAAAAACAGATGGTTTTCGCCAGCCTACGGGCAAGTGTTATAGCCATTGTTGACCACCTCGATCATGCCATATGCTTTTAAATCTTTCATGCAGGGCACGTCGATTTGCGTGGTCGCCATTAACGCATTGCGCAGTGTGCGAAACTCGGCATTGCTTACAAGGGTTATGCAGCCGTCAGACAGGACGCCCGGATGCAACCGGAAGTGTTCACGCTTAACACCTTCTATCCAGAGTGTGTCATCGATGTTCCAGTCGTTAGGGTACAGCGCAAACCATTCATCACGGCTAAACTCCGCGCCACTGGCGTGTTGATTATACGTGTCTTTTACCCAGGCAATAGCCTTTGATATTTTACCGCCACTACCACGACTCACTATCCAGTAGTTCCCTTCAGGAATGGGGCCGTCCCCCGCTTTTTTCCCTGAATATTTTCCACACCCCCCCCCGGTTCTTATAAGCCCCATTACCGGTGAACGCCATAAACGTGCCTACTCCGGGAAAGGAAAGTGGCGCGATATCAGCACCGTTCAGTAACATTTTCCCATTTAACGCCATACATTAATCCATCATGATATTGTGGGATTAGTTTACAGGGCATGTAGCGATTTTTTAACAAACAAAACGTAATTGATTATTAAGGCGTATTGGCATAGGTAAGCCCGTTCACGTATAGGAAATTCA
>NZ_JRUQ01000012.1 GCF_000773975.1 Erwinia typographi
GCTATGAATAACGCAAGCTGTAGCCGCCGTTCTTTCGCTGCCGTGCTTAACCGGTGCTGGCGTATTGCCATGACCGCCGTCTGCTTTTCCCTGTTTGGGCTGGGCGGGCTGATGTTGTCGCTGGTGTGGTTCAATTTGCTGTTGCTGGTTCAGCGCGACCCTGTTCGCCGCCGTCAGCTTGCCCGCCGCAGCATCTCGTTCAGCTTCCGCTGCTTTATGCGTACCCTACGGCTGTTAGGCGTGCTGGATTACCGTATTGAAGGGGGAGGGCAGCTCCGCAGCGAGCGCCGTTGCCTGATCGTGGCGAACCATCCTTCGCTGATCGACTATGTAATGCTGGCGTCGGTAATGCCGGACGTTGATTGTCTGGTTAAAGCCGACCTGCAGCGCAATTTCTTTATCAGCGGGGTGATACGCTCTGCCAGCTATCTGGTCAACAGCCAGGCGGAAACCCTGCTGCCGGACTGCCAGCAGCGGCTGGATAACGGCGACGCGATCATGATCTTCCCGGAGGGCACCCGTACCCGCTACGGCCAGCCGCTGAAGCTCCAGCGCGGTGCGGCAAATATTGCCGTGCGCTGCCGCTGTGATTTGCGTATTGTGCACATCCGCTGCACGCAGCGGATGCTGGATAAACAGAGCCGCTGGTATCAGGTGCCGCCCGAAAAACCGCTGTTCACCGTGACGGTGGGCCAGCGCATAGACAGTCAGCAATTTACGGCAGGTGATGAGGAGGCGCAGCCGCTGGCCGCCCGTCACCTGACCCGTTTTTTACAGCAAGCATTAACCCCAGAACATTAATAATTATTCGGAAACAGGTATGGAAGAGCTAGCGCTTGAAATAAAACAGATGATCATCGACACCCTTAATCTGGAAGAGATCGCCGTGCATGAGATAGAGAGCGAGGCTCCGCTGTTTGGCGACGGCCTGGGGCTGGACTCTATTGATGCGCTGGAGCTGGGGTTGGCAGTGAAGAATCGCTATGGCGTGGTGCTCTCAGCGGAAAGCGAGGAAATGCGGCAGCATTTTTACTCTGTCGCCACGCTGGCCGCTTTTATCCTGACCCAGCGCAAGCTGGGCGCCTGACCCCTAACATCGCGAGTTATTTATGGACAAGAATGAAATTTATCAGGAAGTTACCGGGCTTCTGGTAAAGCTTTTCGAGCTGGATGCGGCAGATATCAAGCCGGAATCCAGGCTATATGAAGATCTGGAGCTGGACAGCATTGATGCCGTGGACATGGTGGTTCACCTGCAAAAACGCATCGGGCGTAAAATTAAGCCGGAGATGTTTAAAGCCGTGCGTACCGTCCAGGACGTGGTCGACGCTGTTGACCAGCTAGTCCGCGAAGGGTGATGCCGTAAGCATGTCCCGGCTGTTGCAGGCTGCCAGCGCCGTGCTGATGGTGCTATGGCCGTTGCTGGTCTGGGCCTCGCTGACGCACCCGGCGTGGCGCTGGCTGCTCCCGCTGGCGGCGGTGCTGTTTCTGCTGCGCGGGCTGGCCCTGTGGGGACGAAAGGGCGCGCTGCCGCTGGTGGGAAAATGGCTGGCGCTGCTCGGCGCAGGGCTAAGCCTGAGCAGCGGCTTTTTGCAGCAAAACCACCTGCTGCTGTGGTATCCGGTGATGGTTAACGGCCTGATGCTGCTGCTGTTTGGCGGCTCGCTATTTAGCAGAATGCCGCTGGTCGAACGCCTGGCCCGTCTGCGTGAGCCAGACCTCCCGCCGCAGGGGGTTCTCTGGACCCGGCGGGTAACGCAGATCTGGTGCCTGTTTTTCATTTTCAACGGCAGCGTCGCGTTAGCGACCTGCCTGATCAACAATCTTACCTGGTGGACGTGGTGGAACGGGCTGGTCAGTTATCTGTTGATGGGACTGCTGATGGCGGGCGAATGGCTGCTGCGTCAGCGCAGGAGAAGGCGGGCATGAGCCTGCCCGTCGGCCTTTGGCTGACCCGTGAAGCGGACGGGCCGGTGGCCCGCCGTGGCGCGCAAATTTTCACGCAGCGTCAGTGGCAGCGGGCAGTGGTGGCGCTCGGCCACCGCCTGCTGGCTCAGCCCCAGCAGAAATGGGCGCTGTGCTTTGAGGACAGTTATCTGTTCAGCATCGCGCTGCTGGCGGCGCTGCATGTAGGCAAGATACCGGTGATCCCCGGCCACTGCCGCGAGTCGCTGCTTCAGGAGCAAAGCAGCGAGTTTGACGCGGCCCTGAGCGATAGCGCCCTGGCGCTGGATTGTCCGGTTATCCAGCTCACCGCTGACGATGCTGAGGAGGCGGACTTAGCCGCGCTCCCGCCGATCGATCCTTTAGCCTTCGTGGTGCTGTTCACCTCAGGCTCGACCGGCGCGCCAGCCCAGGTGATCAAGCCGCTGAGCTGCCTGGACGAGGAAGTCCGCTGGCTGGCAGATCGCTGGGGAGAGCGCCTGGCGGGCTGCACGGTTATCGCCTCCGTCAGCCATCAGCATCTCTATGGCCTGAGCTTCCGCATTTTTCTGCCGCTGGCGCTGGGCCTGCCTTTTGACAGCCGCCAGGTGTATTACAGTGAACAGCTTTCCGCCCAGCAGGCGAGCCTCAAATTCGCCTTAATCAGCAGCCCGGCCTTTTTACGCCGTCTGGATCGTTCGCTGGCGGCGCCGGACTGTCGGCTGATTGTTTCCGCAGGCGGCCCGCTGCCCTGGCGCAGCGCGCAGGAGGTTTGCGCGTGGCTGAAACAGCCGGTAGACGAAATTTATGGCAGCACGGAAACCGGCGTGCTGGCAACCCGCACCCGCAACAGGGAGGGGGAGCTGTGGCAGCCATTCAGTAACGTGGCCTTTTCGCAGGATGCACAGCAGCGCTGGTGGGCAACATCGCCGTTAATTCCGCAGGCGGAAGGGCTTCAGCTGGATGATAAGCTCCAGTTTGCGCCGGGCGGCTTCCAGCTTTGCGGGCGTTATGACCGCATTGTGAAAATTGAAGACAAGCGCGTGTCGCTCAGTGAAATTGAGCGTCGGCTTCTGGCGCTGCCGCAGATTGTGGACGCCGTAGCCCTTTCGGTCAGCCGCCCGGAGCGCAACGGTATCGGCGTAGTGCTGGTGCTTGATGCTTCTTATGACGAGAATCAGCTGACGCAGCTTAAGCGCCAGTGGCGACACGAACTGCATCAATGGCTGGAGCCGGTAGCCATGCCTCGCTTCTGGCGGATTGTAGAAACGATCCCCCATAACAGTCAGAGCAAACGCGCCTGGCCGCAAATACAGGAGTTATTTTATGCTGCCCGTTGAACTCTCTTGTCAGCAGCAGGCTGACCAGGCCGCGCTGTTGCTGAAGGTGGAGTCCGATCTGTTCTGGTTTCGCGGTCATTTTCCCGCTCAGCCGATCCTGCCAGGCGTAGCTCAGCTGGATTGGGTGATGCACTATGGCGTGCTGCTGCTGGCCCAGGGCAAACGGTTTTCAGCCATCGAAAACATCAAATTTCAGCAGCCGATCCTGCCGGGGAGTACCCTCAGGCTGATGCTCAGCTGGCAGCAGGCGAAAAACTGGCTGCTGTTTGACTACCAAATCCTCGCTGGCGAAGGGGCGCAGCGAGCCAGTAGCGGGAAGATATCCCTGTGCTAGCCGCAGATTTTTCGCCCTGCGTGGTGATCCCTTGCTATAACCACGGTGCGATGATGGCGTCGGTGCTGGCGCGGCTGGCCCCGCTGGCGCTGCCGGTCTTTATCGTCGACGATGGCAGCGACGAAGCCACGCGCGCGCGACTTGAACCGCTGCTGAATGAGCGGGTAACGCTACTTCGCCTGGCTGAAAACCAGGGCAAGGGCGCGGCGGTGATGCGCGGATTACAGGCTGCTGCCGATGCAGGCTTCAGCCATGCGCTACAGGTTGATGCCGACGGGCAGCATCAGATTGAAGACAGCCCGAAGCTGCTGGCCGAAGCCCGCAGGCACCCGGACTGCCTGATCTCGGGCCAGCCGCTGTATGATGATTCGATCCCCAGGTCCCGCCTGTACGGTCGCTACGTCACGCACTTCTGGGTCTGGGTGGAGACGCTGTCGCTGTCGATCAAGGACAGTATGTGCGGCTTTCGCGTCTATCCGCTGGCGCCATGCCTGGCGCTGACCAGCCGCCATCCGGTCGGCCAGCGGATGGATTTTGACACGGAAATCATGGTTCGCCTCTACTGGCAGGGCACGCCAGCTCGCTTTATCCCCACTCGCGTAACCTATCCGCAGGACGGGCTGTCGCATTTCGATGCGCTGCATGACAACCTGCGGATCTCGTGGATGCATACCCGATTGTTTTTCGGCATGTTGCCGCGCATTCCGTCTCTGCTCAGGCGCCGCCGTAGTGGCCACTGGGCGGGCATTCAGGAGCGCAAGGGCCTGGCGGGCCTGAAGTTTATGCTGTGGGTTTATCAGCAGTTTGGGCGCGGCGTATTTACGCTGCTGCTGTGGCCGGTGACGTTTGCTTACTGGTTAAGCGGCGGGCCGCAGCGTGAGGCCTCCCGCCAGTGGCTACGGGCCATCAGCGCCCAGGCCCGCAGGCAAAACAGAGCGCTGCCGGGCCGCCTGAACAGTTTTCAGCACTTTCTGCGTTTCGCTGACTCGATGCTGGAGAAAATTGCCAGCTGGCGCGGCGATCTTCGTTGGGGAAAAGAAATTGACTTCGCTCCGGGCGCTGAGCGGGCGATTAACGCAGGCACGCCTGGCGGCAGGCTGATCCTCGCCTCCCATCTGGGGGATATTGAAGCCTGTCGGGCGCTGGCGCAGCAGGTAAGCGGGCTGACGATTAACGCGCTGGTGTTTACCGATAACGCCCAGCGTTTCCGCCAGGTGATGGATGAGATTGCGCCAGAGGCCAGCAAACACCTTATCCCGGTGACCGATATTGGACCGGATACCGCGATTCTGCTCCAGCAGAAGCTCGACGCGGGCGAGTGGGTCGCCATTGTTGGCGACCGCACCGCCGTAAACCGTCAGCGTGGCGGCGTGCGAAGGGTGATCTGGAGCGAGTTTATGGGCAAACCGGCTCCCTTTCCGCAGGGGCCTTTTGTGCTGGCCGCCGCGCTGCGCTGCCCGGTACTGCTAATGTTCGCCCTGCGCGAAAAAGGCACGCTGCGGCTGCACTGTGAGCCGTTTGCCGATCCGCTGCTGCTGCCGCGAGCCACCCGCCAGCAGGCGCTGCAACAGGCGGTGGATCGCTATGCCGCCAGGCTGGAACACCATGCGCTGATGGCGCCGCTGGACTGGTTTAACTTTTTTGATTTCTGGCAACTGCCAAATCAACCGCAAACGGAAGACAAAGAGGAGCCACAGTGTTAAACGACCCGCGTTTTACTGTTGATGTTGAGCTGAGTATTCCCTTTCACGATGTGGATGCGATGGGCGTTGTCTGGCACGGCAACTATTTCCGCTATTTTGAAATCGCCCGCGAAAAATTATTGAGCAAGTTCAACTATGGCTACCGCGAAATGAAAGCCTCTGGCTATCTGTGGCCGGTGGTGGATACGCGAGTGAAATACCGCGCGGCGCTGACCTTCGAACAGACTATCCGCGTGCGCGCCACGCTGGAAGAGGTGGAAAACCGCCTGCGCATCGGCTATCAGATTTTCGATGCGCACAGCGGCCAGCGTACGACCACCGGTTACACCATTCAGGTGGCGGTGGCGGAGGGGACGCAGGAACTGAGTTTCGTCTCGCCGCCGATTTTATTTGCGCGTCTGGGGGTTCAGCCATGATCAAATTCCTGCTTGCCGGGCTGCTGCTGATCGGCACCGCCGCTCAGGCAGTGACGCTGGAGGAGCTCCAGCAGCGGTTCGCCAGCCAGCCGGTGGTGCGCGCCGAGTTCACCCAGCTACGGGAGATCAAAGGCATGGCGCAGCCGCTGAAATCCAGCGGAGAGCTGCTGATCGCTAAGGATAAAGGGCTGTGGTGGCATCAGGCCAGACCCTTCCCGCTGACGCTGGTGCTGGATGATAAGCGCATGGTGCAGGTGATGAACGGGCAGCCGCCGCAGATTATTACCGCTGAGAGCAATCCGCAGATGTTCCAGTTTAACCATCTGCTGCGCGCGCTTTTCCAGGCTGACCGCAGGGTGCTTGAGCAGAACTTTGCGTTGGACTTTCAGCCTGCTGACCAGCAGAAATGGCAGCTGGTGCTGACGCCGAAAACCTCGCCGCTGGATAAGCTGTTCAACACCATTACCCTCCAGGGAGCGGAATATCTGGAGGCCATTAAGCTGAACGATCGTCAGGGCGATAAAACCGATATCGTGCTCAGCAATCAGCGCCTGACGCCCGTCAGCCTGAGCGAAGAAGAGCAGCAGCGTTTTGATTTCTAAGCATCCACGGGCGGCCGCCCTCGCCTGGCTGGCTATCTGCCTGCTGCTGGCGGCCACGCTTGCCGCGCTGCTGCCGAAGGCAACCATCAACAGCAGCGTGCTGGCTCTGCTGCCTGAGCAGACGATGGGCGACATTCCGGCCGATCTTCAGCAGGGCTTTATGCAGCGGCTGGACCGCCAGATGGTCTGGCTGGTCAGCGCAGGGGAAGAGGACAATCCTCAGGTCGCGGCATGGACGCTGCAACAGCTTCAGCGTTTAGCCATACTGCAAAACGTCAGGGGGCCGGTGGACGCCAGCACCCAGCAGGCGTGGGGGAAATTTGCCTGGCAGCACCGCAACGCGATGATTGATCCGGCCACTCGCGCCAGACTGCAAAACGGCGGCGGCGCTCAGGGGGACTGGGTGCTGGGGCAGCTCTATTCGGCATTTGCCGGCGTCAGCGGACAGGAGATGGCCAACGATCCGCTGCTGCTGGTGCGCGGCGCGCAGCTGGCTATGCAGCAAAACAGTGGCAGGCTGGGGCTGAGCCAGGGCTGGCTGACCACCACGGATAAGCAGGGGCGGGTGTGGTATTTCCTGCACGCGGAGCTGAACGGCAATTCGTTTGATATGCAGCAGAGCCACGCGGTAGTGACTCAGCTTGCCGCGCTCAAATCGCGGCTGAACGAAAAATATCCTCAGGCGCGGCTGCTGTCGCGCGGTACGGTATATTTCAGCGACTTTGCCAGCCAGCAGGCAAAGCACGACGTTTCCACGCTGGGCGTGGCGACCATTATCGGCGTGCTGCTGCTGGTGTTTTCCGTTTTCCGCTCACCGCGTCCGCTGCTGCTGTGCGCGCTTTCGGTTGGCATCGGCGCGCTGGCTGGCGTGACGATCACGCTGCTGATTTTTGGCGAACTGCACCTGATGACGCTGGTGATGAGCCTGAGCATCGTCGGAATCTCGGCGGACTACACGCTGTACTACCTGACCGAACGCATGGTGCACGGCGCGGAATCAACGCCGTCGCAAAGTCTGAGCAAGGTGATTCGGGCGCTGCTGCTGGCGCTGGGCACGACGGCGATCGCCTGGCTGATCATGGTGCTGGCTCCGTTTCCCGGCATTCGTCAGCTGGCAGTTTTTGCCGCCGTGGGGCTGGCGGCCTCCTGCCTGACGGTGATTTGCTGGTATCCGCTGCTGGTGAAAGGCCTGCCGGTTCGCCCGGTGCCGCTGCTGGCGCTGATGGGACGCTGGCTGGTGAGCTGGCGCCGAACCCCTAAGATTCGCATCGGGCTGCCGCTGCTGGTCGCGCTGATGTCAGCCGTCGGGCTGGCCCGGCTGCATGTCGATGATAATATCTCGCAGCTTCAGGCGCTGCCGCCTGCGCTGCTGGCGCAGGAAAAACAGATTGCGCAGCTGACCGGGCAGGGCGCAGAGCAGACCTGGATGGTGGTCTACGGCGAGACGCCTGAGCAGGCGCTGCAACGGCTGGAGACGCTGGCTCCGGCGCTGGCAAAGGCGAAGGCGCGTCAGTGGCTGACCCATTATCGCCTGCTGCCGATTTCCTCGCTGGCCCAACAGCAGCGGGACAACCAGTTGCTCAAGCGCGCCGCGCCGGGGGTGATGGCCCAACTGCGTCAGGCTGGCGTTGCGCTCGCGGAGCCGGATCTTTCGCCGATGACGCTGACGCCGGAACAGTGGCTCGCCAGCCCGAATAGCGAAGGCTGGCGGCTGCTGTGGCTCTCCGTTTCCGCCGGTCGCAGCGGCGTGCTGGTGCCGGTTGAAGGGGTAAAAAACAGCGCCGCGCTGGCCGGACTGGCGAAAAGCCTGCCGGGCGTGAGCTGGATCGACCGCAAAGCCACCTTCGACCAGCTGTTTAGCTTCTACCGAATGCTGCTGGGGTGGCTGCTGGCGGCGGCGCTGGCCGCTATTGCGCTAAGCTATATGCTGCGGCTGGGCCTTCGTCAGGGCGCGATTGGCGTGCTGCCTTCGGTGCTGTCGCTGGGCGGCGGCCTGGCGGCGCTGTCGCTTTCCGGCCATTCGCTCAACCTGTTTTCGCTGCTGGCGCTGGTGCTGGTCTTAGGGATAGGCATCAATTACACGCTGTTCTTCAGCAATCCGCGCGGCACGCCGATAACCTCGTTACTGGCGGTGACCCTGGCGATGATGACTACGTTACTGACGCTGGGAATGCTGGTGTTCAGCAGCACCCAGGCCATAGCCAGCTTTGGCATCGTGCTTTGCAGCGGTATCTTTACCGCCTTCCTGCTGGCCCCGCTGGCGCTGCCGCCTAAAAGGAAAAAATGATGAGAGTGATTGCCGCGGCCGCACTGGCCCTGCTGCTGGTCGGCTGTGCCAGCAAACCCAACGATAATCAGCCCGAAGCGTGGCTTAAGCCAGGGGTGAAGGTCGCCTTGCCCGCGCCCGGCATCGATCCGGCCTTCAGTCAGCAGCAGCTGCTGACCGGGACCTTCAAGGGGAAACAGCAGTCTTTACTGGTTCTGCTGAGCGCCGATCGGCAGCAGCTAACCCTGGCCGGCCTCTCTTCGCTGGGCATCAGGCTGTTCAGGGTGAGCTATGATCGCAGCGGTATCCACACCGAGCAGTCAATCGTGCTGCCGGAGATGCCGCCAGCCAGCCAGGTGCTGGCCGATATTATGCTGAGCCACTGGCCCGTAGCCGCCTGGCAGCCGCGCCTGCCGCAGGGATGGACCTTAGCCGACCACGGCGACCGGCGTCAATTGCGTGACGATCGCGGCACGCTGATTACCGAAATTCGCTACCTGCAGCGCGGGTCGCAGCGTGAGCCGGTCAGCATTCAGCAGTTTGCTTTTGGCTACCATATTCTTATTCAACAGCTGGACTCCTGATGATCTACATTTCAGCGGTCGGTATGCTCAGCGCGCTGGGCAACGACATGGCGACCACCGCAGAGAACCTGGCGCGTAACGAGGCTCCCGGTATGCGGCCGGACAGCGGCTGGCTGCTGCACGGTAAGCCCTGCTGGACCGGCAGAGTGGATGCCGCGTTGCCAGATATTCCCCCGGCGCTTGCCGCCCATCGCAGCCGTAATAATCAGCTGCTGCTGGCCGCTTTGCAGCAAATTCAGCCGCAGGTCAGTGAGGCGATTGAGACGTACGGCCATGACCGCGTCGCCATCGTGCTGGGCACCAGCACCTCCGGGCTGAACGAAGCCGACTCGCAGGTCGCTGTCTGCGCGGAAGGCTATCACTACTATCAGCAGGAGCTGGGCGATCCCTCGCGCTTTCTCGCCAGCTATCTGCGGCTGTCCGGCCCGGCTTATACCCTTTCAACCGCCTGTTCTTCCAGCGCCAGAGCGATCGTTAGCGGTAAGCGGCTGATTGAGTGCGGGCTGGCTGACGTGGCGATCGTGGGCGGTGCAGACACCCTGAGCCGTATGCCGATCAACGGCTTTGACAGCCTTGAATCCCTTTCAGCAGAGCGGTGCGCGCCGTTCAGTAAACAGCGCAGCGGCATCAGCATCGGTGAGGGCGCCGCGCTGATGCTGTTGACTAAAACGCCACATGAAGTGGCGATATCCGGCGTGGGAGAGTCTTCCGACGCCTGGCATATGTCTGCACCGCATCCCGCAGGAGAAGGAGCCATCCGCGCTATTGAGATGGCGCTGAAGCAGGCGAAGCTGGCCGCCGGCGCGCTGGGGTACATCAATTTGCACGGTACGGCAACGCGGCTGAACGACAAAATTGAAGCTGAGGTGGTCAGCAAGATTTTCGGCGAAACCATTCCCTGTAGTTCGACCAAGCATCTTACCGGGCATACGCTGGGCGCTGCCGGTATTTGCGAAGCCGCGCTGTGCTGGCTGATCCTCACGCAGTCCGTAGCGCTGCCGCCGCAGGATTTCACCCTGAGCGGGCAGGATGATACGCTGGCCGCCTGTGGGCTGCTGTTACAGGCCAGGCCGCTGGCGGGAAGCGCCGTGATGACGAACTCTTTTGCCTTTGGCGGCAACAATACCTGCCTGATACTGGAAAAGCATGATGGTTAACTACAAGAGCGCGGCAGCATATCTGCCGCACGATGCGCCAATGGTGCTGCTGGACAGGGTGCTTTCCGTCAGCGACGAAAGCGCCTGCTGCGAGGTGACGGTTGGCGAGGGGGTACTGGCCCCGTTTCTCACTGCTCAGGGCGATCTACCCGCCTGGTTTGGTATCGAAATCATTGCCCAAACCATCGGCGTCTGGGCGGGCTGGCATGGCCGCCAGGTCGACGATTTAAAGCCGTCGCCGGGGATGCTGCTTGGCGGCCGTGGCTATCGCTGCGAGGCTGCCGCGTTTCCCGCTGGATCAACGCTGAAGGTGAGCATCACTCTGCTGATGCGCGACGAAAAAATTGGCAGCTTTGACGGGCAGATTACGATTGATGGCGAGCGCTACGCCAGCGGCAGGCTGAATACCTATCAGCCCGACCGGGAAGAATTACACCAACTTTTGCAACAGGGTAACAACGGATGACGCGTTCTGTACTGGTCACGGGCGGCAGCAAGGGCATTGGCAGGGCGATAGCTCTGCGCCTGGCCGCCGAAGGATTCACCGTCGTTGTGCATTATCATAGCGACCGCGCTGGCGCGGAGGAGACCCTGCGCCAGCTGCAACAGGCTGGCGGCCAGGGCCGTGTCCTGGGGTTTGATATCGCTCATCGGGAAGAGTGCCGCACGCTGATTGAGCAGGATATTGCCGCAGCGGGCGCCTACTACGGCGTGGTCAGCAACGCGGGGATAACCCGTGACGGCGCGTTCCCCGCCTTGAGCGAGGATGACTGGGACAGCGTCATTCATACCAATCTCGACAGCTTCTATAACGTGATCCACCCGTGCATTATGCCAATGATCGGCCTGCGTCAGGGGGGCCGCATTATTACGCTGTCGTCGGTCTCCGGGCTGATGGGCAATCGCGGCCAGGTCAACTACAGCGCAGCCAAAGCAGGGATTATCGGCGCGACCAAGGCGCTGGCTATCGAGCTGGCTAAGCGGAAAATCACCGTCAACTGCATTGCGCCGGGGCTGATTGATACCGGAATGATCCGGATGGAACCCCTGGCCGTAGAGGAAGCGATGAAGATGATCCCGATGAAGCGAATGGGCCAGGCAGAGGAAGTGGCCGGGCTGGCAAGCTATCTGATGTCGGATATTGCTGGTTACGTCACCCGCCAGGTGATTTCGATTAATGGGGGCATGCTGTGATCCGCCGCGTAGTGGTGACCGGGATGGGCGGCGTAACCGCCTTCGGCAACGACTGGCCATCGATTTCAGCAAGAATGCGGGCGGGACGCAACGCGGTACGCAGGATGCCGGAGTGGCAGGTTTACGACGGGCTGAATACGCTGCTGGGCGCGCCGGTCGACGATTTTACGCTGCCGGAGCACTACACCCGCAAGCGCATCCGCTCGATGGGCCGGGTTTCGCTGATGGCGACCCGCGCCAGCGAACTGGCGCTGGCGCAGGCAGGCCTGCTGGAGGCCGCAGTGCTGACCAGTGGCGAAACCGGCATTGCCTACGGTTCCTCAACCGGCAGCACCGGCCCGGTGAGTGAGTTCGCCACCATGCTGACTGAGAAGCATACCAATAACATTACCGGCACCACTTATGTGCAGATGATGCCGCACACGGCAGCGGTGAATACCGGCCTGTTTTTTGGCCTGCGCGGCAGGGTGATCCCTACTTCCAGCGCCTGCACTTCCGGCAGCCAGGCGATTGGCTATGCGTGGGAAGCCATTCGCCACGGTTATCAGACGGTGATGGTGGCTGGCGGCGCTGAAGAGCTTTGTCCTTCCGAAGCGGCCGTCTTTGATACGCTGTTTGCCACCAGCCAGCGCAACGACGCGCCGGAAACCACGCCTTCACCGTTCGACAAAAAGCGTGATGGTCTGGTGATCGGCGAGGGAGCCGGTACGCTAGTGCTGGAAGAGCTGGAACATGCGCAGGCGCGCGGCGCAACGATCTATGCCGAAATTGTGGGCTTCCACACCAACTGCGATGCGGCACACATTACTCAGCCGCAGCGTGAAACGATGCAGATTTGCATTGAGGGCGCGCTGCGGATTGCGGGACTGAAGGCGGAAGAGATTGGCTATATCAATGCCCACGGCACGGCCACCGATCGGGGGGATGTGGCCGAGAGTCTGGCAACGGCCGCCGTGTTCGGCAACCGTACGCCTGTCTCCTCTTTTAAGAGCTATTTCGGCCATACGCTGGGAGCCTGCGGCGCGCTGGAGGCGTGGCTGAGCATTGAGATGATGCGGGAAGGCTGGTTCGCGCCAACCCTGAATCTGACCGAGCCAGCGGTAGATTGCGGCAGCTTAGATTACATCATGCACCAACCGCGCGAGCTGCAAACCGATTATATCCAGTCAAATAATTTTGCCTTCGGCGGCATTAACACTTCGCTGATCTTCCGCCGCTGGAGGGAGTAGAGCAGAAATATCATTCTCTTAAGCCAATAAAGACAGGTTTGATTTTTGAGCATTTTCAGCTTGCATTCTGGAATCTTCTGAGCATAATCGCAATCCGAATAATAATTATTATCAATTGCGTTTATTGTCAGGGGATCGTAATGGCATTGAAAAGAACAGGTAAAAACGGCTTCAAATTAACCTTGCTGGCGGCATTGACGGGATCCGTCATTGCGCCGGCGATGGCCGCTACTGGCGACAGCAGCAGTAAAACCGCAACCACGCAAGACACCATGACGGTGACGGCAAAGCCGGATGATAACTTCAAACCCGGCGGCGACCAGCTGGTTCCGGCCTACCTTGATGGGCCGGTCGCTAACGGCGGCCGACTCGGTATGCTGGGCGAGCAGGAGGCGAAAAACGTCCCGTTTAACGTTATCGGCTACACCAGTAAAATGATTCAGGATCAGCAGGCCACCACGATTAAGGATGTGGTGGCTAACGATGCTTCCGTGCAGAACGTGCAGGGCTACGGCAACTTTGCCGAAACCTACCGCATCCGGGGATTCGATCTGGATGGCGATGATATGACGTTTGGCGGCCTGTCTGGCGTGATGCCGCGTCAGGTTGTCTCTACACAAATGATTGACCGCGTGGAAGTTTTCAAAGGCTCGAATGCGCTGATTAATGGTGCAGCCACTTCTGGCGTCGGTGGGATGATCAACCTTGAACCGAAACATGCTGAAGACACGCCTCTGACCCGGGTTGGCGTGGATTACACGTCTTCTTCGCAGGTAGGCACTACCCTCGATGTCGGCCGCCGCTTCGGTGACAATAACCAGTGGGGCGTGCGGGTTAACCTGCTGCATCGCGAGGGCGAAACGGCCATCGACAACGAAAAACGCCGCGCAACTCTGGCTTCCATCGGACTGGATTATCGCGGTGACAAACTGCGGACCTCGCTGGATTTGGGCTATCAGAAGCAGGAATATCACGGTGGTCGCCTGGGCGTAAACATCAGCAAGGTTGATTTTATCCCTGAAGTTCCGCGCGCCACCAGCAACTACAGCCAGGACTGGGTATACAGCAATCTCGAAAGCGAATTCGGCATGGCCCGTGCGGAATACGATATCGCGCCGGACTGGACGCTCTACGGCGCGATGGGCGGACAGCATTCGCATGAAACCGGGGCTTACGCCTCGCCTAAGCTGACCGACGAAGACGGATCGGCTACCATTGGCCGTATGGACACCAACAAATATATCGATGCTTTCAGCGGCATGGGCGGGGTTCGCGGCAAATTTAATACCGGCGTGGTCAGCCACAGCGTTAACGTCGGCTATGCTGCGCAGACTACGCGCAACAAAACCTCTTATGGTATGGCGCTGACGACTAAAGACACCAATATTTACGATACTTCCGACGTGTCTGCGCCAACCAACACCTATTTTGGCGGCGATCTTGACGATCCGCGTCCAACCAGTCGCGTTCGTACTGAAGGCCTGCTGCTTTCCGATACGCTGGGCTTCATTGATGACAAAGTGCTGCTGACCGTAGGCGCACGTCATCAGAAAGTGGTGGTGCGTAACTATGCCTACGGCACCGCGATTGAAGATACCGACTCCCGCTTCACTAAATCACGCTGGACGCCGGGCTATGGCCTGGTGGTGAAACCGTGGGAAACCGTGTCGTTCTACGCTAACCATATTGAGGCGTTACAGCCGGGTGATACCGCTTCCAACACGGCCCTCAACGCTGGGCAGGTAACGGGCATTTCGCTGTCCAAACAAAATGAAGTGGGCATGAAGGTCGATTATGGTCGCATTGGCGGATCGCTGGCGCTTTTTGAAATCAAAAAGCCGACCGGCATCATCAATCAGCAAACCAACGTGTTTGGCCTGTACGGCGAACAGCGTAACCGGGGCGTTGAGCTGAACGTCTTTGGCGAGCCTATGTATGGCGTGCGTCTCAACGGCAGCGCGACCTGGCTGGACCCGAAGATGAGCAAAACCGAAGATGGCACCTATGACGGCAAAAACGCCATCGGCGTGGCGAACTTCTACACGGTGCTGAGCGCGGAATATGACATCAAACCGGTTGAAGGGCTGACGGCTCTGGCGCGCCTGACCCACTCCGGGTCGCAGTATGCTGACGAGGCCAACACCAAAAAGCTGGACAGTTACACCACGCTCGATCTGGGGATGCGCTACCGGATGAAGGTCCAGCAGAACGATCTGACCTGGCGTCTGGGTGTTGAGAACGTCACCAACGAGAAGTACTGGTCCGGCGTGGAAAGCAACGGCACCTACATTTATCAGGGCGACCCGCGAGAGCTTAAACTCTCACTCACCTACGATTTCTAATCGTCACGGGCCGCGAAAGCGGCTCGTTTGCTTTTTAATATAAATAAAATGCGATAATAACCGTGGGGATTATTTGTGCGCTCTCCGCGAGACAGCTCGCGAAAAACGGCGCGGAAAAGCGCTATCCGTACAGACTAACTCTTTTCTCAGGGTATTACTGTGCTATAGTACAGGCTCCGGTTGCGTCCAGTGAAGGCGCGATCCTTAACAATTTCTGGCATTGAACACCGGACGTTTTGCCAGCAGATGATAAATAATAATGAGCCAACGTCCTGATAACGACTACTCCGGTGAATCCCGCCTGCCGCTGGATGATGCGCAGTTTGCTATTGTGGCACTTGCCATCACCTCGTTTACACTGATCGCCTTCGTGCTGGTGATTACGCTGTGGATGACCTGACCACGCTGCTGTTTTGCCGCTTTCCCTCGTATTGACTCTGCCTCGCTGTCGCTTTAATCCCTCTGCTTCAATTTAATTTGCTGGCTGCGAATTTCCAGCGCATAAGGTTCGTAAATCGTCCGGTTACCGTTGGCATCCGGCAGGCCAAACAGGCCGCCCGGCGAGCGGCGATCGTCGGCCCAGGCGGGGTAATCTACCGCAGGAAAAATTGAAATTCCCTCAACCTCAATCCCCCGATCCATCGCCAGGTCAACCTGTCCGATAACGTCCTTCAGCCACGGCAGTCGCATCTCGCCTTCGGCGCCGGTTTCGGCAATCAGCAGCGGACGCTGATAGCGCTGCCAGACTTCTTCCAGCAGGGAGGAGAGCGGCCGGTATTCAGGCTGATGAGCCTGCAGCGGGTCGCCGTTAATGAACCACTGATTATCCGGGTACCAGGTCAGGCCGATGATATCGAGCAGCGAGGGATCGCCGCCCAGCTCTGGATTCAGGCGGCCGCTCAGCATATCCCAGGCATCAAACTGGGCCTGATGCTGCTGGCTGGCCGCCTGGCGACCTTCGGCGCTTTTTTGCTGGGTGGCGACATTGACCAGCGGATCGGTCAGCACGAACCTTGCCGCTGGCAGCACCTGTCTGATGGCGCGCATAGCCGCAATGGAAGCGCTTACCAGCTGCTGCTTAAGTTCTCTTCCTCGCCCGGTCACGCCAGGATTAAACCAGGCGACGTCGGCTCCGGCCCACGACCAGAAAGAAATCTGATTCACTGGAGTAAAGAAGGGGGCGGTGAAGCCTTCATCACGCATCAGGCAGGCCGCCGCATGGGCAAACGCCGCAAAACGATCGATAAACTGTGGCTGCCAGATATTCAGCCCGTCTGGCCAGCCAAAGTGCGCCAGCTCCCAAATGATCTCAATGTCCTGGCTGCGGGCGGCTTGCAGCATGGGTAAAAACGTCGACCAGTCGTACTCTCCCGGCGTTTTCTCGATCAGATACCAGCGCACGCCATCCCGCGCGGTAAACAGGTGTTCCGTAGCCAGCCTGGCGTAATCCTTTTCCAGCAGCGTATCGTGGCCGCTGTTGACCACCATGTCTATGCGCTTACCTTCAGCCCGGCAGGCCGTTGAGCAGGCAAAGCTGCCCTGATAAAAGCTTTTAAACAGCCGGGGAGCGTGGCGCAGGGGAAGTTGATTCTGCGTTTCGTTATTCATCGCATTTCCTCTTCACTGGAGCTATCTCAATGCACCCGGCTAAGTCTAGACTAAATGGCATCTCAGGCGGCAATCAGAACAGTCGCATGACAATGAGAGCCAACAGCCCTGATAATGAACGCAGCAGGAATCTCTCTTTCGAACTAAGGATCCTTAATGGCCGAAGCCTATATTCAGCAACCTGACGAACCGGTTTTCGGGCAAACCCGTCTGACCCGCGCCGTTTCTCCGCTGGTGGAGGAGCATCCCGAACACAGCGGGATCTATCCGTTGGAAGAGGGGCTGGATGCGTTTGCCGCCCGATATCTGCTGATGACCATGGCGGAACATACGCTGGATATTCAGTACTACATCTGGCAGAACGACATGTCCGGTCGTCTGCTATTCAGCGCAATGCTTGAGGCTGCCGGACGCGGGGTGAAAGTGCGCCTGCTGCTGGATGACAATAATACTCAGGGCCTGGACCCGACGCTAAGCCAGCTCAGCAGGCACGAAAATATCGAAATCCGGCTGTTTAATGCCTTTTCGTTTCGCACGCTGAGAGCGCTCGGCTATCTCACCGACTTTGCCAGGCTCAATCGGCGGATGCACAACAAAAGTTTCACCGTTGACGGGGAAGCCACCATTGTGGGCGGACGGAACGTGGGCGATGAGTACTTTGGCGCGGGCGAAGAGCCGCTGTTTTCCGATCTCGACGTGCTGGCCATCGGGCCGGTCGTGGCGGAAGTCACGAAAGATTTTGAACGCTACTGGAACAGCCGGGCGGTTGAACCGTTCAGCAAGGTCGTCGAGCTTGATGAGCAGCAGGCGCATTCTGCCGTCTCGCTGCCGGAGGCCTGGCAAAGCGACCCTCAGGTGGCGCGTTACCTGGAGCGTATTCACGCTTCAGCCTTTGTCACCCAGCTGGAGTCGGGCGATCTACCGCTGATCTGGGCGCAGACTCGCCTGTTGAGCGACGATCCCCGCAAAGGCCTGGGCCGCGCCAAAGCCGCTTCGCTTCTGCCGCAGCGTTTGCTGGAGGTGGTTGGTCAGCCGCAGTCGCAGTTCGATATTATCTCCGCCTACTTTGTGCCTACCCGTGCTGGCGTGGCGCAGCTGCTGGCGCTGGTCAGGAAGGGGGTGAAGATCGCCATTCTGACCAATTCTTTGGCGGCGAATGACGTTTCCGTGGTGCACGCGGGATACGCAAAATGGCGCAAGAAGCTGCTGCGCCACGGTATCACGCTGTATGAACTTAAGCCCCATTCGGACAGTCGCGACGCGCCACATGACCGTGGCCTCACCGGCAATTCTGGCTCCAGCCTGCACGCCAAAACCTTCAGCGTCGACAATGAGAAGGTATTTATTGGATCGTTCAATTTCGACCCGCGTTCGGCGATGCTGAATACCGAAATGGGTTTTGTGATTGAAAGCGAGTCGCTGGCCAGCGGCATTCATCAGCGGTTTATCAGCAGTATGCGCGACCGGGCCTGGACTTTGCGTCTGGACAAGTGGGGCAGAGTGAACTGGATTGAGTATCCTGGCGAAGGGGAAAAAGAAAAGGTGCATAAGCATGAACCGCGCACCCGCTTTATGCAGCGTCTGCTGGTGCGTCTGGTCTGGCGGCTGCCTGTCGAGTGGCTGTTGTAAATCCCTTGCCGCCCGTTCAGATGGCTGAACGGGCGGGGACTTCAGTCAGGTTCTGCGCTGGGGCTTTCCTGAGAACAGGAAGCGCAGGAAAGGAATGCGCAGATGGATTTCGTAAAGAATAAACGCGATGCCAAACACGAAGAACAGCCCCGCAAAGAAGCCCACGCTGTTATTGCTGATATCGGGAACGAAGAGAATGCCAAACAAAATCGTCAGCGGGTGGTGCACCAGGTAGATAAACAGCGAGGCATTGACCAGGTAGGTTACGCGCGGCGAGTGCGAGTTAAGCAGACGATGCCCCAGTGAGAACACCACGTTCACCATCCACAGCCCCATCAGCATTGACACTACCGTATCGATCTCATACAGCCAGCCTTCGCCTTTGTTCCAGGTCTGATTGGCTACGTAGGCGATAAACGCCAGCGCCGATCCGATAAACGTCCAGGCAACGGGCTTCACAAACAGCGCCTTAATAGCTGGATATTTCCAGGCCATCGCGCCCAGCACAAAGAAAGGCAGGAAGAACAGCGATTGCATCACCGCAAAGTTGAACAGGCCGTCGCCCAGCAGCAGGGGCTGATAAATAAACAGCAGGCGGCGAATGACTCCCCAGATCAGGCTGCAAAGCAGGATGGCGAGGGTCAGTTTACCCCACGTCAGGTCGGAATAGTCTGTTTTTGCACGCCTGCCGTCGCGCAGTTTTTTAAAGATCCACAGGCCGGCAACGGTCAGCACGATCAGCACCAGCAGGAACCACAGGTGGGAAATTAAATTCCACGCGATAGCATTAAATTTTTGATAGAAGCTGAAGTTATGCCAGTCGCCAATCTTGCTGGTCCAGGCTTTGATCATAAAAAATTGCGGCAGCGTGAGCAGCGGGATCGCCGCCAGCATAGGGATGCCGAGACGCTCAAGCCTGACTTTCAGCCAGCGTTTTGAGCTGTACCGCAGATAGAGCATGTAGGAAAAATAGCCGGAAATGACGAAAAAGACCTGCATACGAAAGGCATGAATAAAATCATTTAAAAGCGTCAGCCATTCGGAAGGAGCAGGGCTGTTAACGGTCCAGGACTGTGTGGAATAAATCAGGGAAACGTGAAAGGGCACGCCCAACAGCATTAAATATGCCCTGATTGAATCAAA
Source organism: Erwinia typographi (assembly GCF_000773975.1). Taxonomy (GTDB): domain Bacteria; phylum Pseudomonadota; class Gammaproteobacteria; order Enterobacterales; family Enterobacteriaceae; genus Erwinia; species Erwinia typographi. The sequence continues at coordinate 19,471 of NZ_JRUQ01000012.1, forward strand.
AAAATACTCTCTTTCCTGTGTTTTATTCGTCATAATCATCCAATATTCAACAGGTTATCGCAATGGCTCACCCTGAGCCACGCTAAAGCTTTACGCTCACTTTAGGGGACAAACGGCGGGTATACTATCAGGGTAATCTGTATCCGCTAAGCATTTGAGAATAGGGCGCTTAAGGCTGAGGCCAACAGGAACTAAATTATTGTCGCGCTGTCGGAATGCAGAATAATCCATTAAGATGGATGGGATTGATTTAAGCACACGAAAGGGGGGGATGTGCTGATTAAAATGAAAAACAAGCCACAACGAATGAAATTGCGCTGGCTTGGCGTATCGGTTTTGCTGTCGATGTATGCCAGCTCAAGCTGGGCTTTCAGCATTGATGATGTAGCAAAACAGGCTAAAGATTTGGCAGGGAAAGGGTATGAGGCACCGAAAAGCAATTTGCCATCCCAACTGCGCGAGATGAAGTATGCCGATTACCAACAGATTCAGTTCAATCGTGATAAAGCCTATTGGAGTAAGCTTAAGACCCCATTCAAGCTTGAGTTTTATCATCAGGGAATGTACTTCGACACGCCGGTTCAGGTGAATGAAGTCACCGCCTCTACCGTCCGACAGATTAAGTATTCGCCTGACTACTTTAACTTCGGCAACGTTAAGCATGATGCGGAAACCGTGAAAAACCTCGGCTTTGCCGGTTTTAAGGTGCTGTTCCCGCTCAACAGCAAAAACAAAAAAGATGACGAGATCGGCAGCTTCCTTGGCGCAAGCTATTTTCGCGTGATCGGCGCAGGCCAGGTTTACGGTCTCTCTTCTCGTGGTCTGGCAATTGACACCGCGCTGCCTTCTGGCGAAGAGTTCCCACGCTTTAAAACGTTCTGGATTGAACGTCCAAAACCGTCTGACAAGCATCTGGTGATCTATGCGCTGCTGGATTCGCCACGGGCAACGGGGGCGTATCGCTTCCTGATTACCCCAGGTAAAGACAGCACGGTCGACGTGCAGTCTAAAGTTTACCTGCGCGACAAAGTGGGCAAGCTGGGCGTCGCGCCGCTGACCAGCATGTTCCTGTTTGGGCCGAACCAACCTTCGCCTAACGTGAACTTCCGTCCGCAGCTGCATGACTCAAACGGTCTGTCGATCCACGCTGGCAACGGCGAATGGATCTGGCGTCCGCTTAATAACCCGAAACATCTGGCGGTCAGCACCTTTACCGTCGAAAATCCGAAAGGCTTCGGCTTGTTGCAGCGCGGGCGTGACTTCGATCAGTACCAGGACCTGGACGATCGTTACGATCTCCGGCCGAGCGGCTGGATCGAACCGCAGGGTGACTGGGGTAAAGGCCGCGTAGAGCTGGTCGAAATCCCAACGGCGGATGAGACCAACGACAACATCGTGGCCTTCTGGACGCCGGAAAACCTGCCGGACCCTGGCAAAGAGATGAACTTTAAATACCGTCTGCACTTCACCCGCGACGAGAACCAGCTGCATTCGCCGGAGATGGCCTATGTGAAAGACACGCTGCGTTCAACCGGCGACGTGAAGCAGTCCAACCTGGTGCGCCAGCCTGACGGCACGGTGGCCTTTGTGGTGGACTTCACCGGTCAGGAGATGAGCAAGCTGCCGGATAATACGCCGGTAACGCCTCAGGTCAGCATCGGCAATAACGGTGAGCTGGTGGAAAACAGCGTGCGTTACAATCCGGTGACCAAAGGCTGGCGTCTGGTGATGCGTTTACGTATCAAAGACAACAAGCAGCCAACCGAGATGCGTGCCGCGCTGATGAACGGTGATAAGACGCTGACAGAAACCTGGAGCTATCAGTTGCCTGCCAATGAATAAGTCTACTGTTGTACCCACTGACTATATCGATGCGCTGCCCCTTTCCCCAGAGCGGAAAGGGGCGCTGCGTGAAACGCTGCCTGAACAGCCTGATGAGGCGTTCAGCCAGCTACACCAGTCGCTTGCTGAGGGCGGTCCGGTAGAGTGTCGTCCTGACGATGCGCCGCTGGAGTCGGTCAAATCGCGTATTGAAATGAGCTGGCCAGATTCGCTGGGCCCGAATGGGGAGCAGTTCGGCACTGACGAACTCGACCGCACCACGCTGAAAGCCATGCCTCGCCATACCCGCTCTTCCATGTATCCGGAAGCCTGGCGCACCAACCCGGTTGCGCGCGCCTGGGATTCCGTTCGCGGCCGTAAAACCACGCCTCGCTTTGACACTGCTGAAGAGCAGAAGCAGGAAGATAAGTGGCGTCACGTCGGCTCGATTCGTCGCTACATTCTGCTGCTGCTGACCATTGCGCAGACCGTGGTGGCGACCTGGTACATGAAGACCATTCTGCCTTATCAGGGCTGGGCGCTGATCGATCCGATGGATATGATCAACCAGAACTGGCAGCAGTCGGCGCTGCAACTCCTGCCTTACATTCTGCAAACCGGGATTCTGTTCCTGTTCGCGGTGCTGTTCTGCTGGGTCTCCGCCGGCTTCTGGACGGCGCTGATGGGCTTCCTGCAATTGATGATCGGCAAGGACAAGTACAGTATTTCCTATGGTCTGACCGGCAACGAGCCGATCAACCCGGAACACCGTACCGCGCTGATCATGCCGATCTGTAACGAAGATGTGGAACGCGTCTTCGCCGGTCTGCGCGCAACCTGGGAGTCGGTGGTAAGAACGGGCGAACAGCAGAATTTTGACGTCTACGTTCTGAGCGACAGCTACAACCCCGATATCGCCCTGGCGGAGCAGAAAGCCTGGATGGAGCTGGTCCGTGACGTGGGTGGAGAAGGGCGTATTTTCTATCGTCGTCGTCGTCGCCGCGTGAAGCGTAAAAGCGGTAACATTGATGACTTCTGCCGCCGTTGGGGCAGCCAGTACAGCTACATGGTGGTGCTGGATGCGGACAGCGTCATGAGCGGCGACTGTCTTACCGGCCTGGTGCGGATGATGGAAGCCAACCCGAACGCCGGGATTATTCAGTCTTCGCCTAAAGCGTCAGGTATGGATACGCTGTATGCCCGCTGTCAGCAGTTTGCAACCCGCGTATACGGTCCGCTGTTTACCGCAGGTCTGCACTTCTGGCAACTGGGTGAGTCCCACTACTGGGGGCATAACGCCATCATTCGCGTGGCGCCGTTTATCGAGCACTGTGCGCTGGCGCCGCTGCCGGGTGAGGGCTCCTTTGCGGGCTCGATCCTCTCCCACGACTTCGTGGAAGCGGCGCTGATGCGCCGTGCGGGCTGGGGTGTGTGGATTGCTTACGACCTGCCGGGCTCTTATGAAGAGCTGCCGCCAAATCTGCTGGACGAGCTGAAGCGCGACCGCCGCTGGTGTCACGGTAACCTGATGAACTTCCGCCTGTTCCTGGTGAAAGGTATGCACCCGGTGCACCGTGCCGTGTTCCTGACCGGGGTGATGTCCTATCTGTCTGCGCCGCTGTGGTTTATGTTCCTGGCCCTGTCAACGGCGTTGCAGGTGGTGCATACGCTAATGGAGCCGCAGTACTTCCTGCAGCCCCGGCAGCTTTTCCCGGTGTGGCCGCAGTGGCGTCCTGAGCTGGCGATAGCGCTGTTCTCCACCACGATGGTGCTGCTGTTCCTGCCGAAGCTGCTCAGCATTATGCTGGTCTGGTTCAAAGGCGCGAAACCTTACGGCGGCGTGATTCGCGTGACCGTTTCGCTGTTCCTTGAGATGCTGTTCTCGGTGCTGCTGGCGCCGGTACGGATGCTGTTCCATACGGTATTCGTAGTCAGCGCCTTCCTCGGCTGGGAAGTGGTGTGGAACTCTCCTCAGCGTGATGATGACGCGACACCCTGGAGTGAAGCGTTTAAGCGTCACGGTTCGCAGATGGCTCTGGGTATCGTTTGGGCCGCCGGGATGGGCTGGCTTGACCTGAACTTCCTGTGGTGGCTGGCGCCGATCGTCTTCTCGCTGATCCTGTCGCCGTTCGTGTCGGTGTTCTCAAGCCGTTCCACCACGGGTAACGCTTCTAAGCGCGCCAGGTTGTTCCTGATCCCGGAAGAGTTTTCGCCGCCGAAAGAGCTGGTGGATACCGATCGCTATGTCGTGGTGAACCGTGAACGCGCGCTGAAAGACGGCTTTATGCACGCGCTGTTCAACCCGTCGTTTAACGCGCTGGCCAGCGCGATGGCGACCTCACGCCACCTGAAAAGCGATGTGCTGGAGTATGCCCGCGATCGTCAGGTCGATCAGGCACTGAGCGAATCACCGGCTAAACTGGACCGCGATCGTCGCCTGGCGCTGATTAGTGACCCTGTCACGTTGTCGCGGATCCATTATCGCCTGTGGCAACATGCCGATAAATATCATGACTGGTTCGATTACTATAACTCGTTGAAAATTAACCCTAAGGCGATTCAGACAGAGAAATAACTTAAGCCTGAAGCGCAGAAAGGCCGGGAATGACTTCCCGGCCTTTTTTTTATCTCCGCCGCCTGAGGGGGCTGCCTTACCAAATCCTTACGCAAGTTTTGCGCATTTTCCCAGCAGAAACCCGCTGGTTTACACTACAATGGCGCGTTTCATTTAGCTGAATGGTAATTATGATCAAATTCATTTCTCGCGGCCTGCTGGCAGGCCTCATCGCACTGCTGCTGAGCGGTTGCGGCAGCATCATCAGCCGCACGGTGCCGGGCCAGGGACACGGTAACCAGTTTTATCCTGGCGTACAGTGGGACGTTCGCGACACGGCGTGGCGATTCCTGACCATTATCGATCTGCCGTTGTCGTTGGTGGTGGATACGCTGCTGCTGCCGGTAGACGCGCACCATGGCCCTTATGAGTAACAGCCCGGCTGAATGAGCCGGGCTGTTTACGGGGGGAGATTGCTGGTTCAGGAGTCAGTCATAGCGATCGGAATCGCTATTATCGTCTTCCCACTCCTCTGCCGCGGCTTTACCTTCTTCGCTTTCCGTCGGCGGCTCAAGCTGAAACTCACCGTCATCCCACTCGTGCAGCGTATTTTCCGGTAGCCACTCCTGACGCAGTTCAATCTCGTCAAAATCGTCGTCAAAGATAGCCTGCGCCGCTTCGCCACCGCGCAGGGACAGACACTCCCCCTCGTCGCCCTCGTTGGCGAAAAATTCGGCCTGCCACATGATATCACCGTCCTGCATCACGTATTTTTGCAGGTTGAACTGGCCAACTGACGCTTCATCCTCTTCCATCTCTGGGTTAGCCGCCAGGAACTCTTCCCGTGCGGCATCGATGGCCTCTTCCAGCGTTGCGTACATGCTCATTGGGGTCTCCATAACAACGGTTTCAGGTTTTAAAAAGAATAGTCGAAGATTGTCGAAGGAAAGGGAAAAAAAAGAAAAGTTGTTTAGGTAATTATTTCATTGGGTTACTGAGGTCGAACGCAGAAACCGGGCCGGGAATGCGCGGAAAAGCAGGCGACAGGGTTATTCATCAAGCATACTGCTGCGGTCAACCCGGCGGCGCAGACTGATCCACGAGTAGAGGGCATTAAACAGCACCACGCAGGCGGTGACGACAAACACGGCGCGAAATCCCCAGTGGGCAGAAACGGCTGCGCCCATCAGTGGTCCGGTCACGTTACCAATATCTCTGAAAGACTGGTTATAGCTGAAGATCCGCCCGGCAACCTTGTTGCTGGCGTTGTAAATCAGCAGCGTCTGTACGGCTGGCAGCAGTGCGCCATCGGCCGCGCCAAGCAGAAAACGTAAAATACCGAGCTGAAGGGGATTCTGTACCAGCGACATCGGCAGCAACAGCAGTGCCGACACCAGCAGCATCGCAACCAGAATGCGCTCTGGCCCAATGCGATCGCCAAGCTTGCCTAATCGGGGGGCGCTGATCAGTGCTGCCACGCCGGGAACGGAGGCGATCAGGCCGCTGACAAAGGCCAGGTTCTGGATATCGCCCGCCAGATCCCGCACGTACAGCGTCAGGATTGGCGCAATGGAGCCGGTTGCAACCTGAATAATCAGCGTGGTGACAAACAGTGTCAGCACCAGCCTGGGGTTCTTCAGCGTGGTGAAGACCTGATAGGCCCGCAGCATGTCTTTTTTCTGCACCGGAATAAACGTCTCACGAACGGCAAACAGCGTCATCACAAAGCAGATAAACAGCACGGCGGCGGTGATGAAAAATACCGGGCGCAGACCAAAGCTGTCCGCCAGCAGGCCGCCAATTAATGGCCCAATCAGTGCGCCGCTGACGGCGCCGGTAGAGAGCCAGCCAAGCGCCCAGCCGCTTTTATTCCGCGGCACCTGCGTGGCAATCAGCGCGTTGGCATTGGGCACGAAGCCGCCCAGCAGTCCCAGCAGCGCCCGTAGCACCAGAAATTGCCAGATACTGGTTGCCAGTCCCATCAGCAGCATGACGATCGCCATACCGAGCGCGGAGCGCAGCAGCATAATCTTTCTGCCTTTGCGATCGGCGAGACCACCCCAGAAGGGCGAGGCAACCGCAGAAAACAGAAAGGTAATGCTGAAGACCAGGCCTGACCACAGGTTCAGCTCGTGGGGATCGGTCACGCCGAGCAGTTCGACATACAGCGGAAGAAAGGGCATGACCAGGCTGAAGGCGATACCAGTCAGAAAGCAGCCGCACCAGGCGACAAACAGATTTTTTTGCCAGTTGATCAGAGGAGGCGAAACGTCAGCAGTAGCCATAGCGTGGTGATTGACCTGTAGGGTATCGGAAATAATTTTATTATTAGCAGGCTAATTATGCGCTCAAATTCGCCAGCTGAACAGGGCGGCAGCTGAAAATCAGTAAAAATGAAAAGGAGTTTTAGTTTGCTGGCGGGCAGCGAAACGGCTCGCCAGCGGGAGGAATTAATAGTAGGAGGGTTCGCCTGGCGGCCGGGTTTTAAAGCGACGATGAAGCCACATATACTGCTCAGGTGCCATCAGGACGCCGTGCTCCACGACCTTATTTATTCTGGCCGCCGTTGCCGCCTCGTTATCCAGCGGCACCGCTTGCTCTTCCGGCAGGATCACCATCTCGTAGCCTTTACCGTGCGGCAAGCGGCGCGGGACGAAAGGGATGACGGCGGGTTGGCCGCTGCGAATCAGCAAATAGCTGCCTTTGGTCGACGCGGCTTTTTCGACCCCGAAGAAGGGCACAAAAACGCTGCTTTTCGGGCCATAATCATGGTCCGGCGCGTACCAGATGATATCGCCGTTTTTCAACGCGCGGATCATTCCCTTCAGGTCTTTACGATCCAGCATGCTTTTGTTGGAGCGCATACGCCCCCAGGTTTGCAGCCAGTCCAGCAGCGCATTGTCGTTAGGGCGGTAAACACCGATGCCGGGGTTATAAATGCCGAAGATGCGGGCGCCCAGCTCCAGGGTTAAAAAATGCATGCCAATCAGCAACACGCCCTTGCCTTCGCGGTGAGCCTTATCGATGTGCTCAAGCCCGCTGACGTGGAACCACTTGCGGATGCGCCAGTCGGGCCAGAACCAGGCCATGCCGGTCTCAATCAGCCCCATGCCGACCGATTCGAAATTGCGCACCACCATTGCCTCACGCTCCGCTTCCGGCATGGTGGGGAAGCACAGTTCCAGATTGCGGTGAGCTACTTCTACCCGGCGGCGAATAAAACGCATCGACAGGCGACCCAGGCCACAGCCGAGATGATAAAGCACCGGATAGGGCAGCAGAACCAGCAGGTACAGAAAACCGATACCCAACCAGGTAAACCAATAACGAGGATGCAACAACGCTCGCGTAAATTGAGGCAGCTGAGTCATGAGTTTCCAGATCGCAAAAAAGGGCATCATTATGCTGCCCGTGATTTTTTATTTATGGCCTATTGTGCCATTTTTCGGCCACAAACTGAAACAACCCGCTGTGCTGTGGTGCTTTTTTGTCGCCGCCAGGCTGAATACTGGCCGCGACGACCTCATCCGGCTTACTGTTTAAACAGCCCTTTGACCTCATGTGGTTCGCAGCGCCAGTACTGCTCTGGCGCCCGTACCTTCGCGCCAAGTTTTGCCGCCGCGTGCCACGGCCAACGCGGGTCGTAGAGCATACCGCGAGCCAGGGCCACCATATCAGCCTGATGGTCGTTAAGCACCGCTTCTGCCTGCTCCGGCTCGGTAATCATACCGACCGCGATGACCGGAATATTCACCGCTTCTTTTACTCCCCCGGCGAAGGGCACCTGATAGTTTGGCCCCACTTTGATCTGCTGAGCAGGCGAGAGACCGCCGCTGGAGACGTGGATAAAGGCGCAGCCTTCCGCTTCCAGCGCTGTACTGAGCGCGATGGACTGCTGGAGATCCCAGCCTCCTTCTACCCAATCGGTAGCTGAGATCCTGACGCCAACCGGTTTGTGAGCAGAAACTACCCGGCGCACCTCGCGAAAGATTTCGAGGGTCAGGCGCATCCGGTTTTCCAGCGAGCCGCCGTAGTTATCGTCGCGCTGGTTAGCCAGCGGGGATAAAAATTGATGCAGCAGATAGCCGTGTGCCGCATGTATCTCGATCAAATCCAGCCCGATGCGGTCGGCACGAATGGCCGCATCAATGAAGGCCTGCTTGATCTCCTCAATGCGGGCTTTGGTCAATGCCAGCGGCGTACCGTCCGTCTCATTAAACGGCACGGCGGAAGGGGCCGAGGTCTGCCAGCCGCCTTCTTCAGGCCGCAGGAAGCCGCCGCCGTGCCAGGGGGCATCGGTAGAGGCTTTGCGTCCGGCGTGGGCAAGCTGAATGCCGAGGGGCATCGCGGAATATTTGCGGACATCTTTGACTACCTCGCTTAACGCCTGCTCGGTGGCTTCATCCCAAATCCCCAGATCCTGCGGCGTTATGCGGCCAGCGGGTTCGACTGCCGAAGCCTCAATAATCAGCAGGCCCGCGCCAGAGAGCGCCAGATGCCCAAGATGGATACGGTGCCAGGCCGTGGCTTTACCACAATCGGCGGAGTACTGGCACATTGGGGCTATCGCGATTCGGTTCTCAAGGGTTAACTTTCCCAGAACAATCGGGCTGAAGAGTTGGCTCATGCAATGTCTCCGTTAGCAATGAAAGGGTAAAAGCTAACTATAGGCGGATTTTTTTGTGACGTTGGTCAGGTCATGCTGTTGCTGAACCGTCGGTGAAAATCTCCGTATCGCGAGGAAATTTGCTGATTCAGCTTTGATTTCCCCCTTATTCAGGTATGATATCGCCCGCAAAATTTCTCTCTTGAACGCAGGAAAGTACACCATGCCAGTGTTACATAACCTTGTTTCCAATGAAGAGCTGAGAGCGCGGATGCTGGCCGAGACCGAACCGCGTACCACAGTGTCTTTCTATAAATATTTTACCCTTGATGACGCGAAAGCCTTCCGCGATGCGCTGTACGTTGCGCTGACCAGGCTGAAGGTTTTTGGCCGTGTCTATGTGGCCAGCGAAGGGATTAACGCCCAGATCAGCGTGCCAGCCAGCCAGTATGAAGCGATGAAAAGCATGCTCTACGCCTTCCATCCGGCGCTGGATAATCTGCGCATGAACGTGGCGCTGGACGATGATGGAAAATCGTTTTGGGTGCTGCGTCTGAAAGTGCGTGAGCGCATTGTGGCCGACGGCATTACCGATGAAACCTTTGATGCCAGCGACGTTGGCGGTTATCTGAAGGCGGCCGAAGTGAATGCCATGCTTGACGATCCCGACGCGCTCTTCGTGGATATGCGCAACCACTACGAATATGAAGTGGGCCACTTTGATAACGCGATGGAAATTCCCGCCGATACCTTCCGCGACCAGCTGCCGATGGCGGTTGATATGCTGAAAGACGATAAAGAGAAAAAAATCGTCATGTACTGCACCGGTGGGATCCGCTGTGAGAAAGCCAGCGCGTGGATGCGTCATAACGGTTTTGAGAACGTTTACCACGTTGAGGGCGGCATTATTGAATACGCTCGTCGCGCGCGTGAACAGGGGCTTCCCGTTCGTTTTAAGGGCAAAAACTTTGTCTTTGACGAGCGGATGGGCGAGCGGATTTCCGGGGATGTCATCGCCTCCTGTCATCAGTGCGGCGCGGCTTGCGATACCCACGTCAACTGCAAAAACGATGGCTGCCATCTGCTGTTTATCCAGTGTCCGAGCTGCGCTGAAAAATACCAGGGATGCTGTAGCCCAATCTGCATGGAAGAGCTGGCTTTAACCCCGGAAGAGCAGCGCGCGCGCCGTGCTGGTCGTGAGAATGGCAACAAGGTATTCAACAAGTCTCGCGGCAAGCTGACGATGACGCTGAATATCCCTGCCGAAGAGTAAATGAGTCAGGCCGGTGGGCACCCCCCGGCCTGATTTGATCCGCTTGCTCTACTTCTACTGACGGATACCTTCAACCGAGATCGTCAGCTCTACTGTCTGAGAGGCCGGTCCCAGGTCGGTGGTAATGTTAAAGTCTTTCAGGGCAATTTTCGTTTCAGCTTCAAATCCTGCACGATAGCCTCCCCACGGGTCTTTGCCTTCACCCAGCTTTTTCGCCTCCAGCTTGACGGGTTTAGTCACGCCGTTTAGCGTCAGATTACCGTTGATAGCCAGCTCGTCACCGTCTTTTTCCACCCCGGTTGACACAAAGGTCGCCTGCGGGAATTTAGCTACGTTCAGGAACTCGGCGCTGCGTATATGCTTGTCGCGCTCGGCGTGGTTAGTGTCCACGCTGTTGGTGTTGATGGTGACGTTCACCTTGTCTTTGGCCGGATCGGCTTCATCAAAGGTAAAACTGCCGTCAAAATCTTTAAAGGTACCGTACAGCCAGCTGTAGCCCAGGTGCTGAATGCGGAACTGGACAAAGGCGTGCTGCCCCTGTTTATCAATTTTAAAGTCAGCGGCAGAGGCCGCGGTCGCACTCATTAACAGCGCGGCGCCAGCCAGCGCCGACAGGCTTTTTTTCAACATAGTGACGTTCCTTTCCAGAGGTTAATCGATGCGGCTGCCCAGCATCCGCTTCAGCGTAATATCACGGTCAATAAAATGGTGTTTTAACGCGGCCAGCCCGTGCAGCACGGAGAGGATCACCACGCTCCAGGCCAGCCAGAGGTGAATATCCCCGGCCAGGTCCGCCTGTTCGCCAAACCCTTCCAGCGTGGCGGGCACAGAAAGCAGGCCAAAGACCTCAATCGGTTTACCGTCAGCGGTGGAGATCAGATAGCCGCTGATAAAAATGGCAAACAGGATGCCGTACAGCAGCAGATGCACCGCGACTGCACTGACGCGCGTCAGCGAGGAATAGCTGCTTAGCGGCCTGGGCGGCGGGGAGATGAAACGCCAAATCGTTCTCAGGATCATCACCGCGAACAGGGTGATGCCGATGCTTTTGTGCAGCTCAGGCGCGGGGTGATACCAACTGTCGTAATAACCGAGGGTCACCATCCACAGGCCCAGCGCAAACATGCCGTAGACGGCCAGCGCGACCAGCCAGTGCAAAAGCTTACTGATAGCGCCGAAGTGGGTAGAGGTGTTTTTCCACAGCATAGTGGTATCCGGTAGCCAGTTTTTGCCAAGACTGACCAGGCTAATACATAAAATCAATCACTAATTAAGTGGGCATGAAAAATAATTCGTAACATTCAATAATATTGAACAATTTTATGAATTAAAATTTAAATTACTGATGAATTAATCCTGAGAAAGAGATTTTGCGCCCATAATGAAAGGGTTTTTCGTGATTTTGGTTGGATTTGTATTGTCTGTATATTTGATGTTTACTTAAATAAATGTCAGTTATTTGTCACGTTATGTCAGCATGACGGCGGGAAAAGGTTCATTTTCTCTTATTTATTTCCGGTGAGACTGAGCCCAGGCTGATGAAAGCGGGGAACAGGCATTTTGCGCCTGGCAGGGACGGCTACAAAGCGCGTCGACAACGGTGGTCTTGTTCTGAAATGGTGTGGAAATACGGCGATGGCTGTCACAAACTTCACGCTGCGTGAAACGGCGCGGAAACCTCTGTCAGGCTCTGCGCCAGCCGTTGCCAGCGAAGTCGAAGCGCATAAGCTGATTAACACGCTGCGGCAGCAGCGAAAAGACATCGCTGCGAAATAAATCATCTGCAGCCAAAAGCCGGCGCGCCCCTGAGGCTGGAGTGCTTAAGTGACCAGCTTCAGGTGCCGCGCCCGGCTTTTTTATTACTGCCGGGATTAATTAAAAGCGGGACAGGGCGAAGGAAGATAAATCAAATTCCGTGCGCTTATTCTGGGCAAAGTCAGCGGCAATCTCACCCAGCACGCTGGCAAATTTAAATCCGTGGCCGCTTAATCCGCTAATAATAAGCCGATCTGGCGAACCGGGAAGCGTGTCAATAATAAAGTCCTCATCCGCCGTATTATCATAAGTACAGGCTTCCCCGCGCAGGCAAACGCCAACGCCCGGCAGGAAGTGACGCAGGAAAGAAAACAGCTCGCTGCCGTCTTCTGCCACCGAGCCAAAAGGTTTGCGCTGTTCGGGGCTGGTAATCGGCTGGCCGCCGTCATGACGGCCAATTTTCAGGGCGTTATTGTCCGCTGGAAAGCCGTAAAAATGCGTGCCGTCCGGCATTTCGACGGTAAATGCAGGGAATTTATTATTTTCGCTGTAGCGGCCGTCGGCCTGGTGCCAGGCAAACACTTTTCTTACCGGCTTGATCGGCAGCTCAGGAAGCAGGGATTGTACCCAGGTTCCCGCACTCAGCAACAGTTTGCGGCCGCTAAAGGCGCCGTCAGCCGTGTGGACCCACTGTAGTCCATTGCGCTCTTCTATAGAGTCCACGCCACAGTTAAATAGCTGCGCGCAGCCAGCCTCCTTAGCAAGGCGGATCAGCTGGCGGATGGCCGTTTCTGATTTCAGATATCCTGACTGAGGTTCAAATATGCCGGTATAGCCTGCGGGGACGCTTAGCTGAGGCCAGCGTGTGGTGGTCTGCTCGCCGCTAAGTATCTCAACGGGCAGAGAAAACGCCTCGGCGCTCTGGCGAACGTTGCGGATAAATTCCGAGTCGTTGGGGGCCAGGTTAATCACCCCGCTGCGGTGCATGATGCGCTCGCCGCACTGTGTTTCCAGCTCGTCCCACAGCTGCTGCGCACGCAGAACCAGCGGAACGTAGCGGGCTCCTTCCCCATAGGCATGGCGAATCAGGCGGGATTCCCCGTGATGGCTACCTTCGCTATGCGGAGGGTGCGCGCGGTCAATCATCAGCACCTTAAGGCCTGCCTGCGTGGCGTACCACCCGGCTGCGGCGCCAACTGAACCACTTCCCACCACAATTAAGTCATAAACCATCTGCACCCGGCTCCTTTGTTGATCAGGCATTCGGTGCAGAATAGCAAAATGTGGCAGCAATGAAAAAGGCACCCTGTAGGGTGCCTTCAAGCGTGGAACAACAGAAATTAATGCTTTTTAAAATCCCGGTCCTGGTAATCTGTTGCTTCAATCTTTGCTATGCCAGCCTCCAGTATGGAGATAAATTGTCTGGCAACGTCGGTGGTTAACCAGTAGGTCTGGCCGACCTCGGCGTCTTCGGTCTGCTGCGCATTGGAAGTCAGCGAATGCAGGCGAATCATCATGGCATCGTAAGAGTCTACAGTACTGATATCCCACCCGATGAGGGGATGTGTCTGGATTACGTCTTTGTTTCTGTCCATTATAACCCCCTTATTACTCGTATTAGTGATGACAACGAAGTGATTTATCGAGGTTCAATGCGGCCTTTTTTCCATAGAGCAAAACAATTATAACAGGATTTTAAATTCCCGGAGAATGAAATTTTAAGGTGGAAAGAGAAGATAGTTTGATTAAAGATTTTATATAAGCGTGAATGGGAAGGCGAAAATTAATCTGCCCTGAATCCAGGAAAGTTCTGGAAGATGTGCGGAATTGATTAAATAGTAATCAATAAAAATAAAAAAGCCGGATGGCGAAACCCGGCAAACAACGGCAAAAAAGAGAGGAAAAGGCGCGCTAGTCGGTAATAAACCACTCTTCAGCACTTTCCCAGGTTTCCTGCAGAATTTCGGTGATGCGGTCTTTGGCTTCTTTTCCCCCGCCCATCACCGTCAGATTGTTGGCCCCGGCATAGCGTACGGAAACGCTGTTGGCCGTTTCGGGAAACTGTTGGTCGATACGTTTGCCCAGCTCCGACGACAGCGCATCAATTGCGCCAGCGGGAAGCGAAGTAGTTTTTGCTACAGTGACTTCAATACGCATAAAAAGCCTCCGGATAAGATACTGTGAATATATACAGTATTTTGACCGAAGGCAATCATTTACCGCTCTTTATCGCCGAAGGATTAACGCTCTACGGTCCAGTTGAGCGTTTCACCGGCGAGGAACGGCACCAGCGAGTGCTCTCCCAGCGTGATGCTCTCTGCCACTTTCCACGGCTTGCGAACCAGCTTAATCGTGCCTTCATTTAACGGCAGCCCATAAAAACGCGGGCCGTTTTCAGAACAGAAGGCTTCAAGGTGCTGCAGGGCATTCATCTCTTCAAACACGGTCGCGTAGGCCGGGAGCGAAGAAGGGGCGTTAAACACCCCGGCGCAGCCGCAGCTGGCTTCTTTCAGGTGGCGCAGATGCGGAGCCGTATCGGTCCCGAGGAAAAAGCGATCGTCGCCGCTGGCGACCACTTTACGCAGCGCTTCCTGATGCACATTGCGCTTGAGGATAGGCAGACAGTAAAGATGCGGACGCACGCCGCCAACCAGCATATGGTTGCGGTTAAACATCAGGTGCTGCGGGGTAATGGTCGCGGCCAGCAGGCGGTTGCCTTCTTCAACATAGGCGGCGGCTTCTTTGGTGGTGATATGCTCGAACACCACTTTCAGCTCGGGGAACTGCTTACGCAGCGGCTCCATCACCGTCTCAATAAAGCGCGCTTCGCGGTCAAAAATATCAATTTCTGCCGCCGTCACTTCGCCGTGGATCAGCAGCGGCATCCCGATTTTTTGCATCCGCTCCAGCACATTAGCAATACTGGCGATATTAGTGACGCCGTGGCTGGAGTTAGTGGTGGCATGAGCCGGGTAGAGTTTTGCCGCGGTGAATACGCCGTCGCTAAAACCCTTTTCAATTTCGTCAGGGTCCAGCGAATCGGTCAGGTAGCAGGTCATTAGCGGAGCGAAGTTATGTCCGGCGGGGATGGCGTCCAGAATGCGATTGCGGTAGGCGATTGCCGCCGCGACGCTGGTCACCGGAGGAACCAGGTTGGGCATTACGATCGCCCGGCCGTTAACTTCGCTGGTAAAGGGCAGCACGGTTTTTAGCATCTCATCGTCTCGCAGATGGATATGCCAGTCGTCAGGGCGGCGGATGATAAGTTGCTGGGGTTGTGCTGTCATTGAAGTGCTCCGGCAGAAGTGAAATCGGGATGGCGATTTAGCCGGGTTCTAAGCATAGGGGTAAAGAACGGGGAATGCACCTGGTTTGTTAACCTCGGGGAAAAACAGGCTTCAGCACGCCCTCCGCTGGGCGAGCGGGGAACGTGCTGAAACAGCTGGCTTACTGACTGGTGAAGGGGATCACCAGTTCGCCCGGTTTCACTTCCAGGCCCTGGGCAAAGCGTTTAGCCAGCGATTCGGCCTTGCTGCGATCGCTGCTGAGCACCCACGCCGGTTTTTGATTGAAGTAGTCTTTCAGCGACTGATTCAGATACGGCGTCAGGGTCTTAAGTACGCCCTGCATCTTTTCAGGCTGCACCTGCACATCCACTAACTCCATATCCTTCAGGAAGATCGCTCCCTGCGCTTTATCGAAGACCGGCTGCGCCTTCATGGTCAGCTTCATCTCCGCCTGCTGTGGGCCAAACAGGGAGCTGATGTTGACTTTAGCGTTACCGGAAAGGGTGACCTTATTCGGCTCTTCCCGGCCAATCTGGCTGCTGAGATCGGTCAGGACTATGTGGGCGTCGACCAGCCCGGCCACGCCAATCTGCTTCTCATAATTATTGTGCTTAGCCAGCGCCTGATTGATTTCCTGTTCGCTGATGGTGTACTGCGTCAATTGGTTGCAGCCGCTCAGCAAGCCTGCCAGCAGCAGGGCGCACAGCCCCAAAAATACTTTGTTCATCGTTATCCTCTGTAAATTCCCAGCGTCAGTCATCCTCCTGACGTGAGGCGATAGAGTGCCCGACAATGGCTTAAGAGTCACCAGGGGAAAGGGTAAACGGCCGGTAAAAATTGTGTGACGGGAAGCAACAGGGCCGCGAAAACGGCCCTGACAGGGTCAGACCGCTACAGAGGAGAGCAGATTGATTTGCGTCTGTTTGGCGAGGTTATCGCGGTAGTCCGCTACGCGGCTGGGATATTCGACGCCGGCGATCAGCGACAGCGAGCGCAGCACCGGGAACAGATGGATATCGTCAAGCGACAGTTCGCCGTTTACCGCGTTAGCCTTGACGATTAGCTTGTCCAGCCTGCGGAGATCGTCGTTCACATTTTTGATATAGCCCGCGGCGTGCAGCTTCAGCTCATCAAAGCTGCCGAGGTTCGCCTCTTTCTTCTCTTTGAAATAGCGACGGGCTTCCGGCGTAGCGAATTCAGCAAACGGCGCTTCCGCAATGCGCGGCAGCAGCAGCTTATTCAGATAGCCATTAATATGGCGCAGCCAGTCCGCGATTGCCGGGTTGGTTTTACCGGTCAGCAGCGGCTCGCGATCCTTTTTATCGATGTAGTGCACGATATCGAGGCTTTCCGGCATACAGCTGCCGTCCTCTTTCATCAGAATGGGCGCCATTTTTTGCCCGATCAGCTTTTTGGGCGTGGCTTCATCATCATTCAGCATGACTACCAGCTCGACCGGCAGATTTTTCAGGCCGAAGATCATGCGGGCTTTGACGCAAAATGGGCAGTGATCGTAGATATAGAGTTTCAAAAATGCCTCCTGATAACTATGACGGTGCAGAATGCCACCATCAATCATTTGAATGCATTAAGGAAGTATGGAAGAGATCGGCCAGCAGGGCAAACCGTCATCGGCAATTGGCGAGCTGCCGCGCAATTCATAAATTTTATCCGCATTATTTTACCCGCCCGGGTTCAGGCAGTTATAGTGGATAACAAGTGCAGGAATAGCCCGGTTATTCGGGTCGGCTGCGTAATTATTTAATCCTTTATCGGTCAGATCAGGAGAAAAGATGTTTGGCTACCGTTCCGCTGCACCGAAAGTCCGCCTGGTCACTGACCGGCTGGTGGTTCGTCTTGTTCATGAGCGTGATGCCTGGCGTCTGGCGGATTACTATGCTGAGAACCGAGCTTTTCTGAAACCCTGGGAGCCGATCCGCGACGAGAGCCACTGCTATCCTTCCGGCTGGCAGGCCCGGCTTGGCCTGATTACCGAGATGCATAAGCAGGGAAACGCCTTCTATTTTGCGGTGATGGACCCGGATGAAAATGAAGTGCGCGGCGTGGCTAACTTCAGCAACGTGGTGCGCGGATCGTTCCACGCCTGCTATCTGGGTTATTCGCTGGGTGAAAAGTGGCAGGGGCAGGGGATGATGTTTGAAGCCCTCCAGTCGGCAAACCGCTATATGCAGCGTCAGCAGCGTATGCACCGCATTATGGCGAACTACATGCCGCACAACCAGAGAAGCGGCAATCTGCTTGCCCGGCTGGGGTTTGAAAAAGAAGGCTATGCCAAAGAGTACTTGCTCATTGATGGGCGCTGGCAGGATCACGTACTGACCGCGCTGACCGCCAAAGAGTGGCTACCTGAACGTCGCGGGTAAACTGATGAATAAACCGGGGTGCATTTGATATGGCGGGATTGAAGGTGGGCATTGTTGGCCTGGGGGGCATTGCTCAAAAGGCCTGGCTGCCGGTGGTGACGCAAACGGCTGGCTGGGAAATCGCCGGGGCCTTTTCACCTAATCAGCAGAAGGCGCGGGTAATTTGCGACAGCTATCGTATCCCGCTGTTCGACAGCGTGGCCGGGCTGGCCGCCGCCAGCGATGCCGTTTTCGTTCATACTTCCACCGCAACCCACTTCAGCATTGTAAAAGCGCTGCTGCTGGCCGGGGTGGACGTTTGCGTCGACAAGCCGCTGGCCGCCCGGCTGAGCGAAGCGGAGCAGTTGGTTGAGCTGGCCCACAAACAGGGACGCAAGCTGATGGTCGCGTTTAATCGCCGCTTCGCGCCTCGCTATCTTCAGCTAAAACAACAGCTTGATCCGCTGGCCTCACTGCGAATGGACAAGCACCGCAGCGATAGCGTCGGGCCGCACGATCTGTTCTTTACGCTGCTGGACGATTATCTGCACGTAGTGGACACCGCTCTCTGGCTGAGCGGCGGGCAGGCCCGGCTGCAAAGCGGGACGCTGCAAACCACCGACGCGGGTGAAATGCTTTATGCCGAGCACCATTTTGTGCGGGGAGAAATACAGATCACAACCAGTATGCACCGTCGTGCCGGAAGCCAGCGCGAATCGGTACGTGCGGTGACCGACGGCAGCCTTTTGCTGGTTGATGAGATGCGCGATTTTCAGCAGGAAACCGCCGGCAAGCTGATTATCGACCCCATCCCCGGCTGGCAAAGCACGCTGGAGCAGCGCGGGTTTAGCGGTGCCGCTCATCACTTTATCGCCTGTGCGGAAAATCAGACAATGCCGCAGACTTCCGGCGAGCAGGCGCTGATGGCGCAGCGCGTGGTGGAAAAGCTCTGGCGGGAGATTGACCGTGAATAACGCGCTGTAACAAACGGATGTGGTTATTTCCTTCCACATCAGTAGACTATGGCCGTCCTGCTTCGGCGTGAGGAGGCGCTATCCGCCGCCCGAAGTATTCAGGCTATATGCCCCATTCTGGCTGGCCGCCGCGGCTATGCCCCCTAGCTGGTAAAACACAAAAGAACATGAACCTGTTGAAATCGTTGGCAGCGGTCAGCTCAATGACCCTGTTTTCGCGCGTGCTGGGATTTGCCCGCGATGCCATTGTGGCAAGAGTTTTCGGCGCCGGAATGGCTACCGACGCTTTCTTTGTGGCCTTTAAGCTGCCGAATTTGCTGCGCCGTATTTTTGCTGAAGGCGCGTTTTCTCAGGCATTCGTCCCAATCCTTGCCGAATACAAAAGTAAGCAGGGCGAGGAGGCCACCCGAATTTTTGTGGCCTATGTTTCCGGCCTGCTGACCCTGGCACTGGCGGTGATCACCCTGCTGGGGATGCTGGCCGCGCCCTGGGTAATCCTGGTCACGGCGCCTGGCTTCGCGGATACGGCCGACAAATTCGCCCTGACGTCGGCGCTGCTGCGGGTGACCTTTCCCTATATCTTCCTGATTTCTCTTGCTTCGCTGGCCGGGGCGATCCTCAACACCTGGAACCGCTTCTCCGTGCCGGCCTTCGCGCCGACGCTGCTCAACATCAGTATGATCGGTTTCGCCCTGTTTGCGGCTCCGCATTTCCATCCGCCGGTAATGGCGCTCGCCTGGGCGGTGGTAGCCGGTGGCGTGCTGCAACTGGGCTATCAGCTGCCGCACCTGAAAAAAATCGGGATGCTGGTATTGCCGCGCCTGAACCTGAAAGATGCGGGCGTCTGGCGGGTGATGCGTCAGATGGGGCCTGCGATCCTCGGCGTTTCCGTCAGCCAGATCTCGCTGATTATCAATACCATCTTTGCCTCTTTCCTCGTTTCCGGTTCCGTTTCCTGGATGTACTACGCCGACCGGCTGATGGAGTTTCCCTCCGGCGTGCTGGGCGTAGCCCTGGGCACCATTCTGCTGCCGTCGCTGGCGAAAAGCTTCGCCAGCGGCAATCATGATGAGTATTCCCGGCTGATGGACTGGGGCCTGCGTCTCTGTTTCCTGCTGGCGCTGCCCTGTGCGGTGGCGCTGGGTATCCTGGCGAAGCCGTTAACCGTCGCACTGTTTCAGTATGGCAAATTCAACGCTTTTGACGCCTCAATGACCCAGCGTGCGCTGGTGGCCTATTCGGTCGGGCTGATGGGGATTATCGTGGTCAAGGTGCTGGCTCCGGGCTTCTACTCGCGGCAGAACATCAAAACGCCGGTGAGAATTGCCATCGTGACGCTGATTGCGACGCAGCTGATGAATCTCGCGTTTATCGGGCCGCTGAAGCATGCCGGCCTGTCCCTGTCAATTGGTCTGGGAGCCTGCCTGAATGCGGCGCTGCTCTACTGGCAGCTGCGAAAACAGCAGATTTTTCAGCCGCAGCCAGGCTGGAGCTCGTTCCTGGTGCGGCTGCTGATTGCCGTAGCGGCGATGTCCGCCGCCCTGGTTGGTATGCTACATGTGATGCCAGAATGGGCGACCGGCAGCATGCCGTGGCGTCTGGTTCGTCTGGCTGGCGTTTGCGCGGTGGGCGGCGGCGTATTCTTTGCGGTGCTGGCGGCACTGGGCTTTCGCGTGAAGGACTTTGCGCGTAAAACGCTGGTCTGATAAAAGGAAAAGCCCCGGCGCAACAGGCTGCATCGGGGTTATATCGTGTTTATCTGGGGAGCAAACCCGGCCTAAACTTTGCGGCTGATAAAGCCGCTGGAGGTCGCCTGACCATCCGGGCCGTAAAATTTCTGCGTTTGATGCGGCTTTAAGACTTCCAGCGCCTGCGCGGTAAATCCGATCTGGTGATTCAGCAGCAGGCCATTATGCAAATTGGTATCGCGCAGCTTTACGGTCTGTTCCTGAATGGCTGCCCAGCGCTGGGCCATCTCAGGGTTGAGGCTATACGGCGCATGTAGCCCGGCCTCTTTTTCGGCGTCGCGGCGCATCTGCTCAATAAAGTCGAGCGTGGCGAGCAGGGAGCTTTTGTCTTCGGTAATCCGCTGTAGCAAGCTGCTGTTAATCTGTCCGCCTGAGAGCTGCTGCTGCTCGGCTGTCATCACTTCGGCCAGATGGGTCAACACTTCCAGCATTTTATCCAGTGCGGTCAGCAGCTTTTGCATCACCTTAATTACCTTCTAAAGAATCTTTTGCCGTCTGGATCAGGGCGTCGGCGATTTTACCGGTGTCCATCTTCAGCTCACCGTTGCGAATGGCGGTTTTTAGCTCTTCAACGCGCGCCACGTTGATATCCTGCGAGCTGGCTTTAGTCAGCTGCGCCTGGGCGCCGCTCAGATTAACCTGAGTACCGGCCTGCGGGGTGTTGCTGCTCTCTGCCTGACGGGCCTTTGGCGTAGCGGTTTCGCTGGTCTCGCGAGGTTGCACGGTGGCGGCCGGGGTCAGGGGTTGAGTTCTGTCGATGCTCATTATCTGGCTCCTGTATAATCAGGCGCTAAATCGACCTGATAAGCTAAGTGTACTACGTCTGTTATTAACACTATCGGCAGAACTGAACCCATCTTTAGCGGTTTATAACGTTATAAGAATATTCCCATCCGTACCGACTTTGCCACTGACAATTTGCCCCGAACTCATCCTGACCCGAACCAGCTGAGCCGCGGTGGCATTATTCATTGCGCGCCCCTCGCTGCTTACGCTAAACCCGCCGCCGTTAGCGGTAACCGTGACGTTCTGACCCGCCTTTACGCGCCAGGGTTGCCTGACCATCATCAGCGTGACGGGCTGTCCCGGCATAATATCGCGCAGCGTTACTGCGTCGGCTATCTCCAGTGCAGACATCACCGTGCGGGCGGGGAGGGTATCCAGCCTGCCACGTTCAATCTTGACGTCGGCCGCCGTCAGCGTTCCACCGCGCGGGATCTGGCGAGTCGCCACGATGTAATTGCCGGTGACCTGCACCTGCACCTGGAGATAACGGCGATTCTGGTCGCAGTTAGCCGCCACGCTGATGTTGCCCCACATCCGACTGTTGCCGGGGAGAGAAAACTGTGGCGCGGGGCAGTCTGGCCACTGGGACTGCGGCGTTTTTACCACCACGCTCAGGGTATCGGCATTCTGGCCGGTTTCTCCATAGCGCGATTGAAAAAATTGATTGAGCTGAGCCGTCAAATCGCCCGCGCTGGCGGACAGCGTGACCAGCCCCAGCAGGCCGACCAACAAGGAAGTCATCCCCCGCATTTTCGCTTCTCCCATAAATCAAACTGGTTCTGATTCTACTCCTGAGGCGCGGAGGTCAAGGCGCAAAATAGCAGCAAAATTTAGCGCTATTCAGACGATGGCTATTGTTCGCCCCGATTATGCTGTCAGCTCTGAATTTTCATTTTGCGGAGGAAGCATGCTCGACAAACTGGACGCGGCACTACGGTTTAACACCGAAGCATTGAACCTGCGTGCCCAGCGGCAGGAGATCCTGGCATCCAACATCGCCAACGCTGACACGCCAGGCTATCAGGCTCGCGATATCGATTTCGCCAGCCAGCTGAATAAGGTGATGGAGCAGGGGCGGGCGGAAGGATCGGGCCTGTCGCTGGCGGTGACGTCAGCACGCCATATTCCCGCACAAACGCTGCAGCCGTCGTCTGTCGATCTGCTGTACCGGATACCGGACCAGCCTGCGATGGACGGCAACACGGTTGATATGGATCGCGAGCGCACGCAGTTCGCGGACAACAGCCTGAAATACCAGACCGATTTGACGGTTATCAGCAGTCAAATCAAGGGCATGATGTCAGTGCTACAGGGGCAATAATCTATGGCTTTACTGAATATCTTTGATATCGCCGGATCGGCAATGAACGCCCAGTCGCAACGTCTTAACGTCAGCGCCAGTAACCTGGCCAACGCCGACAGCGTGACCGGGCCGGACGGCCAACCTTATGTCGCAAAGCAGGTCGTTTTCCAGACTGACGCGCTGCCCGGTTCACCGACCGGCGGCGTCCGCGTGGCGCAGGTTGTGGACGATCCTACGCCAGCCAAACTGGTGTATGAGCCGGGCAATCCGCTGGCCGACGCGAAAGGCTACGTGAAAATGCCTAACGTCGATGTAGTAGGGGAAACGGTTAATACCATGTCCGCGTCGCGCAGCTATCAGGCCAACGTGGAAGTGCTGAACACCGTCAAGCAAATGATGATGAAAACCCTGACGATGGGTCAATAAGGAGCAGACTGATGGGCATTGCAGTAGGCGTCAATGAATCACTTGATAACTCTTCCATTGCAACCACGTCGTCAACCTCTGACACGTCGGCAGCGGACCTGCAAAGTAACTTTCTGACGCTGTTAGTCACCCAGTTACAGAACCAGGACCCGACCAACCCAATGGATAACAGCCAGCTGACCACCCAGCTGGCGCAGATCAATACCCTGAGCGGGATCGAAAAGCTAAACACCACGCTGGGATCTATCTCCGGCCAGATCAACAGCGGGCAGTCTTTGCAGGCCACAACGCTGATCGGTCACGGAGTGATGGTCGACGGTAGTCAGATCCTGGTTGGCAGCGGGCAGACCACGCCGTTCGGCGTTAGCCTGGAACAGGCTTCCACCGCCACCACCGCCACCATTTCTGATGCAACCGGCAAGGTGGTGCAAACCATCAGCCTGGGCGGTTTGAGCGCTGGCGTACATACCTTCTCCTGGGATGGCACAACCTCCGACGGCACTACCGCCGCCGACGGTAAATATAGCGTTTCACTTAGCGCCAGCAACGCGTCCGGGCAACTGGTTACGCAGCCGCTGAACTATGCGCTGGTTAATGGGGTGACTAACGACACGAGCGGTGCCGTTTTAGACCTCGGCACGATGGGAACCACTACCGTCGCAAATGTTCGTCAGATTATTTAATAACCTAACCCTTTTTCAGGAGTGAACACATGGCTTTTTCCCAGGCAGTCAGCGGCTTAAACGCCGCGTCCAGTAACCTTGATGTCATCGGCAACAACATCGCCAACTCCGCAACGGTTGGCTTCAAATCCGCTACCGTTTCCTTTGCCGACATGTTTGCTGATTCTAAAGTGGGCCTCGGCGTGAAAGTGGCTGCGGTGACGCAGGACTTTAACGACGGTACCACCACTTCAACCAGCCGTGGCCTGGACGTGGCGATCAGCCAGTCTGGTTTCTTCCGTCTGACTGACACCAGCGGCGCGGTCTACTACAGCCGTAACGGTCAGTTCACGCTGGATGCCAACCGTAACATCGTTAACGCCGACGGCCTGCAGCTGACCGGCTATCCGGCAACCGGTACGCCGCCAACCGTGCAGACGGGGGCGAATCCCGTGGCCCTGAGCGTGCCTACCACTGCGATGTCTGCCAAAGCGACCACTACCGCCGCGCTGGTGGCAAACCTGAACTCAACGGACTCGGTGCCGACGAAAACGCCGCTGGATATCAATGATACCGATACCTACAACAGCAAAGCGTCGATGACCACCTATGACTCGCTGGGTAACGAACATAACCTGAACCTGTATTTTACCAAAACCGGTGACGGAACCTGGACCGTTAACGTCAAGGATGGCAGCTCTGCCGATCCAACGGCCGATGTGGGCACTTTCGACATGACCTTCAACAGCAGCGGCCAGCTGACCTCCACCACCGATCAGACGATTACCCTGCAACCGCTGAAAGGCTCTGCCACCAACACCTTCACGCTCAGTATGCTTAACAGCCAGCAGCAGAACACCGGGACCAGCACCTTCGGCAACCCAACCCAGGACGGCTATAAGCCGGGCGAACTGACCAGTTACCAGATCAACAATGACGGCACCGTTGTCGGCACCTACTCGAACGAGCAGACGCAGACTCTGGGGCAGATCGCTCTGGCTAACTTTGCTAACCCGGAAGGCCTGAAGTCTGAAGGGAATAACGTCTGGTCGGCAACCAGCTCTTCCGGCCAGGCGCTGGTCGGGCTGGCGGGAACCGGTAACCTCGGCACCCTGACCGCTGGCGCGCTGGAATCCTCCAACGTCGATCTGAGTAAAGAGCTGGTGAACATGATTGTGGCACAGCGTAACTATCAGTCCAACGCCCAGACCATTAAAACTCAGGACCAGATCCTCAACACCCTGGTCAACCTGCGCTAATTCGGCTAACAGGATCGTCTTATGGATCACGCGATATATACCGCCATGGGGGCTGCCAGTCAGACCCTTGAGCAGCAGGCAGTGACGGCGAGCAACCTCGCCAACGCCTCCACACCTGGCTTTCGGGCGCAGCTGAGCGCGCTGCGCGCCGTGCCGGTGGAAGGGCTGTCCTTGCCCACCCGTACGCTGGTGACGGCCTCTACCCCCGGGGCCGATATGGCCCAGGGGACGCTGGACTATACCGAACGCCCGCTTGACGTCGCCGTGCGTGAAAACGGCTGGCTGGCAGTGCGCGCGCCGGATGGCAGCGAGGCCTATACCCGCAACGGCAACATGGAGCTCAATCCCGCCGGGCAGCTCACTATCCAGGGCAACCTGGTGATGGGCGACGGCGGGCCGATTGCCGTGCCGCAGGGGTCGGAAGTCACCATCGCTGCTGACGGATCTATTACCGCGCTGAACCCAGGCGATCCGCCGAATGCTACTGTCCAACTGGGCCGTCTGAAGCTGGTGAAAGCCGTCGGCTCAGAAGTCACCCGCGGCGATGACGGACTGTTCCGTCTCACCGCGACAGCTCAGGCACAGCGCGGTGCCGTCCTGCAAAACGATGAAACCATTCAGGTGATGCCCGGCGTGCTGGAAGGCAGCAACGTCAAACCGGTCGAAACCATGGTTGATATGATCGCCAACGCACGCCGCTTCGAGATGCAGATGAAGGTTATCTCCAGCGTCGATGAGAATGAACAACGCGCTAACCAGCTGCTGTCAATGAGCTAAGTGCAGAGGAAAAACTATGATCCGATCCCTGTGGATTGCCAAAACCGGTCTTGACGCTCAGCAAACCAATATGGACGTCATCTCCAACAACCTGGCAAACGTCAGTACCAACGGCTTTAAGCGCCAGCGTGCGGTGTTCGAAGATCTGATGTATCAGACTATCCGCCAGCCGGGCGCACAGTCCTCCGAACAGACAACCTTACCTTCCGGTATGCAACTGGGGACGGGAACGCGTCCGGTAGCGACTGAACGCCTGCACACCCAGGGTAACCTGAACAAAACCGACTCTTCTAAAGACGTGGCGATCAGTGGTCAGGGGTTCTTCCAGGTACAGATGCCGGACGGCACGCTGGCCTATACCCGCGACGGCTCATTCCAGACTGACCAGAACGGCCAACTGGTGACGAATGGCGGCTTCCCTGTCCAGCCAGCGATTACCATTCCAGCCAACGCCCTGAGTATGACCATCGGGCGCGACGGCGTGGTGAGCGTTACCCAGCAGGGCCAGACCCAGCCGGTTCAGGTAGGGCAGCTGACGCTCAGCACCTTTATTAACGACGCCGGCCTGGAAAGTAAAGGCGAGAACCTTTACCAGGAAACTCAGGCTTCAGGCGCGCCGACCGACAGCACGCCAGGTAATAACGGGGCGGGGCTGCTGTACCAGGGCTATGTCGAAACCTCTAACGTCAACGTGGCGGAAGAGCTGGTGAGCATGATCCAGACCCAACGCGCCTATGAGATCAACAGCAAAGCCATCAGTACCTCCGATCAGATGCTGGCTAAGCTGACTCAGCTGTAATCCGTGGTTTTTAAGTACCAATGACCGGGTTCTCCCGGTCATCAATAAAAGAACTCTTTCATTATTAAAGGTAGTGATTCCATGGCGAAGCAAATCTCAATGCCTGGACGTTTGTTAGTAGCCACGCTGCTCCTGACGCTTAACGGTTGCGCGCTTGTTCCCCGTAAGCCACTGGTCGAAGGTTCGACAACGGCCCAGCCGCTGCCTGCTTCGCCGCCGGTGGTAAACGGCTCCATTTTTCAGGGCGTGATGCCGATGAACTACGGCTATCAGCCGCTGTTTGAGGATCGTCGCCCGCGTAATATCGGCGATACGCTGACCATTACCCTGCAGGAAAACGTCAGCGCGAGCAAAAGCTCCACGGCCAGCGCCGGGCGCGATGGCAGCACCACGCTGGGGCTGACCGTACCAAGCGCTCTGACCGGGCTGCTGGGGGGCGATAAAACCAATATCGACGCCAGCGGCAAGAATGATTTCGCTGGCAAAGGCGGCGCCACCGCCAACAACACCTTTACCGGCACCATCACCGTCACCGTTAATCAGGTGCTGCCGAACGGCAACCTTAAGGTGGTTGGTGAGAAACAGATTGAGATCAACCAGGGAACGGAATTTATCCGCTTCTCGGGCGTAGTTAACCCTCGCACCATTAGCGGCAGTAATAGCGTGGTGTCGACTCAGGTGGCGGATGCCCGCATTGAGTACGTCGGCAACGGCTATATCAATGAGGCGCAGACGATGGGCTGGCTGCAACGGTTCTTCCTGAACCTGTCACCGTATTAAGAGGTTCCGATGCGTAAGATGATTTTTCGCTTCACCCTGCTGCTGCTGGCTGGCTTCAGCGCCTTCGCCAGCGCCGATCGCATCCGCGATCTGACCACCGTCGGCGGCGTACGTGAAAACCAGCTGATTGGCTATGGCCTGGTGGTGGGGCTGGACGGCACGGGGGATCAGACCACCCAGACGCCTTTCACCACCCAGAGTCTGAATAACATGCTGTCGCAGCTGGGGATTACCGTCCCGGCCGGAACCAACATGCAGCTGAAAAACGTGGCGGCGGTAATGGTGACCGGCAAGCTTCCGGCTTTCGGTCGTCAGGGACAGGTCATCGACGTCGTGGTTTCCTCTATGGGTAACGCCAAAAGCCTGCGGGGCGGCACGCTGCTGATGACGCCGCTGAAAGGGGTGGATAATCAGGTCTATGCGCTGGCCCAGGGCAATATCCTGGTCGGCGGCGCCGGGGCTTCCGCTGGCGGCAGCAGCGTGACGGTCAACCAGGTCAACGGCGGGCGTATTACCGGCGGCGCAACCATTGAACGCGAGCTGCCGAATAATTTCGGCAGCGCCAGCGTGATTAATCTGTTCCTGAATGAGGAAGATTTCAGTATGGCGCAGCGCATCTCCGATGCGATCAACGCCCGCAGCGGCTACGGTTCGGCGCAGGCGCTCGACGGGCGTACCGTGCAGGTGCAGGTTTCCGCTAACGGCACCTCTCAGGTTCGTCTGCTGGCCGATATTCAGAACATTGATGTCTCCGTGCCGATTATGGATGCGAAAGTCATCATCAACTCGCGCACGGGTTCCGTGGTGATGAACCGCGAAGTGCAGCTTAGCAGCTGTGCGATTGCCCAGGGCAACCTGTCGGTCACCGTTAACCAGTCGCAGAACGTCAGCCAGCCAAACACGCCTTTTGCTGGCGGCCAGACTGTGGTGACGCCGCAGACGCAGATTGACCTGCGCCAGAGCGGCGGGGCGCTGCAAAGCGTCAATGCCAGCGCCAACCTCAATAGCGTGGTTCGCGCCCTGAATGCGCTGGGCGCCACGCCGATTGATCTGATGTCAATCCTGCAATCGATGCAGAGTGCGGGCTGCCTGCACGCCAAACTGGAAATAATCTGATGAGCGATGCCCAGTCTCTGATGGGGGCGGCGTACGACAGCCGCTCGCTGAACAACCTGAAGCGCCAGGCCAGCGGCGATCCTAAAGCGCACGCGAGGGAAGTAGCGAAGCAGGTCGAAGGGATGTTCGTACAAATGATGTTGAAAAGTATGCGCCAGGCGTTGCCGCAGGATGGGCTGCTGAGCACCGAACAAACGCGGCTTTACACCTCAATGTACGATCAGCAGATTGGACAGCAAATCGCCTCGAAGGGCCTTGGACTGGCGGACATGATGGTGAAGCAGATGGAACAGGCCGCGCCGCTGGATGAGAAAGCGGGCACCGTGCCGATGCTGCTGGATAAGAGCTTCATTAACACGCTGTCGCCGCTTGCAATGGAACAGATTGTCCGCAAGGCCGTTCCGCGCCTGCCAGCTGCCGATACGCCGCTCAGCGGCGACAGCAGTGACTTTATCGCGCAGCTTTCTCAGCCAGCCAGGCTGGCCAGTGCGGAGAGCGGCATTCCCCATCACCTGATACTGGCGCAGGCCGCGCTGGAGTCCGGTTGGGGCCAGCGCCAGATCCTGACCTCGCAGGGCAGACCAAGCTACAACGTATTTGGTATTAAGGCGACGGGGAGCTGGCAAGGGAAAACCACAGAGGTCATGACCACCGAGTATGAAAATGGCGAAGCGAAAAAGGTGAAGGCGAAATTCCGCGTTTATGACTCTTATTTCGATGCGCTAAACGACTATGTCAAGCTGATTGGCAGCAACCCTCGCTACAGCGCGGTGACCACGGCAGCGACGCCTGAGCAGGGGGCAAAAGCCTTGCAGCAAGCGGGCTATGCCACCGATCCGAACTATGCGCACAAGCTGATGGGCATGATCCAGCAGTTCAAAAATATGGGTGAAAAAGTGCTCAAAGCTTATAGCCAGGACAGCGGGGATTTGTTCTGATTTTTACTCAAGTTTGCCAGGGTTTTACCGATAACCTTTTCAGGCCGGGTTTGTGTTAAGGCACACCGGCGACGCTTAATGCCGGCCCGTGCTGTGTCAGGGTAAACAAGGAACCGACATGTCTAACTTAATTAATACCGCGTTAAGCGGGATCAACGCGGCTTCGGCGGCGCTGAACACGACCAGTAATAACATCAGTAACTACAGCGTTGCTGGCTATTCACGTCAGACCACCATCCTTGCCCAGGCCAACAGTACGCTGAGCGGGAGCAACTATTACGGCAACGGCGTTTCAGTCGCCAGCGTCAACCGCGAGTATGACGCCTTTATTACTAATCAGCTGCGCAGCGCCAGCACTCAGGCCAGCGCGCTGACTACGCAGTACAGCCAGCTGTCGAATATTGATGATATGTTCTCCAGCACCACCAACACGCTGTCGACCAATATTCAGGACTTTTTCTCCTCGATTCAGACGCTGGCCAGCAACGCCGACGATGCTTCTGCGCGTCAGGCGGTGTTGGGGAAAGCTGAAGGCCTGGTTAACCAGTTTCAGGTGACCGATACCTACCTGCGCAACCTGGACAGCAGCCTGAATACTTCCATCTCTTCAACGGTGGATCAGATTAACGGCTATGCCAAACAGATTGCGAATGTTAACCAGCAGATAGCCAAGCTGAAAGGGGCAGGCGACGGCAGTGCGCCTAACGATTTGCTGGACCAGCGCGATCAGTTGGTTAGCAGCCTGAACGCGCTGGTTGGCGTAACGGTCAGCCAGCAGGACGGCGGCAGTTACAACATCAGCATGGGTAACGGCATCTCCCTGGTACAGGGCGACAGCTACAGTCAGCTGGCTGCGGTTCCTTCCAGCAGCGATCCCACTCGTACTACCATTGCTACCGTTGACGCCTCGACCGGCGTGAAAACAGAAATCCCGGAAAAACTGGTTACCACCGGCTCGCTCGGCGGTCTGCTGGCCTTCCGTACCGATCTCGACAATACCCGTAATCAGCTTGGACAGCTGGCGATGGCGCTGGGCGACAGCTTCAATACTCAGCATGAGGCGGGTTATGACAGCAACGGTGACGCGGGCGAGGCCTTCTTTAACCTCGGTTCGCCTTCGGTCACCGCCAATACCAAAAACAGCGGTACGGCGACGGTCAGCGCGGCGTGGACGGATACCAGCAAGGTCCAGGCCTCGAACTATAAAGTGAGCTATGACGGCAGTAACTGGAACGTGACCCGCCTGTCGGATAACGCCACTATTACCCCGACCGTCGACAGCACTAACGGGACGCTGAGCTTTGATGGCCTGCAGCTCACCGTCAGCGGAACGCCAGCGGCAAAAGACAGCTTCCTGGTGAAGCCTGTCTCTGACGCGATCGTCAATATGGACGTCAATATTAGCGATGAGGCTAAAGTTGCCGCCGCCGGAGCCGATGATGGAGTGAGTGATAACACTAACGCTCAGGCGCTGCTGGATCTGCAAACCAAAAACGTGATTGTCGGCAGCAAAACGCTGACCCAGAGCTATGCCAGCATGGTTGCCGATATCGGTAACAAAACCAGCAACCTGGAAACAACCAGTACCACGCAGAGCAATGTGGTGACGCAGCTGACCAATCAGCAGCAGTCGATCTCCGGGGTTAACCTGGACGAGGAATATGGCAACCTGACGCGCTATCAGCAGTATTACACCGCGAATGCGCAGGTTATTCAGACGGCCAGCGCCATTTTTAATGCGCTGATCGACGCCGTCAGCTGATAACAGAATAAGGAGTCGATGATGCGTCTCAGTACCGCACAGATTTACGATCAGCAGATGCGTGGGATCTCAAGCTCCCAGGCCAGCTGGTTAAAAGTGGGTGAGCAACTCTCTTCGGGCAAGCGGGTGGTCAATCCCTCTGATGACCCTGTTGCCGCTGCCCAGGCGGTGGTTCTTGGTCAGGCTCAGGCCCAGACCAGCCAGTATTCAACGGCGCGAGGTTTTGCCACCACTAATATTTCGCAGGAAGAAACCAATCTGCAACAGGTGACCAGCGTTGTGCAGCAGGCGCAGACGCTGGTGGTAGCGGCTGCTAACGGCACCCTGTCTGACGACGACCGTGCGTCTTATGCGCAGCAGCTGACCGCCGTTCGTGACCAGTTATTGAACCTGGCAAATACCACTGACGGCAACGGTCGCTATATGTTTGCTGGTTACAAAACGGATACCGCGCCATTTACTCAGGACGCTAACGGTGACGTGACTTATGTCGGCGGCACGACGGCAATTACTCAGAAGGTTGACGCCAGCCGCACCATGACCACCAATCACACTGGCGACCAGGTTTTTATGTCCCTGACCAGCAACCCCACGGTTGAGCCGGACGGCAGCGCGAGTGAAAGCAACATATTTACCACGCTGAATACCGCGATTAACTCGCTGAACACGCCGTTACAGGATGCTGATGATACGACGAAAGATGCTGCGTCAGCCGCGCTGGACAAAACCAACCGTGGGCTGAAAAACTCGCTGAATAACGTGCTGAAAGTACGTTCTGAACTGGGGACGCAGCTGAGCGAACTGGACAACCTGGACGCCAAAGGGGATGACACTAAGGTGAACCAAACCACGCAAATGAGCAACCTGGTGGACGTTGACTATACCGGCGCTATCTCTTCTTACACCATGCAGCAGACCGCTTTGCAGGCATCTTATAAAGTCTTTAGCGATATGTCCGGCATGTCTTTATTCCAGATGAATACTTGATGCTTCATCCATTTTGAACGTGCTTAAACCGGGTACGTTCAGTTTCTCCCGCTATCAGCGTTAACCTTCTGATAGCGGGTTTTTTTTGCCCTGCAAAACCTGACGGTAGCAAAGGGAGTGTCTGCTGCATATTTGATGCAGGGACACATTCTCTGAATGGATCAATGCCTGAAAGGAGGAAAATTTATCTTTTAAGTTATAGCCAGAATAAGAAGTAAATGGTGATAAAAAGCTATTATATTCGTCTTAATTAGTGAAGTAATTCTATTAACCCACAGCAAATCGCCTTAATCATATTAATGTCAATCTGTCGGTTTGATGACTTAAGGCGTCTTTTTCAGTCGCTTTTATTAAGAATTGATTTTTATCAATTTTCGCTCTTCACGCCGTTATCTTTTTTTTATATATTTCGTCTGTTAATGCGATCTCAATAAATTAGTGGGTGGGCTAATGACGTTACTGTTTTATCCCACAAGGAAGTACGTAGTGGCAGAATGTTCTTTATCTGCATCTTTTCCAAATACTCAAGGTGGAGTAATAATTTTATGTCAAATTCTAAACCGCGACATCACAATATCATCGGTCGTAAAAGTTTAATTGCTGTTGCCATATTGATGGCTTTCAACGGACCAGATGCCATGGCATCTTCTCATAGAACGGTTCACGCCAGTAATGAGCTTAAGTCCTGCCCGACGGCTGAAGAATTTAAAAAGCTGAGTAGCGGGGAGCAGGATAAACTCCCTACAGAATGTCAGAAAGAAACGTCGATTTTTAACAACAAGCTGGTGCTTGGCGGCGCCGCCGCTGCAGTGGTGGGAATAGGGGCATTAGTGGCCGGCGGTTCCTCCTCTGGTGGGAGTGGTGGTTCATCAGATAATTCAAATAACAACGACGACAACGGCAACGAGAATAACAACAACGACAACGACAAAGAGAATAACAACGACAACACTGACAAAGAGAATAACAACGACAACACCGACAAAGAGAATAACAATGACGAAAACGGCAACAACGGAAAAATTGTGCCGGGTCCGGGTGAAATCGGTAACATCATCTCTGGCGATGGTCAGCAGGTGATGATAAAAGAAGATACTATCGCTGCTGGCGAGGGGACGATTGGCACACTGATTACCGGTGAAAACACCACTGCAACCATTACCGGCGATACCACCGTTTTATCCGGTGGTAAAGGAACGGTCATTGACGGTAATAACAGTACCGTCAAGGTAGACGGCAATGTTTTCGCTTCCGGCACAGATAGCATTGCCGTTGAGGTGAAAGGCGAGAACTCTGATGTCCACCAGAATGGGGATATGTGGGTTAGCGGTGGCGCAACCGGTCTCAAGATAAGTGGTGGAAGTAATAAGGTGAGCAATACCGGATCGGTATTTGTTCAGGATGCATCCTCAGTCGGTCTGGACATTACGGGTGATAATGCATTCTTCACCAATACCGGCAATATTTACGCCATGGATTATGGCACGGGCGTTCAAATTACCGGCAATAACGTACAGGCTAATCTGGACGGCAGCATTGTCGCTGATGCCGGTGATAATAGACTCTCCGCTAGCGGAGTTGTAGTGAACGCATCAAATAGTAAGGTTACAATCTCAGGAAATGTCACTGTAAAAAGTGACAAGCACACTGCGATAGCGGATTATCTTGAGGTCAACGGGGTCCGCGTTGATGGGGATCACAACCGCCTTGATATTTCCGGGGCGATCAATATTCAGCAGCATGCTCTCAATAAAAGTTCGTATGGTGAAGGAGGTCTGTATGGTGTCAATGTATTGGGTAATAGTAATGCGATCAATATTTCTGGCGGAATAAATATTGACACCACTTACGATTCCGCGGTTACTGGTGACATGTTATCTATTGGAGGGATTAACGTCAACGGAAGTAATAACCATCTCAGTCTTAGTGGCAAATCAACTTTTCATAGTATAGGGGGTACCGCTCAAGGTGATTGGACTAATATCGTCAGGATGTCTGGGGAGAATAATGATCTTATTCTGAATAAAGATTTTTATCTTGATATAGCTGTGGGGAAATTACAAAGCGATCCATTATGGTATGACATGCCCATGCAACGTTTCTTTTCTACAATTGGTGGAAGGATTACGTCCAATGGCGATGTTTCTGGTCATATATCAGGAACTCTGTTCAGTAGTCAATCTTCCGGCCAGGTAATAAACAACGGCAAGGTTGATTTGGATCTAACTGACATGACCGGACAATTAAACATTATTAGTGTCATACAAAGTTCTGGCCATAATACGGAAGAAGGTAAGTTAGCAGTTAGATCGTCAGCTCAGTATCAACAAACCGGTCGTGGAGCAGTGGCTAAGATTCCCTTTATGGGAGTAGGCGTCGCTACGGCCATGCGATCAAGCGGCACTGAAGGAAAGATTACCAATGACGGGGTTATCAATGTCCTTGGCTCTTCCACTTATGGGATGTTCGCTGGTGATGAATCACAAGCTTTTAATAACGGCACCATCTCCGTTGACGCCATGCGGCAGCATACCAGCGATCGGGGTGAGTTTCTCAACGAGAAGTCGCTTACCTACGACGCCAAGTCAATGTACCGAGGCGCGGCCATGATTAGTCGCAAGAGCGCAACTCTCCTTAACAATGGCGACATTGTCGTCAACAACGCAGGAACCGGCATGTATGCGGATGGTGCAACTGCCATGAATCGGGGCAACATTACCCTTCTCGCGGATCACAGTGACGCGGATACTATGTACGGCATGATAGCCACTAATGGTGGGGTTGCTATCAACTCCGAAACTGGGATTATTAATATCGATTCCGCCAACGGCATTGCCTTGTACGTAGATGATACTAGCACGGTGCTTAACTACGGCAAGATCAACAAAAAAAACGGCGTGGAGCCCCGCAACAATCCGACAGGTAACATAACTAATTACGTCATCGGGACTAACAGTGATGGAACCGCTGGTAAGTATGCCGGAGGGGATATCGTTATTGGTAAAAACGTGCTGATTAGCACCGACTTTACCGACGGCACGGCCGATAAAGCGGTGACCTTCAGTGAAGTGTTCCAGGGCAGTAACATCAGCGGTGAGCAGAATATCGCCTCGTCGTCGGTGGTCTGGAACGCCTCTGCAAGCAAAAATGCTGAGGGTAACGTTGACGTCACCATGATCAAAAACGACTACGCCGATGTCGTCACTGACAGCAGCGTAAACGGCCTTGCCGCCGCGCTGGATAAGTCCTACACCAGCAACAAGCTGTTTAACAGCCTGAACG
Organism: Erwinia typographi; assembly: GCF_000773975.1. Classification (GTDB taxonomy): domain Bacteria; phylum Pseudomonadota; class Gammaproteobacteria; order Enterobacterales; family Enterobacteriaceae; genus Erwinia; species Erwinia typographi. The sequence goes on from NZ_JRUQ01000012.1 coordinate 54,729, forward strand.
TCAGCACGGCATCGTCGCTGAATAAGGCGCTGAAGCAGCTCTCTGGTAAGCAGGCGAAGTCGCTCGACCGTGAGAAACGCGTGCTGAGCCAGCGCTTTACCATGCTGGCGGAAAACGCGCCTGTGACTACGGAAAACGGACTTTCCTTTAACGTGGTAGCGAAAGGCGATCGTCGTGCGGAGATGGACAACAAGGTCACCTACGACATGATGGCCGTCCAGCAGGACTTTAATGCGGGTGCTGGCAAGCTGTCTGCTTCCTACGGTATTGCCCGTTTAAGCGGTAAGGGCGGCAATGCCGG
>NZ_JRUQ01000120.1 GCF_000773975.1 Erwinia typographi
CAAATCTATGTACAGGCTCCCATGAAAAGATTTTGCCGTTTCGCGACCTCCTCCTACGCGACCTTTTGTTTGGTCTGTGCCCCAATAAGCGGTGCCTCCGTGGAATATGTCGGTACTACCACGATCAGCGCTAGTAAATCCGATATCACCTGGCCCACCAGCACGGTCTCCGCCGTCTCGGAAGAATCCATTTGGAAATCGATTGGGGCTCGGCAACTTTCGTCCCCCCCGTGGAAAAAAGGTAGCTTTGAGGTGAAACTTGAAGTCTCAGGCGCGTCTGCCTGCCGGTTAACTGCCGACAACATACGGATCTCCATTTCTACGTTTACTGACCGCACCCCTCGCTTTTCTATCGCCGATAACAAACTTGATATCAACGACACTACCGGGAAAAACGTCACGTTTACTGTAGAAGAGGTTAACAAGGTGGGTAAGTGGATTGATACTTATTATTGGTACCTGAAAGAATTCGAAATCTCTAACGTGAAGGTCGCCTGCGGAGCCGTGGACGATAGCGTGGATAAGCCCACTGTCAAACTCAATGTCAACGGGCAAACAGTTGGCCTTACCGGGTCTGCTGTCATCAACACGACCAGAGGATCGACAGATGTTCCACAGCTCGTCCGCGTCGCTTCATATCCCGGACAATGTCAGGAACTGGGCCTTTGGAAACCTCCCGTAGGAAACATGGCCGTCGACGTGACAGGCCCGGAGACGATCGATCTCAAAGCTGATAGAGAGGGGGTACCTCCAATGCGCGCTGTCCGGAAAGAGGGCGGAGTCTACAGCCTCTGCGCAAACAATGATCCGGGCGCGTTCTCCGGTTCGGCCGAAATTCGAATTCGCCCGCAATAACTCCCGCCGGTCCATAAGCCTGTCATCATTGAAACTCTTCATCCTCGGTTTTCCTGCAAAAAAATCACCGTGCAGGAGGTCGGTTATTTCGCTAATGTGCGGCACTGTGGACATTTTAACCATTGTCGAAAAAAAATGATGGTGATGAAAAGGGTTGCCGCCTGCCTCGTTTCCTGCAGGCGATCGCCTGGCAGCAGTTTGCCATGCTCAATAGCAGCGATTAAAATTTCAAACGGGGTTAAGGCCACTGTCTTCATAATGCTTATTTTGTTCTGAACCTATCCAAAAATGTTCTTTTATCCCGTTCAAAGAAGACCTCTTATACCAGCCGTTTGGAATCGGCCTTATTAAAGGAATGAGATTCAGCCGCGCTGTTTTTTTCCTCACTGCTGGAAAATTGGGTCAGATCCAGCTGATGCGTCTCAGGTGCGAACCCTACGGCGATCATCGTTATCACACTCATTACGACAGCAAGACAAGCTACCGGCCAGGAGGCACCCTCTGCCATACCTGACAGAAGAACAGCAGCCAGCGGCGCAATCCCACCCGATGCGGCGGCACTGATTTCTCGCCCCAGCGCCAGTCCACTAAAACGGACTTTAGATGGAAACACCTCAGAGAAAAACGCCCCCTGAGTTCCCAACATCGCGGCAACGCCAATACCTACACCCAGCGTCATGGCAACAATCACTCCCCATACAGTTCCGGTATTCACCAGCCAGAAGAAGGGAAACGCAAATAGTGCGGAGAATACGGCGCCGAACATATAAATGGCTTTACGACCAAATTTGTCTGAAAGCGCGCCAAACATCGGCGTGGTGAACATAGCGAACGCGGCAGCCACCGCTACGGCTACCGGACCAACTGAAGGCGCCATATGCAGCGTACCGACGATATAAGCAATGACAAAGGTCTGGTAGACGTAGCTGACGCCGCTTTGTGCAACCTGAGAGCCAGCGACCACAAACAGGCTTTTTTTCTCGGTTTTCACCAGGTCGCGCAACGGGCTTTTACTGACCGCCCCAGATTCCGCCAGCTTCTCAAAAGCGGCCGTCTCAGAAAGCTTCATGCGGATGGTCAGGGCAACCGCGACCAGAAGCGCACTGAATAAAAAAGGGATACGCCATGCCCAGCCGAGGAAGATATCTTTCGGCAGCTGGGTCAGGACGGCGAAGGTGCCAGCAGATAAAAGCAGCCCAATATAAACACCCACTCCGGGGAATGATGAATAAAAGCCACGTTTATTCGCCGGGGCGCTTTCCGCAGTCAGGATTGCTGCTCCGCCAAATTCCGCGCCGGCGCCGAACCCCTGAATAAGGCGCAGGATGACCAGCATAATCGGGGCCCATACGCCAACTGAATCATAGCCAGGAACAAAACCAATTAATGTCGTCGCCGATCCCATTAGCAATAGGGTGATAACGAGAACTTTTTTACGTCCAATCTTGTCACCAAGCTGACCAAAATAAATAGCGCCAAAAGGACGGACGACAAAGCCCAGCGCCAGCGTTGAAAATGCCAGGATAGTCGAGACGAAATGATGCCCTTTCGGGAACATGATTTCATTAAATACGAGGGCGGCGGCCGTACCATAGAGGAAATAGTCAAACCATTCCAGAGCTGAACCAACCAGAGAAGCGGCTGCAACACCTTTCATTGATTTTTTCTGAGTACTCATCGGATTTCCCTTTAATTAATATGTAGGCGTTCACTCATTACTTTTCGTAATTGAGGTGAGAATATAAAAATTTAAAATATAATCCCATAAAGTACGGGCTTAAAAACGGTTTACTCTCCGCGAAAATGTGGGGCGCGTTTTTCTTTAAAGGCAGTTTTTCCTTCCCGAGCATCATCCGTATAGAAACAGATAGTACGAAGATCTCTTTCATAACGTACGGCCTGGTCCAGAGGCATATTAACCGCGGCACGCATATTTAATTTTGCCGTTTGCGCAGCAATCGGCGGCCTTTCGCTAATGGTGATTGCCAGTTTTTTAACCGCCAGCGCCATCTCTTCCTGAGAAGAAAATAATTCGTCAACAATGCCCCACGCATAGCCTGTTTCAGCATCAACGGGATCGCCGGTATAAAGCATTCTTGACGCTCGCGATGCGCCAATAGTCTTATTGAGATAGACAGCCATACCGCCGCCGCCTACCCAACCGAGTTTTATTTCAGGTGCGCCAAACAAAGCATTAGCGGTAGCGACACGAATATCACAGCACAGCGCGAGCTCCAGCCCCCCACCCAACGCATAGCCGTTAATTGCGCAAATAGTGGGTTTATTAATTTCGGCCACGGCGTCGCAATGATCGTGCTTCATCCGATGCGCCCACGGCGACTGATAGCTATCAAGCTCTTTAATATCGCTGCCGCAGCAGAAGGCTTTAGGCCCTTTAGCGGTCAGGATCACCACCCGGACTTCAGACGATTCGTTACAGAATGCCGCAAGCCTGGTCAGCGAAACGGACATTCCCGGCGTGACCGCATTTAGCTTTTCAGGACGATTAAGCGTGATGGTCGCTACATAGTCTTCAAGCGAAAACAGCACGTTGGGATCAATATCAACACCGATATCAGCCATTGCGTTTTTCTCCATTAGTGCTGGCCACCGTGCCGGTTTCCTTTAGTGAAGCAATATCCTGCTGGCTGTAGCCCAGCTCATGGAGAATCTCATCTGTATGCTGACCTACAAAAGGCGTTGGGCGCTGAACTGAACAGGGAGTTTTGCTGAATTTAATGGCGAAGCCCGGCGTTTTGACTTTACCTTCGCTCGGGTGGTCATATTCAATGAAGGTGCCGTTATGGACGATCTGTGGATCTTTCACCACATCCTCGTAGCCATAGACTTCGCTGCTCCAGAGCCCTTCCGCATCAAAGATGTCCCGCCATTCTTGCGTGGTGCGCTCAACCAGCTTTTCCCGGGTAAGACGGAAAATAAAATCGCGCTGCGGCAGACTATGCCCATCCACTTCATCTTCCATCGTTTCAAACTCGGGCACCTGCAGAATTTTGCCGAGGGTTGGCAAGTGCGGCGTGACCAGAGTGATAAAGCTGTCTCTGGTTCTGAACACGCCGTAAGGCGCGCGAATGTAGCAATGGCCGTGCGGCTCTTCGCTGCGACGCTGCGGTTTCAACCCCTGGGTAAAGACGGTCATTTCCTGCATCTGGTTAGCAACGATGGCATCCAACATATTCACCTGTACCAGTTGGCCCTCGCCAGTGCGTTCACGGTGCAACAAGGCAGCCAGTGCGCCTTCGAACGCGGTATAGGCCGTAATCGCGTCAACCACATACTGACCGGAAGGCTGTGGCGGAGTGCCTTCCACGCCGGTACTTAGCATCGCACCACTCAGAGACTGCAATAAAAGATCCTGCCCCGGACGCTTCGAGTAGGGGCCCGTTTCGCCATAGCCAGACATCGAAACATAGACCAGATCGGGTTTGATTTTTTTCAGCGTGTCGTAATCCACGCCAAGACGAGCGGCAACTCCCGGTCGATAGTTCTGGATAAACACATCGGCAGTTTCCACCAGTTTATAAAGCAGCGCTTTGCCTTCCTCATCCTTCAGGTTCACCGCCAGACTCCGTTTGTTGCGGTTAAGAGAGAGAAAAGAGGTGTTGATGACATTACCGTAGGCACCGCCTGCGGAAGTGTGGCGCTGCCATTCTCCCGTTGTTGGCTCCACTTTAATAACGTCCGCGCCCATGTCCCCCATGCGTAAAGCCGCGAAGGGCCCCGCCATGGCGATAGAACAATCCAGTACCCGATATCCTTGCAAAATTGACATACCTCTACCTCGTTTATTCATGGTCATTACCGCTATCAGGCGGCTCTGGTGGATGTCGGTTACGTTAGGCTACTTTTTTTCGATATTATATATAATATTTAAAAAACTGTGAGAACGATCGACATTTACGCCACTGCAAGCCGATAAGATGAGCGGCGTTCATGCACATAACGTTGAATAATAAAGGATTTAATATGCATCATTTCAAAGGGTTAACCTGGGATCATCCGCGTGGCTATCGCCCTCTTCAGGCCTGGGCGAAAGCGGATCGCACGCTGAAGGTGGAGTGGGATATCCAGAAACTGGAAGGTTTTGAATCCCACCCCATTGATGAACTGGCAGAAAAATACGATCTGCTGATTGTGGATAATCCGGGAATTGGCGAGGCGGCAGAGAAAAACTGCCTGTGGCCGCTGGAAGATTTTCTGACGCCTGAAGAGATGTCTTATCTGTGTGAGACCAGCACCGGGCACTCCTGGGAAAGCTACCGATATCGGGGCAAACACTGGGCAGTCCCGGTGGATGCGGCCTCGCAGGTTTGCGCACTGGCGGACTGTAACATCAGTTTCCCCCCGGCTAGCTGGGATGATGTGCTGCTGCTCAGCCAGCAGTATGAACGCCGGGTTGCGCTGTCGCTGGGAGGGCCACATGCCCTGCTGACATGTTATTCAGTCTGTCAGTCTCTGGGAGGAAAGCTTTTTGACGGCGATCGTTTCATTCTCGACGACGAAACAGCCATTCGCGCATTACGCATTATGCAGACCCTTTATCGCCGCCAGCATAAGCCCCTTACCGCTCTCAACCCGATTGGTTTGCTGGATGAAATGGCAAAAGGAACTTTTGATTTATGTCCGGCTATTTTTGGCTATATCAATTACAGCTCAGCGGAAACTGGCCGGAGGGTTAAATTCTTTAATATTCCGCACGGTGGCAATCCCGCCGTTCGTGGCTCCGTGCTGGGCGGCACAGGGCTGGCCATATCCCGCCGCTGTTCCCCTACTCCCGAACTTATCCGCCATATCATGGCCTATGTTTCCGAGCATGTGCAGAAAACGCTGGTGGTTGAGAATGGAGGGCAGCCTGCCAACATTTATGCGTGGAAAGATCGACATGCCAACGATCTGACCAACAACTTTTTCTCCGGTACGCTTGATACGGTTTCTCAGGCCTGTCTGCGGCCCAAATATCATGGCTATATCCCATTCCAGGATTCGGCATCAGAGATTATTCGCCATGGCCTGATCAACGAGGTCCCAGCCGGGGAAATATTCGCTGCGATTAAAGCAAGCAGTATGTTAAATGACCTGCCGCGCTAATCACGCCCCGTTCAGTGGCTGGAGCTGTAGGAAATCTGTCGATCAAAACCTAATATGATATGGTCCCGGGTATGCTGGCGATACTTTTCCAGATCGCCAGATTCAATGGCATTGATAATTTCATCGTGTTCATCGCACAGCAGATTGATATCAGGCACGCCCCGGGACTCATGGAAGCGGCCAACCTGAGGGCCATAATTCAGCGTCTGGTACATTTCAATGATCAGATCGTTACGGGTTGCCATAACAATATGATTATGGAACTCAGCGTTCAGATTGATAAAATAGCTGTATTGTTCATAGCGCGGTCCGTAATGATGTGAACGCATGGTACGATTTAATTCACGCAGATGCGCAATTTCATCACGGGTAATATTTTCGAGAACCGTCTCCGCAATCTCTGGCTCAATAAGCAGCCGGGCCTGCTGCCACTGGTAAATATCTTTTGCGTCCGGTTTTGCTGCGACACGAAATCCCTTGTTGTGTTCAAGAACAATCAGTTTCTCCGCTGCCAGGCGAAAGAGCGCCTCGCGCACAGGAATACCGCTGACGCCAAAGCGTTTGCTAAGGGTATTCACAATCAGTCTGGCCCCGGGTTCCAGCTGACTGGAGATAATATCCTGCTTCAGCAATTCATAAACTTTATGACTGATACTTTCGTGCTGCAGCATAGCAAACCTCTGAAAATTGAACAAAATATATAATATCAGCATTGCTCTGACGGAGCAATTTATCATTAAAACAGCAAGTTATGAATCCCCCTCCCCCTGTACGGTGCCAAAACGCTGTCGGTACTGGCCCGGCGTCACGCCGGTGATTTTGCGAAAAATCTTGCGGAAAGCGGACGGATCGGTATAGCCCACCTTCCAGGCAATATAATCGATCGTACGCGACGTGAGCTCCAGCGCGTCCCGCGCTTTCATGATGCGAACCTGCTGTAAATACTCTGTCGGCCGTATTCCCGTCGCTTTCTGGAAACGACGCAGGAAGGTTCGCGGCGTCATCCCCGCCAGCTCCGCCATCGTCTCAATGCCCTGCAGCCCGGCATAGTTAGCATGAAGGTAATGCTGAACGCGCAGGATCTCGCTATCGCCATGCTCGAAATCAGGGATAAAAGCGGCATAGGTGCTTTGCTCCCGGCGAGGAGGATCGATAAGTAAAAAACGCGCCGTGGACAGCATGGTCCCGGTTCCCAGTACTTTCTCGATCAGCGTCAGGCCGAGGTCGGTCCAGGCCAGAATGCCGCCGGCGGTAATAATATCGCCATCGTCGATAACCATATTTTCCGCAGCCACTTCAATCGCTGGAAACCGCTCCGACAATGCCTGGGCAAAGGCCCAGTGCGTTGTGGCGCGCCGGTTGTCTATCAGCCCGGTTTCCGCCAGCACGAATGCCCCGGCACAGACCGAACACAGCGTGACGCCATCGTGATACAGGGCGCTCATCCAGTTGGCGGGAACCGTCATCGGCAGCATTTTCGCGGGCATGACCAGACTTGGCGGCGCAATGACGTGGCTCAAATGATGCGGCCTGTTTGGGTGGCTGTCCCAGACACATTCCACGCTATCCTCCCCCGGCATAAACTGCCAGTGCGACACCCGAATAGCCCGCACGTTCTCCTCGCCGGAAATGCTCACCGCCCAGTCCGCTGCAATCCTGAACATATCTGTCAATCCATACACCGCGGCGAGTTGGCAGTCGGGGTAAATCAGCAGGCCAATCTCCGCCACTACGGCACTTTCCACACTCTTTTTCATTTGTCAGTTTTAGCACCAATAATGTCATTTTTGACAATTCTATTCGTTAACGGATCGCCAGACAATAGACCCATCGAACAACAACAGCGGTTACCTACACTTTGAAGGAGCACCTATGTCAGAAACAGTACTTGATCAGCTGGTGATTTCCCGACGGCGTCTGTTGATCCTCGGCGGCACGCTATCGGCAAGTATCGGGCTTTCACACTCGGCCTTCGCCCAAGGCATAACATCACTATCATCATTTACAGGAGATATTCCTATGAGCAACGGCATTATCACTACCAAAGACGGCACCCGGATTTTCTACAAAGACTGGGGTCCGAAGAACGCGCAGCCTGTCGTTTTTCACCACGGCTGGCCATTAAGCGCCGATGACTGGGACAACCAGATGCTGTTCTTTTTATCCCAGGGTTACCGGGTGATCGCCCACGATCGCCGAGGCCACGGGCGTTCCGACCAGACCGATACCGGCAACGATATGACCACCTACGCCGCCGATGTGGCTGAACTCGCCAGCGCGCTGGATCTGAAAAACGCCATCCATATCGGCCACTCTACCGGCGGCGGCGAAGTGGCGCGTTATGTCGCTCATGCCGAAAAAGGCCGCGTGGCGAAAGCCGTGTTGATGGGCGCGGTACCGCCGATCATGCTTAAAACCGCCGCTAACCCGGAAGGGTTGCCAATGTCCGTTTTTGACGGTTTCCGCTCTGCGCTGGCAGCCAACCGCGCCCAATTCTTTATCGACGTCCCCGCTGGCCCGTTCTACGGCTTCAATCGTCCTGGCGCGAAAGTGAGTCAGGGCCTGATCGACAACTGGTGGCGTCAGGGTATGGCAGGCGGGGCCAAAGCGCAGTACGACTGTATCGCCGCGTTCTCGGAAACTGACTTTACCGCAGATTTGCAGGCCATTACCGTTCCGGTACTGGTGATGCATGGTGAGGACGATCAGGTCGTACCGATTGACGACGCCGCCCGTAAGGCGATCAAACTGCTGAAGCATGGCACGCTGAAAACCTATCCGGGCCTGTCGCACGGCATGTTCGCTACGCATCCTGAAAAAATTAACCCGGATCTGCTGGCATTCGCCAAAGCCTGAATCCGGACAACAGGCCGGGCCCGCTGAACCCAGCGCGCCCGGCTCCCACCGTCGGCAGAATAGAGACATGAGCACTGTTGAATAAACAGCAAGCACGCTCAGAAAAATTGTAGGATAAAAAAACGTTATACATAGGTTATGTTCAACTGTTCAGGAATACCTATGTCCACTTTTCTAACGCATTATCTCTTACGTCTGAACTGGTCACGACCGGTCGCTGCGGATATTGCCACGCTGCGGGCGCTACACCTACAGCACAACTGTACCCTTCCCTTTGAAAACCTCGATGTCCTGCTGCCTCGCGAGATTCATCTCGATCGGCAATCCCTGTTTGATAAGCTGGTGAAAGCGGGTCGTGGTGGCTACTGTTTTGAGCAGAATGGGCTGTTTGAACGCGCTCTGAGAGAAATTGGCTTTACCGTCCGCAGCGAGATAGCCAGGGTCGTGCTGGCAAATCAGCCCGCTAAGTCGCCGCGAACGCACCGGTTTTTATTAGTCACCCTTGCCAGTGAGCAATGGATCGCCGACGTCGGGTTTGGCGGAAAAACGCTGACGGGACCCATTCAGTTAGTGGCTGACAGAGAGCAGCACACGCCGCACGGCGTTTACCGACTGATCGCCGGGGACAATAACTGGACATTACAATACTGGCAGCGTAATGACTGGGAATCCCTGTACGAATTTGATCTGTCAGAAGCTTATGACAGCGACTATCTCATGGCTAATTTCTGGACCTCTCACTGGCCTGAGTCCCATTTCCGCCATCATCTCCTTATCTGTCGTCATCTGAGCGATGGGGGAAAGTTAACCCTGATGAATTTCAAATTCACCCACTGGGCTAAAGGCAGCATTGTCGGGCAGTATGATGTGCAGGATACGCAAAGCCTGTACCAGCTGCTAAAGGAGCGCTTTAACCTGCGATTGGACGATGAAAAATATGGATTTTCACTGCAAGAGTTTTCAGCATTGATGACCAGGCTGGACACCGGGTCAAACTTATCCTAATTACCGCTCTGGCCTCAGCGTCGCACTGAGGCCACTTCTTCTGGGACAGATTGTTTAACGCAGGTCCGGCGGCATAAGCTCAGCGGGCAGATTTTGATAGCTCACGGGACGAACGAAGCGGCGTATGGCCATGGTTCCTACGGAAGTCGCGCCAAAATTTGTCGACGCGGGGTACGGGCCGCCGTGCACCATCGCCTCGCAAACTTCCACACCGGTAGGGAAGCCGTTGAAAAGAACCCGCCCCGCCTTGCGCTCGACGACGGGTAGCAGGCTCCTTGCCGCCGCACTATCCCCCTCATCCATATGAATGGTGCAGGTAATTTGCCCGGCCAGCGAATGGGCGACCTGGAGTAATTCTCCCTGATCTTTCACCGTGACAATCAGCCCCAGCGGCCCAAATACCTCTTCGCCTAAAGAGTCGTTAGCCAACCACGTCTCGCCAGTGGTCGCCAACAGATAAGGCGTCGCATCTCGCTGCTCGCAGGACGAGGTAAAACGCGCCGCCACGCCAGCCTTGCCTGCCATTCGATCCCGCCCAGTTCGGTAAGCGGAGGCGATTCCCTCGGTAAGCATCGTCTGCGCCCCTACCGCCGCCAACGACGACACTGCCGCATCAATGAACCGCTGGGTATCCTTCCCGTCAATCATGACCACTACGCCAGGATTGGTGCAAAATTGCCCGCCCCCCGCC
>NZ_JRUQ01000121.1 GCF_000773975.1 Erwinia typographi
CCTATGGGGCGCTACGTTCTCTGATAGATTTCAGTTTGTTGGGGTTTTATTTAAGGGGAGAATGTCAAGCTGGTAGAATCTTAGTATCTGGTAACTTTGATGCCTTCATCATTTACGTGAGTTAAATTAATGGATTAATCTCTGTTTTAGCGAAGAAATTACTGGTATTTTAACAAGTTAAATAATCTTTATAAAAATTGGATTTTGTATTATGAAGGTGAAAGGTGTAGTTATGATTTTTATTATTCTAATCCAGTTCTTTTCCTCAGTTCATGCAAGAACAAGATGTTTTAATAATGCCACGATAACCTCACTTAGTATTGGATACGTTAGAAATAGTGGATGGGAATGCCCGGATGCTGGGAACTGCATAATGTTCACATATTCAGTAAACGGGGTAACTTATATACAAGTTTTGCGCAGGAATAAATGAATTTTAATGATGGACCAAAAGGTAGCGCACTTTACGATATGCTGAAAACAGCAATGATTTTAGGGTACAAAGTCGATGGATACTCTAACTTTAACAATTGTTTTACGTGGCCGCAAATTGATGGTATAACAATCAGTAATCAGTAATCAGTAATCAGTAATCAGTAATCAGTAATCAGTAATCAGTAATCAGTAATCAGTAATCAGTAATCAGTAATCAGTAATCAGAATAACTGAAATCCTCACTTGAGTGATTATTAAAATAAATGTACGTGGATTTTCCAAATTATGAAAATGTTGCTGAAAATATCAAATTTGGATAACTTCATCATCCAGCTAAATAGCTGCGCCTAATA
>NZ_JRUQ01000122.1 GCF_000773975.1 Erwinia typographi
CAAATCTATGTACAGGCTCCTGAACTCCTGTTTTCATTTCCCGGCATCGCTCTTCTGCGGTGAGCGGTATGATTGCTCGTATACCCGGCGTATAAAAAAGCCCGCGATATTCGCGGGCTTTTCCCTGAGGATCCTGTCGCAACGCTATTCGTTGATGTCAGGATGCTGATTGATCAGATGCTTACGTTTTTCTTCCAGCTCGGCGATCTGCTCGTTAATATCCTCTATTTTATTCTCGATATTATCGTGGTGCTCCTGCAGCAGCTCTTTGGCCTCATGGATATCGGAAGCCGCAGGCGCTGCGCCACGTAGCGGCATATTCGCCGTTTCCTTCATCATCACGCCAGTCACCAGGCCGACGATGGCGATCACCATCAGGTAGTAAGCCGGCATATAAAGGTTGTGGGTGAATTCAACCAGCCAGGCCGCCAGCGTAGGCGTTAGTCCGGCGATCAGAATCGAGATGTTGAAGGCGCTGGCCAGCGCGCTGTAACGGATGTGCGTCGGGAACATCGCTGGCAGCGAGGAGGCCATCACGCCAGTGAAACAGTTCAGAACTACGGCCAGAATCAGCAGCCCGGCAAAAATCAGTCCCATCACGTTACTGTTGATCAGCATAAAGCAAGGGACCGAGAGCACCAGAAGTGCGATGCTACCGACAATCACAAACGGACGGCGCCCAAACTTATCGCTCATTAAGCCCATTACCGGCTGAATAAACAGCATACCAATCATGATTGCAATGATGATCAGGACGCCGTGGTCTTCGGAGTAGTGAAGATTGTGCGACAGGTAGCTTGGCATGTACGTCAGCAGCATGTAGTAGGTGACGTTAGTGGAGAGCACCAGACCGATACAGGCCAGCAGGCTTTTCCAGTGTTTAGTGGCGATCTCTTTGAACGACACTTTCGGCCCTTCTGCCAGGCCTTCGCGATCGCCTTTTTCCAGCTTGTCTACGTGCTGCTGGAAAGCCGGTGTTTCTTCCAGTGCGCTTCGCAGGTAGATACCGATTAGTCCCAGAGGCAGCGCCACGAAGAACGGCAGTCGCCAACCCCATTCAAGGAATTTTGCCTCGCCGATGATAGCGGAAATCAGCACTACCAGGCCTGCACCGATGACGAAGCCGATGATGGAGCCAAAGTCCAGCCAGCTTCCCATAAAGCCGCGTTTACGGTCAGGCGAATATTCGGCTACAAAAATTGACGCACCGGTATATTCACCGCCGACCGAAAAGCCCTGCGCCATTTTACAAATCAGCAGCAGGAGCGGCGCCCAGATACCGATCGAGGCATAGGACGGTATCAGGCCGATACAGAATGTACTGACCGACATGATGACAATCGTTATGGAGAGGATCTTCTGGCGGCCATATTTGTCCCCCAGTCGGCCAAAGAACAGCCCGCCCAGAGGGCGAATAAGGAAAGGAACGGAAAAGGTCGCCAGCGCGGCAATCATTTGCGTACCTGGATCGGCTCCAGGGAAAAATACCTGACCCAATGCATAGGCCACAAAGCCGTAAACCCCAAAGTCAAACCATTCCATGGCGTTGCCAAGCGACGCGGCAGTAATGGCTTTGCGTAACCTGGCATCATCAATGATCGTTACGTCTTTTAAGCCTATAGGCTTAACACGCTTCCTACGTAGCTTCATATAAAACACCCTGTAATTGTTTGTTTCCTGAGTAAATTCCTGCCCATTTTTCTGGTGCGCAATCTGTTGCGTAGCGAAAAACGGTACAAATAGTGTAGGGCCTGAAACCCCACAGACAGCGATTTGTAGGGAGGATTTGCCTCCCTTAACAGATATCCGTCTGTTATCAGTATATCGTTTCTTCAGCAGCCCACATAATTTCTACCCTGACGTCAGCGGCTGCTGCCCTTCATGCTGAATCCAGGTCATTAATGCGCTGCTGGCCATTGGGCGAGCATAAAGGTAGCCCTGGATAAAGGTCACGCCGCGATCTTTCAGATAATCCAGCTGCACTGACGTTTCCACGCCTTCCCCCACGATGCTCAGTTTCAGCTTGTGGCTCAGCGCGATAATGGCATCCAGCACCGGCGCATCATCATCCGTCGACTCAATGGCGGCGACAAATCCACGGTCAATTTTCAGATAGTCGAGCGGGAAGGTTTGCAGATAGGAAAGTGAACAGTGTCCGGTGCCAAAGTCGTCTATCGAAATACGAATCCCTTCATTGCGTAGCAGCTGGAGTTTCTCAATCACTTCTGGGCCGTCAGAGATCAGGCTGCGTTCGGTCAGCTCAAGGGTGATCAGCAGATGATGGTGGGCGACCTGTGCGGCAAACTGGCGAATGTCAGTAATAAAGTCAGGGTGCTGGATATGCTCGCCGGTGATGTTCAGGCCAAGGTGAAAACCGGGGGGGATCTGCCAACTGATCGACTCTTCGGCAATCAGCTCCAGCAAATGCTTAGTCAGCGGGACAATCATCCCTTCCTCTTCCGCTGCGCTAATAAACAGATCGGGTCTCGCCCATTGTCCGTTCGGTAATTGCCAGCGCATCAGCGCTTCTGCTCCGGCGACAATCCCGGTTGTAATATTATAAACCGGCTGATAATTCACCGAAAACTCATGACGCTTGATCGCACGCCTCAGCTGGTCCGGAATCGACACCCTGCGCTTCAGCCAGCTGTTGGTCACCATGATCAGCAGTAGCGAGAAGATGACGGCCATCGGCATGAAGGTGATTAACCCGCTGCGCCAGGTGATAGCGAGGTCTTCAGGCGGTGAGATCACCGTAGCGATAATAGGGTAACGAGCCGAGGTGGCGGTCAGCGAATTGGAGGGGAGTACAGCAGGGCGAGTATCAGGGGCGAATCCGCCGTCTATTTTATAGCCGCCGCCAAAGCGCAGGGAGATGCTGTAACCGTGGCTTATGCCTACGGCATGCATAAAATCCAGCAGGTACTGACTATCCACCAATGCATAGCTGCTGAAATTATCTGGCGTGTCGCGCATGTAGATCACCGCCGGGCGATCTTTTACCGCATAGGAACCGGCAATAGAGAGCATCCACCAGGCTTTACGCAGCGCCGGCACCGGGCCCTGTAACATCGTCTCAAGGTTGCCTTTCTGGCCGCCCAGGATCGACGAGCAGGTGACCATGCCATCCTGCATCACACCTATCGAACGGAAATAGGGATATTGCGAAGCGTATTGCTGAAGTGAATTAATCATTTCCGGGCAGGAGCGTCCGGAGAATTTACGCAGGTAGCCCACCATATTCCAGGCCCGATCGCTGATGGCCTCGGCCTGGGTGAGCAGCATGGTAGCGGTGACGGCCTGCTGGCGCTGGACGATTTGTCTGGCATCGATATAGGTAAAAGCCAGGCACAGGAGCAGCGGCGCCAGCCCGGCAATGGTCAGAAACAGTCCCTTTTTTTGCTGGCTGGTCTTAAAAATAGAATTCACGTCTTACCCCTGTGCATCAACAAAACGTTGCGTCCTCCTCTCCGGCCTGCCATTCAGGCAACATAACAAGCCGGAGGCGAGATAATTTGCCTGCATCTTATTCTGAGCGCCAGGGCCTCAATCAATATTCTCTTAAGTAAAGCGGATCTATTGCCAACAGCAACTTGCCGAATGACGTTTTTTTTGCTCAGGGGATGAAAGGGTTACGCGCCAGCGCGGTGAAATTCAGCAGGACAGACTCACCCGCCGGTTGATATGCTGCCGGAAGACACCCGAAGCGAGGACGGCAGCAAGATGAAGATGAGCGACATACCGTTTGGCACCACCGCCTGGTCGGCCCTCGCGGCCACCGAGCATCCGGGCGAAACCGGCAAAGCCCTCTGGCGAACGCAGCATTTCGGCGAGATTCGCGTCAGAATGGTCGACTATTCTGCTGGTTATCTGGCGGATCACTGGTGTTCCAAAGGACACATTCTGCTGTGCCTCTCCGGCGAGTTGCATACCGAGTTGGAGGATGGGCGGGTATTCACGCTGACGCCGGGTATGAGCTATCAGGTTGCTGACGAGGCAGAAGCTCATCGCTCCTGGAGTCATACCGGCGCCCAGCTGTTTATTGTGGATTAATCTTTAAAATAAATCTGCTTCAGCGCCGTTTCCACGCCGCGCACTTCGGCCAGCCCTTTAAGTCGGCCAATGGCAGAATAGCCGGGGTTGGTTTTCTTGTGCAGGTCGTCCAGCATCTGATGACCATGGTCGGGACGCATTGGGATCGCGCGGCGTTTGCCCTGCTGGCGGCGACGCTGCTCTTCCGCCAGTATCACTTTCACCACGCCAACCATATCCACATCTCCGCCCAGATGGGCCGCCTCGTGGAAGCTTTTCGGATTCGCTTCGCGCAGGGTTGAGCGCAGGTGGGCGAAATGGATACGATCGGCAAAGGCTTCCGCCATTTTCACCAGATCGTTATCCTGACGCACGCCGTAAGAGCCGGTGCAAAAGGTGAACCCGTTGTGCAGACTGTCGACGGTCTCTTTCAGCCACTGCATATCCTCCTGGGTGGAAACGATCCGCGGCAGGCCGAGGATCGGGCGCGGTGGATCGTCCGGGTGTACGGCCAGCACGATCCCGCAGCTTTCCGCAACCGGAACGATAGCCTGAAGGAACTCTGCCATATGCTCGCGCAGTCCGGCTTTGTCGATACCGTCATACTGGGAAAGCTGCGCCTGGAACTGCTCAAGCGTATAGCCCTCCTCCGCGCCCGGCAGCCCGGCAATGATGTTGCGGGTTAGCGTTTCTATCGCCTCTGGCGTCATGGCGTGAAAGTACGCGGCGGCTTCGTTTTGCTCCTGCGCGTCGTAGTCATTAGCGGCACCGGGACGGTGTAAAATATGCAGTTCAAAGGCGGCAAAGGCGATATGGTCGAAGCGCAGCGCTTTCGCCCCGTCCGGCAACTGCCAGGCCAGATCGGTTCGCGTCCAGTCCAGTACCGGCATAAAGTTGTAGCAAACGGTATCAATCCCGCAGGCGCCCAGGTTACGAATCGACTGCTGATAATTGGCGATGTAGTGGCGATAGTCTCCGCGCTGAGTTTTAATCGACTCATGCACCGGAATGCTTTCCACGACCGACCAGACCAGCCCTTTTTCAGCGAGTAGCGCCTGGCGTGCTTTAATCTCCTCTACCGGCCACACCTCGCCGTTGGGGATGTGATGCAGGGCGGTGACGATGCCGGTGGCGCCCGCCTGGCGGGCATCATCGAGAGATACCGGATCGTTGGGGCCATACCAGCGCCATGTGTGTTCCATGCATAAACTCCTTGAAATAAGCAGGAAGAACTTTCTGGCCCAGTGGTCAGGCCGCTGGACCAAGAGTAAAGCGCAACGGCGCGCCGTGCCGTGATCGGGATCGCAGGTTTACCCGTCGACAGGCAGCAGCAATGCCGACGGCTTATGCTAAGCTGCCTGCCAGATTGTCCGGCAGGAGAGCGTAAGATGCTGTTACCCACCTTAAAACCAGAACGACTTTACCGGCAGATCTCTTCGCTGCTGATTGGCTGCATCCGCAAGGAGCAGTTCGCGCCAGGCGCAATGCTGCCGCCGGAGCGCGAGCTGGCGAAGCAGCTGGGCGTCAGCCGCTCCTCGATTCGTGAAGCGCTTATCGCGCTTGAAATTACTGGCTGGGTGGAGATCCGCACCGGCAACGGCGTTTTCGTGACTAACCCGCTGCCGAAAACCGATGCGCCGCTGGTGGAAGATGAGTTCAGTCTGAAATCGCTGATCAACGCCAGGCTGTTATACGAAGGGATGACCGCGGAACTCGCCGCACGCAATGGCACCGATGACCAGCGCGCCGAGCTACAGGAGGTGACTCACGATCTGATCCAGCTGCATGTGAACGATGAGAAGTTTCTGCATGAGGATAAGCGTTTTCACCTGCTAATCGCTGAAATGACCGGCAATGAAGTGCTGGCTGAGATGATGGAATATCTGTGGAACAAGCGCAAAAGCAGTCGGTTCCTGCGGCTGGAAAGCCACTATGCGGAGAACGATTTCCCGCGCGAAATGAATCAGGATCACGCCAATATCACCCAGGCGATTATTGAACGCGATCCGCAGCGGGCCAGAGCCTGCATGGAGCGCCATATCCAGCATGTCTATGACCGGCTCTTTAGCGAACTGTAGCCCGCCGGTTGATTTGCGATCGACCTTTTTATTTCGGCCTGCCGTTCCCCAGCAGGATCGCCAGCTTGTTGCCGCCCGGCGTGGTTTCCATCAGGATTTTACACACGCTGGTTAACGGCACCGACAGCAGCATCCCTACCGGCCCGAGCAGCCAGCCCCAGAAAATCAGCGACAGAAACACCACCAGGCTTGAAAGGCCAAGGCCTTTGCCCATGATCCTCGGTTCCAGCATATTGCCGAGCAGCATGTGAATAGCGGTAAACAGCACCGCGACCATCGCCGCATCGAAAACGGTATTTAACAGCAGCGCCTGGATCAGCGGTGGGACCCCGGCAATGATTGGGCCGATGTTGGGAATAAAATTGAAAATAAAGGCCACCACGCCCCACAGCAGAGCAAACTTCACCCCCAGTAGAAACAGCGCCAGCCAGACGGCCGCGCCGGTAATCAGGCTAATTAACGTCTTCAGCGCCAGATAGTGCGTCACCCCTTTCAGCGCTTTGTGCAGTCCGGCGATGCGAATTTTGGGGTTCACCAGCGCAAAGCGCAGTTTGTAGGGCAGGTGATGCACTTCAAACAGCATAAAAATCACCGTCATCAGCAGCAGCACAATATTGGTCATCGCCCCGGAAAACTGGCTCAGAACCGTGGTCGCCATCGTCATCATCGAGTTAGGGTCGAGCCGCTCCGCCAGCCGGTCGGTAGAAAGATTGATATTAAAGGTAGCGGCAAAGTGCTGCACAATGCCGAGCTTTTGCTCCATCTGCGTACGGAGCTGAGGATAGATATCGCTGAATTCATTTACCGACCCGGCAACCATCGCCATCATCAGACCAATAACAATCAGCAAGCCGGTCATCACCAGCCCGATCGCCAGACCCCGCCTGACGCCTCGCCGCATCAGAAAAGTGACCAGCGGGTTCAATACGATGGCCAGAAACAGCGCCATTAAAAACGGCACCAGAATTTCTGATGCCGCCTTGATGCCCGCCAGGATCACGATCAGCGTGGCCATTTTTAGCAGCATGTTCTGCCCGATCTTTTCCTGCTGCAGTTCGCTCATTGCCTCTCCAGAAAACGCTTTGCTGCTCAAGTTTAGTCTTTCTGAAAAGTAAGGTATTGAATTTAGGAAAGGTCGGAAGCTTTCCCCTGCCTTTGCATCAGCGCGAGGGCGCTCAGCATCAGCGCCAGACTCACCGTCATCGCGATGCTGGCCATCGCCATGCCCTGGCCGACGGAGCCCTGCTCAAACTGACGCCAGATAAAGACCGCCACCGTCTGGGTCCCGGCTGGCGCCAGCAGCAGAGAAGTGACCAGCTCGCGGGAGGCAATGGCGAAGACCATCAGCATCGCCGCCAGCAGGCTGGGAAACACCAGCGGCAGAATAATATGGCGCAGCGCCTGCAAAGCGCTGGCGCCGTGTATGCGAGCGGCAGGCTCCAGATTGCCGCCAATCTGCTTCAGGGCGCTGGCGACATAGCGCACCGGCCAGGGCAGCAGAATGCAGCAGTACGACAGCAGCAGGATCGCCCAACTGTTGTAAGGAGAGACCGGCCAGAAGGGGCGGTTCCACAGCAGGATTAGCCCAACGCCAACTACCACGCCGGGAATGGCGGCGGGCAGCAGCGACAGCGCATCGAGGATTTTTGCGCCGCGCATTTTGCCTTCCACGACCAGCCAGGCGCAGAGAAATCCCAGCACGCCGGTCACCAGCGCCGCGCCCAGCGCCAGGCCGATACTGGTGGTAAGGGCCGAAAGCGCCTCTCCCTGCTGAGCAAACAGCGCGGAGAAATGGCGAAGCGTCAGATTATCCAGATGCAGGCCGCCGGACAGGGTGGACATCAGCGCGGTGACGAAAAGTGAGGAGAGAGGCATTACCACCACCGCCAGCGCCACCAGGCTGAACAGCACCATCACCGGTAATTTCCACGCGCCCAGTAACACCGGGCTGCTCCCGGCGGGTTTTCCGGTAATGCTGGTGACTTCTTTATTGCCGATCAGCCGTTTTTGCAGGAAAAACGCGCAAAGGGCGATCAGCACCAGCATCACGGAGAGCAGAGAAGAGCCCGGTAAATCAATAGGCCAGTCTGCTAGGCGCTGTTCAATGCCGACGGTCAGCATCACCACGCCAGCACGCGGGCCGAGCGCGGCGGGCACGCCGAACTCTTCAATCGCCAGGGTAAAGGCCAGCAGAACGCCAGCCGCCAGCGCGGGCAGCGCCATCGGCAATGAAACGTGCCAAAACGCCCGCCATGCGCTCGCCCCGTGCACCCTTGCCACCGTTGCCAGCCGCTGACCGCTGGCCAACATGCTGCGGGAAACGGCAAAGTAGACCACGGGGAAAATATTGAGCGCCATGATCAGCATGATGCCGGTCTGGCTGAACAGCAGGTTATTGAGGTTCAGCCCGGTCAACTGCTGCACGTAGCCATTTTGCTGGAGCGCCAGCATCCAGCTCAGTGCGGCAATATAGGGAGGCGTCAGGAAGGGGATTAGCAGCATCAGATCCCAGAAGCGCGCCAGCGGCAGGTGGAACAGGCCGCGCAGCGCCCCAAGCGGAATGCCCAGCAGCGCGCTGAACAGCGCGACGCCGACGCCGGTTTTCAGGGTTCCCGCCAGCAGGGTGGGCAGCGCCGGGTCCTGCAACAGGCGCGGGAGGGTCGAAAACGCACCGGCCAGCGATCCTTCGCTCAGGCCGGGAAACAGCGCCTGAAGCAAAATACACAGTAGCGGCAGCGCCACCAGAACAGTCAATAGCGCCACGGTGAGCAGTGGCATCAGGCGCAATTTCACAGGCAAATTTCCAGTACGGGTGGCGCGCCACCGGGCAGATTAGTGCTGGGCAAACAGTTTGCCAAAGCGTTGCAGAACCTCAGCCCGGTCGCTGTTGCTATCGGCTTTCGCGGGCAGCAGCTTCAGATCGCTTAACAGCGGCCGCCTGGCTCCGATATCTGAACGGGCGGGCATCAGCCAGGCTCCGGCTACCAGCTGCTGGCCCTCGGGCGACAGCACGTAGTCAATAAAGGCTTTCGCATCCGCCGCGTGCTGGGTTGATTTCAGGATCATCATCGGGCGCGGAGCCACCACGGTCCCGCTGGCGGGGAAGATCACCTTGATCGCTTCCCCATCCTGAATGCTGCCATAGGAAACATAGTCGACTGCGCCAAATACGGCGGCCTTCGCACCCTGTAAAACAGGGGTTAAGGCCTGGGCGTTAGGCCCGCTTATCACCATGCCGTTAGCCTTCAGTTTGTCGAACAGCTGCCACGCGCCGTCACCCATGCCGTTTTGCAGGCCGATCAGCAGGTCCAGCGAGGCGCCGGAAAGCGAAGGGTCGGGCGTGGTCACCTGGTCTTTAAAGTCAGGCGTGGTGAGGTCGGCCCACTCCTTCGGTTCCGGCGTGCCGCTTTTGGTATTCCAGACGATGCCGAGGGCAGAGATGCCCTGCGCCACCCAGCTGTCGGTCTTCAGTGAGTCCGGCACGTTGGCCGCGTTGGCGCTTTGATAAGGCAGCAGCCAGCCGCGCTGCTGGAGCTCTTCAGCCGTATCCCAGGACGCCGAAATCAGCACATCGGCCAGCGGATTAGCCTGCTCGGCCTCCAGCCTTGCCATCACTTTGCCGGTGGTGGCCTGGAAAATATTCACCTTTACCCCGGTCTGCTTTTCGTAACCGGCGGCGAGTTTTTTGGCCAGCGATCCCGGTCCGGCGGTGTATACCGTCAGCGCGCTGGCGTCATTTATCATCATGGCGGACGTGAAGATCATCGCGAAGATGGCTCCTGTTTTTTTCGTCAAAATGGATTTCATGCTATTTCCCCAGAGAGTGGCGTCACGGCCTGGATGGCCGTCACGGAACCTTGCGACAGATGAACGATGTGGTTGGCGATCGCTTCAGCCTCTTCGCGGTCATGCGTCACGTAAACCGCCGTGGTGCCAAGCTGGCGCAGCAGCGTGCTTATTTCACGGCTCAGGGATTCACGCAGGTCGCGATCGAGGTTAGAAAGCGGTTCGTCAAACAGCAGAATGCCGGGCTCGGCGATAATGGCGCGGGCCAGCGCCACGCGCTGCTGCTGGCCGCCGGAGAGATCGGCGGGGCGACGCAGCGCAAAACTGGCCAGACCAACGCGCTCAAGGGCGATCATGGTCTTGGTCAGCCGTTCGGCGGTGGGCACGCGGCGCATCAGCAGCGGAAAGCCGACGTTCTGCGCGACGCTCATATGCGGCCAGAGGGCATAGTCCTGAAACACCATGCCGATATCACGCCGTTCAGGAGGCAGTGAGCTTTGCGGGCTGGCGATCGCTCTGTCGCCAAAGCGGATCTCGCCCTGCTGGGGTTGCAGCAGGCCAGCCAGTAGTTTGAGCAGGGTACTTTTGCCGCAGCCGGAAGGGCCGAGTAGCGCCACGGTGCTGCCGCCCTCTACCGTCAGATCGAGCTGATGCAGTACGGTCCGGTCGCCAAAAGCATAGCTCAGGCCTTTTATCTCAATCGTGGTGGGGGAGCGCATCACTGGGCGGCCTCTGGTTGCATCAGGCACGGCCCGCAGCCCGTCAGTCGCAACGGACGGTTAGCGCTCACCCATGGGGAATTCAGGGGAGCAAACATGTTTTATCCTCTTTGGGATTTCATTAAGGCGGCAGTATAGGGACGCTATGTGACGTATTTATGGCGGCGAGGCAGCAAAGAGAGGTAAACAGAGGATGACAGGCAGGGGGGAGAGCAGGTTATAGTAAAACCTTGGATGTTATTGCCATAAGAGCCCCGATCCCCATGCCTGAGCAACCTGCGGTAGAACCTGCTCAAAGCGGTTTACGCTTGAATCTGCGCATTATTTCCGTGGTGATTTTCAATTTTGCCAGTTACCTGACCATCGGCCTGCCGCTGGCCGTCCTGCCGGGCTATGTCCACGATGTGATGGGCTACAGCGCTTTCTGGGCGGGGCTGGTGGTCAGCCTGCAATATTTTGCTACCCTGCTCAGTCGCCCGCACGCCGGGAGATTCGCCGATCTTTGGGGGCCGAAGAAGGTCGTCGTTTTCGGCCTGTGCGGCTGTTTTCTCAGCGGGCTTTGCTATGCGCTGGCGGCCGTGGGGATCAACATGCCAATCCTTAGCCTGCTGCTGCTGTGCCTGGGACGCGTCATTCTTGGCGTTGGGCAGAGCTTTGCCGGAACCGGCTCCACGCTGTGGGGCGTTGGCGTGGTAGGTTCGCTGCATATTGGGCGGGTGATCTCATGGAACGGTATTTTCACCTACGGCGCAATGGCGATTGGCGCGCCGCTGGGCGTGGGGATTTTCCACTGGGGTGGCCTGCTGCTGCTGGCGGGGATTATCATCGCCATCGCGCTGATCGCTATTGTATTCGCGCTGCCGCGACCAACGGTGAAGAGCAGCAAGGGCAAGCCGCTGCCGTTCCGCGCCGTGCTGGGCAAAATTTGGGGCTACGGCGTGATCCTGGCGATGGGATCGGCGGGGTTCGGGGTGATCGCCACTTTTATCACCCTGTTTTATCAGGATAAAGGCTGGGATGGCGCGGCCTGGGCGCTGACGCTGTTTAGCGGGGCATTTGTCGGCACGCGCCTGCTGTTTCCCAACGCCATTAATCGTCATGGCGGGCTGGTCGTCGCGCTGGCGTGCTTTGCGGTGGAGGCGATTGGCCTGTTTCTGGTTTGGGGATCGGCCGAACCGTGGGTGGCGAAGCTGGGCGCCTTCCTGACCGGCGCGGGCTTCTCGCTGGTGTTTCCTGCCGTTGGCGTGGTGGCGGTGAAAGCCGTGCCGCCTCAGAATCAGGGCAGCGCGCTGGCGGCCTATACCACCTTTATGGATCTTTCGCTGGGCATTACCGGGCCGCTGGCCGGGTTCGCCATGAGCTATCTGGGCGTACCGGTGATCTATCTGGTCAGCGGGCTGCTGGTCTGCGTGGCGATGCTGCTAACTCTCCGCCTGAAGCGGACGCACAAGGAGCAGAAGGAAGATCTGGTGGAGATGTCCTGAGCAAAAAAAGGCGGCAGTTCGACGTTGCCGCCAAAGTGACACAGATAAGGTGAGGGGCTTCAGCCCCTCGTCATCAATCCTGCAAAATCGCGATACTGCGGTGGATTTCGCGCTCGATATCCGCTGCGCTCCAGTTGTCCATTACCGATGAAAAGGGCTCAAAGGCGTAAATTCCCTGATAGCCCATCCTTTCCAGGCGCTGCACCTGCGCGGCGCTGTTCAACAGATCGCCTGCCGACAGCATAATGCGCTGCTCATCGGTCAGCTCGCTGGTTGGGCGGCGGTCTTCCACGCCTGACAGGTGGATCAGACCGATGGCGTCAATATCAATCCCGGCCTCGAACTCCTCTTCCGCCTTCTCATACAGATGATGGTGAAAGGTATCCAGCACCAGCCGGAACGGCACGTTAGCCTCACGAATCAGCGCCTGAGCCTTGACGCCCGACCGTAGCGAGCTGATCGGGAAACCTAACGGCTCCACCAGCCCTTCAACGCCGTACTTAGCAAATAACGGGCCGAGCTTCTTCAGCGCGGCCACCGTCTGACTGTCGGAGACCGGCGTGCCATCGTTCAGCGGGCAGAGCACCAGCGCTTTGGCCCCGACGCCTTTGGCATCCTTTAGCAGCCCTTCCGCTTTTGCCAACAGGGCGTCATCGGCCTGATTGAATGGATAGACGGCGTTGATGGTGACAATTTCCAGCTCATAGCGCTGCGCCAGCGCCTGCACTTCCGCATGGCTCAACCGATCCGTTACGCTGCCGCCACGCATATCGTTGCGCAGTTCGACCTTATTTAGCCCAAGCTTATGCACCAGCTGGAAAAATTGTTCAATGCTCAGGCCGGGGGCGATCTTACGGTTGATACAGAAACGGGTCGGGTCAATAGCCATGTTGCTGCTCCTGCGGGCAAGGTAAAAAGAGAACGTAGCCATCGTCACCGGGCCTCGCTGGCTGGTGGCGGCATCAGAGTATGGCGTATAAGAAAACATTTATTTCATGATTGGTGAATTATGAAATTTAAATTTTTAGATCGCTCTCGCAAAATTTCGTTTTTGCGGGGCGAAGACCGGGCGAAAGCGATGAGGTTGTGAGCCATATCGCATTGTCTGACCGGGCAGCCCTGCGTCGCCCTGAAAAGGGAAGAAACCGCGTGCTTCTTATGTTTACTGCAACTTTCCCCCGCAGGCTATGCTGCACATTATCGTCAAGCGGACAGCAGAAAAAAATGCGATCCAGTCCGCTAAAAATGAATTTTCTAAAGTGAATTATTTGAAAAATTTATTCCAATATAATACTGTCTTTGCACGCATTCGGGATTTGTCCGGTCTGGCCGCGAGCTGAAGAAAACGCCGCGGCCCGCAGGAAATACTCACATCAAAGAGGCCAGCACATGACTATCGTAGGAAATTTTATTGGCGGGAAAACGTCTCTGAGCGCCAGCAATGAAACCATCCCGGTTTACGATCCGGCCACCGGCAAAGTGGTGCGCGAACTCACGCAAAGTACCGCCAATGAGGTGACGAAAGCGATTGAAGTGGCGCATAACGCCTTCGAAGAGTGGTCGCGGACTTCTCCTCTGCGCCGCGCGCGCGTGCTGTTTAACTTTAAAGCCCTGATGGAAGAGCACCGCGAAGAGCTGGCGGCGCTGATCGTCAGCGAGCACGGCAAAGTCTGGTCTGATGCGCTGGGAGAACTGACCCGTGGGATCGAAGTCGTTGAGTTTGCCTGCGGCATTCCTCATCTGATCAAAGGCGAGAATTCTGCCGATGTCGCCACCGGCGTCGACAGCTATTCCCTGATGCAGCCGCTGGGCGTGGTCGCGGGAATTACCCCCTTCAACTTCCCGGCGATGGTTCCCCTGTGGATGTTTCCGATTGCGCTGGCCTGCGGCAACACCTTCGTGCTTAAGCCACCGGCGCTGGACCCTTCCGCCTCGGTGCGGATGGCCGAGCTGCTGACCGAAGCGGGCCTGCCGGACGGCGTGTTCAATGTGATCCACTGCTCGAATGAAGAGGCTGAACAGCTGTATAAAGATCCGCGCGTACAGGCGGTAAGCTTCGTTGGCTCCTCAGGCGTTGCGGAACACATTTACAAAACGGCCAGCGCTCACGGCAAGCGCGTGCAGGCCTTCGGCGCGGCTAAAAACCACGCTATTGTTATGCCCGATGCGGATCTGGAAGCGACCGTCAACGCCATTATGGGCGGTGCGTTTGGCTCCGCGGGCGAGCGCTGCATGGCGCTGCCGGTGGTGGTAGCGGTGGGAGAGGATACCGCAGACAATCTGATTGCCGCCCTGACGCCGCTGGTGAAAGCGCTGCGCGTTGGCCCCGGTATGCAGAAAGGCAGCGAAGAAAATGAAATGGGGCCGGTCGTCTCCGCCGCGCACCAGAAAAAAGTGCTGGGCTATATTGATAAGGGCGTGCAGGAAGGCGCGAAGCTGGTGGTCGATGGCCGCAACTTCCAGGTTGATGGCTACGGCGAAGGCTACTACGTTGGCGGTACGCTGTTCGATAACGTCACCTCCGATATGGTGATCTGGCGCGAGGAGATCTTCGGCCCGGTGCTGAGCATCATGCGCGCGCCTGACTACGCTTCCGCTCTGAAGCTGGTTAACAGCCACGAGTTTGGCAACGGCAGCGCTATCTTTACCAGCAATGGTCATACCGGCCGCGACTTCGTGCGCGAAGTGCACGCTGGGATGGTCGGGGTCAATGTACCGGTGCCGGTGCCGATGGCTTTCCACAGCTTCGGCGGTTGGAAGCGTTCCGTATTTGGCGCGCTGAACGTGCATGGGCCGGACGGCGTACGTTTCTACACCCGTATGAAAACCGCCACCGTGCGTTGGCCTGCCGGGCAGAAAACCGTTTCTGAATTCAGTATGCCAACGCTGGGTTAATCCACAGGGAGCCAATCATGTCACTGTTATGCAAAAAACAGCCGCCGGATGCGCAGGGGCGTATTCAGCATGTCACCCCGGAGAGCGTGGGCTGGCGCTACGTGGGTTTTGATGCGTATCAGCTCAGGAAAGGTCAGACTTTGCAGCTGGAGAGCGGCGATAAAGAGCTGTGCCTGGTGCTGGTCGCCGGGCTGGCTTCCGTAAAGACGCTGCGCGCGGAATTTCCCGGCATCGGTAAGCGCATGTCACCGTTTGAGCGTACGCCGCCTTATTCCGTCTACGTGCCGAATAATGACAAGGTAGAAGTCCATGCGGATTCCGACCTTGAGCTGGCGGTCTGTAGTGCGCCGGGCAAAGGCTCTTTGCCCGCCCGGCTGATTTCCCCGGCTGACGTAGGCGTGGAGCAGCGGGGTAAAGGCCGCAACAAGCGGCTGGTGCACAACATTCTGCCTGACGACCAGCCGGCGGACAGCCTGTTGGTGGTGGAAGTCTATACCAACGAGGGAGATACCAGCTCTTATCCCAGCCACAAGCACGACCAGGAAAACTCAGAGCACGAAACTTACCTGGAAGAGACCTATTACCATCGGTTCAGCCCCGAGCAGGGTTTCGCCATGCAGCGTGTCTATACTGACGATCGCTCGCTGGATGAGTGCATGGCGGCTTATAACCGCGACGTGGTCACCGTGCCACGCGGTTACCATCCGGTGGCGACCCTCGCGGGGTATGATAACTACTATCTGAACGTGATGGCCGGACCGGTGCGCCTGTGGAAATTCAGCTGGGAGAAAGATCATGCCTGGGTGAACAGCGAAGCCTATCCAAAGGCTGACTAAGCCGGGCTTCGCTGACCGGGTGGCTGGCGGAATCAGTTTCACCTTAAGGCCGCGCTGTGCGGGTGAAATGCAGTGACTAGTCCTGATATAG
>NZ_JRUQ01000123.1 GCF_000773975.1 Erwinia typographi
AGAATCGTGTACAGGGTCTCAGCCTCAGATTGCATTCTTCTTTCTCAACTTCAACTGCGCATCACTGATAGCCTTCTCAATCCCGTTTTGATCAACGTCCATCATGAACGAGGATCGCGGAACCTTCAGGAACCGACACACGGCGCTGATGTTCAAAAACTCTAAAACGCGCTCGTCTGCGACAGTCAGCAACGGGAAGCCGTTGTTAGTCTGGAATTGAATTTTCATAGTAATCTCCTCTTCTTTGCCTCGCCAGCAGCGGGGGCAACGCGCCCCCAATCACTGCTTACTGGTTATTACGCTGCATCGTTCGTCAAAAGAGTGACCATATCCGGACGGTACACAACAGGCAGAATTGAGCTTTCGGAGAAAATCTCCACGTTCTTAAACTTGTCCTGTAGAGACCAGATACGGAAATCGTCCGGATCCACTCTACAACTGACAACACCAACAATTGAACGCATGTTCAATCTGTCTCTTAGTTTTCTTCTCTATAATGATTCATGTACAAACTTTGCTAAAAGCCATGTACAAACTTTGTCAAAGCCTCGCTCCTTTCTACCAGAAGACACCTTGCAACAGTTTCCCGTCTGGTGACCACGGACAACCATTGCGCCGACCACCTGAGCCACCACACCGCGCTTATTAAACATGCACATTAAATGCCACTTAAATAGAGTTTAACGTACCTTAAATAACCGATTCTGCTGGTTGTCGCCACTGGCTCACCTGTGCGATGTGGTGAATGTGTGGTGATAACTATGGCATGAAGTATGCGACAAAGCCTTGCCCGCGTTCTGTCTGTTAAATCTGTCAACCAGATGAGTGTTAAACCAGTTTACATCTCTCCTCATCTCAAACTGGAAAAATACATTTTCTTCGCAAAAACAATAAAAAAGCGTCCATTCCTGGGCCTGTGGGAACCTCTTAGAGGGGCGCTGTGCTGGCGGTCTGGTCAGTTACATTGCGGGAGAGAACGCTCTGTGTAGCGGTTCTTGTAAAGCCAGGGAAGGATTGTTGGACTGTTTGCGCTTGTGTAGAGTTCAGGCAATAAAAAACTCCGCCGAAGCGAGGTCAAATGAAGGGGGAATGTTGTATATCAGGCTGAGGTCATCGCCTTTTTGATACGGTAAACGGTAGCGACACCGCAACCAGCCAACTCTGCGATCTTTTCATTTGTGTGATCACCGCTGGCAATCAGCGCTTGCACCTTGTCGTGTAATGATTGTTTGGCCTGGCGTCCTTTGAACTTGCCAGCCTCTTTTGCTATCACGATCCCCTCAGACTGACGCTGACGAATGACACCACGCTCGAATTCTGCAACAGCCCCCATCATGATGAGGATTAAGCGCCTCTCTGGAGTGTCGTCGAAGGTCATATTATTGTCCAAGAAACGTACCGTAGCACCCCGTTTAATCAGGATATCAACAATCTCCAGCAGGTCTTTTGTATTACGGGCGAGGCGGTCAATGCTTTTAATGACAAGCGTATCCCCGCCACGAAGCCCCAGCTTTTCATTCAGAAGCCGTTGCAACTCTGGGCGGTTGGTGTCTTTGCCTGAGACCTTCTCAATCAGGATGTTGTCTGGTTCAACTAAACCCTCAAGCGCCGCCATCTGACGTGCAACGTTCTGATCCTGAGTGCTTACACGTACGTATCCGTAAGTAGTCATTCTCTCACCCCCTATCATCTATAAGTGACCTAAATGATAGATCTATCATATAGATTGGTAAACAATTAAATGATAGCAAAAAGAGATCAAATCTGAATAATAAATAGCCAGCAAACCCTATCACAATAAACTATCGTTTTACCCAACTCTAATGAGAGCAAAACATTCAGGCTCATAGGTCTGTATGACTCAGTGGCAGCACGAGGATATTTTGTGCGGGCTAGTGAAATAGTTAGGAGGCTAATCATCCCGCCTGACGGTTCGCCAGCAGAGCCTGGGATAATCCTATTTACTGCTGCTTTATTCAGTAACAAACTTATCCAATTATGAAAGTTTGGGTTATGTCTCAAGCGGTGTATGATGAACAAATAACCATCATAAGTTCAGGGAGAACAGGATGAAAATGGTACTGCCAGTTGATGGCTACCGTTCGGCAACGGAATTCATGGAAGCCATACAGGGCAGTGAGGGTGATACTCACTGGTTGATGAAGAAGGCGGAACACTGGCATGGTGGTATCCATCTTTATGACAGCTTTGCGAGTAATGCGGTATTTAAACCCGACAGCCCCGGTCTGAAATGCATGACTGATGGTCAGGTGGTCGCCTGGCGATTAAATGATGATTGTACTGGTCAAGTTAAAC
>NZ_JRUQ01000124.1 GCF_000773975.1 Erwinia typographi
TGTACTGGTCAAGTTAAACAGGACACTTTTTTCTCAGTCATTTGCTCATAACGCACCGGAGACAGCTCTCCGTTGGCGACATGATTTCGGTCAAGATTGTAATAGCGGATATAAGCGGCCACATCCTGTTTCATACAAGCCCGCGTCGGCTGGGGCACAAGCAACAGCCATTCATGTTTCAGGCTGCCCCAGAAGCGTTCCATCACCGCATTGTCCCAGCAGGCGCCAACATCACCCATGCTGCTTCTGAGTCCGTAACTACCCAGCAACGTCTGGAAGCGACTGCCGGTATACTGCGAACCTCTGTCGGTGTGCACCACCAGACCCCGCGGCGGGTTGCGCAGGTTATACGCCTTCATCAGTGCATGGCAGACCAGCGATGAGGTCATCCGGCTGTCCACATGCCAGCCAACTATGCGGCGGGAGAACAGGTCCATTATGGCCGCAAGGTACAGCCAGCCTTCTCCGGTCTTAAGATAGGTGATGTCGCTGACCCACACCTGGTCTGGCCCCGGCGGATTAAAGTTC
>NZ_JRUQ01000125.1 GCF_000773975.1 Erwinia typographi
GCATGGCAGTTAGCCTACGGGCATGATTTTTGTCGCGCGTTTTATGGATAGCTTTCTGCATCAGACGTCGTTCGCTACGGGGAATGGGTGCTATGATCGGCATTGCTCAGTCCGGTTGGTGATTATGATTGGTTTGGCGATTGATCAGATCGCACAATCCGGGCTGAGTTCCCTCAAAGTGATCTACTATTCGGCGCAGCTATTTAGGAGCTGGATAAGCAACGAACGTCCGGGGCTGCTTTTCGACCTGGCAACCGGATGGCTGATGCAGCACCGAATTATTCTCCCCGGTGCCACCACGTTGACCCGACTGATTTCAGAGGTAAGGGAAAAGGCAACGCTGCGTCTGTGGAGCAGGCTGGCAATGATACCGTCTGCCGTACAGTGTTCACAACTGGAGACGCTGCTGGGCCCCGCAGATTCCGGTCGCCTGTCTTTGCTGGAGTCACTGAAAAAAGGTCCGGTGACCATCAGTGGCCCGGCGTTTAATGAGGCAATTGATCGCTGGAAAACGCTGAGCGATTTTGGCCTTCATACTGATAACCTGAGTGCGATCCCGGCTGTACGTCTGAAAAATCTCGCTCGTTATGCGGGAATGACTTCGGTGTTCAATATCGCCAGGATGACCCCGCAGAAAAGGACTGCGATACTGGTTGCCTTTGTCCTTGCATGGGAGACGCTGGCGCTGGATGATGCACTGGACGTTCTGGATGCCATGCTGGCGGTCATCATCCGTGACGCCAGAAAGATTGGGCAGAAAAAACGGCTCCGCTCTCTGAAGGATCTGGATAAATCAGCACTGGCGCTCGCCAGCGCGTGTTCGTACCTGCTGAAAGAGGAAACGCCGGACGAATCAATCCGGACCGAAGTATTCAGCCATATCCCGAGGCAAAAACTGGCCGACATTATTGCGCTTGTCCGTGAAATTGCCCGACCCTCAGACGATAACTTTCATGATGAAATGGTGGAGCAGTACGGGCGGGTTCGTCGTTTCCTGCCCCGTCTGCTGAATACCGTCAAATTTTCAGCAGCTCCCGCCGGGAGTTCCACTCTGAATGCCTGTGATTACCTCAGCCGCGAGTTCAGCTCACGGCGGCAGTATTTTGACGACGCACCAACGGAAATCATCAGCCGTCCATGGAAACGACTGGTGATTAATAAGGAAAAACATATCACCCGAAGGGGATATCGGTCTGGAACCCCTGATACGGTCAAATGTTCCTGCCCTGACCCGACACCGGCTGAACTGGACAAAAGCAAACTACCTGCGGGCTGAAACAATCACCAGTGCGAATGCCAGGCTGGTTGATTTTCAGGCAACACTGCCACTGGCACAGGTCTGGGGTGGTGGCGAAGTGGCCTCTGCAGATGGAATGCGCTTTGTTACACCGGTCAGAACAATCAATTCCGGACCGAACCGCAAATACTTTGGCCATAACAGGGGGATCACCTGGTACAACTTTATGTCCGATCAGTATTCTGGCTTTCATGGCATTGTTATACCGGGGACGCTCAGGGACTCAATTTTTGTGCTGGAAGGCCTTCTGGAACAGGAAACCGGGCTAAATCCTACCGAAATTATGACTGATACAGCAGGGGCCAGCGACCTTGTCTTTGGTCTTTTCTGGCTTTTGGGATACCAGTTTTCGCCGCGCCTGGCTGATGCCGGCGCTTCGGTTTTCTGGCGCATAGACAGTGACGCCGATTATGGAGTACTGAATGATATTGCCAGAGGGCCGTCAGATCCCCGAAAAATAGTCCTTCAGTGGGACGAAATGATCCGGCCGCAGGCTCCCTGAAGCTGGGCAAGGTACAGGCTTCGGTGCTGGTTCGCTCGTTACTGAAGAGTGAACGCCCTTCCGGACTCACTCAGGCAATCATTGAAGTGGGGCGCATCAACAAAACGCTGTATCTGCTTAATTATATTGATGATGAAGATTACCGTCGGCGCATTCTGACCCAACTTAACCGGGGGGAAAGCCGCCATGCCGTTGCCAGAGCTATCTGTCACGGTCAGAAAGGTGAGATAAGAAAGCGATATACCGACGGTCAGGAAGATCAACTGGGTGCACTGGGGCTGGTCACTAATGCCGTCGTGTTATGGAACACTATTTATATGCAGGCAGCCCTGGATCATCTTCGGGCACAGGGGGAAACCCTGAATGATGAAGATATTGCACGACTCTCACCGCTTTGCCACGGGCATATCAATATGCTCGGCCATTATTCCTTCACTCTGGCAGAGTTGGTGACAAAAGGATATTTGCGGCCATTAAAAGAGGCGTCAGAGGAAGAAAACATTGCTTAACGTGAGTTTTCGTTCCACTGAGCGTCAGACCCCTAAAAGCTCTAATCTACACCACGGCTGTAGCACCAATATAGTAAGTCCCCCGTTAAGATTAATTATTCTTCTTAAAGAGTACCGTAACTCATTGTTATAGCGTATATTCAGGTCTTCAATCCCATACCAAAAGCTGCAGATACCTTTCAGGCATTTTGATTTCTCAAACCCAAAGGAGCTTAAAATGGCTGTAACAGTAGATACTTTCGCCTCGCTTCGTCAGCAGTCACCTTCCGAAGAAGGTGAGGTTGTATGGCTGGCTGGTCACACCACTGCTCCATACGGCGAAGGAGCGTTTATAGGACACCTCAGCGCGGGTGCCGACGATGGCGGTTTTATAGCTGCGGGTGATGGATTTTACTGGCAGCGTATTACCGACTTAAATGACCTGACTGTATGCGATTTTGGCGCAATACCTGATGGCGTCACTGACTGTAGCCCGGCTGCTACTGCTCAGTTAGAGTTCATGATGAGTGACTCCGCTGTGAGTATTGCTGGCGTGAGCACTATCAGGCAGGCAGGTATAAAATTCCCGGCAGGTACATTTTATATGACGCCGGTGAACTGGATGGAGTATGGAACCGC
The DNA here is from genome assembly GCF_000773975.1 of Erwinia typographi. Lineage (GTDB taxonomy): Bacteria > Pseudomonadota > Gammaproteobacteria > Enterobacterales > Enterobacteriaceae > Erwinia > Erwinia typographi. The sequence goes on from NZ_JRUQ01000125.1 coordinate 2,927, forward strand.
ATTAGCTGAAACTGATGCTGATTATCCATATTACACAGAGAGTCATTATTCTGCATTTGGCGGTATACGTATTCAGGGATTCAGCACACCGTATGGGAAACAGGTATTTACAACGATAATCAGTGATAGCTCTGACGGATATGTGTTTAAGCTGAATCACCGTCGTTTAGTGGTGGAGGGAATTAAGTGGAACGGGCAGCAGAGTACCGGGTATGACAGTTCAACCATGTTACTTACTGGCGCCACGCAGGGCGTGTTCAATGATACCGCCTCTAACACTCAGGGATTCATTTATAATGATTGCGCAGGCGGTTGTTACGTATACATAAAGAACTTTGAAAATGCGAATACCGGAGGACACACTTTTTTCATCAAGGACACGCTGGATAGCATCGTTGAGCAATGCTACAGCTCGACTAATGCAGCGCCTTTCTTTACTGCCTCATGGACTAACAGACCGACCGGCGTCTGGGACCACAGCACCAGTATAGAGTTCCGTAACTGTAATTTTCTGACAAATCTTGCGCCTTGTATCTGGGCACCCCGTGCAGCCCAGTGTAAAATGGACAACGTCTGGTTTAGTGGACCAGGAAATGTACCTTTTGATATCAATAATGCCCAGTTCATCATTAATATGATGTGTATTGAAGGTTGTGTACATAACCCGGTTATGTACGCCTGCCGGGCCATAACAAATGTTTTGTCGGTACCAACAGGTAATGATTATGACTGGAACACTCTTCCCTCTGACGACGACTGGTATTCTTACCCACAAAACCCCGATGGCTCTGAAATCACTTCTTGGCTTTCTGGTTACGAACGGGGTAACGTCCTTGTTGAAAACCACGGTATAGAGATTTCAGGTACACTAAAAGCTAAATGGCAGAGTGGTGTACTGCGGGGAACTAATAACTCATCTTCCGTTTTGTATCTGAACATTGGGTCTTTTACTATCCCTAACACGGGTGGGCAATGGGAGATTGAGGTTATTTGCCGTGATGGTTATAGCAGCGTGGGATCCGGCAATTATGCCGTTACTGGTGATCGTACGCCAGGTAAGACAATTATTAATATCCAGCGAGGCTCAGGAACAACGCCAATTATCACGTATTATCATCAGGGAAACTCTGGCGTTAAAGGCGTACAATTCACCACACCAACTTATGCTGACACTATTCCTGATATGTGGATTCAGCTGGCCGCATACTGCGGTGAGTATGTTATTAATGCCAAGAGCACGGGACCGACCCGATTCGATGCCGGGACGTGTGCATTATTTACCCCAAGTGGAACGACACAGACAACTTCCCCCGGATTAACTTTTGCCACGGCAAGGATGAGTATTCATAACGGTAGCGCAGGTGTTGGTGCTCAGGGAAATATTGTTGCAATAAGTACAGCTACAAATACCCCAACAGATACTACAACTGTTTCGGGTTATATGGAGGTTGTGCTGAACGGAACCATTGTTTTCGTACCGTACTATTCCTGATTATAAATGTGAGTTGGCGATGCAGATTGTAGAACGAGGTTGCTATTAATTAGGCCAACAGAATTGTATAGGGGTCTGAGGTGAGTAGACCCGCCGGTTACCCGGACGGGCCCCTCCTCAGACCCCAACTAAGCGTCTAAGCATCTGTGAGAAAGTGGCTGGAATACTGTCATACACGCCCGTAAGTGGCCCTTACGGCCCGCTAACGCGGAGATACGCCCCGGCTGCGGTAGAGTCTTAGGGCGTGG
>NZ_JRUQ01000126.1 GCF_000773975.1 Erwinia typographi
GCAAAACGCAGCCGGTCGCCACACCGGATGCATTCGAATGGATCGGTACCCAGAAAACCTTTCATCAGCACCGCAAATCCGGGCCGTTTCGGTTTTTCCCGTACCGTCATCTCCAGCGCCTCGTAAACCTTCGGCAGCAGCATGCCCCGCTTGCGGTTGGCCAGAAAGCCTGAGTAACGCACCATTTTAAAATGCCGGGCGGGGACGTGGCTGATATAGCGTCCGATCATCTCTTCCTGGCTCAGCGTCTGACGTTTATGCTTCCCCGTGCGGTGATCGGGATAGTGGTGAACTACGGCGCCGCCGCCGTAGTGGCGCAGACGGGAGGCTGACACCGGCGGGCGCTTCAGGTAGCGGTCCAGATATTTGACGCTGTGCCAGGCTCCCCGGGTTTTCCTGGCGAAATGTACCTTCCAGTAGCGGCCATACTGCGCCTGAAGATAGCGCCGCCACTGGCGCTCATCGTGGATGTGGCCCAGCCCCGGCAGCCTGCCGGGCATGATCCGCCCGTAGCTGCCGCGCAGCAGGCGGATAACCGCACTCCGCCAGATGGCCTCAACGGCCTTTTTTTTGAAGAAAAGACTGCGCCAGACGCCGTGTTT
>NZ_JRUQ01000127.1 GCF_000773975.1 Erwinia typographi
GTTTAACTTGACCAGTACATACTCCGCCATTTTGCGGATGGTGGTCTGCTGCTCCAGCAGCAGCGCCCTGAGCCGGGCGTTTTCATCGGGAAGGGAAGCGTCCATACCCACATTTTACATCAGGTTATATCCGCAGACCAGGCCGTTCCGTCCGCTGCGGGTGCTTCCAGTTTATGCCTTCCAGCAGCATGGACAGCTGCGCCGGCGTCAGGTGTACTTTTCCGTCACGGGCCACCGGCCAGACGAAGCGCCCGCGCTCAAGGCGTTTGGTAAACAGGCACAGGCCATCACGGTCAGCCCACAGCACCTTTATCATGTCGCCCCGCCGGCCCCGGAAGATAAACAGGTGACCACTGAACGGCTCATCCCTGAGCGTATTCTGCACCTTTGACGCCAGACCGTTAAAACCGTTGCGCATATCCGTCACGCCGGCGACCAGCCAGATGCGGGAGCCCGCAGGGAGTGATATCACCGTGAACTCCCCTGCATTTCCCTGATAAGTATCTGCAGCAGCTCCGGCGTCAGCGCTCCACCGATACGCAACGTACCGGCGGGAAGAACCAGTTCACAACAGGGCGTTTCATCCCCCTGAGTCGCCTGCCCGTGACAGGATCCTGCTGCGAGCGTTACGGGCAGCATCAGCGGTGTCTCTGTTCGTGCAACGAGTTGTCCCTGCAGGTAAAGGCGCCGCCAGTTGAACAACAGATTGTCATTAATGTTATTTTCACGGGCCAGTTGCGCCACGTTGACCCCGGGCTGCATCGACCGTTCCACCAACGCGATTTTGAAGTCCCGTGGAAAGTTAGGACGACGTGGCCGTCTGGAGACCGCAGGTGTTTCAAGCGGGGCCGGAGCCACGGGAAGAGCAGTCGCTTTCCTGGTGCTCTGGCGGTAAAGGCGTTTATCCAGCTTCCCCGGGGTGATCCTGTCAGAAAGTGGCCAGGAGAGACCGGACTTCCTGAACCGGACAAAGAGATCGCAGACGGTGGTTTTGGGGATGCCGAGCCGGCGTCCCGCCTCAATGCGCGGGAGTTTTTCTTCAAAATGGAGGCGAAGGGCCTCAAGTATCCATGTCCGGTGTTTCACGCGATAGTGTCCATTAAAAATGATGGACACTATTTTCCCGGAACCGGAGTCCGCTGCACAGACGGCCTAAATGAGACGCTTACACCTGTTCTGAAACCTGAGACGATCAACTCGCCGAAATTAGCCAAAATCGCTCTGTCAATGCGAGTTCCCCGCGAGCTTACGCCACATCATCACACTGTCAAGTATCGCTGGCGTTATCGGCTTTCCAACTGGTGGAAGCTATGTCGCCAGTAAATTTGCAGTGGAAGCGTTGACGGAATCACTGGCGGGCGAAGCGGCTGCGTGGGGCATCAAGGTCACGATGCTGGAACCTGGCAGTTTCGCCACCACATTTGGCTCGTCCACTCTCTTTGCCCCCGCTCAGCCTGAATATGACACCCTGAAGTCATCCATTCGCGCCGGGTTCAATCAGGAAAACACAGGAGATCCTGCAGCAACAGCGGATATCATCCTAAAGTTGGTAGATACAAGCAATCCACCATTGCGCCTCATTCTCGGCTCGAGCACATTACCCATGTTCAAGTTAATCTATAAGAAGCGCCTGGACGAGTGGGAAGCGTGGTCTTCACTGTCCAATGCTGCACAGAAAGTGTCGGAGTAGATGCCCATCTTATCTTAGGACATCCAGAAACATTCATGACCACAATAACTTTAGGGACAAGGGTTGATCTCACGACCATCCCTTGTCCCGTACTACCGAAAATACAGGTTCGTACACGGCGATTCGGTATTCCTTCACGCTTGCAGAACTCTGACTAGATGGCAACTGCAGCAATTAAAAGAAGCATCAGAGGAAGAAAACATTGCTTAACGTGAGTTTTCGTTCCACTGA
>NZ_JRUQ01000128.1 GCF_000773975.1 Erwinia typographi
GTACGTACGTTCTGGCAGAATGGCTGGATGTATGGCGGGAACGTCTTTTTTGATGATGACTTCACCGGTAAAAACCGCCGTGTCGGTCTGGGGGGGGAAGCATGGACGGATTACCTTCGCCTGTCGGCCAATACCTATGTGGGGACCACGCAGTGGCACGGTTCCCGTGATTTTGATGATTCGTGGCAGGAAAAACCGGCCGACGGTTATGATGTCAGGGCTGAAGGCTGGCTGCCGGCATTCCCGCAACTGGGCGGAAAGCTGGTCTGGGAGCAGTATTATGGCAGTCAGGTGGCGCTGTTTGACAAAGACCATCTGCAGCGAAATCCGCATGCGGTGACGGCAGGTCTGACGTACACGCCGGTACCGCTGGTGACGCTGGGCGTGGACCAGAAGCAGGGGGCCGGGCAGCATGACACGCAGGCGCTGCTGGGGCTGCACTGGACGATGGGGCAGAACTGGCGCTGGCAGACAGACCCTGCGAATGTGGCCGCCCTGCGCACGCTGGCGGGCAGCCGGTATGAACTGGTGAACCGGAATAATGAAATTGTCATGCAGTACCGTAAAAATCCGGATGAGGGCGTGGCGTACCTGGCGCTGACGGTACTGACAGACAACAGTCCGGCAGATGGCGTGTCCCGTGATGTGCTGCAGGTGCTGGCCACCAACCGTAAGGGGCAGCCCGTACGTAACACGGCCGTGTCCTGGAGCCTGACGTCAGACGGCAGCGCGAAGCTGACGTCCTCATCTGCCGTTACCGGAGAAAACGGCGTTGCCAC
>NZ_JRUQ01000129.1 GCF_000773975.1 Erwinia typographi
CGACAACCGGCTTCAGCCGGTTGGACAGGTCGGACGCCCTGCGGACGAACTGCCCGAAGGGCGAGGCACATGGACGTGCGTCGTGAGCCCCTCTCTGCAAAACGTCAATTACCACATCAAATCATCAGGCACTTTGAAATCGGCATACGGATCTTCTTCATCCTGTTCTTCCTGACTCAATGCGCTATTCAATACAATACTTTTCTCATCTCGCTGCGCAATTTTATCGGCTACGCTTGCGGGGATAATAGCGTATTCACTGACGTCACTGTTATCAACAACCAGGCGAGCAATGGCGAGGCGACCACTAATCAGCTGAGCTTGTGTAAGCTTATCCACAACTATTTTTTTAATTAAATTATTATCTGTGAAGTTAAAACCAATATCACCTTTTGAAATATTAATTCTGTTCATTTCAATAAGCTGCTTCACCTGAGCTTTATACTCTTTAGATAAAGTAGCCTGTTTTTGCTGTTCGTTTAGCTGTTTATCACGCTCAAGCTGCGCTTTTTTATTTTCTTCCACAGCCGCCCTTGCCTCACGAGCCTGAACCCTTGATTTTTTTGCCGTTCTTTGAACTTTGGCCACTTTTTTGCTGGTCACTAATCCAGCTTTGAGCATCTGCTCTTGTAAGGTGAGTTTTGTCATCTTCGTTTCTAAACCGGTTGAATAATGTGTGGGAGTGACTCCGCCCCGACATCCTGCGCCATTCGTCAACAGGAGTACGGGTCAGATTGAGTCCGAATTATTTCAGACCTTGAGCAGTTTCACCGTGGCATCGATGTCTATCTCATCTGCCGAGAAGATTAATGTCGTTCCCTGGAAAGTGGTAATCGCCAGTTTTTTCAGTGAACGCATTCCGCCAGGCTTTGCGGCTGACTTCGGCCTGATACTGTTCATCAGTACCCCCACAGACAGCACCACATCTTCTTTATCAATGCGTGTCTCGACAGGCACTTCTTCGCTGTAAACCAGGTAATTTTTGATCGACGTGAGCTTAAGACGCTCGCCAGCGATATAGATATATTTGCTTTCCGGTGCGACTTTCACAGCATAGGCTGACAAACCCTTGTTATTGGTGGTAGGTTCGAAAGTCACCGCCGCATCTTTCTTAATCAGTTCAGGGTTGGCGACCTTAATCACATGAAAATAACGGTTATCACCGTTTTCATCTTTAATAAATCCAAAACCTTTATCTTTAAACCACGTTGTGATAGTTCCGTTCATCGCCATTATCGCCTACTTAATCGTTTATCTACTTCGTCTTTTCAGCGTACAGTGTAAAGCACAATGCCTGCGCAAACTACGTCTTTGGTTTAAGCCGGATAAGAGGGACGGATGACAGAAACAGTACCGCCTTGCCCACCAGCAGCACCGCTGCCGATATCTTTACTCACCCGCAGGGGTCCATACTTCCTCCACCAAAGAGGGGGATGTTATCATGTGGCCCGCTTGATTTTCCCCATTATGAGGGTTTTTCATTTGCTTGAGGAGAAAATATGAACACCGTAGGCATATTTTGTGGATCTTCTGAAGGGCATTCAACGGCTTACATTGATGCTGCACGTCATGTCGGTAAATATTTGGCAGAACAAGGGATAAGTATCGTTTATGGCGGCGGACGGGTTGGCTTGATGGGCGCTGTCGCTGACGCTGCTCTTGCATATGGTGGACATGTGACGGGTGTGATTCCGAAATCTTTGCTGGAACGTGAAATAGCTCATACCGGATTGTCCGAGCTTCTGGTTGTGGATAACATGCACCAGAGAAAAAACATGATGGCAGAATTATCGTCTGGTTTTATTGCATTGCCGGGGGGAGCTGGAACGGCTGAGGAAATATTTGAACAGTGGACCTGGGCACAATTGGGAATACACGATAAACCCCTTGCGTTTCTGAACGTTAATCACTTTTACGATCCACTGACAGTGATGGTGCAACGAATGGTAAGTGACGGTTTTATGAAGCAAGACTATGCCAATATGCTTCGGTTTTCTGAAAATTTACACGATATTATCGATTATTTTAAAACCTACACGCCTCCGGTTTCAAAGTGGACCACACGGAACGAAAATCACCATGTCTGAACCCAAAACGATCCATATTGCTGCAGCCATCATGACAGATGGACAAGGGCGATTACTCCTTGTCAGGAAAAGAGGCACCGATTATTTTATGCAACCCGGAGGGAAAATTGAATCAGGTGAAGACGCTAAGTCAGCACTGATTCGGGAACTCAGGGAAGAGCTGAATCTTGAATTATTGCCTGAGGAACTTAAACCGCTTGGCGAATTTACAGAGATCGCAGCTAATGAACCCGGACATCTGGTTCATGCCAATATGTTCAGCACAGAAAGGCGCATTCAGGAGGTTCAACCTGCCGCTGAAATTGAGGAAATCCTCTGGTTGTCCCCTTCTGATATCTCGTCCAGGCAACTGGCACCGTTAACGGCAAACAAAATTGTCCCACGCTTATGGCCATCGTCATTGTAGAAAACCTATTGCAAGGTTCTCGTTTAGCCATCTCGACCATTACATAGAGGTGGCTTTATTCTCTGTAAGTATCGCCATTTCAGCTAGTTCCAGAAAGTGCAGATAGGGTCGCCGCCAGTATGCCATCTGCACTGCCCCTCAGCCAGCCAGCATCAAAATAGCCTGAACGGGATTATTGCTGCGCCACGCTTCTGGCGCGGGAAATGCTTTCCCATCCCGCGACAACAATCATGATGACCGTGGTTAAGCCGTTGATCATCAGCCGATCGGTAATAAAACACACCGGCAGCAGCGCTAACAGCGCCACCAGACCAACAACATGCGACAGCGGGAAGCGACGATAGATCATCGTCTTATAAATACCGTTTGCGGCAAGATAGGCCGCCGGGCCCAGCAGCAGAACGGCAATGGCGCTGGCCTCCATATGACCATCGGGATGCACAATCACCAGCTCATTAGCCACCGCGCACACAATGATCGCGCCGACCAACACCACATGTACATAGTGATAGCATGCGCCCATCTGCCCCGGATTCTCCGCCTGCTGAATGGCGTGGCTGCCCGCCTTGCTGCTGGTATCAAAATAGACCCACCACATCGCCAGGCTGCCAACAAAGGCCACCAGCGAAGCTATCACCACCGGCGCCTGCCAGTGCGCAATTTCACTCAGCGTCGCGCCGGTAATCAGAATAGTTTCACCCAGTGCCACAATCACAAACAGCTGGCAGCGCTCGGCCAGATGATGACCTTCAATCGTCCACTCATTCGACGCATCAGAGCGCCCCAGCAGCGGCAGCCAGAAACCTGTCATTGGAGAAATATAGATACAGGCAATCGCAATAGCCCACCAGAGCAGGCGGTCATTGCCCTCCGCGAAGCCACCAGCCAGCCAGAACACTGCCGAAATCAGCATCCAGCCAAGGATGCGTTGAAAGTTACGTTGTAACAGATGACTCTCCGGCAGCAAGAAAAGCGTTACCGCACTGCGCCCCACCTGCATCGCAATGTAGAACAAGGCAAATATCAGGCCACGATCGCCAAAGGCTTCAGGCAGCGCGGCCGAGGCGAACAGTCCAAGCAGCATGATGGCAAACAACAGCAGGCGGATCTGGCGGGTGTCGGGATCAAACCAGTTAGTGACCCAGGCGGTATATTGCCAGGCCAGCCAGACGGCAAACCACAGCAGCAGCGTTTGCAGCGCGCCGATAAGCGTCAGGTGATGCAGTAAATAGTGGGAAAGTTGAGTGACGGCGAAAACATAAATCAGATCGAACAACAGTTCAGAAAAGGAGACGCTGGCGCCCTGGCCATCGCGAACGCGTAACAAGCTTTGCCGCATGAAGTTATTCCTGAAGGGGAGCTGTCATTCCAGCTTAGCGAAGCTCCCCCAGGCTCACCAGAAAATATTACTTAATGTCCATCGCCGACTTGATGGTATAGAACAGATCGGTCTGGTCGGTCAGGCCCACCACGTTTGCTGCATAAGGGCCGTAGGCGGCGATGCGCAGCTGGGTGCCGGTGTGCCCCTGAGAGTCTTCCTCAGAATTACCGTAGCTGAGGGTCATGACGCCACCCTCTCTGGTGTTCAGCGTTTGCGTCAGGCCCGGCGCCTTGCTGTCATTGGCGATTATCTGGCTGGAGTGGGCGTGATCTGCCGTGACGATAACCAGCGTATTGCCCTCCTGCTGCGCAAACGCCAGCGCCCTCTGCACCGCTTCATCCAGATCTACCGTTTCGCCGATTTGCCCACAAGGGTTAGCCGCATGGTCCTGCTTATCAATCGAAGCCCCTTCTACCTGCAGGAAGAAACCGTTCTGGTTTTTGCTCAGCAGTTCGATGGCTTTGTCGGTCATCTGCGCCAGCGTTGGCGTGCTCGCCGGACGATCGTTATTGACTTCACAGGTCACCGGCTTGCCGTCAATATTACCGTGATAAGTGGCCTTCGGGCCTTTCCAGCGCACCGGCATGTTGCCCTGAGCAAACAGCCCCAGCACCGGCTGCTGCTGGCTGGCTTCGCTTACGCTGTTGAGACCGTTAAGATCGCTGACCCACTGATAGCCGCGCAGTTTAGCCTGCTCTTCCAGCGTTTTGCCCTGCCATTCCCCGGCCCTGGCCGTCTCGCTGAAGGTTTTGCCTCCGCCGCCCAGCGTGACGTCCGCACGGGCATTCAGTAATTGTTCAGCTATGGAGCCTTTGCCGCCGTTTTCCAGCGCGTTGGTAGCGCAAAGCTCGCTGGTTTTTTCCGGGCCGTAGCATTTACGCGAGGTAACGTGGGCGATTTGCGCCGCTGGCGTCGCATCCTCCAGCTCGGCGGTGGAGACGTTGCCGGTGGCCTTGCCAGCCTTTTTCGCCATTTCCAGCAGAGTAGGATGGTCCTTACCGTTTACATCGACCCCAATCGCACCGTTGTAAGACTTCACGCCGGTACTCCAGGCCGTTGCCGACGCGGCTGAGTCAGTAACGTAGTCTGGCTTATGCGTTTTCTTGTCCAGCGCATAGTGAGTGTACTGGCCGCTCAGCGGTAGCGCATCGATGCCTTTGAAAAAGCCGCCCGCTCCTTCCGCGTAGTTACGCGCGGCGGTGATTTCGGAATCCCCCATCCCGTCCCCGATCAGCAGGATGACGTTTTTGGCTTTGTTGCTGTTGAGGGAAGCCTTCAACGCGTCCGTTTGATCCTGCGTCAGGCGGCGAGCGCCGCCCGGCTGTGTGATATCACCCTGTGCAGCGCGGCTGTAGGCGGCAACGTCGGCCAGGGCATTAGCGGAGAGAACCGTAGCAATAAATGACAGGGTCAGGCGGTATTTATGTTTCATAAACTCAACGCTCCGTGAGAAAGTTTTGCTAAAGATTTCACGGAGCCAGTTTGCGACACAACCATGACATTTTTGCGTCTTTAGTATGTCGTTATGATGACAGCAAGCCAGACGACATTTCAGTGCTAAAGCCAGTACGGTGAGGTGCCCGATAGCTGAAGGAGCATGGCTGTAGGTGTGTATACGGCAGCGTATCTGGTGTCAGACGGCTGGCCTCAGTCGGCGGGAGGTTTCGGAGGATAAGGGGGCGGCTAACCACAGGGCGCGTCAGCCCCCCTCACCTCAGAATTACGCTTTGCCAAAGCTGACATCAATGTTCATCGCATCGGTATGTCGCATCGGATTGCTCCCCTGTCCGAGCTGATCGTCATTCGGGTGAATATAGGTATCGCCAGTGCCCAGCTTATCTTCCATATACTGCCCACCCGCTTTCATGGTATCGGTTGAACCGTCATACCAGCCTGCAATGGTTTTGTCACCGGCGCTATCTTCTGAAACGATATTTGACGGCGCGTCGTCAGCGATACTTTTGTTATCGCCAATATTAAAGCCATTGTGGTCGGTAGCACTGATTGACGCGTTACGCCCATCAATGTCGCTGGTGTTAACAAAGCCATTGTAAAACTCCAGTCGGCTGGCGCTGTCCTGGTATTTACCATCGGCGTCAGCCTGCTTGATTACGCCGGTAAAATTGTCCTGATAGTTCATTGTCCCCATCTCACCAGGCTTGAGCTTCATCTCAGCGACTTTCTTATTATCCTTGTCGAACATTCCGAGCGAAATATCATGATCTTCATTGTTGGTGATATCGAACGAACGGGGTCCGCTACCAACCGACTTGCCTGAATCCTGGGTCGTACTGGCAGCGGCAGCTGAGTCAGTGCTGGCGGTTGAAGATGACTGACCATCGACGCCACCGGAACCGGCTGCCGTGGAAGGTGCCGGTTGTGCCGGGGTAGTCGCACTCGCCTTCTCCGGCGGTTGGGCAACGTTGCCGGCGGTTGCTGCACCAGCATCCGCAGTTGGCGAACGGGTGTCAGCCGCGCCAGACGAGAGTGAATTGTTTAAGGCGCTGGCGACTGGCGAGCCACTGCCCGCACTGTCAGTGCTGGTTGCAGGCGAGCCGTTACTGTCGTCAGTGCTGTTGCCGCTATTCTGTTGCAGAAACTGCATCAGCATTTTGAGTATTTCACTCAATAACTGTGAAATCTGCTGGTTGAGTTCTCCGCCGGAATTTTGCGTATTGCCGTCCGAACCAGCGTCATCAACCGCAGAATGCTTTTGCGACATCGTGTTGCCGAAATTCAGGGCGCTGCCACCCGATTGTGCTGCACCATAATTAATACCGCCCCCAGACTGCCCTGCTGAATGTGTTTTACTGGACAGATCCGAAGTCCCGGAAGCCGGACCAAAACGGTTATCAGATGGCTGTGGAGGAATAACATAGCCTGCAGAGCTGAAACTATTCACTGACATAGGATTTTCTACACGGTGAGTGGGGGTATAAAGGTGAGTGAAAAAATACCGCCCCTTGTTCCGTTGAGTACAAAATTTAGTCCAATCGTTGGGCTTTATCCTCTCGCCCCCTGTCACTGTGTTGTCTTCAGCCGCGTAATCAACCCGAGTAAAATCCGCGTCTGCAGCTTACTATTGACAGCATTTTGTAATGTAATATTGTAAGTTACATGAAAAGAGACGATCCATTTTCCGGCATACATTCGATTAAAGGTCATGGCGGCGGCTGGATGCTGACCGCTGAGATGCCCAAAATCATCCTCGCTGCGATCTGGTATGCCGTTGGAGAACCGACATTGATTGCCTTATCTCATGGCAATGAATCTCCCGGATGCCCGGTCGGAAAAGTCGTCAATTGCGCCCGGAGTCAAGCCTGTCAGGATGCGAAAGCACAGTTTTTTGTGCGTCTGGGCAAGGTCACACTGGACCAACTTTCGCAGGATTTTCATTATCACTATGCCATTCACTCTGACGCTGTCTTGCCTGTCACCCCGGAGATTCTTAATGACCAACAATACCAATGATATTTTCAACAGCGAATTTTCCCGACAGTACGATGATTACAACCATCGTTTAAATGAAATAGCCAACAACTTGCATCTGCTGATTGCCATCCTGCTTCGCGATCTGCGTGAAAATGCCCGCATATTATGCGTTGGCGTCGGCACGGGTTCTGAAATAATCCGGCTGGCGCAAAAGCATCCTGGCTGGCATTTCACCGGCGTCGACCCTTCGCCAGATATGCTCGCCGTCTGTGCCGGGAAACTGCAACTCGAATCGCTCAGCAACAGATGTAAGTTGGTTGAAGGTTATCTCGGTGATGTTCCGGCCAGCGGTGACTACGATGCCGTACTGTGCCTGCTGGTAACCCACTTTATTCAGGACGATCAACGCATGGGGATCTATCAGCAAATCAACGCGCAATTAGTGGCGGGAGGGCGAATGATTGTGGCGGAGATTGCCGGAGATATGGCCGCCGATGGGTTCGACGAAAAACTGGCGTTCTGGGCAGCGATGCATTCCGTCGCCAGTAACGCCGAGCGTGACCCACAAGAGATTAAAGCTCAACTGAATGAACGCCTGATGTTACTGGCACCAGAGCAAACTGAACGGTTAATTGCAGCATCAGGGTTTAGTTCGCCTCAGCGTTTTTTTCAGTCGCTATTGATCCATGGATGGACAGCAAAGAAAGCCAAAGACTAACGTTATGTCGCCTGACCCCTTCATATATTGTGTCAGATTAATGTCACCCTGCGGACAGTGGCGGACACGGTTTTAACGTTCTGGCGACCGCATTCGACAGGCACGAGTCTGGTCTTAACCTGCCATAATAAAAAGGAAATTTTTCTTGACCAGAACCAGGCGACTCCCTATAGTAGCGCCCCGTCGTCCTGCTGGGCGAGGAAATAAAACAGTACGGTGAGGTGTCCGAGTGGCTGAAGGAGCACGCCTGGAAAGTGTGTATACGGCAACGTATCGGGGGTTCGAATCCCCCCCTCACCGCCATATTTGAAGAGAAAGTCTGAGCAACCGTTCAGACTTTTTTTTTTGCATATTGCTCCGTAGAGGGTGGGTGAGAACCCCCGACGGGGGTCGACAACCGGCTTCAGCCGG
>NZ_JRUQ01000013.1 GCF_000773975.1 Erwinia typographi
GGAGAAAACGGCGTTGCCACCGTGACACTGACGAGCACCAGAGCACAGACAGTGCCGGTGAGCGTGCAGAGTGGCAGTGCCTCGGCGACGCAGAACGCGCATTTCACCGCAACGGATGTGGTTGCGAGCCACCTTGTGCTGAGCGTGACGAAGGATAATGCGTTGGCGGACGGAAGCAGTGACGACACGGTGGTGGCGACGCTGACTGACAGTAACGACAGGCCTGTGTCAGGTAAGAAGGTGAGCTGGACGGTGCCGGTCGGCGTGACGGTGAAGGGCGGCGACGCGGTGTCGGACAGCAGTGGTAAGATAACAGTTCAACTGCTTTCAACTGTGTCGGGTGACGTGAAAGTGAGCGGTGCCAGCGGTGGACTGACGGCGGAGACCACGGCGCATTTTACCGCGACGGATGTGGTGGTGAGCCATCTTGCGCTGAGCGTGACGAAGGACAATGCGCTGGCGGACGGAAGCGCCACGGACACGGTGGTGGCGACGCTGACGGACAGTAACGACAGGCCGGTTACAGGTAAGAAGGTGAGCTGGACGGTGCCATCCGGTGTGGCGGTGAAGGGCGGCGATGCGGTATCGGACAGCAGTGGTAAGGTGACGGTACAACTGACGTCAACGGTATCGGGTGATGTGAAAGTGAGCGGTGCCAGCGGTGGACTGACGGCGGAGGCCACCGCACATTTCTCTGAAGCTGATGATGGGTTTGGTTCCCCGAACTTAACAGTTAAATCTGCCGCCCAAAAGGGATGGTTTAATACCTTATCGACACAAAAAGCTACCTTTATTGTAACATATAGTGGAATTAAAACAGGTGATGACGTTACGTTACACTTTAAATCACTTAATAATCAAAATATTGCTGATTTTACTAAAGGCTATACAGTGAATAGTTCAGATGTCAAGAAAGGAACAATTACGCTTGGCCCATATCCTTCTGATTTCACTGAAAAACAATATGGGCTTGTAGAGTTCTGGGTTTCCGTTGAACGTTCTTCCGTTGAAAATTCAAAAGATTCAGATGTAGTTACATTCCAGTACCGGGTATGTGTTGCCGGTAGTTCGGAATGCTATGGTCCCGATTAACTGGTAGTGATTCCAGTTAGTAGAACATGTATTTTTCGATGAAGGCCCCGATAACTTTCTCGTGGATCTCGACCGAGCGCGAGAAGCAAATCGTTTTCCGCGCAAGTCGTTTGATACGGGTAGGTAGTGTCAGGTTGCTACGCTCTATACGCTGACTGAAAATTTTGTCGGTCAGATGCTTATCCTTCGGCACTTCTCTGGCATAGCTGCCCCAGTTGTCGCTGGTTATCATGCCAGTGTTAAAAGGGCTGAGCAGCGCAAGCAGTTCACGGCTCGTTTCATCGGTTTGAAGTGGTCAACAAAAGCTGGCCACCTGAGTAGAGGTGGTATGCTCACCTCAAAATCTTACAGGTGAACCAATGAGCAAGGTATTTACTGCTGAATTAGAACTTGAAGCTGCAAAGCTGGTCCTCGACCAGAATTACACTTATTCAGAAGCCGCGAAGGCGATGAATATCAGCCTGTCGGCCAATTAACCGCTGGGTTAAATCATTACGTATGGAGCGCCAGGGAAAAACGCCTCCGGGGTTACCTCTGACTCCGGAGCAGACTGAACTCAGGGAAATGAGAAAACGGATACAACGCCCTGAAATGGAAAATGAAATCCTAAAAAAGGCTACTGTAGATTCAACCTTTCAACAGTTCACGATAATCGACAGCCTGAGGGTGCAGTCTCCGGTAGTGCCACTGTGTCGGCTGTTCGGTGTTCACCGAAGCAGTTACCGCTACACACGTAAAAACAGCAGTGAACCCAATGCTGACCGTGCCATCAAACGCAGTCTCGTCAGTGAGGTCTGGAACGCCATGCCGGTTCTGCTGGCGCACGAAGTATAGCCGCGATGGTGAGCGCTAAGGGCGTAAAGCTCGGGCGATGGCTGGCCGGTCGTCTGATGAAGGAGCTCAGTATCGCCAGTTGTCAGGTGCCTGCGCATAAATACAAACGCGGAGGCAGTGAGCATGTTGAAATCCCGAACCGTCTGGCCCGGCAGTTCGCTGTCACAGAACCGGACCAGGTCTGGTGTGGCGACGTGCCCTACATCTGGAGAGGAAAACGGTGGGCTTACCTGGCGGTGGTACTTGATCTGTTCGCCCGTAAGCCTGTGGGCTGGGCTCTGTCATACTCACCGGACTCAGACCTCACCATCAAAGCGCTTCAGATGGCATGGGATCTACGTGGGCGACCACCAGGCGTGATGTTCCACAGTGATCAGGGGAGTCATTATACCAGCCGTAAATATCGGCAAATGCTGTGGCGCTGGCGGATAACGCAGAGTATGAGTCGGCGAGGGAACTGCTGGGATAACAGCCCGATGGAGCGGTTCTTCCGTAGTCTGAAGAGCGAATGGGTACCGGCAACGGGCTATGAGCATCTGTAATCCGGTATATCACGGGTTACTACAGCACTCTCAGGCCTCACTGGTATAACGGCGGCTTAATGCCAAATGTATCAGAGCGACTGTTCCACGAACAGTCAGGTCGTGTGGCCAATATTCGTTGACCACTACAACCATGATGCCTACCGAAATCGTAACGTTGTTGAGCGGTGTTTTGGCCGCCTGAAAGAATATTGTTGCATCGCGACGCGTTACGACAAAACGGTGAGGAATTATCTGGCGATGGTGAGGCTGGGGTGCATCCGGCTGTTTTACAAAAGATTATGTAATTAAGGGACACAGCCTGGAAAGGTTGGGGCATATTCCGCCGACAGAAGCCGAAAAGACATATTATGTCTACCATCGTGAATCAGGAGCTCGTAGCCTGAGTTCACAGACAAAACACTAGACTGGCCCCCTGAATCACCAGACACTTCGACCCACCTTAAATTAGTGACTAGTCTTAAAACCAGTCACTAGACTCGTTGGGAGATAAGCATGATCGAAGAATTACTCGGACCTGAGCGCCGCAGGCGTCGTTCTCCACAAGAAAAAATTGCCATTGTCCAGGAAACGCTTCAGCCTGGCATGACGGTATCTCATGTCGCCCGGCTTCATGGCGTGAATGCCAATTAGATCTTCGCCTGGCGCAAGCAGTATCAGGAAGGCAGCCTGGCCGCGATCATGGCTGGCGAGGATGTCGTTCCTGCCTCCGAACTCGCGGCAGCAGCAAAACAAATCAAAGAGTTGCAGCGTCTGTTGGGTAAAAAGACCATGGAGAACGAGCTTCTGAAGGAAGCCGTCGAGTATGGCCGCCAAAAAAAGTGGATAGCGCACGCGCCCTTATTGCCCGGGGATGGCGACTGAGCTTTGTCAGTCGCTGTCTTCAGGTCTCCCGTGCGCACTTATATACCCTGAAGCATCGACCCGGGGACTGGCAGGTCGGCAGAAAAAAGCGCCAGACCGATGACGCTGAAGTGCTGGAGAGGATCCATGGTGTTATCGGTGATGTGCCGACTTACGGTTACCGTCGCGTCTGGGCATTACTGCGCCGCCAGTCGGAGACGATGGCGGTCATCAATGCCAAACGGGTGTACCGGGTTATGTGCCAGCATGCGCTGTTGTTGGGACGAAAGCCCGGAATGCGACGGGCAGGCCGGGCGCACACAGGGAAAGTGGCCGTCAGTGAAAGTAATCAGCGGTGGTGTTCTGACGGCTTCGAGTTCCGCTGTGATAACGGTGAAAAACTCCGCGTCACCTTCGCTCTGGACTGTTGTGACCGCGAAGCACTGCACTGGGCTGCCGGTACTGGCGGCTTCGACAGCGACACCGTTCAGGACGTGATGCTGGGTGCGGTGGAACGTCGCTTCGGACACCACCTGCCGCCAGCTCCCATCGAGTGGCTGACAGACAACGGCTCGGCCTACAGAGCGCATGATACCCGGCGGTTCGCCCGGTTGCTGGTGCTGGAGCCGAAAAGAACAGCGGTACGTAGTCCGGAAAGTAATGGCATGGCAGAAAGCTTCGTAAAGACGATGAAACGAGACTACATCAGCGTTATGCCGCGACCGGATGCCCGTACGGCAGTGCAGAATCTGGCGATGGCGTTCGAACATTACAACGAATGGCATCCGCACAGTGCATTAGGCTACCGTTCGCCGCGGGAATATCTGCGACGCCGGCAGACCTAAATAAGAGAGTCGATGAGTCTGGAGTTATAGGGGCAAATTCACTCGGGACGGTTCAAATACTCAGGAATGAATTTCTCTCTTGGTTGGCCACGCCCTAAGGTGGCAGGGAACTGAAGCGGAGTGAATAACCAGTTTCAGAAAAAGAAAACCCCGATCATCTTTCTCATCTTTGGCGGGATAGAAGATTAACGGGGTACACATAATCTGCATAGAAGCTGTTGCTCTATGCGGGGAGTATAATTCATGTCCAGAAAAAGACAATACCTTC
>NZ_JRUQ01000130.1 GCF_000773975.1 Erwinia typographi
GCGGAGTACGACAGCCCGGGCGGGGAGCCGATTGGCGCGCTGATATCCGACTGGGAGTTTGACGCCTCCGCGCAGGATGTGGCGCTGCTGCGTAATATCTCCAAAGTCTCCGCGGCCGCCCATATGCCGTTTATCGGCTCCGCGGGTCCGCAGTTCTTCCTTAAAGACTCGATGGAAGAGGTGGCGGCCATTAAAGATATCGGTAACTATTTTGATCGCGCCGAATACATCAAATGGAAATCCTTCCGTGATACCGACGACGCCCGCTATATCGGCCTGGTGATGCCACGGGTGCTGGGTCGCCTGCCGTATGGCCCGGACACCGTACCGGTACGCAACTTCAACTACGTGGAAGAAGTGAAGGGCCCCGATCACGACAGGTACCTGTGGACCAACGCCTCTTTTGCCTTTGCGGCCAATATGGTGAAGAGCTTTATCAGTAACGGCTGGTGCGTACAAATCCGTGGCCCGCAGGCTGGCGGCGCGGTGCAGGATCTACCGATCCACCTGTACGACCTGGGCACCGGCAATCAGGTGAAAATCCCGTCGGAAGTGATGATCCCGGAAACCCGCGAGTTTGAGTTCGCTAACCTGGGCTTTATTCCGCTGTCTTACTATAAGAACCGCGACTACGCGTGCTTCTTCTCGGCCAACTCCACCCAGAAACCGGCGCAGTACGACACGGCAGATGCCACTGCCAACAGCCGCATCAACGCGCGTCTGCCGTACATCTTCCTGCTGTCGCGTATCGCGCATTACCTGAAGCTTATCCAGCGTGAAAACATCGGTACCACCAAGGACCGCCGCCTGCTTGAGCTGGAGCTCAATACCTGGGTACGGGGACTGGTGACGGAAATGACCGATCCAGGTGACGAGCTGCAATCTTCGCACCCGCTGCGCGATGCCAAAGTGACCGTAGAAGATATCGAGGACAACCCGGGCTTCTTCCGCGTCAGGCTGTATGCGGTGCCGCACTTCCAGGTGGAAGGCATGGACGTCAATCTGTCGCTGGTCAGCCAGATGCCGAAAGCGAAAGC
>NZ_JRUQ01000131.1 GCF_000773975.1 Erwinia typographi
GAAATATAGGGGCCAATCCAGTATCCAATTGTATTTGACATATCTGAAATGCCTTAATGCAACCTGAGATGATAGCGTCCCGCTGTTGCAATAAGGAAATCAGATACCTTAAGACAGCGATGATTAAGATGCAATCTACTGATAAAGATAATTTTTTTGAGAATGATATGCTTTCATTATCTCTGGAAAAGAGAGTGCTTTTCCTGAAGAAAACGGAAACGATCATCACATTGACCGTTCTGCAAAGCAGACTGATCTTCTTTTTATTATCTGATGTGACCCGTAAGAGTGAGCTTATTGAGAAGGTATGGCCGGATAAACATATTGCCATTACGGATAATAACTATCATCAGTTAATCTATCAGTGCCGGGCGCTGTTTACCAATCATGGGCTCCCCTCCGATGTGATCAGAACGGTACACCGACATGGTTTGATGTTTGATCTCTCACGGCTGGAAGAGCATTATTCACTTAAAAACTCGCTGTCGAACAACGCCGGAGAGGTTAATTTATTAAAATTAACTAAAAATAAGTTAATCTTTATGTGCAGTGGGGGGATAATTCTGCAATTCCTGGTTTTTATTTTTTCAGTGACTGAATAGTGTGCTGCGGAAAGCATCCGTTTTGCATTTTCACTTGCTGACTCCTTATCTGGGTGGTTTTTTTTGATGAACATCAGAGAAATAAAATTTTATGACATCACTAATCTTCTGAATCAAAGCAAGAAAAGCCTGAATCTTCTGTTTTACGGATGCCTTACGCTGCCAGCGATCGCCGTTTTTGTATTTGCGTGTCTGGACACGCGGCAAACGCTGAGCGCCGATCGCACGCGCTTTACTTTCCCGGAGAGTACAGAGGAAGATTATCCCGCCCTTTCGCTCCAGCAACAATTTGCACAGTTAGGAAATCCACGCCAGTTGTCAGAAAAAAAAGAGGGCAGGGAAAGATTCCGGGTGGGTCCGAATGTCAGTGACGAACTATTACTGCTGGCTCCCAGAGCGACACTCAATGAAAAAATTGTCGGGATATTATTCAGCACTGAGCAAAAGAGGAGCATAGCGATTATCGACAGCGGCGGAACACAAAAAAGTTATCTGCTGGGAGATAAAATTGCTGGTGAATTTCCGGTCCTACGGATTCTGACTGACAGAGTCATCATTGATGATAATGGCTTTTATGCAGCGCTGTTTCTGTGATTTTTCCATTCGTTTTTATCTTTTAAAGAAGGCCATAAGTCACTGTCATGTATCGTATATTTTTTTTGTTTTCTTTATTCTTTATCTGCTGCGGCACTGCGCAGGCGGATAAATATTCAGCGGATTTTCAGGGGGTGGATGTTCATGAATTTATTAATACCGTCAGCAAAAACTTAGGAAAAACGATCATTGTTGATAATGCCGTCGAGGGGAAGGTGACGGTTCGTAGCTATGAACAGCTCACCCCGGAAGAGTACTATCAATTTTTTCTTAACGTACTGGATGTGTATGGTTATGCCGTGATCAGTATGCCGAAAAACGTACTGAAAGTGGTGGCGGCTAAAGACGGAAAACGGGCCACCCTGACGCCATTGAATGATGCGGCGACAGGCGATGAACTGGTAATGAAAATGGTTCCGCTGCATAACACGGCTGCAAAGGATGTTGCCCCACTATTACGTCAGCTGAATGACAGCATCGGCGTCGGCAATGTTTCTCACTATGAGAATGGTAATTCCTTGCTCATCACCGTGTAGTGGTTGAATAATCA
>NZ_JRUQ01000132.1 GCF_000773975.1 Erwinia typographi
GTTTAACTTGACCAGTACAACCTGAATTATCCCTGAACGTCACCGATAACGTCGGTACAGAAAAGGGCATCCTGGCTGAGGGCGCGACCACCGACGATACTCACCCAACAATCGGCGGTACGGCCCCGGCGGGCAGCAAGGTATCAGTCTATGACAACGGACGCTGGATTAGTGATGTTAAGGCTGATGCTTCTGGTCACTGGTCGTTCCAGTATTACTCATTGCTTTCGGAAGGCGAGCATACCTTCAGTGGTCGCGTGAAGTTGCCGAACGGTCAGACTCACGCGCTGCCACCGGTAAAGATCATTGTTGCTTTACCCGATCTTGAACTGAAAGTGACCGACCATGTTGGAACGGACACCGGGCTATTGCATAACGGCGATACGACAGATGATGCGCGCGTAACGCTCAGCGGTAAAGGTGTGCCGGGCGCAACGGTGAGGATTTCAGAAGGTATTGTCGGTAAGTATGGTTCCTTAACGGAGTATGTCCGGGTTGATGGCGAAGGGAACTGGAGCTGGACTCCAGAGAAGCCTCTGTCGGAAGGCAAACATATTCTGTCCATTAGCTCTCAGGGTAAAAATCAGATCTTTGAGCTGAATGTGGACACCAGCAGCGTGGTGCCGGAAATGAGCCTGAACGTCACCGACAATGTGGGTACAGAAACGGGGGTGCTGGCAAACAACGCTACCACTGACGACAGCCATCCGTTACTCAGCGGTACGGCTCCTGCAGGCAGTTGGGTATCAATTTATGACAACGGCCGCTGGGTAAGTGATACCAGGACTGATGCTTCAGGTAACTGGTCGTTCAGGTATTTGTTTCTGTCGGAAGGTGAACATGTCATAAGCGGTAACGTAAGGCTGGCGAATGGTTACTCTCACAAGATACCACCGGTGAAGATCAATGTTGCTTTACCGGATCTTGAACTGAAAGTGACTGACCATGTTGGAACGGACACCGGGCTATTGCATAGCGGCGATACGACAGATGATGCGTGCGTAACGCTCAGCGGTAAAGGTGTGCCGGGCGCAACGGTGAGAATTTCAGAAGGTATTGTCGGTAAGTATGGTTCCTTAACGGAGTATGTCCGGGTTGATGGCGAAGGTAACTGGAGCTGGACTCCAGAGAAGCCTCTGTCGGAAGGTAAACATTTTCTGTCCATTAGCTCTCAGGGTAAAAATCAGATCTTTGAGCTGAATGTGGATACCAGCAGCGTGGTGCCGGAAATGAGCCTGAACGTCACCGACAATGTGGGTACAGAAACGGGCAGCATTGCAAATGGCGGGATGACTGATGACAACCGTCCGGTGATCAGTGGGAACACTAAACCGCACACGCTGGTTACCATCTACGATATTTCCCACAATGCACTGCTGGGCTACGCTAATTCCGATTCGAACGGTCATTATGAAATGCAACTGCCACGTCTTGCTGACGGGCAACATCGTATTCAGGTTACCTTTGGCAGAAGGGGTGAGGCTGAGCAAATCGATTTCACCGTAAATACCCGTGAGTTAATGCCGAACGCTAACATTGAAGCGATATTTAGCGTGGCTGAAAACGGCGAACTGACGGCGGTAAATACGGGCGAGAGCTTGAAAAGCGGTGAGCTGCTATTCAAGGGAACGGCGCTGCGCGAAAGTTCGATTCATGTGTACGATCAAGGCGAAATGGTTGGATATGCGCGGGTAAACCTCGATGGAGAATGGCAGCTATCGCTGAAATCGCTCTCAGAAGGTGAGCATACTTTCAGTATCAGAGCGTCGGGACCGGGTGGTAAAATTCAGGCGCTCCCCGATATTACCTTTGAGGTGCATACCTTAAGCGCAGAACCTCTGGTTCTGCTGATTGATACTGATGAGGCTCAACTGCTGATTGCTGCTGGGCAGGATACCGAGGTGGAAGTCGCTATGCCGAACGACCTCCTGCCGGTTTCCCTGGCGGATGTTTTACCTCAGCAGCCTGCTGAACTGGAGCTTAAGGGCGCTGCCGTTTCTGATAGTGGTGAACAGGTCGCCAGCGAGGCGGTTTATGCTGCTGCCGAAGCCATTGAACCGGTAATCGCTGAAGTTCCGCTGTATTTTAGCAGCGGTGCCGAGCTGTTGCCGGAGCTTTATGCCGCTAAATAGCTGCGCCGAATA
>NZ_JRUQ01000133.1 GCF_000773975.1 Erwinia typographi
AATATAGGGGCCAATCCACTGTTGAATAATTTATTGGAGAAGTTGATAGCTTTTTTACGCTCATCGGTAATCGACAACGAAGAAATAATGGCATCGAATTTACGCGCCTGGAGCGCCGGGATCAGACCATCAAATCCGTTTTCAACCCAAATACATTTAGCCTTGAGCTGCGTGCAAATCGCATTACCCAGATCAATATCAAATCCCTGCAGGCTGCCATCTGCGGCCTTAAACTCAAAGGGTGGAAACGTCGCATCAGTACCAAACCGGATTTGCTGCTGCGCCGATGCATGACCGGAAAGTCCCGTCATAGCAAGGCCAAGTGAAAATAGGGCAAGCGTTTTTTTCATCATTCACTCCCATTAAACATACCATAAAACGAACCATACGAGATATACGCTGGAAGGTGAAAATACGCAACCAGTTTAATTAATTTATTCAATTATAATAATAAGTTATGGGATTACGGTCTATTTTTAGATTGATATTAAACCTTCTGTAGTTGAAATTTACGACGACAAATCAATGACTAATTGGCTACAATAACCCATAATTTTTACTTTTTTAGGGCTATAAAACAGACCATGAACGAGTTAAGTGAAAATAAACGCCGCCCACGGAAGGCCTATCTGTCGGCCAGGCAGGCGCTGCTGAATTTATTAAACACAGAATTCAGCGAAGGCGATCAAATTCCGGCAGAACGTGACCTGTCAATCCTGTTGGGTATCAGCAGGATGACATTGCGAAAAATTACAGATGAGCTTGTCATCAGCGGAATGCTGGAGCGGCGGGGAAACCAGGGGACATGGCTGACCGAG
>NZ_JRUQ01000134.1 GCF_000773975.1 Erwinia typographi
CACGCCCTAAGACTCTACCCCCGACTGTGCTGGGCATCGTTGAATTATGGTGATGACTTTAAGCTGTACTCGTCACCAAATAGCTGAAACGCAATACCCGAAGACTAACACCTTTTCTGCCTGCAAGCGTTGATGATAAAGGGTTAGACCCCCGTGAGGAATATCTGTAAAACTCACTGGATTTTAGTGTCCGGTTAACGATTAAGAACCTCACGAGCGTCTTTCATCAGGGTCCGAATCGATGACGATTCATCATGACCGTTTATAGTACCGCAGTCTTATCCTTTACTATTAATGATAGCCAGCAGATAAAAAATCAAACCAACGTTGACTGATCGGGGAAGCCCTTATAGTGAGTTTTCGTTCCACTGA
>NZ_JRUQ01000135.1 GCF_000773975.1 Erwinia typographi
AAAAGTAACGAGCAGAAAAAACCTCTACAGGCTTGTAGCTCAGGTGGTTAGAGCGCACCCCTGATAAGGGTGAGGTCGGTGGTTCAAGTCCACTCAGGCCTACCAAATTTCATCTCATGCGGCGTTATGCGCGCGGTCGTTTACCTGAAGTAAACTTCCCTTCCGCATGCCTTGCCTGAGAAGAAATTGCGTCCCTTTAAAAGGGATACAAACGGTCGGGAATGAATCAGCGTGTTTTCCGTCAGGAAAAGAACGTGTCCCGGTTGAGTGGTAGTAGATGGTCTCTGCAGTAACTGTATGGGGCTATAGCTCAGCTGGGAGAGCGCCTGCCTTGCACGCAGGAGGTCAGCGGTTCGATCCCGCTTAGCTCCACCATGCAGTTGTCTCAACATACTTCAGAGTGTACCGGCGACGGTATGCTGCGAAGTATTATGCTCTTTAACAATCCGGAA
>NZ_JRUQ01000136.1 GCF_000773975.1 Erwinia typographi
AAATCTATGTACAGGCTCATGTCAGCTTCGATCCGCCTGTTGATGAAATATGGCTTCAGTCCCACGTGCTTCCATCTATGCCTTACAGCATAGACCTTGCCCGTAAGTGCAAAGTCTATCCTGGCGTTTATCAGGTCAGCGTCATCGTCCCGGCACAACGTGGTAAATCATCCGGGCTGGCAGTGGCAAAACAGATTTGCGACCTGTTCCTTGATGGTCAGGAAATACCTGCTGAAGGCATAGAGCTTTATATCAACGGCGAACCAACGATTTATCCAGGCATTCAGAACGACACCAGCTATACCATCCCCGTTTCAATGACATATCGCGCAGACAAAGCGTAAATAATCCAAATCTTTCAACCAGGCTGCCAGATGGCGGCCTTTTTTGTATGAGGTAATGCTGATGGCCTTCCATCTACCAAATGGCGCGACTGTGTTCGTAGCCAATGAGTTCGCGGATTCGATCCCAATTAATGCAATCTCGAACGCTTCAAACGCAGTTTTGACAATCTCTGGCGGCGGCGTCAGTGAAGGCGATACTGTTCTACTTAAATCTGGCTGGTCGGCTCTGGATAATCTGGTAGCTAAAGTTATCGCTGCAACGGCGACATCAGTCACCCTTGGCGGGGTAAACACTTCCGATACCAGAGTCTTCGTCGGCAGTGGCGCTGGCTCACTTCAAGTGGTCAGCGACGACTCATGGGTTCAGATCCCACAGATCACTGAAGTTGCTTCGTCTGGTGGCGACCAAAACTATTATCAATTCCAGTTTCTGGAAGATGATACCCAGCGCAGCCTGCCCACATACAAGGCAGCCAAGACGCAGACTTATACCATTGCCCACGACTCTGACCAGCCGTTTTATGACGTGCTCAAGCAAGCCGATCGCGCCGGGGATACCTTGCCAATGCGAATGTATGTTCCTAAGGCAAAGGAAACCCGCTACTGGTCTGTTGTGCCTTCATTCGATGGGGAACCAAATCCGGTTATCAACCAGATCGAAACTGTCACAGCTTCATTTGCTGTGCAGTCGAAAGGCACCACATTCTACAAAGATGCTGACGTAACTCCGGGCAGTTAATCACCTTCAGCCCCGAAAGGGGCTTTACCGAGATAACACATGGCTACTAAGTTCACACTGAACCCTAATCCAACATTCAAAATTGACGTAACAATCCCTCGCCCTGGTCAGGATGAAGGGAAAGTTACGTTGACCGTTCGCCATAAAACGCGCACTCAGATGGCAGAGCTTGAGAAAGAGCTTAAAGCACAAGCCGAGAAAGCAGCAGAAAGCGGTGAATTCAGCAATGAATCATCTGTAGCTTATCTGGAGCAGGTGATCGAGAGCTGGAACATTGACGCGGAATTTAACCGTGAAAGTCTTCTCATGTTGCTGGAGAACTACCCGCGCGCCTTCGATTCTATTGCCACTGCATTTACCAAAGAGCTGTATTCAGTCCGCGAAAAAAACTAACAGCGCTTGCCGAGGCATGTTTTACGCCTGATCCCACGCCTGATGAACTGGCGACTTTCTTCCTCACCCCTGACGACATCGACGTGACCGAGATTGATGTGTGGCCGGATGTATGGCCGGCATTTCAGGTGTTTCAGGCGATGTACACGCAATGGCGCACAGGAATGGGGGGCGTGACAGGTCTGGATTACAACATTCTTCCCTGGCTGATGAAGGTTCACGGCATCAGCGACGAGGCAAGCGCATTACACGACATCAGGGTTATGGAGGCTTCTGCTCTCCGCGTTATTCACAAAAACGGGTAGGGGCTATCCATGACTGAGATTTCCAACATCGTTCTGAAGGCGAATGTTAGCGACATTCAGAACGCCAGCAACGAACTGGATAAATTTGCAGACAAAGCACAGAAGGCGGGGAAAGGGGCTGATGATCTTAATTCGTCTTTTCGTGCAGGGGCTAGCGTCAGAGAAAAGGTGGTTAAAGAGCTGTCTGGAGGGGCGAAAGCCGCTTCAGATCAGGCAAAAGAATTACAGAACCTTCTAAATAAAATAAGCCCCGCAACTAATGCGCTGAATAAGCTTCAGGAAATCCAGGAAAAGCTTTCATCATTTCAACAGAAAGGAATGGTGAACGATGACCAGTTTACTGTTTACAGCCAAGCGATAGAAACAACCAGAGAAAAGCTCGGTCGTCTGGTTGATGCTGAAACAGAGGATGGTCGGGCAAAATTGCAGCTTGAATATGCTACTAAGCGAGTTGCGCTGGCACAGGATGCCTTTCTTTCTAAGCTTGGCGAGCAGTCAGCATTATTCCGCGCATCAAAGGCTGATGCAGCAGAATACCGGGCGGCACAATTAGGCATTTCGGAACAGGCCGCGCCACTGATAGCAAGCCTGCGTGAGCAAGAACGAGCTATCGCAAGGGAAGCTGATCAGAAGCGTGCCGCGGCAATTTCATCTCGCGGATTGAGGGAGGCTATAGCTCAGCAGGAAGCTGCGGAAAGGGCAGAAGCGGCAGAGCTTAAACGCTCTGAAACAATGCGCCAGTCGTTTATTAATTCATTGCAGGACCAGGCAAACGCCATAAACAAAACCCGTTCTGAAATCCTGGAGATGAAGGCGGCTCAGCTTGGTGTTACGACACAAGCCGCGCCTTTCATTGCAAGACTTCGGGAGCAGGAAAGTGCTTTCAGACAGGGCTCTATTACTGCTGGGCAGTACCGCCAGGCAATGCGCCAGCTACCGATGCAGATTACTGACGTAGTCACTTCGTTGGCTTCTGGAATGCCCATCTACTTGGTCGCTATCCAGCAGGGTGGACAGATTAAGGATTCATTCGGGGGCATTGGCAACGCAGCTAAAGCCCTGGTCAGTGCCATTAATCCTTTAACCGCTATATTTGGACTTAGTGCGGTCGCGGTTGGCGGATTTGCATTAGCAGCCTATCAAGGCGCTGACGAGCTCGAAGAGCTCAATAAAAGCCTCATCTTAACAGGCAATTATGCGGGGGTGACTGGTGGGCAGTTGCAGGGAATGGCAGCAAAAATCGCCAGTGCTACCAATACTACGCAGCACTCTGCCGTTGCTGCTTTGGCAACACTAAATAGCACAGGTAAATACACAGCTCAGCAATTAGAGTCGGTTGGAACAGCTATTCAGAACATGAGCCGCACTGGAGCTATCTCTACTGAAGAGCTGGTAAAGCAATTCCAGTCGCTTGGTGAAGATCCTGTCAGCGCCATTGTTAAGCTCAATGACCAGTACAATTTCCTGACAACATCTACTTATCAGCAAATCAAATCTCTTCAGGAACAGGGTGACACTCTGGCGGCAACTGATCTGGCAATGAACACATATGCTGACACAGTAAATCAACGCTCAGGGCAAATTACCCAGAATCTCGGTTACCTCGAAACTGGCTGGAACGCTATCAAGTCTGCCGCAGCTGGCGCTTGGGATGCGATGTTAAATATAGGCCGAGGCGACACGCTGGAGAGCCTTTTGTCTCAGGCCCAAGAGAGAGCCAGGAAAAATCTCCCCGGCGCTTACACTGGCGGCGGCTTGGGGGCCACAGGTGCGGCGGCACAGCAGTACGGCGCGAATAATAATGCGGATGTGAATATTCTTCAGAACGTGGTCAGTCTGAACAGTGATATCACCAAAGCAATTTCCGAACAGGCCAGAATTCGCAAAGAATCCATAACAGACCTAAACACACTGAATGGCTACGAGCAGAAAGCCAAAACAAACGCTGAGAAACGAGCGTCTGAATACGTTCGAATTAACAAGTTATTAAAAGAGGGAGTAATCACTGAGCAGCAGGCCGCACAATATCGCAGCGCAGTGGATAGCTCACTAAAAGACCCCAAAGCATCTAAGTCGACCCTGTACACGATTCT
>NZ_JRUQ01000137.1 GCF_000773975.1 Erwinia typographi
CGGCGGCGGCTGGGGTGGCGGTGGCGGCGGTCCTCGCGGCGGCTTTGCTCAAAGCCAGGGCTACTAGTTCGGTGTAACCAGAGGCTGATGCCTCTGGTTATTTCTGGTCTTGCCGCATCGGGTTGTGAGCTTAATCAGGCGCAAAACGTTTCGCTGCAAAAAAATATTGCGCCATATCGCAAAAGTGAATAATCAAGCAGGTACTCGATTTAAGTTGCGAAAATATAAAGCGATTATCTGTTTTCTTTTTTTAAGACTGGTGGTAACGTCTTGCTTTAACTCGCTGAGACGCCCGCATGAAAAACCTCATTGCAGAACTGCTGGTCAGACTGGCGGAAAAAGAAGAAGAGTCGAAAGAATTAGTGGCTCAGGTTGAGGCGTTAGAAATTGTGGTGACTGCCTTGGTGCGCAAGCTGGACAACGCGCAGTTTCAGCAGATAACGAGAAGTATCACCACAGCACTGGATACCGCTACCGAGGCGACCCCAACGATTAACTCTGAAGATTCTTCTTTGCTGGAAAATTATATTCAGCGCCTTTTGCATTATCCCCGCCAGTAATCGTTTTTATCAGTCTGGTCTCTTGCAGGAATGGGAGGAGGACGAACTGATGTGCCGCAATACTCGATCGCCCTCTCTTATTTATGCCATTCTGCTGGTGGCGGGGGGAATTTATGTCAAACTTTGATGGCTTGTTAATCAATTAGGGATGGAAAAACATGAAGATGAAATATCTGGTGGCGGCGGCGATGCTTTCATTGCTTGCTAGTGGTTATGCTGGCGCGGCAGAAAAGACCGCCCAGCAGCAAAAAATGACCGTATGTAATCAGCAGGCAGGAGAGAAAGCCTTAAAGGGCGATGAGCGTAAAACGTTTATGAGCAGCTGCCTGAA
>NZ_JRUQ01000014.1 GCF_000773975.1 Erwinia typographi
GGATTTGCGGTGCTGATGAAAGGTTTAGTGGTATGGTTCCATTTAAAATACATCTGGTGCGGCGACCGGTTGCATTTTCTGACGCCCAGGCCGGCACGCATGCAACGAAATCGCTGTCGGACAGGCTGCATGAAATGGAGGAAAAGCAATGACTACCGATGCCGGTTCTGGATCAGTGCGACTTAAAATGTATCTCGGGTTTGAGATACGGAAAAAATGGCATTTTCATACATATACTTACGCTGAGCAGTGTCATAAAAGCGATGT
Source organism: Erwinia typographi (assembly GCF_000773975.1). Classification (GTDB taxonomy): domain Bacteria; phylum Pseudomonadota; class Gammaproteobacteria; order Enterobacterales; family Enterobacteriaceae; genus Erwinia; species Erwinia typographi. The sequence continues at coordinate 268 of NZ_JRUQ01000014.1, forward strand.
GCCGCGCTGATATTCATGTTCAGGCGCTATTCTGTCTCTTAACCATGAACTATGTCGATGACAGCATTAATCGTTCTGGCAATACCCCTTACGGTTGGCAGAGCCGTGTCGGCGACTGTGTAAAAACTCACCCAGAAGCATATATGGGAAATGGACAATATGAACAATAAACCATAACACTGGGCTTAGATAAATATAAAAGTTGACATGAAAGTATTACATTACACGCACAGTGAAATTACAATAAATACAGTTAATTAAAGCCCTGTAACACTGAAGATTTCAACAATTTCTTGCCATAAGCAATTACCATACTCCAACTAGACGAGGTGACGGAATTTTCATGTTTCAAATTCAATCACTCTCCGGACAGCTGATCCCGCAGACAGGGCACCATGCCTTACCTTTACCCTTATATACAACATTAACTTTCTGCCCGTTTTTCAGGCAAAGCTTACAGAGAACTGCATTTGAATCTTTCGCTTTATCACCCAGTACGTTCAGGCTGCCAGCTTCACGCTCATATACAGCACCGCCGATGATATTACACCCTCGCTTAAACTCTGACATAACACGTTCTAACTTTATCAGTTTACCTTCGGCATGTTCCAGGCACCTTTTATTTTCACTGACAGCTTTAATTAACTCAACACTTTGACACTGCAACTTCAATATAATATTGATAAATTCAGACTGCATGCTTGACAATTCCACGTTATCAGCCGAAACATCCCCCGCCCTGGCAGGTCCTGACGCCAGGAATATGGACTGCAAATCTCTGTTTTCCATTTTCTCACCCTTCATTTATAAAAAAGAATTAGTGATATTTAATGAGGATACGACACCACCTCATGCCTGTAACAACCCTCATATAAAGAACTAAACCTAAATTGACTTACAAACGTTTACTGATGCCTTTCACACCGTGAAAAAACTTTCAGTTCGTGATATGACAGGTGGCACAGAAAATATGCCCTGCAACCAGCCAACACGTCGCTGTCCTGATAAAAAAAGTGTAACGTCAGCAAACACTCAGAAGGGTTTTATACAAATAAAGCAGGCGTTTGCAGCATCAACAGCGCAGCAACAAGGATGACTGTTTTTGTTCCTTCCTGGACTGTGTGACTGGGGGCCACTCGCCTTACGACTTTTGATGCTGCCCCATACGCTTAAGAGTTACTGACGCAGCCCGACTGATGGCCACCAGACTCGGCTTCTCAGGTATGGGGGCGGCAGGGAGCCTGGTCTGGCAGTAACGGCGCCGGTTACATATCCACGCACGCTGGGCAGGGCTCAGCCCGGATTGCATCATCACATCCAGCCAGCGAGCAGAGGCCCGGCGCCAGAGTCCGGCATTCTCCAGCATCTGTGCTGTTCCGTCACAGACATAACCTGCGTCCATCTCTTCCTTTCCCTTACCCGTTTCTGGTACCTGGTCTTCCCTTATCTCTGTGCTGCGCAAACCTGTGACTCACTCCGCGTCTCTTTCAAGAACCAGCGCGGTTCCACGCCAGTGACTCGAGTCCCCCGCCTGACTCAGCGAAGTGATATAAATATACTCGCCGTTTTTCTTCCCGGCTTCAGCCTTCAGCGCATTCACCGCGTGAGACTTACCGCCACGCACGCCAAAAATAGAGATGCGGTCTTTTATGGTATAACCCGCAAGATTTGCATCCGACACCACGTCCACCGCCAGCGCTGAGCCGGACAGCAACAGTGAGAGCGCCAGGGCGGCTGTGATTTTCTTCATTTTTTACTTCCCTTTACTGTTCAGTTTACAGGACGCTGACTCTCTGTCAGCATCCTGAGTTATACCGGGCTGCGACTAAACGAAAAGGCAACCCGCCGCAGTTTTTCCCCCCAGCCGGGCAGGATGACGGAGTATATCCGGAGCACCCCGCGCGGCTGCAGGACGTGGCGTTACAAAAAATCAACCTGTCCGTCATTCAGTGCATACATACAACCGGTGATTTTAATCTTTCCTTCATCCTCAAGTTTCTTCAGTACCGGACTCTGGCTACGGATGTTATCCACCGTAAGCGCCACGTTCATACGTGCAACAGCATCCACAAACTCAGGGTTACTGCCCTTACGTGCGCCGTCATATTCCGTTTTCGCAATTGCCGGACGAATGTGCTTAAGCAGCCCCGTCAGGTTGCCAAGCTCAGCACCGTCTATCGCGCCGGCTACGGCCCCACAGGCCGTATGCCCCATCACCAGCACCAGCTTCGCGCCGGCAACCGCACAGGCAAACTCCATGCTGCCCAGGATGTCACTGTTGCTGATGTTCCCCGCCACGCGGGCGTTAAAGGTTTCACCGATGCCTGCATCCAGCACGATTTCCGCCGGCGCACGGGAGTCAATGCAGCTCAGGATGACCGCAGCCGGAAACTGACCTGCGGCACTGCTGCGCTTCTGAGCCAGATAGTCATGTGGTGCCGGGCGCCCCTCACGAAAACGCAGGTTACCTTCCTTAAAATGCGCAATCACGTCATCCGGCGTCATCCGGTCACGGTCGGCCTGAGTCAGGCTCGCACCAAAGGAAAGGGACGGCAGCGTCAGGCCTCCCACGCCGGTCACAGCAAGCGCGGAAAGCGCCAGGGTTTTCTGCAGCAGGCCGCGGCGGGTGGTGTGACAACAGGCGTCGTTCTGTTTCATGGTAAACCTCATTGTGGTTTCAGATGGAATGCCGGGCACAGCCCTGAATGGCGTCATGCCTGTCAGGTCTGTGCACAGCGGTGCGCTGCCGGGAGGCAGCAGGAGCATCACTCACAACAGCGGTGATGCCGGGTTCTTTCGTATTTCGCGTAATCTTCACCGCAGGCGGCACAACAGAACGCCGTGCCACTGAAGACCGGCAGGTCATGACACCAGAGGCAACGGCCATCCGGACTGGTCAGTGAAGGTTTCCTGGCCGCAAAGGCAGCCCGAAGGAGAATGTCCTCACACGCCTGTGCTTCGTCAGCAGAGTCCATTACTGCCCTCCTGATTTTTACAGGACTGGCAAACGCCATGAAGGCAAGTCTGCCGATCTGCCGGACCGCAGTGCTGCGCCATGTAACGTATCTCCCGCAGCGTCCGGCGCGAACGGCGGATCGGGTACCCCGTACCGTGACGACGCTTATAAGCCATCCTGACCTCCCTTTGCGGACGGCACCTGCGGGGGAACGGTCGCTTCCGGATACGCTGTCGCCATCTGTGCCAGCAACGCATAGCGCGCCTGCAGCTGCGCCAGGTGACGTTCTGCCTGCGTACGTAACGCGGCAGCAGAGGCTGAGGGACCCGGATGCTGCGCCAGCCGGCGAAGGTACTCTTCAGCCGGCACCGTCCGGCTGAGAGCCTGCGTGATGGCAAAAACCTGGGTCTTGAGTTCACTCACAGTCATGTACTCTCCTTTCTTCGGGTCAAGACCGTTCAGCCTGTCCGCCAGCGCCTGCAGCTGCGTCATACCCTGCTGCCAGCCATTAATATCCTCAGGGGGCAGCGCGGCCGCATTCAGGGTCTGCGTCCAGCGACGGTCAAGGGCGGCGGTTTCCGGCGTGGCCGGCCACAGGGCCTGTGCCTGACGGACCAGCGCGCCGGCGTACGCCTGGGACCAGACCGGTGACAGCGCGGCAAGCCGGTCCATCTGCGCCCGGGCCCGCGAAAACCAGACGTCACGCATGTGACTGTCCGGCAGACCTTTCTGTCGCAGGGACTGCAGTTCACTGTCAGTCAACGATGCCGGCAGTTGCGCCAGTGGGGCCATCAGGCGCCCCTCAGCACGGTCCGTACGGGGATGTGTTGCCCACAGCACCAGGGTCAGCGTCACGACCGTTACCAGCACGCCGGCAAGAAAAGGCTTCAATACCGGCATCACGGGTTGCCGGGGAGGTGAAGTGACAGCGGTATCCCGCAGCAGCGCGGGGCGCCGGCCGGATATCGGGGTTTCCGGGGCTGCGGAGGCCTTATCACGCTGCAGGAGCGCTGCGTCAGCCGGGGTGGCGGACACATCCGCTACGGCTTCCAGTCGCACAGCGGCGAGGTGAACCAGCTCCCGGAGGGGAAGAAGTCCGGCCTGATGCTGAAGCTCCAGCCGGCGCAGGGCATCCCCCAGGGTATCCAGGTGACCTTCCGCCTGATACAGCGCGGGCAGATCTGCATAACCCGGCGTCAGAGTACGCAGATGCTGCTGCAACCGGCGGCTGAGCGCCCCCAGAACCGACATGCGTGCATGCGCCTGTAGCGGCCACAGCGCCGGCCAGTGACGGTTAATCAGCGATGAGAGCAGCGCCAGCCCCTCATTCATGCCTGTCAGCCCGCCGCGCTGCGTGCGCGCCAGGGTATACCACGCCGCCGTCTGCAGGTCCGCGCCGTTATGGCGGAACAGGCTGAGGCAGCGCGTTTCGGCCAGCAGCCAGTTCACGTCCGGTCGCGCCGGGTGTGCCAGTTTATTCATCTCACCGCACAGGGCGGTATAGTCAGGCAGCGTCCGCGGGTCACCGCCGGGGCGCAGGAAGCGTCCGGATAAAGTCATCATGCAGTCTCACGAATACGTTGGTCAGAAATCAGAAAGAAAAAACCGGGGCAGACATAGCGACGCTCAGGCCAGGGGAGCGTCACGCTGGCGCAGTCATCACGACCGCTCAACACAGGCCGGCCGCGCCCGGCACTTACTACAGCGGTGGCGCTGGCGGCAGGCCAGGCAGGCACGCCGCAGGGACACCCACTCCCGCTGACCGTGCGTCATGTCCCTTTGCATCAGTACCGTCAGCCAGCGGGCAGAAGCCCTGCGCCACAACCCTGCGGCTTCCAGTCGCTCCGCCTCCTCATCGGATACGCGGACCGGCTGTATCCGGTTAGTCACTCTGACGCAGGTCATCGTCCACCGCCCGTCCTGCGGAGTGGTGCCGTAGTCAGCCGGGTACCATACACAGCCTTATCCGGCACGGGCAGGGCCTTCACCCGGGGGCGGATTTCCGGCGGCGCAACGCGGTACAGTGACTGCAGCGCCGCGTACACGGGCAGTCGCATCTCATCCGCTGAAGGGGCCTTTCCCTGTGACGCTTCCGGCGCATTCAGGCGGACAGACAACGCCTGCAGCGGGGCCAGCCCCTGCTGCCAGCCGGCCACCACCGTATCCGGAGAATCAGGCCAGAGCACCTCAACAGGACGGGAATCAGGGGAAACGGTGCCATCTGATACACCGTTAACCAGATACATCCAGCCATCATTATCTTCCGGCCAGGACGGAGCGGTCTGTGCGGGAGTATCCGGCCAGACAGGTGAACCGGGAGCCAGGGATATACCCCGCAGGGTGCTGGCCCCCCACAGGACCAGTGCCCCGCTCATCAGCATCAACAGCCCGGCCCCCGGGCGCGGGCGCATCCGGACCAGCCAGCGCCTGGCCGCCGCCACACGCACCGCGCGCCGGTCGGGTTCACTGCGGGAAGGTGCTGACCATCTGACGGCCCTCCGGGGCGTCACCCCGCACAATGTCTGCAGCGTGTGACGCAGGGGGGCAAAAGGCCCGGCAGCCTGCTGATGCATACGGCGCAGCAGCAGACCATCCAGGGCAGCGGCATGCCAGCCGGCCCGGTGCAGTAATGGCCGGACACTCATGCAGGGCTCGTTCCCGCTCAGGGCACGCTGCAGCTGAGAAACCAGTGACGTCAGCACCGCCAGTTTCGCCGTGAGCGACACCGGCTGACAGATGTCCCACTGGCAGGCCAGCAGCACCTTCAGCATTACCAGTCCCTCATTCATACCGGCTGGCCCGGCAAGGTGCGTGCGGGCCAGCGTGTACCAGGCCGTCACCTGCAGGTCAGGTTCGCCGTGGGCAAGCAGGCTCACGCTGAGCGAGCTGACGCGGGACCAGTCCGGCTGCGGGCCGTGAGAATGAGACAGCTTTGTTATTTCATGCTGCAGGGCAGCATAATCCGCGAGCCGGCGCGGGTCTGCACCGGACTGTGGCATGAGGCCATGTCGTGTCATCAGAAATGTCCATCAGGTATAAGGGGTAAAGATCAGGCAGAGAAAAAGGCGGCCGGAAAGGAAAGCCAGGAAATGCCCGACTTATCAGTCGCAATATATGGGGGAATAAGTTGCGCCGGTAGTCGGCTCTCCCGCCGGCCGTTATCCCCTGATGTCTCTTAAGGCAGCAGGGGCGCAATCACCGTAAAAAAAGCTTCTTCATCGAGCGTCTGTCGCTGGCCACAAGTAAGGTTAGCAGGCGTGTACGTCCAGTACTGGCTTTCAGCAGTGCGCATAAACAACCGGCACAGCGCCCGCACCTCTCCGGTGATAACAAGGGTCACGTCCACACATCCCGTCACGCCCTGGCCGTATAAAAACGCCGGGGTGAATTTCACCACCCGGTTCTCATAATGAAGTTCAAAACAGGGCACCGTGAACGCGGTGTTGCTGATAAGCATTTCGTCAGGGTGCAGTAACCGTCACTTACCTGTACCTCCATTCCGGCAAGCCAGGTCACCGTGGTATCCTGCAACTGCATTATTCGCTGGCAGAATGCCGCCATATCTGCCGCCGCCCTGGAATCAAAGGAAGTACCGCCGGGCTTCAGGCTCTTTAATTTTTTCAGAAAAAGGGCTTTTGCTGACATGCTTTCCCTCTACGAAGTAAGGTCAGAAGTGAGGACCGGCGTCAGGATACTGCCGTTTAAAATGGCGAAGAAGCACGCGCCCTTCGGGCATAAATTCCGTGCCGTAGCGCACCAGACCAATCCCTTTAAGCTCAGCATCAATTGCATAGCGCAGTTCGCCCGGGATGTCCTGTTCAAGAAGCACCACGTCAATTTTCTTCAGCCGCGGTTCGTATCTGAGCAGCACGCCCGACAGGATCCCCATCAGTTCATGGGCGGTCCCCGGCATACCCTGCAGGAGCCGGGTCATATCCGGCAGACCATAATCCGGGAGATGCGCCAGCGTACCGGCGCGACAGTTAAGAATGCGCTGTATATTGTCGAGAACGGACAGGATCACCTGGTTCTCTTCATTTACCTGCTGCAGCGCCAGCCCTCCGGAAAAGTGGCCGGTCAGTATTTCATACAGCGAAGGCGTGTTATGTCCACGGGGCATCAGTTGTCCTTAAGCGGCTGCAGCGTCAGATGATTGTCACCGGCTTCCAGAATGCGGGGTTTATCCGGTTCCAGCTCGTTACGCCTGATGACCCGCTTCCAGGTGTTACTGACCATATCCGGATGCCGGAACAGCCCCACCACCGCCACAAACTGCGCGCCGGTCTCCATCGGCATGTTGAGGCTGGCATCCCCGCCAGGCTTCACCACCACATCACGGCTGACCAGCAAATCAGCCTTCAGAAGGGTGTCGCCATCCTTCAGCAACTGCGGGTAAACCGTTTTGTCGAAGGTTTTACGGTCTTTCAGTTGCCAGACACGAATAACCACCGGCTCAGACAGCGGGTTACTTTCTCGGGAGTCGGTGTTCAGCGCTTCCCGCGCCGTAAAGTCCAGATGCAGAACCTTAATCTTTTTGTAAAATATGGCGCTGAGGGCCGATTCGGTACCGTCGGTGACGTCCTGCGTCACCCCGCAGCCAACCAGACTGACGGTCAGCAGCGGCAACAGCCAGCAGGCGGTTTTAGTCAAACTTGTACGTAACACGTAGGTTTCCTTGTTGTGGATGCGCAGGCGTCAGCCCGGTGTAATAACCCAGTTCTGTTGTAAAGGTCTGAGGGGTATCGTCCGGGAAGTCGTCGCCTTCGATACCCAGTACGCCGTTCATACCCAGCCAGAAAGGGGCGTCGCCCAGTGGAGGCACGGCCAGCAACCGGGTTGCGGTGGTCAGGGTAATTTTTGCCTTAAATCGCCAGCCCAGATATACCCGCAGCAGGACCAGGAAATCCTGATACAACAGGCCATCCGGCTTCCAGCCCTGCACATCCTGTTGGTTATCCGTCGAGAGGGCAACCAGCAACTGGCTGCCGGCATCCATCGCCTCATCCCCCAGAGGCGTGTTGCCATCCAGCAGAAAATCGTTATCGCCGTAAAAACCCGGCGGCTGACTGACCGCCACCGGCCGCAGGCAGTACGGACTGACCGTTACGGTGGTCTCCGGAGCCAGCAGGGTCACGAGTGCCTGCATACCTTCCTGCGTTTTGCCCGGCTGACGCAGAACGCCAAGCAGCGCCAGAAAGCGCGATACCGGAGTGGCAATGTGGCTGGCCGTGCCGGGGATCCCCAGCCCCACCAGGCCCAGCAGTGACTGCGAGATGCTGTCGGTGCCTCCGGGCTCAAACGAGGCCGGGTAAGAGTATTTACGCCAGATGCGGTAAAACTGCGTCAGAATGCGGTGGCTGAAAATATCCAGGAAGCCCTGCAGCGCCTCGTGGCCTTCCCGGCGCTGGGTGATGTCATCGAGATACGCGGTCGGCAGCGGCGAATCCACGCCGTACATCCCCATAAAGGTGGTCCGGATAACCGGCGGCCTGCCGTCATCGTCCTCATCGTACTCCACCGCCTTCAACTCACTGACCGGGAAGCCCATCCCCGGATGCGGCGTAAATCGCACCGGGTCGTCTGCGGGGTGGCTGGTTGAGCCCATTGGTGGCCGGTCTGGATTCATCTTCTCCAGCAGCTGACAGAGGCGGTAAAAGTTCATGCGGTGAAGGTCTGCGGCCAGCCGCGGGGTCAGCCGGGAATGCGGCGGTTGTGCTTCTCTTCCCATTCCAGGCGCTCTCCGGTCGGTTGCAGGATAATAATCAGGCGGTTAAACAGATAGATGTCGGTATAAAGTGCGAAAAAACGGCTCAGCATCTCGCCGAACAGACAGATATCACCGTGGCCGGCAAAGCCATGACTGTCCAGCGTCACCTCAATCTGTACGCCGCGCACCAGATACCCCTGCTCGAAGCGCTCCGCTTCACTGTGCTTCACGTCAGTGATGGCGTCGAGGCGACGGCGGTTCATTTCGCTGCCGGTCCACTCATACAGCGCCAGCGTACCGCGCAGCACGTCGGCGTTATCCATCATGGACAGGAATCCGCTGCCGAGGTGGCTCAGCACGCGCCAGTGAAAGCGGTCCTGCGCGGGCGGATAACAGGGCAGAGTCGGCGCACAGAGGTTGCACACGGCAATACGGGTGGAGGTGGTTTTCATTACCGTATCGAGTACGGTGCTCTGCAGCGCACGCCGTGGCAGTTGCCCGTTGGTGCCGGTGAGCGTGAGCGACAGGCTTTCGCCTTCCGGCACGGTGTGGTTATCAAACGCTTCGCCGCCAGGGATAAACCAGGTGTTGTGCAGTCCGGACGGGCCACGGCGCATGCGGGTGTGCCAGTAATATTCCGGGGCCTCATGACGCATCATGCCGCCCTTGTGGCGGAAGCTTGAGAACGGCACCCAGGTTTGCTGACCGGAGGACATCACCGAGTCCACGGCGTAAATCTCGGTATGGCCATCCTGTACGCGCATCGGATGCAGCAGGTATTCGGTCTGCAGGGAGTTCAGCGTCAGCGGGTCGGACTCCAGCGGGAACAGGTTAATGACCGGCACGCAGTTCAGGCGCAGATGTTTTCCGGTAAAGCTGAAGTCATGCTCCCAGCGCGCCGCCAGCACCACGTCGATTTCAAACCAGGGAATTTCAGCCGGGAAATCCACTGTTTCCAGCCCACGCAGGCCTGTGAACATGAATTTCTCGCGGAAGGTGAAATACTCCAGCAGCAACTGGTAGCCACTGAAACGACTGTCCCCCTTCGGCCAAAGTGCGTCATCGTCACCAAATCCCAGGGCAGTGAAATACCCGTCAAGCGGTCTTCTGTCCGTGTCACCCGGCATTCGCAGCCACAGGCGCGCGATATTCATGGTAAAGGCTTCATGCATCGCGCAGGCCAGCGGCGCATCGGCATTGAAGTGGAACGGGAGCTCACTGAGATCGACACGGCTCCAGTCCGCAAGGGGACTGCAGTGAAAGCGCAGCGTGATAACCGAGCGGCCATCCGGATCGGTTGCCAGACGGACACGTTCGAGCGACAGCGGCTGAAGGGCGATATCCCGGGTGGTGGTGTACCGGCAGCGCGTGCCTTTTTCACCAATCGGCCGCGAATTCACTTCGAAGCCTTTGACAATACGCACCGGCTCTTTCATTTCACGCCAGTCCGGGGTGAACTCCACCACTGACATTGAGGGAATGGTGCGCAGGTAATGCGGCCACAGCAGGCTGACCAGCCCTTCGGTCAGCTCCGGCAGGTCATCGTCAAGTTTTTCACGCAAACGTCCCATAAGAAAGGCAAAGCCCTCGAACAGACGCTCCACGTACGGGTCGCGCGCGCCCGCTTTATCAAGGTTGAGCATTGCCGCCTGTTCCGGGTGAGCGCGGGCAAACTCTTCGCCGGCCTCAAGCAGATAGCGCATTTCGGCGTCGTAATAGCGCAGCGTTAAATCGTCCATAAGAACCTGAATATGAGTGTTTTAAGGGAGGCCGGGGGGGTTACCCGCAAAGCACCGCACTGCCGGCCGGATCGAGCGCAATGAGCCCTGCCAGAAGCTGATCCATCTCCGGCTGAAGCCGGGATTTACCGGTGTCGCTGCGGGAGGCTTTCATGCGCAGCAGTCTGAACCGCCGTGATTTCACTTCAAACAACAGTGCCGGCGCCCACTGCGTGAGAGTGACAGACTGCGCTGCACCGTCAAGTTCACCCAGCAGATGCAGCGCCAGCTCATTCTTACCCTTCTGTTCCGCCACGCGGGCCATCAGCAGGCGGAGCAGCCATTTGTCTTTCGTGGTATCCATTCCCGGGCGCGTCTGCAGCCAGTGGAGCGTGGCTTCAAGCCCTTCGCTGTCCGCTTTTGCCAGCGCTTCCGGTTCAAGTGCGAGAACATCGTTGTCAGCCGGGATGATGGCACTGACCGGTTCATCCCGCCAGCCGGACATGTCATCCAGCACGCTCTGTTTTATCCAGTTCAGCGTGACCTCATCGGCAAAGGGAGTACCGTCGTTAAACGCCAGCGTTTCAAGCCCGGTGAGGCGACACAGCAGCCCTTTCAGGTCGGCGATGATGATGCCGGCCAGCACGTCCTGCCCGGACTTCACCAGCGCCTGATGGATATACCACTGCAGGTCAAGCCAGAGGTGATTGGCACCGCGCGAAAAAGTGCTGTCCGCCTGTTCCAGTATCTCCGGCCAGCTCTGCTGCAGGTACAGCCGTTTGAGCATCGCCCGCTGGTCGGCCCGCGGCGGTTCGATACGCGTTTTCCCCTGCGCATCCGGCGCCGGAATGGCGCTCAGCGTGTCATGACGCAGGCTTTTCATCAGCCGGTGGGCGGCAAGCCAGCCATCCGGTTGTTCACGCAGATACCCGGTAAGGGCGCGGGCCTGAGCCAGCAAATCCTGACCGGACGTGATGCGGCAGAGCGCCGGTGCAACATGCTCTGCCGGCTGCGCCCCGCAACCGGCGTTCTGCGGCACAACGGCATCCACACCTCCGCCGTTCATCAGACGGGATGCCAGTGCGCTGTACAGCGCATTCAGCGCGGGCCGTGATGCTTCCGGCTCAGCCGCCAGACCGTCACGGATGAGCAGCAGCGCCCCGGCGGTTCGCTGTGCATCCTCAGGCACAACTTCCGGATACAGAGAAAGGCTGTCCAGGACGCGGGCGCCGGCCAGCCACTCCAGCGCGGCACGTCGGCTGCGGGCGCGCTGCGGATGAAGCTGCCCGCCATAGCGCTGCAGCAACCCCGCCAGCAGTTCAAGCCCTTCAGCCAGGCCGGCCTCACCGTCCTGGTGCAGACGCGCCCAGCAGTAAAAAGTGGCAACCCGGATATCCTTGGTCGCCGTGGTCAGCAGTTTTTCAGCCAGCTGGCAAATCAGCGCAGTATCGGTGCCGGAGAGCCTGTTGACCTCCTCGCGGATACGCTGGAAATCATCGTCGTATCCCGGGTCTTCTCCGGCAGGGAGGATATCGCTGACCGGGGCCAGCCAGAGCTGCCAGTATTCAGTGCGTGACTGCGCCTGCTCTCTGAGCAGGGATTCATCCGCCTGACAGGCGGTAACCAGATTCTGCAGCGTATTCATTATTCCATCCCGTCCATGTCACTGTTCCCGTTGCCTGCCATCAGTGCCTGCGCCGTGGCGGCGCTGTCAACGCTGAATATCTGCTCCGGCAGCGTGAAACCGCGCAGGGCCAGTAACGCCAGGGGGCCGCTTCCGAGCTGGGAGCGCAGAACCCACTGCAGGGTTCTGCCATCCGGGGCGGTGAAACTCATCATCCACTGACTTCGGTCAAGCTGCTGACGCGTGCCCTGCTCCAGCCAGCGAATAAAGCCCCAGGTCCCGTCGTAGTCCCCGAACAGTCGCGCACCGGCACTGACAGAGGTCCAGGTCAGCATGGTGCCGGGTTTGTACGTCTCGCCCGGCCAGCGAAAACTCTGCCACCCGGCCATCTGGTTGAAGTAACGCAGCTGCTGGCCATCAATGGTCAGCAGGGTTTCCACCACCTGCGGTGCCGGCCGGGCCTGCAGCTCAAAGCTGATCCCCTGGCTGCCGTCGGTAAACAGAATGTCCGACAGCTGGCTCAGCTGGTTAACGGCCCGCAGGAAGGCCGGGTTAAAGCTCAGCCCCTGGCCGTTGACCTTATCCGGTACCCACTGGCTGCCTTCTTTGTGCAGCACACCGCTGAGTTCCGTCGTCAGGAAGCGCTCAATGCGTCCGCTGTCCCGGCGCACAAATTCGGCGAGCATCGGCAGGGAAGCATCACTTTTACCCGCAGCAAACGGATAGCGACCGTCAAAGGCGGTGTGCCAGTTCGTCACCACCGAGCGGCTCCATTTGTCATTGAGGCTCGCCGCCGACGGCTGAAGCACGGTCTCCCAGGCCTGGGTAAGCGGCTGCACAAACATCGTACGGCCAAAACCGCTCCATTCTTCGCCGAGGCTTGCCGAAATCAGGCTGCCGTACTGCCGGGTGTCCGTTAGGTCCACACTGTTGCCCTGAAAAACGGTCTGCGCCAGCGTCTGCATCATCTCCTGCGGGTCGGTGCTGGCGGCCACCTGCTGCAGGCGCAGACGCACGCGGGTGATACGGGTAAGGTACGTCTGCAGGCTCAGCGAGTTATCTGCCGACATCACGTTGCTCCCCCTGTTTTTCCCCATCAGCGCCAGGAGCGGGCCAAAGGTTTCATCCAGAGGCCCCTGCGGGCCTGACGCAGACTGGTCAATCACGGGCTTGTCTTTTCCGCCCACCAGGTTTTTAGCTGATTTGATGATGGAGTCTGAAAGACCTTCACGCTGCTGGCCGGTCTGTCCCTGCCAGGCAAGAGTGTTCATCAGGGCAATCAGCGGCGACTGACGCACATCACTCATCAGCGTCAGCTGATCGGTGACATCGGCAATATTGTGCGCAGGATTCAGCCACAGGCTGTTGAGAAAGTTCAGCCAGCTGCCGGCAAAGTCGGTGAAGTAGCGCTGAGTCAGGCGGGCTTTCAGCGCTTCCGGCGACAGGTCTGCCGATACTGCCCTGCGGCTGTCGCTCAGCACCCAGTCGATTTCATCCCGGCGTGAACTGGCGGCCTTATCAATTGCCTGCTGAATACTCCCTTCCCATGCCTGGCGCGTGAACATGCCCGGTACCACAGCCCCTGTGGTGAACAGGCTGCGGGCATCGGTACCGCCGGTCATGTCTTCCAGAGAGACATCGGCAAAATTACGTCGCACGGACAGAAGCATGTTTTCATACAGCGTCCCTTCTGCGTTACGGCGACCAATCTGCTGCAACAGCACCTGACGACTCTGGTTCACCAGTTGCGTATCCGGCGTGATTTTCCACTGTGGCTGCTGTGGTAATAAACCAATCCAGAAGGCCCACAAATCCGGTGACAGGCTCTGCCACAGGCCGGTGGAAATACCCATCCGCACCGGCTGAACGGTTTTCATGGTCTGCGCGTAGAATGCGCCGTCGGCTTTATCCGGTCGGGCCATCATCAGCCAGGCTTTCAGCTGGTCATAGCCCGGCCTGGCCAGCTTTGCCCGTCTGTCGCTGTCCGGTGCAGAGTTTGCCAGCACGCTGAGCTTCTGCATGAGCGCCTCATTCGCCGGGTCGCGTATCAGGCGGTTGTTCGCCACGCCATACCAGGGCAGCATCGCGTTAAACAGCGACCGGTTATGGTCCAGGCCGAAACGCTGATACCACGGGGCGCCTTCCTGAATGCGGTGCTGCAGATGACCGGCGTCATTACGCAGGGTGTGCAGGGCCATCAACTGGTAATCCGACACGGAAGGGTGCTCCACCAGGGCATGAGCCTGCTGCGCGACAGAAACTATCTGCTGGCGGTTAACCGCAAAAGACAGCAGTGTTCCCGCACCCCATAAACAGATAATGGCCATCAGGGCCCGGGCGAGCGTCTGCTCCCGGGCCATACCCACACGGCGGCCGCGTATACGGGTGCAGTCGTCAGTGATGCCCTGCCAGGTCGCGGGCAGGGTCAGCGCATGGCGCAGGGATTCAGGAACGTATGTCTCCCGGTCATCCGGAGACGGTTTATCCTCAGACGTGTCCACCGATACTGGCGCCGGCAGACTGAACATCAGGCCACGCAGCGGAACATGCTGTTGTGATACAGACAGCCATGGCACCAGTTGCTGAGTCCAGCGGGCAATACCGCCCTCTTTCAGGGACTGGCCCAGACGCAGCAGGAAATCGTGGCGGTTGTTCGCCATCACCTGCTGCACGCCCTGCGCCCGCAGTACCGGCAGCATCTGTTCAAGCTGACGGGTGATATCGTCAGGTTCTGCGCGCAGCGGGAAGATCGCGCCTGTCGTCTGCTCAGTACGCGTCGTCTGTGTCCACTGACTGTCACACAGTTGCCACAGCCAGACCGGGGCGGAATAGCGCAGCCGTTCGCTGATTTTTTCCAGTCCGCGAAGGTCGCTGTCGCTGATTTGTGGTGTGAGGTTCAGTGCAGGCGGCATCACCCGGACAATCCCATCCAGTGGACAGCCACGGCGCAGTTTACGCAGCGCGGTGTATTTTTCGACGTCAGGATCTGCTGTCAGTCTGCCGCCGTAAATCAGAACGGTGCTGTTGCCTTCAAGCCACTGGTTTTCCTGCAGGCCAGGTACCAGCTGTTCGATCGCCGCCTCATCGCCAGTGACAAGCAGCAGACGGACTTTACGCCGCCACAACAGCGAATACCGTCTTCTGAGATGGCTGCTGAGTGCTGATAAATCATACTGATCCGGTGTTTTTTCATCACTCCCATCACTTTCGCGATCTGGCGTAACGGGAGAAAGATTTTTCTGCCCGGACAAAGTAAAAAAAACCAGGGTACACAGCGCAGCAGTGAGGGTGATGAAACCTGCCAGCACATACCAGAAATTATCGTTACCTTTTCCGGAGGGCAAATGTGTTGTCTGTGCAAGAGCAAAAAGCACCATAAACAGGACGGCCACGATGAGCAGCCCTGCCCCCAGGGGCTTCGAAACCTTTTTCATGCCGGTTATTCCTTTCCTGACTGTCGGGCAGCCCTGATAAATACGGGGCGCTGAAGACGGGCCGTTGCCCGTCGAAGCAAAATGGCACCCCCGGGCAATGTCACTGTCAGTGACAGCAGCAGGAGGGTTATCCCCGGCCAGGATAATGCAGTTGAAGGGAAACACTGGAGCATCAGGCTGTACAGCCCGGTGTTCAGCAGTAATGCCATCAAAACAGAGCCCCCGGGAAAAGGGGCCGGAACAACGTAGTGATCATGCCCGACAGCAGGCGCGGCATTTCCAAGAGTCACGGCCCAGGCGTCATGTTCCCCTCCGATAAAAAGCCACTGACAGACGGGGCCATATGCGGCCATATCAGCGGCCGCCCCGATGGCTGACCAGCCAGCAAGACCGCCATAACGGGCGCATGCGCTGTCATAGTCAATGACGCCCCCCGTACCAATACCCTCATACAAAGGGACCGACAGGTCATTCAGCACCCTGCTCATTGACTGCCGTGGTGCATCTGACAGCCCGCAGTGCCAGACAAGATGCTTCCGGGTGGCCGGCGTCAGGGCCATATCCCGTAATTCACTGAGTTCAGTTGCAAGCATGCGGGTGCTGAGCGGCATCGCCCGAAACAGCCGCAGCGCATTTTTGTGTTCGCCCTGCTCCAGCATCGACGGCGGCATCAAAAATAACGCGCAGGCAAATTCCGGCATGACATCGTCAGGCACCCGGTAGTACATCGCCAGTACCAGTACGGGCCGCTTTATTTCTCCCACAAACTGATTCCAGTCACCAAAAGACGCGCCCGCATCCTGAAAATGAATACCGGCTTTCCAGGGCAGGGGGGCAGCTGTCCAGATACGATGGAATGACAGAGATTCACGGTCTTTATCGCCCCCGTTGGTCTGAACAATAATTTGTAACGGACCCGAGGGATATCGCCGCAGAAGTGAGGGCGTTATCCGGGAAATGAGATGGCGGAGTAGCTGCTCAAAACGTGAAATTCCGGGGGTGAGCGGTTCTCCCGGCAGCAGCGTTAAAGGCGGTGTATCTGAACGGTCCTCTTCCTGCGTGTGAGCCAGACGCGACAACAAACCCGGCTCAGCCGTGATAAAAACATGACTGAGAATAGCGAGGTGCTGATGCGCACGTATGCGCCATGCCAGGCGCATATTCCGGCACCACTCATTCCAGTTCCAGACACGGGTGGCCAGCACCTCACACCAGAAACTGTAAACCGTAATGGCTGCCGTAATACCAGCAAACGTCCAGATCGTCAGTGGTAGCCAGTACCCACTGCTCAACGAAGGGAGGCCGGTTGCAGGTGATTTCAGCACCGCAACAAGCAACCCAATGAAAAGCCCCAGGATAATAATCAGCAGGCAGATCCACGGCGACCAGTTGGGTACCGTCTCTTTTTCGGGTACTTCCGGCAGAGACCATCCCATCAGCCTACCTCCATATCCTGCATACCTGCGATGACACTCGCGCCACACTGCGTCTTGCAGCCATGTAGTACAATGCCACACCCGTTTTCTTCATATGCAGAAGCATCGCACTCAATTATTTTATTTGTGCCATGCTCAGGGCATGACACTGTGTCATTTAAAAGCGCTGCATTATTACCTGAGATATCAAAACTGGACGAGGCTGAAGTTACTTTGCCTCCATGTGAAGTGGCATCTCCGAATACAATTATGTACTTACCCATTTAATAACCGTATTCCTTTGCTTTTTCACGAATCATTTCCTCAATACCGGTTTCGCGACTTATCATTGATGGTTCATTTATACTTTCCACAATACCAGAATTAATATAAGGATCAGATCCGGTTGTCCAATCAGCAAGATATCGAATTTCCGAAATAAACTCTTTATCCCACGTAGCGTCGCAATGACCTATAGGTAAATCATAAGCGACCACTCTGGACATAAATATATTACTTCCAGGCAGTGTGCTGTGATCTGTTGGTTGAGATACATAACTTCGTAATCTATTATCTTTTTCTTCGAAAGTTTCTTTTCTTGTTAACTCTTTCTGATAACCACTTGGAAGTTCTTTATAACCTATGACAACGTCTTTATTTGGATATAAGTCGATGTAATTATCATATGTGTTATCATTTTTTTTACCAGTTTTCGGGTTTATCTCTCCCCACCCATCACGTTGTATTGAACCATGTTCTTTACCTACTCTAGTTTGGTCAAAATCCGCCAACTCATTGGCATTAATTGGTTCAGGAACTTTCTCGGCGTTCACAAACACTGTTTGCCATTTCGGTGGATCAGGATATGTATTACTACTACTCTGATATTTATCACCTTCATCATCCCAAAATGGCTTCCCATCAGATAATGTGCCAAATGGTGTATATTGGTCAGGATTAGAACCACATGGTGTGTTTCTAGCCAACATTCTTTGGTATAAGTTGTTTTTAAATTTAATTAGTAATGGGTGTGGACTTCCTTTTTTGTCATTTGGTAGACCTTGCCATCCTATTGAGCGAAGCGGTAATGAACCCATAACTCGGTCATGAGGGCAAAAATAGATATAAGTTCTTCCGTGATTGTCGCGTTCTTGTATCTTTTCATTTCCAAGTACATTTTCCCCATTAGGCTTCCAGCTAGAATTATCAGAAAACTTACCTACACATAGTCCTTCATAACCGACAGCGGAAAGATGCGAGGTTTGTTTTGCAATTTTTTCAATTATTGATGATAAAGTACTCTCTCTGCCATTAGGAGAAATTCTCTCTTGCTGAGGAATTGAAAACTCATTCAGTTGGCTATTATGCATTGCATAAGGTGAGTTTAAAATAAAGAGAGCATCTGGTCCTTTTTTAGCTAATGCCACTGCGGCTAGTGAAATCATGGTTCCCTGGCTATGAGATATAATACTAACAGTGTCATTTGGATACTTATCTCTAATACGGTCTAAAAGCTTCGCGAGCCTATTAGCTGCATGGGAGTAGTATTTCCGTGGCGGAGCATTTGTCAAAAGCCTATCTTTATCTTCATTAAAATACTGAATTTTCACCCCGAAAATTCCTGCTAAATTTTCATCAAATCCATAGTTACTCCAAAGTGAGTGTAAATTATTCGTGCCATTTTGGAATGGTCCCCCACCCCATATGTATGGTCCTTTATTTCTAATTTCATCTAATTTCATACCCTTTCTTTTCATTTGATGAAAATCTTCGCCGTTAATATTAGCTAAAGGAATAACATATTTTTCCTCTTCACCACTCGCAGAAGAATACCCCCAATAGAATCTAATTATTGGCGATCTTTCATTGTCTTCAACAAGTTCTCTACGAGCCAGAGGTGAAGTGGTCTGCCCCTCGTTTTCAACTAAAACCGAACTATCTGTACTATATTTGTTCGGTTTCAAAGAAAATGGGGTTCCTTTCAGTCCCAGTCGAATATTCAACCCTTTACAGAGAGACTCTTCTGCATTTTGATACCATTCACCAGTTGAATTAACACCATGAACGAGAATAATCAATCCCGGTAGGTGAGGAGGCAAGTCACACCCACCACGAACTTTAATATTTTTATGTGAAGGGCTTGAACGCCACGAAGGGCGGCCATTATCATCATACTTTAAATCCAAAGTTCTGGTTACTTCTACTTTTTTATTCATTAACAACATAGCCCTTTTATTTTATTAAAAATGAAATCACCTAATAATTGGAACTCCATGCGATTGAAGAAAAAAGATAAAAACATAAGACAAAACCACACACATACACCATTTACCTATATTCTTCCATATACCACAAATTGGATTATGCAAAAAGCCAACAATTATATATAAGATACTACCAATCAAAACAGAGTATAAAAAAATTATAAAAAACACCAAACCTAACATAGACACACCTCAAAATAACTTAACGTTCATTAAGTGCCATTAATATATCACCTATTAAATCTGAAGAGTTAAGTGATGTTGCGCCTAATGAATCTGTTATACCAGTAACAACTGATCCATTTGGCATGGTTATTTTATAAGCCTTTCCTGGTAATGGTTCTTGAGTTAATGCATTTCTGATAATGAATTTTTCATCAAAACTTTCTGGTTCGAATGATTTCATCACGCCCTGTAGACTACCGGTGCCAGCTTTCTTAATGCCCGTGTTCTTGATGAGCAGTTTGCCCGGCCCACCAATCTCAACATTTCCGCCTTTGATTTTGATATAGCCGCCCCCGCATACCAGCGTCAGTTCATCCTGCGCCGTAACAACCAGCTTCTTACCACTCGATATATGCGTGTCCTGCGTGGACCACGTGGTGATGTTTCCGCCCTGAGCCTGAATATCAATATCGTTATGGGAGCTGAACAGCTTTGCACCTTCACGACTGTACAGGCTCAGTTGTTTACCTGCGGCCAGCGTG
The DNA here is from genome assembly GCF_000773975.1 of Erwinia typographi. Taxonomy (GTDB): domain Bacteria; phylum Pseudomonadota; class Gammaproteobacteria; order Enterobacterales; family Enterobacteriaceae; genus Erwinia; species Erwinia typographi. The sequence continues at coordinate 20,093 of NZ_JRUQ01000014.1, forward strand.
AAGTCTTTTTTTGCTCCGACATCCAGCTGCCTGCCAGCCGTCAGTGTCAGATTATCGCCAGCAGACAACTGCATATCTTCCCCACTGACCAGCGCCATTCCTTTTGGTGCACTGCCCAGGATCACCTCCTCATGCAGTTGTTCAATTTTCTGCTTCAGGAGTGTTTGCTGACGACTGACATCGGCCGCCAGTGCCTGTGCCTGCTGTGCACTGGCGGCAAGGGATTCCATTTCGACTAATGCCGCTGAAAGCCTTGCAAGTGCAGGCTCCATCTCCAGCACCTGCCCCTGCGCTTTTGTCTGGCCGTCCGCGCTGATAAACAGCCCTTTCTGCGCACGGATAGCGCCCCGGCTGTCGGTTCTGAGCTCAAAACCCTCCCCGCGTTTTTTCCTTTCGCCGTCGACGATATGACCGAGATTCAGCTGGCTCTTGCCGCCGTACTCCGTGGAGACCTTGATATGCTCCTGGTCACGGCTGTCATCAAGGCGGATTTTGTTGTTTGCCGGCGTGCGCAGGACGTTGCGCCTGTAGTTCCGGATGGTAACGTGGTCGCCGTGTGCTGAGTCGTGCAGTACGCCGGAGATGTACGGTCTGTCCGGGTTACCATCCTCAAAACCAACCGCCACTTCCGTACCTGCCAGCAGCGGCAGATGCAGGCCGTAAGTGTCGCCGGCATACGGACGGGACTGCCGCACCCACAGGCTTTCAAAACCCGTTTCCCAGGTATCGCGGTCAAACAGCATGTTGACGCGATAGCGGCCGTCTTTATCGATATGCCCGTAGGTGTCATTCTCGGTGGTACTGGTGACGCGGGCCGGTAATGTGCCGGCCATTACCGGGCGTGCTCCCGGCTCAGGACGGAAACATAAATCCGTGCTGTCCGGGATGCCGTTGAAGCTGACGCTAAAATCTTCATCACGGCGCGCATGACTGTGTATCGCCGTGATGACCACGCCCTGAGCAAACACGTCTGCCACTTCGTGCCCGCCGGTGACTTTCAGCACCTGCCCCGGAGAGAGGGCCGGGCTGCTGGTGATAGCCTGCACCCGGGTCTGGTCATTCAGGTAGCGTTCGTGACGAATACGGGCGTAAAACGCACCGGACTCCGGTGCCGGATTGCGGTCATGCGCACTGCCCGGCGTCAGCCAGTTATCCCCCCAGTGGTAAGCCTCCCCACAGGTGGTCTCATCCCCGCAGCTCACATCCACCTGTGTGTTCATGTCTTCCGTGGCCTGGCGGTAGTTGTAGTCGCGGGTGCTCACCTGTTTCGGTACCACGCGGTGGTGGCTCGTCATGCCCCATACCGAATCCCTTCCCTCAGAATGCTGCCCTGATGGCGGCACCGAGGGTAGCGTCAGGCCTTTCTCATACCCCTGCTGACCGTCATAAAACTCCACCACGTCGATGTTCAGGCGTGTATCGGTGGTAAAGCGGAACCAGATGCCCACCTCACCCAGCAGGCGGGTGATAAAGTGCAGGTCGTCCTCGCCGTACTGCATCACCTGCTCACGGCGCGGGTATGCCTGCCCCAGTGAAAACAGAAAATCCTGGCCGCGCATGTTGTGACGCTCCCGCAGGATTTTTTCCACGATTTGCGGGACGGACATATCCTGGTAAATGGCGTTCTGGTGCGAACGGTCAAGCAGCGCCAGACGCGGTGTGAGCGTCAGGGCGTAACGGGTTTCATCCTTCGAGGTGCTGAGGCGTTCGAATCCACTCACCACCCCCTGAAGGGTGCGCACGACCTGCTGCATTTTAGTGCCCCAGCCCTGGTCGACCGGCGCCTGAAGGGTCAGGGAGCCGGCCTTCATCAGCATCATCTCTTTGCTGATAGCATGGTCACCGCTGGTGAATTCAATGCGGTAGCTGAACGGCCTGCTCAGGGCCTCGTCGCCCTCAAAAGCCAGCACGTCCAGCGCTGACTGACAGCCCTTAACCGCCAGCAGATGATGATTATGGCTGAACCTTAACGGCAGCATGTTACTCATGCGTTTACTCCCTGTATCCGGTCAAATTCCAGTACAATCCCCTCATCCTCATTCCAGCCGAGCGTCAGGGCGTGTGGCATCTGCTTTGCGGCCAGGTGGGTCAGCAGTTGCTGACTCAGTACCGGCAGTATTTGCTGGTTCAGCAGGCTGTCGACGTTGCGTGCACCGGTGTCCGGCAGCAGGCAGGCGGCCGTCAGGGCGTCGTAAAGGCCTTCATCAATCTGCGTGGTCAGACCGTAGTGACGGTTCAGACGCCTGCTGACCTGTGCAAGCTTCATCTCCACGATGGTGCGCATGGCAGTTTCTGCTAACGGACGATAAATCACCGTCTGGAAGCGGGCCAGCAGCGCCGGCTGAAAGTGGTCGCGCAGAACCGGGCGCAGCAGTTCGTGCAGCTCAGTTTCTGTCGCATCCGGCCGTTCATCCAGCAACTGCATTATGTGGTCGCTGCCGAGATTGGCGGTCATCAGAATAACGGTGTTGCGAAAGTCGATTTCACGGCCTTCGCCATCACGCATAAAGCCGCGGTCGAACACCTGATAGAACAGGTTAATGACGTCGCGGTGCGCCTTTTCCACTTCATCCAGCAGTACCACGCTGTACGGGCGCCTGCGCACCGCTTCGGTCAGTATTCCGCCCTGACCGTAGCCGACGTAGCCCGGCGGGGAGCCTTTCAGCTGGGAAACGGTATGCGGCTCCTGGTACTCGGACAGGTTGATGGTAATCAGCGACTTCTCACCGCCATACAGCACATCCGCCAGCGCCAGCGCGGTTTCGGTTTTCCCCACGCCGCTCGGGCCGGCCAGCAGGAACACGCCCTGCGGGCCGTTTTCGGACGTCAGTCCGGTCTTCGCCGCGCGCAGGCGCTGTGCAATGGCACTGAGCGGAACGTCCTGCCCCACCACGCGTTTGCCGATGTCGTTTTCAAGCGTCAGCAGTCCTGCCTGTTCGTCTTTCATCAGCGATGAAAGTGGCACGCCCGTCCAGTCAGCAATCACGCTGGCGACGGTGCGGGTGTCAACATCCACCTGAATCAGCGCATCGCCCTGCCGTGCCTGTGCCAGCTGTTTCTGCAGCGCTGCAATCTCTGCCTGCCGGCTGATACCCTGACGGCTGGCCAGCAGTTGTCGGGCAATCCCGCGTTCAGCTTCAGTACGATTTTCCTGCTGCTGCAGGGTCTCTTCCAGGACGTTGCGCCGTTGTTCAATGAGACTCAGCCGCTCTTTGTGACGGGTGCCGCCCGCCGCAATATCGTCCAGCAGCGCCTGCTCTTCCAGTGCCAGCGCAGTCAGCTGCGCGTTCAGGCGCACAATTTGTTCCGGTACCGTGTCGAGGCTCATGCGCACGCGGGCAGCAGCGGTGTCGAGCAGGTCAACGGCCTTGTCCGGCAGCTGGCGGCCGGTCAGGTAGCGACGGGACAGCGTGACCGCGACTTTGACCGCATCGTCGGTGATATGCACATGGTGGTGTTCCGCGTAGCGGGATTTCAGGCCCCTGAGCATCAGACAGGCCGTGTCATCGTCCGGCTCGTCCACCTTTACCATCTGGAAGCGGCGCTCCAGCGCGGCATCGCGCTCGAAGTACTGTTTATACTCGCTCCAGGTAGTCGCGGCGATGGTGCGCAGTTCGCCGCGGGCAAGTGCCGGTTTCAGCAGGTTGGCCGCGTCCGCGCCCCCTGCCTGGTTCCCCGCGCCGATAATAGTGTGGGCTTCATCGATAAACAGCAGAACCGGCACCGGAGACTGCTGTACGGCATCGATGACGTTTTTCAGGCGCTGTTCAAATTCGCCCTTCACGCCCGCACCCGCCTGCAGCAGGCCGAGGTCAAGGGTGCGCAGAACCACCGGTCGGAGGGAAGCCGGGACATTACCCTCTGCAATACGCAGTGCCAGGCCTTCAACCAGTGCCGTTTTCCCCACGCCCGGCTCGCCGACCAGTATCGGGTTGTTCTTGCGACGGCGGGAGAGGATATCCACCATCTGGCGGATTTCGGTATCACGGCCGAATACCGGGTCGATTTTGCCTTCCTTCGCTCTGGCGGTGACGTCCAGGGTAAATTTGTCGAGTGCGTTCTGCAGCGCCGGGGGCAGCTCACCCTCTTTCTGTTCTGCACCAACAGGACGGCCGATAAATTCCACCTCACCACCGTGGCTCTGCGCCAGTTCGGCTTCGTGCTGCACGTCCGGACGTTCGTCCGACTGTGCGTCCAGCAGCGGACGGAGACATTCCAGCTGGCTCTGACCGGGCGTCAGCAGGGGCCACAGCCCGTCGCAGCGCACCAGCTTCTGCTTTTCCACCAGGGCCATCAACAGGTGCAGGCTCCGGATTTGCGCTTCACCGTTAAGCGATGCTGTAAGCCAGGCCTCCTGCATCAGTGTCCGGATGTTGTCAGACAGCTGCGGGCGGTGGCGTACGGAGCGCGGCTGCCTGTCCAGCCAGCCGAGCAAATCCTGCCAGATGGCGTCCATATCCCACTCGTAGCGACGGGCCAGCACCGTCAGGTCGCCTTCGCCCTGCTCCAGCAGTTTCAGCAGCCAGTGCTCCGGCAGGATTTCCGCGTGCGCACGGGTCTGGCAGAGCGAAGCCGCCCCCTCCATCGCCCGGGCACAGTAAGGGTTGAGACGCCGGAGAAGGATTGCCGGGTTTTCCATATTGTTTTTACTCACTGTTGGGGACCTTTCGGACACGCTACCGCCCCTGGCCGTTACCGAGGCCCATAAGGTCTGTTTCCGGGATGTGATGCTTTCTTTGCTGAACGCCCGTGGTTACAGGCGCTCAGCAAAAAAAGGGCCTGATCCAGCACAGGCAGCCGGTGCCGTGCCGGATGCCGGTCAGAAGCGCTGCCCCACACGCTCCCGCTTTTCAACCTTCACGGGACGGGTTCCACTGTCATCAAGAATGACGTGCCAGCAACTGGCATTTGCGGCTGGCTGCAGCGTCATGTGCAGACGGGCATCCCCGCCTCCGCCGGGGCCGGCCTTACGGTGCGGGCCGGCTATCACCTTCAGCTGTCCCGCGCAGTACGCGCGGTGAAGCTGCGCATCCAGTGCGCAGGCTTTTTCAATAAGCCGCGCCGTGTAGTTCCGGCTGAAGCGCGGATCCTTCTGCCAGTGTGTTGCCCACTGAATCAGAGACACAAAAACCTCCTGTAGAGCGGCACACCTGCGTGTGCCGTAATAAACTGACGGATAAAAAGCGATTTACGCGGTGGCGCGTTCGTTCCAGGAATCGGAATGAATGATGTTGCCGTCTTTGTAGGTCCAGGTGATTTTTTCGTAGCGCAGTTCGATGGCTTCGAGGTGGTTGTGCTTCTCAAAGGCCGGGTTCTTGACGTCATGCATCACCGGGTTCACCTTTACCACCTTCACGTTCTCAAGCTTCGTGTTGAAGTACTCCACTTCCTGACCCGCGTCGTTAATGCGGTACCACTTAAACTCCGCCGATTTCAGGGTCTGACCGGTGGTCACTGCCTTGTACAGGTACGGGCTGGACGAGTCGGTTTCTTTGGTGAACATGAACGGGGTGTGGATACGCGTGCCGGTCAGTTTGCCGGTATTGTTGTCGGTCGGGATGTACAGGTTATGCTCCTGCGCCACCACCTCGATGCTGCCTTCGCGATCCTGAACGTCCACGGAACCTTTGATGTCCGCGCCGCCGTCGTCTTTCAGCCAGAGATAAACTGGAATTGCCATAAAAATCACTCCGTTACAGTGTTATCAGCGTCATCATCCTGCGACGACGCCGGGGTTACGTCCGGTGCCCGGCAGGCATCCGCCTGCGGTACCAGACTGATTTCGACGCGGCGGTTGCGCGCACGCCCTTCCGCCGTGTCGTCAGGGGCAACAGGGCGGCTCGCGCCGTAGCCCTGCACCGCAAAACAGCTTTCCGGCACGTCACCGGTATCACGCAGCCAGTCGCGTACCGCTCCGGCACGTTTCAGGGACAGCGTCTGATTGAGTTTCTGGTTGCCGGTGTTATCGGTATGACCGGACACCACAATCAGCCAGCCCGGCTTCGCCTTAATGCCAACCAGCGAGTTCACCAGCATTCTGGTGGAGCCCGCTTTCAGGTCAGCTTTGCCGGAGGCGAACAGCGACATGCTGTCAAGGCGCACAATTTTCGGGGCCGGTTCCGGCACAGGTTGAGGTACGGGCGGCGGAGGGACATACGTGCGGATCGCATCCAGCACCGGCAGGCGCAGGCGTTCGCCCTGATACAGCCCCAGGCTCATCCTGACCGGTACGCCATTACGCTCAAGGTCATCCAGCAGAACGGCATCCTCCCGCAGTACCGCAACGGCAGTGGCTTTCGGGCCGTCGTCCTCATCCGGAATGCAGTCATAATGGGCAATGTCGAAGCTCAGACGGTGCAACAGCTGCCGGTTATTCCAGCCACTGCTGAGCAGTGCCGCAATGGCCGCCAGCGTGAAGAGCCCGGACGCGCAGCGCCAGGTGCGCTGGCGGGGCGTGACGCCCGTACCGGCAGGCAGCAGGGGAAGGATAAAATCAGGCAGCAGTGACATCGCCGGGCTGTCCGTGCCGGCAGGCTGCCAGCCGGCCACCTGCTGCAGGGCGGTGTGACGGGATAACCATGCCGTCCAGACCGACGATGACAGACTCCCGGCAAGAACCGGCCCCATCCCCCACAGCAGTGCTGCGGGCGCGACGGGTGGAACATCGGGGTTCTCATCCGTAAACGACGCGATAACGTACTGATGAAACCAGCCCGTCAGGCCGTTCATCAGCACCTGCTGCTGCATCGCAGGCGCACCGCCGCCGGAGACCCACGCCGCGACGGAACGCGGGACTGAAGACGCCTGCCAGACCCTCACATCTTCTCCCGGGAGCGCCACCTGCCAGAACGGTTCGCTGGTTATCGCGCTGCCGGCCTGCCCCTTCAGAACCAGCGGCACAGCATGGCCGGTTTCCTTACGGAGCCGGCTGATTTGCCAGCGCAGGGCCAGCAGACGGTGCGTAAGCCGCCCGCTGTCAGCGTGCTTCTGCGGGCAGACGCTGACCATGACGGACAGCTGACGTCCCCAGTCAGGACGCTGCAACAGCACCTGACGGGCCACCTGCCCCGGATCCTGCCGGTCCGCCACGCGTATCCAGCATCCCTGTGTGACCGTCAGCACCGGAGACTGATGCGGCCAGACCTGCGGCAGATCACCACAGACCAGCACCACGGGCTGTCGGTAAGAGGCGTCCGGGAGGCCATCCAGACGCAGGGTGACATCATGGTCCACGCGCCGATGGCAGGCGTACCAGAACGTCGCGCTCAGCACCAGCGCGGCAAGCCAGACGATCACCGCCACCGATCGCGTCACGGGCAGAAAGCCGAAGCAGACCACACCGCTCAGCAGGGCGGCCCACAGCGCCAGCCCCCGCTGCTGTGCAGGGCTCATGTCACGGCGTCCGGCAGCAGGGTCAGCAGTATCTGATCGAGCCAGTGATTCAGCCCCCACCAGAGTGCGGCGACCATTATCACGCTCAGCGCAATACGTACGGGCCATGACCCCAGCCAGCCCCCCATTCGCCATCCCGGGGGGCTTTCCGCCAGTACCGGACGGGTCTGTGGCGCACTGAACGGCGGGGCATGGTCACTGAGTGCGCTGACGAGCGTCTGGCGCGCCGGGTCGTTCAGCGAGCGGAAACTCCCCAGAAATCCCAGCATCATCACCCGCTGGAAGCAGGTCACAACGGCAGGCTCAGGAGCCGGTTCACGCAGCACGTCGCGCATCCGATCACACAGCGTGTCGCCGGCGTCCATCGTGCCGAGGAAATGCCCCTGCAGGGGGATGTCATACCACTGCACGCAGGCATCATCCTCCACGCCGCGGCCTTTGACCGCCTCATCAAGCAGCGCACACTGCGCGGTGAGAATGTGCTGACAGCTGGCCTCATCAAGTCCCCCCGCTTTCAGCTCACGCTGTACGCGCTCCACGCCGGCGACACAGTGCTCCCACAGTACCCGCCCTTCCCCTTCCAGGAACGCCGGGCCGTGGCGCAGGCTGATGACCTGCAGCCAGGTGTCCTGCAGCAGCGCATCAATATCAGTGGACGCGGCGGTGCCGCGTGTAAACTCACTCATGTTCTCAGTACCGCAAAGAGTTCAAGCTCAGGCTCGCCGAGCATCCCCGGGACGTAAAACATGCAGCTCCCGCCCGCGAGCATTTCGGCGGCCAGTGGATGGGAAACGTCGAGGCTGAAATACTGATTTTCCAGGCGCAGCGGAATGGCGGCCGGCACGTGGCGAAGCGCCGTCAGCGGCACGCCCACGCGGGAAGAATTGACGATCCCCCGCACATAATCCGGACTGCCCACCTTGCACTGGCGCGGGAACTGCTCCTGCAGCTGCGCCACCGGCAGCGGAGATCGCACGGAAAGATAATAATCGGCCCCCTCACGCAGGCGTGGATCATGCAGACGGGCCTGCCAGAAGTGAAGACGCGGATCGTGCTCCAGCTCCACCGACACCACCCGCGACGGCAGGCTGGCTTCCAGCAGGTCACCCAGTAAATCAAACAGCGGCGGGAAAACGCGGTTAAGCTGCTCATGCTGCCAGGCCGGAATGGCGCTCACCTGATGCGCCAGCGAAAAGGTCAGCAGGCTGCCGGCCAGGCGGGCCAGCTCCGGATACAGACGCTCGGGCGGGCTTTGCAGGTTGCGCTGAAACTGCGCAAGCACGGGCTCAGCGCTGTTCAGCGCGTTCAGCAGCCAGAACAGGGACACGTCAGCCACGGCGAAATCCGCCATCCGCTCGTTACTTTCCCGGCGCATCGCCATCAGGCGGCTCAGACGGGCGCGCAGCTGGGTCATCAGCAGTTCAAGCTGGGTCACCAGCCAGCGGCTGCCCTGCAGGGTCAGGAGCGGCGGGAGAAACGTTTCGTCCAGTGTCCAGGCGCCCTGCGAGTCCTGCTGCAGTCGGGCGACAGCACAGGTCAGGTAATCGCTGTTGTCCTGATGAGCAAACCGCAGGCTCAGCTCCGGCTGCATCACCGCAATCTGGCGGGTATCGTCCCCGAAGGCGTTACGGACATCGTGCCAGCGCTGGCGATAGCGCACCGGCCGCTCAGCCACTTCATCGGGTTTCAGGCAGTTACCGCCGTTCGCCCGCAGCAGCGGAAGGGCCAGAAGCACCACCGCCTCATCCGGCCCGCCCTCAAGCGGCAGTGCCGGTGGCAGGGCGTCGGCATTGTCGGTGTCAGTCAGCGTGCCGTCCGGGAAACGGACGTGCAGATGACGGGCCTGCAGACGGCCCAGCTTCAGCGCTTCCGGTTCGAACGTGGCCTCAATCACCCCCCAGGGCCTTGAGAGGCCCATACGGGCGATGCCTTCTGCTGACCAGGCCGCATACGCGGCCTGCTGCTGGAAATGCTGGGGAGAGATCATGATGCCCCTGCCCCATAACGGTTGTTCCGTTTTCATCGGCTTCCTGCCTTATCCTACGATTTTGCCTTCGGCATCTGGGAGACCAGTGACAGGTTGACGTCCATGCCTTCGACCTGGAAATGCGGCACCGCATACAGCTTCACGCGGAAGAAGCCCGGGTTATCTTCAATATCCTCCACCGTCACCTTCGCATCACGCAGCGGGTGCGAGGCCTGCAGGGCATCGCCCGGGTCGGTCATTTCGGTCACCAGACTGCGGACCCAGGTGTTCAGTTCCAGTTCCAGCAGACGCCGGTCCTTGGTGGTACCGATGTTTTCACGCTGGATAAGCTTCAGGTAATGGGCGATGCGCGACAGCAGGAAAATGTACGGCAGGCGCGCATTGATGCGGCTGTTGGCCGTGGCATCCGCCGTGTCGTACTGCGCCGGTTTCTGGGCGGAGTTCGCCGAGAAGAAGCAGGCGTAGTCGCGGTTTTTGTAATACGACAGAGGGATGAAGCCCAGATTCGCGAACTCAAACTCCCGCGTCTCCGGTATCATCACCTCAGACGGGATTTTTACCTGACTGCCGGTACCGAGGTCATACAGATGAATGGGCAGGTCCTGTACGGCGCCCCCGGCCTGCGGGCCACGGATCTGTACGCACCAGCCGTTGCTGATAAAGCTCTTCACCATATTGGCGGCAAAGGCAAACGAGGCGTTGGTCCACAGGTATTTATCGTGGTCCGGGCCCTTCACTTCTTCCACATAGTTGAAGCTGCGCACCGGCACGGTGTCAGGACCGTACGGCAGGCGGCCCAGCACGCGCGGCATCACCAACCCGATATAGCGGGCATCATCAGTTTCACGGAAAGATTTCCACTTGATGTACTCGGCACGGTCAAAGTAGTTACCGATATCTTTGATGGCGGCCACCTCCTCCATCGAATCCTTGAGGAAAAATGCCGGCCCTGCAGAGCCGATAAACGGCATATGCGCCGCGGCCGAGACTTTCGAGATATTGCGCAGCAGCGCCACGTCCTGCGCAGAGGCGTCAAACTCGTACGCGGAGACCAGCGCGGCAATGGGTTCACCGCCCGGGGTGTCATATTCCGCCACATACGTCTGCAGGTACAGGCCGCTCTGGACAATTTCCGGTGCGTCCTCAAAATCCTGCCGCAGGTCGTCTTTTGACAGGTCCAGCAGTTCAATTTTAACGTTCTGACGGAAGTCGGTTTTGTCGACCAGCGATTTCAGTCCGCGCCAGGTGCTTTCCACCGCCTGAAAATCGTCATGATGCATCACCGCATCCAGCTGACGGCTGATTTGCCAGTCCAGCTCAGCGATGTGGTGGTCAATCAGATGTTTATCCAGCCGGTCAGGGCTTGAACCCGATTTTTTCAGGCATTCCAGGAACACCTGCATGCCCGCCGTCAGGCGCTCACCGGCGCTCGCCTCGGCCATCGCCTGTGCATCCTGCCAGATATCCAGCGCGCTCAGTTCGGTGACAGGGCTTAAGTTGATTTTTTCAAACAGCGCCCCGTACACGCCACCGGCAGCCGGACGTTCAGCCACCACACTCCCGCCAGCAGCGGCATTCTCTTTTTTGACAGACATCAGCATCTTCCTTATTAATCCGTTAAATCTTCGTGGCCGTTATGGCTGTTTTGGGGCCAGGGCAGACAATTCAGTACGCAGTTCTGCGCTGAGCGCCGGGTCAAGCAGGATTTTTTCCAGTTCTTTACGGAAAGCCTGGTTGTCCAGAAGATTAGATTTGAGGTCACGCAGGAGATTACGCATGGCGAGCATGGCTTTAAGCTGAGGTATCTGGCGGGCCACCTGCTCCGGCTCAAAATCCTTCATGTCGCGGAAGGTCAGGTTCACGTTATCCTCGCTGCCGTCCCCTGCCAGTGTGTTCTGAACCGACAGGCTGACGGACGGGGAGAACTCAGCCAGAACGCTGTTGAAGTTATTTTTGTTCACGTTCACTTTTTGCCGCTCAGAGAGGGGACGGTCTTCCCGGCCGTTGCTGAAGTCACCCGCGGTGAGGAGTCTGAGCGGCAGCTCGGTTTTCTTCTGTGCGCCGCCGGTATGCAGTGAAAGTTGTAAGTTAACGCGCGCCTTCGGGACTTCATTCTGGAAGGAATCAGACATCACATATCCTTGTATATTCCGCGTCCGGTATAAGGCCTGCAGTGCGCTGACGCAGAGTGTCTGCCATGACTGAATGCTCCCGGACAATTGGTAAGAGAGCGGATATGATTACCTGTCGTTATTAAACCAGAAAACAACGAAGCGGGAGTAATCGCGCTGGAAGGAGAAATCAGGCAATATTCTGACCAGAATCAGGAAAATGCCGAATATCCTTAACAGGCGGCCGACACATTCACGGTTCGATCCCTGTCCGGACTTTTAAAGAATTATTAATATTACATGATGGAGAAGTAAAACAGGACTGGAGAAAAAAATCCGCCAGAAACGGCAGGCAATCTCTGACGGAAAATAAGGAAAAAAAACAGGAAAACGCATTAAACTGTAACTCACACGTAACGGATCGGGCTACATGCAGCAGGGAATATACCTCATTATAGTTGAATAGATATTCAACGTGAGGCGAACAAAACCGTTTTACTGATTTTATTTATGCATATTAAAACGATGAACATCGGGCTTGCTTACCTTAAGGTATAATGTCTCAGGTAATCAGTCGCCCCCTTTCGGCCCTCGTTCTACAGAAACCAAAATCATTCCCAAAAAAGCAAACAAACCGCACCGTTGACGATTTATTTAAGCTAACTGGTGCAGAATCCTGTCGAAAATTCAGGCAAGGCAATATTTACAGATGTTGCAAATAACCTGTAATTTAACCGGGAACAGCGAAGCGGTGAAACCTGAAACGCTAACCTCAACAGAATGTCCCCGGTGGCACCAGCACTGACAAAAGAGAGCAGGAGCGTTTTTTTTCACACAAAATCATCAATGTGTGACATCAAAAAAACAATGAGTCATTTCGGATATCAGATATCTCTTTTATTTGCAGGGCTGTTTTATAAGTATCCGTCCCAATGAGAGATGAAAATGAAATATTTCGCATTTGTTTTTTTATTGTTACTGACAGGGTGTTCTGTTGGGAAATATGAGTACAGCAACAAAGCCCGTGAAAAAGTCGACATGACTTTTACGGGCGTGCCCACTATTCTTGGCGCTGGCGCACTGGGAACAACCATCCCACTGACAGACGAATACAGTCTTACTGCCGCCCACGTCGCCAGATATTCTCTTTATCGTGTAAAATCGCGCAATCCTGAGTGTGACCTGGCCATTGTTTATCATAAGAATAAAAATCTGAAGGCGCCCGTTTTTCGCAACGGAAATATTGGTGACCGTGTTAACCTGTTCGGCTACAGTTTTATTTCTGCCATGCCCGTGAAATCAGAAGGGACCAGCCTTACAAATACAGTATTTAAGAGCAAATGGAATAAACAAAGCTGCGTGGTGGTCGCGTCAGATGCAGGCACAGTGCAAGGCATGTCCGGCGGAGCCGTCTATAACAACAGTGATGGTACGATAGCTGGCGTGATAATCGGTTACGCTGACAGAATAAACGACGGTAAGAGCGGAAAGGTAAAATACAAAAACGTATCTGTTTATATACCCTATGCCAGTTTTAAAACGTGGCTTGATACAGAACTTCAGATAAACAGCTCACACGGTAATTGATGACTGAATCCTGGGTATATGTACCGAAAGCCGTAAAGAAAAAACCAGAATGAGGGCATTGTGCTAAGCTCACCACGCTGATAAATATTCCAGCCGTTATCACCTGTAAGGGCCCAGTCAAAGCCGTCACCCGCGTACTGAAATCGGTGTATCAGGATAAGAGGCTGCGTGCAGGCCTCCAGGTATTAGCAGGGCCTGTGATAGTCGAAATCCACAAGGTCATTTGTACGGAGATCGACACAGAAACCGCCAACACTTTAAACCTGAAATTATTTAGTGAGTTTAAGGGAGTGATGGCAGCGGGAAAAAGCCTTAACAATGCCGCCTGAGGGTTCGTTTATAACATGAGACGGTTCACGGGTCGACTACTGGTATCATATGACGATGAAATATGATAATCATCCCCGTTATCAACTGTGCGAAAATAAGCGACAACAGGGTTCCTTCCGCAAACGGCCCGTAGCACCTGAACAGAACACACAGCCCTCCATAAATAAATGCATGGGTACACTGATACCCTGCCGGCAACTGCCCGGTAAAATGATTGCGCAGCATGAATACCAGCGCAAAAAGAAAACTCTTCATCAGAGCATGCTGAAGGAGCGCATCTGTCCCGCCCCCCTGACTTACACACCAGGCCAGACAAAATCCCAGCAATCCCCACAGCATCGGCGACAGTCGTATCAGCCCGGAGACTCGTAATACAACAGCAGCCACAAAAATCGCGGCCATAGGCACTTCCCCCGGCGCCCCGCTCCAGCGGCCGCTAAAAAGCTCGTTGAGTGAATAATCAGAACAATGTTGCTGTAATACCACGCATATTTTCCTGGCCTGCAGAGGTGTTGCGCCGGACCAGCCATCAACTCCTGCATTAGTCAGCCATTCCACTGAATGGGGCAGACGAAAGAAGAACACAATCAATCTGGCACTGACGGCAGCATTGAGAGAATGTGTAATACCGCCAGCCCTGAAGGTCAGACGGGAAAACATAAAGCCACCACAGGTGGCAAGCGTTGTCAGCCAGAAAGGCACATTTAGCGGAGTGACCGCCGCAATAATTAATCCACAGCAGATCACATTATTTTTGTTGGTGATAGTGCCAATTCTGCGGTGAATTACCACAGATAAATCGAGCCCAGCGCTATTGCACATAAAAACGGCAAGACCTGATCGGACACATACAGGAGAAGTTGATCCCCGGAGAACTTAGCGGTTGAGTAATAAATACCGGAAAAGCCGCAGAGAAGTACCGTGGAGATTGACAGAACGAAAATCAGAAGATGTCTTTTATGCATGCAGTAAAGCCTCCCCCGGCAGCGATGATGCTTCTAATCACTGCCGGCGGTATTGTCAGCTCTGGGGATAAGTAAATGTGAACTGCTCAACAAAGGGTGAGAACCACTGGGGCAGCCCGGTTTCCCTGTCGATATGTCGGGCATACCCTTTCTCATCTGGTGGAGTATACTTCAGGAATACTTTATAAGTCCCCGGACCTTTCATTTTCACCGAGTGGGCATAATGCGCGCCATCGGCGGCGGACATCGGCAGCAGTTGCCCGAACGCCAAAAAATCCCCATCACCGACTTTCTGAATTACATAATCCACACTCAGGTACGGTATCCATGCATCCTGTGGGAATCCCCACTTGTTATCCTGTGTGGCATGAACATCGGTCTCAAGGTGGATGACATCTTTTCCCATAATCATTGAGGAAGGCATTGGAGTCGTTTCAATGTCTACCAGATAAGACGCGGCTATCTCCATACCGTCTTTCTGAACCGGGCCACCGACCGGATATTCTTTTGCATAAGCGCATTCTGTGATAACCAGAGTACTCATTATCAGCATTGCGGCCATTACTTTCATTTTCATAACGCGAACAATCTCCATTTTATTAATTAATGTTGATCCCGACGGATAAAATATGACCGCAGGAAAAAAATTACGGCAAAAACAAACAACCAGGCGAAAAGCTGTATACCTGATGGTGATGCGGTATATCCCAGAAGGGTATGAGCAAGACTTCCTGCCCAGCTGCTGTCAGAAAGAAGAAATGAGGTGTCCCATATCTGCCATCCCAGCATCGGTAACATATCAATACTGGCAAGAATACCAGCAGCCTGACTGGCAAGCCCCGCAGCAATACACATCAGGAGGACGTTACTGGCAGCAAACAGTTTTCGTAAGGAAATAAAAACCAGCCCCGAATACACGCCCCATGAAACAAGTACCCCAAGCAGCACCCCCGCAACACCGCCGGCGAACATACCGACACCAGCACTTCCAGTGAGCGTCAGAGACAGACTGTAAAGAAACAGAACAACCTCTGTACCTTCGCGAAGCACGGTGAGAGCGACAAGGATTGCGATGGAAGAGTAGCCATCTTTTTCAGCCAGCAGGCTTTCCGTTTCCCGGGAGCAGAAACCGGCGTACCGTTTTCCACTGGCAAACATCCACAACACCTGCCACGACAGCATTAAAACGGCCAGCAACAGAACGGCGGCGCTGAATAACTCCAGTCCCCGTCCGTCCAGCATGCTTTCCAGGTGTTCGGTGAATAATGCCAGGATGACAGCCCCACCAACACCAGCCAGTATACCCACCAGAATGTATTTACGGACAGGGACGCCTCTGCAGGCCGCAAGAATAACCGCAATAATCAATCCGGCTTCCAGTACCTCTCTGAAAACAATGACCAGCGCCGCCAGCACAGTTTTATTCCTCCCTGACTGTCAACCATCCGCTGTAACCAGACAGACTGTAATCATCAAAAAAACGGTATTTACCGGGACGAAGGGGGCCGGCAAAGACTGAGACAGTCTTTCCCTGTGGGGTTATTTTCTCAAATTTCATATCATAACTCTCCAGTTCAGCAACCCGGCTGCTTATGTTTGTCATCCGGATGTTCAGTTTCTTACCGGCGAAAGCCGTCAGCTCATTAGGTAAAAATCCGCTGTCAGTAAGCGTTATTGGCAAAACTGTACGCTCTGATATTTCATCCACAGAAGGCAAGGCAAAAAGGAGCAGTAAGAAACCCACAGCCAGCAATACTTTCATCTGAATAAATCCCTGAATGAAAATCAGCTGCAGAGTGCCTTAGTGTATGAGAGACTGGCAAGAATATTGATAATAAAAACCATCATCATTTAACTGTTGTTGAACGTAGCACCTCATGGGCGTTCGCCGCGTGCTTAATCCGCCCTATTCGATCACGGATTGGCATCGAAGTTCGATCAGCGATTCGCCTCTGGGCGGCCGTTTGGTTTTTTCGACAGAAATTTGGCCGGTTTATAAAGAAAGTTCAGCCAGTGAATATTTGAATAATATCCTCGGCAGCTGCCTTTCGAAATGCCGTCCTTATTGATGGCTTTAAGAAAGTCCTCACAACTTTGCGCATCCTTTTGATTTATGACCTGTAGGGAAGCATTACATTTATTGAATTGCATCAGGCGAGATGCGGTATTTTTTGGTTATTACCTTTGCCGTCGAAAAAAAACGCCGATGGTTAAGGTCACGCCACGCACTGGTTTTTTATGCGCAACAACCGTTTTCCATTAATTATAAATACTGGTTTTTGAATCGCCACGGATAATCTAGACACTTCCGAGCCGTTGATAATACTGGTTTTCATATTCTGTCGGTGACATCTGAACGCTAGAACCATGCCGACGCTTACTGTTATAAAACATTTCGATGTAATCAAAAATATCGCTGCGGGCTTCTTCCCGCGTTCCGTAGATCTTTTTCTTTATCCGTTCGCGTTTCAACAACTGGAAAAAGCTTCCTGCAACCGCATTATCGTGGCAGTTACCGCGACGGCTCATACTCCCCTCCAGGCCGTTTGATTTCAGGAACGACTGCCACTCATGGCTTGTGTTCTGACTGCCCTGATCCGAATGAACCAGCACCTGTTTTTGGGGATTACGCCGCCATACAGCCATCAGCAGTGCGTTCAGGACAATGTCCTTTGTCATCCGGGATTGCATTGACCAGCCGATAACCTTGCGTGAGAACAGATCAACAACCACGGCAAGATACAACCAGCCTTCGTGGGTCCTGATGTGGGTTATGTCCGTAACCCAACGCTCATCTGGAGCATCCGGATTGAACTGTCGCTGAAGCCTGTTAGGCGACACGATACTGACCTCGCTTTTGCGTGCCCGCGGGCTGCGGTAATCGACTTGAGACTTTATCCCGACTCGTTTCTTCAGTCGCCAGACTCTGTTCACTCCGCACTGTTGCCCGGTGTCCCGCAGTTCCAGATGGATCTGGCGATAGCCATAAACGCATCCCGATTCCAGCCAGAACTGTTTAAGCTTTCCTGTCAGCCTCAGATCTACCTGATGGCGTTGCGAATGCGGCTTCAGAAGCCAGGTGTAAAAGCCACTTGGATGAACATTCAGCACCCGACAGAGCAGGCGAGCAGGCGAACAGGCCAGCAACGGGTGTTGTAACGGATAAAGGAGTACCTCAGTCAGACAGTCTTGCGAAGTACGCAGCGTTTTTTTAATATGTCCCGTTCGTAGGTAACTCGCTTCAGCTCTTTCTGGAGACGGCGGATATCGGCCTAAGCATCGGACTGTTCTTTATTAGTGGAAGAATCCGGACCGTACTTCTTTATCCAGGAGTAAAGGCTATGGGTGGTGATGTCGAGTCGTGTTGCAACGCTGGAAACAGAATTGCCGCGACCAACAACCTGTTTGAGCGCCTCAATTTTAAACTCGTCGGGATAACGCTTAAGGCTCATGAGCGCCTCTTTTTTTATACAGTTTAAATGACTCTGAGATATCTAATAAATCCGTAGCGATTCAATATCTCTTAAAGTTTAAACCCGGCCAAAACCTTCAGGTTATCCTGAAGATTTAAAAATACTTTTACTTAGGCTGTAAATCATGTTTGGCTAAACCAACTCACCTCTTCTCCCCTTACAACTATACATGTGCTGCGTGGATAAAGTTCAAGTAACTCCCGAACAGTGTCGGGACGAAGTAACTGAATCTGTTGTTTATCCACCTTCAATCTTCTTGTTATTTAGGTAGTGTTCTTGTTGGCGCTACTTTAATCATAGCATCCAGCATGACATCACGAGTTTGATGAAGATGATCCGTTAATATTGTAATGGCACTATTGGCATCATTAGTCAGAATTGCCTTCAACATTTCATTATGATCGGTGTTACGTTGTCCTTCTTCAGCGCTCACCGGCAGCAAAACGCGTTGATAAATAGAGAAGGCTTCAGCCAGTTGCTTAATAATCAGAAACAGCCACTTACTGCCGCAATTCTCCATCATAATAAAGTTAAAATCTTCATGTCTTGTGTGCCATTCTGGATTAAGTTTAGTGGGATCTTCGATAAGCGTCTGCGGCGTATTTACCAGCCGATGATTGGCGGCAACAAGGCGTGCTTGCCACTCCACATCGTGGGTTTCGATGGATTTACGCAGCGCGATGCTCTCGAAAACGATGCGTTGCTCGGTGAGGTCACGAAGTTCACCTGCATCAAGTCCGCGCACGCTAAACCCCTGTTGCGGTGCAACATCCACAAGCAATTCGCCAGCAAGACGGCTGAGCGCTTCACGAATGACATTCAGGCTGACTTCGAATCGATGGGCCAGATCAGAAATCTTAAGTTTGTTTCCCGGCATGAGTTGTCCGGTGAGAATCAGTTCCCTGATACGTGCATAGATCGTCTCATTAAGCGATCTACCCTCCTTGAGAGCCTTCATGATGATCTCCAAAATTTAATTATATCAATAAATTGAGTTCAATAAATCCATAATTTGTTGAATCATAGCACAAGGATTATTAAAAAGACATTCATACTAAAAACCTATATTTAACAAAAAAATCCATTTTTATCTTTAAAAAAGGTTTTTCCTGCGTATTATCAGTTTCAACGCCAAACTGACAGGAATCTGTATGACTTATTCACTGAAGCACTCTTCGTTTGATTTTGAAGATATAAAGGTTGGCTACTTCACCGCCGGAGAAGGGCTGCCAGTAATGATGATCCACGGTTCTGGCCCGGGAGCATCCAGCCTGGGAAACTGGAGCAAAGTGTTGAAGCCTCTTAGCCAGCGCTACCGGGTTTATGCAATGGATTTGGTTGGATTTGGTACCAGCGACCGTAAACCAACTCAACCCTATTTTGACTTTTCGTTGTGGGTCAGACAGGCAAAAGCCATGCTGGACCTGATCGATGTGCCACAGATTGGGGTTATTGGCCATTCACTTTCAGCCGCTATTGCCCTGCAACTTGCTTCAGCTGACCAACGGATTCGTGCCGTACTAACAACCGGTGCTATTGGCGCACCTTTCGCGGTCAGTGATGCCACTAAACGAGTCTGGCGCAGTCCGGCCAACCGTGATGAATTAGTGGCCACCCTGAGCACTCTAATTCATGACAGGTCGATTATTGATGAGGCCTACATTGCAAACCGTGAACCTGTTGTCTTTTCACCCGGTTATGGTGATTATTTTAATGAGATGTTTACCGGTCATCCTGAACAATATGTTGAGCAGACCACACTCAGCGATGACACTCTTTCTGCGATTACTTGTCCGGTTGTGATGCTGCATGGCCGGGAAGATATTCCGTTTCCGGCTAAAACCTCAGAGATTCTGGCAAGTAAAATTAATCACGCAGATTTAACCCTTCTTCATCATTGTTCGCATTCAGTAGCGTTTGAACGCAGTGATGCATTCCTCGCCGCTGCATATCATCTTTTTAATTAACAATTAATCGAAAGGAGTTATCACGGAAACTAATTAACGGGTTACAACAACGTCAGATTTATACATCGCCTTTTATTAGTGAAATGCCTTTTCATAAGGTCTCTTTCGCCTGAGTTTTACCAAACGAGGAAATAATAATGGACTGGCTGTTCACATCTAAAAAGAAACCTGCATCTTTACGTGTGACCTGTTTAATGGCTTCCCTGGTATTCTCTGCCTTTATTTCTGGGCAAGTCAAAGCCGAAGACGATCCATTGGTAGGATTGATCCCTGAAATAAAAGCAGAAAAACCCTTCAAGCTTGCCGTTACCGTTGTGCACCTGAACGATGATTTTTATAAAGGGATAATCTACGGCATCACCGATGAAGCAAAGCGTACGGGCGTTAACGTTGTTCAGGTGTCTGTCGCCGGAGCATACGGTAATGTTCGTGAGCAGTTCGCTCAGCTTGAAGCATTCAAAAGTATCGGGGCAAATGTGGCGGTGCTGGCACCTGCTGCTTACAACGGCTTCGACCCCATTATTAAATCCCTCAAAGCTTCAGGCATGAAAGTGGCGTCAGTGGGTATCCCGGTTAGTAGTAAAAACATCGATTTTGGTGTTCTTCAGGATGATATCTTCATTGGCAAACTCATGGCTGATGCGGTCTGTAAAGCAACTGCCGAACCGAAAACCGTAGCGATGATACCCGGCCCGGCGGGCGCTGAATGGGTGCGATTACGTTACGAGGGCTTCAGAGCCGAAGCAAAGAAATGCAGTAAGCCGGTGACGGTCATTGATTCAGCGTTTGGTGGGGGTATCGATCTTCAGGAGGGGCTGGCAAAAGCGTCAGACCTGATGCTGCGTAACCCCAACATAAACTTCATCTATACCCCACAAATCACCCTCGGCATGGGGGCAGTTCAGGCTATCCGCCAGCAGCATCGCGATGCGGCAGTGGTCAGCTCGGCAATGGTCAAGCGCGCTGTGCCGATGGTTGAAGAGGGCAAAATGCTCGCGGTGGTTTCTGAACCTGGCATCATTATGGGACGTCTGATAGTGCAGTACGCCATTCGCGCCATGGACAATAAACCGCTGCCCAACCTCGCGCCAGCCGGCACAGATGGCCTCAGCTATCCCCATTTTAATGTCCCTAACAAAGTGCTTGATAAGAGCAACGTGGATACCCATCCCTTTGAAACTTACGAGATTGCCCCGGCGGACTGGAAAGTCCCGGCCATGCAGTAACGTGATATAGGGAGCGTGAAGATGCAAAACGTACAGACAATTGCACCGAATGAAGCGCCGCTGCTGCGCATCAGCGGGCTGTCGAAGTGCTTTGGCGCAACGCAGGCGTTGAGCAAGGTGTCACTTCAGGTCGCCGCAGGGGAAATTCACTGTGTGCTGGGTGAAAACGGTGCCGGAAAATCGACCATTGGCAAAATTGTCAGTGGCCTTTACTCCGCGGATGAGGGCAGCATCTGGTTCGATGAAAAACCGGTTGCCTTCAGCAGTTCACGTGAGGCTCGCACGGCCGGCATCGTGATGGTCTATCAGGAACTGTCGCTGGCACCCAGTTTGTCTGTACGTGCCAATCTGTGGCTTGGAGCCGAACGTGGGCGCAGCTTGCTCTCGTTCACCCGTCGCCGTCAGGAACAAGATCGCGCCGGAGAGGTGCTGCAACAACTGGGGCTGGCTGACATCGATATGGAGGTAGCAGTCAGCGCTTATCCGGTGGCGATCCAGCAACTAATTGAAATCGGCAAATCCCTGATGTCTGACCCTAAAGTCATTATTTTTGACGAACCTACGGCCATGCTTGGCGCAGTAGAGAAAGAGAAGTTCTTTGCTGTGCTACGCAGGCTGCGCACTGAAGGTATCGCTTTAATGCTGGTCACACATCATATTGATGATGTTTTAGCGGTCAGCGATCGCGTCACCATTATGCGCAACGGTCAGGTGGTGGATGCCTTTGCCATCGGTAAGGAGACAAGCCCTGATTACATCGTGTCACGACTAACGGGTAAACCGCCGGGTAGTCACCGTTTCGCGCATAAAGGCGGCAAAAGTTTTCCACCGCTGCTCGATTTCGAGAATCTTCCGATCAGCGGCGGTGGCAATCGGGTATTCAGTGTCGGACGCGGAGAAATTCTTGGCATTTACGGTGTAGTAGGCTGCGGCGGCGACCGGCTCCTGCAGAATCTGGTGGGATTCATCCCCACTCCGCGAGAGGCCTCGGTTCGTTTTCAGCTCGATGGCTATCCGTGGCGCCCGACAAGCGTGGCAGCGGCGCTGAAAGGCGGTGTGGCCTGGCTGCCTGCAGGACGCTCGAGCAATGGAGTCTATCCAACGCTGTCCATTGCCGACAACCTGATGATGACGCAGTTGAGAAATTTTTCACACGGCGGCTTCATTCATACCGGAAAAAGCGACATGCGCGCAGGAGAGATATTACAAGCTTGTGGCGTGAAGTTTGGCGATCAGTGTGACCTGCTGACCAGCCTGAGCGGGGGGAATCAGCAAAAGGTATTGCTGGCACGCGCAATGGCCAATGCCAGCAAGCTGCTGGTGCTGGAAGAACCCACGGCCGGCGTCGATCTTGGCGCGAAACATGAAATCCATCAGCGTATCAGGGCGCTGGCAGCGACAGGCGTCTCAGTCATCATGCTGTCCAGCGATCTCGCAGAAACGCTGTCGCTGTGCGATACCGTATGGACGCTGTTTCATGGCGCTGTAGTCAATACCTATCATGCCCCGGATGAACACGACAAAGCCGCCATCATCGCGGACGTTGTGGGGCAGCTCGCATCTGATGAGGATCTTTATTCTTCCCGTAATCGTGTTAACCAGGAGTCGAAATAATGAATACCAGTCGGGATGCTAGCCTGATCGGCGGTGAAAAGCCGGAAAAAAAACCAAAATTCTCGATGTCGGACTGGATGCTACCTCTACTGATTGTCGTGGTTGCAGCCGTAACGGGCGTTATCCAGCCGCGCTTTCTTTCGGTCAGCAACGGCATCAATCTTGCCTGCCAGCTGGCACCCCTTTTGATTTTGTCGCTGGGACAGGCGGTGGCTGTAATAAGGGGTGGACTGGATCTGTCTCTCTCATCAGCCATGTCTCTCGCCGGTGTAGCAGGCGTACTGGTGATGAATCACCTAGGTATTCCGGCAGGACTGCTGGTCATGCTGTTAGTTGGCGCGATAACAGGTGCGGTATCGGGCATGTTGATCTCTTTTTTCAACACTTCACCGCTGGTTATCACACTTGGCATGCTGTCAGTCGCCCAGGCCTTAGCGTTAATATTCTCGGGAGGCGTACCGATCTATGACGTACCTGCCGCCTATATTGATGCGGTCGGCTACAGCACGATGCTGGGATTACCACTGATGGTGTGGATCGCTATTGCATTAACGGTGGCGATAGGCGCTCTGCTGAAGTACACGCTGTTTGGCCGCTACGTTTATGCTATGGGGTCAAACGTTTCGGCTGCAGAAAAATCTGGCATTAATGTGCGTTTCAACACGGTACTGGTTTATATGGTAAGCGGATTTTGTGCCGGTACCGGAGCCATCATTCTTACCGCCTGGACCAGTTCGGCGCAGCCGATAGCCGCGGCCAGTCTGACACTTCAGTCACTGGCAGCTGTCGTGCTGGGTGGGGTCGCGCTTACCGGCGGAGCAGGAAACTTGCGTCAGGTCATCACTGGCGTGGTGGTACTGACGCTGCTTTCTAATGTCATGAATATGGTAGGGGTCTCGGCGTATTACCAGACGCTGGCCGTCGGTATGGTCATTATTATTGCTGTTATTCTCGACCGTTTTCGTCGTCAAAACGTGTAGTAAAACCTCAATTTTTTAAAATATGAATATTTATTAAGCCTGTCATAAGGAGAGTTGTTATGTCTGCAAATGTTGAATATATCAATCCAGAAAATACCAGCCCGGCGCAGGGACTATATTCCAACCTGACTAAGGTACGTGCAGGGGACCTTTATTTTATTTCTGGACAGCTGTCTGTAGGTTATGACGGTGAGGTTGTCGGAAAAGGTGATTTTGATGCGCAATTCAAACAGGTGTTTAAAAATCTGGGCGACGTCCTGACTACGGTAGGGTGTGATTTTAATGACGTGGCGAAATTTAACACCTATCTGGTGGCATCACAGCATATCGATAATTTCATGAAGAACCGACGTGAATTATTTCCCAGCCTGTTTGCCACCTCTGACTATGCACCCAACACGCTGTTGGTTGTTGATCGACTGGTGAAAGAAGATTTTTTAATTGAAGTAGAAGCGGTCGCCCGCGTCCGCGATTAATTTACCCTGCTCAGGAAAGAGAATACATGAAGCTGGTGACCTATTTGTATGATGGCAGCCAACACATTGGTGTCATCAATCGTTCCGGAAAAATTACCGATATCAGCGATATCGTGAAAACCAACGACATGACGGTGTTAATTGAACGATTTGATGAGGTGAAAAGCACGCTCAAGCTCTGTAGCGAGAGCGATGATGCGAGCGCGGTGGCTATTGATGCGGTAACGCTGCTGGCACCACTTCCTGCCACGCGCCGCAATATTTTCTGCGTGGGGAAAAATTACTACGCCCATGCAGAGGAATTTGGCAACAGCGGCTATGACTCCAGTGCCGCAGCAGGAAATGTGCCCACGAGGCCCATAATCTTCAGTAAGCCGTCAACCTCAATCAGCGGCCCGGGTAATGCAATTGACACTTCGCTGGATCCTCATGACACCGTTGATTACGAGGCGGAACTGGCAGTGGTATTAGGGAAAAAAGGTCGTCTCGCTCAGGGTGAGGACCCCATGTCATTTGTCTTCGGATATACCCTGGTGAACGACGTGACTTCACGCCATCTGCAGAAACAGCATAGCCAGTGGCTGCTGGGTAAAGGCATAGATGGTTTCTGCCCGATGGGACCCGTTCTGGTCACCGCTGATGAATTTGGTGATCCTGGCGACCAAATACTTTCCTGTCACGTCAATGGCGAACTGCGACAGCAGGCCACGCTGGCTGACCTTATCTTCAAAGTTCCTCAATTGATCACCACGCTTGGGCAGAGCATCACACTGCTACCTGGTGATGTGATCGCCACCGGTACGCCAGCCGGCGTTGGGTTGGGCTTCACACCGCCGCGCTACCTGAAAAAGGGAGACAACGTGACAGTATCCATGAACGAAATCGGGCAGTTAACCAATCCTGTTATCTGATGAATTGAAGAGGTTTATATGGCAAAGATTGTCAGTGCGATCAGCATGTCCCACGTTCCTGGCGCTCTGGGCTGGGCCGACGCCCCGTCAGCAGAACAGCGTCAGCGTCTGGCAGAAATACATGCGCGTTTAAAGCAGTGTATTGATGACACCAAACCCAATCTGATTATCGCGTTTTTGGATGACCACTTTGAAAATAACTTCCGTAATTTAATGCCAACGCTGGGTGTCCCAATCAGTGACGCCAATATTGGTCCGGCGGAGTACATGATGGAAGCGCTGAAGTTTGATAAGCAGCACAGCATTGCCAGCAATGCGGGCATTGGTCAGTTGCTGCTGGAAAAACTGATTCATGGCGGGTTTGAAGCCACAAGGATGGGCGCAATTGAATATGGCAATAACCTGATGATGCCGCTAGTGTTCATTAACCCCGAATTCAACATTCCTGTCGTGCCCGTCTATATCAACGTATTTTCACCGCCGCTGATGCCTTACTCACGCGCCTATGATCTTGGTTTGAAAGTACGTGAAATTATCGACACCTTGCCAGATGACTATCGGGTTCACTTCCTCGCCACGGGCGGTCTGTCGCACTGGCCACCAGTATGGACGGAAAGCGCACCGGAAGAGGATGAACTGCTCCAGCGCATGAAGGTGTATCAAACCATAGGCAAAGAAGCATTGATTACCGACCCCACGCTCTACACAGACTTTGCCCAGTATGAAATTGACATGATGAGCAAAATGGAATGGCCGCTGGGTAAGAGTCATCCGCTGGTTAATGAGGAGTGGGATCGCGAAATGCTGGGGCGCTTCGAGGCCGGGGATGTGGACTACATGCGGGCCCTGACTTATGACGAAGTGGAAGAACGTGGTGGTCATGGCGGTCATGAAGCACTGAACTGGGTTGCGCTGATGGGCGCCATGAAAGGCGCTCGTCCAGAGTATGTTGCTTACGAGTCGGTACCGGAGTGGATTACCGGTATGAGCTATCTGGCTTATCCAGGGCAGGAATAAGGGGAAGCAAAATGGCAAGAATCGCAGTGGTGGGCGCAGGTATGGGTGGTCTGGCCTTTGCCTCGGTCATGAGAAACACCTCGCATCAGGTCACGGTATATGAGCAGGCCAGTGAACTGGCTGAATTGGGCGCTGGCATATCGCTGTGGGCGAATGGCACGCGTTTATTTGACGAGATGGGTATCGCCGGCCAGATGGCTGAACGCTCCTGTGAAACCGAAGTGGCATTTTTCCGAAACGAAGATGGCAGCGTGGCGGGGTCACAGTTTCTCGCGCGTGAAAACTGGTATCGCAGTGAGTATGGCTATCCCTATTACGGCGCATTTCGTACTCATCTGCAGTCTGCGCTGCTGGAGGTAATTGGTAGGGATATCATCCAACTGAACAAACAATTGGTCACGCTTGAAGAAACAGACGATAAGGTACTTCTGCACTGGGCAGACGGTAGCCAGGACAGCGCCGATGTGGTGGTGGGCGCCGACGGTATTAAGTCAGTCGTGCGTAAGTATGTCAGTCCGGGGGCCAATCCCGCCTTCACCGGTAACAGCGCCTTTCGTGGATTGGCGAAAACCGCCGACCTCAATTTGCTGCCTGAACCCCATTCCTTTACAGACTGGATGGGTGATGGCATGCATGTGCTTAACTTCCCCATCGGCAGAGACTTTGAATATCAGACCATTGTGGTGTTTATAGATGGCCCGGAGCAATGGACGGAAGAAGCATGGCGTATACCGGCAGATGCGCAGGAGATTCGCACGCACTTTGATGGCTGGCATCCGGCTGTCAGCCAGTTGCTGGACCACGTCAATCTGAACGAACGATGGGGCATGTTCCAGGTGAGCCCGATGTCTTCATGGCACCGGGGAAGAGCGGTGCTGATCGGTGACGCGGCGCACGGCATGATGCCACATCACGGACAAGGTGCGATCTCCTCATTTGAAGATGCTGTAGCACTGGCGCACCTGTTCAACGATCCCTCTATGACCTCGGTAGCTGAAGCGCTGACCCGCTATGAGCAGGAGCGCAAAGCCCGTGGAGAGAAAATCCAGACATCCTCACGACGCCTTAATGACTGCCTGCATTTACCTGCAGGGCAAGGACGTACCGAACGTAACGCCGTACTGAACAGCCTCGAAAAACATTTTTCCTGGCTGCATAGCTATCAGTTAAGCGTTTAACCTTATCAGCAGACAAATATCACCAGCGTCGCGCGGCGTTGGTGCTTTTTTATTGCTCTTATAAAGTTCTCATTGAGACAAAATAAAATATCACATTGTTTTTCAAAGAATTGAAATCTTGAATCGTCCTGCGGCACGTTTATTGCCGACCCTGTACACGATTCTGTGTAAATGCCTTTTCTCAGTAGTGGCCGTCCAGGCGGTCACCGAACTCGATAATAAAGCGGCTCATTGCCATACGCCAGTCCTTCAGCGGCATCGTCCATTTCTGTGAGGCCGCCTGGATTGCCAGCCACACGACTTTTTTCACTGAGTCGTCCGTCGGGAACACCTTGCGTTTTTTGATCGCATGCCGGATCACGCTGTTCAGCGACTCGATGGCATTGGTTGTGTAGATGACTTTGCGGATGTCTGGCGGGTAAGTGAAGAACGTCGCCAGGTTGGCCCAGTTTGTCTGCCAGCTTCGGCTTATCTGCGGATAGCGGCTGTCCCAGGCACTGGCGAACGCTTCCAGTGCCTGCTGTCCCGCTTCTTCTGTGGGGGCCTTGTAGATGGCTTTCAGGTCACGGGTAACGGCTTTGTAGTCCTTCCAGGAGACGAACCGTAGACTGTTGCGCACCATATGCACGATACACAGCTGGATACGTGCCTCCGGATACACTGCGTTGATGGCATCCGGGAAGCCTTTCAGGCCGTCAACGCAGGCGATAAGGATATCGTTCAGACCACGGTTTTTCAGCTCCGTTAGCACGCTCAGCCAGAACTTCGCACCCTCGTTTTCGGCCAGCCACATACCCAGAAGTTCTTTCTGGCCTTCGATGTTGATGCCCAGTGCCAGGAACACGGATTTGTTGATGACGCGGCTGTCCTGCCGGACTTTCAGCACAATACAGTCAAGATAAACAATGGGATAGACTGTATCAAGTGGACGATTCTGCCATTCGGTAACCTGTTCCATCACGGCATCGGTGATCTTCGAGACCAGCGCCGGAGAGACATCTGCGTCATACAACTCTTTGAACGCCGCCGCTATCTCGCGGGTAGTCATCCCTTTGGCGTACAACGATAAAATCTGGTTATCCATCCCGGTGATCCGGGTCTGGTTTTTCTTCACCAGTTGCGGTTCGAAAGAGCCATCACGATCGCGCGGAGTGCGTAGTTCCAGAGGGCCATCGCCGGTGGTAACGGTCTTTGTGGAATAGCCGTTGCGGGAATTGGGCCCCGGTTTAGGCTGGTTTTTATCGTAGCCCAGATGGTGGGACATTTCAGCGTTGAGAGCAGCCTCGACGCTGATTTTCTTCAGCAGACGATCGAACTGGCTGAGATCTTCAGGGGTTTTGAGATTTTTGGCCAGTTCGTTAGCCAGAGCCTGCAACTGTTTTTCGTCCATAAATTAACCTGCTTTTGATGTTGGATTGAACATATCAAAATCAGGCAATTACACAATTTTATGTACAGGCTCTTATTGCCTGTGAAAACGTACAACCTAACTGAAATCGAATACATAGAAAGGTATCAGCATGCTCAATACATCTGTTTCACTCTCGGTAGGAATAGAAGATAAGGTATCGCCCACCCGCACGTTGATGTTTGCCTTTCAGCACCTTCTGGCGCTTACCGGGATCTGGGTTTTCCCAGTCATTATCGGTGCGTCACTCAATCTGACCAGTCAGCAAACCGGAACGATTGTTCAGGCCTGCTTTTTTACCACAGGTATTGTCACCATACTGCAGTCTGGTCGCTTTTTGCGCCTGCCAGTTGTTCAGGGGCCTACGGCCGCCTTTATGATGGCCGTCTTGGGTTCGGCGCATACCGTTGGTCTTGGAACAACATTTGGCTCAATGTTTGTCGCCGCATTAATCTTTGCAGCGCTTTCGATACCCATTAAACGTCTGGGTATCATGGGGTTTCTTGTTAAGTATATTTCACCTCCTATTGTCTTCGGTGGTTTGCTGGTGATCATTGGTGCACAACTGGCGAGTATTGGTCCTTCAGGGTGGTTCAGCACCGCCAGTGGTGGCACCTTAAGCACGAGCTTCGTGGCCGCGCTGGTCACGGTACTCACCATTATCGGGTGTATGGTGTTAGGACGTCATGACCTTATCAAGCGAGGTGCGCTGCTGTGGGGAATTGTGGCCGGTGTGCTGGTCTTTAAGCTGATATCGGTCTGGCATCTGCCCGATTTCAGCAGTACGCCACTGGCGTCGCTGCCGCATTTTTTTGCTTTTGGCTTTGGTATTTCCCTTCCGGTCGTTTTACTGATGATGCTTGCCTTTTTACAGGCTTCTGCCGAAGCGATGGGCATGTATTCTCTGCTGGCCGAGTGGGGTGATCAGACTCTAACCACTCAAAGGGTTAATCGTGGACTATTTACCGAATTTATTGGTTGTGCTTTTGGGGCCGCAGCAGGCGGGTTGGGTACAACGTCTTATCCTGAGAATGTCGGGATTATTCGTGTCTCCGGTGTTGCCAGTCGGTTTGTAACAATGACAGCCGGCATTTTTGCTCTGATTTTAGGTGTGATGCCGCAGGTGGGGTTACTGCTGGCTTCACTTCCTGCGCCTGTACTTTCCGCAGCCTCCTCCATACTCTTCGGTATTATTGCATTGAGCGGGATTCAGATTATGTCGCGTATCCACTGGGACGAATTGAATTTAGCAGTGGCAGCCCCGGCTTTCATTCTTGCTATGGGAAGCATGTATTTGCCGCCGGAAGTATTAAATCTTATACCACTATCTTTGAAAGGTATTGTGGTGCAACCCATGATCGTAGGTATCATTTTGTTGATAGGTCTAAACCTGATTATAAATGTATTTGTGCGCGATTTACGCAAACCAGCTTTTGAAACGGAGACGCAGCCATGATGAATAAAGTCACCTGGCCAATTAATCGCGAGCGCACTGCGCTGATTGTCGTAGATATGCAGAAGGTATTTTGCGTAAAGGGGGAAGGCCTGTACGTACCCGGTACGGCCAACATCATTGAACCCATTCAAAATCTGCTCGCTCAGATGCGTCATCATCAAATGCCGATTATTTTTCTCCGACACGTCGTGCGAGGAGATGGCAGTGACACCGGGCGGATGCAGGATCTCTATCCAAATGTTAACAATCTTCTTGGGCGTGACAACCCGTCGGTGGAAATTATCGATTCACTGTTTCCACAACAGGGTGAGATTGTAGTGGATAAACTGTTTTACAGCGGTTTTCATAACACCGATCTTGATGCCATCTTGCGAATGAAGGACATAGATACCCTCATTGTCTGTGGGACTGTGACCAACGTTTGCTGCGAGACGACCATTCGAGACGGTGTTCATCGAGAATATAAGATGATTGCCCTGAGCGATGCTTGTGCTGCCATGCCTTATCCGGATATGGGATATGGAGAGGTTAGTGCCGAGGATGTTCAACGTATCTCGTTGACTGCTATGGCTTATGAGTTTGCCGAAGTGACAACAAGTGTCGATATCTTGATACGCATAAATGAATCGATACAGTCGGGGAAACTAGGAGCCTGAAAGTTAAAAAAAAACCGAAAATCAATGGCAATTTTTTGTCATTAAATTTCGTATAAACTCACTGTTGAAACCGGTTCTGGCGTCAATTTCGAGCAGCAGTTTTGTTAATTCCAAAGGAGGGAGAAGCTGCCTGACCTAACTGCTCAAACTGGGTAGGGATGATGGTTAATTGAGTTTTTCCAGACTGCTGATGGTCAGGGAAGTATTTGTCTTCATGGCAAATATCCACGGCATCGTGGCTGTGAAAGCGTCTGGACACAGCTTTCCAGGTTTCAGCCTGCTTCAGGGCAAAGACAATCTGTCTCTTCAGTGAATCGTTACTTTTTCATCGGCACAACCTCCGCTCAAAGGAGTGAATATCATGCCGGAATTCTGTTTCTGAATGGAGCAGGATTTCGGGTCAGGGTCATGAACGACTATTACTACTTTACCCAAGTGGTTACACACGGGGGCTATGCAGCAGCCGGGCGTGCCTTACAAACGCCCAAGTCGAAATTAAGTCGCCGAGTGGCAGGATTGGAAGCACGACTGGGCGTGCGTTTGATTGAACGTTCCTCTCAGCGGTTTCAGATCACTGAACTGGGCAAAACGTTTTACGAGCACTGTCGGATCATGCTCATGAAGGCTGAAAACGCTAGAGCTGTCGTTTGCAAGGCAAAGTCAGAGCCAGAAGGTACGATACGTATTAGCTGTCCCACGGGCTTACTGGATGTTCGTGTCGGAGCAGTGCTCCCAGAATTTCTTAAACGTCACCCCCGAGTACAATTACACGTACTGGCGACCAATCGCCGTGTTGATCTTGTAGATGAAAAGGTTCATATTTCGATCCGCTCCCGTACACAATTAGAAGATGAAACGGAAACGGGGCTGAAAATAAGAGTATTGGGAAAAACCCGGCAAATTCTTGTCGCCAGCCCTGAAATCGCGGAAAGTTTGGATAAAGACAGCAACATAAAATCGCTTATGAAAGTGCCTACAGTTGCGATGGCCGATCCCTTGGCAGATTGGGTTACACATAAAACCTGGCATTTTGACGGTCCTTCTGCATCCGTTTTCTCTTTTGAACACGAACCACGACTGGTGTGTCGCAGCGTTCAGGCCGTATTATCAGCCGCCAGAAATGGCGTCGGTGTTGCAGTATTGCTAGAGCAACTTTGCCGACCCGATCTTGAAACCGGAAAACTAGTACAGCTTTGGCCAGACTGGAAGGTTTCGGAAGAAACGATTTATCTGGCATTTACCGCATCTAGGGGGCTTCTTCCTGCGGTACGCGCACTGATTGACTTCTTAGCCGAGCGACTTGGAGACGGAGCTATCGCTGATATGTAACGCGTTGAAGCGGCGTTTTCTGGTAAGTTAAGATTTTTAGGTGGGGAAGAAAGAACGGTAGCACGCCTGCGGCGTGAGCTCGTCTGCTGCGCAGCCGAAGTCCTTTCCACCCTCATCGCCGTATTTTATACTGTCTTTCATGTACATACCGCGCCCTGCAAAGCTTCTGTTCCAGCATGACGAGGGCTGGGAACGCTTCCTCGATAAAAATGGCCATCAACTCTCTGACTGGACCAAACTCTCCGTCGAGCGCATGCTAGCCTGCGGCACCTGCGCCATGGGCGTACGACGCTATTGTTGCAGTTCACCTGACTGTACGCACTCCCGTTTTCTCTGCCAGACCTGCAAGTCCAAGGCCTGCAGCAGCTGCGGCCTCAAGGGCACCGAGCAATGGATTGCCGGGCAGCAACACATCCTGCCCGACTGCGACTGGCAACATATCACCTTCACCATGCCGCATCTGCTGTGGCCGTTCTTCAACAACAACTGGCGACTGCTCAATGACCTCTTTCGCTGCGCCACCCGCGCCATGCTCAGGCACGCGCGCAAGCTGGGCATCGAGGTCGGCATCTTCTGCGCGCTGCACACCTACGGACGCCAGCTCAGTCAGCATCCGCACATCCACGTCTCCATTACCCGTGGCGGCCTTGATGTCAAACACGGCGTCTGGCGCGCGCTGTTCTTCAAAAAACAGCAGGTCGAAGAAATCTGGCGCGGTGCCGTTATCCGTCTGCTGCGTGCCAGCTACGATCGCGTCAATCCCGGTAAGCTGCCCAACCTCGGCCATATCCGCGATGAGAAACAGTGGAAGCGCTACCTGCAGGCGCAATATCAGCGCCACTGGAAGGCCCACTTCGCCAAAAAGACCCGCGGTGCCTGGCGCAGCGTCAAATACCTCGGCCGCTACCTGAAACGGCCGCCGGTGGCGGCGTCGCAGCTCCGTCATTACCGTGGCGGCTCGGTGGTGCACCAGTACTACGACCACAACACGCAGCAGCACAAATGCCAGAAATTGAGCCAGGAGGAGATGCTGCGTCGTTACGTCAGCCATATCCCAGCACGACACTTTAAAATGGTGCGCTACTACGGCTTCCTGGCCAACCGCAAACGTGGCTCGTTGCTGCCGAAAGTCTACGAGGCACTGGAGATGACGCCACGCGAAAAACCACAGAAGCCGGGGTTCGCGGTGCTGATGAAAGCGTTCCTGGGCACCGACCCGTATCAGTGCATCCTGTGCAAGGGCCGACTGCGTTTTGCCGGCGCCATGGTGGGTGAGCATGCCACCAAAATGCTCTCTGACAGGCTGCACCGGATGGCGAAAAAACGATGGCTTCAGACCCCGGCTCTGGATAAGTGCGCCTAAAAAATGGGTTTTAGCGTAAAAACACAGCAAAAATGGCATTTTTCCGCATTACTCTGCGACAGCCCGCACCATATGGGGTTCTTCCTTGCCACTGTTCATGGTTAGGAAGCCCAATAAGGGTCGATTGAGTTTCCTAACCATCAAGTTCCATGATTCATGTCTCCTCACTTAAAATTAGCTTACGCGCTATAATAGCATTTGAGCTAAATTAGCTCAGGTGCTATCATTATTTCCACCAGGAGGAAAGAACTGTGTTTGAAGTTATTTTTCATGATGATGCTGAAACAGAATTCAGGGAACTGCCGGTTATCATTCGGGCAAAAATGGCGAGGCTTTTAAAGAAGCTGGAAGTCGATCCGCGTTCTCTCAGAGAGCCACACTGCAAACCGTTAAGCGGTGGCCTATATGAAATCAGAACGATAGGCGGCGATATAGCCAGGGGATTATGGGTATATCAGGAGGGTGGTAAAATTTACCTGCTGAGGGTATTCATCAAGAAAACCCCGAAGACGCCGCCCACTGAAATCAGGTTAGCCTGGAAACGATTAGAGGATTTTAAAGATGAAAGGTAAGTCACTGACTGAGGTACACAGCGAAATGATGCGCGACAGCGAATATCGTGCAGCATATGAAGCAGAAGAACGCAAAGAACGCCTGCAGGCGCTACTTGAAGAGTGGCGAAATCATGCGGGCCTCACAAGTTCCCAGGTCGCGGAACGGATGGGGGTCAAGCCGCCGACAGTGTCCCGGATGGAAAAAAACGTAACGTCAGCAACGTTTGAAACGCTCGCCCGTTATGCCAGGGCGTGTGGTATCAGTGACGCAACACTTTATTTTTAAATCAGGGGATTGAGGGCGGGGTTTGAGGTCCAGTGATGTAAAAAACCTCGTTAAGCGGTATCAGAAATCGATTTTGATACCATCCGGTCTCAAATGACCAAAAAACGATATTAGGAACCGCTTTTTGGTCCCTAATATGCAGTCTCATAAGTCTTGATAATTCATACTGTTAATTCGATAGCGTGGTTTTTCGCACTGTTGGCCTTCGAACCCCACATATAAGGAACAAACATAATGTTTAGACGTACCCGCATTTTCATCGCTTTCGCGGTAGGCTTCGCAATGATCTGTCATGCCCTTACCACGCCGGATGTGGATACGATGGTGAGGACGTTCTTTGCAGGAATGTTGTGGTTTTACTTCTGTATGCTGGTCGGTCGCATGATTCAAAATAGCCAGCCCGCTGAGGATGTATAAGGAGTCTGATGCTCAGTCGAACGATAACTCACGCCAGGCGAGAAAGGTCGTCCGAAAAATCGATTAGTGGGCACTGGTGTCCGTTAAATACCATTTTCCGATTAAAAAGACAGCGTTTTTGGCGCATTATTTACTGTCCATAATGTTCTGATTTATTGGACAAAACAGGCTTAACGTGTGAAACCGTTCCGTTGAGCGTCAAACTCCATTATCAGTGCGTTTAATTTATTTGGTGAGGAGCTCTCAGATGAAGACAGATAGAGAAATTTTAAAATACTTAATCATCATTTTCATTGTAGTCAACCTGTTCATTGGATTTGGATTATTAGCATTTCATTACTTTGGTAATAATTTTCTCTTACTGATTTTTTTGTCCAGTCCTTTTTTAATTATTTTTGGAATGTTTTTTATCAATGCCTTAGCCAAAATAAACAATGAAAAAGGGAAGCAGAAAAAAATTTAGATATCTGGTGTTGTGTAGCTGTCCGGGTATCAGTAGCCATTAATTTAGCTCAAAAAACGTACTTGCCGTACGTTAAAAGTCTATACCATAAACCTGGATTTGTAGTGAAAATTGACGTTTTACTGACGCCCCGGGGGGAAAGATATGAAAGACTTGAATAAGTACGCTTGTACAGCACGCAAGCACAACTTGCAGACGGTTACTATTCGCCAGCTTATCGGAATGCTTACCGATGCCGAACGCAGGGATTTATTAGCATGGGCGACTTTGCTAGCAGTCGAACCCGATCATTTAACGCCACAGAACATTATTCTTTGGTCGGGATGGAAAACATTTATCAAGCGTGAGTTTCCACTGATAGAGGAAAATCCGATATTCTTTGCAATATCGGACGTGGAACAGATCCACAATAGCTCTTTGAGCGCTGAAGCGGTGATTTCAAATTCAAATACCCGGATAGTTTTCGCCCCAGGGAGGATAAGGGCGAAGATGATGCGTGAGCAACTCGCCCCCGCCACTGTTATGAGCCGTAGGGCAAGCCCACAAAATTTTAGCGGCTTGGGGTTTGGGGAGTAGTGGAACCAAAAAGACGGTTAAGCGGTTCAATTGAATGGTCAATAACAGGTAAATCAATCTGTTGAGACCCACTGACTCTTTTGCTCCGCAAACGGCCAAGATGAGTAGAGCCAACTTGGCTACCCCAAATGAGATAGCCAAGATTGTAAATTCACGATGTAAATTGGCTGGTTAATTTTTGGCTATTTAAAATGACCGCTTAACGGCGGTTACTGTTCCACTGTGCCTCAAAC
Source organism: Erwinia typographi (assembly GCF_000773975.1). GTDB lineage: Bacteria > Pseudomonadota > Gammaproteobacteria > Enterobacterales > Enterobacteriaceae > Erwinia > Erwinia typographi. The sequence goes on from NZ_JRUQ01000014.1 coordinate 56,048, forward strand.
CCCTGGATCGTCAGGAATTGTTGTCCGGGAGATGCGCGTCAGCGCATGAAGGCGACAAAAAGTGTTCCATGAATCCCGGAAGGTAAGGGTCGCCGGTGACGCGGCTTTGCCGCCCTGGCTTGATAGATTTCACCAATCCCAGCCCACTCCCTGCAAAGCCAGACCCGCTTTCAGCCACGAAGAAGCTTTATCTGCGCTGACGGAGTGGTCACGGCAAGGCGAAGCCGCAGCCGGGGCGTATCTCCGCGTTAGCGGGCCGTCAGGGCCGCTTACGGGCGTGTATTTCATTCTCACAGCGACACTCCCACAGATCCTCAGAGGTTCAGCTGTGGTACTGATTAATAAGCGGCAGAGTACCCAGCCTCCGATCGGGCGATCATGTGAGTGTTGTAACTAAAATGTTCGCCGGACTGATGCCCCGGAGGCGTCCGGGGAGCTACTTCATACCGGTGCAGGAGTGTGTGCACGGTGGCCGGAGGGATAATTTTGCCCCGGGCGAAGCCTGGGGTGCTACTCCTGATGCCAGGCCGAAGGCTGGCTCATGAGTACTCCCTTTTTAAAGGGCATGTTTTGTTCAGAAGTAACGTTCGAAATTAGGGCTTTTACCGGCAGGGACTTCGAAGTTAACTGAAGCCTGTGTGTGAGTATGGCCATAGCGCCGAATTTAACTGCTTTCTTTCTGTGCAGGTATGGCCACGGCGCCGGTGCGGTGCTTTTTCGGATGGCCATTATGATGCCCGGAGGGCTGTTACGGGCGTGTGAATCCCTGCCGGATGCGCGGTTTTCCGCTCAGCGCCAGCACAAAAACCGCGAAGGACGCGGTACGTTAAAAAGAGAGGGTTTTAAAGGGGGACGCCAGCGC
>NZ_JRUQ01000015.1 GCF_000773975.1 Erwinia typographi
CCACGCCCTAAGACTCTACCAACCACTTCATTCCACGGTAAATCCTCGGTAACACCAGTAACTTTATTTGAGATGATATATTTCTGGGCAATTATGTTCGCTTTCATAGAGCCTGTAATTTAAATTGTGTATCTGCCTGTTTTTGATATCTTCACGCCAACTACAGAGACAGGTAATTATGGACGAAAAGAAACTCAAAGCCCTTGCGGCTGAACTGGCTAAAGGCCTTAAAACCGAAGCCGATCTTAACCAGTTTTCCCGCATGCTGACGAAGCTTATCGTTGAGACAGCGCTCAATGCTGAGCTGACTGACCACATCGGGCATGAGAAGAACGCACCTAAAACGGGCTCCAATACCCGCAATGGCTACTCGTCAAAAACGTTGCTTTGTGACGACGGGAAAATTGAAATCAGTACCCCACGTGATCGTGAAAGCACCTTTGATCCGCAACTGATAAAGAAAAATCAGACGCGCATCACGCAGATGGACAGCCAGATTTTATCCCTGTATGCAAAAGGCATGACCACCCGTGAAATCGTCGCCACCTTCAAAGAGATGTACGATGCTGACGTGTCTCCCACGCTGATATCTAAAGTCACCGATGCGGTTAAAGAGCAGGTTGCTGAGTGGCAAAATCGTCCCCTGGATGCGCTGTATCCCATTGTTTACCTTGACTGTATAGTGGTGAAAGTTCATGGTTAGGAGATTGAATCGCTTCTTTTGATAGCACATAACCATGAATATCATGCATGGGCTATCCCCTTATGGTGCAGCTATGTGTGAGTTTATGTATGAAAATGCTGTCTTTGCCGTTTTTTTAACCTGAAATCCATTTTTCAGGCACACTGATCCAGACCCGGCATTCGCAGCCATCGC
>NZ_JRUQ01000016.1 GCF_000773975.1 Erwinia typographi
GGAACTGCCAGGCATCAAATAAGTAAGAAGGCCACCCGGAAGGGTGGCCTTTTTGCGTTTTAAGCCTCCTGAATCCACAGGATACTCAGCGTTTTGTCTGATATGTCGCGAGATCTTCAGGCGTATTGATATTAATAAAAGTCTCAGCCTGCTCAAAACTGACGGCCACGCCTCCCATTTCCTTAAGGAAAAACATAAGCTTGCGATCTCCACGTTGCAGATACGCAGCAAGCAGGGGAACCACGCTCCGGTGCATCAGGGCCAGCGTGGGATGATCCCGATCGACGCTGCGCACCCAGGCTACTTTGGCCTCTCTTTTTCCCTGCCAAAGCTGCTCTACTAAGTTCTGCGGAAGAAAGGGCGTATCGCAGGAAGCAAATGCCGCCCATTCTGTCTCGCTATGCTGTAAAGCGGCCAGCATTCCTGCCAGCGGGCCAGCAAACCCGGAAAAGGTATCGGAGAAGACTTCACAACCGCTCTCGCGATAGCGTTCGCTATGACGATTGGCGCTGATAATGACCTTAGTAACCTGTGGCCGCAGGCGTGCCAGAACATGCTGATAAAGAGGCTTGCCGTTCAGCAAAACCAGGCCCTTATCCTCACCGTTCATCCTTGAGCCTTTGCCGCCAGCGAGGATAACGCCCGTTATGTCCTCTGTTATAGGCTGTACTGGCTGATTCATGCGCCGCAATACCCCTCTTTTCATATGGATTTAAAGCTGATAACCTGGCGTATTATTCTGACCACAAGGAGCCTTGCCATGAAAAATCACCGTCTTAATGAACTGATCTCACTTTTGCAGCCTGAGTGGCAAAAAGAGCCGGATCTCAATCTGATGCAATTTTTGCAGAAACTGGCCTCTGAGTCAGGTTTTACTGGCCCCCTCGGCGATCTAACTGATGATATCCTGATCTATCACCTCAAAATGCGGGGCGTGGACAAAAGTGAACAAATTCCGGGTATTAAAAAAGACTATGAAGAGGATTTTAAGACCGCTCTTCTTCGCGCCAGAGGGGTAATCAAAGATTAAATCCCCGTTGCCATCCATGGCCGACCGCGTTTAGTGATATTCTTAACGGCTAATTCAAGCCTCGAGTATGCCGGATGAAAGAACCTGCTTTTAACTTTCAACATTTACACCCTGACGCGATCCTTGATGCGCTGTGGGAAACCGGAATCCGCGTGGAGTCAGGCTTAACGGCGCTCAATAGCTATGAAAATCGGGTTTACCAGTTTTCCGACGAAGACAAAAAACGTTATGTGGTGAAGTTTTACCGCCCTCAGCGCTGGTCTCAACAGCAGATAGAAGAAGAGCATCAGTTCACCGCCGAGCTGCTGGCTGATGAGATTCCCGTGGCGGCACCTCTGCTTTTACATGGGAAAACGCTTCATCAGCATCAGGGTTACTGGTATACGGTTTTCCCAAGCCTGGGCGGCAGACAGTATGAAACCGATAATTACGAGCATCTGGAATGGGTAGGGCGATTTCTTGGGCGCATCCATCAGACCGGGCAAAAAAGCACTTTTAACGTCCGCCCTACAATTGGCCTGGAAGAGTACATCACCGAGCCGCTCCAGGTTCTTGAAGCCAGTGAATTAATTCCGATCAAACTTAAGAGTGCTTTATTAGCCAGCGTCAGGCTGATAGGCACAACTTTACAAAAATGCTGGCATACTCAGTGGCAGCCGCTGCGGTTGCATGGCGACTGTCATCCCGGGAATATTCTCTGGCGTGATGGTCCGCTGTTTGTTGATCTCGACGATGCCCGCAATGGCCCTGCCGTGCAGGATCTGTGGATGTTAGTGAATGGCGATATTCAGGAACAACGTCTGCAATGGGATATTCTGCTGGAGGCCTACGGTGAGTTCTGTGAGTTCGACACACACGAATTGTCACTGATTGAACCTTTACGCGCTATGAGGATGGTTTATTATCTGGCGTGGGTCGTTCGCCGCTGGCAAGACCCTGCATTTCCAGCAAGTTTTCCGTGGATGACGGATGAAGATTTCTGGCGCAGGCAAATTTCACTATTTAACGAGCAGGCCCGGTTGTTGCAGGAGCCCCCGCTACAGCTGACGCCCGCATTCTAAGGCCGACCGTCTTTTCCGGTCCGCCCCTTTTTGCTGTTAGGAGAGAGTTTCACGATGAAAAAGATTTGGTTTGCGTTAGTTGGTCTGGTTCTGGCCTTCAGCGCGTCGGCAGCCCAGTTTACGGATGGCCAGCAGTACGTGACGATGCAGAAGCCCGCCACTGGTGAACCACAGGTCCTTGAGTTCTTCTCGTTCTTCTGCCCACACTGCTATGAGTTCGAACGCGTCTGGCACGTTAGCGATACGGTGAAGAAAGGCCTGCCTGCCGACACTAAAGTCACCAAATACCACGTAGAGTTCCTGGGCGGCGACATGGGCAAAACGGTCACTCAGGCGTGGGCAGTCGCCATGGCGCTGGGTGTGGAAGAAAAAGTGACTCCCCCACTCTTTGATGGTATCCAGAAGACTCAGACCATCACCGATCCGGCAAGCCTGAAAGACGCTTTCGTTAAGGCGGCTGGAATCACTCCTGAGCAGTACGATGCGGCCTGGAACAGCTTTGTGGTGAAATCCCTGGTTGCCCAGCAGGAAAAAGCGGCCCAGGATGTGGATCTGCGCGGCGTTCCGGCGATGTTTGTTAACGGCAAATATATGGTTAACAACGGCGGCCTGGATACCAGCTCGATGGACAACTATGTACAGCAATATGCCAACGTAGTGAAGTTCCTGCTGACGCAGAAGTGATTCCACGTCATGTTGTCATACGCCGGCTGAATGCCGGCGTTATTGTTTTAAGGCTACGCTGGCGTAGATGACCAAATAATTACGCTGGGAAGCGCCTGATCCAGAGGGATAGATCCTGTGCGATTGCCCGAAGGAATAATTAATATCCACATAAAATCAATTGCGTATGCCCTGCGTCATCGTAAGAATATTTTTGTTAACTTAATGAAATTGTTGAATTTTTAATATTAAAGAAATATTATATTCTGTTTGTGCAAATAGATTAGCAATTTTACGCACAAAGTTATCCACAGTTTGTTGTTGCGTCACCTCCCGCAAATTTAGCCGCCCGCTGAAGTTTATCCCTCAGGTTATTTCATCTTTATGGCTCAGCTGTGGCATCCTTAGCCTATTGAAAAAACCAACGAAGAACGTGACGACTTATGGCACAGATTGCAGAAAACCCGCTAATTTTGGTAGATGGCTCCTCTTACCTTTATCGCGCTTACCACGCGTTCCCTCCGCTGACGAACAGCGCGGGCGAGCCTACTGGGGCGATGTATGGCGTGCTGAATATGTTGCGCAGCCTGCTGCTGCAATATAAGCCCAGCCATGTGGCCGTGGTTTTTGATGCCAAGGGCAAAACCTTTCGCGATGAGCTTTTTGAGCATTACAAATCCCACCGTCCTCCTATGCCGGACGATCTGCGGTCGCAGATCGAGCCGCTGCATAATATGGTCAAAGCAATGGGGCTGCCGCTGCTGGCGGTAAGCGGCGTGGAAGCGGACGACGTTATCGGTACGCTTGCGCTTGAGGCCGGTAAAAAAGGGCTGCCGGTATTAATCAGCACCGGTGATAAAGATATGGCCCAGCTGGTAACGCCCGATATCACGCTTATTAATACCATGAATAACGCTATTCTTGGTCCGGATGAGGTCGTGGAAAAATACGGTATTCCCCCGGATTTAATCATCGATTTCCTGGCGCTAATGGGCGACTCATCCGATAACATTCCCGGCGTGCCGGGCGTGGGTGAGAAAACGGCCCAGGCCCTGCTGCAAGGGTTAGGCGGGATTAACGCTATCTATGAAAATCTGGATAAGGTCGCTGGCCTGACGTTCCGCGGGGCGAAAACGATGGCCGCGAAGCTGGAGGAAAATAAAGAACTCGCTTTCCTCTCATATCAGCTGGCCACCATAAAAACGGACGTGGAGCTGGAATTGACGTGTGAGCAGTTGACCGTCAATGAGCCCGCCGTTGCAGAGCTGCTGGCCATGTTCCGTCAGTATGAATTCAAACGGTGGATCGCCGATCTGGAAGAAGGGAAATGGCTTCAGGGGAAAAAGAGCAATCCTGCGGCGCAAAAAGCGCTGGTCGGGCAGGTTGAAGAGCAGGTGGAAGCAACCAGCACGCTGTCTGCTGACGGCTACGTCACCATTCTGGATGAAGAGACGTTTGAACGCTGGCTGAAGAAATTACAAGACAGCCCGCTGTTTGCTTTCGATCTGGAAACGGATTCGCTGGATACCCTCAGCGCCAAGATTGTCGGCCTCTCTTTTGCCGTGGAGCCAGGCGAAGCGGCTTACCTTCCCGTGGCTCATGACTACCTGGATGCGCCAGACCAGCTGGACCGCAACAGCGTGTTAGCGCGTCTTAAGCCCCTGCTGGAGGACCCGAAGCTGCTGAAGGTCGGCCAGAACCTGAAATACGACCGTGGCGTGCTCAAGAACTACGACATCGAGCTGGCGGGCATTAAATTCGATACCATGCTGGAGTCTTATGCGCTGAACAGCGTGGTAGGGCGCCATGATATGGATACGCTGGCTTCGCGCTGGCTGAATCATAAAACCGTCTCCTTTGAAGACATTGCCGGCAAGGGCAAAAAGCAGCTGACCTTCAACCAGATCGATTTGGAACAGGCGGCGCACTATGCGGCTGAAGATGCTGATGTCACTTTGCAGCTGCATCTGAAGATGTGGCCCAAGCTTGCGAAGGAGACGGGGCCAAAGCAGGTATTCGAAAATATTGAAATGCCGCTGCTCACGGTTATTTCCCGCATTGAGCGCAACGGCGTGCTGATCGATCGGGACATTCTGGCCGAACACTCGAAGGAGCTGACCGTTCGCCTGGCTGAGCTGGAGCAAAAGGCGCATGAGCTGGCTGGCGAGCCGTTCAACCTCTCCTCGCCTAAACAGCTGCAAACTATTCTCTTTGAAAAGCAGGGCATTAAGCCTACCAAAAAAACGCCGGGCGGCGCGCCATCAACCAGCGAAGAAGTGCTGGCCGAGCTGGCGCTGGACTATCCGCTGCCTAAGGTGATTCTGGAGAACCGCGGTCTGGCGAAGCTCAAGTCAACCTATACCGATAAGCTACCGCTGATGATTAATCCTGTCACCGGGCGAGTGCACACCTCCTATCATCAGGCGGTTACCGCGACGGGGCGACTCTCCTCGACGGACCCAAACCTGCAAAATATTCCGGTGAGAAATGAAGAGGGGCGCCGTATCCGTCAGGCGTTCATTGCCGCCAAAGACCACAAGATTGTGGCGGCGGACTACTCGCAGATTGAGCTGCGCATTATGGCGCATCTTTCGCAGGACAAAGGCTTGCTGAGCGCGTTTGCTGAAGGCAAGGATATTCACCGGGCAACGGCCGCCGAAGTGTTCGGGATGGCGCTGGACAAGGTGACCAGCGAGCAGCGTCGCAGCGCGAAAGCAATTAACTTCGGCCTGATCTACGGCATGAGCGCCTTTGGCCTGTCCCGACAGCTGAACATTGGCGCCGGTGAGGCAAAAAGGTATATGGACCTGTATTTCGAGCGCTACCCTGGCGTGCTTGAGTATATGGAAAGCACGCGCCAGCAGGCTGCGGAGAAGGGCTATGTCTCGACGCTGGACGGCCGACGCCTCTATTTGCCGGACATCAACGCCAGCAATGCAATACGCCGTAAGGCGGCTGAACGGGCGGCGATCAATGCGCCGATGCAGGGCACGGCTGCCGATATTATCAAAAAAGCGATGATTGCCGTCGATGGCTGGCTGACGCCACAAGCCTCGACAGACGTGAAGATGATTATGCAGGTGCACGATGAACTGGTTTTTGAAGTGAAAGCGTCTGAAGTGGAGGCGGCAACGGTAAAAATTCGCGAGCTGATGGAGAACAGCATGAAGCTGGACGTGCCGCTACAGGTCGACATTGGCGTTGGCGATAACTGGGAGCAGGCTCACTAACGTCGCAGCTGGCAGCGGATGGGACTGATTTTATAGCGAATTCAGTCTCATTTTTCAGCCATAAGAAAATGCTTTGTTTAATCGGTTCAGCCTCAGGATATGCGGCAATCCCGCACGGAATTTCACCTAACCGCCTCACCTGAAAGCATTTTTTCTGTAATTTAGCTACAGGCAGAATCGTTTTATGTGACCTGAGTTGGATAACACGCGGTGTTTTATGAAAATTAACTACAAAAAACCCTTTTGAGGGCCGAAAAAATCATGTAGAGTTTGAGTTGTAGGGTACAGAGGTAAGATGTTCTATCTTTCAGACCTTTTACTTCACGTAATCGGATTTGGCTGAATATTTAGCCGCCCCAGTCTTATGACTGGGGCGTTTTTTATTGGGCGCCAGTCAGGCCCGAAGGCCCTTCAATCCCATTTGGCGGGCTGTTATTCCTCGGTCGCTGGCGGCAGTGCGCTAAACCAGCTATCGAGCTGATCGCGCAGCTTATCAACGCCGATTTTCTTCAGGGAAGAGAACATTTCTACCCGAACCTCGCCAACAAATTCTTTCGTCGCTTCGCGCACGGCGTTTAGCTGCGCCTTACGCGCGCCGGAAGCCAGCTTGTCAGCTTTAGTTAACAGTACCAGCACCTCGATGCCGCTTTGCACGGCCCACTGAATCATCTGCTGATCCAAATCCTTCAGCGGATGACGAATATCCATCAGCACCACCAGGCCTTTCAGGCACTCGCGCATTTGCAGATATTCAGCCAGCGCCTTTTGCCATTTCAACTTCATCTCTTCAGGCACTTCCGCGTAGCCATAGCCCGGTAGATCGACCAGACGATAGCCTTCGGCTACCTGAAAAAGGTTAATCAGCTGCGTGCGTCCGGGCGTTTTACTGGTGCGAGCCAGGCTTTTCTGATTGGTCAGCGTATTGAGCGCGCTGGATTTTCCTGCATTGGAGCGACCGGCAAACGCAACTTCAAGACCGGTATCGGCTGGAAGGTGACGAATGTCAGGGGCACTGGTGACAAAATGAGTAACGTGATAATTCCAGCCAGACAAAATAAAAACTCCAGATATAAGGTCAATTGCGCTGAGTATACCCTGTATAGAATGAAAGCGCCCAACCGACCTTTTTTGCTGTTCCGGTTTTGTAAGAGATTGGCTATTAATTTTGCCAGCACTTTCCTCTTTTTTAATCAGGGATGAAACTATAAATCATTTTATAACAATTGGTTGGGTGATTTTCGTGCCTGAGGTGAGCAAGTTTGTTCTCCAGGCTACCTTGTGAGTTTGACCATTTAGTCTAAAGTAGTTGCCAGAGCCAGGAGGGTTCTCTTCAGGAAGAAGCGCTCAGGGGCATCAGGCGATGCGGAGCAGGGAAGGAATGGCGTTGGGAGTCAACGCATCAGGGAAAGGATTGAGCTCAGGACGAGACTCTCAGGCAAAGGAAAACCGGGATGTTGCATGCCAAAAAGGATGCTGATTAAGTTAGTCCTTCTGCGGAAGGTGCGAAAAAAGGCGACAGGGTGACCTGCCGCCTTTTTTCTTCGTCTGCTTTCTGCTAGATTCCGCCGCAATTCTATACTGAATATAAATCGTCTGAGAGCAGAAATCATGAAGCAACCCGCACGCGCGCCCCAGGATAAGAAACCGGCAGCAAAAACCAAGCGTAAATCGCGCGACGAAGTCAACGCGGAAGCTCGCGATCGTAAGCGTGAAAAAAAACATCGCGGTAATGCTTCCGGCAGCCGGGCGAATCCCGTCGCCGCCAGCCAGAAAAGCAGCGGCAGCACGGCAAGCAAAGATCCGCGCATTGGCAGCAAAAAAGCGATAGCGCTGGGCCCGGTCGCGGCTGAGACTCAGTCCGTTAAAAAGACCGCTAAGGTAGCCAGGCCAGCGGAAGAGAAAAAGAGTCGCCTGTCGCCTGAAGAGGAACTGGCGAAGCTGGAAAACGACCAGCGTCTGGATGCGCTGCTGGATCGGCTGGAAAAAGGAGAGACTCTGCCTGCGGAAGACCAGGCCTGGCTTGACCAGACTCTTGACCGCATCGACGTTCTGATGGAACAGCTGGGCATTGCGCTGGACGACGACGTTGAGGATGAGCAGGCGGAAGAAGATATGTATCGTCTGCTGAAAGGCGGCCAGTAGTCTTCCCTGCTTTGCTGGGTAAAATTGAGGTGGCGCAAACTTGCGCTGCCCATTCCTGAGGGTTTCTCTGCGAATGAATTGGCTTGGATCAATTTTCGTGCTGATTCTGCTCTGCAGCCTGGGCCGGTTATTCGTTAAACTACGTCGTCTTTCGCGGCTGAAAGCCCGACTGCACCGAGCGACCGTCCGCCAGCCTTTCAGGCATTCTCCTCTCACCCGACGGCCGGCATCCAGACGCCCATCCAGGAGTGAACGATATGACGCAGAGGATTGAATGGGATCAGCATCTGATCCAGAAGTACAACATCTCCGGTCCCCGCTATACCTCCTATCCGACCGCGCTGGAGTTCTCCGGGCAGTATGACGAGGCGGCCTTTCTGCAGGCGGCAAACCGCTATCCCGATCGGCCTCTGTCCCTTTATATCCACATTCCTTTCTGCCATCGCCTTTGCTACTTCTGCGGTTGCAATAAGGTCGTCACGCGTCAGCAGCATAAAGCGGATGCGTATCTGGATGCGCTGGCGGTGGAAATTCAGGCCCGCGCAGCGCTGTTTCGTGGCCGAACGGTTAGCCAGATGCATTGGGGCGGCGGCACGCCGACCTATTTGAATAAAAGCCAGATCACCCGGCTGATGGATCTCCTGCGCCAGTCTTTCTCGTTCAGCGAGGGGGCGGAAATGTCGATTGAGGTCGATCCGCGAGAGATTGCGTTGGATGTGCTGGATCATTTGCGCGCGGCAGGCTTCAACCGCCTGAGCATGGGCGTACAGGATTTCAACAAGCAGGTGCAGGAGAAGGTCAATCGCGTCCAGGATGAACAGACCATCGTCGATCTTATTGCGCGGGCTCGCCGGGTTGGTTTTGCTTCAATCAGCCTCGATCTTATTTATGGTCTGCCGATGCAAACGCCGGAGAGTTTTGCTTTCACCCTGAAGAAAGTCATCGCGCTTAACCCGGACCGGCTGAGCGTGTTTAACTATGCGCACATGCCTGCCTTATTTGCCGCTCAGCGCAAAATCAAAGAGGCAGATTTACCTTCCGCCCAGCAGAAAATGGATATTCTGCAACAGTCCATCGCCATGCTGACGGGAGAAGGCTATCAGTTTATCGGTATGGATCATTTTGCCCGTCCCGATGATGAACTGGCTATCGCCCAGCGGGAAGGGAAGCTGCACCGTAATTTCCAGGGCTACACCACGCAGGGCGACAGCGATCTGCTGGGAATGGGCGTTTCAGCCATCAGCATGATCGGTGACAGCTATGCACAGAATGAAAAAGAGCTTAAAGCCTGGTATGCCGCAGTGGCGGAGAGACAACGGGCATTATGGCGCGGCGTGAAGCTGTCTGCCGATGATTGCCTGCGTCGCGACGTGATTAAAGCGCTGATGTGTAATTTCTCACTGAATTTTGCTGACTTCGATACCAGGGAGCAGACCTTTAGCGACTATTTTGCCGACGATCTGGCCCTGCTGGCGCCATTTATTAAGGATGGGCTGGTGGAACGGCACGAGAAGGGCCTTCAGGTGACCGCTAAGGGCCGTTTGCTGGTCAGGAATGTCTGTATGTGCTTTGACGTCTACCTGCGGCAGAAGGCGCGTATGCAGCAATTCTCGCGGGCGATTTAATCCCTCGGCGCTTGCCCCGTTGGTGGGCGAGTCGCCCGAAGGCAATACCGGAGAAAAGGGCTACTCTGCCGCGAGTAGTGCTTCTGCGGTCTTCTCATCAGTAATCAGGCCGTGCAGGATTCCGCCCTTTAAAACGGCGCGGATGGCCGCGACTTTGCCAGAACCACCCGCAATGGCCACAATGCGCTCTTTATGGTTCGGATCCAGCGACACGGCGACGGTGCGCGAGGTTAGCGGCGTGGTAACCTGATAGCCTTTTTTGTCAATGAAGTGCCCGAGGATTTCACCCACCGCGCCAGAGGCCGAAATATCGCGTATCTCATCCTCCTGGATCATGCCTGCCTCAACTAACTGTGCCGCAGGTTCGACCGTCCCAATTCCCACCAGTTTAAGTGCCGCACTCTGCGCCAGAGCAAAGATTTCGCTGACCCCACTTTGTGCCAGCAGGACTTGTTTATCTTCCTGAGTGTTGGCAAAAAACGGGACGGGCATAATGTAGGCGCTTCCTCCGGTTTTATCAGCAATACGGTGCATCACGTCGTGGGGATTGAGAGCATAACTGCGGGTCAGGCAGCCCAACAGGGAGACAAAGCGCACCTGACTGGCATCAATTCTCGGCATCTGCTGGATCATCGCCGCAAGCGTACGACCATGTCCGAGGCCAATGGTCGCCTCGGGATTGGCCAGCAGCTGTGAACGTAAAAAATCCGCTCCCGCCATGCCCAGCGCCCGAACCGGCAGACCTTCTTCCGCCAGGTCTGGCGCCACCTGACAGAAACTGAGCCCGAAACGCGTCCGCAGTCGATTTTCCAGTTCAAGGCATTCCACAATATCGCCATCAATACTGATCTTCACCGCGCCTTCAGCCACTACTCTGGCGATCATTCGGTGGGTTTTTACCGACGGCAATCCCAGCCGCTTTGCCACTTCTGCCTGAGTCATCCCGCCCACGTAGTGAAGCCACGCAGCGCGCAGCGCGAGAGAATCCTCTGCGTCTCTGGGGGCAACAGTCTGTCTCATCGCATACCTCTGTCCTGTGGGCGACCATGCCCGAAAAAGTTGGATGTACCTTACCGCTTCAGCGTCTGATGTCCAGCGTCACAAGTGCAGATCCTGCTCGCCGGTGTCAATCCACGGCTGCCAGAAAGCCACGCTTTCGGCGATCTGCTGGATGACAAGGCGATCGCTTGGCTCGCGCTCCTTAAAACTCAGCTCCAGGCAGATCTCGTTATCTTTTGCTCCCCCGCGTTGCAGCGCGTCCAGCAGGGGTTGGGGTTGGATGCGCCCGCTGGCGTTAAATTCTGCGGTGAAAGGACGATGACCGCCCTTATCCTGCATACTTTGCTTGATATGGATGATGGGCGAGCGGCACGGCACAGACTCAGCCCAGGCGTAGGGATCGTAATCCAGCGGATTGTCTGAGGTTATGTCGCCATGATCGATATCCGCCATCAACCGCATTGGAATAGCCATCTGCGCCGCCTCAAGCCGCTGTTGTAAAGCCAGACAGCCGCCGATCGTTTCTCCAAATTCCCGCCCAACGCTCATCGGTTCCCAGAACAAATACTGCAACCCGGCAGCCTGAGCGTGTTCCGCTACCTCTCTCCAGCATTCCATCGCCTGCCCGGTCAACATCTCACGCCGCCCGGCATCGTCAAAATCACGGTATGTGAAGATGGCAAACTGGGAGCCGACTGACTTCCCTCCCAGTTCGGCGATAACATCGGCAAAGGTTTTAAACCACTCCACGTAATACCGGCGGACATTAGGGTCGGGATGCCCGAAATGATTCAGCCTGCCGTACGGGCCGGTCATGCCGGATGTCACTTGCACACCAGTGCGAGCCAGCGCAGCCTTCATCCGCCTTGTCATGCTACGGATTAGCGATGCAGGCCAGCCTGGATTGATAAACTCATGGGTCAGCTGAAGGTCACGGATGCGAAGTTGCTGCGCTACGGTGTCAATCAGATCCTCTGGCTCCGCGAAGCGGTTCACCAGCGGATTGGTATTCAGTGAGAGTGTCAGTGCCATTTTTGCCTCCGTCCCTCAGCCCGCGCCCGCAAGCCTGACAGGCTCGCTGATAAACTGTTCAGTAAACCAGGCCGTGAACTGCTGCTGCTGCTGCGCCGTGAGATGCAAGCCGTGCTTGGTGCGGCGGACCAGAATATCCTCCGCCTGCTGTGCCCACTCATGCCTGACCAGATAGCGAGCCTCGGCTTCGTAAAGTTGCCCGCCAAAGTGGCGTCCCAACCCTTCAAGCGTGGTGGCATTGCTTAGCAACACGTTGCTGCGCGCCCCATACAGGCGGGTGTAATGCTTGCGCAGTTCATGAGGAAGCCACGGATAGCGCGTTTTAAGCTGCTGTGAAAAACTTTCAATATCAGCGTCAGGGATTTCACCACCCGGCAGCACTGCGCTGAGGGTCCAGTCCTTGCCCATCTGCGGGAAGTAGCCGCTGAGGCGTTGTAGGGCATGTTCAGCCAGCTTGCGAAAAGTGGTGATTTTACCGCCGAAGACATGCAACAACGGCGCGCCCCCTTTGCTGTCAAGATCGAAGAGGTAATCACGCGTCACAGCGGAAGGGTTCCCTTTGCCGTCGTCAAACAGTGGACGCACGCCGGAGAAGCTGGTGATAACGTCTTCTGCCGTCAGTTTCACTTTGAAGTAACGATTGACCGCATCCATCAGATACTGAATTTCGCTATCATCTGCGGTAACTCTTTCCGCCTGACCGTCATAGGGGATATCCGTGGTGCCGATCAGCGCTTTGTCACCTTCGTAAGGGTTTATAAAGATCACGCGCTTGTCATGGTTTTGCACCAGATAAGCCTGCTGGCCTTCCCAGAATTTCGGCACAATAATGTGCGATCCCTTCACCAGCCGCACCTTACGGCTGCTTTGGCTGTGGGTGACGTTTTGAATGATATCCAGCACCCAGGGACCCGCTGCATTGATCAGTGCTTTCGCCCGGACGGTTTGGGTGGTGCCATGCGTAATATCCTGTAGCGTAATTTCCCAGTGATCGGCACGGCGCACCGCGGCCTGGCAACGGGTTCGGGTAAGAATGGTGGCGCCGTGTTCGGCAGCATCCAGGGCGTTCAGCGTGACGAGCCTTGCATCATCAACCCAGCAGTCAGAGTATTCGAAGCCACGCGCGTATTTATCCATCAGCGGTGCGCCTTCTGGATCACGCTTGAGATTCAGGGTGCGTGTGCCCGGCAGTTTTTGTCTGCCGCCAAGGTGGTCGTACAGGAACAAACCCAGCCGTACCAGCCAGGCTGGACGATCCTGTGGGCTGTGAGGCAGCACAAAGCGCATCGGCCAGATAATGTGGCAGGCGGAGTTGAGTAGCACTTCGCGCTCGATCAGCGCTTCACGCACCAGCCTGAATTCATAATATTCCAGGTAGCGCAGACCACCGTGGATCAGCTTCCCAGAGCGGGAGGAAGTGCCCTGGGCAAGGTCATCTTTTTCACACATCATCACGGTCAGGTTGCGGCCTGCAGCATCACGCGCAATGCCCGCGCCATTGATTCCGCCACCAATGATAAACAGGTCCAGCAGAGGTGCTTCACTCATTTTTCACTCCTCACGGGCGGACGTATCGCCCCGTGTAACATCAGTTTTCAAAGCGTTTACGCACGTTATGCAATCCGCCCCAGACGGGCGGCAGCACATCTCGTACCAGGCGATAGCTGTCATACAGCGCGGTAAAACGCGCCAGCTCCGTTGGCTCCGGTTGTTCACTGGCTCCCAGTAGCGGCGTAACCCAGGTTTTTACGCAGGCGTCCATATCGGGATAAGCCCCAATTGCCACGGCAGCCATCATGGCGGCCCCTGCTGCACCGGCCTCTTCGCGGGCATTGATACGGACCGTTGAACCTACCGCTGCGGCAAAGATCTGCCGGAGTTGTGCCGAACGGCCTGCGCCGCCGGAGAGGCGGATCTCGCGCGGGATGTCGCCCATGGCCTGATAACAGTCGCGAGCAGCCAGACCGATACCTTCTATGACCGAACGCAGCAGGTCGGCAAAGCCGTGATGGGATTTAAGGCCGATAAAGCTGGCGCGAGCCTCCGCATTGACAAAGGGACCGCGCTCACCGGCCTCAGAGATATAGGGATGAAACAGCAGGGAGTCTGGCGGGGCGGAAGTCAGCCAGCGATCAATCTGTTTAACCAACATGCCGTGATCGACCTGGCCACCAAAGTCATTGATCAGCGAGGCCGCCAGGTTCAACGCCCAGTCGAGGTTCAGCGTGGCCGCCATGTTGGTCTGCACCTGGGTCACCACGTTGGGAATGGGCAGGGCGATGACATAGCCCGTCTGCTCTTGATTTAACCAGACGCGATCGGCTGTTACGGCACGCATGTGCACCCCAGTGGACCCCACGATAGAGCAGCCAGTGTTTTCTTCACCGGTATGGACACCGGCGCCCAGCGCTGTCATCACCATATCGACATAGCCCAGACAAACCGGTGTACCTTCACGCAGGCCCGTCGCCTGGGAAGCCTCTGCACTCAGTGGATGAGTTACCTGGGTGCCTTCCACAATCTCCGGCAGTAAGCGCCGGTGAGCCGTCAGCCCCAACGCCTCAATGACCTGGTCGTCGTATTGCCGGTTGCGGAAATTGCCGAAGGTAAAGCTGGCTTCTGAAGGATCGGTCGCCCGGATGCCGGTCAGGTTCAGGTACAACCAGTCTTTACAGTGCAGGGCGCATTCCGCCTGATTCAGCAATGCCGGAAAATAGCGATCCATATGCGCCATTTGAGCACCTTGCTGGCAGGTATTTAATCCGGTGCCGGTGGCTTCAAACCGCGCTCTGGCAGCAGGATCGTCCTTCAGCCTTTGCACTGTCGGCGCGGCGCGGCCGTCCAGCCAGATCCAGGCATCGCCTACCGGCTGGTTAGCCTTGCCCACTAGCCAGGTACCGTCGCCCTGTCCGGTTACCGCTATCGCTACTACTCGCTGGGACAGGTTTGCCACCTCCAGCGACAGCAAGCGGATCGCTTTCACGCAATCTCGCCAGGTACGCGCCATATCCTGCTGTGCAGATCCTTCCGCTCCACTCTGATAATGATTGCGCACAGCCCCGCTGCCGAGCTGCCTGCCTTCGGGGTCGAAAGCCACCGCTTTCACTACGGAAGTGCCAGCGTCAATCCCGACAATAATCTCCCGGTTATCCATGCAGGTCTCCAAAGGGTGATGACGTTCACTGACGCCAGATGAAGAGGGTTTTGTTATTTATGTGTTTTTTTATTGTTAATTCTAAGGCGGTGGGTAGCCTGATTTTTCTATCACACAGTTAACACTAATACTGTATTTAATTTCTAATAAAAAAATAAATTTCGTGTGGGATGTCGATTCAGATCACGTTTTGACCGCGTGTTAAGCAAGTCAACCCGCAGGATACCCCAGTAGGGAAGGAGAGGAGGCAAGGCGAGTGATCTGGGTAATTATCACAAGGTGGATTCGTTGTTATTTACATGATAATAAACAATAATATTCATTATTTTGTGCGGTTTTAAGGGAGGTTTAAGCCATTGTTCTGTGAAATTTAACGCAGGATTTGATGCCAGATAGCATGAAAAATAGCGAAAAACAGCAGAAGAGAGATCCAGATCGACAACTGGAAAAAAAATGAGCAGTCCGTGTTGACAATCCCCGCCTCATATAACATTTTCAACCAGGTAGTTATCACATTTATAACACATAGCCGTTACATATCAGGCGTCGGTTTATCTGCTACGAAAAAGGATGTGCAGAGCGGGTATCTACCCTGCCAGCAACATCTGGCAGGGGCCACAAGCGTTAATACGAGGTCAGCAAAATGAACACTGCGTCCGCTTTACCTGTGCAGATTAAAGCACGAACCCGCAGGCGAGCGGCCATCGCCACCGTCGTCACGCTGGCGGTGCTGGCGGCCATTGCGCTGGATACCAAAGTGGTGAAGATCGGCTCGGCGGAAAACGTGGCTGAGCAGGGTTTTTCACCTGAGAGCTACGGTCTCCGCACCTTTCCTGAAATTAAAAAGAGTGTCGAATCTCGTGCGGTTGAGGCTGCTGTTCTGTATGACGCGCTTAAGGCCGACCAGCAGGCCGCCACGCAGAAATACGGCGTCGGTTCCTCTATGCCGGTGTTTTCCGTCTCCTTCAATGCGGTAGCCGGTGCCAGTAAAAGCGGCATTTATGACCTGAAAGTCGAGGGGCTACCGGAGGAAGTCCACGTTCGTATGCAGACCGGCCCGGCCATCAACGGCACCGATCTACGCGATGCGCCTGGCACCATTCAGTTTGGTGATTTCAAAAACCAGATCGACTATCAAAATGCCGGCTCGGCCATTAACCGGGCAATGAAGACCAGCGTGCTGGACCCGCTGAAAGGGCAGGATCTAAATGGAAAAACGTTAAAAGCGATCGGAGTCTTCCGCCTGCTGACGCCAACCAGCTGGCTGATCACGCCGGTGAGTCTGGAGGTTAAATGAGCGCAGCACAGCACAATCCCTCGGCGCTGACTGGCGAAGTGGTGCTCTCGGCACGTAATGTCAGCAAAATCTACGGCTCCACGCACGCGCTGAAAGGGGTGAATTTTGATATTCGTCGCGGACAGGTGACCACGTTGTTTGGTGAAAACGGCGCGGGTAAATCGACACTAATGAAGATTTTGTCCGGCGTCGTCACCCCCAGTTCCGGCGAAATTTTGCTGCACAACGAGCCGAAAACGTTTCACTCCACCAATGATGCCCGCGCCTGCGGTATCGCCATTATTCATCAGGAGCTGAACCTGGCTCCCAATATGAATGTGCGCGATAACCTCTTTATAGGCCGCGAGATTATGACGGCCACTGGTGTGGACTATGCCGAAGAGGCTCGCCTGACCCGTGAACTGATGCTGGCGCTGGAAGAGGACATCGACCCGCTGACGCCGGTGGAATCGTTGCGGCTCGGCCAGCAACAGGTGATTGAAATCGCCCGTGCGCTGTCGGTCAACGCGCAAATCCTGATTATGGATGAACCTACCTCTGCACTCAGTGCGGTGGAAGTCGAGGTGCTGTTCAAAATCATCCGCGATCTTACCGCCCGTGGCGTCGCCATTGTTTACATCTCTCATCACCTTGAAGAGGCGCTGGAGATCACCGATCGCGCAGTGGTGCTGCGTGACGGCGCGATGACCGCCGCCGCCGATCGCAGTGAGATCGATTTGGCGTGGATTGTGCGCAATATGGTGGGCGATCGCTTCGATCTTGGCTCCCCGCCGCAGGGGTATGAGATGGGCGAGGTGGCGCTGGAAGTTCGCGATCTGACGGTGATTGGCACGGGCGGCATCCGGCTGGTGGATAACCTGTCGCTGTCGGTGAAAGCCGGGGAGATTGTCTGTATTTATGGCCTGATGGGCGCCGGGCGGACCGAGCTGATGGAGTCTATCGCCGGCCGTTTGTCCGGCAGCCACGGCGAGATCCTGCTGAAAGGGAATTCGGTGACCGGACTGAGTATCGGCGAACGAATTGAGCAAGGGCTGGCGCTGGTGCCGGAAGATCGGCAGCGGGATGGCCTGGTGCAGACCATGACGGTGGGTGAAAACCTGACGCTGGCGAGCATCGGCGAATTTATTCGCGGATTAATTATGTCGCCGCGACGAGAAAAAGAGCTGGTTAAGGAGGCGATTCGTAACGTCACGGTGAAAACCTCTGGCGGCGAGGCGGCAATTGGTTCCCTTTCCGGCGGCAATCAGCAAAAGGTGGTGATCGGCAAAATGTTGGCCACCCATCCCAGCGTGATCCTGCTGGATGAACCGAGTCGCGGCATCGACATTGGCGCCAAAGCAGAGGTCTTTCGCCTGCTGGCGGAGAAGGCGCGTGAAGGGCTGGCCGTTATCTACTCCACCTCGGAAGTGGGAGAGTGTCTGAGCGTAGCCCATCGCATTGTGGTGATGCACAAAGGCCATATTTCAGCGATTTTCGATTCCAGCGTCAGCAAAGAACGCATTATGGCCGCCTCTGGCGAATCCCTTGTGGCCTGATGTCCAGATTGAGACGGAGCCTGTTATGAACAATAAAACCCAAGTCCTGCCTTCGGCCAGCGCCGTCCCTCGCCAGCGCGTATCCGGAGTGAATATCGCCAGACTGCTGCTCGAAGGGCGTGCTTTCTTCGCGCTGATCGTCATTGTGGCGGTGTTCTCCTTTCTCTCGCCCAATTATTTTTCGGCGAATAACTTTCTTACCATGGCTTCGCATGTGGCGATCTTCGGCTTGCCCGCTATCGGTATGCTGTTGGTTATTCTGAATGGCGGTATCGACCTGTCAGTTGGGTCAACGCTGGGGTTGTCCGGCGTGTTTGCCGGTTATCTGATGCAGGGCGTTGATCTGCAAGCCTTTGGGGGCATTCTTTACTTCCCTCTCTGGGCTGTGGTGTTGCTGACGCTGGCACTGGGCGCGCTGGTGGGGCTGATTAACGGCGTACTGATCGCCTGGTTGCGCGTGCCGGCATTCGTCGCCACCCTGGGCTCGCTGTACGTTGCCCGCGGCGTTGCGCTACTGATGACCAACGGCCTGACCTACAACAAACTCTCCGGCAGCGTCGAGCTGGGTAATACGGGCTTTGACTGGTTGGGATTCAACCGCATTCTTGGCATTCCCGTTGGGGTGCTAATTATGGCGGCGATTGCGCTGGCCGCCGGGTTCCTGCTGAGCCGCAGTGCTTTTGGCCGCTGGCTCTATGCCTCTGGCGGCAACGAACGTGCCGCCGATCTCTCGGGCGTGCCGGTTAAACGCGTCAAGATTACGGTTTATGTGCTTTCCGGAATCTGCGCTGCTGTCGCCGGACTGGTGCTTTCCTCGCAGTTAACGTCGGCTGGCCCGACCGCCGGCACCACCTACGAACTGACGGCCATTGCTGCTGTGGTGATTGGCGGCGCGGCCTTAACCGGCGGACGCGGTAACGTTCGTGGAACCCTGCTTGGCGCATTTGTCATCGGATTTCTTTCTGATGGTCTGGTGATTATCGGCGTTTCTGCTTACTGGCAGACGGTATTCACTGGCGCCGTCATCGTACTGGCAGTTCTGCTCAACACCCTGCAATACGGTAAACGATCGAAATAATCCCCGGGCGCCGGAGCCTTTGCGGCGCCTGAATCCAGACTCAGACCTACCCTACACCAAGACAAGTGGAGACAGACCATGCTTAACCGCAAACGTATTCTGATGATGGCCGCCACCGCGCTCATCACCGTTCTCGCCACGCCGGCCTGGGCGGCCAACGGGCTAATGACCATCATCGTCAATGATCCTTCTAATCCTTACTGGTACACCGAAGGTATGGTGGCGAAGAAAGAGGCGGAAAAACTAGGCTACACCGCCACGGTTGGGGCGCATAAAGGGGATACCAATACCGAAAGCCAGTTGATCGACACCGCCATTACCAACAAATCTAAAGCCATTATCCTCGATCCGGCTAACGCCGACGGATCGGTTGGATCGGTGAAAAAAGCCATCGCTGCCGGTATTCCGATCATTGTGATCAATGCCGAACTGAACCAGAGTGGCTTGGCAAAAGCGCAGTTGGTCTCCAACAATGCTCAGGGCGCAGCGCTGGGCGCCATGCAGTGGGTGAAAATGGTGGGCGACAGCGGCAACTATGTGGAGCTGCTTGGCTCGCCGTCCGACAACAATGCGGCAACCCGCTCAAATGGCTATGATACCGTTCTGTCGCAGTACCCGGAGTTGAAGCTGGTGGGGAAAGAAGTCGCTAACTGGGACCGCACCCAGGGCAATAATAAAACGCAGTCCCTGTTGCAGGCTCATCCGGATATTAAAGGCATTATCAGCGGTAACGACGAGATGGCACTGGGTGCTGTAGCGGCGCTGAAAGAGGGCGGAAAACTGAAAAATGTGGTGGTGGGGGCTTTCGATGGCTCACCGGATGCCGTGGATGCGGTGAAGTCTGGCGAACTGGCTTATACCGTCATGCAGCCGGTGTCAGAATTCGCCAGCAAAGCAGTCCAGCAGGCCGATCGGTTTATCAAAACCGGCAAGACCGGCGCGAAAACGGAAAAACAGCTGTTTGACTGCAAACTGATCACCAAAGAAAATGCCAGCAAATACACCTCGGCCTTCACCCTTTCTGAGTAAACAAACGGCAGCGGCGGGCTCTCCGCCGCGCCACCCTGATTTGCTAAATCCCTTAATCGGGGGTCTAATAAAGCCGCTTCGTCTTCCCTTATCTGACCTGGATATATGCCTCATGACCCTGGAAAAAGCCGTCGACATTTTTATGGCAGAACAGATGCCTGGTGACAGCCGACAGGCGCGCCAGTTAGCTCGTCGCCAGCTGATTGTTGAAGCGGTGGTGGCGGCGGGCTCGATACGGATTGAAGATCTGACCGAGCGGTTCGGTATCAGCCTGATGACGGCCCATCGTGATATTGATGAGCTGGTCGAACGCGGATTGTTACGTAAAGCCAGAGGCGTTGTCTCTGCCACTTCCACCAGTCAGGTTGAGTCGAGCGATGTCTATCGCGCCACCCGGCAGCTTGATGAGAAAAGAGCCATTGCGGAGATGGCCGCTGGCCTGATTGAGCCGGGGCAGTCGGTCTTTATGGATGACTCCACCACCGTACTCCAGATGACCCGCTTTTTGCCCGCGCGTGGGCCCCTGACGGTGATCACCAACTCACTGCCGCTGATGTCTGAATTACGCAATGTGCGTGATATCAATCTGCTGGGGTTGGGCGGGCAATTTTACAACTGGTGTAACGCTTTTATGGGGCAGATGACTCGCCGGGAAATTGCCCTGCTGCGCGCCGATCTGTTTTTTGTCAGCATGTCGGCGATTACCGATAGCGGCGTGTTTCACCAGTCTGCGGAAACCACCGAAACCAAACGCGCCATGTTTGAGTCTTCTGCTAAGCGTATTCTGCTCAGCGATCACACAAAATTTGAACGCCGGGCACTGCACCATTTTGCGAGGCTGGAGGAGTTTGATGCGGTGATTGTGAATCAGGGAACGCCACCGTCACAGATTGAGAAAATGCGCGACAGTGGGATCAACGTGATGATCGCGCCGGTAAAAGTAGGCGGTTGATGGCAACCAGCAGAGGATAAAAACGCACGCCAGGCGGCATTTTTATCCTCTGATGCGTTACTCCATCCCCAGCTCTTTCAGCTTGCGGGTCAGGGTGTTTCGCCCCCATCCCAGCAGACGCGCGGCTTCCTGCTTATGGCCCTGCGTGTGGCGCAGCGCCGTGGTCAGCAGCGTGCGCTCCATTTCTGGCTGCGCTTCCGACAGCAGGTTTTGATGACCGGAACGCAGAGCGCGATCGGCCCACTGCGCCAGCAGCGTCGCCCAGCTGTCCGGCAGCGACTGCACCGGGTTCTCAGGCGTTGAGGTCTCGAACAGCTCGGACGGCAGATCCTGAATCAACACCTCCTGTCCCGCCGCCATCACGGTCAGCCAGCGGCAGGTGTTTTCCAACTGACGGACGTTGCCTGACCAGTGCAGGCGAGTCAGGGCCGTTTCGGTTTCCGGGTGCAGGATTTTCGCTTCCACGCCCAGCTCCCTCGCGGCAATTTGCAGGAAGTAGCGAGCCAGGCGAGGAATATCCTCACGGCGCTCGCGCAGCGGCGGCAGATGAACGCGGATAACGTTCAGGCGATGGAACAAATCCTCGCGGAATTTGCCTTCCTGCACCCGCAGCTCCAGGTTTTGGTGGGTAGCGGCGATAATCCGCACGTCCACTTTTACCGGCGCATAGCCCCCAACGCGATAGAACTGACCGTCAGCCAGAACGCGCAGTAAACGCGTCTGAACATCCAGCGGCATATCGCCGATTTCATCCAGGAACAGCGTACCGCCGTCTGCCTGCTCAAAACGTCCCTGACGGATTTGATTGGCGCCGGTAAAGGCGCCTTTCTCATGACCAAACAGTTCTGACTCAATCAGGTCTTTCGGGATAGCAGCCATGTTCAGCGCAATGAAAGGCGCTTTGGCTCGCGGGCTGTGACGGTGCAGAGCGTGAGCAACCAGCTCTTTACCGGTGCCTGACTCGCCGTTGATCAGTACGCTGATCGAGGAGCGAGAGAGGCGGCCGATGATGCGGAAAACGTCCTGCATCGCGGGCGCTTCGCCAATGATATCCGTGGTCGGGCCGCTCACCGGCTGATTGCGAGGCTGCTGCTGCTCCTGGTAATGGCTGATAGCCCTTTCCACCAGGGCCACGGCTTCATCAATATCAAACGGCTTTGGCAGGTAATCGAAGGCGCCCTGCTGATACGCGCTAACTGCCGCATCCAGATCGGAATGCGCGGTCATTATGATGACCGGAAGCATCGGATGACGCTGCTTAATCTGTTTCAGGAGTGCCAGCCCATCCATACCGGGCATACGAATATCTGAAAGTAAAACGTCTGGGGTTTTGCTGGCAAGGGCGTCCAGCACCTCGTTAGCGCTGTCAAAAGTAGCGCAGCTTAAACCGGCTCCAGTGAGCGCGCGTTCAAGCACCCAGCGGATGGAGCTATCGTCATCGACGATCCAAACTATCCCTCGTTGCATAGAAACCTCACTGGCGAATAGGCAGATAAACCGAAAATTCAGTGTGACCAGGCCAACTGCTAAATTCTATTTTCCCCGAATGCTGATCGATCAGGCTACGGGCAATCGACAGGCCTAAACCGGTGCCGCCTTCTCGCCCGCTCACCATCGGATAAAACAGCGTATCCTGCAGTTGTGCCGGAATGCCAGGGCCATCATCTTCAACATCGATGCGGGCCACCAGGCGATAGCGTACGCCGTGCAGCGTCAGTTGAAACGCCGTGCGGGTACGAAGCGTAATAGTGCCGCCTTCTTCACCCAACGCCTGAAGCGCGTTGCGTACTACATTCAGCAGAACTTGTTCAATCTGATCCGGGTCGTGCGGCAGTTCCGGCAGGCTGGGATCGTAATCCCTGACCAGCGCCACGTTATCCGGCAGCTCCATGGAGACCAGGTTTACCACGCGTTCGGCTACCTGATGGATGCTTTGCGTTACGTGCATACCCGGCTGCTGCGGACCCAGCAGGCGATCAACCAGATTGCGCAGGCGGTCCGCCTGTTCAATGATCACCTTGGTATACTCGGTTAATGACGGATCGGGCAGGGCTTTCGCCAGCAGTTGTGCTGCGCCACGCAATCCTCCCAGCGGGTTTTTAATTTCATGTGCCAGACCGCGGACTAAATCCCGCGCGGCGACCTGCTGAGCATGTTGAATTTGTTCCTGACTGAGGCGGCGCTGGTTATCCATCGGGGCCATTTCAATCAGAATTAATCCTTCAGGCAGACGCTGTGCGGTTAAAGACATAATGTGCGCACGGCTGTCGACCACTAAAGTCACTTCACTGTCGGTAAAACCCTGACCTGCATTCAGACTCTCAAGCATGACGTCGATATTTAATGAAAAATATCCCATCAGTTCCGGCAGCGGCGTACCAAATAGCTTGCGGGAGCTTTGCGCTAACAGCTGTTGGGCTGCGGGGTTGGCGTAATGAACCACCAGCTCGCTATCGACCAGCAAAATACTGTTAATAAGGGAATTGAGAATCTGCCCAGCATCGGGCAGCATGCCTGTTGCCATACAGCGTTCTCCTGCACCATTTTAGTGCATTATAGTCAAGGAACCCGAAATTCGTCTTCCTGAACGATGAAATCGTGGTGAAAAAAGGCCATCCTAAGATGGCCTGAAAATTTTCACGGCAACATAAAGCGCCAGACCCGTTAAACGCTGTAGTACAGCTCGAACTCAACCGGGTGTGGAGTCATACGAACGCGGTCGATATCGGCTTTACGCAGTTCGATGTAGGCATCAATGGTGTCGTCAGTGAACACGCCGCCACGAGTCAGGAACTCACGGTCTTCGTTCAGGCTGTTCAGAGCCTCTTCCAGCGAGCCGGCCACTTTTGGAATCTCAGCTTCTTCTTCCGGCGGCAGGTCGTACAGGTTTTTGTCCATCGCGTCGCCAGGATGGATTTTGTTGATGATGCCGTCCAGGCCTGCCATCAGCAGCGCAGAGAACGCCAGGTATGGGTTAGCGGCTGGATCGGGGAAGCGAGCTTCGATACGACGCGCTTTCGGGCTGGCAACCACTGGGATACGGATAGAAGCTGAACGGTTACGGGCTGAATAAGCCAGCATCACCGGCGCTTCGTAGCCTGGGACCAGACGCTTGTAGGAGTTGGTGGTCGGGTTAGACAGGGCGTTGATGGCTTTAGCATGCTTGATAACGCCGCCGATGTAGAACAGCGCAGTTTCAGACAGGCCGCCGTATTTGTCGCCTGCGAACAGGTTGTTGCCGTCTTTAGACAGAGACATATGGCAGTGCATACCTGAACCGTTATCACCAAAAATAGGTTTTGGCATGAACGTCGCGGTTTTGCCGTAAGCGTGAGCCACGTTGTGTACGACATATTTGTAGATCTGAATTTCATCAGCTTTTTTGGTCATGGTGTTGAAGCGGGTAGCCACTTCGTTCTGACCAGCGGTAGCCACTTCGTGGTGATGCGCTTCAACCACCAGACCCATCTGCTCCATGGTCAGACACATAGCAGAACGGATGTCCTGTGAAGAGTCGACCGGAGGAACCGGGAAGTAGCCGCCTTTGATACCAGGACGGTGACCTTTGTTACCGCCTTCATATTCTTTACCGGTGTTCCATGCCGCTTCGATATCATCGATAGCAACGTGCGAGCCGGAAGTCGTTGCGCCGAAACGCACGTCATCAAACAGGAAGAACTCTGGCTCTGGCCCAAACAGAACGGTGTCCGCAATGCCGGAAGAGCGCAGGAAGTCTTCAGCGCGTTTAGCGATGGAGCGCGGGTCGCGATCGTAGCCTTGCATGGTGCCTGGCTCAAGGATGTCACAACGAATGATCAACGTTGGATCTTCGAAGAATGGGTCCAGTACCGCAGTCGTCACGTCCGGCATCAGAACCATGTCTGATTCGTTAATGCCTTTCCAGCCACCAATTGATGAGCCGTCAAACATTTTACCTTCTTCAAAGAAGTCAGCGTTAACCTGGTGTGCAGGAATGGTGACGTGCTGCTCTTTACCCTTGGTATCAGTAAAACGCAGGTCCACGAATTTGACTTCGTGCTCGTTCATCATCGACAGAACGTGTTCAGCGGACATACTTAACTCTCCTGGATTTTGTCATTGTCGTCGTGGTTAGCGATCTTCACGGAAGGCTTTGCTTATCAGGCATTGTCATCCGATAATGAGGATCTCTCACACGCTATCAACCGTTGTTAAACTGGCATTCTTCGTTTCAGTGTATAAAGCGAAATCTATGCCAACTTTATTATTTACCTGAAAAAGCGCTATTATGCGCCCTCTCGTGAAACGGGATCTGCACCATGATGGAAGTCGCGCACCATTTTGGTGCTACTGAGTGCTGAGTGAGCACTATTTTGGTGCATTTTTTCGATGAGGTGCAATTCTTGCACTGTTTAAGGTGAGAAAAGCCAGCCTGACAGTTATCTTTAATTGAAATTTGTGATCCTGTTCAGTCCTTCGATTAATCCGTGTACAATAGCGCGCTATTTCTAATGCCTGAGGCAAAGCTGTGATCGAAAATTTGCGTAACATCGCCATTATTGCCCACGTTGACCATGGTAAAACTACCCTGGTTGATAAGTTGTTGCAGCAGTCCGGGACCTTTGATGCCCGTACTGAAGCGACCGAGCGCGTAATGGACTCCAACGATTTGGAGAAAGAGCGTGGGATTACCATCCTCGCAAAAAACACCGCCATTAATTGGCACGACTACCGCATCAACATCGTGGATACCCCAGGACACGCCGACTTCGGCGGTGAGGTAGAGCGTGTGATGTCAATGGTTGACTCGGTGCTGCTGGTTGTGGATGCAATGGATGGCCCAATGCCGCAAACCCGCTTCGTGACCAAAAAAGCGTTTGCTAATGGTCTGAAGCCGATCGTTGTTATCAACAAAGTTGACCGCCCTGGCGCGCGTCCAGACTGGGTTGTGGATCAGGTCTTCGACCTGTTCGTGAACCTGGATGCGACTGACGAACAGCTCGACTTCCCGGTTATCTATGCTTCCGCCCTGAACGGCATCGCTGGTCTGGACCACAACGATATGGCTGAGGATATGACTCCGCTGTATCAGGCTATCGTCGATCACGTTTCTCCTCCGCAGGTTGAGATGGACGCGCCATTCCAGATGCAGATTTCCCAGCTGGACTATAACAACTACGTGGGTGTTATCGGCATTGGCCGCATCAAACGCGGTAAAGTTAAGCCAAACCAGCAGGTGACTATCGTTGATAGCGAAGGCAAAACCCGTAACGGTAAAGTCGGTAAAGTGCTGACCCACCTGGGCCTGGAGCGTATCGACGCCGTTGAAGCCGAAGCGGGCGATATCATTGCTATCACCGGCCTGGGCGAGCTGAACATCTCCGACACCATCTGCGATCCGCAGAGTGTTGAAGCGCTGCCAGCGCTGAGCGTTGATGAACCCACCGTGACCATGTACTTCAACGTCAACACCTCGCCGTTCTGCGGTAAAGAAGGTAAGTATGTGACTTCACGTCAGATCCTTGACCGTCTGAACAAAGAACTGGTGCACAACGTTGCGCTGCGCGTGGAAGAAACCGAAGATTCTGACGCCTTCCGCGTATCGGGTCGTGGTGAGCTTCACCTGTCTGTTCTGATTGAAAACATGCGTCGCGAAGGCTTCGAAATTGCCGTATCGCGTCCTAAAGTTATCAACCGTAAAATCGATGGCCGTATGCAAGAGCCGTTCGAGAACGTGACGCTGGATATCGAAGAGCAGCATCAGGGTTCTGTGATGCAGGCAATGGGCGAGCGCAAGGGTGATGTTAAAGACATGATCCCTGACGGCAAAGGCCGTATTCGTCTGGATTACCTGATCCCGGCTCGTGGCCTGATCGGCTTCCGTACTGAATTCATGACCATGACTTCTGGTACGGGTCTGCTGTACTCCACGTTCAGCCACTACGATGACGTTCGCCCGGGTGAAATCGGCCAGCGCCAGAACGGCGTGCTGATCTCAAATGGTCAGGGTAAAGCGGTAGCGTTCGCCCTGTTCAGCTTACAGGATCGCGGCAAGCTGTTCCTCGGCCACGGTGCGGAAGTGTATGAAGGCCAGATCATCGGTATTCACTCACGTTCTAACGACCTGACCGTTAACTGCCTGACCGGTAAGAAGCTGACCAACATGCGTGCTTCCGGTACTGACGAAGCGACCACGCTGGTTCCGGCTATCAAGATGTCTCTGGAGCAGGCTCTGGAATTCATCGATGATGACGAACTGGTTGAAGTCACGCCAACGTCCGTGCGTATTCGTAAACGTCACCTGACTGAAAACGATCGTAAACGCGCAAACCGTGGTCCTAAAGAGGCGTAATTCGCCTTAATAAAGCCATGTGTTCTTCAGGGCCGGAAATTTTTCCGGCCCTGGATCTTCCTCCTCTTTTTCAAACCCCTCTCCTGTTCAGCCTCCCGATTTACCGCTAGAGTGAATAGTTCACCGGCACAAAAGGAGATGACCATGCTGTATATCTTTGATTTAGGTAACGTCATTGTTGATATTGATTTCAACCGGGTTCTTGGCGTCTGGAGCGATCTTGGTCGCGTGCCGTTAGCCACGCTGCAAAGCCGATTCAACATGGGCGAAGCTTTTGAGCTGCATGAACGGGGTGAAATCGACGACGAAGAGTTTGCCGTCCGTATGTGCGAACAGCTGGATATCGCGCTGGGCTTCGAGCAATTTGCCGCTGGCTGGCAGGCGATATTTGTCGGCGTGCGCCCGGAAGTGATTGCTATCATGCATAAATTGCGCGAACAGGGCGATCGCGTGGTGATCCTCTCCAATACCAACCGGCTGCACTGCACCTTCTGGCCAACGCAATACCCCGAAGTGCAAAAGGCGGCGGACAAACTCTATCTGTCGCAGGAAATGGGCCTGCGCAAGCCGGAGGCCGAAATTTATCAGCAACTGCTCAACGCGGAAGAAGCCTCTGCTCAGGACGCGATTTTCTTTGATGATAATCTGGAGAATATAGAAGCGGCGCGGGCATTGGGTATCCACAGCGTGCACGTCACTGACGCGAACGTGGTGCCGATGTTCTTTAGCGATCGTAGATAATGAGCCGTCTTAACCACTACCGGCATCGCCTGCGCGCGGTCTGGGGCTGGATGAAACTGCTGTGGCAGCGCATCGATGAAGATGGCATGACCACGCTGGCTGGTAATCTGGCCTATGTCTCGCTGCTGTCGTTGGTGCCGCTGGTGGCAGTGGTCTTTGCGCTTTTTGCCGCTTTTCCGTCTTTCGCCAACGTCAGCATCCAGCTGAAGACCTTTATTTTTCATAACTTTGTTCCGGCATCAGGGACGGTCATCCAGAACTATCTGGAGCAGTTCGTGGCTAACGTGAACAAAATGACGGCGGTCGGCGCCTGCGGTCTGGTGGTCACGGCGCTGTTGCTGATGTATTCCATTGATACTGCGCTGAATACTATCTGGCGGAGCAAGCGTAAGCGTCCCATCGTCTACTCTTTTGCCGTGTACTGGATGATCCTGACGCTCGGCCCGCTGCTGGCTGGGGCCAGCCTGGCAATCAGCTCATACCTGCTTTCGCTGCGCTGGGCCTCCGTCACGGGCGTGAGCTGGCTGATTGACTATGGGCTGCGGATCTTCCCGCTGCTGCTCTCCTGGCTCTCGTTCTGGCTGCTCTACAGCATTGTTCCCACCCGGCAGGTGTCGGGCAAGGATGCGCTCATTGGCGCGCTGGTGGCCGGACTGCTGTTTGAGCTAGGGAAAAAAGGTTTTGCGCTGTATGTTACGATGTTCCCTTCGTACCAGTTAATTTATGGCGTGCTGGCCGTGATTCCCATTCTTTTTCTGTGGGTTTACTGGACCTGGTGTATTGTATTGCTGGGGGCCGAAATCAGCGCCACCCTTGGCGACTACCGCCTGATGAGACAAGAAGAACAAAAAAAAGAAGATGAGGAATTATGATTGCCTTAATTCAACGAGCGCTGAGCGCCAGCGTGCAGGTGGCAGGGGAAACCACCGGTGAAATAGGCCCTGGATTACTGATCCTGCTGGGGGTAGAAAAAGGGGATGACCAGCAGAAAGCCCAGCGCTTATGCGACCGGGTGCTGGGCTACCGTATTTTCGGCGACGAAAACGACAAAATGAACCTTAACGTGCAGCAGGCAGGCGGAAGCCTGCTGGTTGTCTCACAGTTTACCCTCGCGGCTGATACCCAGAAGGGAATGCGCCCCAGCTTCTCGGGCGGCGCGGACCCTGAGCAGGCCGAGCGTCTTTACGAGTCCTTTATTGGCTGCTGCCGCGAGAGGGGGATCGTCACGGAGACGGGACGTTTTGCCGCCAATATGCAGGTAGCGCTGGTCAATGACGGGCCGGTCACTTTCTGGCTGCAGGTTTGAGGCAGCTGGCAGAACGGCATGGAGGCGTTGCGGGTTTAGAGAGAGAGAACCATTTTATGTATCATCTTAGGGTTCCTGAAACAGCAGAAGAGCTGGATACCTACTATCAGTTCCGCTGGGAAATGTTACGTAAACCGCTCCATCAGCCTATGGGCTCTGAGCGGGATGCCTGGGATGCGCTGGCGCATCATCAGATGGTGGTGGATGAACGCGGTGAACCGGTAGCGGTTGGCCGCCTGTATATCAATGCGGAAAATGAGGCGGCTATCCGCTTCCTGGCCGTGCATCCTTCGGTACAGGGGAAAGGGCTGGGGACGCTGGTGGCGATGACCCTCGAGTCCGTTGCGCGTCAGGAAGGGGCTAAACGGGTGGTCTGTAGCGCCCGCGAAGATGCCGTCGAGTTCTTTGCCAAGCTGGGGTATATCAACCAGGGCGAGATCACCGTGCCGCAAACCACGCCGGTGCGCCACTTCCTGATGATTAAGCCGGTGA
The DNA here is from genome assembly GCF_000773975.1 of Erwinia typographi. GTDB lineage: Bacteria > Pseudomonadota > Gammaproteobacteria > Enterobacterales > Enterobacteriaceae > Erwinia > Erwinia typographi. The sequence continues at coordinate 29,698 of NZ_JRUQ01000016.1, forward strand.
TGACGCTGGATGATATTCTGCATCGCGCCGACTGGTGCGGGCAGTTGCAGCAGGCCTGGTACGATCACATTCCCCTCAGCGAGAAGATGGGCGTGCGGATTTTGCAATTCACCGGGCAGAAATTTATCACCACCATGCCGGAAACCGGTAATCAAAACCCGCACCACACGCTGTTTGCGGGGAGCCTGTTTTCGCTGGCAACGCTGACCGGCTGGGGGCTGATCTGGCTGCTGCTGCGCGAGCGCCATCTTGGCGGAACGATCATCCTGGCCGATGCGCATATCCGCTACAGCCACCCGATCACCGGAAAGCCCGGCGCGGTGGCGGATTTAGGTTCTCTGAGCGGCGATCTCGATCGGCTGGCTCGCGGCCGCAAAGCGCGCGTGCAGCTGGAGGTGGAGCTGTTTGGCAATGAAGTCTGTGGCGCGGTGTTTGAAGGGGTTTACATCGTGCTACCCGCCGACCCTGATGGACCCCTGGAGCGGGGCGGTTCCGGCGGATAATGGGCGGGGCGCTAAATCAGCGCCCTTTCTTTTTGCGGCCTGGCTGGGCAAAACGTTTGCGGGCAGCGGTATTGCCAGCGGTTTTTTCGGCGGCTTTCGCACCGCCGGGGTTCGGCTTTTTCGCCGCGGCGGGTTTGGGCTTCGCCTTCGCTTTTTTCCCGGCGTCGTCTTCTGACGAGGAGTTCTCAATCAGCCTGAACAGCTCGATCAGCTCATCGTCGGTGAAGTCACGCCATTCGCCAATCGGCAGTCCTTTCAGGCTGACGTTCATAATACGCGTGCGCTCAAGTTTGGTGACTTCATAACCGAAGTGCTTACACATGCGGCGAATCTGACGGTTAAGCCCCTGCACCAGCGTGATACGAAAGACAAACGGCGCTTCTTTCTTCACCTTGCACTTCTTCGTCACCGTGCCCAGCATGGGGACGCCAGCGCTCAGGCCCTGAATAAACTCGTCGGTCACCAGCTTATTCACCGTCACCAGGTACTCTTTCTCGTGATCGTTCCCGGCGCGCAGGATTTTGTTTACCAGATCGCCATGGTTGGTCAGGAAAATCAGTCCCTGAGACTCTTTATCCAGCCGTCCGATCGGAAAAACACGCTTGCTGTGGTTAACGTAGTCAACGATGTTGTCACGCTCACCTTCTTCCGTGGTGCTGATAATGCCAACCGGCTTATTCAGGGCGATCAGCACCAAGTCTTCTTCGTTACGGGGCTCAATCAGCTGACCGTTGACCTTCACCACATCTCCGGCAAATACCTGATCGCCCACGGCGGCTCGCTTGCCGTTGATAAAAACGTTTCCCTGTTCAATGTAGCGATCGGCATCACGACGCGAGCAGATACCGCTCTCGCCGATGTATTTGTTGAGACGAATAGATGAGTTGGTCAGCATGGTTCCTCCGTAAAAATCGGACTCTATCTTACCCTGGGAGAGCGCCAAACAGGAGAAATTACCGACCGGGTGAAAGCTCCGGCCGCTGGGGCCGGAGAGGAGATCGTTTACTGCGCGCCAGCGACCTGGCCTGCCTGCATCGTTTGCCGAACTGACTTATCGCCAGCGGTGACGGAAAGCGTACCGCTAACCGATGGTTTTAACGGCGCATTCGCCGCCAGGCTGCCCTCGATCTTGAGCTGCATATCGGCATCACCCTCCAACGGAACCGTTGGCCATCCCCAGTCGTGAAGCAGGTTCGCCGGAACCTGTCGGCCATTCATGGTCAGAGACAGCGCGCGCTGCGGCTGCTGAGAGACGTTTGCCAGGCTCTCAACCATGCCGCTTTTAGTGAACGCGCTCATCTCCGTTACATTGATTCTGCTGTTATCGGCAGTCAGCGCGATGGAGGGATGGCGAACATCCACGCGGTTAAAGGTGGCCTCGGCTGCGTTGAGGTTCAGGCTGCCTGACCAAATCCCCCACTGATGATCCTTTGCCATCAGCAGATTGCTGGCGGTGCCGTCCAGCGAGGTCATCTGGAAAGGGAACGCCGGATTAATATCAATAATCAGGTTACGGTTGGCGGCGAACTTCGCCACTTCCACGCTGCTCAGCCAGCCGGGCAGCGGCTCCATCCAGTGTTCACGCCAGTTCTGCGGCAGGGTATATTCCAGACCGGCAACCGCCAGCTCGTCCAGCGTCAGCTTCTTGTCGCTGCGGTTCCAACTGCCCTGCGCCCGTATCAGACCGTTCACCCAGCGGGAACTGAACTGCGTCAGCGCCACGCCCTGCGGCGAGAGCGTCATATTTACAATCGGATCGTTCAGCTCGAGGCTGCCGTTGACAAAGGTGCTGGCATTCATCGACAGCGAACCGTCATTACTCTGCCAGTCGCCGTTTTGCAGAGTGATGTTTTTCAGCGCCATATCCAGATCGGTGATCGCCCATCCCGCCCCTTCCAGCCGGGCATCCGTAACGTCAATGCGGTCAAAATGCACGGAGGGGAGAGCCAGCAGCGGATCGAGAAAGCCGCTAAGCGTTTTATCGCTTTGCAGACGAATGCTGTTGAGGCGCAGATTGGCTACCTGCCAGTTACCCTGAGCGTCACGCTGCGCGCTGGCGGTGATGGAGCCTAACGCCGCATCCGCGCCGACGTTACTCACCACCAGCTGCTTATTGCTGACGCGGCCCTGAAGCAGCACGTTGGCGGCCGGAATACCGTTAATTTCAAGCGATCCGGCGCTCATCTGGAAGCTGGCATCGCTGCCGATGAAATCACTTCCCTGCGGCTTCCAGGGGACAACGCCGCCGTCGACCCGGCTGGCTGAGACCGGAAGGCTGCTGTGAGGACTGTTGACCGTCATTTGATTAAGCTGCAGCCTGTCGGCCTGTATCGACAGGGGCATCCCGGAATCGGTAATATTCAGCGTCCCTTTCTCCAGCCAGATGCTGGCGAAATGCAGGGGTTGGGTGAACTGGATCACGCTCAGCCCCAGCTCAACGCGCTTAGCGGTCAGTACGGCCGGTTGCGTTTTACGGCCAAAGGAAACGTCATTCAGGATCAGATGGCTGGGATCGGAAAAGTTATGCTCCAGCTTGCTCATCGCCAGCTGATAATCAGTATGTGCGCTGACCGTGCGGCCGATCCATCCGGCGCCCCACTGGGTTTGCACCGCAACATACAGCGCTATCGCAGCCAGCAGCAGCACAAGTAATAGCGTTAGCAGAATTTTTCCGATTACTTTCATGACATCTTTCCCTGTAAACGTCTGGTAAAAGGTTGTTATGCCTGATTTATCATCGAAGCTCAACTGTCAGAGAGTACAGGGGGCCGGAAACCCCCTGCGAATCACCACTCGCGAGATTATTTTTCCTGGGGAAAGAGCAGATTCAGCACGATCGCCGTAATACCGCCAGCGGCAATGCCCGAAGAGAGTAACGTTTTCAGCCAGTCAGGCGCAAACTGCAAAATCAGCGGCTGCTGAGAAACGCCAAGGCCAACCGCCAGCGACAGCGCCATAATCATGATCGCGCGGCGATTCAGCGGCTCGCGGGAGACGATACGCACGCCAGAGGCGGCGATAGTCCCGAACATAACCAGCGTCGCGCCACCCAGAACCGGCTCAGGAATGTGCTGTACAAAGCCACTGACGGCCGGGAACAGGCCCAGCACAATCAGCATCAGCGCCACCACAAAGCCCACGTAGCGGCTGGCAACGCCGGTCAGTTGGATCACGCCGTTGTTCTGACCAAAGCACGAGTTTGGGAAGGTGTTAAAAAGCGCGGAGACAAAGGAGTTCAGCCCGTTGGCCAGCACGCCGCCTTTCAGCCGCTTCATATAGATTGGGCCGCTGACCGGCTGCTCTGACACGTCCGACGTGGCGGTGATATCGCCGATAGTTTCCAGCGAAGTCACCATAAAGACCAGCACCAGCGGGATCAACAGGTTCCAGTCAATCCCCAGCCCGTAATAGAACGGCGTCGGGACGGTGATCAGCGCCTGATTGGCCGCCGCAGTATTTTCCGGCAACATGCCGAGCGCCCAGGCCAGCAGATAGCCAACGGCCATGGCAATGACCAGCGAGGCCACGCGCAGATAAGGGTTACGCTGGCGGTTGAGCAGGATAATCACCAGCAGAACCGCACCGGCCAGCAGCAGGTTCTTCGGCGCGCCAAAAGTATGATCGCTCATCGCCGCAAAGCCGCCGCCGATAGACGTCAGGCCAACCTGAATCAGCGACAGGCCGATAATCATCACCACAATGCCGGAGACCAGCGGGGTGATTACCCGGCGGGCAAGGTGCAGGAAGCGTGAAAGGATCATCTCCGTGCAGGAGGCCAGCATTAGCGTGCCGAACAGCGCCGCCATCATGGTTGGCACATCGGCACCGCCGTTTTTCAGCGCCATACCGCCCATAATCAGCGGCGTGACGAAGTTAAAGCTGGTTCCCTGAATCGACAGCAGGCCGGAACCGACCGGCCCCCAGGTTTTGATTTGCAGAACGGAAGCCACCCCCGAAGCAAACAGCGACATGCTGATAATCTGCTGAGTATCCTGCGCCGGCAGGCCGAGGGCCTGGCAAATCAGCAGGGCTGGGGTGATCACCGCGACAAACATCGCCAGCAGATGCTGGCAGGCGGCAAACAGGGTTTGCGGCAGCGGAGGGCGATCTTCAAGACGGTAAATCAGCTCGCTGCTGGCAGCAGGGGCTGGATCACGACGGGCTTCTGCTTCAGGGATATTGACGGACATCTTTCGGTTCTCTGGCGAGCAAAGAGGCGATTTTAATCGGATAACAAGCAAAAGCAAACGTTTGCTGATGGCGATTTTGCGGCGGACGAAGGGAAGTCAACCGCCGTCAGGCGTTGGTATACCGCTGAGTTTCCGGCAGCCAGCGTTCGATTAGCGCTTTAGCCCGTTCGGGGTAATGCTGGTGGATGTGGCGAGCTACTCGCTGAACTTCAGGGATCATCGCGGCATCGCGCAGCAGGTCGGCCACTTTAAACTCCGCGTTGCCGGTTTGCCGGGTACCGAGAAGTTCGCCTGGCCCGCGGATCTCCAGGTCGCACTGCGCGATGACAAAGCCGTCATTGCTGTCGCGCAGCACCTGAAGACGCTTCTGCGCCGTTTTGCTCAGCGGGGCCTTATACAGCAGCACGCAGTGCGAGGCGACGGAACCGCGGCCTACGCGCCCGCGCAGCTGGTGGAGCTGCGCCAGGCCCAGACGCTCCGGGTTTTCAATAATCATCAGGCTGGCGTTAGGCACATCCACGCCCACTTCGATTACCGTGGTGGCAATCAGCAGGTGGATTTCGCCCTGCTTGAAGGCGAGCATTACCGCCTGTTTTTCTGCTGGTTTCATCCGTCCGTGCACCAGGCCGACGTTCAGTTCGGGTAGAGCCAGCTTCAGCTCTTGCCAGGTTGCCTCTGCCGCCTGAGCCTCAAGCTGTTCAGATTCTTCAATCAGCGTGCAGACCCAGTAAGCCTGGCGGCCCTCATCGCTACAGGCGCTTTTAACCCTGGTAATGATATCCGCCCTGCGCGTATCGGGAATGGCGACTGTTGTGACCGGCGTTCTGCCCGGCGGCAGCTCGTCGATGGTTGAGGTATCCAGATCGGCATAGGCCGTCATCGCCAGCGTTCGTGGGATTGGCGTGGCGGTCATGATCAGCTGGTGGGGATGGAAGCCCTGTTCTTCGCCCTTTTCCCACAGAGCCAGCCGCTGGTGGACGCCAAACCGGTGCTGCTCATCAATGATCACCAGCGCCAGGCCGCTGAACTGCACCTGCTCCTGGAAAATGGCGTGCGTACCGACGATCATCGATACCTGACCGCTGGCAATGGCCTCCTGCTGAGCCAGACGAGCCTTGCCCTTTTGCTTCCCGGCCAGCCAGCCAACCTCAATGCCCAGCGGTTCAAACCACTGGCGGAAGTTGTTGGCGTGCTGCTCCGCCAGCAGCTCTGTCGGTGCCATCAGGGCCACCTGCTTGCCGTAAGCGATGACGTGCAGCGCGGTCAGTGCGGCAACCAGCGTTTTGCCTGAGCCGACGTCGCCCTGAACCAGGCGCATCATCGGATAGTCGTGGAGCAGATCCTGCTCGATTTCACGCACCACGCGCGCCTGAGCGCCGGTTGGGCTGAAGGGGAGCGCCGCCAGCAGCTTGTCGCTCAGCTCGTGCCGGGGCGGCATGGACAGCGCATGATAGCGTTGGGCGCCGGCACGCACCGCCAGCATACTGAGATTGTGCGCCAGCAGCTCTTCCATAATCAGCCGCTGCTGGGCTGGATGTCTGCCGCTTTCCAGATCGGCCAGCGCCATATCCGGTGGCGGACGATGCAGCGTCCGCAACGCTTCTTTCAGACTGAGCATTCCACTGCTTAACTCTGGCGGCAACAGCTCGCTAATGGCGCAGCTGTCCAGCAGCTTCAGCGCCTGGTCGGTGAGATTGCGCAGCGTGGCCTGGCGGATGCCTTCAGTGGTGGAGTAAACCGGCGTCAGCGTTTCCTGTAGCTCAACCACGCTGTTATCGCCCTGCACGCGGTATTCAGGATGAACAATCTCGGCGCCACGCTGGCCGCGCTTGATCTCACCGTAGGCGGTTACGCGTTTACCCGGCGCCAGGCTGTTTTTCATCGCGGCATTGAAGTTGAAAAAGCGCAGGGTAAGGATGCCGCTGCCGTCACCGATCTGGCAGGTAAGCATCCGCCGACGGCCAAAGGTGATATCGCTGTGCAGCACTTCACCTTCTACCGTGGCAAAAATATTGGGGAGGAGATCGCCGATGGCATAAAGCTGAGTCCGGTCTTCGTAACGCAGCGGCAGGTGGAGCAGCAGATCCTGCACGGTCACCAGCCCCAGCTTCGCCAGTTTGCCTGCCTGGCTTGCGCCAACGCCAGACAGTGAATTCAGCGGGACGGCATCCAGCAGGCGGCCGGTCATTTTTTACGCACCGAAGCTTGCATCGTATTCCACCACGCCGGGTCGGCCACCACCTCACCGACATCGTTAATTTGCGGGTAGGGCAGGCCTTTATGTTTGGCGACTCTGGCCAGCACTGGATAGCCGCCTTCAAACAGCAGCCGCTGCTGCTCGCTGTACGCCAGCGTGCTGTGCTGACGCTGATACATTCCGGCATTTTGCCGCTGTCGCTGTGCTTCATACAAAATCAGCGCCGAGGCAACGGAGACATTGAGCGACTGCACCATACCAATCATCGGAATGATAATATCCCGATCCGCCAGCTCAAGGGCTTGCTGAGTGATGCCGGTTTTTTCCTGTCCCATCAGAATGCAGGTGGGGCGGGTATAATCAATCTCGCGGAAATCGACGGCTTTATCAGACAGGTGAGTCGCCAGGATTTGCATTCCCTGGCCTTTAAGATGGCCTACGGCATCGGCGATAGTGCGGTGCGTTTTGACCTGCACCCAGCTGTTGCTGCCAGCGGCGGAAGAAACCATGGTGCGCATCCTGCTGCCAGGCCAGACCGCGTGGACTTCATGCACGCCAACCGCATCCGCCGTACGGATCACGGCGGAGACGTTGTGGGGCTTATGAACCTGTTCCATACAGACGGTCAGGTCATGCTGACGGGCGGCCAGCATCTCCAGGATGCGGGCATAGCGTTGAGCATTCATACGTTAGTTTCGGTTGCGATGAACTTTAATCACGTCCGGCATTACGCGGATTTTACGCATAATATTCGCCAGGTGTACGCGATCGCGGGCCGTCAGACGGATAAAGGCGCTGTATACCCGGCCATCTTTTTCTTCCGTATTCAGGCTCTGGATGTTGGAACCGGCGGTATTGATCGCTGCGGTCAGATTGGCCAGCGCACCCTGGTGGTTGAACATATCCACCTTGATTTCCGCAACAAACTCCTGCTCGGTAACCTTATCCCACTCGACGGCCATATATTTCTCTGGCTCTTTTTGATAGCCACGAATATTACGGCACGATTCATGGTGCACCACCAGGCCTTTGCCTGGGCTGACGTGCGCCACGATCGGATCGCCAGGAATTGGGCGGCAGCATTTCGCAAAGGTGATCAGTACGCCATCGGCGCCCTTGATCGGCAGCTTGCTGCGGGAAGGCGAGTTTACCGACTGGGTGGCAGGTGCTGCCTGCTCGCTCTGCTGCAAGTTCTTCGCCACCACCACGCTCATGGCATTTCCCAGGCCAATTTCGGCCAGCAGATCGTCCAGCGTGGCCAGCTTCATTCTCTCCAGCTCGCTCTGAATATTCTCTGGCGGGATCTCGGCCAGCTTGCGGCTGCCGCCCAGCGCGTGGTTAAGCAGGCGACGGCCCAGGCTGACGGAGTCGTCTCGCTTGAGGTTTTTCAGCAGTTGGCGGATCTTCGCGCGGGCTTTGGAGCTCACCACAAAGTTCAGCCAGGCGGCATTAGGACGCGCGCCCGGAGCGGTAATAATTTCGACGGTTTGCCCACTGGTCAGCGGCTGAGAAAGCGGATACGGCTGGCGATCGACCCTTGCTCCGACGCAGGCATGGCCGATATCGGTATGCACGGCGTAGGCAAAGTCGACGGGCGTCGCGCCAGCGGGAAGTTCGACAATGCGGCCTTCCGGGGTAAAAACGTAAATCTCATCGGGGAACAGATCGGATTTAACGCTTTCGATAAATTCAAACGAGCTGCCGGCGCTCTGCTGCAATTCCAGCAGGCTCTGAAGCCAGCGCTGGGCGCGGATTTGTGCGGTAGTGCTGCTTTCACCCTGCTCTTTGTACGCCCAGTGTGCCGCCACGCCCATCTCTGCCATCTGATCCATATCTTCGGTACGGATCTGCACTTCAACCGGCACGCCGTGCGGGCCAATCATTGAAGTGTGCAGGGATTGATAGCCGTTGGCCTTGGGGATCGCAATGTAGTCTTTCACCCGACCCGGACGAGGCTTATAAAGGCTGTGCATCTGCCCCAGAACCCGGTAACAGGTGTCGACGTCGCTGACAATCACCCGAAAAGCGTAGATATCCATAATGGAATGGAACCGCTGCTCTTTCAGGTGCATTTTGCAGTAAATCGAATAGAGGTGTTTTTCCCGACCGCTGACGCGGCAGGGGATGCCTGCTTCCTGCAGGCGGCCATCGATCTCAGAGAGGATTTTTTGGATCATCTCTTTACGGTTGCCGCGAGCCGATTTTACCACTTCTTTGATGACGCGGTAGCGGTTGGGATAGAGCGCCTCAAAGCCCAGCTCTTCCAGCTCGGTTTTCAGGTGATGAATACCCAAACGGTGGGCCAGAGGGCTGTAAATTTCCAGCGTCTCCAACGCGATACGCCGTTTTTTATCCGGGCGCAATGCGCCGAGGGTACGCATGTTGTGCGTGCGGTCGGCAAGCTTGATGAGAATGACGCGGATGTCCTGCACCATCGCCATGATCATCTTGCGGAAGTTCTCCGCCTGCGCTTCTTTTTTATCGCGGAATTTCAGCTTATCGAGTTTGGAAACCCCTTCTACCAGCTCGGCTACAGTCTGACCAAACAGCTGTTCCATATCCTGATAAGTGGCGGGGGTGTCCTCGATAACGTCGTGCAAAAGCGCGGCCATGAGCGTTTCATGGTCGAGCTTCATTTCAGCCAGGATGCAGGCAACCGCTACCGGGTGGGTGATATAGGGCTCACCGCTGGAGCGCGTCTGTCCCTCGTGAGCATCACGTGCGACAAGATAAGCTTGCTTGAGGCGTTTAATCTGCTCCTCAGGCAAGTATTTTTCAATCAGCTGATTGAGACTTTCGAACAGATACAAGGGCGACCTGCAGGCTGGTGATTAACGACGACCTTCAGCGATAGCGGTGACGGCCTGCAACTCAGCGGCTTCCTGCTCATGCTGTTCCTGACGATCACGCACATCCAGAATCTGGTTAGTGATCAAACCTTCTTCGATTTCGCGCAGGGCGATAACGGTTGATTTGTCGTTTTCCTCTGGAACCAGCGGATCTTTCCCGCCAACCTGCATCTGACGTGCGCGACGAGCCGCGACCAGAACCAGGTCAAAACGGTTACCAATTTTTTCTACTGCGTCCTGAACGGTTACGCGTGCCATAAGTGTGATACTCCACGGGTGACGAAATGACTGGGCATCATACTGAGTTGTCCTCAGTCTGCCAATAGTTTGCTGATTAATGCATCATGCCGGGATTTTTGACGGCCCATGCGCAGACGCTCAGCGCGAATGATGGTTTTTAAATCTGACAGCGCCAGGTCAAAATCATCATTCACAATAAGGTAATCATATTCTGCGAAGTGGCTCATCTCCGCCACGGCCTGGGCCATGCGCTTAGCGATCACCTCTTCGCTGTCCTGACCGCGCCCACGCAGGCGGCGATCAAGCTCATCTTTCGACGGCGGCAGCACAAAGATGCTGCGCGCCTGCGGCATTTTTTGCCGAATCTGCTGCGCGCCCTGCCAGTCGATATCCAGGAAGACATCCACGCCCGTCGACAGCACCTGCTCGATGGCTTTACGCGAAGTGCCATAATAGTTGCCAAACACTTCAGCGTGCTCAAGGAAGGCGTCTTCCTGAATCATACTGCGAAAATCATCATGCGAGACGAAATAGTAGTGTTCGCCATGCTGCTCACCAGGACGCATTCCCCTGGTGGTATGGGAAACAGAGACCTGGGTATCGTACAGCGGCTGCGTTTTCAGCAGTGCGTGAATCAAGCTGGATTTTCCCGCTCCGCTGGGAGCAGAAACAATAAAAAGTGTGCCTTGAGCCATGGTTATCTTGATATGCCAATATAGCGGAGTCTACTTCCTGCACAGTATACACGGCTGATGCCCTTCATGCAGCGTTTCAGGCAGGAAGGGGCGTATTTTCTCGCAATATGGCAAGCGGCTCGTGGTACAGATGTAATTTTTCATGCCGGATAAATCTTTTTTCGTCCTGACTTCCAGCCCGGATTTTTGCCGCTCGCCAGCCCCGCCATTTTTTCATTTAATCCCTTCAGCCGATAAAAAGGAGTGAAGGGATGAAAATTGCAGGGATAGCGCTGGCCTTTTACTGTGTCTTGTCGCAGGCATCGTGCCCTGTCTGGGCGCCAGCCACTGCCAGGCAGGAAATGCTGGCGTTGGAAAAACAGCTAAGCGAGTGGGATGACGCTTACTACCGGCAGGGAACGTCTCTGGTGCCGGATGAACGCTATGATGCGCTGGCGCTGAAGTATCAGGCCTGGCAGCGATGCTTCAATCCGGGAAACAGTCTTCGTCAGCCGGAGCTGGCCCAGGGCGGGAAGATCCTTCATCCCGTTGCGCATGTCGGCGTGAAAAAGCTGGCCAATAAGGCGTCACTCGCTCGCTGGATGGCTGGAAAAAGCGATCTCTGGGTGCAGCCTAAGGTCGACGGCGTAGCCGTGACCCTGCACTACCAGCACGGGAAACTGGTTCAGGTTATCAGTCGTGGTAACGGTTTGCTGGGCGAAGACTGGACGGAAAAGGCTCGGCCGATCGCTGCGATTCCGCAGCAGGTCCCTCAGAAGAGTGCTTCGCTAACGTTGCAGGGAGAACTTTACCTGAAGATGACCGGTCATCATCAGGCCGTTCAGGGCGGCATGAATGCCCGCGCCACAGTGGCAGGAGCCATGCGGCAGCGTGAACCTTCTGAAACGCTTAACCAGTTGGGCATCTTTATTTGGGCCTGGCCTGACGGGCCTGCCTCAATGGCACACCGGATTTCGGCACTGACTGAGGCGGGATTTCCAGTGGCGGAGACATGGAGTAAACCCGTTCGCGACGCTGAGGAAGTCTCTGGCTGGCGCGAACGTTGGTTTAACCAGCCGCTGCCTTTCGTGACGGACGGCGTAGTCGTTCACGGTCAGCCGACCAAAGGCGCGTACTGGCAGCCGGGGGAAAACAGCTGGTCGGCTGCGTGGAAATACCGCCCGGCAATCGTGACCACAGAAGTTCGCTCCGTTGATTTCCCGATTGGCCGAACTGGAAAAATCAGCGCGGTGCTTAATCTTTCCCCGGTAAAGCTGGATGATAAGCAGGTCAGCCGCGTTAACGTGGGGTCGCTGAACCGCTGGCGGGAGATGAATATTGTCGCTGGCGATCAGGTTGCTATAAGCCTCGCTGGTCAGGGTATTCCCCGGCTGGATGAGGTCGCCTGGCGAGTGGCCCAGCGGACGCCTCCTGTTTTTCCTGATGCCAGCCAGTTTCATTCGCTGAGCTGTTTTAGCTGGACACCAGCCTGTCGGGAACAGTTTCTGGCCCGTCTGGTCTGGCTGGGCGGGAAAAACACGCTGGATATGGCGGGCGTAGATAAAAGTAGCTGGCAGCGTTTGATGCAGTCCGGCCAGCTAACCCACCTTTTCTCATGGCTTACGCTAAGACCGGAGCAGCTTGGTCGCATCGCTGGTTTAACGTCAGAGCGGGCCAGCCAGCTTTATCATCAGTTCAGCCTTAGCCGCAGACAGCCGTTTAAGCGTTGGGTTAGAGCCCTGGGAGTGCCCGTTCCCGTGCACGCGCTCCAGGCCATGCAGGATCAGCGCTGGGAGAGCCTGCTCACGCGTAAAGTAGCCGACTGGCAACGCCTGCCGGATATTGGCGAGCGGCGGGCCAGACAGATCGTGGACTTTCTCCATCATCCTGATATTCGAAGGCTGATAGCCCATTTACAGGCTGCCGCACAAATTTCGCTCAATGCTCGGCATGAGGGTAGTTGAAGATCGGCAGGCCAAGCTTGAAGCGCAGGGCCAGCAGGCGGGCAATAAAGCCGAATAGCAGGGTTAAAGTAATCACCACTTCATGGGAAAGCGGGGTCTTTAACAGCAGGATATACAGCCAGCCCGATGCGAACGCGATGCCTGCATACAGCTCTTTTTGAAAAACCAGCGGGATGCGGTTGCAAAACATGTCGCGCAGCACGCCGCCAAATACCCCGGTTATTACCGCGCAAATGGCCGCGATAATTGGAGCATGACCCATATCCAGCGCGACTTTGGTCCCGATGATCGAAAAAACGACCAGCCCCAGGGCATCCAGCACCAGAAACACTTTGCGGAGGTGCGGCATTAAAGGAGCCAGTTGAGTGGTGACCACGGCGGCAGCGGCGACGATCATGATGTACTCAGGATGCTGCACCCAGCCGAGCGGGTAATGTCCAAGCAGCATATCGCGCACTGAACCGCCGCCGATAGCGGTTACCGAGGCGATAATAATGACGCCAAACATATCCATCTTACGGCGTCCCGCCGCCAGTGCGCCGGTCATCGCTTCTGCCGTGATGCCGATGATATAGAGAACAGTAAGTAACATAGCCAGCTCCAGAGTAATCGGCGGCAAGCCTGAGGGAATTTCGGCAGATTGACGATTGAATTTTTTTAAGGCGCGTTAATTAAATTAGTTTATCTAATGCGAGTCGTCATTTCTCTGCTGTAATTGTTTTTTAATATCATGAATTATAAGGGGTAAAATAATTTCATTGACGAGTAAAGGATTAGTTTATCAGGTTTTTTAAACTAAAAATCATCATGCCGGCTGCTCTTTAGCAACTTTACGCCAGTTGCGGAAATCCGGCGATGAATAAGGGAGAACGAAATGAAGGCTGGAGAAGTTTTTAAGCTGCTGGCAAAAGGGATACACCCTGAAACTGGCGAACTGATACCGGGAGGATCGGTGGTACATTTGCCGGAGGCGATTAGGCTACTTTATTCACTGGCAGAAGAGTTTGCTGACGATATTTTCCCGCAGATAAAACGCAAAGAGAAGGTGAAGCTGACGCCGGATCAGCGGCGAGAGAAAAACCGGGCCGAAGGGCGGCCAGCTAATGCTTATCTGGCCTGGGGCGAAGAAGAAAAAGGCCGGTTACTGGAAGACTTTCAGAATGGTATTGGTATTCTCTATCTGGGTGAGCTGTATGAGCGCTCGCCTCGCTCCATTGCGCTCCAGTTGGAAAAAATGTCGCTGATTACGCCGGAAGAGGCTGCCGCCTATGATTAACCATGGCGGTCAGTTACCTATGTTTACAGCTGAAAAAGTTTTTACGCCGTTAACTCTCAGGGAGATTGCCATGAGTACCCCGTTCACTATCGTTATGCCTCTCTATCAGGGGATCACGCAGTTAGATTTTACCGGCCCCTATCAATTTTTTTCTCGTTTACCTGGCGCCAGGGTGATTGTGGCCTCGCTGGGCGGCGCGCCTGTTGACGTTGAAAGCTTCAGCTTTGCCAACCTGTCCTCGCTGGAGGCGATCGCTGGGTGCGATCTGCTGTGCCTGCCGGGGGGCACCTGCACCAACGCTATTGAAAACGCGGATTTCCTTGCGGCTATTCGACGTCTGGGACTGTCGGCAAGCTATGTGACTTCGGTCTGTACGGGATCGCTGATTCTCGCGGCTGCCGGGCTTTTACAGGGCAAGCGGGCGGCATGTCACTGGGCGTGGCGGGATGAGCTGGCGTTGTTTGGCGCTATTCCTGATGAAGGCCGCGTTGTTAAGGACGGGCACATTATTACCGGCGGCGGCGTGACGGCAGGCATTGATTTTGCGCTGGTGGTGATTGCAGAAATCGCAGGGGAAGAGGTTGCGCAATCCATTCAGCTGGGACTGGAATATGCGCCGGAACCGCCATTTAACGCTGGCAGACCCGAAATGGCTCCACAGGCGGTTCGGGAAAAGGTCACGGTAAAGCTGCAGCAAACGATTCAGGAAAAAATGCCGATTCTGCAGCAGGCAGCCCGCAAACTGCACTGAGAGCGGGCGTGAGGGCCGGAACGGTGAGTTCTTTCCGGCCTGCTACTCGTTCATTCCTCAGGAATCCTTTCAATGCTTGCGTTAATCTTTATCGTATACCTGCGCCTTTTGTTCAAAATGGGATAGATAAGAGCTACCATTCGTTTTGCGTAAAATGATTGAACCCTAAGAAGAGATCCCATCATGCATTATATTGTCCATTGCAAAATGCAACTCCCGCATTTCCCATAAACTCACAAGCGGCCATTTTCATAACTCTTTAATTTGAATTAATATAAATCGTGTTCTAAATTCACAGGATGCTAAATATCAAACCTGATGAGACAACTGACGGAAAGCGATAGTCCTGCCTGCGATGAAGGTATAGGGAACGACCGAGCGCAAGAAATCCCGGCCCGTAGATAAATTCATCGAATAATGTCATACTTCACCACTGTTATCCGCGTGACGGTTTAGAACCGGGAATCGAAAGGTGTGGAAAAGAATTCCGTCAACCAAACCCCCCCTCCATCCCATCGCCCACCTGTCACAGTAAGGCGGCGAGGTTTGGTTTTTCTGGCTGGGGTGGTTTTAATATTAATAACGGCCTGTGTAATAGCGCTGATTGAACACCGGGATTCGGTGAATAATGCACTGGATACCGGAAGGTGTCTGGTTGATAAAAACTCTTCGGATGCCCTCAAAGATGTAAAATACGTAATACACCAGCTTTACCGCTGGATTTTTAAGGCCTGTGGTTAAGGCCAGCCTGTGATGCTGCCAGAATCGCCAACGACGCTACTTTTCCTGGGCTGTCCGTTGGACAGCAAAATCATCACCGTCTGTGGTAATGATGCTTGTAGCGTAGCCTTTGCCTTTGCGGACCAGGCCCGCGATTTGGGCTGATTTTCTCATAGCCTGGCTCACGTTTCATGGTGTTGTGATATTAATGCGTGAGGAAGTGGAGAAAACCATGGTGACCTAACAACAGATCTGCACCGTAGATCATTGTTGATAAATACACCAGTGAGAACAGTAAAATTACCACAATGAATGACAAGTCATTTTTCTTGTTTTTAAATGAATTATTCAAAATACACACCAAAAGTTATTGCTTCATGGCACCAGTCAGCGCCGACATCATTTATAAGCAATATTTAACAGCAGTTAACACATATTATATTCACAAAAAATGCGAGGCAGATAGATTACCGCATCGTTCTGTTATTAAACAGGGGCATGACCTCCGCTTAAAATATACGCCGGGTTGCCGGGAGGTAAGGCCGGGGTTTCGGTGCCTGTCGATTCTGAACCTTTGCTCTGAAGCTGACTTTTTTGAGGGGTATTCAGCGAAGTGAATTCTTGCACTGCGAAATCATTGCAAGAATAGCTGTTTTTATCTCAGGAGAATCAGGGGCGTAGAAAAAGAATGCCGTGACCTCTTTGCGTTTAGACTCTGAAAGATCGATCCAGGCCACGTCTTCGTAGTTTGCATCCTTTAGTTTATATCTGGTCGTTCCTCCTGATATCATGTCACTGTAATTCATAGATAAATGCTGATTTACAGCGCCGTCCTGCAGACAATTGGCAACGTCATTTTGATGACCATCAAAGTCAACCATCCTGCTCACGGGATGAAATCCTACACGTCCCATATCGATGCAGCCGCATAATGTGAGAATAGATAAAGCAACATACACTTTCTTCATGTGATTAAACCTGGTCCGTAAATAAGTGACTTATTATTTAATACCCATTACGACATAAAAAGCCAGACTTAAAGCCTGTCTGGAATAGGATTGTGAAACAGTACGGTTTCATTGCATCAGGCTGGCCGTCAGGGTGATGATTCAGGCATAGCCAGTCACCAGCCAATCCGTGGCGCCCAGCGAAAGATGTAAATTGCTGGAAATTTGCGGCAAAAGTCCGACGGGAAGATATCCCGTCGTTTTTGACACAAAAGCGTCCAGCGTTAAAATTAGCGGTGTTTGCTTACGTTTATCTCGTTTATCAATTCGAAACGAGATAAACGTAGACAATTTTAAGCTTTAGTTCTTCTTCACGAACTCTGATTTAAGCTTCATCGGGCCGAAACCATCAATTTTGCAGTCAATATTGTGGTCGCCTTCCACCAGACGAATGCTTTTGACCCTGGTGCCAATTTTTAGCGGCGTTGAGCTGCCTTTTACTTTCAAGTCCTTGATAACCGTAACGCTGTCGCCATCAGCCAGCAGATTACCGTTGGCATCCTTAACGATTAACGCGTCTTCAGCGGCGGTTTCAGCCCCTTCGGACCAGACGTGACCGCACTCCGGGCAGTTAAGGATCTCACCATCTAGCCAGCTATATTCAGACTGGCATTTAGGGCAGGGAGGAAGAGTTTGCATTGGAAGCCTCAATAAATCCATAAGAAGTCAGAGGACATTTTAACCTGGCGGCCCGGGGAATCCTACAATAAAAATATGTATAAAGTTCATGTTGTTATCAAATGAAAGGCGTGTTTTTACTGCTTATCCCGTCATCTGGCGGAGAAAACGGCTAATTTTCGCTTAGTAACGAGACGGGTTGAGCGAGGCAATAAGGGAGATAAAAAGTCTTTCACCTCCGCTAAAACGAGGCTGCAATAAGATAAATTGTTGATGAGTAGCTCGCCGCGTTTGTGAAATGATAAATTACCCCTTTGACTCTGGGTTACTCAGTCGGGGACGCTTGGTCCCCGCGCGGAGACGGATAAACCTGTCATCAGGCGGTTAACATCCGTCGCAGAAATTTTCCCGAGAATGTCTTGGGTAGCGAACGGCGGAAGTGAATTTTTCTCGGTAGGGCGAATCGGCCACAGCGGTTTATCAGGCGTTCCCGTATCTGCTGCTTAAGTGCGGCTTCCTGCTTTTTGTTTAGTCCATGGGTGACCACAAATAGCGCTACCATTTCGCCCAGCAGATGATGCGGGGTTCGGGCTGCCACAACCTCAATAATACCTTCAATCCCCGCCAGCGCGTTTTCCACTTCAGCCGTTGCCAGACGCTTGCCGCCGATGTTGATCACGTCATCTATTCGGCCCTGAATAACAATCCTGTTGCCCATCTGCACAGCGCAATCATAGGTGGCGTAGCTCCAGCGGCCGTCCCGGTGCAACCAGTAATGTTGGTCGTGCAGGGTATCATCCTGCCAGAGCGTCGACATACCGCCCGGGCCGAGCGTTGTGTTCACCACCAGCATCCCCGCTTCTCCCGGCGCGCATAATGCACCGCTCGTCGGATCGACAATCTCCACCGAACGGCTGAAGACCGGCGTTAATCCACTGCCCGATCCGGCCAGTAGCGGCCAGCCGGACTCGGTCTGCCAGTAGTGATTCTCACACGCTACGCCCATCCCGGCGGTGACCCACGAGTGGGTCGCGCTGTCGAGCGGTTCGCCAGCGAGATAGAGAGAACGTAAGGTAGACAGGCGAGCGCGCGGCTTGCCCTGTTGCCGCGCCATACGAATCGCGCCAGCAATAGTCAGCATACGGGTTATCCCCAGCTCCTCAACCATCTGCCACCAGCCTTCACCGGGCGCATTCACCGGGCTGATTTCACACATCACCGTAGTGATCCCCGCCAGCAGCGGCGCATAGATACCGTAGCTGTGCCCGGTAACCCAACCGACATCTGCGGTGGTAAAGAACACCTCGTCATCCTGCAAATGAAACAGGTGCTGGAGGCTTGCCAGCAGTGCCACAGCATAGCCGCCGGTATCCCGCACTATCCCCTTCGGCGCACCAGTGGTGCCGGAGGTAAACAGGAGATGCGAGGTCTGAGACGCATCAACCCACGCACAGGGTACGACTCGGCCGTTATGCTGTGCCAGTTCCCGCGTAAAATCTCCGCTGGCAATATCCACGATGCGTAAGGTGGCGGTTGACGGCGGGATCGACGGCAAGCCATCCCGGCCACGGATCTCGCTGCTGTGAAATAACAATACGGGCTGACAGGCTGCCATGCGTTGTTCCAGCGCTTCACTGGTGATGGCCGAATAGACCACCACATGCACCGCCCCCAGGCGGGCGCATGCCAGCATGGCGATGGCAGCCACTGGCGTCATTGGCAGAGCAATCACTACCCTGTCTCCCGGCCTGATACCCCAGTCAGCCATCAGGCTGCTCAGGGCATTAACCTGCTGCCAAAGTTCCAGATAGCTGAGTCGCCAGGTCTCGCCGAGATAATCGCGGTGGATAATGGCGCAATGTTCTCCCCTGGCGGCAAGATGACGATCCAGCGCGTTATAGCTCAGGTTAGTTTTTCCGCCGCTAAACCAGCGGCAGCGAGGACCGCCATCAATTTCTTCAACCAGCGAGGTAAAATCCTGCTGCCAGTCCAGACGCCGCGCTTCCTGCTGCCAGAAAGCCGCATTATCAACGGGGCTCATTGACATAAGCGGCCTCCGGCTGAGACTTATGTTGGTGCTGCGCCGCAATCGCCTCCGCCAGCCAGGCGGCATCTTCACCCACGCCCTCAAAGCGGCCCGATCCCCAGGTCCACAGCCAGGGCAGCCCAAGGAAATAGAGGCCAGCCTGGACCGAGACGCCGCGGGTGTGCAGCGGATAGCCCTGATCGTTGAACGCAGGCGCTGCAATCCAGCTGAAATCGGTATGGAACCCAACGGCCCAGACAATCGCCGAGATGGCCGTCAGATCGATATGAGTGGGATGACTGTCTGGTTGCCACACTGGCTGGTATCGCGCCTCCGGAGGCGCAGCGATCCCCTGCTCTGCTATCCAGACATCAATGCTGTCTTTTATTTTCTGTGAGGTGGCATCAGCCTTATCAAGGTTGGTTTTCAGGTCATCAGCGGTGAGGAGCTTCCCGTCACGGTACTCAAGCAGACGACCATAGAGCTGCATACCCTGCAAGGCAAAGGCGCGCAGGTCAATGTCGCGTCCGCCATCGCGACCGGTGACATAATGGTTGGTCTTCCGCCGCGCATCTTCGCCCAGCGGATGATCCCCGACCGTCAGACGGTAATGCCCCATATCATCCAGCCAGTCCACCACGTCCCGGCCCCGGTAAAAACGCGCCACGCGCGGCGCGCTGCCAACGCACAGATGGACACGACGACCGGCAAGATGCAGGTCTTCAGCGATCTGCGCGCCGGATTGCGCCGATCCCACCACCAGAACCTCGCCTTCAGGCAGCTGCTGCGCCGACTTATAGTTGGCTGAATGCACCTGCATGATATTGGCCGGCAGCTGCGCGGAGATGTCCGGAAAACGCGGACGATGGTAATTACCTACCGCGATCACGACCTGATCTGCAGTGAATTCACCGACCGATGTCAGTAGCTGAAAGCCGCGGTCAGTTTTTACCACACGCAGTACGTTGACCCCTTCGCGTAACGGTGCGTCAAAGCTGCGGGCATAGCGCTCGACATAATCCACGATCTCATCACGCAGCATAAAACCGTGAGGATCGTCGCCGTCATAAGGAAAGCCGGGGAGCTTACATTGCCAGTTTGGCGTGACCAGACAAAAGTTGTCCCAGCGCTGCTCACGCCAGGCCCAGGCCAGCTGATGGCGCTCAAGCACAATATGACGGATATTTTTTTGCGTCAGGCTCCAGCTCATGGCAAGACCGGCCTGCCCGCCGCCAATAATGACGACAGGAAAATGGGTGTTATTCATCGTAATCTCGCTTGTTATCAGGCCGGAACGGGGGTGATTTTTTCCACAATGACCTGTTGCTCAGCCCTGAACTGCTGCGCTTTTTGCACTATCGCCGCAGACTGATCCTGTGCGCTGGAACAGAAATAGCCGAATTTCGCCTTAACCCTTTCACTGGCTTCGTCCAGAGCGCAGGTGGCGAGGGTGACAAACTCTCCCAGCACATAGGGATGATTCACCTCAAGGTGCTTTCCGATGGCGGTGGAAGGGGAATAGCAGGTGTCTTTGCTGCCGTCCGGCCAGCACACGACAAAATGCATTGCAGGCATTGTATGTTCCTCTATTGATTGTTCATGCCGGTAAGCGGCTGTTCTGCCAGGTCCCAGTAACAGGCGCGCTGCTGCTGGTACTGCATGATGAGTTTTCTCTCCGGGGTGAAGTGTCCCACCGCCGCACATCCGATACCGCAGTGGGCAAAACGCTGTTTAACCTCGTCGCAATGTTCTTCTTCCACCGCCAGCAAAAATCCAAAGCTGGGAAAGGCGCACAGCCAGTGTTCCAGTACAACTTCCGACGGGATCGGGATCTGCTGGAGTTTCAACTCGGCACCGAGGCCGCAACTCTCCAGCATCATTACCAGCGTACCGGCCAGTCCCGCCTGGCTGATGTCTTTTGCCGACTGAATCAACCCCTCTGCGGCCAGTGAAGGCAGCAATGACAACGCCTGACGCAGTGAGTCGGGGTTAGCCTGCGTGGCCGCGTCCCAGTTGTAACCCGGTGGATGCCAGCGGCCCTGTAGATTAATGGCCGCCATCAGCGTCTGACCCGGTTGTACGGTATTGCTGCGGAGCGGGTGCGTCGTTTCACCAAGTATTGCGACCGCCAGCTGAGGCCGATCGCTACGCAGATTGGTATGTCCACCGACCACAGGCACCTGATAAGCGCGGGATGCAGCCGCCATGCCCTGTAAGATCTGGGTCGCATGAGGTAGCGCGTCATCCCACAGCGCATTGACCACCGCCAGTGGACGTCCTCCCATCGCCGCAATGTCGCTCAGGTTGACCATCACGCCACACCAGCCCGCAAACCACGGATCTTCCGCCACAAAGCTATTAATAAAGCCTTCCATTGCCAGCAGCTTATAGCCGTTGCCATCCGGGATCAGGGCGCAGTCATCGCCATTTGGACAGGAAGCAGGCCATGCATCCCGCAACTGCTTTGCCACCTGCTGAATATCGCGCTTGTGGGCGATGCCGCTAAAGGCGTGCAGTCGTTCAATCAACGCCGGTAGGCTATCGTTCATACCGCCGCTCCCGTCAGAAAGACCGGCATATCGGGAGTCCGCTTGCGTGCCGTGGCATTGATCACCATGCCGCTCAGCGGATCGTGGCAGGGTGGATAGAAGTTAAGATCGGCCTGCATACGCGCATGTCTGACGCCGTGCAGCGTCTGCCACTCAAGCGTCTGCCAGTGCATGCGGCGAAACAAGGGTTCATTCTGATGTTGCACCTGAGCATAAAACGCCCGACAGCCCAGCGCATGAGCACTGCACACCGCCAGACGGATTAATGTTGATCCCAACTGCCCCTGGCGACGATAGGCACTTTCCACAGCCAGTCGGGAACCCATCCAGACACCCGGCTCCAGCTGGTGGATGCGCACCGTGCCGACCACTTCATCGTGCCAGCCGCCAACGCTGCCGAGGGCCACCAGCAGTCGGGCATGGCGATCGATGTCGTCAAGATCGTCCCCCTCAAACAATCCCTGCTCCAGGCAGAAAACTCGCTGGCGCAGGGCGTAGGCCTGCTGGCGTTCCCAGGGGAGCGTGATCCATTTAATCGTGTAACCCGCGTACTCAGTCATCATGCATTCCTTACGCTATCGCCTGTTCGAAGCTGGAAAGTGAGGAGCAGGCGCCGCAGCGTCCACATCCCGCCTTGATATCGCTGGAGCGTAAACGTGCCTGACTCAGCATCTGACCCAGCGGTTGCAAAATTGACGACATAAACTGGCTGTCAGGGGCCGGATGGTGTTCCAGCGGCGTGCCGCTGATGGGCACAAAAGGCACGACGAACGGATAAACGCCAAGGCCGATCAGCGTCTTTGACAGGGACAAAATAGCGTCCGGGGTATCCCCCAGCCCTGCCAGGATATAGGTGCTGACCTGACCCCGGCCGAATACCGCTACCGCGTCGGCGAAGGCTTCAAGATACTGTTCCACGCTGACCTGGGCTTTGCCCGGCATGATACGGGCGCGCACCGCCGGGGTGACGGCTTCGAGATGCATCCCCAGCGTATCAATGCCGGCGTCTTTCATTCGCATAAACCACTTTGCATCGCCCGGCGGCTCGCACTGCCCCTGTAACGGCAAATCCACAGCGGCCTTGATGGCGATCGCACTTTCAACCAGGATGCGGGCGCCGCGATCGCTGCCGGATGGCGTGCCGGTGGTCATCACCATATGCTTCACCCCATCCAGTTCCACCGCCGATTTTGCCACTTCGGCCAGTTGCTCCGGCGTTTTGCGGGCGATGGTGCTGCCTGCCGCCAGCGACTGCCCGATAGCGCAAAACTGACAGGCCTTTGCGCGATTTTCATAACGGATGCAGGTCTGCAACACGGTGGTCGCCAGTACATCGGTGCCATGCAGCGTCGCAATCTGCGAATAGGGAATACCCTCTGCCGTCTTCCGCTCATAAAAACGTGGTTTGCGGGCGAAGCTGATCTCCTGCACCGGAATGGTGTTGTTATAAAGCCGGGTGGAACCGGATTGTTCGTGTTTCACCTGCCAGGGCGACTGGCGTGCGGAATGGGTGTAGATCGGCACCATCACCGTGACGCCGTCAATGTCCATGGCCTGGTGATCGGACGGCCCGGCACCGCCGTGACGGCTTACATGTTCCTGGCGGGGGTTGATAACGTTAACCCCCTGGGTAAGCAGCTCAGTGATCAGCTGCTGGCGAGACGGTACATTCCGCATTGCGATCTCCTCCGGTTTCGGCCCCATCATCACGCGTTAC
This sequence comes from Erwinia typographi, assembly GCF_000773975.1. Lineage (GTDB taxonomy): Bacteria > Pseudomonadota > Gammaproteobacteria > Enterobacterales > Enterobacteriaceae > Erwinia > Erwinia typographi. Next base: position 52,979 of record NZ_JRUQ01000016.1, read on the forward strand.
CACATAGCGGGCGGGCGTGGCATCGAGACGCAGGCTCAGCAGTTCCGGCCGGGCGTAATGCCCAACGGAATCCATCATGCGTTTGCGTTTGGTAATCAGCGCCATATCCAGATCGGCAACCAGAATCCCTTCGCCTTCGGTGAGTGGCGGCACCAGATGGCGGCCCTCAGGTGAGATAATGGCGGTGTTGCAGCCGCCGCGCAGACCCTTTTGCAGGGCGGGATCGCTGGTCAGTTCGTTGATCTGTTCTTCTGTGAGCCAACCGGTGGCATTGATCACAAAACAGCCGGATTCCAGCGCGTGATGACGGATAGTGACGTCCATCTGCTCGGCGAAAATCGGCCCCACCAGCGAGCCTGGAAACTGGCTGCAATGGATCTCCTCGTGCTGCGTCATCAGGCTGTAACGCGCCAGCGGGTTGTAATGCTCCCAGCAGGCTAAGGCGCCGACGAGGCCGACGGCAGTCTCGACAACTTTTAATCCAGCCCCATCTCCCTGTCCCCAGATCATGCGCTCGTGATAGGTGGGGGTGATTTTGCGGCGTTTAAGCACCAGCTCCCCGCTGCTGTCAAATACCAGCTGGGTGTTGTAAAGCGTGCCGCGATCGCGTTCATTCACCCCCAGCACCACCACGATGCCACGCAGGCGCGCCCGCTCTCCCACTGTATGGGTGAGCGGGCTGGGGACCACCACCGCCTGGTCATACAGTTTCAGATGGGCGGCTCCTGCGGTCATCGCGGGCGTGATGAAGGAGAAGTAGGGGTAATACGGCACAAAGGTCTCGGGAAAGACGATGATCTCTGCACCCTGCGCGGCCGCGTTGTCGATGGCATCCAGCACCCGGGCCAGCGTTTTGCTGGCCTCATGAAGATCTGGCGCAATCTGGGCGGCGGCGGCGCGGATAATGCGTGATTCAGTCATACCGCGCCTCCGCTTACATCGTCCAGGTATCGATGATCACTGCATTGTCACGGACGTGAAGCAGCTTGAGGTCGAGCACGTCCAGCGGGCTGATCGGACGCACGCCTTCCAGCAACGAAGGCTCACCGTGACCGTACAATGCCTGGAGCGCAAAGCGGCAGGCATACACTTTGCCGCCTTCAGACATAAATTTGGTCAGCTGATTGGCGTAGTTCTGGTGGCCAGGAAACGCTTCGGCGCCAATGGTCGGAAAACCGCGCTGTACGCCGAGCAGGACGCCCGGTCCATAAAGCAGCATTGAGGTTTCGAACCCTTTACGTTGCAGGCGGGTGGCCTGAAGCATATTGACGAAGCCAATGGAGCCTTCAAAAGCCACGGTATGGAAGGTTACCAGCGCCTTTTGGCCCGGCTCTGCCTTCACGTCCTCAAAGACTTTCTCTTCGTAATCGACAAAGAAATCACCCGTTTTATGGGCTGGTAAGGTAACTTTTGGCATAGCACTTTTCTCCCGGTCTTTATCGGGGGAGCCAGTCTCCCCGTTATGGCACATCGCAGGTGATGTACAGAGACTGGAGCAAGGTACGTGCCAGCAGCGGAATGGGGGGATGCAATCAAGCTCCCATCAAGTGCTCAATTTATGCACAAAAAAATTTTCATCGCCTGCCAAACGCCTGGACACCGGCAGTGAACGTCGGTCAGATGCACTGAATTGAAGCTAATTTGCACCATAAATGCACACAATGAAAATCATCATGCAATCAATGATGCAATCAATACAGAAGCTGATTGCAGAATTACGTTAGCCAGGCAATAGTGGTGATAACTTCACCGTTTCGCTGGAATGGCAGGCATGCTTAATAAACTCGCTAACCGCTGGAAAAGTTATCAGAGCCAGAACACACAACGTCCGGCTTATCTGCTGATTGCAGATATCATTGCTGACGGAATCAACAGCGGTGAGTTTCAGCCTCGCGACCGCCTGCCGCCGCTGCGTGAACTTGCCATCCTGCTTTCGCTCAATTACACCACCGTTACCAGAGGCTATGCGCAAGCCAAACGGCGTGGCCTGATCGACTCACGTCCGGGGCTCGGTAGTTTTATCCGGGGTAAGGTGCCCGCCGTGCCGCTGAGCGGTGGCAGCAGCTATGAAATGACGATGAATTCCCCGATTGAGCCGGGCCTAGAACTGGCGCAGGCAATCAGTGAGGGGGCGATCAATCTGTTCACGCAGAAGAATATCCTGAGTCTGCTGCGCTATCAGGATTTTGGTGGTCAGGCTGATGATAAAGCGATGGCAAAAGTCTGGCTGGAGAAGCAACTGCCTGCGGTAAGCATGGAAGAGATCCTGGTCGCGCCAGGGATTCACAGCACATTGGTGGGGCTGCTGACGCTGCTGTGTCGTAAGGGTGGCAGCGTCTGCGTCAGTGATTTGATTTATCCGGGCCTGAAGGCTATCGCCAGCCAGCTGAACATCACGCTGCAATCTTTGCCCTGTGATGAAGATGGACCTCTCCCTCGTGCCTTTGAATATCAATGTCAGACGGGCAGCATCAGTGCGCTTTATATCAATCCCACGATCCAGAACCCCACAACCCTGACGTTGCCATTACGGCGACGTGAAGCGCTGGCCGACGTGGCGTTACGTTACAGCGTGCCGGTGATAGAGGATGAAGCCTATGTGGCGCTGGCGACCCACCACATTACCTCGTTCAGCGAACTGATTCCCGAGCTGACCTGGTATGTCACCGGCATGTCGAAATGCTTCGGACCGGGGCTGCGTACCGCGTTTGTCAAAGGCCCAGGCAAACGTAATACCCAGCTCCTTGCAGGGGCGCTACGCGCGCTGAATGTGATGGCAAGCCCTATTACTAACGCGCTTGCTACCCAGTGGATCGGCGACGGTACGGCTGACAGAGTATTGCAATCCGTGCGTGCCGAGTCGGTTATTCGCCAGAAAATGGCCAGTGAAATCCTGAGAGATTTCACCTACCGTGCCACCCCGCAGGGATTTCATCTCTGGCTGCTGCTGCCGCGCCATTTCAACTGGAACCCAGCCGAAATGGCCGTGAAGTTGCGTGAGCTTGGCGTGAGTGCCGTTTCAAGCGCGGCATTCTGTACCGACAATAACCCACCGGATGCCCTGCGAATTTGCCTGGGCGGTTCCTGGTCGCGCGAGATCTGCGCTGAGAATTTACAGACTATTGCCCATGTCATGCACAATCCTCAGCATTATGGCAGTGTCATTCTGTAGAGTGGCGGGGGATGCTGGTGATTTGGAGGCTGATTAGAGAGGTTCGGAATACAAAAAAGCCCGCTAAGCTGCGGGCTGGTGGGATTTTGGGTGTTGATGGTGTGTTTTTCTCGGTCATTCGATATTCTGAATCTGCTCGCGCATCTGCTCAATGAGCACTTTCAGTTCAATAGCGGAAGTGGTCACTTCGGCGTTGATCGATTTTGAGGCCAGGGTGTTCGACTCACGGTTGAATTCCTGCATCATAAAGTCAAGGCGTCGGCCAACGGCTTCCTTCTTCTTCAGAATGTTGTAGGTTTCCTTGACGTGCGCTTCCAGGCGGTCCAGCTCTTCGGCGACATCCACACGCTGGGCCAGCATGATCAGTTCCTGCTCCAGGCGGTTACTGTCCAGCTGCACCTGAGCGTCCTCCAGCTTGCTGACCAGGCGTTCACGCTGCCATTTCAGTACGTCCGGCATTTGTGCGCGAACCTTACCGACCTCGGTGGTCACGCCTTCCAGACGCTGTTCAATCAGCGACTTCAGCGCTGTCCCTTCGGTTTCACGGGAGGTGATGAAGTCGTCGAGCGCTACGTCCAGCGCTTTCAATAACTCGGCTGAAATCGCATCAAGATCCTGCTCCTCCGCCGACATCACGCCAGGCCAGCGCAGGATATCGACCGGATTAATTTCTCCTTCGTCGCTCTGCATCTTGACCCAGTTAGCGGCCTGAACCAGCTGGATAGCCAGCTTCTCGTTGAGCACCAGCGCGCTTTGCGCACGGGGATCGGCATCAAAACGCAGGTTACATTCAATTTTGCCGCGCGTCAGGCGATTACGGATACGCTCGCGGATCACTGGCTCAAGGCCACGAAACTGCTCCGGCAGGCGGATATAGGTTTCCAGATAGCGCTGATTAACGGAACGAAGCTCCCAGGCTGCGCTACCCCATTCGCCTTTGGTTTCACGTCGTGCGTAGGCGGTCATACTGCGGATCATGTTCTTTACCCGTTTTCAAAGAAAGATAAGCAGATTATAGCGGTGCGGGTGGAACCTTAACAGGTATTCAGGCGCACTCTGGAGAATTAGTTGAAGGGGAAGGCGTTTAAATACCGGATTAAGTCAGGGCGGTCTCCACAAAGAGCACTGCATAAAATATAACAGGGCGAATTTCAGCAGGTTTTAGAAATATCAGATACAGAAGAAAAGAGTAAATGTTTCAAGCCATTTATAATAAAAAACCTCCTGAGGTATAATTATGTTTGATGATTTCTGAAATGAAAATAGTAATTTTACTAAATTCATTAAATTTTAATTATAGAAAGATCATCTTGCATCATATAATGAAAGTCATTTATCTTTAACCAGGTTCAGGGATATGTTCAGAACGGGAACGATAAATTTATGGATAATGTGGACAGTATTATCAGGGAGTTTTTTCCTCATAAGGCCATTGCTCCGTGGCTGAGGAAATTAATCAGATGGGTGTTCGGTGAAAAAAAACTCACCGCTATCCTGCAGAAAATCTCAGACAAGCAGGGGGTGGAATGGGTTGCGGCAGCAGCAAAAACCCTCAGATTTCACTGTGAGATTGACGATGATGATTATCATAATCTTCCTCGTAGCGGTCCGGTAATCATCATTGCTAATCATCCTACCGTCATGGATGGGATGGCCGTCATTAATACCCTTTCCAGAGTCAGAAAAGATGTGAAAATTGTCGCCAATCATGTTTTGTCTCTTATTTTTCCTGCGACGAAGTCTGTCTCTGTTGGCATCAGAAATATGCACGGGAAAATGAGCCATAAACAATTTCGGGAGATGAACGATCACCTGAAGCAAGGTGGCGTATTGGTGATTTTCCCGGCTGGGCGGCTGGCAAAACTGACTCTCAGGGGGCTACGCGAGTCACCCTGGCAGGCTGGATTTATCCAACTGGCAATGAAAAACAATGCGGCCATTGTTCCGGTACATCTTAAAGGCTACAACACCCTTCGCTATTACCTCACCGCGTTAATCTGGCGCCCGTTATCCAACCTGATGATTATTCATGAATGCCTGCGGCATCGGGGGAAAACCCTCCGCGTGAAAATTTGTCAGCAAATCGATCTTTCCACGATCGATCGCCGTGAAATTGACTTCTCACAGACCACGTCAGAACTCCAGCGGCATCTACAGCAGACTGGCAATAACTTGCCAGGCCTTGTGCCCACCCGGCCTCCGCTGTCTGGCCCAGTCGACCGAAGTGAACTGACTACTATTCTGGAACGATGCGAAGTGATGAAAACGTGCTGCGATGGGAAAAGGCTTTATCTTTTTCTTTATCAGGATGAAGTTGACCTTCCCCTGCTTCACGAACTGGGGCGTCTCAGAGAGTTCTCCTTCCGCGCTATTGGGGCTGGCACTGGAGAGTTGCGCGATAACGATATCTACGATCGGCATTATTATCACGTTATCCTCTGGGATACGGAACGGCTGGAAATTGCCGGTTCTTATCGACTGGCTCCCGCAGGGGAGCAACTGGCAAAAAAAGGCCTTGCGGGCCTTTACAGCCACAGCCTGTTTAACTACCAACAAAGTGATTTTCCTCAGGTTGAAAAAAGTATCGAAATAGGAAGGGGCTTCATTCAGTCTGAGTATCAAAAAACCAAAGCATTAGATGAACTCTGGAAAGGCATCTTTATATTCATAAATCGCCACCCTGATTACAAATATTTGTTAGGCGTATTGTCCATACCTGGAATCTACTCACTTCAGGCCAAAAACCTTATCGTCTGTTTTTATAATATTTACTTCCCATTCGGCAAGAAAATATGTAACTCTCAGCGGGACTACGTTGTCGATGATGAAAGTATTGCGGGGTTTTTTATGGGGGATGATATCACCAGCGACTGGAAGCGTTTAAATAAGAAGCTGGATGAGCTGAATTGTTCGCTTCCCTGGCCTTACAAACAGGCAGCGAAATGGTATTCGGACGGAGGATCAGCGATGTGCGGCTTCGTTGAAGATCACCATTTTAATACGCTGGCGGGGCTGAATTTTTGCGATATAGAAAAGTTAAAAAAAATGTATTCACGCCACTATCTTAAAAATTCGTAATCGCACCACAGGATCTCTACCCATTGGATAGAAGAGACCGGGGAACTGTAATGGAATTATGGTTGAAAATTATATTCTTTTTAATGCTGCTGCTCAACATAACGGCGTGTGAAGATGCTGACTCTGGTCACCTTTCCGGCTATACGCATGGCGACTTTATCTATCTTTCACATCCCCAGTCAGAAAAAATAGATCAAATCATGGTGAAGAAAGGAGATCTGGTCAAAAAGAATCAAAAACTGGTAGAAATGGAGAGTTTTGCTGCTGACAATTCACTGCGTATTGCTGAAAAAAATCTTCAGGCTGAAAGTGCTCTGCTGCTGAATATGCAGTCCGGGGAACGTGTTGAAGAGCTGAACGTTGTGCAGTCGCAGCTGGCCCGAGCCCGCTCGGCTGCGAATCTGGCGAAGAGCCAGCTTGCCAGGAACCTGCACCTCTATAAAACCGGGGTAATTTCGGCCGTTGAGTGGGAGCGCATGTGGGACGATAGTGCGCAAAAAAATGCTCAGGTCACCGAATTGATCTCGCTTTTAGAGGCAAAAAAATTACCGGCTCGCACCGCTCAGCTACAAAACCAGGCATCGCGCGTTGACTCAGCCAGGCTAGAAAGAGACAAAGCGCAGTGGAACTATCAGCAGAACATCATTGTGGCGCCTGAGGACGCGCGCGTTTATGACATCATTTATCATCCCGGTGAGCGGCCAACGGCTGGCAGGCCAATTATCACGCTGCTCCCACCCGAAAACGTTAAGGTCAGGTTTTATATTCCGCAGTTGAAACTGGGGTTGTTCCAGCCGGGTATGCAGGTCAGCGTACGCTGTGATGGATGCCAGCCCGTCTCCGCCACGATTAACTACATCAGCCCTCAGGCAGAATATACTCCCCCGGTTATTTACAGTACTAAGCGCCGTGAGAAGTTACTCTTTATGGCGGAAGCCGCGATTGCCAGGGAGCAGGCGAGTTTCATTAAAATTGGTCAACCGGTCAGGGTGGAGATCGCGGCTGGTGAATGATTTCTGCATTGACGTTAAAAATCTGAATAAGCACTTCGGCAATCAGCACGTAGTGAAAGATTTTTCTCTGCAAATTGGTAAAGGGGAGATCCATGGATTTCTCGGACCCAACGGCAGTGGAAAAACCACCTCTATCCGCATGATGTGCGGGCTCCTCACCCCAGATTCGGGCAGCGGGCACTGCCTGGGTATGAATATTTTTACCCAGCGCGATCTGATAAAAAGACGCATTGGCTATATGACCCAGCACTTCTCCATGTGGGGGAACCTCACCATTCGGGAGAATCTCATGTTTATCTCCCGGCTTTACGGTCTGGAGCGACCCAGAGCGATCGTCGAGCGTACCTTATCAGAGCTGGGGTTGCTCTCACGCCAGCACCAGCTGGCGAAAGTCCTTTCTGGCGGCTGGAAGCAGAGAATGGCTCTGGCGGCCTGTTTGCTGCACAAACCCTCTTTACTTTTTCTTGATGAGCCGACGGCGGGAGTGGACCCCAAAGCGCGCCGGGAATTCTGGCAAACGCTGCATCATTTGTCGGATGACGGCATCTCAATTCTGGTCAGTACTCACTATATGGATGAGGCCGAACGCTGCCATAAAGTTGCCTACCTTTCCTATGGCAACCTGCTGGCCAGCGGTACCATTCAGTCCATTATTCAGGCGCAGAATCTTACCACGATGAGGATCTCTGGAAGGGGACTGAGCGCGTTGGAAAACCGCTTACAGCGCCGTGATGGCATTGAGCAAACGGTGATATTTGGCAACAACCTCTTTGCCACTGGCAGAGACAAACAGAAGCTACAGGCAATCCTTGCTGAGGTCATTCCGGCTGGTTATGACACTTGTCGCGTCGACACCACACTTGAAGACGCTTTCGCCTGGCTAATGAAAAATAACAATGAAAAATCCTTTAATTAGATTTTCCGTCAGACGTTGGTTTGGCGTGGTATTAAAAGAGCTGCATGAGCTGCGGCGCGACAGAGTCAGCATTGCCATGGTTTTCCTGACGCCTCTCCTGCAACTGATTATCCTGGGTTATGCCGTCAATATGGACCCGCACAACATCCCCACCGCGCTGATCAATTATGATGGAGAAAGGATGAGCCAGGTATTTGTGACGGCGGCTCAGAATACCGGTTATTTTTCAATGGTTCCGGTGTCATCAGAAGAGGAGGCGAACAAAGCGTTTGTCCATGGCGATGTGATCTTTATCGTCACCATCCCACAGGGGTTCAGCCAGAAAATATTGCGCGGGGAGAAACCTCAGCTGCTGATCCAGGGGGATGCCATCGATCCGATGACCACCGGAAACGCGCTAAGCGCGATTGTTCAGGCTGCAAAGTCTATGTTTAGGCGGGATATACCAGAGGCCTTGCGGGGAGCAGAATCCAGCGATGACATTGAGTTGGTAATCCACCGCATGTTCAACCCGGAAGGCATTACGCAATATAACACCATCCCTGGGATTATTGGCTCAATACTGAGTACCACATTAATTCTGATGACGGCGCTATCCATTACCCGGGAGCGGGAAAATGGCGCGATTGAAAATCTTCTTATTTCGCCGGTGACCGGATTAGAGATGATTATCGGAAAAATTACTCCTTTCGTGATGATTGGACTATTTCAGTCGGCGATCATTCTGCTCTGCGCGGTAATGGTCTTCAGGATACCGCTGCTTGGCAACCTGTTCCTGCTTTTTATGGTGCTGATGATTTATGTGTTTCTCTGTCTGTCCATCGGTACTGGCATCTCCAGCGTGGCGCAAAATCAGCTACAGGCGCTGCAAATGTCCTCATTCTATTTTATTCCATCGATCATGATGTCAGGATTTATCAGTCCGTTTATCAGTATGCCCGCCTGGGCGCAGGCTATTGGGTCATGCCTGCCGTTAACCTATTTTATCCGGCTGATAAAAGGAATAATGCTGAAAGGTTATTCTTTTACCGAACTGTTGCCGGATCTGCTGCCGCTAATCGTCCTTGCCATTGTGGTCACGGGGATCGGTCTGAAGACCTATCGTAAAACGCTGGACTAAAGGGGTAACGGCAGGGCCAGCGACAGATTTTTGGCGAAAGGGCGGCTCTGTCTGGCAGGAAAAGCCCTTCGTCGGACAAGCACCAATAGGCATCAGACGCTGAAATCCGTATAATGCGCAGCCAATAACGATTTACTAGCCGGAGAGAAACCATGCGTCCAGCAGGCCGTAGCGCACATCAAGTGCGCCCCGTCACACTGACCCGTCACTATACCAAACATGCTGAAGGTTCAGTGCTGGTTGAATTCGGTGATACCAAAGTGCTGTGTACCGCGACCATTGAAGAGGGCGTGCCGCGCTTTCTGAAGGGGCAGGGGCAAGGCTGGGTAACCGCAGAGTACGGGATGCTGCCGCGCGCTACCCACAGCCGCAACGCCCGCGAGGCCGCGAAAGGCAAGCAGGGGGGCCGTACCCTGGAAATTCAACGTTTGATCGCCCGCTCGCTGCGCGCCTCGCTGGATTTGAAGGCGCTGGGCGAGTTCACCATCACCCTGGACTGTGACGTTCTTCAGGCCGATGGCGGAACCCGCACCGCTTCGATTACCGGAGCCTGCGTTGCGCTGGCCGATGCACTCAATCATCTGGTGGCGACGGGTAAGCTTAAAGCGAACCCGATGAAGGGAATGGTTGCCGCGATTTCGGTCGGGATCGTTAATGGCGAAGCGCTGTGCGATCTGGAGTATGTGGAAGACTCTGCCGCTGAAACCGACATGAATGTAGTGATGACGGAAGACGGCCGCATGATTGAAGTGCAGGGAACCGCAGAGGGCGAGCCGTTCAGCCATGATGAGCTGCTCCAGCTCCTCGCGCTGGCGCGAGGGGGCATTGATTCCCTGATTCTGGCGCAGAAAGAAGCGCTGAAAGACTGATTTTTCCAGGCGACCAGAGAGTCGCCTTTTTTATGACAAGCAGAGGACCAAGACATGAAAGCCTGGCAGCGCCAATTTATCGAATTCGCCATCAACAAGCAGGTGCTGAAGTTTGGTGAGTTTACGCTGAAATCGGGGCGAAAAAGCCCTTATTTCTTCAATGCTGGTTTGTTTAACACGGGCCGCGATCTGGCGTTACTTGGGCGTTTCTACGCGCAGGCGCTGGTAGATTCCGCCATTGATTTCGACCTGGTCTTCGGTCCGGCGTACAAAGGGATCCCGATTGCGACCACCACCGCTGTCGCCCTGGCCGACCACCACGATCGCGATGTACCCTACTGCTTCAACCGTAAGGAAGCGAAAGATCATGGTGAAGGCGGAACGCTGGTAGGTAGCCCGCTTCAGGGGCGCATCATGCTGGTTGACGATGTGATTACCGCAGGCACCGCTATTCGCGAATCGATGGAAATCATCGCGGCGCATAACGCCACGCTGGCTGGCGTGTTGATATCGCTGGATCGTCAGGAACGCGGTCGGGGTCAGGAGTCGGCTATTCAGGAAGTAGAGCGGGATTACGGCTGCAAGGTGATTTCGATTATCACTTTGAAAGAGCTGATCGCTTATCTCGAAGAGAAGCCTGAGCTGGCGGACCATCTGGCGTCCGTTCGCGCCTATCGTAAAGAATACGGTATTTAATACTTTTGCGGGTCAGTTTGCGCAGACCCGCACTGTCTTAAACCAGCTGAGCAGCGAGCAGCGGCCAGCGGGTGTCAAAGTCTACCGTTGGACGATAGCGAAATCCTGAACGAACAAAGCGCGACAGTAACCCTTCGCAGAAGGCCAGCAGCTGGCTGGCCAGCAGCGTTTCATCGGTGACAAAACCTTCACCTTCCCGCATCTTCTGCTCACGCAGCACCTGGCGAAGCTGCACTTCAATCCGCTCAAACAGCTGATTAATCCGTCCCTGCAGGCGATCCTGTTCAAACATCAGCGCGTGCCCGGTCAAAATGCGCGTTAAACCCGGGTTCCGCTCACCAAAGCCGAGGATCAGCTGGACGATCAGACGCAGGCGCGGCAGCGTCTCTTTCTCATCTTTCAGAATCAGATTGATGCGCGTAATCAGACTGTCTTCAATAAACTCAATCAGGCTGTCAAACATCCGGGTTTTGCTGGGAAAATGCCGGTAAAGTGCCGCTTCCGACACCCCGACGTTTGCCGCCAGTTTTGCTGTCGTAATTCGTTGACTGCCATCGCTTGATTCCAGCATTTGCGCCAGAGCCTGCAATATTTCTTCGCGACGATTCCTTTTCGCACTTTTTTTCTCTGCCATGACCTGAAAAACCCCTGAAATATCACCTTGAACGGGCAACTGCCCACGCAACGTCCGCGAGCAATATGCTCGCGGCGGAAATAAGGATAAGTTAATCGCTATGGATCTGTCGGTTGACGCTTACTGACGACCGGAGTGACCAAAACCGCCCTCGCCACGATCGCTGGTGTCAAAATCTTCCACTAAATTGAATTCAGCCTGAACCACCGGGACAAAGACCATCTGAGCTATACGCTCGCCCGGCTCAATGCTGAAAGCTTCCTGACTGCGGTTCCAGACGGAAACCATCAGCTGACCCTGGTAGTCAGAATCAATCAGGCCAACCAGGTTACCCAGCACCACACCGTGCTTATGGCCAAGCCCTGAACGGGGAAGGATGACGGCGGCCAGCTGCGGATCGCCAATATGAATGGCCAGACCGGTTGGCACCAGCGTGGTAGCGCCAGGCGCCAGCAGAATGGCGTCATCCAGGCAGGCCCGCAGGTCAAGGCCCGCGGAACCTGAGGTGGCGTAGGTCGGCAGAGGGAAGGCTTTACCTACACGCGGATCTAAAATCTTAACGTCGATTTTTTTCATCATAAAGGCTGACTATCTCGTCTAATAACTGTTGGCCAAGGAGTGACTTATCGCTGAGCGGTAAGGCTTTTTCTCCCTCCTGCCAAAAAAGATGCAGGGCATTGGTATCACTATTGAAACCCTGCCCGGCTTGCGAAACATCGTTGGCGCAAATTAAATCCAGGTCTTTACGTAGCCGTTTTTGCTGCGCGTATTCTTCCACATTCTGGGTTTCTGCCGCAAACCCGACTACGTAAGGGCGGCTTTCCGTCATGTGGGCTACCCCAGCTACGATGTCGGGGTTTTTTACCATTTTGAGGGTGACTTCATCACCCTGTTTTTTTATTTTTTCTACCGCAACTTCAGCTGCACGGTAATCTGCGACCGCCGCCGTGCCAATAAAAATGTGCTGTTTCGCGGCGCTTGCCATCACCGCGCTCTGCATTTCTAAAGCGGTCATTACGTCCACTCGCTTAACCCACTGCGGCGTTTTTAATGCCACGGGGCCGCTGACCAGGGTGACGTTCGCCCCGCGTTTTGCTGCGGCTGCGGCAATGGCGAAGCCCATCTTACCTGAGCTGTGGTTAGTTATGAACCGCACCGGATCAAGCGCCTCGCGCGTTGGACCGGCGGTGATCATAATGTTGAGATGTTTCAGATCGTTGACGGGAGAAAACCAGGTGGCGGCTTGATCAACAATCGTCAGCGGGTCCAGCATCCGGCCAGGCCCGATATCGCCGCAGGCCTGGCTGCCGCTGTCTGGCCCCCAGATTGGCAACCCCCGGTCGGCCAGTATCTGGAGATTATGCTGCGTGGCAGGGGCGCGATACATTTGTTGATTCATCGCGGGCACCACCGCGACAGGGGCCGCCGTTGCCAGACAAATTGTGGTGACCAGGTCGTTGGCCATGCCAGCGGCGATCCGCGCAACCAGGTCGGCCGTCGCCGGTGCCAGAATCACCAGGTCGGCCCATTTCCCCAGCTCAATATGGCCCATTGCCGCTTCGGCGGCCGGGTCCAGCAGGTCATCAGACACCGGATAGCCGGAGACGGCCTGTAGGCTCAGGGGCGTAATAAAAGCTTTGGCGGCCTCCGTCATCACTACGCGCACCTCGGCTCCGCGATCCCGCAGGCGCCTGACCAGTTCTGGCGCTTTATAAGCCGCAATGCCGCCGCTTACGCCCAGCACAATGTGTTTACCGGTTAATCCCATCATCTTGCACTCCGCCCTGTAGAGTCAGCCTGGTGCGGCTCACGGCCGCCACAATAGCGGTATTTTACCATATTCAGCCAGCGGTGCCCGTTAGCACAACGTAGCCTTTGCGAGGCAAGTCGCGGAGTCAGGCTCAAAGCATGGAAAAGTACTGTATATAATGCCATGATTATTCTGGCTGAGGAAGTAGGGAGACCGATGATGAATAACTGGCTGGAGAGGCCGCCAAGAGAGAAGCTGCTGGCAGAAGGGGTTGAGACGTTAACGGATACCGAACTGCTGGCTATATTTCTGCGAACGGGTGCGGGCGGTACACATGTGATGGCGCTGGCAGAGCAGCTGATTCGCACGTTTGGCTCTTTATACTCCCTGATGACGGCGAAACGGGAAGTTTTTAACGAGATCAAAGGAATAGGTGATGCCAAATACGCGCAGATCCACGCCATTGCTGAACTGGCGCGCCGCTTTTTTACCTGCGCGCAGGCGCAGGAACGGCAGGTAGCCAGTGGGACAGCAGAAATGCTCAACTACTTTTACAGCAAGCTGGCGCACCGGGAGCGAGAAATTTTTATGGTGGTGTTCTTCGACAACCAGCATCGTGTTATTCATTCCAGCGAGATGTTTGCCGGAACGATTGATCGCGTTGAGGTTCATCCCAGAGAGATTGTCAAAGAAGCGCTGGCGCGTAATGCCTCCGCGATAATCCTCGCGCACAATCATCCTTCAGGTATCGCCAGGCCCAGCAAGGCTGACCACACGGTGACGCGGAAGGTTGTTGCCGCCTGCCAATTGCTGAATATCCAGGTGCTGGACCATATTGTGATTGGACGCGGAGAATCCGTTTCTTTTGCCGAACGAGGCTGGATTTGACCTGCCTGGTTCTGCCGCAAAAGCGTCTTTTTGCCCGCCATTAAGGGGAGAGAAGCGTTCAAATGAAGCAATTTTGCGCGATCCAGAGGGATCTTTATCTGTTCGGGACTTGAGCAGCAGCGGCGCAGGGCGTATACTACGCCACCTTTGAGAATCTCGGGTTTGGCATTTGGGCCTGCTCAGCGGGTTCACATAGAACTCGCCTGGATGGGCTAAGAGCCTGACGAGGCGGCCAAAACCTTTTTTTTAAAGCTCGAGCTGATTTGATTTTTGGAGAATAGACATGTCACGAGTCTGCCAAGTAACTGGCAAGCGTCCGGTAACGGGTAACAACCGTTCCCACGCAATGAACGCGACGAAACGCCGTTTCCTGCCGAACCTGCACTCTCACCGTTTTTGGGTTGAGAGCGAAAAGCGCTTCGTTACACTGCGCGTCACTGCCAAAGGCATGCGCGTAATTGATAAAAAGGGTATTGAGACGGTTCTGGCCGATCTGCGTACCCGCGGTGAGAAGTACTAAGGTAAGGAACTGAAACATGGCTAAAGGTATTCGTGAGAAGATCAAGCTGGTTTCTTCTGCTGGTACAGGTCACTTCTATACCACCACGAAGAACAAACGTACTAAGCCGGAAAAACTGGAACTGAAGAAATTCGATCCGGTTGTCCGCCAGCATGTGATCTATAAAGAAGCTAAAATCAAGTAATTGATTGTAGTGGATAAAAAACCCGGCTTCGGCCGGGTTTTTTGTTTTTGGACGGGGAAAAGCGTTGTTAACGGGAGACGAGTAAATGCCGGAGTTACCTGAAGTTGAAACCAGCCGTCGCGGAATTGAACCGCATCTGGTTGGGGCCACTATTCTTCACGCTATTGTCCGTAACGACCGGCTGCGCTGGCCGGTCTCCCAGGAAATTCATAGCCTCAGCGATCGGCCGGTGCTCAGCGTGCAGCGCCGGGCGAAATATCTGCTGATAGAACTGGCTGAGGGCTGGATAATTATCCACCTTGGCATGTCGGGAAGCCTGAGAGTGTTGCCGGAAGAGCTCCCCGCGGCAAAACACGACCATGTGGATCTGGTGATGAGCAATGGCAAAGTATTGCGCTATACCGATCCGCGCCGTTTCGGAGCCTGGCTGTGGTGTGCCGATCTGGCCGCCAGCAACGTGTTGGCCCATCTGGGGCCTGAGCCGCTGAGCGAAACCTTTTCCGCTGAGTACCTGTTTGAGAAGTCGCGAAACAAGCGCACGCCGGTTAAGCCATGGCTGATGGACAATAAACTGGTGGTGGGCGTAGGGAACATCTATGCCAGCGAATCTCTGTTTGCCGCCGGGATCTTGCCCGATCGTCCGGCAATGGTTCTGACCCGAAATGAGGCCGATCTGCTGGTCAGAACGATTAAAGCCGTGCTGTTACGGTCGATTGAGCAGGGCGGCACAACGCTGCGAGATTTTCTGCAAACGGACGGCAAGCCGGGGTATTTCGCTCAGGAACTCCAGGTATACGGTCGTGCTGGCGAACCCTGCCGGGTATGCGCAACGCCGATCAAAAGTGCTAAGCACGCTCAGCGCAGCACCTTTTACTGTCCCCGCTGCCAGAAATAAATGTTGGCTCAGGCCTGGAGCCTGGCGAGCAGCGCCGAGTAGACCGGCTGCGGTAGAAAGGCGCTCACATCGCCATTGTGACGAGCCACCTCTTTTACCAGGGAGGAGGAGATAAAGGAGTATTGCTCTGAAGGCATCAGAAAAACGCTCTCCAGCGACGGCAGCAGATGGCGGTTCATATGGGCCAGCTGAAGCTCGTATTCAAAGTCAGACACGGCTCTGAGGCCGCGAACCAGCACGTTAGCCTGCTGAGCGCGGGCGAAATTCGCCATCAAATCGCTGAACCCCACCACCTCCACATTCGGCAAATGGGCAACGACCTGCTGCGCCAGCGCAACACGCTCCTCAAGCGAAAACATCGGCTTTTTACCCGGACTGGCGGCGATAGCCAGCACGATACGATCGAACATCAGTGCGGCGCGCGTAACGATATCGAGGTGGCCATTGGTCATCGGGTCGAAGGTGCCGGGATAGATCGCTTTGGTGCTCATAGACCGCCCTTACCGGAAGCGTGAGAGGTGTGATTCAGCGCCCAAAGCGCCGCGTATTTATTGAACGTGTATTGCGCATTGACCACCGACAGCAGCCAACCCTGTTTACCATCCAGAAAGCCCGCGCGGAGCACCAGCGTTTTAAAGAAGGCGCCAATAGTGTGCAAGAAAATGGCAAAAACGCCGCAGCGCTTCCCCTGATGATAGCGCTGTTTTGCCCAGGCTTCAGCATAGGCGAACTGTTTCCACTGGAAGGTGGAAAAATCGCGGCAGGTCAGATGCAGCAGGTCGCCTTTCAGCGGCGTTACCACCGCCCCCTGGGTCTCCAGCGATTCATGGACCTGATGATCGTTGTATTGAAAGCTGGCGGGATACAGCCGGGTGACTCTGTCTGGGTACCAGCCGCTGTGGCGCATAAAGCGGCCCAGGAAAAGGTTGCGTCGGCCCAGACTGTAGATGGCGCCGGGGGCTGGCTGCTCCAGCGCGGCTTCTATCGAAGAGCGGAGCTGCGGGGTGACGCGCTCATCGCTGTCGATCATTAAAATCATCGGGTGCGTAGCGTAGCTTTGCGCCAGCTGGCGCTGTTTACCGTAGCCGTGCCATTCGGTGGCGTGAAAGACTTTCGCTCCGTGCCTGGCGGCAACCTGAGGGGTTCCGTCGCTGCTGCCGGAATCCAGCAGGATAATTTCATCGGCCCAGCTAACCGACTCCAGACATTCAGGCAAAAGGTCGGCCGCATCTTTGGCGATCAGCACTACGGACAGGGCCAGGCGTGAAGACATTTAGTGATTCCGCTGTGGCAAATGGGGTTCGAGTAACTGTAGCAGACGTTGCAGCGCGCCCTGGTTCTGATGCAGGACTTCCACCGCATGACGGCCATAATAGAGGCGATAATCCTCATCGGTCAGCAGTGTGCCAATCTCTTTGTCCAGAGAATCGGCATCGGTAACGGTGATCAGGCCGTCCGCCTGCTGCAACTTGGCGCAGATATCTTTAAAGTTGAAGGTGTTGGGACCCATCAGCACCGGAATGGCATGGGCGGCCGCTTCCAGAGGATTATGCCCGCCGCGTTCAACGAGGCTACCGCCGACGAAAGCCAGATCGGCAATCCCGTACAGCAACATCAGCTCGCCCATCGTATCGCCTATCACCACCTGAGTGCTGCCGGAAGGGATCTCACCGCTGCTGCGCAGGGTAAAGCTGAAGCCTGCTTTCTGCGTCATTTCACGGGCGGTAGAGAAGCGTTCAGGATGGCGGGGCACCAGTATCAGCAGCAGGGTAGGAAACCGTGCCAGCAGCTTACGGTGCGCTTCCAGAATAATGCTCTCTTCGCCCTCATGCGTACTGGTCGCAATCCATACCGGACGGCGGGGCGCCCACTGACGGCGCAGAGTAATTGCCCGCGCCGCCAGCTCGGGAGTGACGGAGATATCAAATTTGAGGCTGCCGGTGACGGTCAGATGAGAACGTTTTAAGCCAAGGCTGATAAAGCGCTCGCCGTCCTCCTGATTTTGCGCGGCGATAAGCGTAATGCGCTGCAACAGGCGCTGCATAAATTTGCCGAGCTTTTTATAGCCCTTTGCCGACCGCTCGGACAGACGGGCATTAGCAATCACCAGCGGAATTTTTCGCTGGTGCAGGAGGGCGATCATGTTAGGCCAGAGCTCGGTTTCCATAATGATCACCAGCCTGGGGTTCACATTATCCAGAAAGCGATTCATTGAGCCGGGCAGATCGTACGGCAGGTAAACGTGGTGCACATCCTTGCCGAATGCGGAAGCCGCACGCTCAGAACCGGTCGGCGTCATAGTCGTCACCGTGATCGGCATTGAGGGATAGCGATGACGCAGTGCCCGCACCAGCGGCACGGCGGCCAGCGTTTCGCCAACAGAGACGGAGTGCAACAGAATGCCGTCCGGCTTCACTTTGCCTGCGCAATAGCCATAGCGTTCTGCCCAGCGTTTTCGGTAGGCGGGGGCCTTCCGGCCGCGAAGCCAGAGCCGGAGCCAAATCAGGGGCTGAATGAGATAAAGCAGAACGGTATAAAGTGTTGTCATCACAGTGTTTATTAACAGCGGAGAGACTCGCGCCAGAGTATGCCAGAAAAGAGGAATAATACGGCATGTTAGCAGATAAGTCGTCCCCGCTCACACTTCTTATCAGGGCTGCTGCAACACTTGTTGATATAACGCATGAAGCTGGTTAGCCAGATGCTGTGGGGAGCAGGGTAGTACACGCTCACGGGCAAGATCGCCCATCCTGCTGTCCTCCGTGCGCAGCGGGATGGCTTTAATCGCTGCGGTCAGCGCAGGGACATCCAGAGCATCGCAGACAAATCCCTGCTCGCCATTCACGATAAATTCGGCACCGCCGCAGGTTGAGCTGGTAATGACCGGCAGCGCGCAGGCCATGGCTTCCAGAATAACATTAGGGAACGGGTCATAAAGGGTGGGTAACAGCAGGCCATCGGCCGCGTGATAAAAAGGGATCACGTCGTTTTGAACGCCGAGGAAATGCACGCGCTTCTCGCACCCCAGGCGCCGGGCCAGGCTGGCATAACGTGATTGCTGCTTATCCTGACCGACCACCAGCAGATGGGCGTCCGTTCCGGCCAGCGCCTCCAGGCTGGCCTTCAGCCCTTTGCGCTCAAAACCAGAGCCGACATAGATAAGAACCCTGGCACTGACGGGCAGGTTAAGCCGTTCGCGCGACTGCTGGCGCTGTCCGGCCGTCGCCGGTAGAAAGCGAGTTGAATCGATAGCATTATAAATAACCGCAAACTTCTCTTCAGGCACCTGGAAGCAGCGGATGATGTCATTTTTCACCATCTGCGAGTTGCAGATGATTTTTTTCAGCGACGGCGAACGGAACATTGCCTCTTCCGCTGCCATGACATAGCGATGATAGCCGCTTAGCTGGGTTAGCAGGCGCTGGGCTGGCGAGACGATACGCGCTCGTTGCGCCAGCCAGACACGGTGCACGCCGTCGCCCGCCCGGAAAATATCGCAGCCTTCAATACGCTCGTGGCTCTGCACGATATCAAACTTCTCGCGCTGCCAGCAGGCCCGGGCCGCCTCGGCAAACCCCCGCTCGCGGGAAATTCTGCCCCATTTTTTGGGGTTGCAGATATGCAGGTGCCACGCAGGCTTAGGTTCTCCCTGCCAGCTGCGGGTGATGATATTTAATTCCAGGCTGTCGTCATCCAGCGCTTCAAGCGCGCGTGAAATAAAACGTTCGGCGCCGCCGTCAGGGCGATATTTCTGGCGCACGATCGCCAGTCTGACTTTACTCATCCAGATAATTCCTTGCGGCGTTCACTACATCTTCCAGCGGGATAGCGGAGAGATAACGCGTTTCGGTTTTGGTATCAATGCTGTCAGGCGAAGGCAGGGGAGCGTAATCTCCTGCCCAGATTACCCGGTTGTTTTCGCCCCATGGACGCCACTGCTTCAGCTTGGTGGGGCCAAACAGAGCGATACAGGGCGTGTTCAGCGCGGCGGCCATATGCATGGGGGCGGAATCCACGCCGATAAATAGCTTCGCGTGATCGATCAGGGCGGCAAGCTGTGGCAGGGTCAGTTTACCGGCCAGCGAGATCGCCCGGCGGTTCTGGCACAGGGAAAGAATATTGTCGATCATCGTCAGCTCTTTCTTATCCGGTGCGGCGGTGAGCACGATATCCCACTCGTCTGAGGCCAGGCTGTCAATCAGCGCAGCCATTTTGTCATCTTCCCAGCACTTGAAAAGCCAGCGCGAGGTGGGCTGAATAACGATATAGGGCTTCGCGGACGGCTGAAGTTCAGCCAGCAATGCCTGAGTTGTCTGCCCGTCAGTTTCCGCGTAGTGCATTGAGGCGGAGTATCCCTCAAGTGGGATATTAAGAGGCGTCAATGCCACCAGGTTTTGTTCAACCGTATGCAGTTCGCGGTGGCGTTCAGTGCTGACCCGGTGCGTATGCGCCAGGCGCCATATCGCATTCTGCCGCTTGCGATAATCAAACCCAATCCGCATTTTTGCCCCAGAAAACGCGGTAATAATCGCGCTTCGCCACTGATCGGCCAGGTTGATCACCAGATCGTAATGACGCTGGCGAACGGCGTTAACCAGCGCAACTTCATGCTTAATGTGCTGCCAGGCACCCTCTTTCTTCCAGTTCCGATCGATAAAGTGAATATGGCGGATGTCCGGATGAGCCTGAAGCATTGGGCGCGTCTCTTTATACAAAAGCACGTCGATGCTGGCCTGAGGGTACTGTTGGCGGAGGGCGCGGATTACCGGCGTAGTTAGCAGCATATCGCCATGATGGCGGAGTTTAATCAGCAGAATGCTTTTTGGCGTAAACATCGGACTCGGTTGAAGAGTGGCCATACTCATGAGGTCTCAAAGTGTAGTGGGCCGATTGTAAGGGAAACTTTGCGGCTGGAAAACCCCGCGGGCTTTGCCATCAGGCCTTGCGCCAGCGGTAAATGCGGCTCAGCCACAGCAAAAGCTGATACCACTGGCGAAGGCCCCTGGCATTGCGCAGCATACGGCCCGGCGTTTTGCTGGCGATCAGATAGGCGATCATCATCTGGCGGGCCTCAGCATCCGGCTCGCGGCGAATAGAATGGCAAACGGTCAGCGCCTCTTTTGTTACCTGGCGGTACAAAGGTGCGGAGATCCGCACTTTGCTTTTATACCGCTGGTTTATCTCATCCAACATGCGGGCGATTTTTAGATAGTGGCGCTGATACTCCACGTTGCGCGCACCGGTACGCTTCTGATTGCTGATGGAGAGATCGTGAACGTAATAACGATACATCACCTCTTCGCTATAGCGTACCCGGCGGGCATTCAGCATCAGTTCTGTCGTCCAGGGGATATCCTGGTGATGCAGGCCCGGCTCAAACTGTAAATTCAGATCGTTGATCAGCGAGCGGCGATAGATGCCCAGCCAGACCACATGCAGATAGCGGTTTGTCGCCAGCGCTTTGCTGAGCCATTCGGCACCGCTAAGGACTGAGGTAGAGCGCAGGCGATCGGTCGGGATCAGCGGCTTTGCTTTATCCCCGCCCCAAAATACGCGCTCGGCATTGCACTGCGCAATATCCAGGTCGTCCGCCTTCGCCATGGCCATTAGCCTGCTGTACATCTCTGGCGCCAGCTTATCGTCTGCATCAGGAAAGGTGACATACTGGCCCTTCGCCATGGCCATTCCCGCGTTGCGTGCCCGCGATACGCCGCCATTCTGCTGGTCGATGACCTGAACATGCGCATACTGGGCGGCATAATGATGGGCCATCCCGGCAGACTCATCCGTTGAACCATCATTGACGATAATGATCTCTATGGATGGCAGGGTTTGCGCCAGCAGCGAAGCCATAAAAGCCTCAAAGCTTTTACCGGCATTGTACATGGGAATAATCACGCTCAGCTCAGGCGCTGAGCTCTCAGAGTGCGGCTTCATACTCAGGGTAAGATCTTCTCTTTTGGGATAAACTGGGGCTTGCGCGTACAGATAAAATCATAAATATCATCCAGTTTACGCTGGTCCAGGGCAAACAGCTGTTCAGCTGGATGATTAAATTTGTAGAGCGCGTGAAAAACAAAGGAGGTCGGCGCGATGTGGTCTGGGCCCATCAGCAACACATCCCCCAACGGGCGCTGCTCTTCAACGCAGCAGGGACCGTAAATCAAAATCACCGGCACGTTCTGTGAGTCGGCTATGTAGACGTTCCCTGAGTCTGAAGCCACATAAAAATCCATCAGGCTGATAGCGTAGGGCAACCCTTCCAGCGAGACTTTACCAATCAAATTCACCAGATTGTCGCGCTCGCCTACCACCTTATTGAGCTCGTTTAAGTAGTTAAGTTCATTCGGCGAACCAAAAACATAGAACAGGCAGGGCAGCTCGCTCAGGCGATCAAACAGGCTTTTCCAAATCGCCGGTGGGATTGTTTTGGCCTGATTGCCCGCAGAGATGCTGATCCCTATTTTGATTTTATCCGTGCAAAACAACTCTTCAGGCGTATCAGCCGGTTTCACGAGGGGTTGCGTGGCGTGCTTGGGATAACTCGCTTTGGTCAACGAACGATCGGCCAGCTTCAGGTAGTTTTCCAGCGTCAGGGTCGATTTCTCATGCTCAACAACTCCGCTGGCGGTGAGATAGAAGATTTCCTGATACCACCTGCGGCGATACATCGACAGGAACTGTTTGTTGCCGGCGTTACAGCAGGCGGCATAAAAGAGGTTCACGCTATTGGGATGCAACAGGTAGACGTTTTCATAGCGATTCATCAGGCGGAAGGCCAGCTTAAGCTTGGCTAACGTACTGGTTTTGTGGTCTTCGATATAAAAGATGTCATCCAGCGTGTCGTCATTCCGCGCCAGAGGCGCAACGGCGCGGCTCAGCAATGCATCGCTGTGCTTAAGATGAGTGAGGAGCGGCGTGATGTTAATAAAATCGCCGATCTTGGCCGTCTGGATCACCAGATTGCGCTTCTTTTTGGGATGCCGCAGCTTCCTCAGCAGTTTGCAAGGCAGCATAATCAAGAATAAGAAAACATAATTCACGCTCTGTTCTCCCTGAACGAGCTGTTAAAACCGCTATATGCAGTCTGGGCCGCTTTGCTTCCGGCCATCAGCAGAGGTAATGTGCAAAAGTATTCCAAAGAGCTCTGATATCCGTTCCTGTGAATGAGCGTTATCATGGGCTAAAACCTTAAATGATGAGTAACCAAAAAGTGGCGTTGATTTGCCAGTATGTCAGACGGCAGCGGCTTAGTTTACCCCTGTTATGGGGGGGGCCGACGTCGGGATTTGTTAGTTAACATTAATTAAATCAAGGTACTGTCTGCAAATTGCATCAATACTGTAAACGTCCAGACTGTGCTGTGAAAATTCCGGTGGATGCTGGTAAACCTCCCTGATGGCAGCCGCCAGCGAATCGTCGTCCATCTCCGCCAGCCCTCTCGACAGGTCTCCGGTCAGGATGCTGGCTGGCCCGCCCGGACATTTCGTACTCACGACGGGCGTCTGGCAGAGTAATGCTTCAACCAGCACATTTCCAAATCCTTCGCTATCAGAGCTGACAATCAACAGTCTGGCGCTGCGAATATAGGGATAGGGATTACTGATAAAGCCTTTAAAAATAACGCGGTGACTAATTCCTAACGCCACCGACAAATCCTTGATTGCTTTAGTCGCCTTGCTGCTCCCTTTGCCAATCAGCACCAGCGGCGCGTCGACGCCGCTTTTAGCATAGGCCCGAAGCAGCCGATCATGGCGCTTGGTCTGATGAAAGCGGCCAACGTGGACCAGATAGTCTTTACCTGCCAGGCTGCACGGCGCCAGCGAGAGGGCTTCAATGGCCTTAAACTCAAAAGGATTGAAAATCACCCGCTCATGGCTGGGCCTGACCTTAAAGGACCGCTTCAGATCATCCACGACGTACTGAGAAACGCCGATGATATTTCGACCCTGATAGACGCAGCGCGTTTTGAATTTCTTCAGCCACAGCGAGAAGCCCTGACGATTTGCAAGATAAGAGGCCGAAAAAACGCCGTGCAGGCAGAACCAGGTTTTCTCTGGATCGAGGTGCGGGCAGCGGCGGACAATGCGGTCCGTTTTATGCAAATGGGAGATGATCAGATCAAAGGCGCCTCCGCGCTTTTCTTCCGCCATAATTTCGTTATCCAGCTGGCTGGCGCGGCGGCTCAATTCAGTCAGTTTCCGCCAGGGCTTTCGGCAGTTGTCCTGTACGACATGATAATCAAGTCCTGCTGGAATGGTGTAGTCACAGACTGCGCGCAGTGAGAATAGCGAAACCCGATGCCCGCGCTCAATCAACCCTTTCGCCAGGGTGAGCACGACTTTCTCTGCTCCCCCGCCGGGTAAGCCATCAATGATCATCAAAATGCGCTTGGACAATTTTTTACCCTTTACCATAAAAATACTGCGATGAAGGCGACGAGCACGCCTGCTGCACAAGTACCACTAACCGCTTTTGGTTACGGGCAGATCCTTCTGCTGTATTGATTATAATGCGAAGTATAAGGCGATGAACCGGGGATTATCCCATTTAGTCGTTTTCATTAGCTATTTTTATCTCAAAAAATTAATGGGATGAGCGATACGGCAGATGCGACAGCGGCGAGCCTCCTCGCAAATCTCTTTGCGTCCCTATTGTTCGCTGCGTAACATACCCTCAGACTAAACAGACACCCGGAACCGGCATGAGCACACCCGCATTTTTAATCACCATTGACACGGAAGGCGATAACCTGTGGCGAAATCGTTCCGGCCTGGTTACCACCAACAATGCGGGTTATCTCTCGCGTTTCCAGCAGCTTTGCGAGAAATATGGTTTTAAGCCCACCTGGCTGACCAACTATGAGATGGCGATTGATCCGGTTTATCAGGAATTCGCCCGGGATGTGATTGCCCGCGCGCAGGGTGAGGTGGGCATGCATCTTCATGCCTGGAACAGCCCGCCTGAGTACAAACTGACCGATGACGACTGGCAGTTTCAGCCCTACCTGATTGAATACCCCACAGAGGAAATGCGCCGTAAAATCGCCTTTATGACCCAACTGCTGGAAGAGACCTTCCAGACTAAGATGCTGAGCCATCGGGCAGGGCGCTGGGCGTTTGATGAGCGCTATGCGCAGTTGCTTATTGAGTTTGGCTATCAGGTTGACTGCTCCGTTACGCCGGGAGTGAACTGGCGATTTTCATCCGGCGCGCCGCAGGGCAAAGGCGGGACGGATTACACCCATTTCCCACGGCAGGCCTATTACCTGGATGCTGAAGATATCTCGCGGACAGGCTCATCGCCATTGTTAGAGGTGCCGATGAGCATTCACTACAAGCACTCGGGGCTGATGAACAGCATTAAGCAGGGCTACGATCGCTTGCGTGGCAAACAGCGAAGCCCCTCGGTTCACTGGCTTCGTCCCACCGGCGGCAATGTACAGCAGATGATCCATGTAGCGGAAAAAACGCTGGCGACCGGATCGGACTACGTTGAATTTATGCTGCACTCGTCGGAATTTATGCCGGATGGCAGCCCTACGTTTAAAGATGAGGCTGACATCGATCGGCTCTATGCCGATCTGGAGCAGTTATTTAGCTGGCTGCAAAGCCGGACCCTGGGAATGACGCTGGCAAAATATGCTGAGAGAAAAGGACAAAGGGCAGGGGGGGGTCTTATCAAGAACAATGAGTCCGGGCAGGATTCATTAGCCAGGCGCAGCGATCGCATGATGGCTAATGAACCCTCAGAAGCCACGGTGGATAAACGCTAAGCCACCTTGTTTATTCGTTTCCCGGCCAGACTGAAGGCCAGCGGGAACCAGAAAAGATACCAGTATTCAGTAGGGTTACCGATCGCGAAAATACCCTGTGAGAGGTAAAAAATCAGCATAAAGATAAATAACGCCAGCTCAAACTGGTTCCCTTCTCTCGCTGACCCGATCAGGTTTTTCAGGCCATGACCCAACACTAATAACAACAGAGCCAGCCCCACGATGCCGCCTTTGAGCAGTGTTCCAAGGTAAAGACTGTGCGTTGTTCGTATGTGCTCACCTGAATAATTGGTAAATTCAAGATGATAGTCAAAGCCATGCCCAAAGAACGGGGCCTCAGCCACCAGTTGCAGCGTGTGCTCCCATATACTTAACCGCAGGAAACTCTGAGTATAGAGTTCACTAAAACGCTGGATGATTTGTTCGCCCATTACGGAGTCGAGTAAAAGGGCTGACAGTCCCCCTGCCGTGACGGCGGCATAAAGGAAATGCTTTTTATTGATCTTCCTGAACGGCAAGGTGATCAGGAGCGATAAAGCTAGCGCAATAATAGGACCGCGACTTTGCGATATGGCGATAACACCAAAAAAAACCGGAACGACCAGCAGTATGGCCCTATTCCCTTTCTCTTTTAGCGCCATAAAGCTGAGGATAACGCCAATGGCAGCATAGCCAGAAAGGTCGATCACATTTTCAGGCCCTGGGTGATGGTTAGATACTATCCTTTCGACCACAATCGAGTGATACTCAAAAATAAGGCAGTAAAGGGACAGGATCAGAATCCCTGCTATGCTGGAGAGTAAGACATAATATCGCTTTTCGCTATCCAGCATCGTGGTCATCATGCCAAGAAACAGAAATAAATAGAATGAGTGCGTCAGCGAAGATTCAATGTTTGAGGGTTTAGAACCCCACAGATTGCTGAAGGAAAAATAAACGAGAAATAGCGCTACGTAAATGAAACCTTTCTTTCTTTCCCTGTCCAGTATGAAGGTTTTTCTTGATTCAGGAATGAAGATCAGACTAATAGTAAAAAGGAGTAATGAAATATGAAAAAGATTATTAACCTTGGTGTAACCACAAAATATAGCACTGAAGAATAAAAAGGCGAGAAAAAATGCAACATTGGCTCTTTTAATATTATTAGAAGATATCATTATAGTTAACCTTCTCAAAAATCTCGTCTTCAATGGCGCTAGCCAGAGAGAGATTGACGACTCTTATATTTTCACTTTTCATCACCTGACTGGCGTGACGAAATGAGGGACGTATTATGCTATCAAGCTTCTCAGATAAGAAACTGGGGAGTTTTTCGCGTTCGTTTTCATAAAAACGAGGCTGATGGAAATTATTCATATCCAGGCCAACCAGATAGATTAATTTGAACCCAAGAAAGCTTAACAGTTGAAATGCCCAGTAGGCGACGGTACCCGCATCAAAAATGCCGCTGCGAATATCTTTGTTGAACCCTATTTGGTTTTCAGAAAAAACAATGCTATCACGGTTTGCATTTTTAGTGTGAAGTTCGCTGTCCTCAATTTTTGGCTGGTAGACTTTGCAGGCAATATCTTCAATAGCCACCAGACGACATTTTATCGCTTCAAGAGAAAAACAATCTATAATTCTGGCTATGCCGTGTACCGTTGTGAAAAAGATCAGGCTTTCGTTTTTTATAATCTCAGCGATAATATCCGACCGCCGATCGATAAAGCCCATATCGACAATAAGATACAGGGTGAAGCTAACCTGATTATTTAAAAAGTAAGCGCCGTTTACGCCCAGTGCAGGCATTTCGGGGAAGACCTCAAAAGAGATGTTCTTTACTGACGGTCCAGTGGCGGTTAGCAGAACCTCGCCAGAATAGGCGTTTTTTAGCGCTGATAATGGCACCAGGGGAACTGATTTTTTTTTATAGGCCAAACGGACAATTTCACCCGTAGAGGAACGGGTAATTTTTACATAGGGCCACAGATTCTCGTTATGACGAAATGCTCTTGGATGGGAATAGCGGTAAATTTGCTTAAAAAACGTACCCATTGTTTAGACTATTTCCTTCAGCATTGCAGCAACGCGGTCGGCACTGATGGAGGCCATGCTGCTTCCCTGCTCAGGGCGCAGCACGCACTGATTCTTACCGTATCCACCGATTAATCCTGGGTCCGTGGGGCCGTAGAGCGTGATGTTAGGGCGGTCCAGCGCGGCGGTCAGGTGGCTCAGCCCCGTATCGACTGAGACCACGGCTTTGGCGCCAGCCAGCGTTCGTGCGACCTGCTCAAGGGTCAGCCTGGGGAGAACTTCGACAAAGCTATAGCCTTCCGCCAGCCTGATCGCGCGCTGATGTTCGTGCTCCGTGCCCCAGGGGAGCTTAATCTTCAGCCCGCTCTCTTTGAGTAAGCCAGCCAGCTCACGCCAGTGGCTCTCCGGCCAGTGTTTGGCATCACGCGTAGTGGCATGCAGAAATACCAGGTATTGACCAGCGTCCGCAGGCAGTTCGTTCAGGAAGTGCTGGGCAATGGCATAATCCCCGATGGTGTCGGGCAGCGGATAGCCGAGGCTTTTAGCAAACAGCTCGCGGGTTCGCTGGACGGCATGTTGCTTTTTACTGATTTCATGGCGCTTGTCATACCACCAGCTGGCAAACGATTCACGCGCGCTGCGACTGTCCTGGCCATGCTTGATCCCTTTGGCGATGCGCGTAACCAGCGCGGCGCTTTTGATTAGCCCCTGGGCATCGATCACCAAATCGTATTCCCGCGACTGGACTTCACGTTTGAACAGAAAGCGCTCCTCGCGGACTTCGCTACCAAACCAGTGTTTACGCCAGCGGCGAATCGCCAGCGGGATCACCTTATCCACCGCCGGATGCCAGGCGGGGATTTGGGCAAACCCTTCCTCGACGGCCCAGTCGAAGCGGATGCCGGGAATAGCGTGCATGGCATCCGTTAGCGCGGGGAGCGTATGCAGCACGTCCCCCATTGAGGAAGTTTTGACAATCAGGACGTGCATGCATTCTCCTGGCTTGCTGGCAGCAACGTGTTCAGCTCGGCAGCCACTCGTTCCGGCGTAATATCAATCAGGCTCTGATGATAACCCTGTTCCGCTTCCCCTTTACGTACCTTATGGTAACCGGTGATCAGGCGGATGACGCGCGCCTTGTCGGAGAGCGGCGGCGTAAAGTCAGGACTACTCGGGCCATACAGCGCAACCAGCGGGCGATCTAACGCTGCGGCAATGTGCATCAGCCCGGAGTCATTGCTGACTACCGCATGGCAATGGGCCAGCAAAATGACGGCCTGCTCAAGCTGCGTCTTGCCTGCCAGATTGCGACAGTGCTCACGGGAGTCGGGTTGCAGACTTTGCAGGATCTGCTCGCCAGTTTCCTGATCTTTAGCCGAGCCAAACAGAACGATTTGGTAGCCGCTATTTATCAGGCTCTGCGCCAGAGCGGCATAGTGATAGTGCGGCCAGCGCTTGGCCGGGCCAAATTCCGCGCCGGGGCAGAAGCCGATTGCCGGACGCGCTGAGGAGAGGCCAAATTCTGCGGCCGTCGTCAGTTTTTCAGCGTCGTTGACCTGTAGCTTTGGCCACAGCAGCGGCTGCGGAAGCTCTGCCGCGCGGCTAAAACGCTGTTTGTCATAGGCAAGAGCAACGTAGCGTTCAACCATCAGCGGCCAGGCCGCTTTATCCAGCACGCGAACGTCGTTAAGCAGGCCGTAGCGCATCTCGCCGCGCCAGCCGGTGCGGGTTTTGATATCGGCAAAGAAAGGAACCAGGGCGGATTTAAACGAGTTCGGCAGGATATAAGCCCGATCGTAGCCTTTGCTACGCAGGGCTTTACCAAGCCGACGACGTTCGCCCAGCTCAAGCGCGCCGTGGCCCAGCGGCATCGCCAGCGCTTCGTTGACCTCCGGCATACGTGACAGCAAAGGACGGCACCACGCGGGCGCCATCACATCAATCACGGCATCAGGTTCAGCGGCCTTCAGCGTACGATAGAGACTTTGCGACATCATCATATCGCCAACCCATGAAGGGCCGATTACCAGAATTTTCATTGCCGGATCCCGTTACGCCTTGCGGTTCAGCCACGCCATGTATTCGGCTACGCCTTCGGCCACGGTTTTGAACGGCTTATCATAGCCCGCCGCCCGCAGTTTGGTCTGATCCGCCAGGGTGTAGGCCTGGTAACGCCCTTTCAGTTTTTCCGGGAACGGAATGTATTCTATTTCGCCCTTCTGGTGGTAGTTCAGCGCGGCATCCGCCACTTCCTGGAAAGACTCAGCCCGGCCAGTCCCGCAGTTAAAGATGCCGGAAACGTTGTTTTCAAAGAACCACAGGTTAACCGCCGCTACGTCTTCCACGTAAATAAAATCACGCTTGAAGCCGTCGCTGCCTTCGAAAAGCTTAGGATTTTCGCCGTTATTCAGCTGCGTATTCAGGTGGAAGGCAACGCTTGCCATGCTGCCTTTATGGCCTTCACGCGGACCATAGACGTTGAAGTAGCGGAAACCACAAACCTGCGAACCGGCCTCTGGCAAAATCTGGCGGACATAGTGGTCGAACAGCATTTTAGAATAGCCGTAAACGTTCAGCGGCTCTTCATACTGGCGTTCTTCAATAAAGTTGTCATTACGTCCACCGTAGGTGGCGGCAGAAGAGGCGTACAGGAACGGAATTTCATGCTCCAGGCAGTAGTGCAGCAGCTCTTTGGAGTACTGATAGTTGTTTTCCATCATGTACTTGCCGTCCCATTCGGTGGTGGAGGAGCAGGCACCTTCATGGAAGATCGCCTCAACATCGCCAAAATCTTCATCGGCCAGGATGCTGATAAGGAAGTCTTCTTTATCCATGTAATCGGCAATGTTCAAATCCACCAGATTGGCAAATTTGGTGCCGTCTTTGAGGTTGTCTACCACCAGAATATCGGTATGGCCCTGGTTGTTCAGGGCTTTGATAATGTTGCTACCGATAAATCCTGCGCCGCCGGTGACGATGATCATAAGCTTTAACCTTTAAAAGAGAAGGGTGAAACAGGAGGTTTCACGCGCTAATGTTTCTTATCATAACATCTCATCCAGCGGCAGACAGCCAGATGACTCCGTAACCTGATGTAATTGTCGTAAATTGGCGTTAATAACGCTGCGAAAATCACACTCCACGATCTGTATCCTCGTTCCATTGTCTTTCCTTCAGTAAGATATTCCGCTACCAGAGCGTTTTGGAGTATGAAAATGTCATCGCCATTTTATCAGTAGATTTCGCAGCAGTTACGTGAGGTTGAGCAGGAAGGGTTGTTTAAATCAGAGCGCCCGATTGCCTCCGCTCAGCAGGCCGCTATTCAACTGGAAGGCGGCGTCAAAGCCATCAACTTCTGCGCCAATAACTACCTTGGCCTGGCCAATCATCCAGCCCTGATCGCGGCGGCGAAAGAGGGTATGGACAGCCACGGTTTTGGCATGGCGTCGGTACGCTTTATTTGCGGAACTCAGGATATTCATAAGCAGCTGGAAAAACGGCTGGCCGGGTTTCTTGGCATGGAGGATTCAATCCTTTATTCCTCCTGTTTCGACGCCAACGGCGGCCTGTTCGAAACGCTATTAGGGCCGGAAGACGCCGTCATTTCCGATGCGTTAAACCACGCTTCGATTATTGATGGCGTGCGGCTTTGTAAAGCGAAACGTTACCGTTATGCCAACAATGATATGACCGAGCTGGAAGCCCGGCTGGAAGAAGCGAAAGCGGCGGGCGCACGCCATATGATGATCGCCACCGACGGCGTGTTCTCCATGGATGGGGTGATTGCTAACCTGAAAGGCATTTGCGATTTGGCGGATCGCTACGGCGCGCTGGTGATGGTGGACGACTCCCATGCGGTTGGCTTTGTCGGCGCGGGCGGTCGCGGTACTCATGAATACTGCGATGTGATGGGGCGGGTCGATATTATTACCGGTACGCTGGGCAAAGCGCTGGGCGGTGCGTCCGGTGGCTACACGGCAGGGAAAAAGGAGGTAATCGAATGGCTTCGTCAGCGCTCCCGACCCTATCTGTTTTCTAACTCGCTGGCCCCGGCAATCGTTGCCGCCGCTTTGCGGGTGCTGGATATGCTGACCGAGGGTGACGGCCTGCGACAGCGCCTGTGGGACAACGCGACATTTTTCCGGGCCGAAATGACCCGTGCCGGTTTCACCCTGGCCGGGGCCGATCATGCCATCATCCCAGTCATGCTGGGAGAGGCCAAAATAGCGCAGGAGTTTTCAAGGCTGCTTCAGCAGGAGGGCATCTACGTCACCGGCTTCTTTTATCCGGTGGTGCCAAAAGGACAGGCGCGTATTCGCACGCAAATTTCTGCCGCCCACAGCCATGAACAGCTGATTCACGCGGTCGACGCGTTTAGCCGTATCGGTAAGAGACTGGGCGCGATCGCCTGAAAGGAGCCGTGATGAAAGCGTTAGCAAAACTGCGGGCGGAAGAGGGGATCTGGATGATCGATGACGCGGCGATCCCTGAACCAGGCCATAACGACCTGTTGATTAAGATCCGTAAGACCGCCATCTGCGGCACGGATGTGCATATCTATAACTGGGATGAGTGGTCGCAAAAAACCATTCCCGTGCCGATGATTACCGGTCATGAATATGTTGGCGAGGTGGTGGCTATCGGCCAGGAGGTGAAGGGGTTCTCGTTGGGCGATCGCGTCTCCGGCGAAGGCCACATTACCTGCGGACACTGCCGCAACTGTCGCGCAGGCCGGACGCATCTTTGCCGTAATACAGTTGGGGTAGGCGTTAATCGTCAGGGATGCTTTGCGGAGTACCTTGTGATCCCCGCGTTTAATGCCTTCCGCATTCCCGATAATATTTCTGATGAGCTGGCGGCGATTTTCGATCCCTTTGGCAACGCGGTGCACACGGCGCTCTCTTTCGATTTAGTCGGTGAAGATGTTCTTATTTCCGGCGCGGGTCCGATTGGGATTATGGCTGCGGCTATCTGTCGGCATGTCGGCGCGCGGCATGTTGTTATCACCGACGTCAACGAATATCGCCTGGAGCTGGCGCGCAAAATCGGCGTCACGCGGGCGGTGAACGTCGCCAGGGAGACGCTGGAAGAGGTGATGCGCGAGCTGGGCATGACCGAGGGTTTTGATGTGGGGCTGGAGATGTCCGGCGCGCCAGCGGCCTTCCGCAGCCTGCTCGGCGTGATGAATAACGGCGGACGCATTGCCATGTTGGGCATTCCCGCAACGGAGATGGCGATTGACTGGAATCAGGTGATTTTCAAAGGGCTCTTTATCAAAGGTATTTATGGGCGGGAGATGTTTGAAACCTGGTACAAAATGGCGGCGCTGCTCCAGTCGGGGCTGGATATCACGCCCATTATTACCCATCGCTTCGGCATTGATGATTTTCAGGCAGGGTTTGACCAGATGCGCTCCGGGCAGTCTGGCAAGGTGATTCTGGACTGGTCCTGATCGGAAAGGGCTGGCAGGATGCCAACCCTTGATCCAGGCTTTACTGCTGCTTTTCCGCATCGGTCATATAACGAACCTTGCGGGTGTAGTCCTGGCCTCTGAAGCTTAAAGGAGTAGCGGCCGAGTCGAGATACTTTTGCCATTCAGACAGCGGAAAGCCGCCGTGAGCGCCGACCACTTCAGTTGGGATCGCCGCCGTGCTGCCGCCAATCTTCTTCGACACGGGCCAGTTCATCCACTCTCCCAGGTTCACCGTTTTCAGATCCAGCATATCCAGCAGCGCCGCCAGCGGCAGCTGATCGGTGGGCGGCTGCGAGTCATCCATCAGTTCCCAGGTATCCTGAAACAGCGTCAGCCACAGCGGGCAGATGCGTTTCCAGGTCCGCCGCGTGGCGGCGAGAAACGCCCCGTTGACGTGATCGACGAGGTAGGGACGGAAGCTGTTGCGGTAATAAGCGGGGCGGTTTTTTTCCGGCGTATTAGCCAGCTTAGCGATCATTTTCCCCTTACGGAAACTGGCGTAAATGTGGCCGTCGTTCATCTGAATATCCGGCATTTTCAGCAGGTTCAAATCTGAATCGATCATCAAAACCCCTTCCGTTGCGGCCTGCAAAGGGGCCTGAAGCTTGATCAGCCGGCTGCGATAAATCTGCTTGTAGCGGTAGTTTTCTTCCCGCACCGGCACGTCCAGCGTCACTACCCTGGTTTTTGGCGGCAGTTCGCCGAACTGCTCTGACTTCTGATCCGCAACAATGACGATTTCTTCGGCTTGCAGGGCAAAGCGCGACGCAAACAGCGCGCTTAATTTTGCCTCTTCAACATAGTCAGCGCCGGTACAGGGGATCACTATTGAGGTCACGGGTATTTTTCCCTGAACCTCTTTATTGAGATAAGAAAGGTTGTGGCGCGAACGAATATAACGGAACTGAGGATCGAAAAATTCAAACATGGGGAGATCTTCCCTGAGACGCATTTTTTAAGAGAGTTTCCACGCCAGCGACATAGTGCTCAATAGCATAATGTGCTTTGACGCTGGCGTTAGCCTGCTCCACCAGCCCGGCTCGTTTACCGGCGTCAAGATAGAGCGTCTTCATCTGTTCAAACAGCGCATCTGTGTCACCGTAGTCGAAGAGCAGGCCGGTTTGATTCGCAGAAATCAGCTCGGCGGTGCCGGTCACATTGGAGCCGATCACCGCCGTCCCCAGCAGCATCGCTTCCAGCACCACGCGAGGTAACCCCTCACTCTTCGACGCAAGGATAAAAACATCAAGCGCTGCCAGATAGTTTAGCGCATCAGGCCGAAAGCCGGTGAAAATCACCCGATCCGCGATGCCAGCCTGTGCGGCCTGGCGCTTCAGGGCCTCTTCTTCCGGGCCTTCGCCCAGTATCACCATGCGCCAGTCAGCCTGAGGGAATTCAGCGGCAAATTTTGTCAGCGCCTGCAAAATATGGTGGTTGGACTTCCGCGGAATCAATGACCCAATACTGCCAAAAACAAAAGTTCCACTCGCCAGATTGAGCAATTGATGGCGCATTGCCTGGCGTTCTGGCAAGGCCTGCCTGGTATCAATAGCATTGAATACGGTAAAGCATTTTTGCGGGTCTACGCCGTTCGCCAGCAGGACGTTACGCACGCCATCAGACACCGCGATGATCGCGTCGCCACGATGGTTTACCAACTCGACCAGCTCGCGGTTCAGTACGGGTTCAATACGGCAGTGCTGAACGACGGCGATCGGTAACCCAGCCGCAGCCAGATAGCCCTCAGCATTCGAACCGGGCTGGTTATTCATATAGAGCAGATCGATGTCGTACTGAGCAATAGCCTGGCGGATGCGCTGTGCATTCGGTTGAATACGCCAGAGCCTGTCCACCCAGCGCGTTGCTTTCTGGCGAAGGGAACGATTGAAGAAGACCAGCGATCTCAGGAGTTCTTTAGCCACCTTGGCCCAGCGCGGCTGTTTGCGCTGATCGATGAACATGACCGGAATATCCAGCGATGACAGCACGTCGCCAATGGTGTCGCCCTTGCCGCGGCGATAATTGTGATAGAAGCAGCAGCGGATATCGAACGTAGCCCGATCGATGCGTTTTAGCAGCTCAAGCATACTGTTAGTGCCGCCGCCCCATTCATTACCCGTATCCAGCAAAAGAATTTTTTTACGTCGTTCGGTCATGTGACGGCGACTCACCAGATCTGCGCCCCTCCAGCAAGGGACGCAGTAGAGAAATTAAGGTTGAGACCCGATATTGAGCTTCAACCCAGAAAAGTTTGTTTTGATATAGCGCATCCCGTCGCTGTTGCCAATGCTTTCGGCGACAACGTTCAGCGCGAGGGTCGCCGGTACGGGCTTCAGCGTTACCGGGCAGGTTTTCACGCCGCGGAACGGATTGCGCGGCTTGCCGGTTGGTCCTGGCGGCAGCGGTTTATTGTTGACGATTTGCGGCTCATTCAGCAGCTGGCTGGGTCGAACCAGAGTGATATCCGCCGGAAGCGTTGGCAGCATTTGCAGCAGCACTTTCACCGTAGTGGGATGCGGATGACCAATGGCGATGGCGGAGCCATCACGCTGCGCCAGCCGCACCGCACGAGTAAACTGGGTGCGGATGTCCGCCTCGTTCTGCGTGTCGTCAAGGAAAACCCTACGCTTAATCACTTTTACGCTGGTGCCTGCTGCGGCGCGGGTTGACTGGCTGTTGCCGATCGTCATGCTGTCGAGGAAGTAGAAGTTGTAGTGATCGAGCACCTGCATCACTTTCTGCATTCCCGGCAGGCTGGACGTCATGGCGCTGCCCATATGGTTATTCAGGCCTACGGCATAGGGCACTTTGGCGGCCGCCTCATGGACGATCCGCTCAATTTCCGCACTGGACATGTCAGGTCGGAGCGTGTCTTTCTCCAGCGGCTGCTTGCTGAGGGGCGCCATCGGCAAATGGATCAGCACCTCATGGCCAAGCTGGTGGGCCTTAGTCGCCATCTCACGCGCGTGCGGAGCGTTAGGGAGCACGGCGACAGAAATATTTTTCGGCATTTGCAGGACCTGATTTTCCGGTGCCGGGCGGTAGCCAAAATCGTCAATGACGATAGCGAGTTTTCCGGCATGTGCCGTGCAGGTCAGCAGCAGACCGGCCAGCGCGCCGCTAATTTTACGAAGCTGTGACAAAAGTTATTTTCCCAACCACGGTAGTGGATTGACGGCCTGTCCCTGACGTCGGATTTCAAAATAGAGTGAAGGCGTGCCCTGACCGCCGCTGGTCCCGACCAGTGCGATTGGCTGTCCTGCCTTAACCTGGGTTCCCACGCTCACCAGCGCACTTTGGTTGTAGCCGTAGAGACTCATATCTCCCTTACCATGTTCCACTACCACCACCAGGCCGTAGCCCTGAAGCCAGTCGGCCATCAGTACCCGGCCATCGGCGATGGCTTTCACTTCGGTGCCTTCGGCGGCGTCGATCACCAGGCCTTTCCAGCGAAGCTCGCCCTGAAGCTGTTCGCCAAAGCGGTGTTCAATTGAGCCTCTGACCGGCCATAGCGCCTGACCTGAAGGGCGCCCCAGACCCCCGGTTCGGGCCATCAGGGAACGCTCGCCTTCCGTCGGCTTATAGGTTGTGCCTTTGCTCTTCGCCTGGGCCTGACGCTTGCGGACCGCTTCGGCCTCGCGCGCTTCCTTCTCGGCCCTGGCCCTGGCTTCACGCTCCGCTTTGGCAATTTTATCCCGCAGGCGGCTTTCGTTTTCCCGCATGGTAACCAGCTGCGCCTGGTCTTTCTCCAGGGAGGATTCGAGCGTCGTCAGGGTTTTCTTACGGGCTACGCGAGCGCCTTCCAGCTTCTCCCGCTGTGACTGCTGCTGTTCCAGCAGGGATTTCTGCTGAGCCTGTTTATCCACTAACGACGCCTTCTGCGCAGAGAGATCGCTGCGGGTCTTTTTCAGCTCGTCGATCGATTTCTGACGGGCCTCATTAAGGTAGCCGAAATAGGCGAGAATGCGCTCACTGCGCTGGCTCTCTTCTCCGCTGAGGATCAGCTGCACGCCGCTGTGTTGCCCCTGACGGAATGCCGCATCCAACTGTTCGGCCAGCAGTTTTTCCTGACGGGCCTGCTGCGTCTGTAGCTTGCCGATGGAAGCGGTCAGGGAGGTAATATCTTTATTAAGTCCGTTGAGGCCCAGTTGCGTTTCGCGCAGCTGACGGCTGGCCTGGGCAATCACTTTTTCCTGGCTAGTCAGCTGTGCGAGGAGCTTGCCGCGCTGCTGCTTTTGCTGCTGTACGCTCTTTTCCTTCGCCGCGATATCCTGCTGCAGGCTTGAAAGCTGCGATTTGCTATCGTCAGCGGCTGAGCTGGCAAATGGCGACAGCAGAAGGCCGGCGCACAGCACGCTGGCAGACAGGGTGAAGGCGTGAGATCGCAACGGAGCGCCGGTGGCCGCTCCGTTACCCTGGGTCCGTAAATGTGAAACTGTCGCTTTTTCCCTCATAGGACAGGATTATTCCACGATGAACAGCAGCTTACCAGACATCTGTCGGGGGTTTTGCGTTTCCAGTAGTGACAGAGCGGCCGGTTCCCGTAGCGGAGGCGGGGAATCTTTGGCTAATTCCGACGCGGTTTTGTACAACAAATAACCGCTCAGGATCGACGTGAACACAGGCTGACAGAGACATTTACACTTAAGGCATTTTTTTTTGGGAATCTGCCCCAGAAAACGCAACTCTGACGGCTTCACGACTGTACATGGCAGCACTGGCAGGTATACTCAGAAGCCTTGTTTTAGCTTATTAACCCTTTCGGGAGTTGTTACCCCTCATGCAAGATATTATGCAGTTCGCAGGCAGCCATACCCTTCTCAGTCTGGCGTGGGTTGTCCTGCTGGTTTTGGTGATCGTGACCACCGTTAAGGGCATGTTCTCCAAGGTAAAAACGATTAGCCGCGGCGAAGCCACCCGTTTAATCAACAAAGAAGAAGCCGTGGTTGTCGATGTGCGTGGGCGTGATGACTACCGTAAAGGCCATATCTCTAACGCCATCAACGTGCTGGCAGCCGACATCAAGAAAGGCAGCTTTGGCGAGTTAGAGAAGCATAAAGCCCAACCTGTTATCGTGGTCTGTGCCAACGGCACGTCCGCAGCAGACCCAGCGGCTCAGCTGAGTGCAGCCGGTTTTGACCAGGTGTTTGTGCTGAAAGACGGCGTGTCCGGCTGGAGTGGTGAAAACCTGCCGCTGGTTCGCGGTAAATAACAACGAAGTAACGATGTGCAGCGCCCTCTGGCTGCTGCGGCGACCTGTTCGCGTTCGATGGTCTTTAAGACCTCGAGCTGCTACTAAAATTAAGACGGGCAGTGGCGCAATAACGGATTATTAACCCATAGGATTACTTAACATGTCTGAACAAAACAACACCGAGATGGCTTTCCAGATTCAACGCATCTACACCAAAGACGTCTCCTTTGAAGCGCCTAATGCTCCTCAGGTTTTCCAGAAAGAGTGGGAGCCGGAAGTGAAGCTGGATCTGGATACGGCGTCCAGCCAACTGGCGGACGAAGTCTATGAAGTGGTACTGCGCGTAACCGTTACCGCCACCGTAGGCGAAGAGACGGCTTTCCTGTGTGAAGTCCAGCAGGCCGGCATTTTCTCTATCTCTGGCATTGACGGTAACCAGATGGCGCACTGCCTGGGTGCATACTGCCCGAATATCCTGTTCCCGTATGCACGCGAATGCATCACCAGCCTGGTTTCTCGCGGTACTTTCCCGCAGCTTAACCTGGCACCCGTGAACTTTGACGCGCTGTTCATGAACTATCTTCAGCAGTCAAACGAAGGTGCCGCTCCTCAGCAGGATGCATAATGCCTCACGCTAACGTCTCAATGAGCGTCCTCGGTGCCGGTTCTTACGGCACCGCTTTAGCCATCACGCTGGCCCGTAACGGGCACAACGTGGTGCTGTGGGGACACAACCCGCAGCATCAGGCCCAGCTTCAGGCCGATCGCTGTAATGCGGCTTTCCTGCCCGATGTGCCTTTTCCTGATTCGCTGAGCCTTGAAACCGATCTGGCGGCCGCTATTGCGGCAAGTCGCGATCTGCTGGTGGTGGTTCCCAGCCACGTTTTCGGCGATGTTTTACAGCAGATCAAACCTCATCTGCGCGCCGACTCACGGATAGTCTGGGCCACTAAGGGCCTGGAAAAAGAGACCGGTCGCCTGTTGCAGGACGTGGCGCGTGAGATCCTTGGGCCGGATATCCCTCTGGCGGTGATTTCTGGCCCGACGTTTGCCAAAGAGCTGGCGGCGGGTATGCCAACGGCCATTGCGCTGGCGGCGACGGATACGGTATTTGCCGACGATCTGCAAAGTCTGCTGCACTGCGGTAAAAGTTTCCGCGTTTACAACAATCTGGACTTTATTGGCGTTCAGCTTGGCGGCGCGGTAAAAAATGTGATCGCTATTGGCGCGGGTATTTCTGATGGTATTGGCTTTGGCGCCAATGCCCGCACGGCGCTGATCACTCGCGGCCTGGCAGAAATGACTCGTCTTGGATCGGCGCTGGGAGCCGATGCCGGTACGTTTATGGGCATGGCGGGATTAGGCGATCTGGTGCTGACCTGCACCGATAACCAGTCGCGCAATCGTCGCTTTGGCATGATGCTGGGTCAGGGTATTGACGTTGAAACGGCGCAGCAATCCATTGGTCAGGTGGTGGAAGGTTTCCGAAATACCAAAGAAGTGAAGGCGCTGGCCGAGCGCTGCGGCGTGGAAATGCCGATTACCGAGCAAATTTATCAGGTACTGTATTGCGAAAAAAATGCGCGAGAGGCAGCATTGAGCTTGCTTGGGCGTGCAAGGAAAGACGAAAACAGCACCAGTTGAGAAAGGAATGTACAGTGATATAGCGTACTGGACGTTGTCGGGCGCTGTTTTTTGATCGGGAGAGAGCAATGTCGTGTATCGAGCCTGAACAGGTCTGGGATTATATTAAAGCGGAAGCGAGGGCACTCGCAGACTGCGAACCGATGCTGGCCAGCTTTTATCACGCTACGCTGCTCAAGCATGACGACCTGGGAAGTGCGCTAAGCTATATGCTCGCCAATAAGCTCTCGAATCCGATCATGCCCGCCATAGCTATTCGCGAGATTGTGCAGGAAGCGTACAATCAGGACCCGTCGATGATCCAGTCTGCCGCCTGCGATATTATGGCCGTCCGCCAGCGCGACCCCGCCATTGATAAATACTCCACGCCTTTGCTCTATCTGAAGGGGTTCCACGCGCTTCAGGCATACCGCATCGGGCACTGGTTGTGGAATGAAGGCCGGCGCGCGCTCGCCATTTACCTGCAAAACGAAGTCTCGGTTTCTTTTGCCGTCGATATTCATCCGGCAGCCAGAATTGGCCGTGGGATCATGCTCGATCACGCCACCGGGATCGTGGTCGGGGAAACGGCGGTGATCGAAGATGATGTCTCGATCCTCCAGTCGGTAACCCTGGGAGGAACCGGTAAAACCAGCGGCGATCGCCACCCTAAAATTCGTGAAGGGGTGATGATTGGCGCCGGGGCGAAAATTCTCGGCAATATCGAAGTGGGTCGGGGAGCGAAAATTGGCGCAGGC
Organism: Erwinia typographi; assembly: GCF_000773975.1. Lineage (GTDB taxonomy): Bacteria > Pseudomonadota > Gammaproteobacteria > Enterobacterales > Enterobacteriaceae > Erwinia > Erwinia typographi. The sequence continues at coordinate 93,553 of NZ_JRUQ01000016.1, forward strand.
TCCGTTGTGCTGCAGCCCGTTCCGCCGCATACCACTGCGGCTGGCGTGCCGGCCCGCATCGTCGGCAAACCAAGCAGCGACATGCCCTCAATGGAAATGGATCAGCATTTTAACGGCACGGTTCCGGGCTTTGAGTTTGGCGACGGCATCTGACCGCTACTCCTTCACCGCTGCGCCAGCATAACCCAGCTGGCGCCACGCTTCATACACCACCACCGACACGGCATTAGACAGATTCATGCTGCGGCTGTCTGGCTGCATCGGAATGCGGATTTTTTGCTGCGCTGGCAGCGCATTCAGAATGTCTGCCGGTAACCCTCGCGTTTCTGGTCCAAACACCAAATAATCGCCCGGCCGATAGCTTACTGCGCTATGCGCTGGCGTGCCTTTGGTGGTCAGCGCAAAAAGCCGCTGAGGGGCTTCGAGATGCAAAAAAGCGGCATAGTTGTCGTGATGCTTGATCGAGGTAAATTCATGATAATCAAGGCCAGCCCGGCGCAGGCGCTTGTCATCCCACGCAAAGCCAAGCGGTTTGATGAGGTGCAGCTGGAAGCCCGTATTAGCGCACAGGCGAATGATATTCCCGGTATTGGGTGGGATTTCAGGTTCAAATAAAACGATATTCAGCATCGACAACGGCCCTCAGTAGCGAGGGCCGAAGCATAGCAAATAATCAGGCTTTGCTGGAATAGAGCGGTAGCCACATTGTCAGACGCAGGCCGCCAAGCGGGCTGTCATCCGCTTTAACCCAGCCCCGGTGCTGTTGGATGGCGGTATCCACAATCGCCAGCCCCAGCCCCGTGCCACCGGACTCTCTGTCGCGCGCTTCATCGGTGCGGTAGAAAGGCCGGAAAATCTGCTCGCGATCTTCTGCGCTCACGCCCGGACCATCATCATCTACGTGAATGGTAATCCCCTGTTTATCCACGGAAAAACTGACGGAAATTTTTGAGTGGGAGTAGCGCAGCGCATTGCGGACAATATTCTCCAGCGCGCTGTCCAGCGCGCTGGGGTTGCCGTAGAGCGGCCACGGACCAGGCGGATACGGCACCTCCAGCGTTTTGCCCATCTGTTCGGCTTCAAACTTTGCATCGTCCAGCACGCCGGACCAGAGATGGTTAGCCTTCATCGCCTCGCTCACCAGCGCATTTTTATGCTGCGTCCGGGAGAGCACCAGCAGATCGTTAATCATGCCGTCCAGACGCTGAGCCTCCATTTCGATGCGCTGTAACTCTTTGCCCTCTCCCTGACGCCGCCGCATCAGGGCAGTAGCCAGCTGAAGGCGAGTCAGCGGCGTGCGCAGCTCGTGGGAGATGTCCGACAGCAGGCGTTGCTGACCGGTCATCATCCTCTCCAGCGCGCTAACCATCTGGTTGAAGCTGGCGCCGGCAGCCTGAAATTCCTGCGGCCCCGCCTCCAGCTCGGGACGCTGCCGCAGGTTACCGGCGGCCACATCATCGGCGGCATGCTTAAGTTTACGCGCCGGTTTCGCCAGGCTCCACGCCAGCCAGAGCAGCAGGGGGGAGCTGATCAGCATGGTGACAATCAGCAGCAGAAGCGGGCGATCGAAGAGCAGGTTGATGAAGTCCAGCTGAGAGCTGCCGGCTGGGCGGATCAGGTAGAGCTGGTAGTTATCTTCCCCGTCCCGAACCGAGAAAGGGCCAACCATTTCAACCCGGCCATATTTCTTTTTTTGCGGATGATCGGAATTATCAGACTGGCCGATAAAGTTACGAATTACCTGCATTTCGCTGTGCTGCGCGCCAATCACCCGGCCTTCGCTGGTGACCAGCAAAAGGCGCTGGCCTGGCGGAGCCCATTTGTCGATAGCGCGAAACAATCTACGCCACCACATCAGGTCGTTGGGCGGGTCCTGCATCAGTTCAGCTTCAACGTGTTGCTCAATCATGGTGCCCTGTCGCTGCTCGTTATCCAGCAGCGGCGTCATCTGACGGGTATCCAGCTTTGGCACCATTAAAACCAGCATCAACACCAGTGCCAGGGTCAGCCAAAAAATGGCGAAGATGCGGGTGGTCAGGCTTGAGATCATGTAGCAGAAACCATCAGGTAGCCACGTCCACGCAGAGTTTTAAACCAGGGATGACCATCCTGACGGTCCGGCAGCTTCCGGCGCAGGTTGGAGATATGCATATCGATAGCACGATCGAAAGGCGTCAGGCGTTTACCCAGCACTTCCTGGCTGAGATGTTCACGGGAAACCACCTGGCCCAGATGCTGAGCAAGCAGATAGAGCAAAGTGAACTCGGTGCCGGTCAGATCGAGCGTCAGGCCGTCAAAGCTGGCTTCCTGACGGCCAGGATTGAGACGCAGACAATCCACTTCCAGCGTAGGAGAACTATTGTCGTGCTGCTGTTGCTGCTCGCTCCAGTTCGAACGGCGTAGAATAGCGCGTATGCGAGCCACCAGTTCACGATCGTTGAACGGTTTCGGCAGATAGTCGTCCGCGCCCAGTTCGAGGCCCAGAACGCGATCCAGCTCGCTTCCTCGCGCGGTCAGCATGATGACCGGCGTTTGATGTTGCTGACGGAGCTCCTTCAGGGTGTCGATACCGTTTTTCTTCGGCATCATCACGTCAAGTAGTAACAGGTCGATAGAGTTATCCAACAGGGTCAGCGCCTGTTCACCGTCGCCGGCAACCAGGACATCAAACCCTTCCATTTCAAGTAATTCTTTCAGTAGCGAAGTCAATTCGCGGTCATCGTCAACCAACAGGATCTTATTCATTTTTATTGCCCTCCGCAGGCAAAATACCGTGAACGAATGCTGTCATTCCATGACTTTACGTAGTTTTACACCGCCTGACGCATGTTTGCAGCTGGCCCCGTAGACTGGCTCTCGTTGAATCGAAAAGTGGAAACCAACCTGGGAGTAAACGATGCGCAAAGTTACCGCCGTCGTTGTAGTTCCGGCGCTGATACTCAGTTTCTCCGCCGCGTGGGCTGCAGAAGTGACGACGACTGACGAGATGCATCAGGACAACGCGGCGACACGCAGTATGACGCAAATTCCGCAGAGTCACATGTTTGATGGCATCAATCTCACTGAACAGCAGCGTCAACAAATGCGGGATCTGATGCAACAGGCGCGTCATGAGCGTTCTCCCATAAGTATTAACGATTTAGAGCAGCTGCACGAGTTGATTATTGCAGATAAATTTGATGAAACGGCCTATAAAGCGCAGTTAAACAGGATTGCACAGGCGGAAGTGGCGCGGCAGGTAGAAATGGCACGCGTGCGCAACCAGATGTATCACCTGTTAACGCCGGCTCAGCAGGACGTTTTGAACCAGAAACACCAGCAGCGCATGAGTGAAATGCGCAAGCTAACGAACATGCAGCAGGCATCATCGCTGCAGGCAGTGAGCAGTACCGGCAGTAACCAGTAACATAGTATCCCTGTTTTTCCTTGCCATAGACACCATCCCTGTCTTCCCCCTCATGATGAGGGGGTTTTTTTTGTCCATCATTTCCCTGTCAATCTAATAAAAACAGCCAATTAAAAAAATCTCTAACGGCCTGTAAAAGTCTTCATCGGCGGGTGGTAATTTAAATTGTTATGTTATATCGTAACATTTCATTGCCAATGATGACCTGGGAAACGTTATGATCATGAAGAAGTCCGCCTTTTTACTCGGTATGGGAGTTTTGCTGAGCAGTACACAAACTTTCGCTCATGCCCATCACCACGGTAAGCCGCTGACCGAAGTAGAGCGCAAAGCAAGCGAAGGGATCTTTGAGGATAAAGATGTGAAGGACAGACCGCTGTCCGACTGGGATGGCGTCTGGCAGTCGCTCAATTCTTATCTGCAGAATGGCGATCTGGACCCGGTACTGGAGAAAAAAGCGAAGCAGGGCGGCAAAACCCTGGCAGAATATCGGGCTTATTACCAAAAAGGCTACGCCACGGATATTGAGACGATCGGTATCGAAAATAACGTCATGGAATTCCATGTCGGTAAAGAGGTGAAGTCGTGTCGCTATGAATATGCAGGATTTAAGATCCTCAACTATGTCTCCGGCAAAAAAGGGGTGCGCTACTTGTTTGAATGTAACGATGCGCAGTCCACCGCGCCAAAATATGTTCAGTTTAGCGACCATATTATCGGCCCACGTCGGTCTCAGCATTTTCACATCTTCCTGGGGAATACCTCCCAGGACGCGCTGCTGAAAGAGATGGACAATTGGCCAACTTTCTATCCCTACGGCATGACGAAAGCGCAGATTGTGGACGAAATGCTTCATCACTAGATTTAAGGTGAGTTTTCTCATTATTGTCTGCTCATTGACCAGGTGTGCATCGTCGCCATTGATGCACACACAATCCCGCGAACGCATTTTTTTTAATGTGTACAAACATGTTACGTTGAGAGACTTTTTTGATAGGGTTCACTTCGCTTATTAATTCTGTCAGGAAGACTCAATATTATGGCTGTTATTCCGCTTATGCCCCCAGGTGGGTTCTCTCTATTAGCAAGGAATCTTCTGGAAGCCCGCCATCGTGGAATGCCGCGTAACATGGCTTCACCTGGTGTTTACTACTGGTTTTATCAAAAAGTACGTAATAAGGGGTCATGGGATTATAAGCAGCAAGGGATAGATTATGCCAATCGACACCGCTATTAAGTGGGGGCACAGGATACTAACGGTTGTTCTGTTGCTTATAGTGATCGTAGGTGGCTTGCTGTGGTATTCCGAAAATGCCCCGCGCGATGATCATTTACTCAGCCAGAAACAGCTGTCAGAAGATGTCTGGCTGTACGTCACGAAATATCAGGATGCGGGAGCCACTGACTCTGACGTTTATCGCTACTATCTGAATAAACGCCTCAGTGATCCGATGACGGTACTTAAGAAAACGGCTCCCTTCCTCCAGGCTGATACCGGTAATGCCCCGTGTTGATCTGAATGCATATGCTGCAAATCCCTGGAAATAGCCAACGCCCCCGCCATCATGGCGGGGCTTTTTTTTGCCTGAAATCCAGTATACTGACGCACTCAACTTACGGGAGTGTGGCATGGAACAACACTACGCACGTCTGGTGAACAGGGCTGCGCTGGCGGCCACCACCCTGGCGTCGCTACTGCTGCTGGTAAAGATTTTTGCCTGGTGGTATACCGGTTCAGTCAGCGTGCTGGCGGCGCTGGTGGATTCACTGGTGGATATTGCCGCCTCGCTCACCAATCTTTTTGTTGTCCGCTACTCCCTCCAGCCTGCTGACAGGGAGCATACTTTTGGTCATGGCAAGGCGGAATCACTGGCCGCGCTGGCTCAAAGCATGTTTATTTCCGGCTCCGCGCTGTTTCTTTTTCTCACGGGCTTGCAGCATATGGCTACGCCAGGCGAAATGCGTGCGCCGCTGGTGGGGATTATCGTTACCATCATTGCCCTGTTTTCTACCCTGGCGCTGGTGACCTTTCAGCGTTGGGTGGTCAAAAGGACCCATAGTGTGGCGATCCGTGCCGACATGCTTCACTACCAGTCTGACGTGATTATGAATGGCGCCATTCTGCTGGCGTTGGCGCTGAGCTGGTACGGCTTTAAGCGGGCGGATGCACTGTTTGCGCTGGGGATTGGGGTGTGGATTTTATACAGCGCGCTGCGCATGGGCCACGAAGCGGTTCAGGCGCTGCTTGACCGGGCGCTGCCGGATGAAGACCGTCAGGCCATTATCGATATCGCTTCCAACTGGCCGGGCGTGCAGGGCGCGCATGATATCCGCACCCGTCAGTCAGGCCCGACCCGCTTTATCCAACTGCATCTGGAAATGGATGACAGCCTGCCGCTGTTTCAGGCGCATAAGCTGGCAGACGAGGTTGAAAAGGCGCTGTTAAGCCGCTTTCCCGGCTCGGATGTGATCATTCACCAGGATCCCTGCTCGGTGGTCCCCGCCGAGCAGGCACAGGGCCTCAAGTTTTAATTTCTTTGAAAAATAAATGGGTTAGCCGAAGGAATGTAGGAAACGTGACGTGGCGCAAAAAAAATAGCTGAATGATGAGTGACCTGAATCAATTCAGCTTCCTGGCTTTGATATACTATTGCCATCATTAGTCGGTAAGCTCGCCCTCACGCGTCGACCTTCCACGGCGTTCAGAATTCTAATTTGCATCAACAAGTTCAGAGGTTGTCATGATTAAAAAAATCGGTGTACTGACAAGCGGCGGCGACGCGCCAGGGATGAATGCAGCCATCAGGGGCGTGGTGCGCGCCGCGCTGAGTGAAGGTCTGGAAGTGTGCGGTGTTTATGATGGTTACCTGGGTTTGTACGAAGATCGCATGGCTAATCTGGACCGTTACAGCGTTTCTGACATGATCAACCGCGGCGGCACTTTCCTCGGCTCGGCGCGTTTTCCCGAGTTCCGTGAAGAGCATGTGCGCGCCGTTGCCATCGAGAATATGAAAAAGCGCGGCATTGATGCGCTGGTGGTTATTGGCGGTGACGGCTCCTACATGGGCGCGAAGCGTCTTACCGAGATGGGTTTCCCCTGTATTGGCCTGCCGGGAACCATCGATAATGACGTAGCCGGAACGGATTACACCATCGGCTACTTTACGGCGCTGGAAACCGTGGTAGAGGCGATTGACCGCCTGCGTGACACCTCTTCATCTCACCAGCGTATTTCGATTGTTGAAGTGATGGGGCGCTACTGTGGCGATCTGACGCTGGCGGCAGCAATTGCCGGTGGCTGCGAGTTTATCGTGCTGCCGGAAATTCCTTACACCCGCGAAGAGCTGGTAGGGGAGATCAAAGCCGGGATCGCCAAGGGGAAAAAGCACGCCATTGTCGCGATCACCGAACACATTTGCGATATCGACGATCTGGCAAAATATATCGAAGCGGAAACCAAACGCGAAACGCGCGCAACGGTGCTGGGTCATATTCAGCGCGGCGGAGCGCCGGTGGCGTACGACCGTATTCTTGCTTCCCGCATGGGGGCTTATTCGATTGAGCTGCTGTTGAAGGGCTACGGTGGCCGCTGCGTCGGTATCCAGAACGAGAAAATGGTGCACCACGACATCATTGATGCGATAGAAAATATGAAGCGTCCCTTCAAAGGTGACTGGCTGGATACGGCTAAAAAGCTTTATTAATAAAAACAAGGCGCTGAAGCACGGCGCCTTTTTTATGGCGCTCTATATTCCATTTGGTTATGAAAGCTTTGTTTTAATTCTTTAATTCAAGATTAAGTTTGTGTCAGGCTCTCTTACAGAAAAAACTTTGGGAGAGAGTAATGAAGAAGTGGAGCGTGGGATTAACCCTGTTGCTGGCCTCAACCAGCGTGTTGGCAAAAGATATTCAGCTGCTGAACGTGTCGTATGACCCAACGCGTGAGCTTTACGAGCAGTATAACAAAGCCTTCAGCGCGCATTACAAGCAGGAAACCGGCGATAACGTGGTGGTCCGTCAGTCTCACGGCGGGTCAGGCAAGCAGGCTACTTCGGTAATCAACGGTATCCGTGCCGATGTTGTCACGCTGGCGCTTGAGTCGGACGTGGACGCCATCGCCGATCGTGGCCGCATTGATAAAAACTGGATCAAGCGCCTGCCGAACAACTCTGCTCCCTATACGTCGACCATTGTTTTTCTGGTCCGCAAAGGCAACCCTAAACAGATCCACGACTGGAATGATTTAATCAAACCGGGCGTTTCGGTGATCACGCCAAACCCGAAAACTTCAGGCGGCGCGCGCTGGAACTATCTGGCGGCGTGGGGCTGGGCACTCGATCAAAATAATGGCGATCAGGCCAAAGCCCAGGCTTATGTAAAAGCGCTGTTCAAGAATGTTGAGGTTCAGGATTCTGGCGCGCGTGCTTCGACCAATACCTTCGTTGAGCGCGGATTGGGCGACGTACTGATTGCGTGGGAAAACGAAGCTTATCTGGCGGTAAACAAGCTGGGTAAAGACAAGTTTGATATCGTCACCCCTAGCGAATCCATCCTGGCGGAGCCTACCGTTTCGGTGGTTGATAAAGTGGTTGATGAGCGCGATACCCGCAAAGTGGCCGAGGACTACCTGAAATACCTCTACTCGCCGGAAGGGCAGACTATCGCCGCGGACAACTACTACCGTCCTCGCGATCCTGAAGTGGCGAAGAAGTTCGCCAACACTTTTGCACCGGTTAAGCTGTTTACCATTGACAGCAAATTTGGCGGCTGGACTAAGGCGCAAAAAACGCACTTCGCCGACGGCGGCACCTATGACCAGGTGATGAAGCCCGAGTAATATTGTCCGGGCGGCGAGGCAAATTCGCCGCCCGGGTGACTTAACCCAAACGTTTTCCCCTCTCCGTTATCCCTTTCTGAACGCGATACTCCACAAGCAGAAAAATGGTCACCGCGATTGATTATTTGACATGATCTTCACCAACCGTTCGTTTACATTACGCACAGGTAATGACCAGAGGTTTCGATCATGCAGGGGCGAAAGCGTGTCCTGAGCGTATTAGGATTAGCGGGAATAATATTGACGGCCGGATGTGCCTCTATCGCATTGAATTACAAAAATAATTCTGACGCGCTGTGGAAGATAGTCAGTCAAAAATGCGTTCCTGATCAACAGCAAAATCATCATCCTGCGCCCTGCCGTTTGGTTGATCTGCGCAATGGCTTCGTGGTGCTAAAAGATCGTGAAGGACCTCTGCAATTTTTGTTAATGCCCGTTGAAAAAATCACCGGTATTGAGAGTCCGACATTACTCAATCCCGCTACCCCGAATTTCTTTGCCGAGGCCTGGCTTTCACGTCATTACATGGAAGAGAAACACGGTGCGCCGATTGAAGATACGTCGGTTGCTATAGCCATCAATTCGCTGCGGGGAAGAACCCAGAACCAGCTGCATATCCACATTTCCTGCCTGCGGCCGGATATTCGCCAGCGCCTGGACAGCCTGAGCCCAACCCTGACCAGCCTGTGGCAGTCTGCGCAGCTGGCGGGTCATGACTATCAGGTACGTACGGTGACGTCGGATGACATCAAAAAGATTAGCCCGTTTCTCCGTATCGCCAACGAGCTACCCGGTGCCCGGGAAGAGATGTACAAATACGGTATAGCCATTGCCGCGTTACCGGACGGCCGTCGTGTGATGATGGTGATCAAACGGAATCTGCTGCTGCTCAATAAAGGCTCTGCCGAAGAGTTGCAGGACCACAGTTGCAGCATTCTGAAGCTGAAACCGTAAAGGGCAACGGGCGTTGCCCTTCAGAAACGGCGGGAAGACTCAGGCCTGTTGCGTGGCCGACTCCGGCTTGTCATCCTTGTACTTTGCTGTGGCAATCCAGGCTGCGCAAAACAGCGTCAGACGCGCAAAGAAGTAGAAAAATGCCATCAGTCCCAGCACGGACCCGAAGGCCGCGCCGGAGGGCGACGACGCCAGCTTAGGCAAGGTTAGCGTCATAATAAATTTAATCACTTCAAAGCCAATTGCCGCCAGCAGCGTCCCGCGAAATAACGCTTTCTTACGCGGCTTGTGGCGCGGCAGAATCCAAAAAATCCACAGAAACAGCAGATAGTTAGCCAGGATCGAAATCGACAGCGCGATCAGCGTCATTGCCGGTCTGAGCCACTCAATGCCTTCCAGCCCCAGCGCCCGGACAATGGCCGCCTGCGCTGCGCCGGCGACAGAAGTCAGGGACAGCGTGACGATCAGCGCCAGCACCAGCCCGGTTAGCGAGATAAAGTCGCGGGTATATTTAAACCAGACTTTCTCTTTGTCCTTCTCTTTACGCTCCCAGACATCACGCGACTGGGCGCGGATCGCTTCGCGTAGATTGCCCATCCAGCTAATACCTGAGTAGAGGGCGATAAACAGCCCGGTCAGCCCAACCGTGGTGCGCTGTTGAATCGCCGTGTTGACGGTGTTTTTCAGCGTCGAAGCCAGCGAGGGATCGCTGATATTATTAACGATCTTATTGATCAGTTCGGTCAGCAGATCCTGATTAGATGCCAGCACAAAACCGACGGCGGCAAATGAGACCATCAGAATCGGGATCAGCGACAGAAAGGAGAAATAGGTAATTGCCGCGCCAAACTGACTGCCGAGCCGGTCGTTAAAGCGTTCACCTGCGCGGATGAAGTGCGCGACGGACGGGATAGCCTGAAACCAGCTAACCAGTCTTGAAATGCGGGTGATGGATTTGTCGACGGTTTCGTTGCCCGTTTTAATATTGATCAGCGGCTTTTGCTTATCAGCGTGCTGGATTTCAGCGGATTGGTTTTCCTTCATGTCACCTTCTCTGTTTCCTTAAAATACGTGTTTCTGTCTGAAATTATAGTCAGCCAGTCAGGCTATGTACTTTTTCATTGCCTGCGTAAGCCATTCCATAAACACATGAACCCGCCGGGCCAGGTTGCGGCGATGCGGATAGATCAGTGAAATGGGCATCGGTTTCGCCCGAAAATGGGGCAGAACTTCAATCAGCTTTTTCTCTGCCAGCAGCTTTTTCATGCCCTGCACGGGGGCCTGAATGATCCCCAACCCGGCCAGGCAGGCCGCGCGATACGTCTGGGTGCTGTTGACGGTGACGGCACCCCCGGTCTTGATAAAGCGACAACTCTTCCCGTCGTAAAACTCAAATCCCTGAGGATGGCTTCCCAACTCCTGGCTATAATGCACCATCGCATGTTGCTCCAGGTCATCGAGCGTGGTGGGAAAGCCGAAACGGTTCAGATAGTCCGGGCTGGCGCAGTTGACGATATTCACCAGGCCTAGCGGGCGGGCAATCAGCCCGGAATTTTCCAGCGTGCCCGCTCTGATCACACAATCAAAGCCTTCGCGGATCACATCCACCCGTCGGTCGCTGCTGCTCAGCTCCAGCTCAATACCGGGATACTGCTGCAAAAAGCCCGGCAGCAGAGGCAGGATATAATCGGTGGCGAGGCTGACCGGCATATCCACCCGCAGGCAGCCGCTAAGCGTAGCGGGATCGTGCTGAAACAACGAATCCATCTCATCCAGCGTGGCCAGCACGTCCCGGCAGCGCTCGTAATAGACCATGCCATCCTGAGTCAGCTGAACTCGTCGGGTCGTGCGGTGCAGCAGCCGGGTCCCCATACTGTTTTCCAGCGCCTGTAGTTGGCGCGAGAGGCTGCCCTTAGGTAATCCGAGGCTGTCCGCCGCACGGGTGAAGCTCTGTAACTCCGCTACCCTGACAAAAACCTGCATTGCGTGAATTTTATCCATTTGTGCGCCCGTTGTTGTTCCGAACGAAACAGTGAAGCGTATATAGGGACATTTATAGATGATTACGCAGGTAATATCCTGTTTTTTGTCCACAGCAAATGAACCGGAGAGTAAAATGAGCCATAAAATCGCAGTAATCACCGGCGGCAGCCGGGGGCTGGGTGAAAATGCCGCCCTGAAACTGGCTGCTAAAGGCGTTGATATCATTTTGACGTATCGCAACAAGCAGCAGGAAGCGCAGCAGGTTGTACAGCGCATAGAGGCGCTGGGCGCCCGGGGCGTGGCGCTTCAGCTGGATGTTGGCGACAGCCAGCGCTTTGATGCCTTCGTCTCTGAAGTGCAGAAGCTGTTGAAAAATGTCTGGCAGCGCGAAAGCTTTGACTATTTATTGAACAATGCAGGAACGTCGCTGCACGCCGCTTTCGATGAGACCACGGAAGAGCAGTTTGATGAGATGGTGAACGTCCATTTCAAAGGCCCGTTCTTTCTGACGCAGAAGCTGCTGCCGCTGCTGGCAAACGGTGGGCGCATCCTTAATATCTCCAGCGGTCTTGCCCGCTTCAGTCTGCCCGGCTCCAGCGCCTATGCGTCGGTAAAAGGGGCGATGGAAGTGCTGACCCGTTATCAGGCGAAAGAGCTTGGCGCGCGCGGCATTGCCGTCAACGTCCTGGCGCCGGGCGCTATTGCCACTGACTTCAGCGGCGGGATGGTGCGTGATAATCCTCAGGTGAATGCTTTTGTCGCTTCACAAACGGCGTTAGGGCGAGTGGGCCTGCCGGATGACATTGGCGATGCCGTGGCGCAGATCCTCAGCGATGAGAGCGGTTGGATTAACGGTCAGCGTATTGAAGCTTCAGGTGGGATGTTTATTTGAGCCGTCAGGCGAGCAGGTCATCAGCAACCCTCTGCGTGAGGGGGGCTGGTTGCTCTCCAGGGTAACGCCCCTCCGCCCTGAGGGCGCTGGTATTGGCGCGCTCAAGCGCTCAGACCTTCAGCGTACCATCGATGACCGTTACCGTCTGTCCACCAATCCACACGCCGTCCGCTGCGTAAGTGACGCTCAGTCTTCCCGCACGCTGCATCGCCGTACCCTGACGCACCCGGTAGTCCAACTCCACGCCCTGTGCCTGAAGGTAGCGGGCCAGGCAGGCGTTGGCGCTGCCGGTAACCGGGTCTTCGCAGAATGAGCCTTGTTCCACCAGCAGGCCACGCACTTCGTACTGTTCTTCCACCCCGTCCAGCGGCCCGAAAGGCATCACGCCATTTACCTGCGCCTTATGCAACAGCCTTTCGAACTCCACGATATTGGGTTTAATCGCCAGCACCGCCTCGGCCGATTGCATGGGCACCAGCAGCCAGCGAATGCCCATATCAGCCACCATCACCGGCAGCGCGGTTTCCAGCGCATCGCTGTTCAGCGCGCTACTAAGAGGCGCATCGTTGAACCCGGTCAGCGTGGCTTCCGGCGCGGAAAAAGCCAGCGCGCCGTCGGCGGCAATTTTAATTACCACCAGCCCAAGCCCGCACTCCTGCACGATCCGGCCAGCATGTTTTAACGCCACGCCAGCTTCAAGCAGCGCGTGAGCCGTGCCAAGCGTAGGATGACCGGCGAAGGGCAGCTCTAAATCGGGCGTGAAGATTCGTACCCGGTAGTCGGCATCCGGGTTTTCTGCGGGTAACACGAAGGTGGTTTCGGACAGGTTAGTCCAGCGGGCGATAGCCTTCATCTGCTCATCGCTCAGGCCGTTGGCCTCAAGGATCACCGCCAGCGGGTTACCGTTAAGGGGCGAAGAGGTAAAGACATCAACCTGTTTAAATGCGCGCAATAGTGTCATCGCTTACGTCCTTATGGTTGGAATACTGCCAGCGTACCAGGAAATCTGCCCGGCGGAGCTGCTGGCAGTCACAATGTTAAGGCAACAAGGGCGCAAGCCTGTGATGCTTCAGCATCGTCTGTCGTGCTGTCTGTTGTTCACCTTATCTGAAAGCGTTTCCTGGCTTCTTCGGTAACAGGCGTAAACAGGCTGACAAGCGTCCCTTCAGGATCCCGGAACTGAGCCGCCATATTACCCCAAGGCAGCATTCGTGGTTCGTGAACGATGTCCACTTTATCTTTAAGCCTCTCGTATTCCTGCTCCACATTATCAACAAGAAACTCAAGGATGGCGGTACGGTTTGCCCCCGGCTCCGCGCTGCCCGCTTTGAACAGCGCAACGGTTTCAACACTTCCGACAGCGACAGTCGCCACCGGCGTGGCTATCTCGGCAAAAACCGGTGCCAGCCATGTTGCCTTAACTTGCAGAACCAGTTCATAAAAACTGACGACCATTTTCACATCACGGGCAATCAATCGGGTAGACATGAATTTCATAAAAAAACTCCTTCACCGGACGAAGATGTCGCCTGGTTTGTTTAATAGCGTTGGACATACAAGTACGAGCTTTCAGATGAAACGCTCTGCCTGAAATAATCCCGTATAGCCGCCCTGACCGCAGGACTGTAACCTGTGCCAGGCCTCCGGATTGCTGGAAACGCCCTGTTCGAAATCGCTGACCGTTGGCCACCACAGCTGGCGGATAAATGTAATGGTATTATCATCCGGCAGCGGGTGTAATCCCGCATCCGGTATGGCCAGGACATGCCGGAGCGCATTCACACTCTCACTCAGTTCAGACTCATCTTCGTGCCTTAGAAATGTAGCATTTTGTCCTTTAACAACCTGAATGAGTTTAACTGAAATTGGCTGCTTTGATTCCCGCCAGGGCCAGCCGGCTTCGGTGTGCTGGCCGGACTGAAGTACCTCTTCACGCATGAATCCAAGACCGGTATTTTCGACAAAGTTAGGCTCATCAGGCCTGAGATAATTCAGATAGGCGGGATCGGATGACAGGCCGGAAATATCGTGCGCATTCTCAAAGCCCACTTCAACAATCCCGTCCAGCGACTGCTGACCTGCGTCGATAAAAGGTGTGTCAATACGGTGACATTGGATATAGCTGGTAATATTGGCAATACCGCGTCCCCATGTTCCATGCGGGTGACGCCAGTGGTCATGGAAAAAACGCTTCTCAACGTGAGGCAGGCTGCGAATAGTCACAAACATTTTAATGGCACTCATTATTTTTCTCCCGTTGAGACACAAATACTTTGGTTCCCATCAATACATTTGCTGCGCGACAAATGCGGTAATTCAGCATTTACTGGCTGTTTATAACAATATAAACTAACTGTCATAGACTGACAATGTGGAAAATAACTATGGTACGTAAAGCTGAAAACGCCCGGGAACGCTTTGGACGGGCAGCCCTCCAGCTTTTCCAGCAACAGGGTTATGCCGGGACGACCGTATCGCAAATAGCCTCTGCCGCAGGCCTGACGGAAAGAACCTTTTTTCGCTATTTCGTCGATAAGCCGGAAGTGCTGTTCTGGCATTCAGAAGAGATCCAGTCAGGTGTGGTGAGGGCCATTCATGCTGCTGGTGAAGGTAATCCACTGGACATAGCGCTGGCGGCACTGCAAACCATCGGCGAATTTTTTGACGGGAATCGTGCGGAGGTGGCTATCCGACATGCCATCATTGACGCAACGGTTGAGTTTCAGGAAAGGGAACTGATGAAAATGTATCAGCTGGCGGAAGCCATCTCTCTGGTACTGACGGAGCGGGGCGCCAGCAGCTCTCAGGCCAGAATGACGGCCAGTATCAGTGTGACACTCTGGCGACTTGCAATTAATGATTGGCTGGTGGCGAAAGTGGACTGCGCATTTTCACTGACGCTCATGCACACCAGAGCCGCGCTGGAAGAAATAATCATCACCGATCGTTAACGGACGGCAGAAATAGTTACCAGGGCATGATATGAAAATAATGGTTACCAGTGCTCCGGGTTATATTCATTCTGCCGGGACGCCTGAGCTACCAACTGGTGGATATACAATTAAAGCAAGGGTTTACTCATCGATGAAACAACAGGTGGCGCTATGCTGACCCCGAATGCTTTGCTCAAAATGGTTTCACTAAAGACTTGTTATATCATGCTCCGCTCGGTGGTTGTGCCAGCGCGAATACACGAGGCAATGGATGATCATCATCGCTGGCTCTACCAACTTGAAAGCGAAGGAAAAATTATTTTATCGGGGCCAACATTCCTTCAGGATGAATCCCCGGATGCCGGGGTTACCCTGTTTGTTGCAAAAGATTTTGAACACGCCGAAGCGCTGGCGGTACGAGACCCACTAGTGACGTCGGGAGCTGTCACATTTCAAATCAGGCGATGGGAACTTAAAGAAGGAATCCTTCTTGCTAAATAAGCGGTAGTATCATTGCTGGCCTTCATAGCTAACCAAAGTCTTCTGCCCCTCAGTGCCGGTAAAGTACTGGAGATGCGGCGTGTCTGGGAAAGACTGTGTTCTCAGCCTGACCGTATCAGGGGTATTAATAGCCAAAACCTGAACAAAAAAGTGGCGGAACTATGCTGAAAATACTGGGACGAGCCTCGTCAATCAACGTCCGCAAAGTGCTCTGGGTTTGTGAAGAACTGGGTATTACCTATCGTCGTGAAGACTGGGGCGAAGGATTCAAGTCTCCCCAGGAAGCCGCCTTTAAGAGCATGAATCCTAACGCCATGATCCCCGTTATCCAGGAAGGGGAGTTTATTTTGTGGGAGTCCAACGCCATTATTCGCTATCTGGCTAATGCCTGGGGCGGCGGCTGGCTGTATCCTGAGGAGCCCCGCGCCCGCGCCCCGGTCGATCAGTGGATTGACTGGCAGGCTACCGAACTGAATACCTCCTGGCGCTATGCGTTTATGTCGCTGGTTCGCCAGTCCCCGGCGCATCAGGATCCCCGCCTGCTGGCGGCGGCCTGTAAAGGCTGGGCGCACACCATGAGCATTCTTAATGGTCAGCTGGAGCGAACCGGTGCCTATGTCGCGGGCAGCGCATTCTCCCTGGCGGACGTGCCGGTGGGGCTGTCGGTCAACCGCTGGTATGAGACGCCGCTGGAACATCCTGACCTGCCCGCGGTTCGCGCTTACTATGAGCGGCTGACCGGGCGTAAAGGTTATGCCACCTGGGGACGCAACGGTACGCCTTAACCTCACATTATACCCGCGTCGAGCCCGCTGAGTTCGCAGGCCAGCGCTCCGGTTCGCTTGAGCGCCCAGGTGTAGCGTTCGTCAAAGGGATAGCAGCAGGAGAGGCGCAGCGCGCTGTTGCCGCGTTCGCTCAGGGTATAAAGCGCTCCCGGCGTCAGGCAAATCTTCTCCTGAAGCAGCCGCTGAAACAGCTCTACGGTATCCACCGCGGTCGGCAGCTCGACCCAGAAAACAAACCCCCCGCTGGGCTGCGTAGCCTGCGTTCCCTGTGGAAAGTGGCGGGCGATCAGGCCGCGCGCCTCATCCAGCTGTGCGGCATAGCGGCGGCGCAGCGTGCGCAGGTGATGGTCGTAGCCGCCAGACGCCAGAAAATGCCCCAGCGTTTCCGAAAGCAGGCGTGATTCGGCCAGCGAGGAGACTGATTTGAGCCTCGCCAGCTCTTCACTGAAGCGCCCGGCAGCAATCCAGCCGATATGGAAATCCGGCGCCACCGTTTTGGTAAAGCTGGCGCAGTGCAACACCCAGCCTTCGCTATCGAACGCTTTAACCGCAGGGGAGAGCGGCCAGCAGAACTGTAGCTCGCCGTAGAGCCCGTCCTCAATCAGCGGAACCTTGTGTTGATTAACCAGCTTCGCCAGGCGTTTTTTATCTTCCAGCTTCATGCTGCAACCCAGCGGATTCTGCACGTTAGGCATGGCGATCAGCGCCTGCAAGCGTTTCTCTCTCAGCAGCAGTTCCAGCGCATCCAGCGAAAGCCCGTGCTGGGGATCGGTTGGGATTTCCAGCACCTTCAGCCCGAGGCTAGCCAGCAGAGGGAAGAGATAAAAATAGGTTGGCGTCTCGACCCCTACGCAGTCACCTGGCTTTGTCACGGCCCGCAGCGCCAGCTGGAGCGCCTCCATACAGCCATGCGTCAGGGTAATGTCTTCGGCCGTCAGCGCCATGCCCAAATCCATTGAACGCCTGGCGATTTCTCGCCTTAGCCGCTGGCTACCCGGCGGCAGAGCATAACGGCCAATCAGCTCCGGCTCTCTTCGTAGCAGCGAAGCCATAATGCGGCTGATCTTAGCGGTAGGAAAGAAGTCGCTGTTTTGCGGGCAGGCCAGCGAGATATTGGTATAGTCTGCGTGGTTCTGCGCGGCAAAAACGGCCTCGATCAGTTCCAGCTTTTCACTGCCCGGCGAGCGGACTTTCGCCTGTCGGTCGCCGCTGATTTTGACCGAGGGAAGCTGTCCGCGCACATAATAGCCCGACTGCGGTCGTGCTTCGATCAGGCCGCGATCTTCAAGGATTCGGTAAGCCGTCAACACCGTATTGATGCTGAGCTGGTGGCTGCTGGCGCAGCGGCGTATAGCCGGCAGGCGGCTGCCGGGCAGGAAAGTGCCGTTGTGAATAGCCTCCGCCAGCGATTCGGCCAGCCGGTGATAGAGCGTACTTTCCTGAGCGTCAATGATGGACACAGTCGCCTGCCTGAGTGATGGGTACAGTTAAAGTGATTGGAGCATTGTACTCATTACAATAGTGTATTTCTGAATCTGTTACCATTACTCCAGCCGCTCTACCATGGTGTTCTCATTTGTCAGCAGGACACAACCATGCTCGATCCCTCTTTTTTCAGTTATGTCACCGTGATGTCGATTACGCCAGGCCCCAACAACCTGATGCTGGCTACCTCTGGCGTCAATTTTGGGCTGCGCCGCACGCTGCCCATGCTGATGGGTATTTTGGTCGGCTGTGCGATCCAGACGGCGATCGCGGGGCTTCTGCTTGAGGTGCTGCTGGTGTGGATGAGCGCCGTCCGTCTGCCGTTAACCCTGCTCGGAGCCGCCTATCTGTTCTGGCTTTCCTGGAAGATTCTCCGCTCCGGCGCGCCTGAGATGAGGGAGAAAGCCCAGCCCATGACGCTGCTGGGCGGCGCGATGTTTCAGGCTATCAACCCGAAAGCCTGGCTGATGGCAACCAACGTGGCGCTGATGTACACCGTCAACAGCGGTATTCCGGTGGTGATGATCGGTTTTATGGCGCTGAATTTACCCTGCATTCTGATTTGGGCGGCAATGGGCGATCGGCTGGGCAAACATTTGCAGGTGGCGTGGAAGCTGAATTTATTTAATGCCGTGATGGCTATTTCGCTGGTGATGACTACCTGCTGGATGCTGATAGAGGCATTCCGTCAGTAGCAAAAAAAGGGCGGAAAGTCCGCCCTTAGAGTTGGAGCGTTGCTACTTGCCGATGACTGCGGCGTCGGCCTCAGAGGCTTCGTCGTTGGCTGCAGAAGTTGGCGTATAGTCCAGCTGCAGGATACGGCTGGTTTCTGCCATGACTTTCTCCGTAGCGGCCACGTTGCCGTTCAACTTCTTGCCGTTAGAGGGGATCAGGGCGGTCAGCTTGGTCTGCCACTCGACCGAACTGAATTTGTCTTCAAAGACTTTCTTCATCAGATCGAGCATGATCGGCGCAGCGGTGGAGGCACCCGGTGACGCCCCCAGCAGCACAGAGAGGGTGCCATCCTGCGAGGTCACCACTTCGGTGCCCAGCTTCAGCACGCCGCCTTTTTCCGCATCTTTCTTGATGATCTGTACGCGCTGTCCGGCCTTCACGCGACGCCAGTCTTCCATGCGGGCTGCGGGAAGATAATCCTGTAGCGCTTTAAGCCGATCGTCATCGGTCAGCATCACCTGGCCGATCAGGTATTTCACCAGATCAAAATTACTCAGGCCTACGTGCAGCATTGGCTTAATGTTTGACGAGGTTAGCGAGCCAAACATATCCAGCAGCGACCCTTCCTTAAGGAATTTGGTTGAGAAGGTGGCAAAGGGGCCAAACAGCAGCGTTTGCTTACCGTCCAACATGCGGGTATCCAGATGCGGCACCGACATCGGCGGCGCGCCGACAGAGGCTTTGCCGTAGACCTTCGCCTGGTGACGTTTCACCACATGAGGATTGTCGGTGACCAGGAATTCGCCGCCCACCGGGAACCCGGCATACGCTTTTGCTTCCGGGATACCCGATTTCTGTAGCAGCGTCAGTCCTGCACCGCCAGCACCGATAAATACGTATCTGGCGCACAGGATTTTTTGCTGGCCGTTGTTGTTCAGATCGGCAACCGTAACGCTCCAGCGTCCATCCTCGTTGCGCTTGATGTCGCGCACTTCATGCCTGGTTTTCAAGCTGAACCGCGGGCTTTTTTGCAGCGATTCTACCAGCTGATGCGTGATTTCACCGAAGTTCACGTCGGTGCCGGTCAGAATGCGGGTAGCCGCTACGCGTTCGCCCGCTTCGCGGCCCTCCATCATCAGCGGTATCCATTCCCTGATCTGCTCAGGATCTTCAGAATATTCCATGCCGCGGAACAGGGTACTTTTCTGCAGGGCCTCATAGCGTTTTTTCAGGAACCCAACGTTGTCTTCGCCCCAGACAAAGCTCATGTGCGGTACGCTGTTGATAAAGCTGCGCGGGGTATTGAGCATTCCCTTCTGTACCAGGCTGGCCCAGAACTGACGGGAAATCTGGAAGGATTCGTTAATGTCTATGGCTTTGCGGATGTCGATAGAGCCGTCAGCATCTCCAGGGGTATAGTTCATCTCTGCCAGCGCAGAGTGACCCGTGCCCGCATTATTCCAGCCGTTGGAGCTCTCTTTGGCGATACCGTCGAGACGCTCAACCATGCCGATGCGCCACGTCGGCTCAAGCTCCTGCAAATAGGTGCCGAGCGTGGCGCTCATGATGCCACCGCCGATCAGTAATACATCGACATCGTGGTGTTCATCTGTGGTCGACGCTGTTTTCGCAAAACCCAGCGTGTTAAAACAGCCAGCCAGGAGTGCAGCTAATTTTCGCATGAGGCGACATCTCCGTATGTTGAATCATCAACATGTTAAGCAGGAGAAACAGGCACGGCTTCTTGGGAATCCGTTTGCTGTCTCGTAAACCAGAGGTTTCTTTCAGAACAACCCCACTCAGAATGGCCGTATTACAGCCCGGGAGTGTGTTAGAAATATACCATTGTTACGAGGCAATTAAAAAATTGTTTAAAGATTAAAAATGAGAATGAAAATTCAAACGAAATTAGTAACATTGATAGCGGGCCGTAATACCGGCCCGCTCAGGAGGGGGGACAGAACGAGAGCTAATTGATTATCAGAGACTTAGGTTCCAGAAACGCATCGAGACCCCAGCGGCCCATTTCGCGGCCCAAACCGGAGTGCTTAAAACCGCCGAACGGCGCTTTCGGTTCATGAATCAGCGTATTAATCAGCACCCGCCCTGATTCAATCTGCCGGGCGACGCGGGTAGCCCTTTCCCTGTCCGCCCCCAGTACTAAAGCGCTCAGCCCGTAATCCGTTTCGTTAGCCAGCGCGATGGCTTCAGCCTCATCGCGATACGTTATCAGGCTCAGCACCGGACCAAAAATTTCCTCACGAGCAATCGTCATGCTGTTGTTTACGTCGGTAAACAGCGTCGGGCGGACATTCCAGCCGCGATCGATCCCTTCCGGGCGACCTTCGCCGCCAGCCAGCAACCGCGCGCCTTCCTCAATGCCGACGCGAATGTAGCGCTGCACGCGATCCCACTGCTTCTGGCTCACCATTGGCCCGATTTCAGTTTCGCTGGCGCGAGGGTTGCCGGAAACTGTACCGTTAACCGCGCTTGCCAGCGCCTGCTCACACTCTGCCTTGCGTGAGGCGGGGATAAAAATTCGGCTTCCGGCAATGCAGGCCTGCCCGCTGTTGATAAAACCGGCCTGAATGGCGAGCGGCGCGGCTTCGGCGAGGTCGGCATCGTCCAGGATCAGGGTGGGGGATTTTCCGCCCAGTTCCAGGGTGATACGTTTGAACGTTTCAGCACCGTTGCGCAGAATCGCTTTCCCTACGGCGGTTGAACCGGTGAAGGAGATTTTAGCGATATCAGGATGATGGCTGAGGGTTTCACCCACCACGTCGCCTCTCCCGGTGACAATATTGAACACGCCAGGCGGCAAACCGGCCTCATGCAGGGCTTCAGTGACAATCTGCGTTTGCAGCGCGCTCATTTCACTCGGCTTTATCACCGCCGTGCAACCTGCGGCGAGCGCGGTGGCCAGCTTGCTACAGATAAACCCAGCGTCGCTGTTCCACGGGGTGATCAGCCCGGCTACGCCGAGCGGCGTCATGATGACGCGAGCCAGCCCAACCTGCTGCTCAAACGGGTAGGCTTCGAGCGTGGCAATGGTCTGGTCAATCACCGCCGCTGGCCAGGCGGCCATCCAGCCAGAGCGGGCCGCCGGGGCGCCATATTCCAGAATAATGGCCTCCAGCAGATCGGCTTCACGCGCAGCCAGCGCCTGCCGCATGTTTTTCAGCATCGCCAGGCGTTCAGACCGGGTTGTCCGGGAAAAGGCCGGAAAAGCCGCTTTGGCGGCGGCAATGGCCCGCTGGGTATCCGTCACGTCGGCGAGGCGAACCTGCCCGATGGTCTCTTCGGTGGCCGGGTTGTACAGATCGAACCACTCCTCGCCGTGAGGCGTGACAAATTCACCGTTGATATAGATGTGGCTGATGCGCTGCATAATTTCTCTCCAGATAAGGGATGGAGTGAGTATAAGTCGCTGACACCATGCCGATAAGCTGGTATATCCTGCAATGGGTGTACCGATAATCAGGATAATCTATGCATCGTTCCGGTCTGATTGAGCTTGAGGTAGTAATGGCCGTGGCCCGTCGGGGTAGTTTTCGCGCGGCATCCCGTGAGTTGGGCATGTCACCCACGGCGGTTAGTAGCGCGGTGGCGGGGCTGGAGGCCCGGCTGGAAACGCGGTTGTTTAACCGCACCACCCGTAGCGTAGCGCTGACCGAAGCGGGCGTTCGCTATCTCGACAGAATTGGTCCGGCGCTGGATGAGATCCGCCATGCCTCCGAAGAGATTGGCAGCCACGGCGACGAGCCGGCAGGCACGCTGCGGCTGAACATGCCGATGGACGTCGCGAGCCTGATGTTCAATGCTGTGCTGGCCGACTATTTACGGCGCTATCCGCAAATGAAGCTGGAAATCGTCAGCGAGGCGCGGAGGGTGGATATTGTTGCGGAAGGATTTGATGCAGGCGTGCGGCTGGCCGAGTCGGTTCCGCAGGATATGATTGCCGTAGCGCTGACGGGCGACATACGGATGCGCATTGTTGGTTCACCGGCCTATTTTTCCCGCGTCGGCACGCCTCGCACCCCGGAAGCGCTGCAACAGCACGCTGGCTTGTGTATGCGGATGTCGCACGGCGGCGTTTACCGCTGGGAACTGGCAAAACAGGGCCAGCTGTTGGAGGTAGAGATCCCGCCCCGCGCCGTGTTCACCGACATGCGCACGCTGCGCGAAGCTGCGCTGGCCGGTTTTGGCCTGGCCTTTATGGCCGAGTTTCAGGTCGCTGAGGATTTACGGGCGGGTACGCTGATTTCCGTACTGGATGAATGGTCCGCGCCGTTTCCCGGCCTGCGGCTCTATTATCCGGGGCATCGCCACATTCCTGCCGGTTTAAAAGCGCTGATAGCGATGATCCAGCGGCGGCCGGGGTTCAGCCTGCTCTGAATGTCAGTCGCGCGGTACGGTGCGTGCGGGAGTTAAAAGAGCGGAGGGGGAAAGAACTCCTGCGCTGTGACCAGCGCAGGAGGCAGAGCATCAGGCGCTCTTCGCTGCCGCGGCCGCTTTCACGATCGCTGCGAACGCATCGGCTTTCAGCGATGCGCCACCAACCAGAGCACCGTCGATGTCCGGCTGAGCAAACAGTTCCGCCGCGTTCTTATCGTTAACCGAACCGCCGTACTGAATGATGACCTGCGCGGCCACGTTCGCGTCTTTCTTAGCAATGTGGTCACGGATGAATTTGTGTACGGCCTGAGCCTGAGCAGGGGTAGCCGATTTGCCTGTGCCGATAGCCCAGACTGGCTCGTAAGCAATCACTACGCCGTTGAATGCGTCAGCGCCCTGGGTGTTCAGCACTGCGTCGATCTGACGTGCGCACACTTCTTCGGTCTTGCCCGCTTCGTTTTCCGCTTCGGTTTCGCCGATGCACAGGACTGGCGTCAGGCCAGCCGCTTTCAGCACGGCAAACTGCTTAGCGATCTGTTCGTCGCTCTCTTTATGATAAGTACGACGCTCAGAGTGGCCGATAATGATGTACTGCGCGCCAACGTCTTTCAGCATGTCGGCGGAGATTTCACCGGTAAAGGCACCTGAAAGATTAACGTTAACGTTCTGCGCGCCAAGGGCGATATGGCTGCCAGAAATAGCGTGTTTCGCCAGGTCCAGATACATCACCGGAGGGGCAATGGCTACGCCGCAGCCGTCAACGCTGCTCAGCTCTTTACGCAGGCCGGCAATCAGCTCGTTGACCATATGTTTGCTGCCGTTCAGTTTCCAGTTACCCATTACTAACGGATGTCGCATTATATCCTCCACGCTTAGCGCGATGCTGTTAAATTACCCTGCCTTAGCAGCGTTGTCTGCCAGACAGTATAGAGATCAAAACCGCTAAAGGCTTTGCTTTTCGTCATCTTTGCAGAGGGTCAGTTGCCCGCCATAGCCAGTTTTATCGGCTCGATGGCGAAGGTCAGCCCCTTATCGCCGTTATCCGCTAGGATGTAGCGCACCGCCCCCTCGTCCTGGGTGTAGTAACGCGATCCTTTCCCTTTCACCAGCAGGTCATCCAGCCGTTTCAGGCTCTGTTCTTCATTGAGCGTCGGCTCAAAAAAACGTTCCATTGCGGCCATATAGGCGCGGGCTTTATCCCGCGCCGCTTTCTCTTCCGTCCCCGGTACCGGCAGCCAGGTTATCTGTAATGTTTTGATCTTACCGGTTCCCTGTTCAAGAGCGGTTGAAGCATAGAGATTTTCATTGATCTTGCTGGCTGCGCGGGTCAAATTACTCTTATCGCCACGGTTATCGATCGCGCGGTATTCAGCAATCTGTAACGTTGTGTTGATAGCATTATATTTTTCACGGAACTGACCGATGGTCATATCAAAGGTAGGCGAACCTGCCTGCAGATAAGGTGCGGAGGGCAGATGTTCAGTGCGGTCCTGCGCGGCAGGGGCGTTCTCTGCTCTCGCCGTCGTAAGCGCCAACAGTAACGTGATGCCCAGATAAAACGCTTTATTCATACTGTCTGCCCTAACAATAAATTCAGCTCAAGATTAGAACGGACAATGACCGGCAAAGTCAAAGCCTGACGCTGTTCTGGGGGATAAAAATGACCTTACAAGCGTGGTGTTTTTCCTGGCGAGGCCGTTTAGGACGGCGGGATCTGTGGGTCTGGCTGACGCTCTGGCTGGCGTTAATGATGATTCTTTCCCTGCTGGTGGATAAAGGCTGGGTCGGCCCGCAAACGGCGGCGTTTGGCGTGGTTTTCCTGCTATTGCCTACCAGCGCGGTGGTGGTTAAGCGTCTGCACGATCGTAATAAAGCCGGCTACTGGGCGCTGCTGCTGCTGGTTGCCTGGTTTTTACTGGCTGGCGACTGGGGAATGCTTTCCGCCCGCTGGCAGTGGGCGCTGGGGCGCTTTATTCCTACCCTGATCCTGGTGACGCTGATGCTGGAGCTGGGTACCTTCAGCGGTACGCCGGGCGAGAACCGCTTTGGAAAAACGGCCAGCCCGGTTAACTACTTTGGACGGAGAACGCCCGACTACCAGTAATGCTCGGCGGTCATATGGCCCGGCTTGCGCTTCAGGTGCTTGCGCATCTCCCTGGTCTCTTTCAGCAGCTGCTGGGTATCCCTGACCATTTGAGGATTACCGCAGAGCATGATATGACTGTCCCCGACCTGCATTGGCAGTCCGACCGCCGCTTCCAGTTCGCCGCTCTCGATCAGCGCGGGCACGCGGCCGGTCAGCGAACCGGTTATCTCTTCACGGCTTACCACCGTCTGAATCCTCAGCTGGCCGTTATAGCGCTGCTGAAGCTGCTGCATCAGCGGCAGGTAGCTCAGGTCCTGCGCATAGCGGGCGGCGTGAACCAGCACGATATTCTCAAAGCGCTCCAGCCCTTTGCCCTCTTGCAAAATGGAGAGATAGGGCCCAATGGCGGTGCCGGTGGCGAGCATCCACAGCGTTTTGCATTCGGGAATTTCATCCAGGACGAAGAATCCGGCGGACTCTTTGGTGATCATCACCTCTTCGCCAGGCTGAAGCGCATGCAGGCGAGGGCTGAGCTTCCCTTCCGGCACGGTGACCAGGTAGAACTCAAGATTATTGTCGCTCGGGGCATTGACGAAGGAGTAGGCGCGCTGGACCCGCTCTCCGTCAATTTCCAGCGCCAGCTTGGCAAACTGCCCGGCGGTAAAAGGGTCGATGGGGGCGGTGACGATCAGACTGAATAAACTGTCGGTCCAGTCGTGCACCTTAGTGATTCTGGCGTTAACCCATTCGGCCATAAACAACTCCTTATTCGGGGTGGGGGCAAGACGATTTAACGGTATCTTCCCTGGTCAGCCGCAGATTTTCCAGCCTCTGCCGGTAACAAAGCTCATATCGACAAATCTGCCGGACTCTATTCACTATAACGTACAGATTGATTTACGCTGCTGCCTGCTTTTTCTGACAGTCAGCCCCACGTCCTTTTTTAGCTCCCCTCTCGCTTTGTTAACCAATCCTGATATTTTCCTCGCCATAAGGTTCCTTTCTCCTGGCGTTACCGCTGACTTTTATGTATAGCGCCGATAATTGTGCTGATGAAATGAAAAAAATTGAAAACGGGCATCTGTTGGTGATGCTGATTGCGCTGGTGGCCGTTGGGCAGATGGCGCAAACCATCTATGTGCCTGCGATGGCGACTATCGCTGAGGCGTTTAACGTTCGTGACGGAGCCGTGCAGCGGGTGATGGCGGCCTATCTGATGACCTATGGCGGCTCACAGCTGCTGTATGGACCGCTATCGGACAATATCGGCCGCCGCCCGGTCATTCTGGCCGGGCTGGTGATTTTCTGCGTGGGTTCGCTGATCGCACTTGGTGCCCCGACCTTCGATATGTTGGTGCTGGGCAGCGCGATTCAGGGGCTGGGAACCGGTGTGGCAGGGGTAATGGCGCGCACTATGCCGCGTGACCTTTATGCAGGCGGTTCGCTCAGGCTGGCTAACAGCCTGCTGAATATGGGGATTCTGGTCAGCCCGCTTATCGCGCCGATCGTTGGCGCGCTGCTGACGCACTTGTTGGGATGGCAGGCCTGCTTTGCGTTTCTGCTGCTGTTCTGTGGCACCGTGGGGACGGCAATGCTGCGCTGGCTGCCGGAGACGCGCCCAGCGCCGGTTGAAAAACGCGCGCTGTTCTCACGCTATCTTCCACTGCTGGCTGACGGGACATTTATTCGCTATCTGATCATGCTGATGGGCGCGCTGGGCGGAATTGCCGTGTTTGAGGCCAGCTGCGGCGTGTTGATGGGTGGCGTGCTGGGGCTGAACAGTCTGACGGTCAGCCTGCTGTTCATCCTGCCGATCCCGGCAGCCTTCTTTGGCGCCTGGTTTGCCGGCAAAGAGAACCGGCCTTTCCAGCAGATGATGTGGTGGTCAGTAAACAGCTGCCTGCTGGCCGGTGCGATGATGTGGATCCCCGCGTGGTTTGGCGTGATGACCATCTGGACGCTGGTGGTGCCTGCGGCGGTATTCTTCTTCGGCGCCGGGATGCTGTTTCCGCTGGCGACAACCGGCGCGATGGAACCCTGGCCCTTTATGGCGGGTACGGCGGGCGCGCTGCTGGGCGGTTTGCAAAACCTCGGATCGGGACTGGCCGCCTGGCTCTCCGCGCTGCTGCCTCAGACCGGACAGTTCAGCCTTGGCATGCTGATGTTCGCGATGGCGCTGCTAATCCTGCTCTGCTGGCTGCCGCTTTCACGTCGGCCAGAGCCGCAGGCCTCGGCGGGTTGAAGTGCGCCTCTACGGCTGCCCGTAGAGGCTGGAGATCTCAATACCTTGTACCGGCGATTACAGAATAAAAGGATGCAGGTTTTCGTCTTTACGGTCGAGGTAGTGAATTGACTGAATGCGGCGGATGGTCCGCGATTTGCCGCGCACCAGCAGCGTTTCGGTGGTGGCGATGTTGCCTTTACGGGTGATGCCTTTTAGCAGATCGCCGCTGGTGATGCCGGTTGCCGAAAATATCACGTTATCGTTGCGCGCCATCTCGTCAAGGCGCAGAACCTTGCCGGCCTCAATGCCCATCTGCTGACAGCGCTTCAGCTCCTGCTCGCCAAGCGCCCGGTTCTCTGGCGTGTCGCCTTTCACATCGTGACGCGCCAGCAGGCGGCCCTGCATATCGCCGTCCATCGCACGGATAACGGCTGCGGAGATCACGCCTTCCGGGGCACCGCCGATGCCGTACATCACGTCGACTTCGCTGTCCGGCATACAGGTGAGGATTGAGGCGGCCACATCGCCATCGGGAATGGCGAAAATACGCACGCCCAACTGCTGTAACGCGGCGATAACGCCGTCGTGGCGCGGCTTAGCCAGAAGGGTCACGGTCAGTTCGGACAGCGGTTTTTGCAGCGCCTGCGCCACGCGCTTCAGGTTCTCCTCCAGCGGCAAGGCCAGATCGATCGCGCCTTTGGCTCCCGGCCCGACGATCAGTTTTTCCATGTACATATCCGGCGCGTTGAGGAAGCTGCCCTTGTCGCCAACCGCCAGTACGGCCAGCGCGTTGGATTGGCCCATTGCGGTCATCCGCGTTCCCTCAATCGGATCGACGGCGATATCTACGGCGTCACCTTCACCGCTACCTACCTTCTCGCCGATATACAACATCGGGGCTTCATCAATTTCACCCTCGCCAATGACGATCTGACCATCAATATTCACTTTGTTCAGCATGATGCGCATGGCGTGGACGGCAGCGCCGTCAGCAGCATTTTTATCGCCGCGTCCCAGCCACTTGTAGCCTGCCAGCGCAGCCGCTTCCGTTACGCGTGAAAATTCAATGGCAAGTTCTCGTTTCATGATTAGCCTCGGAAAAATGTTGAGGCGGGAAGTCTATCACAGCGGGGATGAAGGTGAGGGGAAAAGCCCGCGGCCAGAGCAGCCGCGGGCACTTTTTCAGACTTACGAATCGTCCTGTTCTTCCCACGCCTGGGCGCGGGAAACGGCTTTCTTCCAGCCTGCGTAGAGATAGTTACGCTGGGTGGTTTCAATACCAGGGCGGAATTCACGCTCAATTACCGCCTTGGCGCGAACTTCGTCCAGATCGGACCAGAAGCCTACGGCCAGGCCAGCCAGATAGGCAGAACCCAGCGCGGTCACTTCCAGCACCTCAGGGCGTTCGACGCGGGTTCCCAGAATGTCAGACTGGAACTGCATCAGGAAGTTGTTGGCTACCGCGCCGCCATCCACGCGCAGGGATTGCAGGCGCGTATTGGCATCAATTTGCATCGCCTCCAGCACGTCGCGAGTCTGATAAGCAATCGACTCCAACGTGGCGCGGATAATGTGGTTGGCATTCGCGCCGCGCGTCAGGCCGAAGATTGCCCCACGAGCATACGGGTCCCAGTAGGGAGCGCCGAGTCCGGTAAAGGCTGGCACCATATACACGCCGTTGCTGTCTTTCACTTTCGAGGCAAAGTATTCGGAGTCCGTCGCGTCGCCGATCAGCTTCATCTCGTCACGCAGCCACTGGATTGACGCGCCGCCAATAAACACCGCGCCTTCCAGCGCGTAGTTCACTTCGCCGCGTGGGCCACAGGCAATGGTGGTTAGCAGACCATTGCTTGAGGTTACCGCTTCGGTACCGGTATTCATCAGCATAAAGCAGCCGGTGCCGTAGGTGTTCTTCGCCATGCCCGGCTGAACGCACAGCTGGCCATACAGCGCGGCCTGCTGGTCACCGGCAATCCCGGCGATAGGAATACGCGTACCGCCCTTACCACCAATGTTGGTCTGGCCGTACACTTCTGAAGAGGATTTCACCTCTGGCAACATCTCACGCGGAATATCCAGGATCTCCAGCATACGCTGATCCCACTCCAGCTTGTGGATGTTAAACATCATGGTACGCGAGGCGTTAGTGTAATCGGTGATATGCACCCGTCCCTGCGTCATCTTCCACACCAGCCAGGAGTCGACGGTGCCGAACAACAGCTCGCCGCGTTTCGCCCGCTCGCGCGATCCGTCTACGTGGTCGAGGATCCACTTCACCTTGGTGCCAGAGAAGTAAGGGTTAATCACCAGGCCGGTGGTGTGCTGGATGTACTCTTCCAGCCCTTCTTTTTTCAGCTTCGCACAGTAATCTGCGGTACGCGGATCCTGCCAGACGATAGCGTTGTAGATCGGCTTACCGGTCTCTTTATCCCAGACAATGGTGGTTTCACGCTGGTTAGTGATGCCAATCGCGGCAATCTCATCAGAACGAATATCGGCATGAGCCAGCACTTCTACCAGAGTGGAGCTCTGCGAAGCCCAGATATCCATCGGGTCATGCTCAACCCAGCCGGGCTTCGGATAAATTTGCTGAAATTCGCGCTGGGAGACCGCAACGATGTTGGAGTCATGATCGAGGATCACGGCGCGTGAACTGGTCGTCCCCTGATCGAGCGCGACAATGTATTTTTTTTCTGTGGTCATAATTCATTCCTGATGGTGTAAAGGGTTAGCACTTACGCTTTACGTTGCTCAGCACGCGCTGTTGTCTTCTCGTCTTTCTTTACCACTACGGCTCCGGGCAGATTAGGGGCAATCAGAGAGCGGTAGCCGAATGCGCCCAGGCTGGCACCGACGATCGGTCCCAAAATCGGCACGAGGAAATAAGGAATATCACGGCCACCGGTGAAGGCGACGTTACCCCAACCTGCCAGCCAGGCAAAGAGTTTCGGACCGAAATCACGCGCCGGGTTAAGGGCGAAGCCGGTCAGAGGTCCCATCGCACCGCCGATCACCGCAATCAGCAGGCCAATCAGCAGCGGAGCCATAGGGCCGCGAGGCAGGCCGTTGCCATCATCGGTCAGCGCCATAATCAGGCCCATCATTACCGCCGTGATCACCGCTTCCACCAGGAACGCCTGACCCACGCCAATATGCGGGTTAGGGTAGGTGGAGAAGATCCCGGCCAGGTCTAAGCTTTCAATGCTGCCGCGGACCATCTGATGCGACTGTTCGTAGTCCAGGAACAAATTGTAGTAGAGACCGTAAACCAATGCGGCAGAGCAGAAGGCCCCGGCGATTTGTGCCAGAATATAGGGCACCACTTTACGGCGTTCAAAATTGGCGAAAATGCACAGGGCGATCGTGACCGCCGGGTTCAGATGCGCTCCAGAGATGGCGGCGCTGAGATAAATCGCCATGGCAACGGCGATGCCCCAGATGATACTGATTTCCCATTGCCCAAAACTTGCGCCAGCCAGCTTCATGGCGGCGACGCAGCCCGCACCAAAGAAGATGATGGTGGCGACACCAAGGAACTCTGCGATGCATTGCCCTTTAAGGGTAGTTGTTGCTGTCTGACTCATGATGACATTTCCTGAAGGCGAGGTTAAATGTTGTACAACGTTTTTTCTCTTTCCTTGAGCCGCCCAAATCTTTTGTAGGGCTGTTGTAAATTTATCGTTAACGAGCATAAACGAGAAATAGCGAAATCAAAAGTTGTGTGCTGTGTCATAAAAATGAGCGTTTTCGCGTCTTTTTGCTTTCCTGAAACAACATTTCATTTTTCTTTTTGGCGATTTCTCTCTCAAATCTTTAACCGCCGCCTTACTTTTGACCCGGCCGATGTTGCAAATTCCAGGTCTATGCTGAAAATTGTTAAAGACTGCGCCCGCTGCGGGTTCGCTGCTGGACTTGACGCGCCGCTCTACTTACAATCGGGACATCGTTGTTATCCGTGGACTGCCGGCTTATTCCCTGATGAACTGCGGCTGGCAACATCAACGCCTTGCTATTAGGAGAGGTCTTTTACAATGTCATTTGAAGTGTTCGAAAAACTGGAAGCGAAAGTACAGCAGGCGATTGATACCATCACCCTGTTGCAGATGGAAATTGAAGAACTGAAAGAGCAGAACACCAACCTGAACAATCAGGTTCAGCAGGCTGCCGGGAACAGTGATTCACTGGTGCGTGAAAACCAGCACCTGAAGGAAGAGCAGCTTGTCTGGCAGGAGCGCCTGCGTGCACTGCTGGGGAAAATGGAAGAGGTCTGATGACCAAAAGAGAAACGGGTGCCGCTGGCACCCGTTTTTTTATTCAATATCGAGCGGATCTTCGGAAAGGATGATGCCGGTGTTATCGGCATAGAGATGGTCGCCTGAGAAGAAGGTGACGCCGCCGAAATTCACCCGGATGTCGCTCTCGCCAATGCCTTCGCCTGCGGCACTCACCGGGATCGCGGCAATCGCCTGGATGCCAATGTCCAGCTCCTCCAGATCGTCAACCTGACGAACGGAGCCGTACACCACAATGCCTTCCCATTCGTTCTGTAGCGCCAGCCTTGCCAGCGCCGCGTCGATCAGGGCACGACGAACCGAGCCGCCGCCGTCAACCAGCAGAACGCGACCACGCCCGTTCTCCTCCAGCAGATCGTACAACAGCCCGTTGTCCTCGAAACATTTTACCGTGATGATTTGCCCGCCAAACGAGGTACGGCCACCGAAGTTTGAAAAGAGCGGTTCGACGACATTTACCTCTTCATGGTAGATATCGCAGAGTTCAGAAGTATCATATTTCATAAGGGTTTCGACTGTTTGCCACAGGAGCCTTGAGTATATCGCTTTCTCGCGGCTGTTGGCAAAATCATCAATTGTTAAAAGTTGCTTTGTGTCAAATACATCGCAGTTAATTCAGCACCAGGCCGAGTGAGAAAAGCAGGTTCAGCAGCAGGGCGGATTTAACGGTTTTCTCCAGCATTGGGCGCATGGCCACGGCAGAGGTTTCCCGCAGGATGTGGCGAGCCTGGTTGAACAGCAGCGGCGTTGCCAGCAGGAACAGCCATCCGCCAGGGTTAAGCGAAGCCAGCAGCGCAAACAGAGCGCAGCAGAGCAGAGAGCCGCCCAGCAGCAGGCAATGATAGCGTCTGGCGCCGACGGCGCCCAGACGCACCGCCAGCGTGTATTTGCCATGCTGCCGATCGCTTTCGATATCGCGCATATTATTGACGTTCAGCACCGCCACCGCCATCAGCCCGCAGGCCGTGGCGGGCAAAAAGAGCAGTGCAGGGAAGTGATGAGTTTGCAGATAGTTACTGCCCGCCACGCCCAGCCAGCCGAAGAAAATCAGCACGGAAGCATCGCCCAGCCCCAGATAGCCATAGGGTTTCTTCCCTACCGTATAGGCAATCGCCGCGACTATCGCGATGCCCCCCAGCGCAATAAAGCCAAAAATATCGTTAAGCGAGTGGCTGGCGCGCACGACCAGCCATACGCCGGAAATTATCGTGAGGGCGACGGTGAGGATCAGGGCGTTACGCATCTGCTGCTGGCTGATGGCCCCTTTTTGCATCCCTCTCAGTGGTCCGATGCGTGCAGGCGTGTCGCTGCCCTTTTGCGCATCGCCATAGTCATTGGCCAGGTTGGAGAGAATTTGTAGCAGGGCGGTGGTCAGCAACGCCAGCAGGGCCGTGGCCGGACTAAGCTGCCCCTGCCACCAGGCCAGCGCTGAACCGGTCATCACTGAAGCGCAGGCCAGCGGCAAAGTACGCAGGCGAAGGCTCTCAAGCCACGCGCGGGAGAGAGAGGTGCTGATAATGGGCTGGGGGTTATCCGTCATAGCGCTAATGGCCTTTGCTGAGAAGAGAGAAGGCGGAAACGTTGCGTTAGTCTATCCTCTGTCAGCCGGGTGAGAGTTATTCCACGTCAAGGATTATCCTGCCTGAACACTATTTCACCCAAAAAAAGGAGGCCGAAGCCTCCTGCCTTTGCTGCTGTTGCCGGAATTACAGAATAAAGCGGCTCAAATCTTCATCGGCTACCAGCTCATCCAGATGCTTACCGACGTAATCAGCATCAATGGTGAAGGATTCTCCGCTAAGATCGCTGGCGTCATAGGAGATCTCTTCCATCAGCCGTTCCAGTACCGTGTGCAGGCGACGCGCACCAATGTTCTCAGCGGTTTCATTCACCTGCCAGGCCGCGGCGGCAATCTTACTGATGCCATCTTCAGTGAAGTGAATGTCCACCCCTTCGGTTTTCATCAGCGCCTTATACTGTACGGTAACCGAGGCGCTCGGCTCCGTCAGAATGCGCTCGAAGTCATGGGTGGTCAGCGCCTGTAGCTCGACGCGAATCGGTAAACGACCCTGCAACTCAGGGATAAGATCCGACGGGCTGGCGACCTGGAACGCGCCTGAAGCGATAAACAGAATGTGGTCGGTTTTCACCATGCCGTGCTTGGTGGAGACGGTGCAGCCCTCAACCAGCGGCAGCAGATCGCGCTGTACGCCTTCTCGCGATACGTCCGGACCGGAGCTTTCGCCACGCTTACAGACTTTGTCGATTTCATCAATAAAGACGATACCGTGCTGTTCAACCGCATCAATGGCTTCCTGCTTTAGCTCTTCAGGATTCACCAGCTTGGCTGCCTCTTCCTCAATAAGAATTTTCATCGCGTCTTTGATTTTCAGCTTACGCGGCTTCTGCTTCTGGTTGCCAAGGTTCTGGAACATTGATTGCAGCTGGCTGGTCATCTCTTCCATGCCCGGAGGGGACATAATTTCCACGCCTATCGGCGTAGCGGCCAGATCGATTTCAATCTCTTTATCGTCCAGCTGGCCTTCCCGCAGTTTTTTGCGAAACGACTGGCGTGCGGCAGACGGTTCAGCCGCCGCTTCTGGCTGTCCCCAGTTGTTTTTCGCCGGTGGGATCAGCACGTCAAGAATACGCTCTTCCGCCATCTCTTCGGCGCGATAGCGGTTCTTCTCAATCGCCTGAGAACGCACCATTTTAATCGCAGAGTCGGTCAGATCGCGGATAATTGAATCCACTTCTTTGCCGACGTAGCCGACTTCGGTGAACTTGGTGGCTTCAACCTTGATGAACGGCGCGTTAGCCAGCTTCGCCAGACGGCGGGCAATTTCTGTTTTACCCACGCCGGTCGGACCGATCATCAGAATGTTTTTCGGCGTGACTTCGTGGCGCAGCTCTTCGTCGAGCTGCATCCGGCGCCAGCGGTTACGCAGGGCGATAGCCACGGCGCGCTTGGCGTCGTCCTGGCCAATGATGAATCTGTTCAGTTCGCTAACGATCTCGCGCGGAGTCATTTCGGACATAGTTGGGATCCTTACGCTTTAGACGGTAATTCTTCGATAGTGAGATTGTGGTTGGTGTAGATGCAGATATCACCTGCAATACCCAGTGCTTTTTCCACGATGTCGCGCGCGTCGAGCTCGGTATTTTCCAACAGCGCACGGGCGGCAGCCTGCGCGTAAGGACCACCTGAACCAATGGCGATTAAATCGTTTTCCGGCTGAATGACGTCGCCATTGCCGGTGATAATCAGGGAGGCATTTTCATCGGCTACCGCCAGCAGCGCTTCCAGCTTGCGCAACATGCGATCGGTACGCCAGTCTTTAGCCAGTTCAACGGCCGCTTTCACCAGATGGCCCTGGTGCATTTCCAGCTTGCGTTCGAAGAGTTCAAACAGAGTGAAGGCATCCGCAGTCCCGCCAGCAAAACCGGCAATGACTTTGTCATTATAAAGACGACGCACTTTTTTCACGTTGCCCTTCATTACGGTATTGCCGAGGGTAGCCTGGCCATCACCGCCAATTACTACCTGGCCGTTGCGTCGTACACTTACAATTGTTGTCACGGGCAGACCCCTTGTTGCAGTCAGAAGATCGCCCCGCAGCTCAGCTACGGGGCATTGATGCAACCAGATATGGGGCGGCTTTGAAGGGTTTCAACCCCCAACGGCGAGAGGAATACAATTTGAGTGGCCGGAGCCGCGCAGGCTTTTCAGCGTGCTTTCAGCGGCCGGACGGCTGTTATACGGGCCAATGACCACGCGATTCCAGCCGCCGCCGGTGGTGATTCGGCTCTCAAATCCTTCAAAGGCCAGCTGAGCACGGATAGACTCGGCCTGGTCGGTTCCTTTGAACGATCCGCACTGCACCATCCAACGCTGGGATTTTTCAGCCTCCTTCGGTTTGCTCTCGGCCTTCGGCTGTTGGGCGGTCTGTGCTGGCGGCTGTCGGGCTGGCTCGCGGGTGACCGGAGCGACTGGCGTTATCGGGGCTGGTCGGGTAGCTTGCTGCTGTGGCTGGCGAGACTGTTGCTGCGGCTGGCTCTGCTGCTGTGGCAGGCGAGACTGTTGTTGCAGTTGGCTCTGCTGCTGCTGGCGTTGCAGGGTCTGCTGACGCTGCGCCGGGGTCTGCTCGTTCCACGGCACTTCGTTCAGCTGCGTAGGCTGCTGACGCATGTCGGACTGCATCTGCTCCAGCAGCTGGCGCTGCTCGTCGGTCAGCTGAGTCTGGGAGTGCACTTCGCCGCCGGATGAGGGTTCAACCGGCGTCGGCGCGATAATCTGCCGGTTTTCCAGCTCTTTAATATAGCGCCAGCGCTCCTCCGGCTTGGGCGGCAGGCCGTTACCGACGGCTTTATGATCCGGGATGACCTGCGCTTCTTCTTTTTTATGATGGGCAATAAACCACAGGCCGCCGACAAACGTTACCAGTACGGCAACGGCCAGCACCACCATGATTTTTGATACACCTGAACCACTGCTGCGCTTTTTAGTACTGCGACTGTTGGTCTTCTTGCGACGCGTCCCTGTCGAACGCCCGCGGCCTACGTAATCTTTTTGTGCCACTATCGTTCCGCTAATAATCAATGAAAGGTGGGTAGCCGGGAAAAAGTGAGCGCGCCCGGCTATTAGCACGTCATGTTACTCAAGGGCCGGAAGTTTGACCAGCGGGGATACTCCTAAGAATCTACTGATTCTTAAATTTTCGCCCGTACCTGAGGGAATTTTTTGACTTTTAGTCCTTTTCCCGCAGGGACGGAGCGGTACTACCACGAATTTTTAGTTCAAAATCCAGCAGGCGCGAACCGCTGTTGACGGTTTTCCCCTGGAGCTGTTCCAACAGGAGCAGCATCGCTTCGCGGCCAATATTGAACCTTGGCTGGGCAACGGTGGTGAGCTGAGGATCGCTGTAGCGGGAAAGCTCAATGTCATCAAAACCAATCAGCGACAGATCCTGTGGAACGCGCAGCCCCATAATTTTTGCCTGCGACATCGCGCCGAGCGCCATGATATCGCTGTGACAGAACAGTGCATCCGGGGGCTGAGGTAACGTCATCAGCTGTTTCATCGCGCGCGAACCGGCGTCAAATGTAAAGTCGCCGCGCACAATATACTGTGGATCGACCGCAATGCCGCTGCGCCTTAATGCCTGGATGTATCCCTGAAGGCGATACTGGCACAGGGGCATATCCTGCGGCCCGGCGATACAGGCGATACGGCTATGGCCGAGCTTCAGCAGATGATTCACCGCTTCAAAAGCCGCCGTCAGGTTATCGATATGTACCGTGGGGAGTTCAAGCTCAGGCGCAAATTCGTTGGCCATCACCATCGGCGGCAGGTTACGTTGCTCTTCAATGCTGGTCTCGAAAGGAACCTGTGAGCCCAGCAGCACCATGCCGTCGATCTGTCGGGTCATGACCAGATTGAGAAAGGATTTTTCCTGCCGGTTCTGATGGGCGCAATCACCGATCAGCACCAGATAGCCCCGGTCGGCGGCAACCACTTCAATACCGCGGATCATTTCGCTGAAAAAAGGATCGCAGATGTCCGGCACAATCACCAGAATAGTGCGGGATTCGCTGCGCCTGGCGCTGCGGGCCATGGCATGGGGAGAGTAGCCTACGGCAATCACCGCCAGCTCGACTTTCTTACGCGTAGCGGCAGAGACCTTTTCTGGGTTCATCAGGGCGCGCGAAACGGTCGCCGTTGATACGCCTGCTTTCTCAGCCACGTCCTTCATGGTCGCGCCTGTTGTCTCTTGATTCTGCTCCAACG
This sequence comes from Erwinia typographi, assembly GCF_000773975.1. GTDB lineage: Bacteria > Pseudomonadota > Gammaproteobacteria > Enterobacterales > Enterobacteriaceae > Erwinia > Erwinia typographi. The sequence goes on from NZ_JRUQ01000016.1 coordinate 130,789, forward strand.
CTTTTCTCCTCACGCCAGCTTCAGCTGACCTGACATTTGGCTATGATTCTCGTAATAAACAGGCCGTTCCAGGTCCGTTTGCAGGCTAACTAACTCTATTTATCAGATGCGGCGGCAGGCCGTTACTTAATTTGCATAAAAATTGTGACGAGTGCGACTTTTTTCGACGTCGCTCGCAGCGTCCAGCCGTTTTAACCTTCGACAGGATCGACATCCAGCGTCCATTTCACCTTGCGTGCCTGGGGCAGCGTGCCGATCAGCGGCAGAGTATTTTTAATCAGTCGCTGCAACATGCTGCGCGAAGGATGCTGTAACAACAACTGCCAACGAAAGCGTCCCCCTCGCTTAGGTTGCAGAGCAGGGACCGGGCCCATCACCCAAAAGGCCTCATCTCTTAGCGGGCTGGATTCCAGCAGATTACGCAGCTGTTGCAGGAACAGGGACGACTGCTGGTTATCATGGTCTTCCGAGCGAAACAGCACATGGCTGGTAAACGGCGGCAGAAATACCGTTTTTCGCTCACTCAGCGCCTGCTGAGCAAACGCATCGTAGCCCTGGTGCAGCAGAGTTTGCAGCAGCGGATGATCGGGATGGTGGGTTTGCAGCATCACTTCGCCCTGTTTTCCCGCGCGGCCCGCACGACCGGCCACCTGGGTGTAGAGCTGCGCGAAGCGTTCAGCGGAACGGAAATCCGCCGAAAAAAGCGCGCCGTCAACATCCAGCAGAGACACCAGCGTGACGTCGGGGAAGTGGTGACCTTTCGCCAGCATTTGAGTACCGACCAGAATCCGCGCGCCGCCCCGATGGACGTCAGCAAGATGCTGCTCCAGCGCCCCTTTACGGCTGGTGGTGTCGCGATCAATGCGCGACAGCGGAACCGCAGGGAAAAGTTCAGAAAGATTGTGTTCAAGCTGTTCAGTACCCAGCCCCACCGGCACCAGGTGCGTCGATCCGCACTGGGGACACTGATGGGGGATCGGGCGCTGGCTGTCACAATGATGGCAGCGCAGCTGGCGCTGATGCTGGTGCAGCGTGTAGTAACTGTCGCAGCGCTGACATTCGGCAATCCAGCCGCACTCATGGCACAGCATGGCTGGCGAGAAGCCGCGCCGGTTAAGAAACAGCAGCACCTGATTATCGGCTTTGAGATGCTGGTCGATCTTTTTGATCAGCATCGGCGAGAGCCCACCCTGGAGCTTGACGCCCTTCAGGTCGATTAGCTGCTGCGTTGCCGGGCGGGCGTTTCCGGCCCGCTTGCTCAGATTGAGCTGGCGGTATTTGCCCATCTGCACGTTATGCAACGTTTCCAGGGAGGGCGTTGCGGTGCCCATCACGATCGGGATAGCTTCCTGACGGGCGCGAAATACCGCCAGATCTCTGGCCTGATAGCGCCAGCCGTCCTGCTGTTTATAGGAGCTGTCGTGCTCTTCATCAATGATGATCACCCCCAGACGGGTAAACGGCGTAAACAGCGCAGAGCGCGTGCCAATCACAATGGCCGTTTCGCCCTGGCGCGCGCGCAGCCAGACGGCTAACCGCTCGCTATCGTTCAGCGCTGAGTGCAGTACGTCTACGGGGGCGGAAAATCTTTCCCTGAAGCGGGCGATGGTCTGCGGCGTCAGGCCAATTTCCGGTACCAGCACCAGCGCCTGGCCGCCGTTAGCCAGCACGTTCTCCAGCACGCTGAGATAGACCTCCGTTTTGCCGGATCCGGTGATGCCGGCCAGCAGCCAGGCGGCAAAATGATCATCCTCGCTGCGTATGGCGCCGACCGCCGTTGCCTGCTCGGTATTCAGTCTAAGCCGTTCGCCTTTAACCGCATAGCTGGTGCGCCAGTCCTGCTGCATCCTCGGCTGCGCCCGTAAATCGCAGAGCCCTTTTACCCTCAGCGCCTGTAAAGTGGCGTCGGTGATATCGTGATGGCTGACTTCATGGCGATAAAGGGCCCGCTGGCGCAGCGCGGCCAGCGCCTGCTGCTGTTTTGGCGCCCGTTTCAGGTTTTCCGGCGCCGTCACTTTACCCGTTTCGGTGAGGAACCATTGATAAAGCGGGGCTTCCTCAGCCGGTTTACCCTGACGCAGCAGTACCGGCATCGCGTGAAACAGCACTTCACCCAGCGGAAAGTGGTAGTAGTCCGCCGCCCAGAGCAAAATGCGCCAGAGTGAAGGAGGGTAGAGCGATTCGTTATCCAGCACTTCATGCACGGGTTTCAGCTGATCCAGCGGAAATTCGCTGGTTTCAGACACGGCCACCACTACCCCGACAGCGTTACGTTTGCCAAAAGGCACGCTGACTCTGCAACCCGCTGCGGGCAACGGCTGATGAGAGGGCAACGCATAGTCAAAGTTGCGGTCAAGGGGGACGGGAAGCGCGACCTGAACAACGGGCATGAATTCATCCAGATGAAATTGGGAACGGAATAGTGTACACTGTGTCGTCCTGAATGTGCGGATTCGATTGCAGCGGGCGGTTACTTTCTGTATAGTTCGCCGCCGTTGATGCGGCATTTTGGTATCAACACACCTGAATTTTAATCTTCGTGTGGTGCTTGTGCAGGGCTAATCCTGGCACGGGAGAGCGACACGGCCTTAACTGAGGTTTTCCCATGAAAAAAGGTATTCACCCTAATTACGCTGAAGTTACTGCTAAATGTTCTTGCGGTAATGAAATCAAAACCCGCTCAACCGTGGGTCACGACCTGAACCTGGACGTCTGTGGCAACTGCCACCCGTTCTACACCGGCAAGCAGCGTGACGTTGCAAGCGGTGGTCGTGTTGATCGCTTTAACAAGCGTTTCAGCCTGCCTGGCAGCAGCAAGTAAGCCGCCTGAACGAAACGGCCTCCGTTTCGGATGCAGTGAAAAACCCAGCTCAGGCTGGGTTTTTTTATGGCTAAAAGAAAAAAGGCTCCGCGGGAAGCTGGCGGAGCCTTTACAAGCTAGCGGAGGTCAGTCTGCACCAGCCGGGATTTCAGCATTTTTCTTAAGCGGCTTTAAGTTCTTCTGGCATTTCTGTTTCATCCAGATCTTCTGGTTCTTCAGCGGTATTTAGTTTAATTTCTTTCACTTCAAGATTTCCGCTCATTTCATCGACCGTTTTAATTTTCGGCGCCTCCACTTTCAGCAAATCTGCTTTGACAGTGCCATTTTGACACGCGAACCATAAGAAGCATTTGGCCATTAAAATTTCACCATCAGTCTTAAGAGTAAGCGTCTTGCTCTTAAGCGTGCCATAATTAGTGATCGCGTTTTTTCCATAAATACTCATATCGTTAGTTGCGGAAATCAGGCCGGTATTTTCTAATCCTAAAGAGCTGATGTCTACCTCTCCACCACTTATTTCGGTACGGTTATTGACCTTCATCGCAACGACAGTGGTTTTTCCAGTAGACGTAATGCTGCCTTTGTCATTATTCACGCTATTAGTCGCTGTCAGTAAAACTGCATTTTTTCCAGAGATCGTACCAAGATTATTGATGCTACTAAAGAAAACTGGCGAACTTTCGCCACCGATACTGCCGCTATTAATCAAAATGGCATTCTCTGACTTAATGTTTCCTGAGTTGCGAATATCCTGATTAGCGTTGATGACAATATTTCCAGTGTTGCTGGCTAATTCTCCGGTAGAAGAATTTTCAATATTTTTTACCGAAGTTAAGTTAATCGAATCAGCCTTCATCGAGCCTGCGTTCGTGATGGCCCCGCTGGCTGAAATGAAAATTTTATCTGATTGTAATATCCCGGTGTTATTGACGCCAACGCCCGCTGAGGTGGAAACCAGTACAATCTGATCGGCCGTAACGCCACCTAATGATTTCACATCAATACCGGTACCCTGATACTGTGCAAGGGGCTTTATGTCGCCATTGGCGACAGTATATTGATACATACCGGCAACTGCGTTCAGGGCACCGGTTTCAACTTTACCGTTGAGAATAATTTTTTCAGCCAGAATATCGGTAAAGCTATTCAGGTTTTTTAATCCGCTATTCTCAATGGTAATCTTACCTTTAAGCACGTTATAGTTAGTCAGGGCGCCATCCTTGAACACGGGTGTTCCAGTACTCAGCGTAACCCTGTTGCTGTTAATGAAGCTGCAGCCTGAACAGGTGATGCCATTGGGATTGGCGATAATGACATCGGCCCGCTGTCCGGCGACCTCAAGGAATCCATTTAATTTTGATGCTTTGTTTGAAATGACCTCGTTCAGAATGACTTTAGCCGACTCATTAAGCTTCCTGTTTTTCGGTATGTTGCCATTAGGACGATAAATATCTTCGATGCTGTTGTTCAATATGGTGCCTTTAGGACCCACATTAAATTCTTTTAACATGTTATGGGATAATCCATTTGCATTCGTCTTATTGATGTTGATAACAGTAGCGCCGCTGGTATGAATATAACTCGGGGAATTTGAATCGGCATAAACTGCGCCGGAGAGCAGAGCCGCAGTCGTGGTTAAAGAGAGTAAGTTAAATTTGGCGTTCATAATTAATCCTTTAATGTAATGTTGTGACTATTTACTGCTGGTGATATTCAGTCCAGGACTGAAAATTCTTATTAATAGTTCCACCGTAATGAGAAGCCCAGCGTCAGAGGATCGGCATGGAATCCTGCTGGTTTTGCCAGGGGAACCCCGGCGAAAAATTCATAGTTTGTCCGCCACTGCCTGCCCCGCAGGCCAGCTATGCTACCAACCAGCGTATTTCCGCCAGCGTAATCCTGGCTGCTTTTTCCCAACGTCTGGCCAATATCGAGCCCCAGATAAGGCTGCCAGGATTTCCCAGGTTGTAACCAGGTAAGATCGTTACGCCAGTACCAGCCCTGATTTTCCTGCAGACTGTAACGACCGTCGAAGCCGCGCACGGTCCAGCGGTTGCCAATGGCAACGTTGTCTATTGAAGAGATATGGTCTGGGGTAAGCTGCAGATTAAAATGAGGGGCAAAGTTAACTATCTCATCCAGTACGCTGAACGTCGTTGATGCCTGCACGTCCAGTATGACGATCCTTCCTTCGCGATCCGCCGCGCCATGCTTTTGCTCCTGAATGGCGCTGCTGCCAAACCAGGGCATCTTTTTCTGATAGCTCAGACTGGCATCAACAACGGTATGCGTAAAATAGTGCTGATGCTCCAGGATGGCTTTCCACCCGGCGCTTTTTTTCTGCATGATGCCGATTGCAGTATCATTATAAAAGTGGTCAGACCCATTATTGAAGACTTGTAATCCAAAGGTCGATTTCTGTTGTTGCGTGTGAGAAAGAAGCCGGTTTAACTGTACGCTGTAGTAATGGCTTTTATTATTCAGCATCCAGTCTGACCAGTTTCCCTCAACGTACTGCTGGTAATGAGCGTGGCTGGCGTAGAGATCTAACCCCCAGTAGCCCCAGGGAACGGAATAGCCAATAGATTTGTTACTGCTTCCCCTTTTATCATTGCTGAAGTCAATGTTTCGGCTAAAGGAAAAATATAACGTATCGCTGAGTGACGTGAGATTATTCAGGTAAAATGCCGCTCCACCCTGATAACGCCCGGCAGATACGTTTCCCGCATCGTTTGCCCACGCGCTTACCTGCCAGTATTTATCTTGCTGGCGATCGATATAAATATCGCTTTCGTTTTTATTCTTACCCGGTACGACGTTAATTTTTGCACTGGAACCTGCAACACGCTGTAAATTGAAAACACCCTGTTCAAGATCGCTCAGGTTGATAATATCACCTTCCCGGTAAGGAAGCGTGGTTGTCAGATTAATATAGCTGCCGTTACTTTTATTAAGCAGAATCTTTCCCACTTTACCATAGTCAATATCGAAATTTAGTTCACCCTTATTCAGGTCTTGATCCGGCAGGTTAAGTCGCGTAGTGACGTAACCCATACGAATTATTTCGTTCTGCAACGCGAGGGCCAATATGCCTATTCCTTTTTCTCCAAGACATTTTCCCTGGGCCTGGTCGGAAAAACTGCGTAATTTTTGTTGAATATGCGTTTGGACGTTCTTCGTAAATGAAACCTTATCGATTTTGAAACAGCGTGCTTCCTGTGGAAAAACGATGCTAATTTTTTTAGCCTCCTTTTTCTTCGATGATATTTCCTTTTCTTCTGGTTTTAATTGCTCGCGAAGCACTTTCTCCTGAGCCATCTGGTTTGTTATCTGGCTATTCAGTTTTATATCTGCATTGGTGGGCCGTGTTTTTCCCTCTTCTGCCAACGTTCCTGTAGAAAGGAATAGAACCGTTAAAAAAGCACCAGGGAGGATAAAGCGTCTGATGGTGGAATTTTTGTCCATAAAATGAGTTCGACTCGCTGACGTCCATGTTTAGCGCAGAATGGTAGGCTCCCTGACCGTATTTAAACAATAGTAATAATTCCAGATATTCTTTTATTGATTTTTTGAATCTGAGGTCGTTTTAATAAAAACGCTGGAAGGAATTAAGATAAAATAAATTTTTTCAGTGCGGCACTATTAATGTGATAGCGATCTTATTCAGGTTTATGGCGTTTTAGATCCGCCAGAGAAAGTGGGGAAGGTGAGAAAAAGGGGGAGGGGCAGCAGGCTCTTGTGAAGAAAGGCCTGCTGGCCTTCAGGCATCGGGAAGGGGTGATTCCTGCGCCGGTGCGATCTGCGCTAGTATTCCCAGGTATCGGGGTCGACGCCCATCTCACGCATTATGGCTTTGGCTTCTTCCGGAATTTCATCGCTGCGTTCTTTGCGCAAATCGACATCATCCGGCAAAGGCTGGCCGGTAAAAGCGTGCAGAAAAGCCTCGCACAGCAGTTCGCTGTTGGTGGCATGACGCAAGTTGTTGACCTGACGACGCGTGCGCTCATCAGTCAAAATCTTTAATACTTTCAACGGAATGGATACCGTAATTTTTTTAACCTGTTCGCTTTTCTTGCCGTGCTCAGCGTACGGGCTGATATATTCGCCGTTCCATTCAGCCATGGGTTACCTTAGTCATCATTAAAATTGAAAATACCCTTGTTCCTGAACGTCATCGCCCGTGACTTTTGGGTATATACAGGAATTCGGCTAATTATGCCCGAAGTTGGCCGTCATCACACCGTGACGAAACCATTTTCTGTCGGCTATAGCGACATAATCTTAACGGTTATTGTCGGATTGCTCAATCTATACGCAAAGACATTTAGATGTCCAGATGTATTGACGTCTATCGCCGCCCTGTTATGCTAGTGGCTCTTCTTTATTCACCAGTCAGGAATTTATGCACCATGACGCGTAAACAGGCAACCATCGCAGTACGCAGCGGTTTGAATGATGACGAGCAATATGGCTGCGTTGTCCCGCCGATCCACCTTTCCAGCACTTATAATTTTACCGACTTCAATGAGCCGCGCGCCCATGACTACTCTCGCCGTGGAAACCCTACGCGAGATGTGGTGCAGCGTGCGCTGGCGGAATTAGAGGGCGGCGCGGGCGCGGTGATGACCAATACCGGTATGTCGGCCATTCATCTGGTGTGTACGGTGTTCCTGAAGCCGGGAGATTTGCTGGTAGCGCCGCATGACTGCTACGGCGGCAGCTATCGCCTGTTTGACAGCCTGAGCAAACGCGGGGCGTATCGTGTGAAGTTTGTCGATCAGGGCGATGAGGCCGCGCTGGCCGCTGCGCTGGCGGAGAAACCCAGTCTGGTGCTGGTAGAAAGCCCAAGCAACCCTCTGCTGCGCGTGGTCGACATTGCGGCTATCTGTAAAGCCGCGACTGAAGCTGGCGCTATCAGCGTGGTGGATAACACTTTCCTCAGCCCGGCGTTGCAAAACCCGCTGGCGCTTGGCGCCGATTTGGTCCTGCATTCCTGCACTAAATATCTGAATGGTCACTCTGACGTGGTGGCGGGCGCGGTGATTGCTAAAGATCCTGCTTTAGTCACGGAACTGGCATGGTGGGCGAATAATATAGGCGTCACCGGCAGCGCGTTTGACAGCTATTTGCTGCTGCGCGGTATGCGTACGCTGGCCCCGCGTATGGCGGCTGCGCAGCGTAATGCCCTGGCCATTGTTGATTACCTTAAGCAACAACCGCTGGTGAAAAAGTTGTATCATCCTTCCCTGCCGGAAAATGCGGGACACCAGTTCGCGGTTCGTCAGCAAAAAGGGTTTGGCGCCATGCTCAGCTTCGAGCTGGATGGCGATGAGCAGACGCTGCGTCGTTTCCTTAAGGCGCTGGAACTGTTCACCCTTGCGGAATCGCTGGGCGGCGTGGAGAGCCTGATCTCTCATACCGCGACAATGACCCACGCCGGCATGTCGGCAGAAGCGAGGGCAGCGGCGGGGATCTCTGAAACCCTGCTGCGAATTTCTGTAGGAATTGAAGATCACCAGGATTTAATCGCCGATCTGGATAATGCATTCCAGGTAGCGGCCGAGAGGTAAGCATGAGTCAGTCAGCAGTGGCAGCAGGTACGCGGCAGTTACATAAATTTGGCGGCAGCAGCCTTGCTGACGCCAAATGTTACCAGCGGGTAGCCGGAATTATGGCGGAATACAGCCAGCCCGGCGATGTGATGGTGGTCTCCGCGGCGGGGAGCACGACTAACCAGTTGATCAGCTGGCTCAAGCTGAGCCAGAGCGACAGGTTATCGGCTCACCAGGTGCAGCAGGCGCTGCGCCGTTACCATACCGGGTTGATTACCGACCTGCTGCCAGCCGAGCGGGCCGACGCGCTGATCTCTGCCTTTATCCACGACCTGGAAACACTGGCTGCGTTACTGGATGGCAAAATTACCGAAGCGGTGTATGCCGAAGTAGTGGGGCACGGTGAAATCTGGTCTGCCCGGCTGATGGCCGCCGTGCTGTGTCTGCAGGATATTGAAGCCAGCTGGCTGGACGCGCGTGATTTTCTGTGTGCCGAGCGCGCTGCTCAGCCACAGGTGGACGAAGGAAAATCCTGGCCGCTGTTGCAGCAGCTTATGGCCCAGCACCCTAACCGCCGACTGGTGGTGACCGGGTTTATCTGCCGTAACGACGCAGGCGAAACGGTGCTGCTTGGCCGTAACGGTAGCGACTATTCCGCCACGCAAATTGGCGCGCTCGCTGGCGTGTCTCGCGTTACCATCTGGAGCGATGTGGCGGGTGTTTATAGCGCCGATCCGCGTAAAGTGAAGGATGCCTGTCTGCTGCCGCTGCTGCGTCTGGATGAAGCCAGCGAGCTGGCCCGTCTGGCGGCCCCGGTGCTGCATACCCGCACGCTGCAACCCGTTTCCGGCAGCGATATCGATCTGCAACTCCGCTGTAGCTATCAGCCTGAGCAAGGGTCGACCCGCATTGAGCGCGTGCTGGCTTCCGGCACCGGCGCACGGATTGTCACCAGTCATGATGACGTTTGCCTGATTGAGTTTCAGGTTCCGCCTCAGCATGATTTCGCCGCGTTGCACAAAGAGATCGATCATCTGCTAAAGCGCGCCCAGCTGCGTCCTTTAGCCACCGGCGTGCACCCTGACCGCAATCTCCTCCAGCTTTGCTATACCTCTGAAGTGGTCAGCAGTGCCTTAAGCCTGCTGCAGGACGCGGGGATACCCGGTCGTTTGCAACTGCGGGAAGGGATGGCGCTGGTGGCGATGGTAGGCGCTGGCGTTTGCCGTAATCCTCTCCACAGCCACCGGTTCTGGCAGCAGATGAAGGATCAGCCGGTTGAATTCATCTGGCAGTCCGAGGATGGCATCAGCCTGGTGGCGGTGCTGCGCGTCGGGCCGACGGAACATTTGATTCGTGGGTTGCATCACTCCCTGTTCCGCGCGGAAAAACGCATCGGTTTAATGTTGTTTGGCAAAGGCAACATTGGCTCACGCTGGCTGGAGCTGTTCGGACGTGAACAGGAGACGCTGTCAGCCCGAACCGGTTTTGAATACCTGCTCGCTGGTGTGGTGGACAGCCGCCGCAGCCTGCTGAGCTATGACGGGCTGGATGCCAGCAGAGCGATGGCCTTTTTCGAAGAGGAAGCGATAGAACAGGATGAGGAGTCGCTTTTTCTGTGGATGCGCGCTCATCCCTTTGATGACCTCGTGGTGCTGGACGTAACGGCCAGCGACTCGCTGGCCGGGCAGTATCTGGATTTTGCCAGCCATGGGTTTCATGTCGTCAGCGCGAACAAGGTTGCGGGGGCGTCCAGCAGCGATCGCTATCGCCAGATCCGCGACGCCTTTGCCAAAACCGGGCGCCACTGGCTTTACAATGCCACCGTTGGGGCAGGGCTGCCCGTCAACTATACGGTGCGCGATCTGCGTGAAAGCGGCGACAGTATTTTGTCTATCAGCGGTATTTTCTCCGGTACGCTTTCCTGGCTGTTCCTTCAGTATGACGGCACGGTGCCGTTTACCGAGCTGGTTGACCAGGCATGGCAGCAGGGGCTGACGGAGCCGGATCCGCGGGTGGATCTCTCCGGCCTGGACGTTATGCGGAAGCTGGTCATCCTGGCGCGTGAAGCGGGCTATGATATTGAACCGGATCAGGTTCGCGTTGAGTCGCTGGTGCCGAAAAGCTGTGAAGAGGAGTCGGTCGATCATTTCTTCGAGAACGGCGATGCCCTTAACGAACAGATGCAGCAGCGCTTTGAGGCCGCTCAGGAAATGGGGCTGGTGCTGCGCTATGTCGCCCGCTTTGATGCGAATGGCAAGGCGCGCGTTGGCGTGGAAGCGGTGCGTAATGACCATCCGCTGGCCTCGTTATTGCCGTGCGATAACGTTTTTGCCATTGAAAGCCGCTGGTATCGTGATAACCCGCTGGTGATCCGTGGGCCAGGAGCCGGGCGCGATGTGACGGCTGGGGCGATCCAGTCGGATCTGAACAGGCTGGCGCAGCTGCTGTAGTTTATCCTTTTCGGGCCAGCGTCCGCTGGCCCGCTGATGCATCCCAGCCGTTTTCGTTATCATGAAATTTATTCAACTTCGCTGAGAATTTGTCACGCATGTTGACCAATTATCAGTTGACGAAATAACCAAATTCCGTCATTTTGAATGTCTGGACGTCTAAACGTATGGATGTTCAACGGCAGGCGTCATTTACAGAGCGATCGATGAGGTAAGCAGGTATGAGTTTTTTCCACGCCAATCAGCGCGAAGCGCTGAACCAGAGCCTGGCCGAACTGAACGGGCAAATTAACGTCTCTTTCGAATTTTTTCCGCCGCGTACCAGTGAAATGGAACAGACTTTGTGGAGCTCTATCGATCGTCTCAGCAGCCTGAAACCGAAGTTCGTCTCCGTCACCTACGGCGCCAACTCCGGCGAGCGTGACCGCACGCACAGTATTATCAAAGGCATTAAAGATCGTACCGGGTTGGAAGCCGCTCCGCACCTGACCTGCATTGACGCGACTCGCGACGAACTGCGCACTATCGCCCAGGATTACTGGAACAACGGCATTCGTCACATCGTTGCTCTGCGCGGCGATTTGCCGCCGGGCGGCGGTAAGCCAGAGATGTACGGCGCCGACCTGGTGGGCCTGCTGAAAGAGGTCGGGGATTTCGATATCTCCGTGGCGGCTTACCCGGAAGTCCACCCTGAAGCTAAGAGCGCGCAGGCGGACCTGATTAACCTTAAGCGTAAAATTGATGCCGGTGCCAACCGTGCGATTACCCAGTTCTTCTTTGACGTCGAGAGCTACCTTCGTTTCCGCGATCGCTGCGTGGCCGCTGGCATCGACGTGGAAATCGTGCCGGGTATTCTTCCTGTCTCCAACTTTAAGCAGCTGCAGCGCTTTGCCACAATGACTAACGTTCGCGTGCCGGGCTGGATGACCAGCATGTTTGAAGGGCTGGATGACGATCCTGAGACCCGCAAAATGGTGGGCGCCAACGTGGCGATGGACATGGTGAAAATCCTCAGCCGCGAAGGCGTGAAGGATTTCCATTTCTACACGCTGAACCGCGCCGAAATGAGTTACGCTATCTGCCACACTCTGGGGGTTCGACCTGGCGTTGCCGCAGTTTGAAACGAATAAAGTGAAAAAGACGCCTACTGGCGTCTTTTTTTATGGGTTTGACCCGTCCTAAATAGC
>NZ_JRUQ01000017.1 GCF_000773975.1 Erwinia typographi
TTCAGCTGATGACGGGCGTACTTCTCGCGCATTGACTCTGCCACGCCCGTGGCCACCGCCCACTGGCGGTACTTGTGCAGCCACTCCCGCACGTTCTCGACGGTCATCCCGCGTGAGGTGAAGCACCGCTCCGTCAGGAAGATGCGCACCGGCTTGTTCTGGCCGGAATCGGTATCGCGGTCGCGGTGAACCACGACGTAGTCCAGCTGCTCGAGGACGCGCAGCGCGTGCAGCAGGACGTCGTAGGCTTTACGGCCGCTTTCATAGACGTGCAGCACCCCCATCCGCCGGGCGATTTCTTCCACCGGCAGCATCACTTCGAACATGTACTCGCTATCCGGGCTGTAGTCACAGTTGGCCGCCAGCACCAGCGACAGCGCGGTCAGCGCTTCCCGGCTCTCTGAACGCGGGGTGATGCGCATCGGCTTCGGCCGGAAGGACGGATCGAACATGCGGGTGTAGGGCGTATAGCCCTGCTGACGCAGCGCAATCAGGTCATGATTGCGGCACCAGTCGTGGCCACGGAAACAGGCAACGACTTTGGCTGCCATGCCGCGCGGGATTTTGCCGTTAAACACGGGCTGATGATTACGGTGGGTTTTGGACAGTCCTTTCCTGAGACGGTTGGACTCGCCGCGCCGTGAAGGCCGGTATAAACCGGGGGTGTCAGAATGAGGTAAAGCAACAATCTGGTCAGCCACCCCTGCCTGCGCTTATGTCGCGCAGAAGGAGTAAGCACAGAAGGTATTGTCTTTTTCTGAGCATGCACATATACTCCCCGTATAGAGCAACAGCTTCTATACGGTTTTGTTAGTGACCCCGGTTAATCTTCTGGCCCGCCAAAGCTGAGATTATCGGGGTTTTCTTTTTTCTGGCTCTTTATTCTTTTCAGAACCAGTTCCCTGCCACCTTAAGGCGTGGCCCGCCAAAATACGTTAACGATCCGTAATCTATCACCTAAATCCGAAATACTCAACGAAGTTAATCCTTAACATTGCCGCGTTCATCGTTATCTGCGTTATTACTTGCCGCAACAATCAACATTTCGACCATAGCGTTTTGCGTTAGTCCCTCAGCCTTACAGAGATCTTGCAACATTGCTTTGACCGGCTTTGTTATGTAAAGCCTTAACTCACTGTGTGTTTCTTTCCTTCTGGCAATAAGAGCTTGTTGCCGCTCTACACCGCTCATAGGTTTATCGCGTTTCTTACTGCGTTTACCGTGGGTCAACGAGGGTGCTGACTGCTGTGTCATATTGACCACCTCAGAAAAAAATGAAAACTTTTCCGGAGGATAGCACAGCGTTCAGGGTGATAGGTTCACTTTTTTTCCTTTCAGGGCAGTTGGCGTACTGCCCGTCAGGAGGATTACGTGATCGGGTATAAAAAATCACTGAAACAGTAAGGGCTGGCGTGCCCTTACTCTTCCTGCATAAACGTCAGCACCGCAGATGAGTGCGGATCGCCCGGCAGATACGGCGCCAGCCGGTACAGCCGGGCCAGCGACGTCACCAGGATCAGAATGTCCGTCACGTCCTGCAGCGAGATCTCCAGCAGCGACAGGCGGACATTGTCCGGCAACAGCGGGGGCAGGCTGAGTTTTCCCTCCCAGATGGTCAGGCAGAGCTGGCTGCCCTCACTGTGGTACATCACCAGTTCGGTGACCGCATTCCCGGCCCGGTAGCAGGTCACCTCAATTTTCTTCACCCGGGGCAGGTTCAGCCGGATGCTGCGGATAAAATCCTCGTACGCCTTGGTGTGCTCAATTCTGTCCGTGGTCGTCACGTCAAACAGGTAACGTTCTTTAGCCATTGCTCCTCCTTCAGTCCTGTGCCGGTTTGCTGCGGGTAAGTACGGGGTCCGGTAACAGATAAATCAGTGCCAGCACCGGAGAAACAAATGCCATCACCGCGCCGGTAATGACCATCGTCAGCGGCACAAAATACATCAGCACGTTCCAGATGGCTTTCACCCGCAGCGCCTGCGGGTCCATCTGGTCCGCCAGTACCGCGTCAAACATCCAGTGGCTGCACCACCAGACGCCGCAACCGGCGAGCAGCAGGCTAATCCCGGCGATAAAAAAGGCCTGCCACAGCCGGGCCATAAATGCGCCGGTCTGCGGAGTGGCATACCTCAGGGTCAGCCTCAGTCGCCCTTTTTCTGTCACTGGCTGGCCCCCTTCCGGGGACGATGTGATGGCGGGTTCACTGAGCATCCTGTCATCAGGGCCGGTGATGAGGTCAGTGAGGCGATTATCTGTCGTGTTTTTCATGGTGTTACTCCAGGTCAGGGGGCTGATTATCGGGGGTAAAATCAGTACGGCAGGCGGTAATCATCACCGCCGTCCCAGCGGGACTGCCAGTGCGTCAGGTAACGGGCGGCCAGCTCAGGCATGTCGCGGATGACCAGCGCGTTCTCGCTGTTCCGCTGCTCAGCCGAGCGCGTGTAATTAAACGAGCCGGTTTCCACCGTGCGGCCGTCGGTGATAAGGGTTTTGTCATGGAGGATGGCGTACTTCCCGTTGGTGCGCACCGGGATGCCGTTGCTGACCAGCAGGTTCATGGCCGCCTGGCTGGTCTTGCTGCGGTTGCCCTTCTCATCGAGCACCACCTTCACGTCCACGCCGCGTCCCTTCGCGCGGATAAGCGCCTGCACGATGTCCGGCGCGGTGAAGCTGTAACCGGCGAGGCGTATCTGCTGCGTGGCGCTGTCGATGACGTTCAGCACCAGCGTCTGTGCCGTGCCCTCCGGCGAGAAGCCCACGCTGACGCCGGGGGCGGCCGGAACGGTCAGCGGGCAGAGCAGTATCAGGCCGCTGAGTAACAGCGGCAGGTGACGTTTGTGCATAAGGTTTCCTTTCAGGGGTCGTGAGCAGACGGCGGTTTCTAATCGCCTCTGTGAGGGACCGGCCAACCGCAGGGCGGCAGGCCGTCAGTGTTTCCCGGTCAGCACCAGGTTAATCAGGCTGATATCTGACAGCGCGTTTTTCAGCAAAAACCAGCCCATCGCGAAGGTGACGATATCGGTGAGCGGGAAGACCCACAGCGGCACGTCACCCAGCGCGGCGCCGACCGTCGGCGGAAATATCAGCCCCAGCCCGGCAAGCCCCGCCAGCAGCAGGTTAAACGCGCTGCCGCGCACAAAGCGCGTGCCGTCGAAGCGCACCAGCGCCGGATGAATGAGCAGCGTCACCGGCACCATCGCCGGGCGGCTGCTCATCCCGTTCAGCAGGGCGGTCTGCGTCTCAGTGAGCGCGTGCCGCGCCGCAAAGCGGCCGGTGGCGGCGGTCACCACGGCGTCAGCGGCGTGGAAGCTGGCCGGGTTACCGCCGGTCCGGCTCCAGCGCCGCAGCACCGGCGCGGGGTCCTGCAGCTCCGGCAGCCAGAGCAGCAGCATGTACACAAACACGGCCACGGTGGCCGGGGCCAGTAAGGTCATCATCAGGGTTACTCCAGGGTTTTCTGTCGGTTGGGAAGTCGGTCCGCGTCCGGCTCAGGCCGGTCGTGGCGCACAATGTTCACTTCATCGTTCAGCCGTTCAGTCGCGTGTTTTTCCTCCTGCTTCTGTTCGTGTTCAGGGCTGTGGTCATAGTCATTTGCCTGCGCCAGTTCAGCGTCCTGCTCCAGTTCAGCGACCGCCTCTTTCAGCAGCACCTCCTCTGCGGTGAGTGCCGCGTCAGGCTCTCCGGTGGATTCAGGCTGCAGCTCCGGCGCCTGCGTCTTCAGCGCGGCGTCAGCGGCCTGCTGCAGCTCTGCCTCACTGCGCACCCGTTCCTCTCCGTCCGGGGTGGCGTCCTCCTGTGCGGCAGGCGGGTCGTTACGCAGCACCACCGGACTCTGCGGGTTTTCCGCCATCAGCGCGAGCGCCTCATCCGGCGTGGCCGCCTCCAGGGCGGCAGCGCGGCCCTCGCCCTTCTGCAGCACGATGCGGGTGCCGTCGGCCGCCCCTTCATAGTGCGCGTTCTCCAGACTGAGGGCGCCCGTGGCGGGTGAGACCGGCACATGCCAGTTGCCCCGCTGCCGCCCGTGTTCGTTGATGACCGGCCACATCACCTCCGGCGCCTTCCCGGAGAGGAACCGCGCGTCCGCCGTCAGGTCGCTGTCAGTGCGCTGCGCCAGCCGCGTTTCCGCCACCGGCAGGCTGGCTTCCCACAGCTGCACTTCCCGGCCCGCCCGCAGGTCTTCCGTGCGCATCATCACGTCATGCACGGTCTGGCGCTTACCGCTGTTGCGCTCAACCAGCCCCGTCCATTTCTCAAGGTTTCCGGCATACAGCTGCACATGCTCTTTTGCCCGGGACAGCGCCACGTAGGTGTTGTCCAGCGTCGCCATCATGCCGCTGGCCCTGTCGCTGCCCACCAGGGCAATGACGTACGGCACCGAGGCGCCCTGGGCGCTGTAGGTGGTGACGGCGTAGCCGTAGTCCAGGTGCTGGTCAGCCAGCGCTGCCCGGGGGTTCAGGGTCAGTGACCGGTCGCCGGTGTCCAGCGTAATCTGGCCGTCCCGCGTGACGCCGGTGACGGTGGCCATGTCGCTCGCCCGCACGCCCCGCTCGCGGTCGGTGGCGGTGAGACGGATTTTCTCGCCGGTGCTGATTTCAACGGACCG
Organism: Erwinia typographi; assembly: GCF_000773975.1. Classification (GTDB taxonomy): domain Bacteria; phylum Pseudomonadota; class Gammaproteobacteria; order Enterobacterales; family Enterobacteriaceae; genus Erwinia; species Erwinia typographi. Next base: position 4,607 of record NZ_JRUQ01000017.1, read on the forward strand.
GGACTCAAACACCGCCACGTTCTCCTTGCGCAGCTCCGGCGGCATGAACCAGCGGTCGTCAGCGCCCTCCAGCCCGTGCAGCCGGAAAATGCCGCTGAGGTGCTCAAAGGCGCCCACCTCATAGTATGCCTCGCCCATCCGTACGGTATTGCCCCGGTTCTCCTGCCAGAATGAGCGCCGCCCGAGGTCAGCATTGCTGTTCCCGACGCGGACCAGCTGCCTCACCGTGACCGACTCACCCAGCTCACCGCTCTTTTTAAGCCCCTCATGCACCCGGTCATTCACCAGTCGCCGGTCAGCGTTCAGCGGGGTCACTATCAGCGTGTCGTTGCGGGCCTCCGGCGTTCTGCCGGTGAAGTCATCCGCCACGAGTTCGTAGATGTTCACCGCCGGAACAGAGATTTCATCCTCCGGCAGTCCCGCCCGGGCGCCCGCTTCACGGGCTTCTTTTCCGGCCTCAGCCTGCAGGGCCGTCACGTCCACCATGCTGTTGCCGGGCACGTAAGCCCCTGCCTGGCGGGGGACGGTCTGTGGCGGCACCTGCTCTGCCACGGTGACGGCCTCCTTCACGTTGCCGGCAATGATGGCCTCAATGGCCGGCTTCAGCGCCGGGGTCTGCCGCACAATCTCCTTCATCACCGCCACATCGGCGGCGCTGCGCTCGAGCGCCAGCGCAAAGGGTACGCCCGACTCCAGCGATTTCAGCTGGTCACGGTCACCGCTCAGCACCGCACGGCCGCCGCCCTCCGTGATGGCCGTCAGCAGGGAGGCCATCTGCGCATTGCCGTTCATCGAGGACTCATCGATAACGAACAGCGTGTTGCTGTAATCCCGCGCCTCGCCGGAGGCCTGCCACTGGCTGTTCTCGCTCAGGAAGCTGGCGATGGTCTGCGCCGGTATCCCGGCGCCGTTAAGCTCGCTGACCGCCCGGTGCGTGGGCGCCAGACCGGCAATCACCGGCGGGCTGTCCAGCGCGTTAAGCGCAGTGGCCACGGTGCGGAACTGGGTGGTTTTCCCCACCCCGGCATAGCCCTGGATGGCGGTGATGCGGTCAGGGGAGGTCAGGATAAGGTCAGCCGCCTGCCGCTGGCCGTCCGTCAGCGGCCCGGCCTGCTCTGCCGTCAGCCCGCCGGGCGCCAGCGGCACCACCGCATTTTTCCCTTCAGCAACGTGGCGCAGGATGGTCAGCTCGTTGCTGAAGTTCTCGCGGGTGATGTACAGCCCGGCCGCACCCTGCTCCGCGCTGAGCGGAATGATTTCGCCCCGGCTCTCCAGCAGCCGCAGCTGAAGTTCCGCATCCTGGGTCAGCATCGCTTCGTCATTAACGATATCTGCCATCACCTTCGCGGTGCTGAAGGTCACGTTGCCGCCCGTCACCTTCTCCACGGTCTGGCGGACAATACGCTCGCCGTTCGTCATCTTTCGCGACGCCAGCGTGCGCAGCGCGTCCGTCAGTTCATCATGGCCGCTCAGGGACGTCACGCTGCCGGTGACGGTGACGGAGGGCCGGTTCTCCTCCAGGCGTTTTGCGATGGTCTGCTCATCCAGGGGGGTGAATACGGTGACACTGTCACCGCTTCGCTTCAGCATGTTGACCGTGGTGTCGCTGACGTCTTTCCCGGCCAGCACCGCAATCACGCTCCCTTCCGTGCGCCGGGTGGCGCCGAACGACTCCGCGTAGCCGTACCCGGCATACAGCGGCACGTCAGGACTCACCTGCAGCCGCTGGCCGCTGCTGTTCTCCATCACCAGCTTATCCTTAAACAGCCAGCGCCCCGTCTTCAGGCCGGTGACCGTCAGGGTGTCACCGGCACCGGCTTTTACGTGGATGTCAGCAAAGGTACGCAGCCGCTCGCCCTCGCGCAGCTCCAGCTTTTTCTCGCTGAACAGGCGCCAGTGGCTGTCGATGTCGCTGATTTTCAGCCCCTGCGTCTGCCCTTTCTCATCCGAGAGCGTCAGCAGGTTGTGCCTCTCGCTGACGCCGGTGATGGTGAAGTCCGCATGCTCCCCCTGACCGGTGTGGTGCTCCAGCACCATGTCTTCCCGGTATTTTGTGCGGTCATTACGACTGGCGGCATCGAGCCATACCGGCTCGCGCACGGTCACCTGCGTCAGCACCCGTCCAAGGGAGCCGTCTTCCGTCATCGCCTCACGGATTTTGCCGGTCAGCTGCGCGCGGGCCTTCGCGTTACCGGCCTGCGCGGTGACCTGTTTCCCGGCCGCCGCTTCCTGCGCGTAGTACCGCGCGGCCACCGTCAGCCGGTCGTCCACCGTGTCCTTCTGCACCAGCGTGACCGCCACCGCATCTCCGGCGGCGCTGGCGGTGAAGCTCTTCACCCCGGCCGCCTTCAGCACCTCGGTGGCAAAGCCGGTGGTGCGCCGGGCGTGGGTGTCCGCCACCACCGTGGTGGCGCCCTGCATGCCTGCGGTTTTGAGCACGTCGTGCATGGCGGTGGTACTGAAGCGCTCGGCCTCACTGACCAGCACCAGCGCATTCTCCGGCAGCGGCGTCTCCGCGAGCTTTGCGGGGGTGGTCAGCGTGACGTCACGCTGCTCAGCGAACAGCGCCGCCTGGCGCTTCACCCCGCCGCCGTCGGCGGCCACCACAACCAGCGGGCGGGCATTTTTTTCCGCCATCGCCGCCACCGAGGCGCTGAACTGCTGCAGATACGCCTGGCTGCCCCGGATGTCCACCAGGGTGACGGCGCGGTTCGCCTCCGCCAGCTGCGCCATCACGCCCCGCTCACTGCCCGGCGGCTGCAGCGTGCCGTCCTTTTCCGCCAGACCGGCGGCCACCTGCGACAGGCGCTGCTCATCGCGCAGGTGGGCGGCGGAGGTGAACAGGGTCTGGTTTTTGTCGACCGCCAGCATGGCGCCCCGGGAGATGGCCTCATCCACGGCACCCCGGACCTTAAACAGCACGCCACTGTCGACCGGCACATGCGTCAGCACGCTGGTCAGCACGCTGTCGTAGGTGAAGCGCACGTTTTTCTCCGACAGGCGGGCGATGGCGCTGCTCACCTCTGCGTCAATCGCTGTGCGCTCCGGCCGGGCCTCCGCCCGGACGCCGGTGGCTTTTCCTTTACCGCTGCCTGACTCCGGTGACGGCACGTCATGTTCCTGCTCTGCCTGACGCTGCGCCCGGTTCTCCGCCACCCGCTCCCGGAGCGCAGCCGCATCAAAGCCGGTGTCCTGCATCGTCGCCTGCCAGTGTTCCCTGACGGACTCCATCTCGCTGAAGTCTTTTTTCTGCCGGGTGTCCAGCGCGGCCATGCTTTTGGCCTTCGCGCTGGCATCCGCCCCCACCACGTCGAGAATGTCCTGACGGCGGGAGGAAAATTCCTTCACCGGCACGCCTTCAATGTCCCACTCCCCGCGCTCACCGGTGGTGACTGTCGGGTATCCCATCCCCTCAAGGTCATTGCGTAAAAAGCCCCGGTACAGGGCGCCGTAGCTGACCTGCAGCGCCCACACCTGGTCGGTGAAGCCCTGCCGGTTCCTGGTATCCGTTGAGAGCGTTTTCCAGCCGTCCGCCGCCAGCGTGGCGTTGGCCACCACCGCATGCGTGTGCAGCTGCGGGTCCAGATTGCGGCTGGTGTCGTGCAGGAAGCGGGCAACCAGCAGGTTACCGGTCTGCTCCATCACCGACACGCCGTCCTGCATGGTGCGGGTGGTGGCTGTCTTCTCTATCTCATCAAGGGTCTTTTCAACCGCCCGGTTGTGCGCCTCAATCAGATAGCTGTCGCCGGTGACCAGCGCCAGCACCGACACACTTTTCGGCGCCGAAAAGGTCAGGTCATAGCCGGGACGGTGTTTATTGACGCCGTTCTCCATGCGCGACAGGTCGGTGCCGTCCGGCATCTGGCCTTCCAGCACGGCGGTGAACATCGCCTTATCCACCGGTCCCTCCAGCCCCAGCGACTCCGCGCCGGTGCCGTACCAGCCCGTGGACTGCTCACCCAGGAAATAATAGTTGTCTTCGGCGGTGTAGTAATTACCGGCACCGCCCGCACTTTTGACTGTGGAAACTGACAGCATGGGTCACCTCAGATACGGTCCTGAAAATCGGCACCGGCCTCGTGATGCCGGACGTCCAGCTGCGCCCCGGTAAGGTCCGGCGGCGGTGGGGATGACGGGCTGCTCTGTGCCGGTGTGGCTGGCGGGGCAGCGTCACCGGCACGGGTCTGCGGCAGGCTGACCTCACGCCCGTCAGGCTCTTCACTGGCGGCAGGCGGTGTCTCTGCGGGCGGGCCGCTGGCGGCCGCTTTCGCAGCGGGTGGCACGGTTCCGGCCGCCGTGCTGTCGACGTCACCAAACAGCCGCCTGACCACGTTGTCGGTCAGCAGATCCGGTTCGGTCAGCTGCGCCTCCAGGTCCGCATCGAACACATCCTCCACCTCACGGGGGATACGGCCGTCAGCAATGGTCCGGTACGCTTTCCAGGGCAGCTTCATGCGCACCACCGGCCAGTCACCCGGCAGGGTGACGTAGCATTCCAGGTCATTAAGGCGCTGCACGTCGGAGTAGCTGACCAGGAACTCATTCACCTCGTCTTTGGAGAACGACACGCCGTCACGGATGATGTCGACGCCGTAGCTGTACTGGTCACGGAACTTTTTATGGCGCCGCTCGCCGATTTCCTTCTGTACGAACGTCGCCACCTCCCCGCTGGGCGCCCGGTAGAAAATGCGGGTGTTGAGCAGGTCCCAGATGTCTTTTGCCTGAACCGGCCCGTAGCAGACTTCCAGCTGCGGGAAGTTCTGCAGCCCCGCCACGAGGCAGCCGCCGAACTTGCGCCCCTCGGCGCAGAACTCCGACAGGATAGGCAGCTTGTGCAGGCTCGGGATTTCATCCATCAGCAGCCAGATACGCCGCTCGCGGCTGGCCTTCAGGCCGAGAATGCCGGACATGGTCATGTAGAGCCACGCGCTGAGCAGGGGCTTGAGCGCGTTATGGTTCTGGCCATCGCTGGAGATGAATATCCACGGGTTGTCGCCGGAGGCGTCCTCCGTGTGCAGCCAGTCGCGGATGTTGAACGGATGGCGGCCTGACTGGTCAAGTCCCTGCAGGTAGCGCAGCGAGCGCACGTAGGTGGTGAGAATGGTGCGGATGGTCATCGCGGTTTTCTCGATGCTGCCGTCCACCAGGTTGGCCGCGTCGGTGCCGTCCAGGAACTGGCGCAGGTCCGCCAGGCTGATGGACATCAGCTTTTTCAGCAGCTCACCGATGCTGCGGTCTTTTTCACGCGCCATGCGCCGCGCGGTGGCCACAAAGAGTGAACGCGCCGACAGCACCCAGAACGGGTCGCTGCTGCCGCTGCTGTCGGGCAGCAGCGACGTGGCGAAGTTCTCGAAATCCCCAATCGTCTGGCACTCTTCCCACAGGTCCCACGGGGCGCAGCGTTCGTCGAACGGGCAGAGGATTTTGTCCTTGTCCTGCCGGTAAAAAGTGGGGATAAAGTTATTGCCCTTGTCGTACACGATGACGCGGTCGCCGCGCGCACGCAGCTGCGTGAGCAGGTCATTAAGTGCGGTACTCTTGCCCGACCCGACGGTGCCGTGGAAGGCAAAGTTCTGCATCTCGGAGTCTTTCAGGATGTGCAGGCCGCAGATACTGAGCGGCGACATGACTCCGGCTTTCTTCAGCAGCCGGTTGATCGCCTGCGGGTTGTCCACCAGGTCGCGGCCGCCGGTCTGCTCGTTGTCGCGCTGTTTTTTGCCCTTCTGGCCCAGATACCAGGTGATGGCCATAATGGTGCCGACAAAGGTGAAGGCGGCGATGCCCCAGCCGTAGAAGGCGGCGTTCTTCACCGCCTGCCCCATCTGGATGAAGTACGGGTCGGTCATCACCTGCAGCGCCGTGTGCTTAAACGTCACCACCTCGCCGGTGGGACGCTCAAAGTGAAACGTCCAGCTGCCGCCCGGCGTTTTACCGGTGACGTGCTTGAAGGGCATGATGAACCACTTAATCAGCCAGTACGCGCTGCCGTGAAGAAACGCCTGCAGCGTCAGGCGCAGTAACATCCAGGCAAGGAAAATAACGAGTGTGAACATCATCACCCAGTAAGAGGCGATGTTCATGATTTGCATGAACATGCCTATCATGTACTTCAGGACCTGGCCACCCTGGGTGAAGTCGCGGGCATTAAGGCTCATAAGGGCACCTCATAGCTGGCGATGTCAGGGTCACGGTCAAGGGTCTGAAAACTGCCCTGCCCGCTGACCGGGTCGTAGTCCGGGTTAATGGCATCCTCAAAGAGCCGGAATATCTGCGCACGCACCGCGTCAGGCGTCTGGCCGGGGGCGGTGTCGAAGTACACGACGCTAGCAGCGTCAGAAGCAAAGAAGGCGACAGGTGCGTTCGGGTCGCCGCAGGTCACCTGAGTGACGCGGATAATACTGGCAGGCATAATTTATCCCCCGCAGGGTGTGGGTTCAGTGTGAACGTGCCCGGGTACGGGCGGTGGTGATATTCCGCCTCCTCGCCCTGACAGGGATGTCAGGCACTGCGGCGGGCGGGTCGGGCTTACAGGCTCAGAGGGTGTGGCGACAGAATTCCCTGAACAGGACGACGTTCAGGCTGATGACGGTGCTCACCCACAGGGTGCTTCTCAGCAGCGCGATAACATCGCCGGTGGTTTTTATGGCTTCCCGTGTTATCCGCGTCCGGGAGGCATATCAGCATCACGGCCAGCAGCAGTGCCCATCCCGTGGCGGTGAGCTGAATAAAACTGGCGGTGATGTGGCTGGCAGACGTCACCAGCTGCCCGCTCCGGTACAGCACGCGACCGGAGAGGGTGGTTATTTTGCGCATGGACTTACTCCTGCTTAAGGTTAAGAGAAAGAGCAGAGATGTCAGGGTGGTGCGGGTACGTCACGCGCCGGTCAGGGTGGCCAGCGCCAGGACGGTGAAAGCCGCCGTCCAGAAAAGAAAAACCGCCTTATCCAGTCCGTCAGGTAAATACGACAGGCAGCCGGAAGAGAGCGCGCAGAGGGCATACACCGGGGAACGATCCGGCCCCAGATAAAAGACCAGGAATGCGAATATCAGTGCCGCCACTGACCCCGCAACCAGTACACCAGACACTTTCGGGGAAAAAAGATCGTCAGTGTCTGACGGTGAAGGGCCGGGGCCGGACTGGACAGTGAGCTGCAGCAACCGGTGCAGGTCCTTGAGCGAATCGATCACCACCTGGATCTCAGCCGCTGACCGGGACTGACGCCCCTCCTCGCGCACCACCCTGAATTTCTCCTGCCGCAGATCGTCACAGAGGTACTCAACAACGTCGGCATCAGGAAAGCGTCTGCTGAGGAGCGAACGCCGGATTTCAGTGAGGTATATCTGGATATCGCTATCGCCAGAAAACTGGCTGAACGGCCTGGTCTCCAGGGTCTGGCAAATGCGGCTGATGGCCGCCTCTACGTATAAAAAATCGCTTTGCGTGCTGATGTCCTGCATATAATGTCTCCGCTTCATACGTACCCCTCTTTGCCTGTTGTTTTTATACGTGCCACAGCACGTATAACGGCACCAGCCCATACAACGACCAGAAAGTGGCCACACCATCTTTGTCCCGGATGGCAACGGCGGTCATCAAAGCAATTACACCTGCCAGGACGACTGAGCAGACTATCAGCGGGGCACCGGCCCACAACGCCAGTGAAAACAAACCATAAATGACCCCGGTGAATATCACGCAAAACACGAAGGAATAATTTGAGCTGACCCAGGACCGGTACACCCACCCCTTATTCAGAATGGAATACACCTTTTTCAGCAGGTCCGCTGCGTCCCCCAGGGTGGCCACAGCCGCAGACGTTCTCCCCTGTCTATCCACTTCCTGCAGGCGTGCCCGCCACAGAATAAGGCCGATGGCACTGACCTTCCCCGGCGTCGGGCGTAACCGCCACCGCAGCTTTTGCGCAATACGGTCAAGTTCCTCTGATGCTGTCACCACCGCCTCCAGCTGGCACAGGTCGGGGGCGTCCAGCAACGACCGGGTCTTACGGACCAGTTCACGGAGTTGCGGGATATCACTTTTCATCATGGTTCATGTCCTCTGTACGTTATGCGACAGGCTGAATGGCGTCAGTCAGCGAACTGAAAGAGCGGCTGGTTAATCTGGCTTTCAACAAAGGCTTTACCGGCCTCCGGCAGTGCCTGGAAGCGCGGTGAAAAGCAGCGGATGCTGTCCATCAGATTGCTGGTATTGGTGAAGAACACCGGGCAGCGGTCACGGATATCCTCCATGACCGGAGCAATCAGACGATTAAACGCCTCCTCCAGCCCTTCCCGCATCAGGTCGTCCTGTATCAGCTGCAGATGCTCTGACAGTGGGCAGACCGTCACGCCGGGACCGGGGTACAGCACGCGCAGCGTGTCAGGGTAGTCCCTGACGGTGGCGGTAAAGGCGTCATCCGGGACAGGCAGACGCCGGTTCCACCATCCCTCCGTGGTCAGACGTTCGGGTTCAACGGTTGGCACCGGGTAGAACTCCGTCTGCTCGCGGATAAGGCCAGCGGGGTCTGCCCTGCGCCAGATGGCAGTCTCACGCTGTGAGACCCGGTCTGCGGCCGCAACGCTGAGACGTGGCTGACAGGCGGCGGGTATCCACTCCCTGGAGTCAGGCGATGACCGGTCACCAAATGGCGTGCGGGCGTGCGCAGACCAGAGGTGAATGACGTCGGTCACCGCATCGTCAGTGCCGGTGATATGCATATGCACCCGGTGCAGGCACACCGCGCCGCGCACGGCCCAGCGGGTGATAAGGGTGAGATCATTCACAGGACGGTCAGTCTCAATAAAAATGCCATAAACCGCTTTGCGCCCTTTTTTGCGGCAGACGTAGTGCAGCCGCTTATTGGGTGCAGGAAAACGGACGGTCACATCCCTGCCGTTCTCCAGCACCAGTCCCAGCTCAGGTACGGAGACATCGATCAGCTCCACGGACACGTTGCAGTACTGCAGGAAATACGACGGGGTCAGATGAATCAGCATGTTCACCTCGTTAGTTCTGGTTAATTTGAATTCACGCTGCAGAGCGTGAAGGTATACGTGTCACTGCGTTGCATGTAACAGACATGCGGAGTATGCTGGGTGTTTCATGTAACACTCAGGAGGCCGGAATGGCACACGTAAACTCACGCGTTCAGAAGCACCGGGATGCCCTGCGCCAGGCAGGTCTCAGGCCAGTACAGATTTGGGTTCCGGATACCCGGCGCCCTGACTTCTCAGAAGAATGCCGTCGGCAGTGCCTTCTGGCCGCGCAGGCAGACAGAGAGGATGAAGAGATCCAGGCACTGATGGACGACTCGATAACAGATATTGATGGCTGGACAGATTGAACCGGGGAGACTTTGTTACGGTTGCCATGCAGGGGGATTTTGGTAAACCCCGCCCCGCGCTTGTTATTCAGGCAGATCAGTTCAGTTCACATACTTCAGTAACGCTGTTGCCAGTAACGGGCACAATCATTAATGCTCCACTCCTTCGGATAACAGTGGCGCCGGATACCGGTAACGGGTTGGAGAAACCCTCGCAGGTAATGATTGATAAAGCATTCACTTCACGGCGTGAAAAGATAGGCCCGGTTTTCGGGCATATTCACGTCGACACGCTGATTGAAGTGGAACGCTGTCTGGCGGTGTTTCTCGGTATTGCAAAGTGATAAGTGCAGAGGTGGCAGTAAGCCACCTCTGTTTACTGACTAAAATTTGCTTTGGCAGCTTTGAGAGAACCCCACAAACCTGATATTTGATAACGGCCAATGTCAATATTGAAGATAATTGCCAGGAAAATAGTAAAGATGAAATTACCTCCGACTAAAGCAGCTATGTTCAACTCGGAAAAAATTGAGAAGATACCCGCCATGACAATAAAGGCCATCCATATAGAACCGTAAAAGACAACCTTCTTTTTAAGAAGCTTAAGGATTGTGTATTTTTCAAAAGATTCATCACTTATTCTTGACAGAATTGATTGAACAGATATTGCAGAACTAATATGAAAAAACCAATTGAAGACCCTGTACACGATTCT
>NZ_JRUQ01000018.1 GCF_000773975.1 Erwinia typographi
GTGCCGCTCAGCTCCGTGCTGCCTACCGTCACCCGGGTGATTTTCCCGTTCAGGTAGCGGGTGCCCATCAGGCTCTGGGTGGGAATGGAAACGGTAATCGGCTGGCCCAGCAGCGCTTTGCGCTCAATGCGCGCGTCGGTGCTCAGCAGCTGGACGGAGATTTCAAAGGCGCTGGAGAGCGCTTCGGTGCCGTCCAGTTTCCAGAACAGCAGGCCTTCTGTCGGTAGTTGAACCGTGATGCGATCAAGCATGGTGATTTCCCTGAAAGACTGCGCCCGGCCGGCAGATGCGCCGGGCTGATTGTTGAAGATTAACTTTGCGGATTAAGCAGCCACACGCCTTCGCGATCGACGGTGATACTCTGGTCGCGCGTGTGGCCGTTATTGCTGATGCTGAAGCGATAGTCGCCCGGCGGCAGTTGCAGCATGGCAAAGCCGTTAGGGGAAGGGACCAGCGCCTGCGGATTCCCGTTCATCGCGACCTGATCGCCCGGCAGCAGCTTGATATAGACCTGAGCAACCGGTTCTGGCGGCGGCGGTGGCGCGGCGGCAGGCGTCGTGGCGGCTCCGCTGGACTGCGAGTTTGCCGGTGCGGCATCAGCCGTCGCCGTCGGTGACTGTGAGGCCGCCGGAGTGGCTTCAGCAGCGGATGGCGCTTTCGCTGGAGCGGTGGCTGCGGTTTGCGGCTGGCTCTCGCTGCCGCCTCCGGCAATCATAGCGCCCACGCCGATACCCACCAGCACGCCAGCGGCAATCAGCCCCGGCACGATAAAGCGTTTCAATGGCGTGGCAGCCTTGTCGGCAACCTCTTCTACCTGTTCAACCGGCACCATCATCGTGCCTGGCCTGCTGACCTTCACCTCGTGGATATCGTTGATATCGGTGGGTGAAAGCTCCATCAGTCCGGCAAACTCGTCAACGGTTTGCGGACGATCTTCTGGCTGAAGCGCCAGCGCGCGGTCAACCGCATTAAGCAGCGCCAGCGAGTAGCCGAACGGCTGCCGCTTGATCAGCGGCTGATAGTTATCTTCAATGCTGCGCACCACGCTGACCGGCGGCGGTGAACCGACAATCAGCGTATGCAGTACGGCGCCGAGCGCATAGATATCGGTCCAGGTTCCCTGCTCGCTTTCGTTATCGTCGCTGTACTGCTCAATCGGCGCGAAGCCGGGCTTAAGCATGGTTTCGGTCTCGTCGGAGAGGTTGCCGATAGCCTTACGCGCGGAGCCAAAGTCCAGCAGCACCGGCACGCCGTTCTCCTGAATCTGGATATTATCCAGCGAGATATCACGGTGCAGGTAGCCTTCCTGGTGAATGGTGTTGATCGCCCCAAACAGCGGCGGCAGCATGGTGCGGATCCAGGCCTCGCTGACCATCTCCGGGCGCTGCTGATGGAGATGAGAAAGCGTGGTGCCGGTATAAAATGCCGTGCCCATATAGGCCGTGTCGTTCTGTACCCAGAAGCGCAGAACGTGCAGCAGGTTCGGGTGATTGAAGCGGGCCAGCAGGCGCGCCTCCTGAATAAAGCTATTAAGTCCGGCATGGAACGTTTTGCTGAAACGCTCGCTGCGCAGCACCAGCGTCAGGTCGTCACTACGGACGGCCAGCGAAGCTGGCATAAACTCCTTGATGGCAATGGTTCGCTCAAGCTGGTGATCCCAGGCGCGATAGACAATGCCAAAGCCGCCACCGCCAATCACTTCCTTGATTTCAAACTCGTTAAAACGGTAGCCCACCGGTAAGGCGTTCGGGACTGCGCGCGGATTATCGTGTTCTGACATATTGGACAACTCTCTGATAGTGACGGGCCTAAGCCTCGAACTGACACTGGAATTCGCCCTGCTGTAGGGTCACACGCAGGCGGCGATACTGTTCATCCTGCGCGCTGGCGGTGAGCAACATCTGGCTCATCTGCGGCAGCAGGGTATTCGTAAGGATGGCGTCGACCATGCGGCCGCCGGATTCAACTTCGGTGCAGCGCTGCACAACCTGAGCAATCACGCTGTCATCCACCTCGGAAACAATGCCGTGGTTCTGCTCAAGCCGACGCTGGATACGTTTAAGCTGCAAACGCACAATGCTGGCGAGCATTTCGTCGCTCAGCGGGTAATAGGGCACCACCAGCAGGCGACCGAGTAAAGCCGGAGGGAAAACTTCCAGCAGCGGCGGACGCAGCGCGCCTGCCAGCGCTTCCGGTTCAGGCATCAGCTCGGGATCGGCGCACATGGCGCTGATAAGCTGCGTACCAACGTTCGAGGTCAGAATAATAATGGTGTTGCGGAAGTCGATATGCCGCCCCTCGCCATCCTCCATCCAGCCTTTATCGAACACCTGGAAAAAGATCTCATGCACATCCGGGTGCGCTTTTTCGATCTCGTCCAGCAGCACCACGCTGTAAGGGCGTCGACGAACGGCTTCAGTCAGCACGCCGCCTTCGCCATAGCCCACGTAGCCCGGTGGTGCGCCCTTAAGGGTGGAAACGGTGTGCGCTTCCTGGAATTCGCTCATATTGATGGTGATGATATTCTGCTCGCCGCCGTACAGAGTTTCCGCCAGCGCCAGCGCGGTTTCGGTTTTACCAACGCCTGACGGGCCACACAGCATAAATACGCCGACCGGTTTGTTCGGGTCGTCCAGCCGGGCGCGGGACGTGCGGACGCGTTTAGCAATCAGGTCCAGGCCGTGACGCTGACCAATCACGCGCTCGTTAAGGGTGTCGGCCAGCTTCAGCACCGCGTCGATTTCGTTTTTCACCATGCGGCCCAGCGGGATGCCGGTCCAGTCGGAGACGACCGCAGCCACCACGTTGGCATCGACGGCGGCAAACAGCAGCGGGGCCTCGCCCTGAAGATCTTTCAGCTGCTGCTGACGCTCCTTCAGCGTTTGGTGCAGGCTGGCAACCTCTTCAGCGTCGGCTGTGTCTTCATGCAGTTGCGCACGCAGCGCAATAATGCCATCCACCAGCTCACGCTCTTGCTGCCAGCGCGCGGTCAGCGCTTCTGACCGTTCGGTAAGGTCTGCCAGCTGTTCGTCGAGCGCCTCAACGCGCGCGCTGTCGCCAATACCGACCTTCAGCTCACGTCCGGCAATCTCTTTTTCAATCTCCAGCGCCTGAATGCGGTGCAGACAATCTTCCAGCTGCGGGGGCTGAGCGCTCTGGCTGACGGCCACGCGCGCGCAGGCGGTATCCAGCAGCGCCACCGCCTTGTCCGGCAGCTGGCGGGCAGGAATATAGCGGTGGGAAAGTTTCACCGCCGCCGCAACGGCCTCGTCCAGCAGCAGCACGCGGTGGTGTTTCTCCAGCGGGCTGACGGTACTGCGCAGCATCAGCAGCGCTTTCTCTTCATCCGGTTCATGCACCTGCACGGTCTGGAAACGGCGGGTCAGCGCGGGATCTTTCTCAATATATTTTTTGTATTCAGCCCAGGTCGTTGCACCGATGGTACGCAGCTGACCGCGGGCCAGAGCCGGTTTCAACAGGTTCGCCGCATCGCCCGTCCCCTGCTGTCCCCCCGCGCCGATCAGCGTGTGGATCTCGTCGATAAACAGGACGATCGGCGTTGGGCTGGACTGCACTTCGTTGATTAATGCCTGAAGGCGCGCTTCAAACTCGCCCTTCATCCCGGCACCGGCTTGCAGCATGCCAATGTCCAGCAGCCACAGCTGAACATCCTGTAAGGGCTGCGGCACATCGCCTGCGGCAATCCTCAGCGCCAGGCCTTCCACTACCGCCGTTTTCCCAACGCCCGCCTCGCCCGTCAGCAGCGGATTGTTCTGGCGACGCCGCATCAGGATGTCGACCATCTGGCGGATTTCTTCATCACGTCCCGCGACCGGATCAATTTTGCCTTCGCGCGCCCGCGCGGTCAGGTCCTGAGCATACTGCGCCAGCGTGCCTTTCTGCGGTGGAGGCGTACCGGCTTCAGCGGGCGCAGCGGCAAGCTGCTGCTGCTCTTTGCTGTTGGCAAAAACGGTATCAAACTGTTCGAGCAGCGCATCGGCGCTGATGCGGCTAAACTGCGGGGAAATACCTTTCAACAGGTTGGTGAGGTTGAAGGTTTTCAGCATGGCGATCAGCAGATGGCCGCCGCGGATCTTCTGTACGCCAAACTTCAGCGAGCCATAAACCCAGGCGCGCTCCACCGCGCTGTCGATGTGTTCCGACAGATCGGAGACTGCGCTGGCCCCCCGGGGCAGACGATCCAGCGCCGCAACGATATCCCGCGTGAGTGCCTCTTCGTCCAGTGAAAAGTAACGGATCAGCTGCTGTAAATCGCCCTCCTGCTGCTGCATCAGCTGATGCAGCCAGTGCACCAGCTCTACGTAAGGGTTGCCGCGCAGCTTACAAAACGCGGTGGCACTTTCCAGCGAGGTAAATAACAGCGTGTCCAGTTTGCCGAACAGTACGGCGCGGCTGATTTCTGACATGGTTTTTCTCAGTAAGTTAGAGGCTGTAAATAAGTTGGATGACCAGAAGCGAACATCTCTTGCCGTTTATTGCTTGTTACACGCCGGTACTTTCAAGCGGTTCCGGGCTGAAGGTGAGATCTTTACGCGGCCGGGGCTCGGCCTGATGGCCCAACCAGCCGTTGAAGCCTAATCGGGCCGGACCGCCCAGCGTCACGCCCTTTACGTCCTCCGCCGCCAGAATCAGGCGCACGTCCCAGACGTATTCAATACCGAGATACTGCCGCACCCAGTCGCGCAGTTGCTCCGCCCAGGACTGACCGGGCAAAAACTGGTTATAGCTTTCCAGCCTCAGCGGCCCCAGCTCAATGCGGAACTTGTGCTGCACGTCGCGGACGGCGATCCCCAGGAAGGCAGACTGCCCAAGCGTTGGCATTCGCCTGCCGGCGCCGAGCTGGGCGCGTTCTCGCCGGTCAATCGGCTGCCAGTGCGGCACGTTTTCCACCAGCGTGACCGGCACCTTGAAGTAGTAGCTGAGGATTTTTTGCAGCCCTTCAGCATCCCGCCCGTGGCGGGTCAGATGACCGGCAACGGCGTAGCGCGCGTGGTCGCTCAGGCTTCCCTTCGCCAGCTGTGTCGGTTGGCCCATGCCGATCAGGCTCGCCAGATAGCGCTCAAAGTGATGGGCATCATCCCTGTCCAGCGACACCGTCGGCTGCGCATCTGCCCAGGCGCGATAAAACAGCAGCGTCAGCCGGTGGTGAAACAGATCGGCGAACGCGCTCAGGCTGCTGTCCTGGTGGTGATAAATCCGCTCGCGCGCATATTCGGTCAGGTGTACCGGCAGCGGACCGTTCGGACCGAACAGGCCAAAGCTGAGGATCGAAACGTCATGCAGCGGACTGTTTTCGCGCGCGCTGGCTTTAGCCAGCGTAGACGGCGCGAAGGCCAGCGAGGGCTCCTGCCCGATACGCAGAGGTTCATGGCGGGGCAGCGGAGCGCGCCCAAGCGGATAGCGCTCGCCGCCCTGCGCATCCAGCCGACGCAGCATCTGGAACAGATCGTAGCGCCAGGGCGCCAGCGTCACGCCCTGCCAGAATTGCTCTGGCAGCCGCTGGACTTTATGGATCTTCAGTTCCTGCTTTGCCGTCGCCTGGCTCATATCAACGCCCTTTTACCCATGCGCGGCGACCAGTATCCCACCTCACCGCGCTGCTGACTGGTCAGCGTCACTTCGGTAAAGGCGTTCATCGCCACCAGCCGTGAAAATACTCGCTCCAGCACGCTGCCCAACAGCCACGGGCTGGAACCGGAGAAGGCCTGCTCGTCCACGCGCAGCTCAATGCCAATGCCGCGAGCAAAGACGATCGGACCGGGCTCCGGCACCCGGCGATAAACCGGCTTCAGCTGGCAGTGACGAATGCCGTCAATCTGCCGGGCAACCGGCGCTTCGGCCAGGTTGGCATACAGGCCCAGCAGCTGGCGCAGCGCCGAGGCGCCCTGCCCGTCATCGCTGTCCATCAGGCTGAGATAGTTCATCTGTAGATGACTGATCAGCCGCCAGGTGGTCAGCCCTTCCGCCAGCGCCGGGCGCGGCGGCGTCGGTCCCTTCTTCAGGGTAAGCTGCCCGACAGGGATAGAGTCCGGCATCATAAAGTTGCCCTGATCCTGCTGGAGCAGCATCAGCGGCAGATCGCGGCTGGTACACATCACTTCGGCCGTCAGGTGGCGCAGGTCATCGCTCCAGGGCGAATGGCGTTCATCCACCAGCGACAGAAACACCTCCGAGCCAACGTAGCCGGTACGCGTGCCGTAGCGCTGGGCACGTTCCGACAGCGTGCGCTGTTCGCGACGCAGGGAGAAATAGGCTCCGTAATCCCCTCGGTCCTGGCTGAAAGTACTCCAGAACGGACGGAAAATTTGCTCATCACGGCTCTTGTCGCTGGTGGCATACAGCCTTTGCACCGAGAAGATTTCATAGTCCAGCGGACGAATATTATCAACCACCAGATGGTACTCATGGACGCTGTCGCTGATTTTCTGCCGCTCTGCCGTTTTGGGGAACAGGTTGATCACCGGCGTGCAGTGCAGGGACAGATGGCTTTTATCAATGACCCTTTCCAGCGCGGCGTCGGCTTTATCCAGCAGCAGCACGATTTCAAATTCTTTTACGCCCGGTCCGCATTTGCCCAGAATGCCGCGCAGCTGGCTGATGCTGATGAACTGGAAGCGCGCCGGAAACGCAAAGTATTCCTGTAGCAGACGGTAGCCGTCAAAATTACGCAGATCGTTCGGCAGCAGCGCCTGATCGGGCGAAAAACCTTCCTGTTTCAGCGCATCGTCGCTTAACACCACCCGCTGCGGTCTGGCCTCCACGGTCTGACAGAAGCTGCCGACCGCGTGCTGCATTATCAGCTCCAGCAGCTGCTGCGCCTGAATATCCGGGCCGCTGAGGAAGAACATCAGATCGTCAAACGTCAGATGATTAAGAGAAACATCGCTAAAACAGCCGAGGCGAATACGCAGCGCGCTGGCCGCCCCGCGCTGGCTCAGGCCCATTGGCCCCAGCGGGATATCGGCAGGCACGCCGCCCAGCTCGACGCTTTTAATCACGATCGGCTGTAACATCACGTCGTGTGCGGTGGTATAGCTACAGGTGACGCCGCTTTTTTTCAGGGTCTGGCTGTCCATCATGGTGCCGCGCGGCACCAGGAAGCCGCTGCTGATATCACCCTTTTTGCTGTCGGGATGCAGTTCAGCAATCGCCATTGAGGGCGTCGGCGAGAGGTAGTTCGGCGCAATCATCTCCAGCATCCGCTGAGAGAAGCGCGGAAACTCAGCATCCATTTTTAGCTGCACGCGGGAGGTCAGGAAGGCAAAGCCCTCCATCAGCCGCTCGACGTACGGATCGGCCACGTCAATCCCGCGCATTCCCAGCCTTCCGGCCACTTTTGGGTAGCGCTCCGCAAACTCGGCCCCCATTTCGCGCAGGTAAGCCAGTTCACGGTTGTAATAATCGAGCAGTTTGCTGTCCATGATTACCCTACGTCTTTAAACTCAAAATGGCCGTTTTCCAGGTCAACATCGGTGCGGAAGAGGAACTCCAGCGGATAAGGCACGCACCACAGCCGCCCTTTAATTTCAATCGACAGGACGTTATGCAGGTTGAGCGAGTGAGTGTCGGAAATGCAGCGCACCTGAAGTCCGACGGGCATAATACGCGGCTCAAAATTCAGGATGGACTGGGTGAGCTTGCGCTGCACGTCATGCCATTCAATATCGGACATCCGCTGCCCTGCTAGCGGCGCCACGCCGTAGTTCAGCACCGAACGCAGTACCTGATCGAACGGCTCCAGATCCTGCTGCACTTCGTTATTAATGCTGTTGAACAGCCACTGCAAATCTCTGAGCACGTTGCGGCGGAGCGCGCTGTGAGAGATCACCGTGCTGCTGGCGGACTCCTGCTTCTTATCCGGCGCATTGTCCGTCAGCCTGTCCAGCAGCGAGGGCTGCATTTTGTCGCGCGCGTTTAGCGCATCCTGCTTGTTACGATGCCGGTAGCCGCCGCGAAGCATTTCGCTCCCCTGCTGCGACTGGTTCAGATCGAAGTCATTGCTCATAGCGCCTCGTCTTCGGCGAAGGTCAGCACTTCCAGGCTCAGCAGCGGATAGTCTGCATCGCCGCTTAGCCAGGTTTTCTGCCCCTGACCGGTAAACTGTACCCCGGCGCGATCCAGCGGCTGCCACTCTGTCACGCTGGCCAGACGCAGCGCGTCCGGCGCCTCGGCATCAAACGGGTAACGTACCGGGATCTGGCACACCTGCTCGCTGCCGTCGATCAGCCTTACCGAGGTATGACACCAGACCAGATCGGTCACGCTGACCGGAGCCTTGAAGCGCAGTTCGCTGATGGCGCCGAACGGCAGCCACGTATAACGCCCGTTGACGATCAGTTCACAGACCGGCCCCAGACGGCCATCGCCATCAATCAGCCACTCCAGCGCCTGTACCTGGTCATTCTCCCGCAGCTTAACCACGCCCGGATTGACCTCGGCCGCATCGAAGGCGGCAGCGCGAAGCTCCTCCGCCAGCTCGCTCTTGCCCGCGGCATCGGCATTCAGCGCGCTCAGCAGGCCTTCCGCCCAGTTGAACGCTTCCCCCGGCATTGTTGGCGCGGCCTGACCGGCAAATACGGCGGCACGCTGCACTTCTCCGGCCACCGCCTGCTCCAGCAGCGTCACCGTGGGTTTCGCCTGCGGCTTTAGCGCTCCCCAGGATTTCAGCTGGGTGCTGGCGCGCGTCCAGTTTCCCGCCAGGCACAAAAGCTGCACAAAGGCCGCGCGCAGATCGGCATCAGCCGGACGGCTTTTGATTTCACCTTCAACGCGGGCAAGGGTTTCCGCCAGAGAGGCACCGGACATCAGGGTAGTGAGGGAATTCATAGATTTTCCTTTGACCAGCAGAGACTAGTTAATCGTGCGGAACGCGCCGGCGGCCGGATCTTTCAGCTGTGGATGCAGCGCTTCCACCAGCTTGATGGTCAGCGAGTTCTTATCCGCCAGATAAGGCGTCCAGACTTTGCGTACCTCATTGAGGCGAGCCTTGACCTCACTCTCGTCGCGGGCCTGCTCCGGGCTGATTTGCACCACCACCGTACCGCTGGATTTCCAGCCGTTAACGGCAGGATCGAACGGCACCACCATCCAGCTTTGCGGCGATGTCTCATCGCTGAGTACCATCCGCTCGTTGTTAACCGTGGTAATTTGTACATCACTGCTGAGCGCTTTGCTGGTCAGCCCGGAAACCGGGAAGCCCTGCAGGAAAGTCATGCGCAGGTGCTTTGCAGCCCCTTTACCTATCTGCGCAATCTGGCTTTCGCCGCTTAGCCAGCCGTCGCCACCGCAGGTCACGCCGCCCTTAGCGGGAACGAACAGCGCGCTGGTCTGGCTGTTGTTGCGGAAATAGGTGCGGAAGTGGCAGCCATCCATCAGGCTGAACTGCACCCAGGGCGTAGTATCCGCTGGCGGCGAAAGATCTTCGGCGGCTACGACAGGCGGAGCTGGCGGGGCCGGTGGCGCTGATGGGGCCGCAGGCGTTGACTCAGCCGATGGGGCAGCAGCAGGCGCCGTTTCAGCAACAGCGGGCGCTTCGGGCGCGACCTGAACCGCCCATGACTGCGCTTTAGCTGCCGTGCCGTGCGCCAGCGCCTTGCCATTAGCGTCGTTCATCTGCCAGTTGATGGACTCCATTTTGCCACACTGATGTTGCAACAGGCTGCCCACGCGCGGCAGAAAACCTTTCAACACCTCAGGTTTTTTATTGCCTTTCGCTACGATGCGCAGCGGCAGTTCGCTGCTACACCAGCTGGCCGCATCTTTACTTTTGACGTTGTCGATCCAGATATCCAGCTTCTGCGTTGGGGACGACACCACGAGATAATCCTGCGCCCAGGCGTTAGACGCGATAAGCAGAGAGAGCGCACCTGATAGCCAATATTTCATATAAGTCCTTTAAGGCTGTTAATCACGAAGAGGGAAAAACTGGGCTGCCTGCGAAAGCGAATGCAGCAGCGTGGTGTCCTGCGGATCGCCAACCCAAACCGCGACGGCGCTGTAGTTGTCCTGGCTGACGTTAGCTTGCTGCTCGTTTTTACGAATCACTTCCTGCATCAGGGTCAGCCATTCGTCCGGGGTGTTCACCATATGCAGCGACTGCTGCATGTTCTCCTGGGAGAGTCCGTGCCAGAAGCCGTCGGTGCACAGCAAAAAAGCGTCGCCGTCTTCAATCGGCACCACGTCGCTGTAGCTGGCGTCCCGCTCTTCATCGCCCATGCCAAGGGCAAAATAGAGCAGGTTGCTGTTGATCCCTTCCGTCTGATGCCCGGCATCTTTCATCTGCTGGATCAGGCTGTGATCGGTAGTGACGTGATAGAGATAGCCACGGCGAAACAGATAAAGGCGGCTGTCGCCCGCATGTGCCCAGTAGGCCAGCTCGTAATCCCTGTCGATAAACAGGCTGACCAGCGTGGTGCCCATGCGGCTGTAGTCGGTGACCGCTTTCTGCTGCTGGCGGATAGCGCCGTTGGCTTCGTTGACGTAGCGCCGGATGCTCTGTGCATCCAGATGCTGGTCGCCGTTGAAACGCTCGAGAATGGTGTTCCGAGCAAGCGTCGCGGCAACGTCGCCGCCCGGCAGCCCCGCAACGCCATCGCAAACCACAAAGCAGGCCGACCGCTCGCCGATATGCTCGCCGGTCTGGTCCTGATTGCTTTCGCGTGCTCCCTGATTCGACATAGAGGCAATGGTGATATTCATCATTCTTCCGATCTGATTTGAGAGTCTTTGTACTGGTTCACTTCCATGTCATAGGCATGCAAAAACGCCTCGCCGAACAGGGTATGGAAGTCATCCTCTATTTCACCGGCGGTTTCGCCATAGCGCCTGGTGAAATGTTCCCACAGCGCGGCTTTGCGGCTGCTGGGCAGAGAAAGTCGGGAAGTCACCCCTTCCTGCTTCGCCTCCTCTTCCAACTGCTGAGGATTGAAGGATTGCAGCATCGAGGCGATGATCGCGCGGATACCGGCGATCATCCCGAGCTGGTGAGCCTGTAAATCGACCAGCGCATCACGCACCGACTGCTTGGGCGGCATAAAGCCCGGCATCCGGCTGCCAAACATCTGCATCAGCACGGATTTGCCCGACGGCAGCAGCTTGAAGGGGTTGTTCGCTTCATCAAGGATCACCGTCATTTCCGCCTTCACGCCGCGCTTGAGGATCGAGCGGGAAGAGAGCAGCGCCACCGTTCCCTGAGAGAACATGCTGAGCATCTGTCCCAGCTCCTGCATCGAGTCACGATCGAAACGCGGCGTGGGTTGCAGATCGCCGAGTCCCATGCCGCTGGTCAACGCCTCCAGTAGCTCGCCATCCAGTATCTGGCCGCTGGCGGAGGTTGTGGACTGCTGCGCAGCGTTGTTTGCCACCGGATCGATACGCAGGCGCCCCTTCGGCGGCGGCGTGTTGCTGCGAGCCACGGCCTGAGGGGTTGGCAGCGTGATACCGCCGTAGTCCGGCTGCGCGGCGCTGGTTTCAGCAGGAAGTTCATCGAACAGCGGCGAGTCGGCGAGCGGTGAAGCCTGCTGCGCGTCGTCTGGCTGCCGATCAGATAACGGGGAGCCGACAGGCTGCCCGTTCAACTGGGAAGCGTCCTGTCCGGCACTCGCCTCTGCGCGGGAACGGTTCTGCGAAGGCGTCGGCTCAGGATGTTCAGCAAACAGCGGCGACGATGAAAGATCCTGCGGCGTGTCGTCAAACAGCGATGACGACTGCGACTGGGCTGGCTTATCAGTGAAAAGATCGAAATCACTGTCCGGCGCTTTTGGTACGGGCGGCACGATCGTCTGCTGAGGAGGCTGCCCGGTGACCGGACGAGGGCTTATCTCGTCGGGCGGCGTGAGCGGCACGGCGTTACCCATCATCAGGCCCAACGGGTCGTCGCTGTTCTGCCGGGCAGGCGCACCGCCGCCGTTGCCGCCAAACAGCGCCAGCGGATCGAGCTCATCCTTGCCCTTATTCACCGGCTGCGGCTTAGCGGACGGCTGCTGCATTAGCGTGCTGGGCGTGCTGTCTTCAAAGATGCTGTCCTGCTTAAACAGCGCGTCATCATTGTTAAACAGCGAATCTGGCGTTTGATCCCGGCGGTCGAAATTCAGCGTATCCGGCTTAGCGGCGAACTGCGCCAGCGGATCGGCAGGATTGCGGTCAGGCGCCGGGGCTTCGGTTAGCGGATTATCGCTGCTCTGCTGCGGCCTGCTGCGGCTGGAGAGACTATCGGTAATCGAAAACTCCTGCGCCAGGCTGTCCCAGATTTCACTGGGAATAGCCGCCGTCGGTTTTTCTTTTTCGCTAGCGGTCGGCGCAGGTTGCGCCGCAGCGGGCTGTGGCGCTGAAGGTGCAGCCCCAGCTTGCGTAGCCGCATTTTGCGTGGCGGCTCTGGGCGCGGACGGTCTTGCCACAGCAGCGGCAGCAGGCTGCGCGCCGGTGGACAGATCGTTCACCAGCAGGCGGTATTCATCAATGCTGAGGATGTCCCCGTCTTGTAAATCCACCTGGCGGCCCCGCTCCAGCGGGATATCATTCAGGTGTACCAGCGTCACGTTACCGCGATTGGTAATACGGCATTCGCCATCGGCGGTAATGTGCACAATGGCCTGGAGACGGGAAATGGTGCGGTTATCATCTGGCAGCACCAGATTATTATCAGCACCGCGGCCGATAGTACCGCCCGGCGGCATAAAATCACAGCTACCCTGCGGCGGTTGATGATCCGGTTTAATCGCTATTATCGTGAATCGCATAACGTTTTCCTGCATTGGATTTATTCGGCATTCAAGCCTCGCGGCTTTTTGATAAAAGCATCGGGGTTTGAAGGCTGAGGAATTTATTTTAAATAAGCATCTTTTAACTCTTTAATAGTTTTATAGCCTGATGAACCAATTTTATTGGTCAACTCTTTATCTAATTCAATATCACCTTTTGGTCTAATGACCGTGAAAATTATCGCCTCATTAGCAATTGAATTGGGAGAGGCAGCCTCATAAATGACCGCAATCTTAATATTCTTATCATTTTTATTTGAGATAATACCGACTACCCTGGTTTGGTAACATACTTCTGCTTCCCAGTCATCAAAACCAATTGTAGGAATAATTGTTTTAACGACAGGAGTTTTCTCTGACCAACCTATGAAGCAAACATTGTCATCATGGGTATTGAATCCCCTGCCAGCTATAAATATACCAACGGCCTTGCCATTTTCAGTAAGAGTAAAGCTCTGTTTCTCCAGAGGAGTACCCCCCTCGATAGAATGTTTTATCGATTCATTATAAATTAATTTTTCATAAGGCCTGACATTCACTGGCGTCAGTAATATTCCGGCATTGGCATAAAAAGACAAGGCGATAAGTAACAATGTAAATAATTTTTCCATTTAAGCTCTATCCTGTTAGCTACTTATATCATCCCGATAATTCAGTAAGAATCACCAGGATGTTTTCCATATTCTTCTCAGGGTTGCAACAGGGAAAGGTTACCGTCTTCTGGATCGTCCTTATCACTGAGCATCTGCCTGGTTTTTTGGTCAACATAGACGCTAAACAAACGATGCTGGATCTGCGGATCGCCAGCGCATTTACCACCATGCTTTTCCATCACATCCACCAGATCCATGCCTTTCTCAGCATCTTTGGTGAACAGATAGTCAGTACAGGCAGGATCGCTGACCAGTTTCTCTTTCTCAACGGTAGTCTTAACCTGCTTAATCACCGGATTGGCGGCAGGCGCAGAAGTTGCTTCAGCGCAGCCTGCTACCAGCAATAATGAAGCAATCAGGCAGCCTTTGAATTTGGATTCAACCATTCTGTTCATATAGCATCCATACATCACCGTCTGACATGTAATTTATCTCCCATCAACCACTTTTTGGCCTGACGACAGAACACATCATTTATAATATTTTTTGAAAATAGCGTTTGACTCTTTACTCTTAGAAACCAGCGTACACTTCAAAATATTAAAATCGCCACCGCCGCTACCAGAGAAATTCAACTTCAAATAATTATCAATTAGAACATCTCCATCATGGAAAGCATCAATCGATAACCGACTAACTTCAAGCCATGCAGATGCACTTTTGCGTGCATCATTTTTTAAATCTTCACTGGCATCTAACTTTCCTATACATCTACTTAGTAACCAGTTACTAAAGACGTCTGATTGCTTAAAAGAATCCATTGCAGGAGGCGTAATATCAAAAACCAGTGGAGGAAATATCAAGATTAAAATAATTGCTATTTTTTTCATTTCAGAACCTAAAGCGAAGCAGCAATAATATTCCTCATAAAAATCAAAACATCCTAATTATCTTCTTTTCCCTGGAATTTTTTTACAAGTTCATCAAGTTCATTGCTGTGATAAAAATCAATACATTTCGCTAAAATCATTGACTCTCCATACTGGCTAGTATATTTCTCAGACAAAAATTTTCGGCCTAAGGTTCTCACAGCAGTATGAGCTGACAAAGAGTAATCACCAAATTCCACATAGCCTCTGGCAGCAGCAGCGGCATCATTTTTTACTTCCTTAGAGGAATAGCCGTCTGAAACACAGGTACTTAAAGCATAATTTTTTAGGTACTGCTCCGGCGTATACTCCACTTTAGCATTAGTTTGTAAAGTGAAGAGCATTGTCATTACTATCAGAATTAAATTTACTTTAGTAATCATATCGAACTCTCGTCAACACCACTACATAGTTATTATCCAAATAACTCTAGCTTCGTTAATTATTCTTATACAACTCTTTTAATTTTTTAAATGTAGCAACATCTTCGGAACCAATTTTACCGGTAAGATTATTGTCCAAAGTCATTTTTTTCGTGGATTTATCTATAGAAAAAACAGCAGATTCCATTGGGTTAGCATTCGGCGATTGCGCATCATAAACAACACCAATTTTTACAAATGGATCTTTTTCATCAGATAAAACGCCAACCGCCACGGTATTATTACAAAGTTCAGCTTCCCAATCATCTTTACCAATGGTGGGGATCAATATGTCGACTTTATCTGGTTTAGTCGCCCACGAGACAAAACATATTTTGGTATCTCGATCGCTGAAGCCCTGACCGGCGATAAAGCTACCTAGCTTTTTTCCATTCACCATGACTGAGAAACTTTGCTTATCCAGCGGTGAACCGCCGTCTATCGAGTATTTTAGAGATTCGTTATAAATTGATTTTTCATAGGGTCTGACATTGACTGGCGTCAGTAATGTTCCGGCATTGGCATAAGAAGACAAGGCGATAAATAACAATACAAATATTTTCTTCATTTAAGCTCCATCCTGTTAGCTACTCATATCATCCCTGAAAAAGGAGAGCATCTCTTTAATATTGCCTTTAGCTGAATCAGAAAACCGATTGGCTTATCATTTTCATTAATTGATATCGACTAACCTGGTCGTTATACCTTGACAAGGAATAAGAAAAATAAATATCATCTAAAAAAATTCCATCTTACCGATTCACGTTGAAATAATCGCTCTACTTCTTAATACAATAACAACCTACAAAATATCATTATCGTACATAATGGTTAAATTTTCCCCATTTCCTATTCCCACCTCACAATATGCACATTTACTTGAGCATTGTACAAATTAAGAATCATGAAGTGGTCATAGAAAAGACATTTTGTAGTTCAACCCATATAATCAGTCGTAAGGAATTTCCTTTAATTCTTTTGTTCTTTCTTCATCCATTTTTGCAATGCAGTTATTGGTAAAAACAGTGTATGGATTACTGTTTTTATCTGCAACATGGGCATACAGCTTGCACTGGTTATCTCTATACTGCAACCAACCGCGTTGAGCTTCCAGGAATACTGGAAGATAATCTTTTTTTACTTCAGGCTCTGAAGAAAAAACATTATTAATACGCTTTTTAGCTTCTGAATACTCTTTATTTAACTCTTTTTCCGCAGCAGTGCGATTGTTTTGAGCACAGATAAACACATCAGGGTCGCTGGTTTTTTTTGAACAATCTTCCATGGCTTGTGCTGAAACACTCATTACAAAGAGACCAAAAGCACTACCAAGTAAAAATTTATTATTCATGTCTACCTCAAATCACCTGTTTTTTCTTAAATAATTGGCCCGCTGACGACCACCTTCATAACTTTTTGCCTGAGCATTGGTTTCAATAAAATTGATCAAGGTATCATAATCATTAGTCATGCAGGCTTTCATCGTCCTTTCAAAGCCTAGGCCCTGATAAACAAAATCTACTGCAATCTCTCTGATTGGGGTTTTCAGTAACTCCCAACTGGTTCTTTCTGGAAACTGAGCCGTTTTACTCAGGTAGACGCTTTTCGCTGTGGAAACATATCTGGGGTATATCAGTTCAAATAATCGAGCCTGCGCTTCCCGTGATATCACTCCACATTCGTTTCTATGAAGTTGAACAAATCGCCCAGCAGTAGGCCCTGTCATTTTTTTTCCATGAGACATTAACTCTGCCTGATCAGCAGGAATACCACATCGCGTCAAATCGAGATAAATGGCCTCCTGAGAACGCCCCCCCATATCATATCCACGGCCGATTGTGACACCAGAGACACCTTCAGGCCAGTGTAAATGACGGCTAAAATATCTGTTATGTGGATTATCATTTCCTTCAGCATCAAATGTTACCTGCCCGGCATTAACAGTCAATCGACCTGAATTGAGATGCCGATTTTCCTGAGGAATACCAGATGGTGAGCCCTGAGTATTTCCTGCAGTTAATTTTCTAAAAGTACGGCCATTTGCATCAACCACACCATCTGGCTGATGAAGGAATTTTGCCTGATAATTTTTTATTGCTTCGAGAGTTTTAGGCCCGAATGCACCATCATCGCGCAGATTTGGAAAACCGTTAGCCTGAAGCAACTTTTGAATAGTTTTCACATCTGCCGGATTATTTTTCGCTCCAAGACCAACAGAACCAGAGATACTCATCTAAACCTCCTTTTAAAGTCCTGATATTTTTCAAGCATTACGATGAAAAAATCAAACAATTTCTGAAAAAAAGCAATTCCCCCGCAAGGAAATTGCTCTGTTTGTATTAAGATTCTTTGTTTTCTTTGATATTCCACCCAGCGGTGGTTTCTGCGCCTTTACCACCGGAAGAACTCTGCTCCCAGTATTGCTGCTTCACTTTAGAAGCCTGGAAACCATAGGTCATTCCGATAGTATCGCCATTATCACTGCCGTTATATTGAACAGATGTAACCAACACATCTTCAAGAGTGATACGGCTATATTCAATCTGACTTCCACCAGCTTTGCAGACAGACAACTCAACTTTAGCAAGGTGCTTACCGCTTGAGCAGTTTTTAAGCAGTGCAGTTGTAGACTTGTCGATCAAAGCCTCAACATGCAGGTCATTAAAATTAACTTTACCGGCACCGCCGCCGCCGCCCACTGCCATATTGCCTGGCTGGGAAGCGCCCCATGAGAACGACGTAATATCGGTCCAACCGGAGTGATTAGAGTCTTTTGACTCACCGGTCACACCATCCACTTTCATAAACATATCAATAGCCATAATTATCTACTCTTCATTAGTTAAAGTTTGCTTTAGATAAAGCACTGATATGGCAAACAGGAAAGCATGGGGCTGAATAAAACAGTCCATATTTTACCTCTGCCTCACTCTCGAAAACTGCTACATGGAGTATTCCGAGAGCACGCTGAGGTGTTCATTGGTGAACACCTCAGCGAATCTGTTGCGGAGCAATAAACCACCCCGCTATTTTTTGGGGTGGATTTGCAGGACAAATAATGTGCCCCACAAACCCGCCAACCCCCGCCGTTAAGAATCGTTAGACTTCAGTGATGGCAGTTTTGAAACCAGGCGCAGCGAAACGGTCAGACCTTCCAGCTGGTAGTGCGGACGCAGGAAGAACTTGGCGGCGTAGTAGCCTGGGTTGTCTTCGATCTCTTCTACCTGCACTTCTGCCGAGGCCAGCGGCTTGCGGGATTTGGTTTCCTGCGAAGAGTTGGCCGGGTCGCCGTCGACGTAGTTCATCACCCAGTCGTTCAGCCAGCGTTCCATTTCGTCACGCTCGCGGAAAGAGCCGATCTTGTCGCGCACAATGCACTTCAGATAATGCGCGAAGCGGCAGCAGGCGAACAGGTACGGCAGGCGTGATGCCAGACGGGCGTTGGCGGTAGCATCCGGGTCATGGTATTCCGCAGGCTTCTGCAGCGACTGCGCGCCGATAAAGGCGGCAAAGTCGGAGTTCTTGCGGTGAACCAGCGGCATAAAGCCGTTTTTCGCCAGTTCGGCTTCGCGGCGATCGCTGATGGCGATTTCGGTCGGACACTTCATGTCCACGCCGCCATCGTCGCTCGGGAAGGTATGGCAAGGCAGGTTTTCAACGGCGCCGCCGGATTCCACTCCACGGATCGAGGTACACCAGCCGTACTCCTTAAAGGAGCGGTTGATGTTGGCTGCCATCGCATAGGCGGCGTTAGTCCAGGTATAGTTGCTGTGGTTCGCGCCTTCGGTCTCTTCTTCAAAGTCGAAGCTGTCCACCGGGTTGGTGCGGATGCCGTAAGGCAGGCGGGACAGGAAGCGCGGCATCACCAGGCCCAGGTAGCGTGCGTCTTCAGACTCACGCAGGCTGCGCCAGGCGGCGTACTCGCTGTTCTGGAAAATTTTGGTCAGGTCGCGCGGGTTTGCCAGCTCCTGCCAGGATTCCATCTGCATCACGCCCGGCGCGGTGCCGGTAATGAACGGGCAGTGCGACGCGGCACCAATGCGCGCCATTTCTCCCAGCAGCTCCACGTCCTGCGGGCTGTGGTCGAAGTAGTAGTCGCCGACCAGGCAGCCAAAGGGCTCACCGCCGAACTGGCCGTACTCTTCTTCATAGATCTTCTTAAAGATCGGGCTCTGGTCCCAGCCTACGCCTTTAAAGCGCTTCAGCGTGCGGCCCAGCTCCTGACGGGAGATGCTCATAAAGCGGATTTTCAGCATCTCATCGGTTTCGGTGTTGTTTACCAGGTAGCTCAGGCCACGCCACGCGCCTTCCAGCTTCTGGAAGTCTTCGTGGTGAATGATCTGGTTAACCTGATGCGACAGCTTCTCGTCAATCTCGGCAATCAGCTCCTGAATAGTGCGATAGGCATCGGTGGACAGGGTCACGGTATTTTCCAGCGCCTGCTGCGCCAGAGTTTTTACCGCACTCTCCACGGCGGCACGCGCGGAGTCCGTCTTGGGACGGAACTCTTTATTCAGCAGCGCGCTGAACTCGTCCTGGCTATATGCCTGCTGCTCCTGCGGCTGCGACTGTTGTGAAGGGTTGCTCATCGGTTACTCCTCCCCGTCTTTTGCCGCATCATCCTGCTTTGGCAGGTGACTCAGCGATTTCAGCAGCGTAGGGTCTTGCAAAATTTTAGCGATCAGCTCTTCCGCCCCGTTTTTGCCGTCCATGTAGGTCAGCAGGTTGGAAAGCTGAGTACGCGCGTCCAGCAGCTTGTTCAGCGGCTCTACGTTACGGGCCACCGCATCCGGCGAGAAATCGTCCATGCTATTGAAGGTCAGATCGATATTCAGACGCCCTTCACCGGTCAGCGTGTTGTCCGCCTGGAAAGCCACGCGCGGCTTCAGCGATTTCATGCGCTCGTCGAAGTTGTCGATATCAATTTCAAGGAATTTGCGTTCGTCGACGGCCGGTAAGTCTTCAAGCGACTTGCCGACCAGATCGGACATCACGCCCATCACGAACGGCAGTTCAATTTTGCGTTCCGCACCATAGATCTCCACGTCGTACTCGATCTGCACACGCGGCGCGCGGTTACGGGCGATAAACTTCTGCCCACTGGATTTACTGGTTGGCATGGGATTCTCCATTGGTTTGCGCGGTAAAACGTCAGTAAACGTGCGAATCAGTTATCGCGACGTCCGAATATATTTTCCAGCTGATGAACGCCGTCTGGCGCCAAATCACGGATGATGTCCATAAAGTCGAGCTCGATCATACGCTGCACGCGTTCGATCATCAGCGGAGCCGGATGGCTTGGCTCATGCTGCACAAAATACTGTTTCACTTTTTCCAGCATCAACTGCGCATCGGAGCGCGAGCCGGGCTGAACCGTCCGCCAGTCCGTTTCCGTCCGCACGGTTCTGGCTGCCGGTACTTCCTGATGAGGTTGTTCACTCGCCGACGCCATCGCCGGGATCAGGGCGGCTAAATCGGTCACGTCGCAGGCCTGCACCACGGTCATCACCGTTTTTTGCAGCTGCTGCATTTCCGGGACGCCCGTTTCGCCAAGATGCTCCACCAGCGTGTCGTGAATAGTTTGCAAACGCTCACTTATAGCAACGATGGCTTCCACACCGGGTTGGCCGCTACGAGCCAGCTCGTCGGTCAGCCTGGCGCGTCCGCCTGGATATTCCGGGCATTCCGTTTTGCTGCCGTCCAGCAGCGCGCAGGCGTCACGCAGGGAGATCTCATCAGAGGCGCTGCGTATCAATGACGTCTGGCGAACAGCAGTAGTAAGCGCTGACTTATCACCTAAGGCCGCCAGCGCATTGACGCGAAAGAATGGATCGCGCTCGCCGTCCTCTTCCAGCACCGGCCAAATCGGTTCCCAATAGAGCAACAGAGACTGCTTAAGCAGTTCGAGTCCGGCGGCGTAGCCGGGCAGTCCTTTCAACTGGGTCCAGGCGCGGGTCAGCGCCAGCATCACGCGGATGTCTTTGGTGCGGCTCAGCAGGCCGCTGGCAAGACGCTCAACTTTATTCCAGTCCGCTGGTTCGGCAGGAATGATGGTATCGCCAAACTGCTGTTCGGCTTTTCCCGCGCAGGCTTGTTCCATTGCCATGTAGTCGGCGTCATATTCAAGATTGTCGCCGCACGGTTTATCACTGCTTATCGGGGCGAGTAGCGCATCGATATTCATCAGGGCTCCTTGCGTTATTACTCAAACATTGGCGGATAAAGCCCGTGGCGTCCGGGCTTTGCCCCGGCAGCCGGATCGAACAGCATTGAAAACAGCTGCCCGGTAAAGTTGCCGCTGTGCACATGGGTATAAAGCGGGTAGCCGTCAGTCTGGTTAGTCCACCAGAAGCTGGTGTAGTGCTGCGGATCGAAGCAGTCGGACGCCTGTCGCCAACTCAGCGTGCTGGGTTGGTCGGCGTAGCCAATGACGTCCAGAATGTCGGAGCGAGTTTCGGGCGCCGGTAAGGCAGGCGCCGGGATCAGCAGCAGCGCCTGATCCAACTGCTCAGCGGTAAAGCGGTTGCGTACGGCGTGGAGCAGCGTGCGACCGACCTGCTGATACCACTCGCCAGCCAGCGCCAGCTGCGGCTGCGTCCAGCTTTGCGGGGAGAAGGTGATCAGCGCGCACACCGGATACTGCCGCCCGACGTTGTCCCGCGCGGGCAGCAGGCAGCCCATCTGCACCAGCTGGCTGCCCAGCATCGGCGGCACGACGAAATTCCACACCGGCGCCGCGTCGAACGGCCTGTCGCCTTCGGGACGCTGCTCTTCATTCTTCTGCCAGTTCAGCAAACCCACCTGAAACCAGTGGGTCCACTGCTGCCAGATCGCTTCGGGAAAACGGCGTTTGAGAAAGTCACCGGCACTGGGCAATTTCCCGTACCAGCCAATCGCAGGAGTCTGGCTCATTATCAAATCCTTGCCTTGCGGTTAGGGGCATGAGAACCCAGGAAGCTGAAACGGATTACGGATACTGTTTGGCGTGAACTCCAGCGTCACCCGATGACCATTGACGTTGAAGGTGGCCTGACGGCTCAGGCTGCCGCCGCCACGGGCGATCTGAGCACGATCGAAGAAGCGGTTAAGCGCCCATGCGCCGTTGGTGACCAGCGTAGCGGTGGTGCCATCGGCCAGTCCCAGCTGCATACGCACCTGGTTGGTGCCGCCGGGGCCAGGCCAGCTCATCAGCTGCACTGCCTGCGGTCCGTGGCTGTAGCGCAGCAGCTGCCCGTCCACATCCAGCGTTAGCGTCAGGATGTTGTTATCCATTTGCAGGGTCCGCACGGTTACCCGGAACGAAGGCGTGGTCGCACCGTTGGCGAAGAAGGCGTCGCGAATGCTTTGTGCCTGCTGGAACGGTCTCAGTATGCTTTCACCGCCCGGCAGGGTTTTGCCATCAATGCCCGGCGTGAAGCGCCAGCTGGACTGAGTGGTGTCCACCTTGTTCGCCAGATTATCGCGGAAGAAGCTGTCCATCAGTCCGCTACCCGGCGCAAACATGCGGGCCAGATCGTCAGGCGTCACCTCTGAACGGCCGCTGCGGGACAGCGGATAGCGCCCGGCAATGGCCTGACGGCAGAAGCTGCCGACTTCCACATTAATGCGCTTACGCACGTTATCCAGATCGCGGCGCTGGGTATCGCTGCTCGCGCCCACGGCCATACTGGTAAACATGTTCTGCAACGACCCCGGCAGACGACCGGCGCTGGCCTGCAAACGGCTGATTGAGTCACCCGCTGGCGGCGGCATCCCGCTGTTGGCGGCATCCTGCACCGCAGTCAGATAGCGGTAGAGCTCGTCGATTTGCTTGAGGAAATCATCAAAGGCGATAGTTTTTCCGCCCTTCTCCAGCGGCTGAGCCAGCTCGATAATCGGTGCGAAGTGAGCGGTTACTGACTGCTCTGGCGTTTGCTGCTGGCTGGCCGCCGTTGTGGCCTGGCGCGAGCGGAACAGGGCGGTCAACGTACTGCTGGCGCTGCTCTCCTCTTTATCATCCTTCCCGGCTTTCGCCGCCTCTTCCGGGGCCGCTTTCTCCAGCACCAGATAATGGCTGAGGTTGACCACCAGCTTACGCAGCGGGGAGTTGCTGCTGGAAAGCAGCCGCGCGGCGTTGATGCGCTGTGACAAATCGGCGCTGTTATTCAGCTGGATGTCCTGTAGCAGGCCGTCCCACTGGCGCATATAGTCAGCCATGTACAGCTGGCGCACGGCAAGGTCGGTCTGCTCTTTCGTTTCGCCCTGCACCTGGCCGCCCAGCACCCACTGGTCATCATCATGCAGTGCCGCCGTGACGCTGTTGATGTTTTTATCAAAGCTGTTCCAGTAGCCGTCCGGCGTGAACAGCCCCGGAATGCCTTCGCCAATCGATTTGCCGCTTTTGCGGGAGAACACCAGCTCGCTTTGCGGGCCGCCAAGCGAAGCCAGCGAGACGGATTTCAAACTGTCATCCCTTTCGAGCAGGCGCCTGAGGCGTCCATAGACGCGCTGTGACAGCGGCATCTGATTAATCAGCGCCTGCTCGCGCTTTACCAGCGCATCGTCCCGCGCGTAAGGCGAAGCCTGAATCTGCGTTTCCAGCAGCTGCGTCAGGTGCCAGTCAAGCTGGCTGATTTGCTGTTGAGTGACGTTTTGCGGCTGGTTGCGCTGAATATTCAGCATCAGCCACGCGTGCAGGAATTTGCCGTCGTAGTGCTTCGGCGAATACAGCATCTGATAAGCCTTCAACGCCTCGTAGCTGTAATCCGCATCGCTGCCGTTGTCGTTGCGCAGCCAGGTGGTGATCAACTGGGCGACCTGCGGCATCAGCAGCTGCTTAAGGGATTTCTGGTAGAGCGTCTGCGTGGCGTCGCTGACCTCAACGCCGCGATACAGCCCCATTCTGCGGGTAATCGAGGGGTCATTGAGATCAAAGTCCTTGCTCTCCGGCAGATGCAGCACGCCGTTGAGGAAAGGCAGCAGCGCATAGAGGTCGGTCAGGTCATTCGCCTGGAGGTTCTGGCTCAGCTTCGCCACCTCAGGCACCCTGGCCTGCACTTCCTGCAAATAGCTGCGGTTGTTGTTATAGCTGGTTATCCACAGCAACCCGGCAATGACCAGCGCGGCGGCGAGCACGACGTAACCCGACCAGAGCACGGCGCGATTGCGAAACTCCCACCAGCGGTTGCTGCCTGCCAGCCCAGCCTCCTGGAAGATGACGTTTTGCAGCAGGTCTTTCAGGAAGAAGCTCTGGCCCTTATTGCCCGGGATCGGCGCCTCTTTATTGACGTTATCCCAGGCTCCGCTGTTGCCGCCCTCATCCTGCGGCAGGTTCAGCGCACGGCTCAGCTCGCCCATGACCCGGTCAAACGGCAGCCCTTCCTGGGTGCCGCTGGCGAAGTAGATACCGCGTGGCGAAAACTGCGTTTCAAAGTTGGAACGACTGAACACCGTCTCCAGATAGTCGTTCAGCAGCGGACGAAGAGCCGCAAACTCCTGTGGGAACAGATAGCTTTCGGCTCTCGCTCTGCCGTCGCTTTCCTGTAGCAGCGTATCCGGCAGGCCAGCATCAAGCCGCTGTTGCAGCAGGGCATATTCCTGAGTGAAGGCGCTGAGCAGGTCAAAGTCCGCCAGCCTGGAGCGTTCCCATGGGAAGGTAAAGCCCCAGACCTGATCGCGCTGCGCCTTATCGAAGCTGGCAAAATAGGCACGAAAGCCCTTCAGCAGGTCGGTTTTGGTGATCAGTACGTAAACCGGAAAGCGAATGCCCAGTTGCTCATGTAGCTCCATCAGGCGCTGACGAAGCGAAATGGCCTGCTGACGCGAAGCCTCAGCGGACTGGGTGAGCAGATCGGAAACGCTGACGGTGACGATCACGCCGTTGATTGGCTGGCGGCCACGGTATTTACGCAGCAGTCCAACAAAATTCCCCCACTCGCTGGCATCCTGTTGCTGCTCGCTCTCCTGAGTGGTGTAGCGTCCGGCCGTGTCCAGTAGCACCGCTTCGTTGGTGAACCACCAGTCGCAGTTACGGGTGCCGCCAATCCCTCGCAGGGCAGCCTTACCGAAGCGATCGGCCAGCGGGAATTGCAGGCCGGAGTTGACCAACGCCGTGGTTTTCCCCGCGCCAGGCGCGCCGATAATGACGTACCACGGCAGTTGATACAGATACTGTCGGCTGAAGCGCTGGGTCCAGCGATTGTTGCCAGCCCGGCTGAAATGAGCCTTTTTCAGCATTTCGGCGGCTTCGGTAAAACGCTCCGACAGCACGCGATCTTCATTCGTCAGGCGTTTGTTCTCAGTAGCCCCGTCTTCATCCGGCGTGGTTTTCAGGCTGCCCATCAGCTTGCGGTTCAGCCAGGAGTTGTAGAGACGCGGCACCAGATTGCTTAGCCCCCATGCCGCATACAGCAGCGCGATGCTGATCATGCGGTTGGCTTCTGGCTCCAGCGGGCGGGAATCGACGATCGAGAAGACCGGCCCAATGACCCAGATGATAAAGGAGAGCGCGGTAATACCAATAAAGCCCCACATCAGGCGATTGGTCATGATGGCAAAAAGAATATTCAGCATCCGTTAATTTCCTTGCTGCAAACCGTTAACTTCCGCGCGGGTGTTCTGCGGCGAAACCAACAGCGTGATGTCCACCCGGCGGTTACGGGCGCGATTTTCTGCGGTGGTATTCGGCACCAGGGGGTTGGATTCCCCGCGCCCTTCCGCTTTCACGCGTTGCGGCTGTGACAGATGCTGCTGGAGGCGTTCCTGTACGGACTGCGCTCTGGCCAGCGAAAGCTCATAATTGGAGGCGAAGCGGGCGCTGCGGATCGGCACGTTATCGCTGTAGCCAATAACCAGAATGCGACCGCTAACGTTGTTCATCGCCTGAGCAATACGATCCAGAACCTGTTCATAACGACCGCGAACGGCGGTCGAGCCGGAAGTAAACAGGCCGTCGCCCTTGAGGGTCACTACGCTTTGATCGGCTTCATCCTTCACCGCGACCAGCCCTTCTTCGATTTCAGGGCGCAGGAAGGATTTCAGGTTGAGGGCAGCTGGCGGCGGCGGAGCCGGATTATGAATGGTGACTTCGGGTAATGGCGTCTGATAAACCGCTGCCAGCACCGGGCTGGTCACGTCGCCCAGCCGCCAGTTAAGCAGGATATAGAACAGGCAGGCAAGGAAGCCGACCAATGCGGTGCAGGCCCACAAGGGCACCACCGGCCGCCACAGCTTGCGGGTGACCGGATGATCTTCAGGATGAGGCGAGAGCGGAGGCGCGTAGCCGCCGCGCACGGAGCGGATCATCTGCAACAGACGCTGTTTGATGGTTTCAAGCTGTGAACGGCCGTTATCCAGTACGCGATAGCGCCCTTCAAAGCCCAGTTGCAAACAGTAGTTGATCAGCTCCAGCAGAACGATTTGTTCACGCGGGTTCTGCGAAAGCTTGGCCAGCAGCTGGAAGAATTTCTCGCCGCCCCAGGTTTCGTTATGGAAGGTCACCAGTAGCCCCTGGCCGGGCCAGACGCCGCGGCTTCCCCATGGCGTCAGCGCGGCCGCTTCATCCAGCGCGGTGCACAGGCAATAGCGCGCGCCGATAATGACCTCGTAAGGCAGGCTGGCGCGCTGGCAGTTCATTTCAAACTGGCGCATTTCGTCGATCAGCCGCTGGCGTAAACCGGCGGGATCGGCATGAGTGACGGAGTGGCGGATCTGCGGAATGGCGTTCAATAAGCCGTTCGCCGCCGCCACCAGCGGGTTATTGCTGCTGGCGCCTGAGAAGATATCGCCCTGGGCATAAGCCTGTCGTTCCTGCATCTTTTTCGCTCCCTGCGTCAGGCTGAATGGCTACGAATAGCCCAGAATTCCATCATCAGGCCAGGGAAATCCCCCGCCAGATGAAGGGCGAAGGTGCCGGATTTTTCCATTTCCTGCCACAGCTCGCTGCCCTTCTCCAGTTCAAAGTAGCTGTAACCGGTGTGCCAGGGGATCTGCGGCGGCGCAACGGGCATCGACTTAAGCACCATGCCCGGCAGCTGAAGCTGGACCAAATCGCGGATTCGCGTAACGGGCGCCACCTTCATCTGCGCCGGGAAGTGCGTTTGCAGCGCTTCGCCCGGCACGTTGGCACGCACCGCCAGCACGAAGCCAAACTCGCGCACCATCGAGGTCTCTGGCACGGTCGCCACATTCAGGCCGTGGGAACGCTCGGTTAGCGGAAGTTGAACGGCGTTCTCTTCCATCACCTGCGACAGCCCCTGGCGCAGCATCAGCATCAGCTTGCCAAAGCACCAGGCCAGATCGTCGTGGTCATACACCGGCAGCGTGCCTTCAGGGAAACGCTGCGGCGTGTAGGTGGTCAGCTCGCTGGCAAACGCCAGCCAGGTGGAAAACAGCTGTTCAGGGTGCAGCAGCGGCAGGTTTTTCAGGTGGCTGACGTGGCCGAAGTGGTGGTTAACCAGCGCCAGCAGCATAAAGTCCAGCATATCGGCGCTATTAAAGCGACCGGGCTGCTGCATACGTTGACCAATCTGCTGGCTGCGCTGCTCCAGCAGCCCAAGCATATCGCTGAGGTAGTCATAAAGCAGCGAATGCGCAATGCAGTTAAGCATCGGCGGAATGTAGCCGCCGTCCAGCCGAACCTGGTTATCGTTGCGCTTTTCCATGACCCTGACCACCGCCATCGCGGTCCATTCGGCGGACAGCTCGCTCTCCAGCATCAGTCTCAGGCGCAGCTTGCCGAACTGTACGGCAGCCTGACCGACGGAAAGCGCGTTGAAGTCGTCCACTTCCTGCTCAAAGGTGACGTAGCGAGCCAGCGAGTCCGACGCTTCGCTAAAGATCACCTCTTCACGACCATTACGACGGGCAGGCAGCGCCAGCACCACTTTCTCATTACCCTGATTATCTGGGATCGCCAGCGGCGGCGGCCCGTTGCGCGCATCGCGAAAGGAGAAAAAGGTGCCGTCAGGCAGCAGACCACTGGCGGAACTGAGGGCAATCTTCCCCTGACGCAGCATCGCTTCGTCGATCTCGCAGTCTAAAAAGCCCCAGAGATAAGGCCGCTGGGTCATTCCCCAGTTACGCAGCGTACTTTGCTGGTAGCTCTCTGATTGCTGGAAATGGTGCGGGCGCAGGAACATACCCTCGGTCCAGACCACTTTTTCTGCTTTATTCATAATGGCTTCCGTTGTCAGGCAATGCTCACTGTTTCACGGTGCGCAGACCGCTGATGTCAGCAATGATGTCGGCTTTCAGTTCGTCTGTGGACCCCTGCCAGAATTTGTAGAAGCTGCTGTCGTTGGGAACCGGCAGAGGCAACGAGAGGCGCCACTTTTTGCCATCAAGAGACTGGTACTCGGCGAGGATCCCGATATATCGGGCCTCTGAAGTACTCTGCCCGCTGAGGACTTTATTCAGCTGGCCGGGCATCAGGAAAAACTGTTCGCTGTTGATCAAGTTGCCACCTAACAGCGTTGGCGCGTTGTTTTGCAACGAATAGAAATCGGCAGACATGAAATCCGCATCCGACTTCAGCAGCATCACCCTCACCTTGAGGGGAGCGCCATCGTTGATTTGCGGATGCGCCTGGAAAACCAGGTTGTAGTGAGCAGGTTCGCTGTGCGAAGAGGAACTGCATCCGGCCAGCAGGCTGAATGCCAGAAGAAAAAGCGCCTGAAGACTCAGGCGCAATAATAAAAGTCTGTTCATATTGATGCGGCCATTAGCGCGTTATCAGTCGATGATCCAGGTTCCGCTGTTGCTGTTCTGGCAGGCTTTGCTGTCGCCAGCCGCAACGCAGGTTTTCTTCGCCGGGGCGCGGACGCGCTTACGGCGCGAGTCGGCTTTCACGGTTTTGTCGTAAAGGTCGCTCTTCACCACCGCACGCATCGGGACGTAGCCAATCAACTGCTCCTGCCCCTGTTCAGCCAGGGCAAACCAGTTGTTTTCCACCGTACCCAGAACGGTATAAGGCTTGCCGTTATCCAGATAGCTCACCAGCTTGCCGCCGAAGTCAGGACGGGTCATTACCGAGGCGTTATAGAGCGCCCGGTACTCTTCGTTAACCGGCGTGAAAGAGACCGGCGGCTGCACGGCGTGACGATAGGTCAACTTGACGCCATCTACGGTGCTGGAAACGATCGTGTCATCCGTTACTGCTGGCGGTGGCGTTTTACAACCGGTAACGGCCAAAACAAACAGCAAACTCAGTGCAATTCGAATTTTCACCATGATCCTCATGAAGTTTTTTTTAAATAAAAGGCGTAATACAACCTGGAAATACGCATGTACAAGATACTGGAGGGTGTTAGCGACCAGCGGCGGCTGGCCTTACGAACAAGCGGGAAGAAAAGAGGTGGGCAAGAGGCGAGACTAAACCGGACCAGGCATTAACAGGTCCAAATCAAATCATCTCGCTTCAGGGCCAAAAGCACGCATCACAGTTCAGCAACGCAGGTTATTCAATTCATAAACATCAACGAGGCGCACGGCATGATTAGCAGGTTAATTGTGAAGCAGCAGGATCGTTTTTACCGCTATTCTCGCTTGAAAGGCGTGAGAAATGCTGGCCAGACTCCCTTTACCCTACCAATCCCTCCGTAATGCCCTACGCTAAGAAGTGAATAAATCTGAACTTAATGAAACCACTCTTCTTACGCAAAGTCCTTAAACGCATTACGATTTTCAGTTACATTACCACTTAATTAGCTGTAAATTAAGAAGTAAAAAAAAATTAAGCAGTGCCATAGCTACCGCACGAGATGGTGCTCACGCAACCCGCCCGTATCCGTGGTAACAGTTAATAGTGAAATTTTCGGAAAGTTTACAGAGTCTTTCCATTTATTCAACGCCTAAACAAATCAAAATGGCAATGTAAGAGAACCTTATGTTACAAATTTAAGGGGATTTATGAATAAATGGCCAGAAAAATGCAATGCTCATCAACTTATCAGGGCAATAACTTGCCTTTTTAAGCAAAAAAGTAGTTAAAAAACATATTTTGATAACCAAATGTCATATCAATAAATCATAATTTGGTCCTGAAAAATAGGATTTTGGCGATACGAATTTTTGAGACGAGGATCTACAGATTTATCTGTTTTAATTTGAGGGATTAAAGGAAAATGCCAGAAAAATATGCTGGCATATTTTGCAGGAAAGAAACAAAGTACTAAAAAAATCAAACTTAAGAATTAAGAATCACTTCCAGTTGCTGCAGCGAGTTTACCTGCCAGTCAGGCTGAATACCCTCAGGAAGCGGGCGTTGCTGAACATTCAGCCAGCAGGTAGCCAGCCCGGCATTGATCCCGCCGAGAATGTCAGAATCCGGATTATCCCCTACCATCAGCACCCGCTCACGCGGAGGATTGCCCATCTGAGACAACGCGTAGTCAAAAATAGCCGGATGCGGCTTCGCGTGCCCTACCTGCTCGGAAATCACCAGCAGGTCAAAATAGCCCAGCAGTCCGGTCCGTTCGAGACGCGCCTGCTGTAGTGCGGTAAACCCGTTGGTAATGATCCCCATCTTAACCTTCCCTTTAAGAGCGTTAAGCAGGCTGAC
Source organism: Erwinia typographi (assembly GCF_000773975.1). Lineage (GTDB taxonomy): Bacteria > Pseudomonadota > Gammaproteobacteria > Enterobacterales > Enterobacteriaceae > Erwinia > Erwinia typographi. The sequence continues at coordinate 30,262 of NZ_JRUQ01000018.1, forward strand.
CGCACCGGCCAGCGGCGTACAGACCTGCGCCATCGCGGCCAGGTAGCCGTCATTCAAATCCAGCGGGGTCACCTCGAGCTTCTCCGCCCAGCTCTCAAAACGCTGGTGCTGTAGCTGAAGCGCGGTAATAGCCCCGTTCTGATAGTCAACCCACAGCGGTTTGTTAATCGCCTGATAGTCGTCGTAATCCGCAGCAGTGAATGTCACCTCATACTGTTGAAACAGACGCTGCAAACCGGCAAACGCATCGAAGTGAAACAGCGTATCGTCAGCGTCAAATAAGATCCAATCCCAGTCGTTGAGCATCTTTTCAGTCGATCCTTATAAAGTCAGCGCCATAATAATGGCATCTTCTTTGCCGTCCGCCGTCGGGTAATAGTTACGGCGCACCGACACTTCGTTGAAATCCAGCCGCTCGTAGAGCGCAATAGCCGGACGATTTGAGGCGCGCACTTCCAGCCATAAGGTCTGAATGCCTCTGGATTCAAGCTCGGTTATCACATGCTGTAACAGCTGTAGCCCCATGCCCTGACGCTGGAAAGCCGGATCGATAGCCAGGTTGAATAAGGTGGCCTCATCCAGCACCACCTGGGTGATGGCAAACCCCGCCAGCTGCCCGTCTGCGGTAAGCCGGTAGTTCAGATAGCGCTCGCCCTGATTACTGACGAAGGTTTTTTCTGTCCAGGGAAAAGCATGGCTGCGCCGCTCAATGGCAAAGGCGCGCTCAAAGTCTTGCGGGGTCAGTAAAGAAATCTGATTCATAGTGGGAAATCTGCTGCCACAGCGCGCGTTTGGCGCCGGCATTATTATAGAGCTCCGCAAGAACAGGCGAAGCGATCTGCGAGCCGTTCAGCTCGGGAACCGGCTCAATACCCAGACACCAGGCCGCGCAACGAATATCGTCTGGCAGCATTGCCAGCTGTTCCGGGGTCAGCACCAGCACATCCTGTTCGTCCATCAGCATGGCGCGCAGCACGTCGTTGATTAGCGGGTCGCTCAGAGAAGGCGGCACTTCCGCCACAATCAGCAGGCGAGTCTGCTCAGGCAGCGAAACGGAAACCTCTCCGTGCAGGGCACGCGGACGCCGCAGCGTATACTGCGTAATGCCCATCTGCTGTAATAACCAGTCTCGCCTGGGGGACATCTTTTTTTCCGTCTGCTCGCCCGATTGCGTCGCTATGCTAGCAAAACCATCGGTTCCGCGCCAACAAAGCCACATCCGCCGCCCCTGAACCCGCGATGAGCAGAGAAATTCCGCGTTCCCCTCAGGCTTTGCTGCAACTCTGGCTAATTTGGGTATAATCGCCGCTCTGATTCGTGAGGAGCCACCGATGTCTGCTTTTAGCCCGGCCAGTGAAGTGATACTGCGCCACAGTGATGAATTTACTCAACGCCGCGTCCTGTTTGCTGGCGATTTGCAGGATGACCTGCCCGCTCAGTTAGACACCGTTTTGAGTCGGGTGCATACCCAACAATATCATCACTGGCAGATCCTGAGCCGTGCGCTGGGAGACCGCGCCCAGTTCGGCCTGGTGGCGACGGCTGAGAGCGTTGCCGAATGCGACACGCTGATCTATTTCTGGCCGAAGAACAAGCCGGAAGCCCAGTTCCAGCTTGAAAACCTGCTGTCGCTGCTGCCGCTGGGAAGCGATTTGTTCGTGGTAGGCGAAAACCGCAGCGGCGTCCGCAGCGCGGAGCAGATGACGGAAGCCTGGGCGAAGCTGACCAAAATTGACAGCGCCCGCCGCTGCGGTCTGTATCACGGCCGCCTCGACGCCCGGCCAACCTTTGACGTGGAAAATTACTGGGATGAGTACCCTCTTGGCAATCTGACGATTAAAACGCTGCCGGGCGTATTCAGCCGCGACGGTCTGGATGCGGGCAGTAATATCCTCCTCAGCACGCTGAAACCGCATATGAAAGGCAAAGTGCTGGACCTCGGCTGCGGCGCTGGCGTGCTTTCCGCGATGCTTGCCAGCTTCTCACCGAAGGTTCGCCTGACGATGACCGACGTCAACGCCGCCGCCGTGGAGGCCAGTAAAGCCACCCTGGCCGCCAACGGACTGGAGGGTGAGGTGTTTGCCAGCAACGTCTATTCCGACGTCAACGGCCGTTACGATATGATTATCTCCAACCCGCCGTTCCACGATGGGATGCAGACCAGTCTGGATGCGGCTCAGACGCTGATCCGGGGCGCCGTGAAGCATCTGAATATGGGCGGCGAGTTGCGCATTGTCGCTAACGCCTTCCTGCCGTATCCACAGGTGCTGGATGAGACCTTTGGCAGCCATGAAGTGCTGGTGCAGAACGGGCGCTTCAAGGTCTATCGCGCCGTATTACAACGCGCGGCGAAAGCTAAGCGCTAATCACTAAAGCGGCGATTTATTCGCCGTTTTTTTTTCGTCAGCAACCGCCTGATTCGTCACCCCGTCCCGCAGAACGTCGCTTTTTGCAGCAATCATGGCAGGGTGGCCAAATAACTGTTGACGTCCATGGGAAAATCTCTAGAATGCGCCTCCGTGGTTGCAATACAGTTTACCTGTGTTGACGGTATGCGAAGGTGGCGGAATTGGTAGACGCGCTAGCTTCAGGTGTTAGTGTCCTTACGGACGTGAGGGTTCAAGTCCCTCTCTTCGCACCATAATCACATTGTTCATATTACGCAGCATCTGCGCGAAGGTGGCGGAATTGGTAGACGCGCTAGCTTCAGGTGTTAGTGTTCTTACGGACGTGAGGGTTCAAGTCCCTCTCTTCGCACCAATGCGGTGATATGAATAAACACTAAAGAGTTCAACACGATGCGAAGGTGGCGGAATTGGTAGACGCGCTAGCTTCAGGTGTTAGTGTTCTTACGGACGTGAGGGTTCAAGTCCCTCTCTTCGCACCACGTTGAACGCACTTCCCTGTTTCACTCCCTGCTGTAACTGTTTTCCCTGACATTCCTGTTAGCCATCCGCAGAATTTCCTTTATCCGCACCCGTTCGTGCTGGTCATGACTTTGCCCTGAAGCTCAATCTTTCAGGACATGCCGAAATTGACCGAGATAGCCGCCATGCCGCCAGCCAGCGCCAGGCAGGAAGGGAGCAGCAGATAATGGCGCAGCCGCTTATGAAAGAGCATCACTACCGTAGCCAGCAATGCAACCACCATCACTGCCCGCCATTCGCTGAACGACAGGTTCATCAGGGTGATGAGCGGCATCAATGCACAGGGGAGCAGCACGCCCCAGGCGCTATCCAGTCGTTTACCCAGCATCCAGCTAACCCCCCAGAGTCCACATGCGGTGATCATTGCTATCAGCATCGCCGTACCCACACCCTTTTAAATGATAATGATTACCAATAGCATATAAGAATATTTATCAATTTGCAGCATTAATTGTTATCCTCTGCTGAAACTTTGTGCTTACTGGTGACACTTACGCGGTTAAGTGTTAAATTGACCGCGATCGCTATTAAGACAATCCAAATAATAACAGACAGAAACTATTTCAGGCACGAAATCATTCGCCACCTGAAGCTACTGGCGTGCACTATTTCAATGCAGTCACGAGTAGAAATAATGAAATTACAAAGCTATGATAAATTGCTTAACAGCAAGCATCGGCTGTCGCTGATGCTCTTTCTTTTTTTAAACACAGCAACCGCGTTATTTTGTTTATGCAGCGTAAATGGAAAAATTACCACATTCCAGTTTTCACCTCCCACCGCTCTCATCGTAATAATGAGCGTAATGATTGTGGCATGGATGCTTTTAAAGCCTTCGGGAAAATTTCCACTATTAAATATCGTGGCATTAATAACCGGTCTGCTCTGGACATGGCAAATTTACCTTAAGTATGAAAAGGTATTTTATTTTGACGGGAGTTTCCTGGTTATCAGCCTGATGAGCGTATTTTTTATCAGCGCCATCGCGCTGGGAGATCATCTGCTGGCCTTTTGCCTGCATACTGTACCGCCTTCTGTGGCCGTACTGGTGCTTGACCGCGGGCACAATACGCTGCTGATCCTGTTCACCGTCGCCCTGCCGCTGATTGGCTATACGTTGCATCACCTGATGCTGCGCCAGCGCGACAGGTTTACCCGGCAACTGATGCGCCAACTGTATGAAGAGAAAGAGACCTATAGCGATCTCAGTATGCTCGACCCGTTAACCGGGCTGTACAACCGACGCGGGTTGAAAAACCGGCTGGATAACATCCTTGAGAATCATGCGGGCAGCCACTTTGTGCTGCTGCTGGATATCGATAACTTCAAGGCCTACAACGACAACTATGGCCATGCCATGGGCGATCAGGCGCTGGCCCGCGTGTCGGTTGCCATCCGTGATGCGGTGCGCTCACGCGACATTGTGACGCGCTATGGCGGCGAGGAGTTTCTGGTACTGATGACCAACGTCAATGAGTCGATTGCCAGAAAGCTTTCCGAGCGGATACGCCAGTACGTGCTTAATCTGGAGATCCCGCACCGTTTTAACGACCGGGTTGCTACCAGCGTTACCGTCAGCGCCGGGTTTGCCCCGCTGCTTGAGGACGATTTTGATGCGGCGCTGGCGAATGCGGACCGCGCGTTGTACCTGGCGAAAAGCCGGGGCCGCAATACGATCCTCTCGTATGAAGATATTGTTAAGAGCAGCCGTAAGCAGTCTGCCGACGCGCTATAACTTCCTCATTGGCCCGCCGATCCGGGCCAATACATTCAGCCCGCTAATAAAACTTACTAATTCAAACGTCTTCCTGTCGGGCTTATTTACGCCGCTCGCGCTCTGCTTACGCGGAGGATTCATTATAAACCTGCATGATTGGAGATTATTTACGGAACGAATAAAGATAAAGTTCTGACGCCGCCTTCATGCATTTAAACCACCGGGTTTTTATTATTCCATCAAGAAGGAATTAATTATCTCACTGCCGCATCATACTTTATGAATTCCCCTCCTTAAAGCAGAATATAAAACAGCCGCTGCCGGTTTATATCAGCAATCTCTATGAGGAAACAGGTTGACATTAAGATAATTTATTGATGCTAACCTCATTGATTTTTTCCTGCTCAGCGCATGATCTGCGGCTTGTGAGTCCGTTTTGGCTCAGATAGAATTAAGAACAATTATCATTTGTTTTTGCAATCAGGTTCACTCTGGGATCTCATGGCTACCCTCGTTCGTCAGGCAGTTAAGTATGGTTCACACCCACTGATTTTTTTGCAGAGCAATCGTTCGCTGGCGGCATCGCTCCGCGCTCTGTTCAGTGAGCATCGTGCTTATTTCCTCGACAGCGTAAAGCTGGGCGAAGAGGCGCCAGCAGGCTGTATGACGCTGGAACGCTGGGCCACGCCGGAGAACTTCAAGCGCCTTAACGCGCGATACGGTGATTTTATCTACCGTGAGCACGCCGGGATGTCGCGTGAATATAAACCGCTGCACTCCCTCTGGGCGCAGTGGTACTTTGGCCTGATCCTGCCGCCAATGATGATGGCACTGCTGCTTGAAGAGCGTGCTTTAGACTGTTCTGCTGAGCATTGTCACGTCGACTTCCACGAAACCGGCCGTCCGGCCACCTTCTGGTTTGATATCCGTGAGGATCAACAGGCGCGCTATCTCAGTCCGCGTCGCCGTATGGACCGCCTGATCCAACAGCATCTGATCCCGGTAGTGAGCGGCATAGAGCGACACGGGGAGATCAATGGCAAGCTGATTTGGAGCAATACCGGCTTCGCGGTGTTCTGGTTCCTCGGCGAGATTGCTCCCCTGCTCGGCAAGTCGTTACATGCTGAGCTGGAACACGCGTTTTTCTTCTCCCGCACCCTGCTCGACGGCTCGGAAAATCCTTTCTATCGCACCATGTTACCGCGTGAAGGCGAGATGCAGCGGCGCACCTGCTGCCAGCGCTATCGCCTGCCTGACGTCCAGCGTTGCGGAAACTGCACGCTAAAACCACGCTGATATCTCGCCTTTCCGTTTACAGCCAGCCTGCTCTGTGGCAAGTTTATGCGCTTCGTGATAAGGGAGATAAGCATGAGCCTGGAGTCTGTACGGCAATTTTTTGCCGAGCGCGCCCCTGAAATTGAGATTATTGAGCTGGCTGAAAGCACAGCGACGGTCGCGCTGGCGGCGCAGGCCCACCATGTTGAGCCTGGTCAGATTGCCAAAACCCTGTCGCTGAAGGTAAAAGATAGGGTGGTGCTGATCGTAACTCGCGGCGATGCCCGCCTGGATAACCGCAAGCTGAAGGCCACGCTGGGCGCCAAAGCACGTATGCTAAGCACGGATGAAGTGGTGAACTGGACCGGTCACCCGGTCGGCGGCGTCTGCCCTTTCGGCCTGGAAACGCCTTTGCAGGTGCTGTGTGACGTCTCGCTAAGACATTATGCTGAAGTCCTGCCCGCCGCAGGTTCGATTAACAGCGCCGTGCGCATCGCGCCTGAAACCCTGGCCAGGCTGGCCGAAGCCAGCTGGGTCGACGTCTGCGAAGTCCCTGCCTGAGCATAAAAAAAGGGCGGCTCTACCGAACCGCCCTGCTGAAGCCTGCGCGCTAACGAGGCTGCTCGCTTATTTTTCCGGGGGAAGAAGAGATCTCCACGCCCCTGGTTTCCCTGCCGAACGCGACAAACAGACAGATCAGCACCGCCACCGTTCCGGCGACACTCGCCATCGCTAAGCCGTAGTTGTTGCCGTGCGCTTCGGCAATCGAGGATTGCAGCGTGGCGTTCACGGAAGCAATCAGGTTACCAAGTTGGTAAACGAAGCCCGGCAGCACCGCACGCGTATTGGCGGGCACCAACTCGGTCAGGTAGGTTGGCACCACGCCCCACGCGCCCTGTACCATAAACTGCATCAGGAACGCGCCCAGCCCAATCATCACCGAACCGGTTGAAAACGCCCACAGCGGGATCACCGGCAGCGCCAGGAAGGCGGCAATCATCATCGCTTTCTTACGGCCTATTTTCTCCGACAGCGTGCCAAAGAACACGCCACCCAGCATCGCCGCAATGTTGTAACAGATGGCGATGATGCTTACGGTGTGCGGATCGAATCCATGCTGTACCTTCAGGAAGGTCGGATACAAATCCTGCGTACCGTGGCTGAAGAAGTTAAAGCAGGCCATCAGCAGCACCAGATAGAGGCAGAGCTTCCAGTGGCTGCGCAGTACCGGCATCAGCGCGGTACTCTCTTTTCGCTCGCGGGCCGCCAGCCAGACTGGCGACTCAGGGACTTTGAAGTAAATAAACGGCAGCAGCAGCACCGGCAGCGCGCCAATCAGGAACATGCCCCGCCATCCTACCGTGCTGTAGAACAGCCCAAAGACGATCGAGGCCAGCAGGTAGCCGCACGGATAGCCGGCCTGGAATATTCCCGACATCAGCCCGCGCGAACGATCGGGGATCGTTTCCATCGCCAGCGACGAGGCAACGCCCCAGACGCCCCCCATCGCAATGCCATAAATCACCCGGAAGGCCATAAAAGTACCGAGCGTGGGCGACCATGCCGATAAAAGCTCGAAAATGGAAAACATCAGGATGTTGATCATCAGCACCGGTCGGCGGCCGAACTTTTCAGCCAGGCGGCCAAAGAGCAGCGCGCCTACCGGCCGTACGGCCAGCGTCAACATGATCGACAGCGAGACGTGCGAAATTTCAGTGTGGAAATTAGAGGCGATATCACTCAACACGAAGACCAGTATAAAGAAGTCAAACGCGTCCAGCGTCCAGCTGGCAAAGCTGGCGAAAGCCACATTGCGCTGGGTCGAGGTCCAGTTGAACATAGGGTTATCCTGTCTTGCCGCGATCGGCGCCCGGATACCGGGCGAGAAAATGTTAACTATTTGTTTATAGCATGTAAGCAAATAGCGATCTTCGCGTCTTTGTCAGCGCTGGATTCAGGCTGTAAACGGGGGTTACAATTCATTACCAGGCGAATAATTAGCTGGTTGATTGCCTGATAGCCTGGCGCATAGTATCGACCTCGCTGGCGTCGGAAGGGGTAACCAGCGCATAGTTATAGTGATTATCGCTCCAGTACTGCGCCATTAAATCGCTGGCCCGACGCTCACCGTGAGGCAGCCTGACAGGCTCAACAGGACGAATATACCAGGCCACGCGAATACCGTGTGGGTTCTGATACATCACCAGCGCCGCAGGGCCATTATTAGTCGCCATCAGCCTGGCGCCCAGCAGTCGGTAGCCAAACTGTTCAAGATTGGGCGGCAGCGTGCCGTTGATAAAATAGCGCTGCACCCAGGAAGCCAGCTCGCCGTGCCCGGCGGAAACCACGTCCAGATTCGCCAGGGAACCGGTGCCGAACAGTTTGTAGGCCTGCACCGCATCCTCCATCGGTAATTGTCTCTGCGCTATCTGCACATCCTTCAGCTTCCAACCCGACCAGCCGCCGAGGCTGAGCGTCAGCACCAGCGCGCAGGCTGCCGCCACTCTCCACTGGCGCTGCTGGCGCACGCGCCGACGCAGCTGAACCGGCTCCGGCGTTTCCATCGGCAAAGCGTGCTGTTGCATCGCCAGGCGAAGCTGACGGGCATCCTGCCGCCACCCTTCAACCTCCGCCGCCGCCTGAGGATTTTCCGCCAGCCAGCGCTCCACCCGACGAGAGATTTCCTCGTCAGCCTGGCCATCCAGCCACGCGTGTAGCTCCTGTTCTTCAGGTTGCTGGCCCTTCATTTCAGTCTCCTTAATGCGACGGAAGGCTGCCCTTCCAGGTGGTGGTGCAGCTGTTTACGGGCTCGTGAAAGGCGCGACATTACCGTGCCAATCGGAATATCCAGCGCGGTGGCGGCCTCCTGGTAGCTCATACCCTCAACGCTGACCATCAGCAGCAGCGCCCTGGCATCCGCCGGCAGCCGTGCAAACTGCCGTAGCGTGTCATCGGCAATCGCCAGCGTTTCCGCCGACTCGCTGACGGGTTCCTCCCCGGAAAAAAAGCCCAGAATGCGCTGATAGCGTTTACGTCGCCGCTCGCCGTCAATAAATTGTCGGTAAAGTATGGCGAACAGCCAGGCCCTCAGGCTCTCTTCCCCCCGATAGCCGCCCCAGCGTCCTAACGCTTTCGCCAGGCAGGACTGTACCAGATCCTCCGCACTGTGCGGATTACGGGTCAGCCACAGTGCGAAACGCTGTAAATGAGGCAACATTTCCCGAATCTGTCGATCGCTCAGCGGCGGCATAGCCATTTATCCCCGGCGTTTGGTCCCGGCCATGCTGCTGAACACGCCGTCGCGCAGCATCAGCCCGTGCAGAAGCGCGGCGGCGAGGTGCAGCATCACCATAATAAACAAAACCAGCGCGACCCAGGTATGCAGCGGACGCAGCAGCGCATAGAGATCGTTACTGACTGGCGCAATCGGCGGCAGTATAAATCCGACGCTCAGAGTGACAGGATAGCCTGCCGCAGAGAGCATTGCCCAGCCAATCAGCGGCTGAAGCAGGATCAGCGCATACAGCACCCAGTGCGACAGATGGGCCAGCGCCCGCTGTAGCGGAGCGACGCTTGCAGGCAAGGGAGGCGTGGGCGTTGCGAACCGTACCCACAGGCGTACCAGCACCAACAGAAAAATTGCCGCGCCCAGCGGCTTGTGGATAGCCACCAGTACCGCGTGCATTGAGGAAACGGTGGAAACCATCGCCACGCCGATAAACAGCATGGCCAGGATTGCCGCGGCCATCAGCCAGTGCAGCGCGCGAAGGGCCGGATGAAAATGGGTAACCTGTTTCATAGCTGCTCTCCTGGCTGGCCGTGAGCTTCTTCCTGCGTCCGGCGATTGTATGATTTGGCATAGGCGGCTGAACGCGCGTTCAGCAGAGGGTCGTCCGAAGCAGCAATCCCATCCGGCAGGATTAAGGGGTCGTAATTGATATTGTTGCAGGGACCGCCTTCCTGCGGCGCGGCGCGGTTCAGCACCAGCGTTCCGGCATTAATCGTCTGGCGATCGGCGGGCCAGAGCTGGCTGGCGTCGTTACTGCTATCGCCAGGCTGCGCCACGGTAAACACCAGATCCCACTTCAGCGGTCCCTGCGCCAGACGTTTCACCAGATCCTGTTGCAGGAAGTCTTTCTCCTGCTTGTCCTGGTCGGAAATCGGCTGCCAGGCCTGATGCGGCACCATACTCCAGCGCACCAGATGGCTTTGTCCCTGTTTGTCGATCAGGCGGAAAGCATTCAGGCTGTTGTAGCGATCCACCGCCCAGCTCCCGGAAGGAACATACTGTTTTACCCAGGCGCCAAACGCTTTGACTTCCGGATGAGCGGTGGCAAAAGCCAGCATCTTTTTCGGGTCCGGCTTGCCGGTTGCGGGATCGGGCTTAGAGGCTACCAGCTGATCGTAGAAGCCCTCGAGGGTCGCAACCGGGAAGAACGGCATCGCGTTCATTCCTGTGCGCCACTGCTGGCCGGAAGCGGAAGTGAATTGCAGTGCCATACTGCGGATGGGTACGGCGTAGTCCGGCGCGCCAGGGTTGCCGCCAGCGATGGCAAAGCGACCGGTTACGGGCGTGTTTCCTGGCGCAAAAACCGACGCTTTCGAAAGCGAGGCGACGTTGCCATTCGCTTCAAACTCGCCCATCACGCACAGGCCCTTGGCATGATTGCGCCGGAAGCCGGGTTTTTCCCCCGGCCCCTGCTGTAGCGTGTTAACCAGTTTTTCAGCGGAAAGACGTTGCGGAGTCAGCCAGCCGCCCGCCCACAGAAATAGCAGCGCCAGCAGCAGGGGAATGCCGCCCACCAGCGCAAGGCGCATTAGTCGTGAAAGAGGTGCCGTGGATTGGGTCATCGTTATTGCTCACAAGTTTAGCCAATGAACAGATAAAACGAACCAGCAGCGGCTTTATTCCCTCAGTACCCATTATTTTTTTCGGCGTCGTCGCCAGTGGCCATTTAGTTCGCGAGCGCGTTTTCCAGCATCGCGATCAGCAAACGATTATCCACCGTTTGCAGTACGTGGACCAACCCGCCGTCCGGCTCACCAATCCCCACGTCAACCCGCAGCGGACGGCGATAGCGCCATGACTTGCCGCGCGTCATCCCCGGCCTCAGCTCGACATCTACGTAGTAATCAGCCGCCGTCGCCACCTGCTGATTCAGCAGCCACGCAATGACCAGCGCATCGTGAACCCAGCAGCCAGGAAGTTTTCGGGTTTGAATGGAGTAGTCCATCCACGGCCTGAGCGTTTCACTAACAAACCGCGCCAGCGGCGTGTCCAGCTTCGCAATCCGATCAAGATCGCTGTGGGTCATCAGCGTCCTGGTGGTGACGTCCATCGGCACCAGCGTGATGCTCGCTCCGCTGGTCAGCACCTTGTGCGCCGCCTCAGGATCCAGACCAAAGTTGGTGTCCTTAATATAGTCGTCCAGCGCAAAGACGCCGCCCATAATAGCGATCTCCTGCACCGCTTCCACCATCTCCGGGTAGCGCTCCATTGCCAGCGCTACGTTGGTCAACGGACCAATCGCCACCAGCGTTATCTCCCCTGGATTGGCGCAAATCAGCCTGCCGATCGCGTCAGCGGCCTCTTCTTCTGGCGCAGGAAAAACCGTTGGCTGACGGACGCCCTGCCATAAATGGGCGAGCTTTGTCTCATAAACCCGTGAGTCCAGCGCCTTTCGCCACGGTTCTGCTGGCTCTTCCAGTGCGCGATCGGCCCCCTTGAGCACCGGTATGGATAGCCCCAGCCGCTCGACTAAACTTTTCGCTACGTTAAATCCCTGCTGACTGGGCGTGTTACCAGCCACCGTGGTGATCAGCTCAAGCGAGAGGCCAGGCGATCCCAACACCAGCGCAAGTGCCAGACCGTCATCGACGTTGGCGCCTGGGATGCCGTTGCCCGGATCACAATCAACGATCACTCTTTTCATATTGTTATTATCTTTTTACCCGGCGTTACGGCTGCGATGCAGCGCACAGCCGCAGGATTCACCTATTTCCAACTGATGCGCAAACTCACTGAGCTGCGCCTCACCCTGCGGGGCGGTCAGCATTGCGATGGCCCTTTTCGCCATTTCCCGTACCGGCTGACGCACGGTCGTTAATGAAGGGACATGAAACGCTGACTGTTCCGTTCCGTTAAAACAAACCAGCGCCACCTGCTCTGGCACGCTGATGTGGTGCTCCGCCAGCGCACGAATGCAGCCGATGGCCTGAGTTTCATTGCTGGCAAACAGAGCGCGAGGCAAGGCGCCATTTTTCAGCATCTGCATCGCCGCATCAAAGCCGCCTTCGCGGCTGTAGGCCGCGGGGAAAATCCATTCTGGCCGCTCAACCACGCCAAAATCTACCAGCGCCTGACGCCAGCCCGCGAGACGTTCCTGAGTGTTTAACCGCTCCAGCGGACCGCAGATCATCCCCACCTCCTGGTAGCCGTGGCTCAGCAGATGCGTCGTCACCTGATGGGCAGCCTTTCGCTCATCAACCCGCAAAATATTCACGTTCAGACTGGGATCGACGCGATCGAGCATCACCAGCGGCGTGCCGCTGGCCTGGATCAGATCGATGTAGGGATGGCGGTCAACGCTGGTATAAAACAGTCCGTCAACCTGCTGGCTCAACAGCGTATTAATCAGCTCCAGCTCGCGTTTGCGGCTGTCGCCGGCGTCTCCCAGCAGCATGACCATACCGTTGCTTAGCGCCTCTTGCTGTAGAGCGTGGGCAAAAGAGGCGATAAACGCGTTGGAAATATTGGGGACTACCAGGCCATAGGTTTTGCTGGTGCCAGAAGCCAGCGCTCTGGCAACGCTGTTTGGCCGGTAGCCGGTTTTCTTCACCGCTTCCAGCACGCGAAGCCGGGTCGCCTCGGCAACCGGCCTCGGCCCGTTATTGATCACATAGCTCACCACCGCGACCGAGGTACCGGCTTCTCTGGCCACATCTTTTCGGGTGGCGCGATTAAGCGTGTTTTTAGTCAATGTTTTGCCTTATCCGCTGGCAAACCGCTGAGCCGCCAACGGTTTGCCTTACGCCGGTCAGATAGCATCGTCCGGGTCATTAAGATCGCGCCCTCGGGTTTCCGGGGCGACAAACGTGGTCAGGAAGCCAATCGCCGCCATCACGGCAAAATAAGTGGCAATCGGCCACCAGTGGCCGGTCCAGGAGAGCAGCGCGGCTGCGACCAGAGGAGCCGTGCCGCCGGAAAGGATTGAGCCCAGCTCTTTCGCCGTCGCCATTTTAGTGTAGCGATGATGTACGCCGAACAACTCTACTCCCCAGGCCGCCTGCACGCCAAAAATCCCGAGCGAAGCCAGCCCCATACCGACAACAATAGTGGCAATGACAATGGCAGGTTCCCGTGAATCCAGTAGCATAAAGGCCGGAAACGCGTAGAGGATCAGCAGCAGGCAGAACCAGCGATAGGTAATCCGACGACCGAAGCGGTCGGAGAGCCAGCCAGCAAAAGGAATAATCAGGAAGCCCAGCAGCGAGGCAAGAAACACGGCGGTGGTTGCCACGGACTTATCGACCGCCAGTACTTTCACCACGTAGCCGATGATAAACCCCTGCGCCAGATAAGAGGGGCCGTTTTCGCCAATGCGCAGGCCGACCATCACCAGAAAGGCACGGCTGCGCTGCCAGAAGCCGCGAGTCTCTGTCGGCTGCGTCTGTGCGGCCAGCGAGCTTTCACGCAGGGCAAGCACTTCGGCTTTTTTACGTTCAAAGACCGGGGTTTCACGCAGATGACGGCGGATCCACAGCGCCACCAGCGCAATCAGCGAGCTGCAAAGGAAAGGAATGCGCCAGCCCCACTCCTGTAGCGAGTGCTGGTCCATCTGCACCACCGCCAGCCAGACCAGCGAGGCCACCAGCGTACCGCTGTTAGAGCCCAAAGCGATAATCGAAGAGACCAGCCCGCGTTTTTCTGCCGGTGCGTATTCACCCAGCATCACCGTGCCGCCTGAAAGTTCTGCTCCCGCGCCAAAGCCCTGGCTGAAGCGCAGCATCACCAGGCAGGCTGGCGCCCAGAGCCCGATCGAGGCATAGCTGGGGATTGCGCCGATCAGCGTAGTGGATGCGCCCATCAGGATAATGGTTGAGATCATCACCGTCTTACGGCCTTTACGATCGCCCAGCCAGCCGAAGAACAGCGCGCCAATCGGTCGGGCAATAAAACCTACGGACCAGGTGGCAAAGCTGGAGAGGAGAGCCATCGCCGGAGTGGCTTCCGGAAAGAAAACATCGCCAAAGATAATACCTGCCGCCAGACCATAGAGAGCGAAGTCCGCATATTCCATGGCTGTACCCAGCCAGCAGGAGAGGGTTGCCCGCCAAAAATCTTTGCGCCCTTCCGGGGTGGTCAGGCGTTCATCCGCCGCAGATGCGGCAACTGAAGCCTCTTGCTGACTACGTTGAAGAGTGGACATGAAAATTCCCTGATGTGCAGATTACTGGTTTGCCTTCCCTGGCGAGTCCTGAGAGTCAGGAAAAATTCGCCAGCGAGGACGCGCTTTTGCTAAGCCGTGGTGAAAGGTCGGTAACAGGCTCCCTGGTGTTGGGGAATAAGTTTTTCGTTTCCTGCTGATGGCTGGTTTCAGATAACCAATCGCGTTAATAGCGTGAAACAAAATGACCTTCACTGGGCGGACAGGCATCAGGCACCGTGAATTTTGACTGCGAACCCATTGTATCTACGCGCGTAGATAAAGCAAGAGATCGCCATCAATAAAGTAGAGTCACTTCACATTACCTGATGTCGCCACAACATAAAAATCAACAAATACAATCAGATGAAATTAAAAAAATACCAGGCGATTATTTATCGAGCGGAAAATCAACGAATTACCTTCACTAACGTTTAATTTTCACTCGACGCCGACTGGCTCCATCGGGGGCAGTGTAAACAGCGTTTTGTTGCAGCAAGATGACCCGGCGATAATGTTGGGCAAATCTTAAAAAGAAGCGGCCTGTTGTCTTGAGAAGAGCAGCGGCTTACCCTTAAGTAAAATTATGCTGAGAGAAGGCCATGGCGATAATCCTGATGCGTCACGGAAAACCTGACTACGCCAGCGGTTCACGCTTGCCTGCGCTGGCCATGACGGCCTGGTGTGAGGCTTACGATCTGTCGAACGTGCAGGACAGTCCTCCAGAGAGAAGCGTGCGGGTGGCGGCAATGGCTGACTATGTGGTCACCAGCCCGCTTCCCCGCGCCCGCTCATCGCTGGAGAAGCTGGGGCTGGAACCTGCCTGCGTCGACGCCTTATTCAGCGAAGTCTCTTTACCGATTATGCGCGTCACCACGCCTAATCTGCCGCCATCGCTATGGCTTTCGCTGCTGCGGCTGATGTGGCTTTGCGGCTATGCGGGTTCGGTAGAGTCCTTTCATCAGGCGGAGCTACGAGCAGAGCAGGCAGCCGACCGGCTGATTTTGTTTTCCCAGTACGGTAACGTTCTGCTACTGGGCCACGGCATCATGAATAAAATGATCGCCCGCCATCTGCGCAAAGAGGGCTGGCTGGCCGAGAAGCACGCCAGCAGCCGCCACTGGAGCGCCGCCATCTACCATCCCCCCGTTATTCCTCCCGGCCAGCCGTAACGCCCGGCAATTTCATCACCTCAATAAATGCTCTTAGCGCGGCGGGGACGTGGCGGTGACCAGGATAGTAGAGCGCCAGGCCCGGCGAGGGCGGGCTCCACTCTTCCAGCAGTTGCTGCAATTTTCCGCGGCGCAGCCAGGGAAGCGCCACGCTGTCCGGCATATAGGCAATCCCCAGCCCATCCGCTGCGGTTTCTGCCATCAGCTCAAGGTGATCCAGCATCAGCGCCCCTTTCACCTCAATATGTCGCTCCACGCCGCGCCGTGAGAACTCCCAGCGATAAAGTTTGCCGCTTGGCAGGCGAAAACGAATGCACTGGTGGCGCAGCAGATCGTCCGGCGTAGCCGGTTGCCCATACCGCGCGACGTACGCTGGAGATGCCACGGCGATAAATCGCAGCTCGCCGCCAAACGGCACCGCAACCATATCCTGCGGGATATCCTCCAGCAGGCGGACTCCGGCATCAAACTGTTCGCTAACGATATCGATCAGCCTGCCTTCGGTGACTAAATCCAGCGAAATCGCCGGATAGCGTTGTAAAAATATCGGCACAACCTGCTGCAAGAGCTGGCGGGCGGCCCCTTCGCTCGCGTTGATGCGCAGGGTTCCGGCTGGCTGCTGGCGAAACTGCTCTACCGAACTGAGCGCGTGATCCAGTCCCTGTAGAACGGGCCGAAGCTGTCTGAGCAACCGCTCGCCAGCTTCGGTTGTGGATACGCTGCGAGTCGTGCGGTGCAGCAGGCGTACGCCCATCTTCTCCTCCAGCGTCCTCAGCATATGGCTGAGGGTTGAGGGGGATAATCCAAGCTCGTCGGCAGCCTGGCGGAAGCTGCGGCGGGTAGCAACCAGCACGAAGGCATTCAGCGCGGTCAAATCGGGCTTATTATTCATGGGATATTTTCACCAACTCATGCGTAATTAGACGGATAGTAGCATCAATCCGTCAGGTGTAAGGTTCTCACACACCCCAAAAGGAGAACCTTATGTCCAGAACCTGGTTTATTACCGGCACCTCATCCGGCTTCGGCCTGGAAATGACAGAACGCCTGCTGGAACGCGGCGACCGCGTAGCGGCAACCTTGCGCAAGCCGTCCGTGCTGGAGGGACTGAAGACCCGCTATGGTGAACAGCTGTAGCTGGCACAGCTTGATGTTACCGATGCCGGAAATGTGCGGGAGGTGATTGACCGCGCCTTTGCCGAGCTGGGACGCATTGACGTTGTAGTCAGCAATGCTGGCTACGGCCTTGCCGGGGCTGCTGAAGAGCTGTCCGATGCGCAGATCTCCCGTCAGTTAACGACTAACGTGCTGGGCTCGATTCAGGTTATCCGTGCCGCGCTTCCGCACCTTCGCCAACAGGGCGGCGGCCGTATCCTTCAGCTTTCCTCCATGGGGGGGCAGATAACTTTCCCAGGGTTGAGCCTGTATCACACCAGCAAGTTCGCGATGGAAGGCTTTGTGGAGACGGTCGCGCAGGAAGTAGCGGGCTTTAATATAGAGTTTACGCTGGTTGAGCCGGGCACGGCACAGACTGACTTCACTCGCGGAATGGAACTGGCTGATCCGCACGCGGCCTACGATGACTCCGGCATCCGCCAGTTACTGGAAGGCTGGCCGCAGGTGGGCGACGCGAAAAAAATGGTGCGGGAAATGATCGCGTCAGTCGACCGTTCCCCTGCCCCGCGCAGGCTGACGCTGGGCAGCGATGCTTATACGCTGATCCATGCCGCGCTGACCGAACGCCTGGCTGCTCTCGAAGCCCAAAAGGAGATTGCCCTCTCCACCGATATCAGCGCCTGACCAGCACTTCAGTGAAACCAGCCCCGCCGATCGCCGTTCAGCGGGGCTATCAGGCGCTTTTATCTCAGTGTGCATTTAACTACGCGCGGCCGGAACAAGCCCCAGCCGCTGCTTCAGCTGGCTACGAGAATCTGCCAGTATCCGTTCAGCATGAGCATCATCTGGAACGGCGCGTGCCAGCGCCATCGCACCGATCAGCTCGGCCTGAGCAGAAGAAGCCAGTGCCTGCGGCTGCTCATGACCCATCGCCTCTAAAGAACCGGCGATCACCCGGTGCATATCCTCAATGCCTACGCTAAAACGAGCCCGTGCCTCTTCAGGCAGACGGCAGGCTTCCCCCGATAGCGAAGGCAACGGGCAGTTGAGTTCCGGTGCGTTACGGGCCTCAGTCGAGAGATAAAGATCAATCAGCCGGGATAACCGTTCTGCTCCGTCCGGCAGCGGTGATAACGCCTGTAGCCTTTCGCGCGTTTCGTTAAACATGCGATCCACCCCGTTTGTCACCAGATCGTCACGCGAAGAGAAGTGAGCATAAAAACCGCCGTGTGTCAGCCCTGCCCGCTTCATCAGCGCGGCAACGCCTATTCCCTCCGTTCCGACTATCCGCATCACGGCAGCCGCCTCGTTAAGAATGCGCTGGCGAGTGCGCTCTTTGTGCGTGCTAACTTCTGACATACCACCTCCCAACACCGCTAAACCGCGCTGTGCGCCAACAGAATATGACTATCATAATAATTATTATATCCGTCATATTCAATCTACCTGGCAGCGTTCGTAATTTATCCTACTGAATTAACTAGTAAATTTTAACTTACCGGCCTGTCAAAATGACGTAAAGGCGGAATTTCACTGGCTTGACACAATATATGATGATCATCATATTAAGCGCTGCCGCAAAATGATAACCATCATATTAAGGAGTTCATCATGTCCAGTTCTCAAACGTCTAAGGGCACCGCAGTGATTACCGGCGCTTCCTCAGGTATTGGCGCGGTCTATGCACAACGGCTTGCCGAGCGAGGCTATGATCTGCTGCTGGTTGCCCGCGATACAGACCGGCTGGAAGCGCTGGCAGCAAAGCTTTCCACCGAATGGGGCATTAGTAGTGAAGTTTTGACCGCGGATCTCACCAACCAGCAGGATCTGGCACGCGTTGAACAGCGCTTAAGCCAGGATACGGCGATCTCCCTGCTGCTCAATAATGCAGGCGTGGCTATCGGAGGAGAATTTCTTGACAGCGACATTGACTACGTACAGCGAATGATTGCCCTGAACGTCACCGCCCCAACCCGCCTGGCGTACGCCGCTGGCAACGCGTTCAAATCCCGCCGCGCCGGAACGCTGATTTCGGTTGCTTCGGTTCTGTCGCTGGTCCACGAGAGGTTTAACGGTGCGTATAACAGCACCAAATCCTTTGTATTGACCCTCACCCGCTCGCTGGAAGTATCGCTACAGCCGCACGGCGTGCGCGTTCAGGCCGTTCTGCCTGGCGTCACCCGCACCGAGATTTTCGACCGTGCGGGAGATTCACTGGATAACATCCCCGCCCATATGATTATGGAAGTACACGATCTGGTGGATGCGGCTTTAGCAGGCCTGGATATCGGCGAGAGTGTGACTATCCCTTCGCTGGAAAAAGTAGCCAACTGGCAGGCCTATGATGAGGCCCGCGCAGCATTATTGCCCGACCTGTCGTTGAGCCAGCCCGCTTCCCGCTATCGCTAAGCGGGTAGAAAGGGGCGGTAGTGGGTAAAAGAGGGTCGTTAAGGGGCAAAGGATGCGGCGATAAAGAGTCTTACAGGTTAGTTAATTGCGGTTACTTGTTAAATGGCAGCATTAACCCTGTAAACTTTACTGGTGTGAAGGGGAAAAGGTTGCAATTCAAACAGTTCAGTCCTTCGGCATAACGCCTGGAAAACAGCCAAACGGACGATAACTGCTGGATTGCCCTCCTAAGTTCCATTATAATCCTGCGCCTCAGGCCCCTTAGCTCAGTTGGTTAGAGCACGCGACTCATAATCGCTTGGTCACTGGTTCAAGTCCAGTAGGGGCCACCAGATTTTACCTGTCAAATCAGGAGATTAAGCCACCTTTCATGAGGTGGCTTTTTTGTTTCTGGTTATCAGTGTCGCAAAAGTGTCGCACGGTTTTTCCCTCCTGCGACACTCTCTTTCAAATGCCATAAAATTTGGGCATAAAAAAACCCGCCTAAGCGGGCCGTCCATATTTCAAAATCACATCCATAAAGTACCTTGCAAACTGCGATCTGGATGTGGTGGAACAGACTTAACACTACCGGGGGTCATAATTATTTCAGAGACAGTCTCATGCGATTTGAACGTACAACTGCAATTGATGTTCTGGCACTGGTTGTAACGTTCCTTAGTCGTCTCAGATACCTGGAAACTACTCCGTGTATGTGCAGCATTGCCACACAAAGGACAATTCATCATATGTACCTCCCATTTCGCTTTTTTGCGAATCTTACATTAAAAATTAGATTAAAGCTAATTCACTCCATCTCAATACTATTAATTTTCACTTCCAGCTCCATACTCGTGGTAAACCCGCTGTCAGTCAGGCTGTGCGTCAGTGTGGTAATGATCCATTCCGCCGCATCTATCTGCTCCTTGTAGCCGCTGACCTTCACCGGCATTTCCGTATAAAGATCTGCACGCCCCTTCGCCAACTGAATGGAGAAGGACGCCACCCCGCGCTGTAAGCGTTCCCACTGCATTTTTGCAGCACGCTCAGCGTTTGCCCGGCTGGCATAGGTCCGGCTGAGCACCAGCACGTTCTCATCGGTGCCGATCAGATAATCGCCCTGCTTTGCCTCGGGTTCCTTTTTGCTGGCGGTGGATTTGCGCTTACGCTTCACCTTGGTGACTGTCTTTTTCACCGGCTCACGCGTATGCAGCCAACTGGCGATCACGCCGGAATAGGCTTCCCGGTCAGCCAGGCTGAAGCGGTGGCCGTCGCCGTCTTTGCGCTGGATAATCATCACCGGTAGCGCTTTTCCGCTGGCCGTCTTTCCCTGCCCCTGACGGATAAACAGCAGGTTGCCATTCTTCACGCAGGCAATGGCCCCACACTGACGCCCCAGCCTCATCAGAAAACTGGCATCGGATTCATTTGTCTGGTCCAGATGGTCAATCGCCATCTTTGCCACATCATCACCGAGCGCCAGCGTCAGCCCGTGACGGGCCGCAATATCCCGCGCAATGTCGCCCACGGTCATGTTATGCCAGGACTTCTCACGCCGGATGTTCAGCGTTTCACGAAAGTCAGCGCTGCGGGCGCGCAGCATCAGTTTGTCCGGAGAGCCTGAGTGCTCTATCTCATCCACCGTGTAAGTGCCTTTTGGAAAGAGCGTTTGCCCTTCCCAGCCCAGCGCCAGCGTGAGTGCCACCCCACGACGCGGGAGCATCAGCCTGCCATCCGCATCATCCAGCTCGATGTCCAGTTGGTCAGCCTCAAAGCCACGGTTATCCGTCAGGGTCAGGCTGATAAGCCGCTTTTCAATCTTCTGCGTGACGTCCGCGCCCTCCATCGTCAGGCGGAATGCGGGAGTACTGACCGCAGCGTTAACCGTCATGGCAGCAGCCCTCCGATGACAGAAGTCATCTGCCCGGCCGCACCGGCGGCGGCGCTTTTCATTGCTACCAGTTGATCGCTCAGGCTGCCAAACATTTCGCCCAGCGATTCATCCGCACGCTTCAGCGTCAACGTGAATTCAATCCGCCTGCACGCGCCATTACTGAAGAACTCCGCGCGGGTCTGACTGAGACTTTCAATAACAAACATCCCGTAAATCGTCCCGCTCCCTTCAATCAGCGGCCATGCGCGCCCCAGCTCCGCTACCTGCTCCAGCGCAAACAGCGTCAGCCGCCCGCCGGTCATCTCAGGCAGCAGCACGCCGGACAGCGTCACCGTGTCGTTATCAGGACCAAGGAACTGCATGGCCGGGCGCACACCCACACGGCTGTTTGTCGGAAAGCGCCAGCTGCGCTGGTACTGCAACTGCTGGTAAGGCACCGTTTTCAGCATGAAAACAAACAGGCCAAGCGTCATCATCATGAATCAAACCCTCCCCGGTCACTGTATGAACTCCGCGCGCGGGCCTGAGCCTGCCGCTCTTTCTCTGCCAGCCTGCGCATCACTTCCTCCACCACATCCTGTGCGTTCTGCCCCGGTTGCTGATGGACATTAATTTCATATTTACCCTGCATGACAACAACAGGCTGTCCGCTGTCCGCGGCTGTTACTGCGCCGGGTGAGGATTTCACCGGCAGGCTCATCGGATGCACCGGACGGGCGGACGCAGGCGCGGCGGCGGCCCCCAGCGCAATCGCGGCGGCGGCAGCCAGTGAAGTCGTACGACGGCGACTGGTTATAGTGGCAGGTCCGTTCACCAGCTCAGGGCCATTTTCTCCCGCAATGCCAAACCGCCCGGACGGGATCACCCCGCCGCTGTCATACAACCCGGCAAAGCCGGTGGCCGGACCCGGCCCCCTGACGGGTGTCTTTGGCAGCGCAGGCGATGCACTGTCCGGCTTCATCCAGTCCGGCAGGAAGCTGGTCAGGGATGACAGTTTGCTCCTGAGCCCTTCCCACTTCTGGCCGATCCCCGCCATCAGGCCGTCAATCATCTGAGAACCCGCCTCCTGAAAGCGGGCGGGCAGCGCCTGCACATCAGCCACAATCTCATTCCATTTCGTACTGATGTAAGTCCGTATGGCAGCCCAGACGGCACTGACCTTTGCACTGATCCCGCTCCATAATGCGGCAAGCTTCGGCCCCAGCGTGTCCCAGTTCTGCCAGATAAGCAGCGCCCCGGCAGCAATCAGGCCGATCACGGCCAGAATGGGGTTCGCCATCATCAGGCGGCCCAGCCACAGAATGCTGTTACCCGTCAGTCCCAGCGCCCCCCGGATGAGGCTGAATGCGCTGACGGCCTTAATGCCCAGCGCGCCACAGCTCAGACGCAGGACGGCCAGCGGGCCAAGTACGGCAGCGGCAGCCAGCGACAGTGCCCCCACGGCGGTGGCCGCGATGGCAAAGCCCGCGCCAAGTTTAAACAGTCCGGCGGTCAGCTGCGGGTGCTGCTTCGCAAAATTGCCCAGCGACGTGGCAAGACTGCCCAGCCAGTCAGACAGGCGCTTGAGATCGGGCGCAACGGTTTCACCAATGGCGGCCATGGCGTTGGTAAAGGAGCCGGTGGCCGCTTCCCATTTGTTGCCCAGGGTGCCCAGCGAGGCGTTGACCCGCTCACGCAGCGCGGCCTGATTGTCCAGCTTCGCGGCCGTTTCGCGGTAGCCCTCAATGCCTTTGCTGATCATGATGTTCAGCGCCTGCAAAGTTTCCGCATCGTCACCAAAAAGGGTCTTAATAACGGATTGCCTCTTACCGTCGTCGGTGAGGGTCCTGAGCTTAGCCAGCTGCGCATACAGGTTTTCCAGCCCGGCAAACTGGCCCTTTTCATTCTGGAACTTCAGCGTGATCCCCGTGCCCGCCAGCTCATCATTGGCTTTGCCGGTCTTTTTATTATTCAGCGTGGCCTGAAAAATCTTGCGGTAAGCGTTACCGGCTGACTCACCGGCCATGCTGGCCTGATCGGCCATCACCAGCAGCGGCGCGAAGGTTTTCGCAGCGGTTATCCCCTTCTCGTGAATAATGTCCATCGCACTGCCGATTTTGGAAAAGCCCTGCAACATGTTGTCGGCGTCCACACCGGCATAGAACCCCTTCTGAATGATGTCGGTCAGCGCCATCATGTCCTTTTCGCTGGTCTGCGTGGCATCCTGCAACTTTGCCGCAAACTCCGCCGCAGCTGTGGGGGCCATCTTCAGCTGTACGCCGAGGTAAGCCGTGGCTTCGCCCAGCCCGCCCAGAATGGCCTGTGCGCTCATCCCCTGACGCCTGAGCATGGTCATCATGTTCTGAAAGTCCGCCGTGGTGCCGGGCAGCTTGTCGCCCAGGCTGACGGCCAGCCGGTTGATTTTCTCAAACTCCGGCAGCACCTTCGCCCCCGGCCCCATCATGGAGGCAGCCAGCTGCGTGGACGCGTCTTCCGATTCAGAGTACGCCCGCACCGGGGCCAGCATGGTCATGCCGGTTGTCACGCCGGTGGCAACCATGCCCGCGCCGTTACCGGCCAGGCTGTTGCGCATTTCCATCGTCTTATCATGGCGGGTGCGCATAGCACTCAGCTTTTGCTGACGCTCGCCCAACTTACGTAACTGAGCCTGCTGGCGCTCAATGGCCGCGCTGGCCCCGTTCGCATCCGTTCTCAGGCGTCGCTGTGCCGCACTCAGCTGTTTTGTATCGATACCTGCCGCGCTCAGCGCCTCACGCTGCCGCTGCACGGACAGGCGCAGCCCGTTATACGTCTGCTGAAGTTCGCCCGCCCGGCTTCTGGCCTGCGCCAGCAGCTTTGCCTGCTGCGCCGTGGGTTTACTGGTCGCAGCAAACTGCGTCGCCAGCTGCGCGGCCTCATGCCGGGCGGTTGCCAGATTCTTTTCCGTGATGGCAAGCTGGGAGCGGGTTTTACGAAAGCCATCAATACGTCCGGCCTGTTCATTCAGTGACTTCAGGCTGTCTTTGCTGGCCTTAAGCGCGGCGGCCAGCTCCCTGGAGCCAGCCTGCGCATTTCTGAAAGGGCGGGTGATTTTATCCACCGCGTCAAGGACGACCTGCAACCGCAGGCTGGTATCACTCATCGTCACCGGCTCCGTTTCGTCGGACTGCTCTGTGCCGCCATTCAAGCACCTCCGTCAGCGTCATGTTCTCCGTGGCGGAGGGCGGCCAGTGAAATACGGTGGCGATATCCGCCACCAGATCGTCTGTCGTCAGGCCGTCTGGAAATCCGACGTCACCGACTTCGGCAACAAAAAAGTGACCACCTCCACCGACAGCGAAAGCAAATCGGCCGGGTCCATTTCGTTGATTTCATGCGGCTGGAGCGCAGGCATCGAAATGCGTGGCAGCACCACCATCATGGCGTTCACGTCCATATCCATCAGCGCCTGAAGGCGGGTGCCGCGCAGTGCGCCGGACTGAGGCTTGCGCAGGGTCACCTGGGTGATGGTTTCCTTACCGCGCTGCACAGGGGTATCCAGCATCACGATTTTTTGCAGCGGAAGGGTTACCGCCTGTTCCGTTTCTTTAACCATTTCTTTTATTTCCTGAATTCAGTGAGAAAGAGCGGCAGGCGTCACCCTGCCGGTGTTATCAGAGGCCCAGCGCGTTGCGGTGGGCTTCAAGCAGGTCAACGCCGTCGACAATTTCGACCATGTTCACGTTATCCACCTCGTAAACCACCTCGCCATTAATTGTCAGTCTGGCGTAGCTGTTGGTGCCGGACACTTTTGTGGTACTGGACTCGCCGGTTTTCCATTCGCCCGAGTCCACTTCCTTGTGGCGGCCGCGCACAACCAGCTCCACCGCCTGAACCTCAGCGGTGTCATCACGCTGGATAGAGCCGGTGAAACGCAGCTGGATCCCGTCCGCTCTGGTGGCCCCCATCTGTTTAAACAGCAGCAGCTCCGTGCCGCCAATCGAAAACTCCGTATCCAGCGCGCCGTCATCCAGCCCCATATCAATATCCACCGCGCCGGGCATCCCGCCGCCACGGTATTTTTCAAACTTGCGGGTAAACTTCGGCAGCGTCACGGACTCCACCACGCCCATCCAGTTGTTACCGGCGTTAAAAAGATTCAGGTGCTTGAGCTTGCGGGGTAAGGCCATTTTTGTGTCTCCTTATGCGCTGACGCGGCTGGCAAAGTTCACCAGGTACTGGTCAGTGATACGCTGACGCAGCAGCAAATTCTCCAGCGGCGGCACCGGGGTGTAATCGTAATCAATCAGCAGCTGGCCCGCTTTCAGCGTGTCTCTGGTGTTCACGCTTTCATCCAGCCAGCAGTCACCGCCGATGAGGTAACCCTGATTCACCAGGCTGCGCAGCTCGGCGCGGATACCTTCGATAATGTCACGGGCAAGCGACGGGTTTAGCGCGCCGTCAACGGCCCACATATGCGCCTCCGCCATCGTGTCCGCCAGCACCTGCGCGGTGCGCGTGTAGTTCTCAAAGGCAAACAGCGGATCGTCACTCAGGCAGCGCGAACCCCAGAAGCGGAACCCGTCCTTGCGAATAAGCGTGGTGATGTCGTTCTGGTTCAGCAGTCCGGCATCGGTGGCCGGATCCTGTAAATCCCAGAACACATCGGCGGAAATGCCGGTCACGCCGTTCACGCCAACGTTCGACAGGCTTTTGTGCCAGCCGGTCTGTTCGTCAATTTTGGCGCGCAGACCCAGCGCGCGGGCGGTAGCGTAAGCCGTCGCATCCGCACTGGTGACGGTGTCAAAGTTGATGAAATCGGGCCAGATAAGCATCCCTTCGCGCTGGCTGAAGTTAGCCCGGTAAGCGATGGCCTCTTCTACGGTTTTGCAGCCGTATGCCGCCAGATAGGCAAAGCCGCGCAGACTCTGCGCCACCGACAGCAGCTCCGTTGCCACCGCCTGGGTGTCATGCCCCGGTACGCCAAGAATGCGCGGCTTGACGCCCACCTGTGCCTGTGCGGCTAGCAGCGCCTTCATCCCGGTGCGTTTGCCGTCAGGCGTCACGCCGCCGATGATGTTGGAAGAGGTTTCCGCTTCGGTGTCACCCTGCGCCACGCGCACGACAACAGTGACGGGTTTCGCCTGGTCGGCGATGGCATCCAGCGAACGGGCCAGCGTGCCGGACTCTCCGGCCTGGCCGCTGGCGGTGAGGACGTCAGTCAGCAGTACGGGCGTGTTCAGTGGAAACACGGTTGCATCGGCATCATCGCCGGTGCAGACCATGCCCACTATTGCCGTGCTCACGGTAGTGATGGTTCGGGTGCCGTCGTTGATTTCCTCAACGCGCACGCCGTGATGATAGTCTTGCGCCATGTAACGAATCTCCTGGTAAGGGGTTTCGCTATGGTGAAAGGTACTGCGGTGAACTGCACCCGGTTACCGTTGTGTGGGAAAGGGCACAAATAAAACAGGCCCGCTGCCGGGCCAGTCTGTCAGGCGGGTATCTCAGGCCATGCTATATCAGGAGCCAGTGAAATATCCGTTCTGTTCAGATAAACGCGATACTGCTTCCACGCGTTCAGTGAAGCGATTTCGGCATCCGTCGCCATGTTCAGATCGACAGCATCCTGCAAAGGCTCAACGGCCTTATCAGCAATCAGACGCAGCTCAGCACGACGTTGCTCTGCGGTGGCAACCCGTTCTTCCTGTGAAGGTGCGGGCGCGTCTTCCCATAATGGCTGACCGCTGACACAGGTCAGGACTTTGCCATCAGGTGTGGCACAGGTGAACTGGTTAAAAACGTCTTCAGAAATTTCCACCACATCGGCAGGCCAGCTGCCTGCCGCGTCGTAATAGCTTCTGAATGCGTCCTGATAAAACGCGAGATTCGAGGGGGAGAAGTAAAATTTCATATCAGTAACCTATAGAATAAATGTCATGTCCACCCAGCGCGCCCGTCTGTACCGTGCTGACGGAGAAACCCACATGATAAGTCCTGCCAACAGAGATTATCCCGGCGGCCGTTGAATCGAGGTTTACCGCTGAGCTGGAGCCGTCAGCGTGCCATATGCCCAGGCATTCGGCTGGATAAGGCACCAGCCATGAAGAAGTGACAAGCGTACTCACGCTGGCAGGATTTGCGGAGACTTTCTGCAACAGAAAACCATTGGGTAAGGTCAGTGCCCATTTCGTCCCGTCCGAACTTTTCACAAACTTCCATGCGCTCATGTCAGGGATCTGACCGGGGTCTGTTCCGACATCCTTCCCCGCAGCCGTTCCCAGCCCGAGATTAAGAAACAGCTTCGTAAGCAGCGCGTTATCCCCGCCAATCTCAGCAAGGGCGTTTTCGGTAAGCAGATATTGATCGTGAGGATTGAGGTCACTTACGTGGTCAGCAAGCAACTTACTGGCGTACTGCCTGACGGTTAGTATGCTGTCATCAACATATTTTCGCGTCGCCAGCACCACGGACGGATCGATCTTCAACGTGATGGTATCCGTACTGTTCACAATCAGGATCATGCGCACGGTCTGGGTGCGTCCGCTCCCCTCCTGCAACGCAGGCTTGTAGGTTTCCGGCGTGTTGCAGACGGCAATCAGTGTGCCATCCTCTGAATACAGCCCCATCTCACGGATCCAGAATCCCCCTTCCGTTTCGGGAATAATCTGCTCAGCAATAATCTGACTGGCATTGTCAGGGTCAACACTCAGCGCATTAAGCGCGGCGCGACGCGTCTCGTTAACCAGCTTAGTCTGACTGGCATTGGGTGTGGGTAATGCCCCGCCGCCATCGCCCACGGCCATCTGTGTGATGTTAAGTTTGAGTCCAAGTGCGGCAGCGTTGGCTATCATGGCGGCACCTGAACTGGTCACGATTGCATAATATTTTTGTGTCATGGTCCCACTTCCAGCAGATCGATAATGTGAACCGCCGCGCCACCATAAACAGGGCCGCTGACGGAGATAAGTTCCGGGGTGTAGGGGTAAACCGTCAGTTCATCCCCGTCATAACTGACGACGGCCACCGGCATCTGACCGTTCACCTGAAGATTAATGGACATGCCCAGCAGATGGCGGCTGCACGGCTTCGCGTCGCTAATCAGCCGCTCAAGCTCCAGATAGGTTTCTTCCGTAATGCCCTGGTCCTGCACGCCGATATCCAGCCGGAATGTGCCCGGCGCCTCACCGGTCTGCCACCACTCAATAATGCGGATAAGAAAACCAAACGGCTCCACCACGCGACGGATGGCGCTGGTTGTGCCCTTGTGCTGATGGATATAGAACGCATCCTGAACCACCCGGCGCTTGACGCTTTCCGCCCAGCTTTCGTCCCAGCGGTCGACCGAAAATGCCCAGGCAAGATACGGCAGAAAACTCACCGGGCAGGTGGCCGGGTTCCACAGGTCGTGCAGCGGCACGTTCAGACCGGAAATCCCGCTGCACGCCTGCGCCAGCCTGCGCTCCAGTGCAGATGAACCGGGCGGTAACAGGCTGTTATTCATCATGCCTGCACCCCTTCGTCCGCCACGCTGATGTCCGTACCGGTGCAGTTGCCCGCCTGCGTGCGGTCCATGATGATGTCGGTCGCCGGTTCGGCGATTTCCACCCAGTCCACACCCGCCACGCGCAGCACCGCCCCGTAGGACTCGCGGCGCACGCTGCACCCCAGTTTTTTCTGCTCAGTGAGATAGGCAGCAAGCCGCTCCTTTGCCGCCGCCAGACAGGGCGCGGCAGTCACGCCATCAAACAGGTGCAGTTTCGCCTGCACGCGGTAACTGAATATCGCCGCTGCCTGAACCGTCACGCGATCCGCCACCGGCCGCACACTTTCTGCATTCAGCGCCCTGCCCACAATGCCCAGTAAGTCAGCAGAGGCCAGACCGTCATCCTCACGGCTCAGGACAGTGATCAGCACGTCAGCCGGTGACGGACTGGTGGCGGATACGTCAGCCACGCGCCCGTCTGCACTCTTCGCATAAAACTCATAGGCCGCCGTGGGTCCGGCCACGGACAGGCCCTCAAAAGCGGCGGGGACACGAAGGCGCAGATCGTCGTCAGACTCCATCACGGCATCAACCGGCGGCACGGCCTCCGTATCCGCTGGCGTGATGGTCAGGCGTGCAACGTTATTGTTTGCGGCCAGTTGTTCCAGATCGCTGCCCAGCGCATAGGCCACCATCACCGCCTGAGCCGCTTCGTTAATGCGCTGACGCAGCAGGATTTCGCGGTAAGTACTCTCCTGAAGATTCTTGACCAGCGGGTCAGACTCCAGCGCCAGCACGCGGCGCACCGCGTCCTGTTCGTCTGCCGGATAGAGTGCGGTCAGCGCCTCTTTACGCTCCGCCAGCAGCACCTCGAAATCAGGCACCGCCACCACCTGCGGTGCAGGCAACTGCGAAAGGTCAATTACCGCCACTCGTCACCCCCGTCTGCACAGTCATTGAAACCGGTGAACCGTCATCACGCTGGCCGGACAACGCCACCTGCATTACGCCGTCAAAACTGCTGGTAATCTCCACCGAATCCAGGCGGATGCGGGGTTCCCAGCGGCTCAGCGCGGAATAGGTCGCGGCCATCACCTGAAGACGAATAATGTCGTTTTGCGGCTGGTCAAGCAGAACCGAAAGCAGCGAGCCGTAACTGCGCCGCGCCAGTCTGCTGCCCTCCGGCGTCATCAGAATGTCCCGCACCGACTGGCGGATGTGGTCAATATCGCTGATGGCCTCACCGGTATCCCTGTTCATACCCTGGTACATACTCACTGCGGCCCCCCGGTATTTGCCCCACCTTTTTCAACGCCGCCATGCACATGGGAATCCACAACGACGCCATTTGAACTCATCGCCCCGCCTCCCTGCGTCACGCCGCCGTTCATCACCACCGCGCTGTTAATCCGCGTCTGGTCAGCGGTCACGATGAACTGGCCGGTTTTCAGTTCTATGCTGTCTGTCGCTTCAATCAGCACGCTTTTAATCCCCTTAATCAGCCAGCGGCCGGTGGCGGGTTCATACTCAAACCAGCCGCCGTCTGGGTACGCCGTCACGCTCGCCTCTTCAGACTCCGAAGGCGGCGCGAAGGCGTCGGAATAAACGGCGGGCAGCGCAAATGCGGTTTCCAGATTGCCGCCCATGCTGAGTAGTACCACCTGCTCACCCACGGACGGCTTCCACCAGGTGCGTGAGTTACCTGCGCGCAACGTCAGCCAGTTAATCCAGTTAGTTTCGAGGTCGCCCGTTTTCACCCGGCAAAGCCAGTTAGCCTTATCCACCTCGGAAACGGTCCCGGTGCGGATCAGGTTAGTGATAAGGCGCATGATTTCGGTCAGTTGTGCATTCATACTGGGAGATTGCCACTAAGAAACATTAACTGGCAGTTGTGGGTATTGTGAGAGGCGTGGTACAAAGGTTTACCTGTGCTGACTCATGCATAACCTAAAAATTTTTCTACTATGAACTCAACCGAAGCTGGCAATTTGATTTCTATTAGAAGCGGAAATTACAAACTTTGAGACGTATCAGTTAATGCATCAGGTTTAATAATTCACATCCGTGAGAAAGAATTGAAGTTATGATCTAGCTCAAAAATCATCTCTCATATCAGACATATAAAGTTGTAATATCAATGTCTCTTGCAATCAAAAAAGGGGTTTAAAATGCCAATGTATGCAAATAAAAGCGGTAAATCGGGAGTGCAGTCCTATGAAAATACTTCCGACGCTATAACAATACACTTTAAAGATGGATGGAAGTACGTTTATGATGCTACTAACCCCGGGATTGCGACTGTCCTTGAGATGAAAAAACTAGCCCAAGCTGGGATTGGTTTGAATAGTTATATAAGTAGAGTGGTCAAGAAAAACTTCTCCCGTAGGTATCGTTAGCTGAAGACCTGAGGTGGATATATGATCAGCCCTCATAATTCATTACTTTTTTATGCTCATCCATATTGCACCAATTTAAGCCACTAAGTAAGTCAAAGTTCAACTATCGCTTGTAGCCATTACCCAAGTCTTCTATCTGGCAGGTTTGTTCAAAAAACGGCGATGAAATAAGCGGTGCATATTTTCTAGATTTAATCAATCGAATGAAGATTGAATACTGCATCTGCGTGTGGATGAATGACACTTTAAATTTTTAGAAAAATAGAGGGATACTTATGTCGGGTTTTCATAACTGGCTGTTCGAGATAGCAGCTAAGAATCATTTTCTCTACATAAAACGGCTGTCCGCCAATGACACCGGCGCAACAGGAGGTCACCAAGTTGGGCTTTATATACCCTCAAACATTGTTGAAAAGCTTATACCTTCAATCAACCACACTCATGAACTTAATCCTTCCGTATTTCTCACAGCGCATGTCTCATCACATGAGCGCCCAGACAGTGAAGCGCGGGCAATATATTATAACAATCGTTTTTTTGGTGGCACCAGGAATGAGAAAAGAATCACACGCTGGGGAAGAGGAAGTCCACTCCAAAATCCAGAAAATACTGGAGCCCTGACCCTCCTTGCCTTTAATCAAGATGAACAAGGCGGTGACTGTTCGGGCGTGGACGTCTGGGTCTGCGTCAGCCCGGATGAAGAAGATGTTATTGAGTCTGTGATGGGAGAAGTAATTCCTGGAATGCTCATATCTGGCCCAGCCAGTGAAATTCTGGGTGGCCTGACTTTACACCACGTCCCAGTTAACCATAGATACAATATCCCTAACGCCTGGAAACAACAGTTTCCATCAGGAAGCGAGATAATCAGCTATGCAGCCGGACATTATGCAAAACACTCTGATGGTCCAGACGAACAGCTTGTTGACCGGCGTCGAATAGAGTACGACATCTTCCTGCTTGTAGAAGAACTGCACGTACTGGATATCATTCGGAAAGGATTTGGATCGGTCGATGAATTTATCGCACTAGCCAACTCTGTTAGTAACCGCCGTAAATCCAGAGCAGGAAAATCATTAGAGCTGCATCTTGAACATCTTTTCACTGAGCATGGCCTGCGTCACTTCGCCACGCAGGCAGTGACAGAAGGCAACAAAAAACCAGATTTTCTATTTCCGTCTGCAGAGGCCTATCATAACGTTGGATTTCCTGAAGAAAATCTGCGTATGTTGGCCGTTAAGACGACTTGTAAAGACCGCTGGCGTCAGATACTGAATGAGGCGGACAAAATTAGGCAGATACATCTATTTACGTTGCAAGAGGGAGTTTCTCAAGCTCAGTACAAGGAAATGCGGGAGGCGGGAGTAAGGCTGGTTGTGCCATATTCTTTACACAAAAAATACCCGGAAGCAGTGAGAGATGAGCTCATGACGCTGCGTGATTTCATTGTAGAGCTTATCGGACTTTACGCAGAACTGCCGTAAGTACTCCCGGCATTATTATGCCGGGAGTACTAATTATGCCTGCATTGACTTTTTAGTATCCGCAGACACGGCTCTGAGGATGTATGGTTCCAGCAGTTTGGCGACGGCCTCAAAGACAGGAACCACAACGGAGTTACCGAACTGCCGGTATGACTGAGTGTCAGAAACCGGAATACGGAAGGGCCTGCCGTTAGGTTCTTCAAAGCCCATAAGTCTCGCACACTCTCGCGGAGTCAATCTGCGCGGACGACATGTCTGGTTTTCTTCGTTCCTGAAGTCAGATTCACCCATGGCCTTATCCCAGCCACGGTCTATCAAAATTTCAGACCCATCTTTGTGATACCGAGCGGAAAGCGTACGAGCCACGCTTTCCGTGTTTTCAGGGTCAACGAGACCAAAGCCAAAGCCATTACCTTTTGCCGCATGCTTTTTGGCATAGTTGTAGAGGTACTCCCAAAGCTTCGGCGTCAAAATATATTTGCTGTCCACTACTGGATCCAGTAACTCGCCGAACGCCGGACGTCGTGCCGGATAAAATCGGCTGACATCGCGAAGGGTGAAACCTGTGTGAATATTCAGGTCGCGGCGAAAACCGACCAGAACGATGCGTTCACGGTGCTGGGGCAGGAAATGTTTTCCGTCGATGACTTTAGGGTCACTCTTACCTACATCAGTCGCATCCGCAACTTCGTAGCCAAGCTCGTCGAGCGTCTCCATGATGACTTTGAACGTTTTCCCCTTGTCATGGCTTTTAAGGTTTTTGACGTTTTCCAGAACAAAGATAGCCGGTTTTTTTGCCCTGATAATACGAGCCACATCAAAGAAAAGAGTCCCCTGCGCCTCACACTCAAAACCGTGCGCACGACCCAGCGAATTTTTCTTACTCACTCCCGCGAGGCTGAAAGGCTGACAGGGAAAACCAGCCAGAAGTACGTCATGATCTGGCACATGCTTGTCTATATAACTATAGGCCTGCGTCTCTGATACTTCCGGCTTATCACTAAGTGTAACTTCCCGGATATCAAGATTGAACGTATGTGCCTGCTCGTCATTAAACCAGTTCGCTTTATAGGTACGCACAGCTTCTTTATTCCACTCACTGGTAAAGACGCACTGCCCTCCGATGGCTTCAAAACCTTTACGTATACCGCCAATGCCAGCAAACAAATCGACAAAACGGAATGCATAATCTGGATGATTTGCAGGTGGTTTCGGAAGCATTTTTTTTAGCAGTGCTTCTTCGGCTGAAGTCAGTGATTTAGGGGAACATCTACCATTTATCCAACGGTTAAGGGTTTCCCGACTCCATTCGTTCTTGCCAACTTTTCTAAGCAACTCTGCCACATACTTCTGATCATAAATTTCCAATACCTGCTCAATAAGTTTTTTATCATTTTCCTGACGTTGTTTCTCTTCTACTTCTGCTTTCTCAAGTAAATCCCGCGCCAGCAGTTCAAATTCAGACATAACACCTCCAGTGGGTCTCATAGGTGAAACTGTATCACTCATCTGACCCAGATAGAAATCTTTTATCTGGATATTTAAACAGTACCTCTTTCATTCGCATTCATCGGCTATAAAAAGCAGTTTTAAGTAATGGCTTGACAAGTGAACTTTATAGCTGGACTCGATTAAAAGATAACCATTTATGACTATACGGAATATACCATAACAATTATGATACGTTCATGCACAGGCAGAACGTAAACCTTTTGTTCAACGCTGCCAGTCAAATTAGTTGATCCCTAACGGTAAGAGTCAGATCAACTTTGAGCTGACATCGTTACCCAGCTAGCCAGCGCATCAATAATTCTTTAACCGAAGCCTCAACTTCACCATTTATCCCCAGTAATGGACGCTCTGCATACTTCACTTCCCTACCCTGGCGGTTAACTTTTTCCCGCAAACCGTAATGATGCACACGGGCCATACGCTGCACTTTGTCGGTAAATGACACATCAGCCTGATTAGCATCGGCCTGCGCCTTGAGATACTTTGCCGTTTTCAGCTTAGTGAACATTTTACGCCGTATACGCCCCTTTTTCGTCCGGGCCGTTATGCGTCGTAGTTCCCATGCAGCGCCATCCGGGGCGCGCTGCGCTGTTATATTAGCCTGTTGGATTTTGCGCATGTCTCGCGCAACCTCACGTAACATCCGTACGCGTACCGCAGGCTCTAGCTGGCTTAACAGAGCCGCCAGCCAGGCATCGACCTGATGCAGGTCATCCATGCGCTGACGTCCAGAACACGTCCGGCTCTTCAGGCTCCGGCACGGCTTCAACCTGTATCACACCATCGATCTCACGGGCGAGCACGCGCTCCGTCAGTTTCAGGTTAATGCTGATATCACAGCGATCATTTCCAAGAATATCCACCTCAAACGTGAACAGCCTCTCCCGTTCTGCCGCGTTTTGCAGGGCATCCGGCTGATTAGCCCGGAGCCAGAACTGAATGGGGGCCATCAGCAAATTTTGATCGCCGGCAAAGTCCGTCACCACGATATTCAGCGTGTAACGGTATTCCCATGACACCGAGATGGCCGACGTGGCAACCAGTGAGCCGTTATCAACAAACAGGTGCAGACGATCGGGATTGGCCTGCACGTAGGGCACGGCACTGGTCAGGGCTTTTCGTAAGGACTGCGGCTTGTTCATCGTCTTTTTCCTGGCAGGTCACAATGGTATCCACCTTATCGGCGCAGTTTGCCCAGGCAGCCTCCGCCTCATCCAGCGCCGTGCTGAGGTCGCCATTATTTTTCGGCGCTGACGACGCCAGGCGGCACCGGGTTATTTTGGGACAGCCACTCACGGTAAGATTCACCTCCGGTGAATGCGGGCCTTGTGTGCAACCGGATAACAGCATCAGGCAGAAGGGTATCAGCCCAGCGGCGCAGCTCTTCATTTTCACGCTTCAGTTCCTCCGTCCGCCGCTGCCTGTCTCGCAGCAGCGCAGTATTTTTTTCGGCCACAGCGTACAGGTGCATCTGCGCCCGGCTGCTGGTCTGCGTCAGAACACCCAGCGCAATCAGCTGGCTGTTTTTCTGCGTCAGCGCCTGATTTTTGCTGCTCAGTTTCGTGGACTGGCTTTCAATCGTATGGCTGGCGTTATTCAGCCGCCACGACTGCCACCCAAACCCGACGGTTAACAGCGCAATGAGCACCACCATAAAACGCATCATGCTTCAGCACCCTTAAGGCACCAGAGGCGTTCCCGCGCACGGCGGTTATCCAGCCCCTTATCGAAAATGCCCCTGACGTACACCCAGCGGGGCAACTGGTTACAGGCATCTTTCCAGCGACCGGCATTAAGCAGCTTCACCAGCGTTGAGCCACAGGCGTTACCGGTGCCGACATTGAAAGCAAACGACACCAGCGCGTCATACACTTTTTGCGGCATCGCCACCGCGGCACAGCGCGCCAGGGCGGCCTCAACCCGCAGCACATTGGTAATAAAATTACCCGCTGCCTGCCGTTCCGTAATGGTTTTGCCCGCCACCACGCCGTGGGTGTTTCCAATCCCGTCTGTCCAGACACCCGCACTGCACTGATAGGGACTGAGGCGGCAGCCTTCGTAGTCCGCAATCAGCCTCATCCCCTCAACAGAGGTGTGCAGTTGCTGGAAACCGGGCAGCGTGGCAGCAATCGCCAGCACCACACCCACGGCGCAACGTTTAACGGTTTGCAGATTCATATTCCTCCCGCGTGATGCGTCCGCTGGCTAACAGCCGGTAGGTTTTACGCTTGTAGTACCAGCTGATGAACGCCATCAGGATCCCGAGGGCTATTCCGGCCAGCGTGCCGACATCCTTCAGATCCATCCCGCCAAGCCATGCCATGACAACCGCAATGCACCAGGTTATGACGGTGCTGATTTTCTCCATCATGATTCAGTCCCAAAGCTGAACGGTCTGTGAAGTTACGGCAGGTGCCACGTCCGGCAGCTCAACCTCAAGTCCGTGAGGTAAAACCGGACCATACCCGGCCAGGCCGGGATTCGCCTGTAACACCTGCTCCGTCACGCCCTGCGTGCGCCCGTAATGACGCCAGCAGAGTGCGTCCACCGTGTCATACTGCAACGCCCGCACCTTCATCAGATAAGCTCGACGGTGCAATGCGGCACATTCTGTACGCGGCTGATGGCCCAGCGCGCGTCGCGCCACAGGTCACCGGTGGCATTTTCCAGTTCTTCCCCGCGCTTCGCTGCGGCAGCGGTGGCGTCAAAGTCCTGATAGCGCTCGTTCAGCACCGCGCGCGCCCAGCACCACACCGCATTTTCATAGTGATGCAGGCGCACGCTACGCCCAGCCAGTTGCTCCGCCGGTACATCGGCCAGGCTGTTAAAACCGTTGATTTCCTGCCGCTCTCGCCAGGCGTAAAGCTCCGCGTTAACTTCTGACATGGCCGTGAGGGTGACCTGACGCAATCGCGCCGGGGTTACCGTGCCGTCAACGCGCATCGCCGCGCGGAAACCAGCCAGATCGATATCCGGCCAGAACGAGTTGTTGGGGATAATTTCTGGCATATCCGGTGCCTGTTCCGGCGTTACAAATTTCATTGC
This sequence comes from Erwinia typographi, assembly GCF_000773975.1. GTDB lineage: Bacteria > Pseudomonadota > Gammaproteobacteria > Enterobacterales > Enterobacteriaceae > Erwinia > Erwinia typographi. The sequence continues at coordinate 67,058 of NZ_JRUQ01000018.1, forward strand.
CGTGCTTCTCCTGAATAAAGTGGGCGGTGGACGGAGTTTTGATGCGGCGCTGCCTGTCTCCACCCCGTGCCGCCCCGCGCGTGGGCACGTCCGGTTATCAGCTGGCGTTACGGATTTTCCGCTCCAGCTGCTCAATGTCTTTTTTAACGCCGCACTTCTCGTCCAGCTGCAGGGCATGCTTCAGATGGTTCAGCGCTGACGCGGGGCTGCTTTCCGTCAGTACCCAGCCGATGGACTTGTGCAGGCGCGCGCGCGACTGGTCTGGCATGTCGTGCGTATCCACCACCTCCAGAGCCTCCAGCAGCAGCGCAGGATCAAAAGGTGCCTGCGCCAGCACGGCGGCCTTTGCCGCGTCGGCTATTTCCTCGGCCAGCACCGTCGCCGTGGTGCGATGTCCCAGCGGCATCACCCAGCCGTGCTTTAATGCATGACGGCCAATCCTCAGCGCACCGCCATAATCACCGGCGTCAACGCGCCAGAGCATCACGTACATCAGCACGTCGTCCTGCTGCGCGCCATCGGCGCTTAGCACGCCCTCAGCCCATGCGGCGTACTTCGGCAGCACCTCCACCTTGATTTCGGCCTTTCTGACGTTGGACTGAATGCCCTTGAGGCGGCGGCGGTCTTCGTTCAGCTGCAGCAGCATCAGGTCATAGCCCTTTGCGCTGCGACCGGTGCCGCCCGACCGGGCGGCCTCCTGTGCCTGCATAAAGCGCGTATGTGCGCGGAAAGGGTTGGTCACGGATTACGCTCCGGTGTTGGTGTCAGCTTCAGAGTTGCCGGTCATGGACTTCACCACGCTTGCCGCCACGGTAGCGATGCGCTCAATTTCCGCCTCGCTCATCTGGCCCGCTTCAGGCTCCGGCTCCTGCTCCAGCAGCTCGATGTTTTCCACCAGGCAGGTGCAGTCGTAATCCTCGACCACGTAAGCCTCGTTGACCGACTCAAGATTTTCGATGCGGTCACGTTTCGGGTTATCGATGATCGAGCGGCGGCGCGTCTCCTCCTGCCAGTAGATGGACAGGTTATCGAGCCGCGTGATCAGCAGCGCATTTGCCGGGAAGTATGGCGCGCGGACAGCCTGCAGGCCGCCGATGCGTTTCTGGCTGATAATCAGGTCAGCGGCAATCGCTTCGGTGTTAGGTTGGCTCTGATTGACCAGTGGAAAATACTTGTCGGCCAGCAGTTGGCGGCCGCAGATCACCACCAGTTCAGTGTCGTCCTGATATTGCACGCCTATTTTTTCCGTCACCGCGCCCATCACCACGGCATCTAGGTTACGGAACAGGCCGCCTTTGCCGACGGTGACTTTATCCGACACGACATTGCCGCTGTCGTCGATATGCTGGCCGAGCACCTGCGACGGTTTTTCCTGGCGGATTTTTTCCAGCCAGCCGATATTCACGTCCTGCAGCAGCGGGTTCAGCACGCGGTTTGAGGTTTTTTCACGCTTGAGGCCGTTGAATCCGATCATGATGCGGTCCAGCGCCTGACGCTTCACAATGGCGTCACGGATGCGCACCTGGAAATCGCTGAACTTCGCCCACATGTCCAGCTTCGAATAAGGCAGAGCCGTATCAAAGTTGGTCTGCGTGCACTTGTAGCCGTCACCGTCGATGTAGGTTGGATCGGTTGGCTCACGCTCTTTCACTGTGGTGTCGGTGGTGCCTGCAATGGTGGTGCCGATCCCAAGCCCCAGCCGTTCGCCGCTTTGTTCACCGACTGGCATGATATTAATAGCCTGCAGGAACACGGACGATTCCTGAATTTTGGTTTCCAGCGTCTGCGACACGGATGGCTCAATCGTGAATTTACTGTTCAGGGCAGACAGGTCGATTTTGTTGATTTCTGCCAGCACCGACATGTAAGCATTCAGCTTAAAACGGGTAGTATTTTTCATCGCTTCGCTTTCTCAGTTCGTTAATAAGGTTTGCCGCCGCCATATCAGCAGTCGGTGCGCACTTCGCCGCTGCCGCCGTTACCCGGCGTGCGCGGGCGGAGCTGCTGGCGGACATCTTCCCGGCTCAGTTGCAGCTGCAGTTCGCTGAAATCAGCCTGCAGCTTTTCGCGTTTCGTCACTTCCTCACCCAGCGCATCGCTGAAGTGCGATTTGAGGTTTTGGGCCTGTTCGCTAAGTGCGGCCTCCATACGCACGCTGAAGTCCTGCTGCTCGGTGGCAATCAGCTCAACCGCCTGATGTACGTCGCTGAAACGGGCCGCATCGCTCTGCTGCTGTTTGCTGAACATGGCTTTGATACGGGTGAACAGAGCGGGCTTTTCATCGGCCACGTCCTCAAACTCGATCACGGTTTCGGTAGCTTCGGTAAAAAGGTTGTCAGGATGCTGCTTGCGGTTTGCCAGAGGGTTTGCCCCGGCGCTGGCGCTGAACTGCAGCATTTCGGTGCCGAGGCTGGCCGGATCGTCGGTCACGGCCAGTCCAATCAGATACGCCGCGCCGGTGTCCGCGAATTCGGGGCGGATTTCCATTGAGGTGAAGATTTTCTGCATTTTGCCGGTCAGCATGACCAGTTCATCAGTCGGGTTAATCAGGGCATAAAGCCCCACTTTGCCTTTCAGCGGGCCGTCGCTGATTTCTTCGGCGTCCAGCGCCTCCACCACACCAAAGCGACGAAACGCGCTGTCAGGCGTGTAGCCCTTGATGTGCTCCATGTTGATCACGGCGGTGTAAAGTACGGGGTTGTAATTTGCAGCCATCTGCTCAAGCCAGCAACGCTCGATGGTGCGCCCGTCCGTGGTGGCACCTTCCACCCCGATACGAAAACGCTTTGCTTTTTTTGCCATTGTCCAGGCTCCGTTCAGAAAAACTCTGTGAGGCCCTATGTTTGCGGCGACGGGGGGATCGAAACAACGCGGCGACATTGTGCGGTAATCCACACAATAAGGGACGGCGGAAAAGGAAACGGCGGGGCCGTATTTTGGCTGCATGAACATGACACCCGGCCCCAACGACCTAGATCCCCGCAGGCAGGCTTTACTGCTGTACTTTCAGGGATACCGTATCGCCCGCATTGCTGAAATGCTGGGAGAGAAACCCGCAACTGTTCACAGCTGGAAGAAGCGCGACAGGTGGGGCGACTACGGCCCGCTAGATCAGATGCAGCTGACCACCGCCGCACGCTACTGCCAACTCATCATGAAGGAGCAGAAGGAAGGGAAAGACTTTAAGGAAATCGACCTGCTGGCGCGCCAGTCCGAGCGCCATGCCCGCATTGGTAAGTTCAGCAACGGTGGGAACGAAGCGGACCTGAACCCCAACGTGGAAAACCGCAACAAAGGCCCGCGTAAGCCCTTGGAAAAAAACCTGTTCAGCGACGAACAGATTGAGAAGCTGCAGGAAGTTTTTCACGGCTCGATGTTCCGCTACCAGCGCCAGTGGTGGGAGGCCGGGAATAAATATGCCGTCCGCAACCTGCTGAAGTCGCGCCAGATTGGGGCCACCTTCTTTTTTGCCCGCGAGGCGCTGATCGATGCGCTGACTACCGGGCGTAATCAGATTTTTCTGTCGGCAAGCAAGGCGCAGGCGCACGTTTTCAGGCAGTACATTATTGAGTTTGCCCGCGAGGTGGATGTAGACCTTAAGGGCGACCCGATGACGCTCAGCAACGGCGCGTGTCTGTACTTCCTCGGCACCAACGCCCGCACAGCACAGAGCTACCACGGCAACCTGTACCTGGACGAATATTTCTGGATACCGAAGTTTCAGGAACTGCAGAAAGTGGCGTCGGGCATGGCGCTGCACAAGAAATGGCGCGAAACCTACTTTTCCACGCCGTCCAGCCTGACGCACAGCGCCTATCCATTCTGGTCTGGCGGGCAGTTTAATAAGGGCCGCGCCAAAGCGGACCGGGTTAATATTGACCTCAGCCATCAGTCACTGGCCGCCGGACGCCTCTGTGAAGACGGTCAGTTCCGCCAGATTGTGACCGTTGAAGATGCGGTTCGCGGCGGCTGCGACCTGTTTGACCTTGAGCAGTTACGCACCCGCTACAGCCCGGAAGACTATCAGAACCTACTGATGTGCGTGTTCATGGACGATCTGGCGTCGGTGTTCCAACTGGCGATACTACAGAAATGCATGGTGGACAGCTGGGAGGTCTGGAACGACTTTGAGGCGCTGGCGCTGCGCCCGTTTGGCTGGAAAGAGGTCTGGATCGGCTACGACCCGGCGAAGGGCACGCAGAACGGCGACAGCGCCGGATGCGTGGTTATGGCACCGCCCGCCGTGCCGGGTGGCAAGTTCCGCATACTTGAACGCCACCAGTGGCGCGGTATGGACTTCCGGGCCCAGGCCGACGCCATCAGGACACTGACGCAGCAGTATAACGTGACCTATATCGGCATCGATTCCACCGGCGTCGGCCTCGGCGTGTATGAGAACGTCAAAGCCTTTTTCCCGCAGGTGAAAGAGTTTGTTTATAACCCGAACGTCAAAAACGCCCTGGTGCTCAAAGCCTACGACACCATCGCCAGCGGGCGGCTGGAGTTTGACGCCAGTCACCTCGACATCGCGCAGTCATTCATGTCTATCCGCAAAGCCACCACGGCCAGCGGCAACCGTCCTACCTATGAAACCAGCCGCAGCGAGGAAGTCAGCCACGGCGATTTAGCCTGGGCAACCATGCACGCGCTGGCAAACGAGCCGCTGCAGGGACAGGCGGCACACACGCAGAATATTGTGGAGATTTATTAAATGAGCAAACGCAGGAACCGCATCTGCACGCAGCCCGTGCCGCAGTCGGATAATATGACCAGCGGGGCAGCGTCTAAGGCGTTTACCTTTGGCGACCCGATTCCGGTGCTGGACCGCCGCGAACTGCTGGACTACGTGGAGTGCGTTATCAATGATCGCTGGTATGAACCCCCTGTGAGCAGTGACGGACTGGCGCGCACGTTCCGCGCCGCCGTTCACCACAGCTCCCCCATCAGCGTGAAGTGCAACATTCTGGCAAGTACCTTTATCCCGCATCCGCTGCTGAGTCAGCAGGCATTCAGCCGCTTTGCGCTGGACTATCTGATTTTCGGCAACGCCTACCTGGAGAAGCGGATCAGCCGCCTCGGTAACGTGCTGAAGCTGGAGCCATCGCTGGCGAAGTTCACGCGGCGCGGCCTAGACCTGGACACGTACTGGTATGCGCACTATGGCATCAGCACGGAACCCTATGAGTTTACGAAGGGCAGCGTCTTCCACCTGATGGAGCCGGATATCAATCAGGAGATTTACGGTCTGCCGGGCTATCTGTCAGCGATCCCGTCGACCCTGCTGAACGAGTCGGCCACGCTTTTCCGTCGCAAGTATTATCTTAACGGCAGTCATGCGGGTTTTATCATGTACATGACCGACCCAGCCCAGAGCCAGCAGGACGTGGACAACATCCGCAGCGCCATGAAAAGCGCAAAGGGGCCAGGCAACTTCCGTAACCTGTTTATGTACAGCCCGAACGGGAAAAAGGACGGCATCCAGATCATCCCGTTGTCTGAAGTGGCTGCTAAAGATGAGTTTCTGAACATCAAGAACGTGAGCCGCGACGACATGCTGGCCGTACATCGCGTGCCGCCTCAGCTAATGGGTATCATTCCGAACAACACTGGTGGGTTTGGCGATATTGAAAAGGCCAGCAAAGTGTTTGTGCGTAATGAGTTGATACCGCTGCAACGGAGGTTACAGGAGTTAAATGATTGGATTGGAGAAGATGTAATGCGGTTTGAGGTCTACTCTTTAAACTAAAAATAAGTATGAAAGAAAGGCGAAATTGATGCGCCTTTCTTTTATTGGAAACCAATCAAGGGCTAGATAATTGCCAATGCTGCTCAACAGACAACAATATTTGAGGCAGTTCTTTTAACTGGTTATAAATTCCTTCAACCACATGTTCATGTGTGCGTCCACGACCAAGACAGGTCCTTAATGCGCTATCCACACGAAACTCTCCTTGAAAGGCAATGCTCGCCTTATCATTTATATGATCGAGAGATAACTCATTAATAAGAAAGCAGATGACTTGCTCTAAACAGACAAATCTATTATTTAAAGAAGCTTCTTCAATAAAACCAGTTTCAGAAATGGCTTTTAAAAACCGCTTGTCACCTGAAAGTAATAAATCATGGTGATTTAACAAACCTTGCACTAAACGCATCTCACCTTCGTCAAGGTTATCGAAGCTATTTTGAAGGTTGATTAACCTTGAATCGGTGATTAGTTCTTCAAATAGTAAAAAATCACCTTGAGCTATACAAAGCTTGACGCGCTCAATAGCTTCAGTACCGTATCTGCGCAAAGATGCTTTACCGTTGAGCTGATACACTAATGTATCTAATACATATAACTGGCCATAGTTTCTTGTGAGTAATTTGCAACCATCAGCAAGCAAATCTAATTGGGCCAATTTCAGTACTACATCATTATCAAGTAATACAGCCACTGGCACTAAACCTCGATGTTGTTCATTTTGCAGAGCATTTCGAACTTATCTTCCGAAACCTTATCTTCGTCAACGTATTCCAAAAAGGTCCGGTTAGCTTGCTCAGCCCATGTCAAATGGGGATAGATAATGTTCAATGCGCTAAAGCAAACGGGATAATAGTTCCCACCATTTCGACCCATTGTCTTCGCATAGTTAAGAGCAACATGACCCGGATCAACCTGATTTAGTCGCGCGATACGAAGAGCGCCATCAGCTAGAACATCTGCAGTCACCCTAAAACGACTGTAAAAAGAAGCATCAGGGCGACCATTCAACAATTCAATAGCGAATGCATTTGCTTCTATTTCTTGCGGATTATCAACGTCATCTTCATTGATTTTTTCATCAATTAGTAATGAGTTACGTTCGAGGTGACCGCATGCAATATGTCCTAGTTCATGCGCCAAACTGAAGAGCAAAGCGCTAGCGTGTTTTTGCTTTTTTGTTAAAGCAATGACCGGACGTTCTGAAACTTTAATAGCAACAGCATCCATTTTTTTCCTTGCTGGAATTTCAGGCATATAAAGAACTGGAATCCCCATAGACCATGAATATTCCAAAAGTGCCTGATAGTCTACCCACGACTTGCCGCTCGATAATATTAATTGACGAATATCACTAGCAGGTGGAAGCTCATTGTAATCATTTTTTACAACTGTCGCAGCTATTTTTGCCATGCCGTCCACAACTGCAGTAGCAGCCTGAAGCTCTGCTACAGGTTTATTAGCTGCATGCTTATATCTACGAACTGAATCATTGAATCGCAGCGGTGTGGCAGGGTTAAGCACAGCATTAAGATCTAAATTGGCAAATTTTGCCAATCCTAAAATTACCTGCTGGCTGATGCTCGGTGACTGATTCAATGAATCGTCCCACCAATCAGGGAGTAACTTAGCTAAACCTTCAGCCAATCGTCCATCGAGGGTGCTGACTCGGTTTAAAAAAGCATTAAGAGGTTTTTGATGGATAGTTACAGTCATCTCTGCCCCTCCTTATGAAGTTGATTCTGATAGTTGATTTCTTGCCAGAGTATAACTGGTACCGGAACGCTTCACACGGGATTTCTTTATATTCCGCACATTGCCCAACTGCACATTAACTCTAAGCGCGCGCTCGTACCCCCGCCACGCCTGCCCGCTTTATGTAGCGGTTTTCATGCAGGCGCATGAGATAAGCAAAGTCCCGCCAAAACTGGCGGGACTCATCAAAAACGATCCTTAAACGATCATGCGAATTCATGCGGCATAGTCATGCACTACCGGGAAATCTCAAGGTCAGTGCTGCCAACCATCATCTTCCCATACATCCTGAAGGATTTGCATCACTCGCTTTTTGTCTTCATCCAGTTTTAGGCCGCTCAATTCAACTCCGTTAGCGCTGCCTTTGCGGATGCGAATAGCTGTTTTTGGGTATATTGGAACAAGGTGTTTATAGAGTTCTTCTTCCAATGCAGTGAGTGTTGCCGGACTGATGTTCTGTTCTTTATCGATCATGATTTCAACACGCATAAATCGTACCTTCAGTTCTTAAAGGGAGCGGCGGAAAAGATTACCGAGAATTGCCGGTTTCTTAACTCGGCATCTGATGCAATCTCGGCAATAAGGTTTAGTGCGATTTCTCGATCTCGCTCTTGGCAAACTCCTTCCGAAGCAAGTCTGGCAATCAATTCAACACGTTCCAACCTCACCCGCTCTCTTAAATCATCGTCCATTTTTCCCCCAAAGCAACAAGCACTGTACATAAATACAGTATATGGATTTTGTATCATTGTGAAATACTTTTTATCTTCAATCTGGATAAATCCTATTTCTTATCTTTTCGGCCAAGAGACTGCACCTGGCTAACAACTCACCAGCCACGTCCTTTTTTCTTGCCCGTAACAACTCACCCTGGGCGGTACAACTAAACCACTCGCCGCCAATCCGTGTTTCAGTACCGCCGATCAACCGCGCAGCCAGCCCGCAGCTAATTGTTTCACCAATAAGATCACGGATTTGCTCTATAACACGAGCGCAGGCTACCTCATTTTTGTCGGAACGCCTGAAAACCTTTGAGGCTTTTACCGGCTGCTTTGCCCTTATCCTTGTCAGTTGTCGCCGCCGTTCTTTCCTGCTCAAACTGCCAAAGTCAATTTCTGGCAATCTTTCCGGCTTCGGCGGATCCTCAGATCCCGAACTCCCCGTACAGTTATTGACAGAACTCCGAGAGGGCGCAGGCGCGCCCTTAAGGTCAACAACCAAATCAACGGCTCGCTTCGCGACAATCTTCCACTGTACGAGACGGGTTAATATCGGGGTATCATTACCAACAGATGTTGCGTAAACGCCTTTGATGCGTAGTGTTTCTTCACCATATTCGTTACATTCTTCTGACGACTGATACCAGGTGCGCACGGCCAGATCGTCACGGCGGACAAACGGCCCGCCTTGGGCATTGACGTATTCAGCCCAGTCACCGGCATCAGCAGCGTCATGCGCAGCAGCAAACTCCACACTCAGACCGTGCGCAGTCTCACTGTCATCCATGCGGCGCAGCTCGCGGTAAACCGTTACCGGCGCACCGCCCACAAACTGAAACTGGCGAATGTGCCAACGTGCTGCCCAAGCAGAAACGGCTGGCGCGGTTTCTTTCAACTCCTTTCCGCTTTCGTCATCCAGTTCACCATCAAGGGCGTAACCGTCGATGTTTTTTGAGATGTACTTAGCCACGTAGCCGGTGGCGCTGCCCTTCTCCGGATCGATAGCTTCAGCATGAAAGCGTGCCTTGCGGGCTTTATCCGTAATCAGCTCGCCGCTGTCCTCCTGATAAGCGTAATCCCGCAGAATCTGCCGCACGCAGTCAACGCTTTCAGGCAGCATAAACATCAGCATGTGCCAGTGTGGTGTGGCGTCGTGATGTGGCTCGGCCACGCGAATACCAAAAATGCGGATATCTTCACGATGCAGTTTTGCGCGGACTTTCTGCCAGACATTGCAGAGATAACGCTGTGTATCAGCCGGGCTGGCACCGTTCCATTTGCGGTTGCGATGGCCGGTTTTGATGGTGGCGTGATATCGTGACGGGGCAGTAATGGTGTAGAACTCCCCGACAAAGCCCATCTCATTGCAGATATTTTCAAAGCCGCGAATCCGGGTCATCAGCTCGCAGCGACGTATAGCGGGATTAGCCACGCTGCCGTCGTATTTCTCAATCAGGCTGATGCGGTTGCCCTCTTCGTCTTCCAGCTCCATTCCTTTGAGAAATTCACGGGTCCGGCGCTTCTGCTCACGCCATTCGATTACGGTCATGTTGCTGGCATAAGGCGTCTGCTTTTTGCTGACGTTAGCTAGGGCAATCTGCAGGTGTTCACGCCATGATGCCGCAATACGGCGCAGGCGACCTTTCCACCATTTCTCTGTCTGCATACGCATGATCGCCGGCGTCACTTCTTCCGGGTCGAAAAGACGAGACGTAACCTTGTCCCAGAGTGGCGGCGTCTGCTTAAGCTCGCAGGTGATAGCGGCTGCGGTCATGTAGATACGGTGGATGTAGTGGTAATTGGATTCATCGCTCCCCTGCCCGTGTGCCTGAACCATCTCAGCCAGTACAAAATTAGCGACATCCCCGGCCAGCAGATCAACATCTGCCCGTGCCATTTCAGGCAGTCGGTTAAATCTTCTCATCAGTTCCCACAGCGTACCGGCAGCAGATGCTGCCCGGCGGTTATCTCCGGCGTTATCAGTCAGCAAGGTAAACGTGCCGTTATTCATTTCGCCGAGGCGATACTGCGCATTTACCCGCTCAAGGCGTGGCAATGTCCGCTCAACGAAGGTTTTCGTTAAGTAGGCATTGGCCCGCTGAACGCCATGCTCTTTTTCCAGTTCATTCAGGCGGCGGTTAATGTCGATACGGACAAGCGCAGGTTGGGCTTCAAGTAACGCCTGCGCACGCGAAACTGCCGCGATCAGCTGATCACGGCGGTGGATTTCATCATAAGTGAGATATGGACTGGCGACAGCCTGCCGTGGAGCATTCCACGGCCAGACATATCCTTGTTGATTTTTATTTGCGGGTTTAAAGTCGCTACTCAATTCTGAAAATGGAGCATGAAATGTCAGGGCAGTCACCGATTACACGTCCTTATTACGATGAGCTGTTAAGTTTTGTTCCTGGCGCAGATGCTCCTCAAGCTGCTGTAAGGCTTTTATCAGCGACCGACATGTATGCCGCATGTGACGCGTTTTTGGAGCCGACGAGAAACTACGAAGCTGAGCGTTGGCTTCCCTCAGAATCCTGTCGAAATGAGATTGCTCGTCGCGTCCTATGGTGCGTCGAAGCAAAGTGGCCGTCTCGCGAAGAATGGAAAGAAGTTGTCCGGCGCGCATTGAATAACGTGCTCCAACCGATCCGGCACACCCATACACAAGGATTTCCTGAGTGGGACACACCGGAATCTCTAGAGTCAGATATTCACATTTCTCTTCAGGCGACTCGTCAAACTGTGGAGATGTTTGTTTTGGGCGATTCGCGATTTCTGCCAATGCCAACAGACCTTTTCCAGGTGCCCGGACATTTTGGCGAGTTTCTGGCAACGCTTGTTTCAGGGAAAATAAATCCGACATGGCTTGCGCGGGTTGATAGCAAAGATACGCCCGGTTGCCGCGATGGACAGTACCCGATATATAGCCACCGAAAAGCTTGATCATGGCAAGACCTCATTGAGCAATGTGGGATAAATCGAGGGATTGGCATACTTTACAGAACTACTAAACGGGCGGTTGACAGCAATAATTTCTTCAGCGCGCTTCCCCTTGCCAGCTGCTACGCCAATGCTGCGCGGGGCAGTGATCTGATGAAGGTCAAACTGACGATACAGGCTTTTAACAAGACTGGTGTTGCTGTTGGAAGCGATGACCGGGTGTCGGTTAGCCATATCACTCAAAACAGAGGCCAGCTCATATTGTTGAGTTTCCCCGAAGCCGCCGCCGTGGTAATCCGTAAAGGTGCCATGGTAAGGAGGATCGCAGTACACAACATCACCGGCTTTGACCATATTCAGGGTTTCAGTAAAGTCAGCACAGATGAACGTAGCCCGCCGCGCTTTTTCAGCGAAGGAGCTGATCTCGGCAAGCGGAAAATAGGGTTCTGAGTAGTTGCCAAATGGAACGTTGAAATGACCTTTCTGGTTATACCGACACATCCCACGATAACCATTACGGTTAAGGTAAAGGAAATAAGCAGCTCGATCTAAAAGCGGCAATCCGGGATGATGATTAAACATTTCACGGATAGTGTAATAACTTTCCTCTGAGCGGTTTTCAGCGAAAGTACGAAACGCAACGATAATAAATTGCTGCTCAAATTCTTTAATCTGGCGATAGAGATTAATCAAATCAGGATTGACGTCTGCCACCAGATAAGCCGGAAAGTCTGTATTCATCATTACTGCGCATGAACCTGCAAAAGGTTCAACCAGACGATACCCCTCTGGCAGGTGCTTATTGATTTCTGGCATGATACGGGACTTGCTGCCCGGCCATTTTAAAATGGTGTTCATAGTGATGTCCCGTTGTAATGCACATTTTTCAGTTCGTTGATTTCCTGACAGGCCACACAGTGGGTGACACCCTGTACAGCGCGGCGGCGGGCTTCCGGTATTGCCTCATCACAGGACAGACAAAAAAACTCACCAGCCCCGGCAGGCTGGCGCCGTGCGTTAGCAAGGTTGCGCGCCAGTTCTTCCTCAACGAGCAACTGCACCAAATCCATTGAGTCAGCCATCAGTGCAGCTCCTGTGCCTGGGTTTCAAATCGACTGGCCTCTTTATCCAGCAGTTCGATGATTTCTGTTGCCGACATTTCGTTCTTTCTGGCATGAATAGCCAGCGCGGCAATACGGATGGACACGGCCAGCGCATCATCACGACGCTGCTCACTTTTGGCTTTGCTCAGCAGGGAATTTAACGCGTCTGCATCGGCCTGATATTTACGTGTTTCAATATTTCTCATTGTTAAAACTCCAGATTAAAGGCAAAAGAATGCCCGGCGGATTTACGCCATTTATTTTCTTTTAGTTAATTAGTTTGGAAGCGTCAGCCTTTTGGGAAATAAACTCACGACTGCTCGAAAGTGATTCATGGCACCAATCAGTGCTTTTACCTCGTCACTCGTCAGTTCACTGTATTCAACGTGGTGACGTTCTTTATTTATATTTGCCAGAAAGAATATTGCGCCCAATGCACGGCAATTTTTTTCAAACTGCTCATCACGCTTATTACGCATTTCGTTAATAAAGCGTTTCAACTCATCATCACAATCGCCATACATCATAGTGCGAAGGGTAGCAATATGATTTAGCGCGCTAACACGCTGTCCGGCGTTCATCTGTACAATGATGCTTTCAGCTTTGTAACCCATGTTGCTTTTTTCCTTTTACCGTTTAAACCTGCCAGTAGTTCGGCCTGTGAGTTTGCCGGGTGCCAGCGCATGCCATCTTCTGCTGCAATCCAGCCGTGACCGAATGCGTGTGAGGGGCTTTGCCGCTTTAGTAGTGGTGCAACTGAAAACGCCATCACTTAAACCACCCCGATTGATGCACCGATACCGCTTAACACATCGGTAGTGCCAGCCATCGCAGGGTTTGAATGGACGCGGGTCTGAATGGCAATTGCGGCAAGAGTAAGACAACGAATACCGGTGTTAACGCTTTGAACAAAACCACGGCGACAGGCCGACGTAAATCGTTCCTGGCTGACAACTCCTGCGGCTAACTGCCCTACTTCAGCGGTAGCTTTGAGCACATAGGCTGGTAACTTCTCCGGAGCAACCTCGTTAACTGGCACACATGGCAGACATTGCAACTGCGCCAGCGCACCATCAATCAGAGTTGCATCCTCTGTAAGATCAGTAATCAATAGCATTTCTGCAACGGTTAGTTGATGAACCTGATCTGGGTTAAGTTTGTTGCGGAGAGTTTGCACTTTCATACCGGCCTGTTTAGCCAGCTCTGACATGTTGTGAGTAAGAGCAAACTTGCGGCAGGCCTCATCAAAGTGGCCATGGGTGGAAATCTCAAAATCAAACATGATTAGTCCTTGTCTAATATATAAGATTTATTACGCATTAAGCGAAATATCACATTCGCTCAGCGCTTGAATGGTTAGTGCGGCCATGTTGATTTCGATTAAGCCTTTCTTCTGCAAACCTTTTGGCTTGATTGGCAGCTTACCGTACTCAATTAGGTTCTTAGCTGTTTCCTTATTGGTCCCAGTGCGGCGACAATACTCGTCAAGAGGCAGATATGGCTCAGGGATGATGATTGTAATGCTAGGGCGCATAAGGCAAACTCCGGTTTAGATTGATACGGCAATATCAGTCAATATAAGTTAATGTCTAACACAAAATGGAGATTAGCTAGATAATGTCTACAAGTCAACTTTTATAGACAATATCTAGCTGGAAATTTATGGCTAGATTTCGCATAAACGCCGACGCAGATAGCGCCCCAATCCTTGATAGAGTGATCGAAGCTTATGGATTTACTCAAAAGGGGCATCTTGCTGATCACCTGGACATAGCCTCAAGCTCACTAGCTGCACGCTATAAACGTGGCGGACTCCCAAGCGACATCATGGTTCAGTGCATGATTGAAACTGGAGTTTCATTGGAATGGTTGCTAACCGGTGTGGGTGAAAAGGCAAATGAAAAACCTACAGATTCAGCCAGTGTAATTAGAAAAAATCTAATTAACGGTATCCTAAGTGACGGTGGATACATTCTGCTCGATAGGTCTATCTTTCTTGAGCCTAAGCAACTCCCGCAAAAGCCAAACATGATTGTTGATGCAGGAATTCAGTACGTGGTTGATATGGATGATAGAGCCGTTAGTGATGGTATGTGGTTGGTCAATGTTGAAGAGAAGGTAAGCGTTAGGACTTTAACTCGCATCCCAGTTAGGAAACTACGAGTCGAAGGGGCGGGGGCTGTGTTCGATTGCAGCATTGATGATATTGAGATATTGGGAAAAGTGGTTCTCACCATTCAATAAGATGACTGTTAGAAAGCTTAGCTCCGGACAATGGGTCGCTGACTTTTACTCTGTAAATCGGAGTGACGGTAAAGAAGGGAAGCGAGTCAGAAAAAAATTCGCCACTAAAGGCGAAGCTTTAGCATTCGAAAATTATACGCTTCAAAAGATAGAGGATTCACCCTGGCTTGGAGATGGAAAAGATCTTCGCCGCTTGGCAGATTTAGTTCACCTATGGTTTGACCGCCACGGGATCACCCTTTCAGATGGTGAAAAGCGTAAAAGCACCATGCTGTGGGCTGCCGAGTGTATGGGTGCGCCTTTAGCCTCGGAATTCAATGCGCAGCTTTTTACTGCATATCGAGCTAAACGCCTTAAAGGTGAGTTTGCCCGCACTAAGCGTATTGCACAGGTTTCTCCCCGAACCATGAACCTTGAACTAGCCTATTTTCTGGCTGTATTTAATGAGCTAAAAAGGTTGGGTGAATGGTCTCCTCCTAATCCGCTTGAAAACGTGCGCCAATTTCGCATTGATGAAAGTGAGATGTCTTATCTGACTGATGAGCAGATTGAGCGACTACTGGAGGAATGCCGGAACAGTACAGCTAGGGATTTAGAAACGATAGTGAAAGTGTGCTTGTCGACTGGTGCGCGCTGGGGTGAAGCTGAAACTCTGAAACGCTCGCAAATCACCCCAGGCAAAATCACTTTTATTAAGACCAAAGGGAAACGTAATAGAACCATACCCGTTGACCCAGCTTTGCTTGAGGAATTACCAAGGAAGCCAGGCGCGATTTTCACTCCTTGTTACTATGCCTTCAGAAATGCTCTAGAGCGCGCTGAAATTGAATTACCTCCCGGACAGTTGACGCATGTTTTGCGCCATACTTTCGCCAGCCACTTTATGATGAATGGTGGCAACATTCTCGTGTTGCAAAAAATCCTCGGACACACCGACATAAAAATGACAATGCGTTACGCACACTTCGCTCCGAACCATTTGGAAGAGGCGATCAACTTAAACCCATTAAAGTGTCGCAAAAGTGTCGCAGCAAGTTAGGATTATTAGCTTATATTGCCTCATATAGATTCATTAACTCATTGATTTAAAAATAAGTCATTGATTATCGGTTGGCGGTTATGGTTCTCATAATCGCTTGGTCACTGGTTCAAGTCCAGTAGGGGCCACCAAAAATCAAGGGCTTGCATTAACAATGCAAGCCCTTAATTATGTTAAGCATTGCAGATAGCAGTAAAATTTTCATTTACAACTCCATTCGTTCTTCTCAAACAAAAGCCTGAGTGTCCAGATATTGCTGTTGCTTCATATGGCGGATCATCACGCGCCCTTCCGGCATGAACTCGGTGCCGAAACGTACTAAACCTATATCTTTCAGCTCAGCATCAATAGCGTAGCGCAACTCGCCAGCCATGTTTTGCTCCAGTAAAATTACGTCGATGCGCTTCAGGCGCGGCTCATATTTCAACAGCACTGCGGAAAGGGTATACAGCAGTTGATGCGCACTGCCGGGCATCCCCTGCAAAATGCGGGTCATGTCTGGCAGGCCATAATCAGCAATATGCGACAGCGATCCGGCGCGGGTATTGAGGATGCGCTGCATATTATCGAGCACGGAAAGGATCACCTGATCCTGCTCTTTGACGCGTTTCAGCTCCAACCCACCGGCAAAACTGCCTTTCAGCAGTTCATACAGCGACGGTTGATGATGGTGATTGTTCATCGCATCTCCTCAGTAATCAGACGCAGGCTGTGACTGCTGAGCTCGATCACGCGCGCTTTATCGGGATCTAAATCGTTACGCTCCAGCACCAGTCGCCAGCTGTTTTTTGTCATATCCGGCTGTTGAAACAGCGCCACCACCGCCACAAAACGGGCCTTTTTTTCCATTGGCATATTCAGTGACATATCGCCGCCGGGCGTCAGCACCACGTCACGATCGGCCAGCAGTTCAGCCTTGAGCACGTCTGCCGCATCGCCGGTCAGTTGCTGATACACCGCGCCGTCAAAGGCCTTGCGCTCACGGAGCTGGAATACGCGCACCATAACCGGCTGCGACAGCGGATTATGCTCACGTCTGTCGCTGTTGAGGCTTTCACGCGCGGTGAAATCAAGATGCAGCGTTTTAATCTGCTTGTAGAAAATTGAGTCAAACGCGGAGATAGTGCCGTCACTGACTTTCTGCTGCACACCGCAGCCGCCAAGCAGCATAGCTGCGCTGCACATCATTATTTTAATCAAAGTGGTAACGGACACGTCGCTGCTCCTTGCAGGAATTGGCCGGGCTCATGCCTGAATAGCAGCCCAGCTCGGTGGTAAAAGTTTGTGGGATGTCACGGTTTTCGCCGTCCGCGCCCAGCACGCCAGTCAAACCGAGACAGAACGGCGCATCGCCCAGCGCCGGTGGCTCAAGCAGTCGCGTATCCAGACACAGCCGGATGCGCGCCCGATAACGCCAGCCGAGATACACCCGCAGCATCACCTGAAAGTCCTGATACAACTGGCCGTCCGGCAGCCAGCCCCGGGCTTCATCCGGGCAGGCGGTTTGCAGTTCAATCAGTAGCTGGCTGTTGGCATCCATCGCTTCATCGCCGAGCGGCGCATTGCCATCCAGCACAAATTCGCATCCCAGCGGATTACTGACCGGCACCGGGCGCAGGCAGTGCGGCCGCACGCTGAGCGAAGTATTTGGCGCTAACAAGCGCACCAGCGCGCGAATCCCCTCTTCCGTTCGGCCCGGCTGGCGCATCACGCCCAGCAGCGCCAGAAAACGTGAAACCGGCGTGGCAACGTGCTTGCCAGTTCCCGGAATGCCCAATCCCACCAGCCCAAGCAGCGACTGCGAGGTTTTATCGCCGCCGCCCGCTTCAAAGGTGGCCGGGTAGGAATATTTGCGCCAGATGCGATAAAACTGCGTCAGGATGCGGTGGTTGAAAATATCGAGAAAACCCTGCAACGCCTCATGCCCTCCTTCTCGCTGCGTGATGTCATCGATATAACTGCCCGGCAACGGCGAATCTACGCCGTACATACCAAGGAATGTGGTGCGTACCACCGGCGCAGCAGCAGGATCGATATTACTGTATTCAACCGCTTTGAGTTCGCCCGCAGGAAAGCCCATGCCGGGATGCGGCAGCAGGCGCACCGCATCGTTTCCCGGCTTACTGGTGCTGCCAAGCGGCGGTTTATCCATATGCTGATGTTCAATCAGCTGACAGAAGCGGTAAAAGTTCAGCCGCGTCAGTTCCTGCTCCAGTCGGGGCGTCAGCCGGAGATGCGGCGATGGTGTTTCTCTTCCCATTCGAGGCGCTCTCCGGTTGGCTGCAGGATTAAAATCAGACGGTTAAACAGGTGGATGTCGGTATAGAGCGCAAAGAAGCGGCTCAGCATCTCGCCAAATAAGCAGATATCACCGCTGCCAGCAAAACCGCTACTGTCGAGGGTGATTTCGATCTGCACGCCGCGCAGCAAATAACCCCGCTCAAAGCGTTCGGTCTCTTTGTGGCAGACGTGCAGAATCGCTTCCAGACGACGGCGATTCATTTCGCTGTGCGTCCAGTCGTACAGCGCCAGCGTGCCGCGCAGGACTTCCGCGTTATCCATCATCCACAGAAAACTCGAGCCGAGATGGCTCAGCACGCGCCAGTGGAAGCGGTCACGGTTCGGCGGATAACACGGTAGCGTCGGCGCGCACAGATTACGCACCTTAATAGCAATATCAGTGCTGCTCACGGCGGTATCCAGTAGCGTGCTCTGCAACGCGCGACGCGGCAGTTGACCGTTGGTGCCGGTGACGCTCACCGACAGGCTTTCATGCTCCGGCAGGCTGTGATTATCAAACGCCTCGCCACCGAGGATCATCCAGGTTTCATGCAGCCCGGAAGGCCCGCGTCGCACGCGCGTGTGGAAGTAATGTTCCGGCGCGTCGTGACGCAGCATACCGCCTTTGTGACGGAAACTGCTGAACGGCACGTAAGGCTGTTTTTTGGAGGAGATGACCGAATCTACCGAATAGATTTCAGTGTGCCCGTCCTGCACGCGCATCGGCCGCAGCATATATTCGGTCTGCAAGCCGTTGATCATTAATGGATCGGATTCCATCGCAAACAGGTTAATCACCGGCACGGCGTTGAGGCGCAGATGCTTTTCACTGAACAGGAAATCATGTTCCCAGCGCTCGGTCAGCACCACGTCGAGCTCGAACCACGGCAATGATGCCGGCAGCACAACCTGCTCCAACCCGCGTAGATTTACCGCCATGAATTTTTCGCGGAAGGTGAAGTATTCCAGCAGCAGCTGATAGCCGCTGAAGCTGCCCTCATCGCCCGGCCAAAGTCGATCGGCGTCACTGAAGCCCTGTCCGCTGAAATGCCCGTCGAATTTTTGGCTATCGGTTTCACCCGGCAGACGCAGCGACATGCTGGCAACGTTGAGCGTCAGCGCCTCATGCAGCGCACAGGCCAGCGGTGCATCGGCATTGAGATAGAGTGGAATATGGCCGACATTGATGCGGCTCCAGTCGGCCAGCGCGCCGCCATTAAAGCGCAGGCGGATCACCGAACGTCCGGCGACATCGGTCGACAGCACGGCCGATTCCAGCGCCAGAGGCAGCACATGCACATTACGTGTTGTGGTGTAGCGGCAACGCGTGCCTTTTTCACCCACCGGACGTGAGATCACTTCAAAGCCGCGCGCCAGCCGCATCGGCTCCTTCATTTCCCGCCAGTCGGGCGTAAACTCCACCACCGACATCGACGGAATGGTGCGCAGATAATGCGGCCACAGCAGGCTGACCAGCCCTTCGGTCAGTTCCGGCAGATCATCGTCCAGCTTTTCCCGCAGCCGACCGACCATAAAAGCAAAGCCTTCGAACAGTCTTTCGACATAGGGATCGCGGGCACTGGCTTTGTCCAGATTCAACATCGCCGCCTGCTCCGGATGAGCCCGGGCAAATTCTTCACCTGCTTCTTGCAGGTAGCGCATTTCAGCGTCGTAATAACGCAGGGTTAAGTCGTCCATAATTATATTATTTTTGAAGTGCGTTAATTAAATATTCAGAATTAAAAAATCATTCTGACGTGGAGTTTAAATACTTATAACAGAAGATAGTTCCATCCGGGCTCTATTTATTACAACCTGATAGTTCCTTAACATACTCAGTAGCCAAACAAAAACTCCAACCTCTGGAATCCCCATAGCAAACAAGATATCCTTAACTATAAAGACAAGCCTTGCAAAAAAAATAACAAGCACAATAGCAACAAAATATACACTTTGCATTTATCATAAAAACACCATTAATGATCATTTATTTTTATTGCATAGATTTTTATTTATTACATATTTTGTTGCCATTCCAGGCATCCATCCTGATGGTATGCCGGCGCAACTATAATAACCTCTACCATTAATATTGCTAATAAAAAACACTTTGAAAGAGAAACCATAAACAATTGATAGCAAAACCCCAGAGAGAATTGTCATCATGGCAACCTTCTGGTATTTATCATTCATACGTTGCCCTTTTAAAAAACCATAAATACCAGACAAGCAAAATGGAAACATTATAAATGAGGATAAGCTTAGAGAAACGAGCCCTGTTGAGTATGTCAACACATCAGGAAATGCCAAATATTCCTTTGTTGAAATATAACCAATATAAGAGGCAAACAACGATAAAATCCACATAATTACGCTCCATGTCAGAAGCACAACTCTGGTCGACAATGGAAATTTATGCATTATAGTTCCTCAGGAATGATTTCATTAATACTTGATTTTAAATATTTCATAACCTCTGCTGATATGACTTTTTTTCCTTTTCGCAGCATTTCGTCAACAAACATAGAGCCAAGATCCCAAACTCCTTTTTCTATTTTTCTTGCTGTGAGCATTACTTCTTGTTGGGCCGATTCAATATAATTTATAACTCGATCGGTTATACCAAATTTATCATCCAGATAGTTTAGTATGAGAGCAGCACCAAACCCAACCACAACAATAGCCACTGTGGGAGCAATCACGAAAGAGAACATGACTCCAGCGGCAAGCCCTGCACCACCAGATATAACAGATGCGATGCCTATCTTGACAACATCAGTAGCTAAAGAACCAATAAATTTCGCCAATTCAGCCTCATCATTAAAAAAATAATCTAAAGCTCTATAAGCAGCAGCGACAATGAAAGTAACTCTAGCTCCATTTAAAATATTTTTAGCTATACCTGAAGATGCATATTTACCCAGTCCTAAATCAACTAACTTAGGATTTTTTGCAGAAAAAACAGGAGCATTTAGAATTTTTCTTAAACCTGGATATCCAGTTATTTTAATTAGTTCATTCCCATTTTTACCGATGTATGAGATTGCCTTAATACCAAAACGCCCCAAATCATTTACTAACATTGAGGCTGTAACGACATCCTTTAAATTTGTACCATAGTTAATAATTATTTGGGCTGGCCCGTTCTGAGTTAAATTAACCCAACCAGACTTCCACGATCCCCAGTAAGCCAACACCTCAAATGCCTCTTCAAGCGTGAGCAGCATTACGTCTTGGTTATTGTTTTTCAGCATCGACCGCAGTGCCATATCTGGCAGGTCATACGTGTTTCTCAGTACTGGATAATCAGGCACAAACCCAGAAGGTGCTTTTTCACCGGTTAAATACGCCGGTAATGGTCGGGCTATAGGTTTTAACACTGAAGATTCGCTAGCTGTAGTTGAACCGCCACTCGCCTTCTCATAAGTATCCTGCAGCATCGACGGAATAAACTTCGCCTTACAGGGACAGGTACTTTCGCTGTCTAATGTGCCCGCCATGCGACGGCCATGAATAGTGTCGTTGACGATACCGCCAGCAATAATAAACGTGCCGGGATGTTTTCCGCAGAGCACTCTGTCTTTCTCACGCGCAGCAGCTTTGCCAAATATTGTATGGTCAGTCGCGCCTTCAATGATCCGGCCGCCGCAGGTGGTTTTGTCACCCTGAACTAAATAAAAACCTGTCGCCATTATTCTGTTTCATCCATGTCGGTGGTAATTTCTTCCGTTGCCGTTTCACGCGGTGCCATCGATTGCAAGGCGGAGACCGCATCAACGCTGAATATCTCTTCCGGCAACGTGAAACCACGTAACCGCAGCAGCGCCAGTGGGCCGTCGCTCATCTGCGTGCGCAGTACCCATTGCAGGTTGCGTTTATCCAGCGTGGCAAAATTCAGCATCCACTGGCTACGATCCAGACGCTGACGCTTGCCTTGCTCCAGCCAGCGAATAAAGCCCCAGGTGCCGCTGTAATCACCGTAAACCTGGCCGCCGTTGCCCACGCCGGTCCAGGTGAGCAGCGTACCGGGCTTCAAGTTCTCACCCGGCCAGCGGATCGCCTGCCATTCTGCCATCTGATTGAAATAACTCAGCGTTTGCCCGTCGACTTTCAACTCGGTTTTCACCACGTCCGGCGTTGGACGCCCTTGAAGCTCAAAGCTGATGCCCTGCGTGCCGTCGGTGAACAGAATATCCGCCAGTTCGCGCAGCTGGTTCACCGCTTTGAGGAAGGCCGGATTAAAGGTTAATCCCTGACTGTGCGCACTGTCCGCTACCCAGCGGCTGCCCTCTTTTTGCAGCACGCCACCCAGGCGACCACTGAGGAAGCTGTCTATACGCCCGGCATCTTTGCGAATGAACTCGGCTAGCATCGGCAATGAGGCATCGCTTTTGCTGGCCGCAAATGGATAGCGTCCGTCAAAAGCGGTATGCCAGTTTTCTACGATTGAGCGTTTCCACTGCACATTGAGGCTGACAGCCGAAGGCTCAAGGATAGTTTCCCACGCCTGGTGTAGCGCGAAAATCGATTTTGCACTGATTTGGAAAAGATTTTGCACTCCTTAAACCTTAAAATTCTGTGCAAAATCTCGTCCAAATCGCTCGCGTTTTAATCAGTTATTTCCCTTTTGTTTGCTGTGGTCTTTTAACCTCTGGACTCGTCTTTTCTGTCGAGTTAGTGTGCGACCCACCACAGGCCTGTGGCTTTTTTGACCATACAGAGGGAATTTATTGTGAATTTTTCTGCTATCTGCCAGACCATGACCGATGACGCCTGTGAAATTATATCTGCACTCAGCCAGTCTCCCACCTTGCCGCTTCATTCAATCGTGTTTGTTACCGGGCTTGATTGCCATGTCGCCCGCTTTATCCTTGAACAAATGACTGTCAGCGGTATGGCTGAGGAACGTAATGGCCAGTGGCGGCTTTCAGAGGCGTTTATGGCTTCCCGTTACCACGCCATGGCGTGAAGTTCGTGATAATAAGCTCAGCGGCCCTGTGGCCGTTGTTGCTTCCTACCGAGTAAGTGGTGGTTACCTTACTTATTTCCAGCCCCTTAAACGCCTGTCGCATGTCCGGGTGATCGTTAACTGAAATTATCATCTTTCCTTTAATCTGTCGGGCATGCCGGGCCATTTGTTCATACTGATCGTAATCAAAAGGCAAGCCATACCCCTGAACCCGCCAGTAAGGTGGGTCGAGATAAAAAAGCGTTTCAGGCCGATCATAGCGTGTAATGCATGTCTGCCAGTCCAGGCGCTCGATTGTGACACGATGAAGGCGCAGCCAGGCATCCGAGATCGTTTCTTCCATACGCAATATATTCAGCTTTGATGGCGATCCTGCACTTATGCCAAACGTCCGGCCTTCCACTTTTGCGCCAAACGACAGCTTCTGGAGGTAATAGAACCGGGCAGCGCGCTGGATATCCGTCAGGGTTTCCGGCGGCGTATCCTTCAGCCATTTAAACATTTCACGGCTGGTTAAAGCCCATTTAAACTGCGCTGCAAACTCGCCAGGATGATGCTGAATAACGCGATACAGGTTAATAATATCGCCGTTAATATCATTCAGAACTTCAGCGGCTGAAGGCGCTTTCATAAAGAACAGCGCAGCCCCTCCGCAGAAGGGTTCAACATAGCAGGTATGGGCCGGGAACAGTGGCAGAAGATGTTTCGCCAGCTTACGTTTACCCCCAACCCACGGGATGACAGTTGTTTTCATTTTTTCGCCCATTTGTTATACATGAAATTATCCGGTTACTTATCATCGTGGTCTTCGGCAATATTATGTAAAACTTTCCCGGTTTGTCCGTTGCAGGTATGCAGCAGGTACATTCATTTACAACCTATTGAATCTGTGCGGCTTAATATTCTCACCAGAGCAACGTCAGGGGCGTTGAATTTAGGGAGGAAAAATATGGGTGATTTACTGTCAGGCGAACTTCAGTGGGAAATAATTGATGTCCTGGAGGATGTTTATCCCCGACATCTTTCCACTGAAGAGTATGACCATCATTTCGGTGAAAAGAGTGAAAACGAAATGGTGGTCAATCTGCTGCAGCTTATAGAGGATGGCATTATTAATCCCCAGGCAGTTATGAGGCGTCTTATGTGGCCAAAGGTAAACATCCCGGCGCTACTGTTGACACCTTTTGGCTATAAGTTGGCCCGCGCGGAAGACTGACTCACTTTTTTTAGCCTTTCGTCAGCCAGGTCTACTTTAAATCCCTGTCCCAGCTCGTCCTCACCATTAATGCCGAGGGCGAATTCCACTACCAGCCTGGGACAGTCGTCAGGGATGCAGACCATTTTTGCCGACAATACACTTCCGATGGTTGCGCCATCGACTGCAACATCCAGCCCGATAAAAGCATCACCATTATAAAGTCGAACAATCTGTATTGGCTTATTCATTATCATAAGGGTATTTCCCTTTTCCTGTGAAATTATCGAAGGTTATCTTCGTTGCCGTCAATACGCCGGTTATCCCGGCGTATTGACGGATTGATGTGACGTTATGCCGCTGCTTCCGGTTCAGGTACATCCTGACCGTTATCGATACTGTGCTTGTATTGCAGGTTGTTAACGTAGGTCTGCACCTGACCTTCCGCTTCGGCTTTATCCGCATCAATCACCGCATCGGCCAGTTTTTCGGCGATGCCCTGCGCCTGGTCGGTAAAAGCTGCCTGAATTTTGTCGAAGTTCTCACCGCAGGCAGTGCGAACGCTGGCCTCGTTATGCAGTGACAGGTGATTAACAAAGTCGGTTGCCGCTTCGGTGGCATCCTCTTTTGTCGGGCCGCTGTAAATCGCCGCCAGAATACCTGCCACAACCTCTTTACTGCGCAGCTGGGTGATAGCGGCTTTCTGGATATTGCCGGTAATGTTGATTGTGCTCATGGACTTCTCCTTTTGGTGAATAAAGGAAAATAACCTTTTGAGGTATGCAGGGCATTTCATGGTTATCTCCCGTGTGAATGAGGTGATGATGAAGGTGAACTTCGTTCACCTTGATTTAAATCAAAATATCCCAGTCGATTTTGATGGCTGTTAAATCGTTGTTTAATAATCATCTGACAGACTGTGCTGCGTGGATAAGCGCATATCCACATCCTCAATGAAGTAAAAGACGTTAAGACTTGCTTTTCCCAACATTTAATCGGTCTGTTCGATTACGCCCTGTGAAAGAGGGCGTTATTTTTTGTTCTTTTTCCTGTCCGTTCTTCTTTTCTTTTTATTTCCCCGTGAGCGCGTTCCACAGACGAACAGCGCAGCTGATGTGTTGCCAGTCCGGTTAAGTCATCGCAAAAAAACAAGTTAATCCCCATTCTGTTTAGGCATTATTCATATCAGATAATGTATATTCCCTGACGCATATAACCTGATCCGTTATGTGTGTAGTTCACAGTTTAAAAATGACATTACCTGTTGTGTTTCATTTGCCGCCTGGCTTTCTGGTTCCCGGCGGCTTTTTTTTATTATTCCGGCCTGTCCGGCCACGCAATCGCGTTATAAGCAGCCTCATCGCTGACGCCACCGAAATCCAGCATCTCCAGCTCATCCATATATTCAAGCCACAGGTCCAGCTTTGTTTTCTGGTCTTCAGTAAGTGTCTTACCCGCCAGTAATTTGGTCTGCCAGAAACTGATCGTCGAGTTTGCGGTGTCGAGCAGGCTTTGGCGCTGTGCGGTGGCTTTGGCCAGGCACTCTTCCGCCGTCAGCGGCTTTTTAGTGACAGCTTTACCGTCAAACTGCCACTGCGAGGCCGTGTCCGCCGTAAAGCCTGCTGGCAGGTCCGCATCGCTCAATTCTGCCACGCTCATATCGACCGGAACGATGGCACTGACATCACGCTTTGCATCAATAATCAGCCCGGTGGAATCAAACACGATTTTCGTGGTGTCGCCGGAAAAATGCTGTTGTAAGTTGTACCAGTCATGGCCATCTTCATCTTTCAGATACATCACACCAGCCAGCCCGCTCTCTGGCTGATACTGGCTGAAGTTTTTATAAATTTTCATCTCGCTACCTTTTAAACCGTTGAAATATTGACCCACTGACCGCCGATGCAAACCTGAATATAGGCGTAACGGGCCTGGGCACCGGTGTAAATCCCGACGCCATTCATTACCGCACCGGAGGGCGCACTCCAGTTACTGCTGCCGGTAGCCGCCCAGGTTGAGGTGGCAAGGCGTATTCCTGTGATTGCACCGGCTACAGCGGCGCTAATTTTCGACACAATCCAGGTATTCAGGAAGCCCCCCCAGCAGGTGCCATTAATATTGCCATCGGTGGCCAGGTGGGCTTCACCAGCATAAACATCACCTGGTGCCCGGAGCGTGCCGTCACTGCGAAAATCAAGAACGTGTACGCTGTCAACCTTACCCAGGTAGACACGCCAGGCCCAGTAATTACCGGCACTGAGGTAAAAATCTGACACCACGGAATAGCTGGTATCTGCGCCGACAACCTGGAAAATTTTGTTAGATGATGCACCTTCATTCCAGGATGACGCATCCTTCTGCAGACCTGCTTCTGTCGTACCGGGGATGACCGGCCCATTAAGCGCACCGCCCGACAGGGGGTAGCCGCCCAGATTTTTCAGGGACGCGTCAGCATCATCGACGTCAGCCAGATTTTGCCCCTTCTGCAGGGCACCACTGACACGATCGTCATCCTCATCGAGGAAAAGCTTTTTCAGTGCTGTCAGCAACTGGTTATCGGTGGCCTCTGCCGGTTTGATGCCGGAGGCCGTGAGGATGCTGATAAGCTCCCGCTGCAGGCTGCGGGTGGCGTCCTGGCTGTCGTTCATGTAGTCCGGTGTGACGATGGTGGCTTTCTCACCCGTCTGCGTGTTGATGGGGTGAAACTGCCCGTCGCTGGTGTTTATCGGGTCAATTAAGGGCTTCACTGACTGCTGTCCTCTGTATAGGTAAAAACACACTCCGTGTGCGCCGGTTTAAGGCGCTGAAACAGCGTTTCCAGTCCGGGGTCTCCGGCCTCTTCAAGACGGTCGCCCACAGCGGACTCATCCACACGAAAGTAATAGATGCGCTCAGGCGCGCCGCTGACGTTCACCAGCCAGCGCCACTTCGGGTCGTCCGGCTCTTCAATGGTGATGTCGTAGCCCAGCGTTTTCGCCAGGCGGATAAAATACTCACGGCTGAGGCCGCCGGTTTCGGCCAGCGCCACCTGGACGCGGTCACGGCGCTGCTGCAGGGTGTCGTCACTGCCGGGCGTCAGGGCGTAGACCCGCTCCCAGTCCGGCAGCGTGTCGGTGGCCGTCAGCGGGTCAATGGCCGTCAGCAGTTCGGTGACAACCGCCTCTGCGGCGGCATACAGCGCGGCCTCTGCCGTCAGCTCTGCGTTAAGGCGTTCACCGGAGGCGTCATACGTCACCGGCGGCAGCAGCAGTGCCAGCAGATTGCGGTAATCGTCGCGCGTCATGGTCAGGCCTTCAGCTCTGTCACGGTGATGGTGCCGGGGCGTATCCATTCCACCGTACTGTCATCCACCACCGGCGTGACGTTGGCCGCAGGCGTGGGTAATGCGTAATCCAGCACGCCGTCCGTGTCGGATATCAGCGCGCCCGCCTGGCTGCGGACGGCTTCCTGACCGGGCGTCAGCGCGTTAAACCAGGTCAGCAGGCTGCCGTTGATGCCTGTGGTGACGGCCTCCAGCGTGGTGTCGTCGCTGATGCCCACCTCCGCGCTGACGTCGACCGTTTTAATCGTCGGGGCCAGCACCCGGCAACCGTCATCACCCGGCCCGACCGGGCGCACGCTGTCGATATACGCCTGCGTGGCGTCGATGGTCTCCTGTGATGGCAGGCCGTCAGCGGCGGTGATAACCACGTCGACCGTGCCCAGCCCGCGCCGCAGCGGAAACACCCAGGCACCGCTGACGCCGTCGACCGACTCCGCCCACACCTTGTAGTCATGGGCATTGCCGCCCGCCGGGGGCTGGCGCATCACGTCCAGCAGGCGGGAGAGCAGCGCGTCATCCGTCTCGGTGTCGGTGCCACCGTTCATGCTGACCACGGTCACGGCACTGTCAGTGCCGGACGGCGCGGAGACCAGCGCGCCGCTCACGCCTGCGCTCAGGTTACCCGCCGTGCCGGTGGTGGTGGCTTTTGCGGCCACCGTCAGCGTGCCGTCGTCGCCGGTGATGCCGTCCTCCGTGGTCTGGTACAGCGTACTGTTGCCGCTCACCCGGAACTGCAGGCCGCTGGCAACGGCGGTGCCTGCCTTACCCGTAAGGGTCACGCTGCCACCCGCTGCGGTGGCGTTCTTGCGGCTCAGGCCGCGCTGGCGGGCGTGCATAACCAGCCAGTCGCTGTCGGCGGTGTCCGGGAAAAGCTGGCGCAGAACCCAGGCAGCGTACTGATACAGTCCCCATACCACCGAGCCGGTGGCGTTTGCCCGCACCGCCTGGTCGCTGTCTTCCGTGGCGTCCGCGTCCGGCAACTGGTTGCCGACCTCTTCGAGGTACTTTTCCGCCAGGTCTGCCTGCGCGGGTATCGTCAGGGGCATCGGTTAACTCACTTTTACCGGGTGTTCGAAGGTGGCCACCTGACCGCTGGCCTCCGTGATGCGGACAACAAGGTCAATCCAGCCCGTGCGCGTTTGCGTGGCGGTGACGTTTACCGCCGTAGCCCGGCCATCAGTGACCAGCGGCTGGAGCGCCTGAAAGGCGTACTGCTCCGCCAGCGCGCGGGTCTGCTCCGTGTCCTTGCGGGGCAACTGATGCAGCCTTGACCCGATGGCAGCGTTAAACAGCCAGCTGCCCAGCGGGGTTTTGAGGCGCATCTGTGCGGCATTTTCCAGCCCCTTGGTACGGGTGCCGGTGTAGTCGCCGGTGTCGGGATTGAGCATGTTGTCCATGCGGGGTAGAATATCGCGCGCGCGGGTGAGACGGATGTTGCAGGGGTGAAGCAGCCGGGGAGTGAGGTGAAGGGATGCCGGAAGGAAGCGGGTAAAAGAGACGGACCGGCACCGGGGACGGGCACAAGAACACCGGCGGCAGCGGTCGCCGGTGACCGGACTGACCTCAGTCTGCCAGCATCGGCCCGGATTTGCCTTCCGGCGTGTCGTGGATATGACCACTCACCTCCACGCCGTTGATTTTGACGCTGAGCGAGCTGATGGAGCCGGAGGTGTGGCTGATATCCCCCGCAAACGTGGCAGCAGAGCCGCTGCCGTTGTCACCGGAAATGCTCATGCCGCCGCTGCCGGTGAGCAGTCCCTTCACGGTGGCGTTCTGTGAGGTGCTGAAGTCCGGCGTGGTGCAGGCAATGGATTTACTGGCGTTAATCGCGGCGCTTTCACACTCCAGGGTAAAGGTTTTGCAGGTTGCCTTAATGGCCTGGCCATCCTTCAGCGTGATGCTGGCCCCGTCGCTGCTGTAGATGGCGACCTCGCCGGGCTTCAGCGACTGAATGCGGTATTCGCTGTGCTCTGTCGCCACCACCACGCTGTGGCTGGTGCTGCCGCCCAGCGGCAGGATGACGGCCATCGCGTTCTCCGGCGGCACCGAGGTAAAGCCGAAGTGCTGAAACACCTCGACGGCCTGCAGCGTCTCGCCTGACAGCCCGTCGAGCTGGGCTGTCATCACGCCACCTTCCGTGGTGATGCGTGAGAGCACCGCGCGAAACGGCCTGCGGATGCCTGCCAGTGCGGTGGCAATGTTACGGCGAATGATGCCGGTGATGTCCGTCATGTGATTTCCTCCCAGGTATGGTAAACGCCGGTGGTGCCTTTGCCTTTACCTTTGCGCTTATGGCGCGATTTGGGGTAGGCATCCGGCACCCACACCCCGTCTTCCTTAAGGGTGAGCGTGGTGGTGAGCGGTATGCCGCGTCCGCCCTGAATGCTGCGCGCCATCACAAAGTAAATGGCGTCGGTGTCGTGAAGTTCACTCTTCACCGCCACGCGCTGGCCGGGCTGCCAGGCGGTGCCGCCTTCCGTGCGCACGCCCCGGACGGTGGCGGAGAGCGTCAGCCCCTTCAGGCGCGAATCCGACAGCACCTTGCGGGCGCGGGCGGTGGCCATGTCGTCGGTATCGGTGTCGCCCGCCACCTCAATAAACGGGCGGTACAGCCCAAAGCCGGTATCGGTGGCGGTGCCCCTGCGCTGGTGTGCGCCGTTGTGCGTAGCGGTGCCGTGGCTCTGTGACAGCACTGTAACCTCCGAGT
This sequence comes from Erwinia typographi, assembly GCF_000773975.1. GTDB lineage: Bacteria > Pseudomonadota > Gammaproteobacteria > Enterobacterales > Enterobacteriaceae > Erwinia > Erwinia typographi. Next base: position 97,077 of record NZ_JRUQ01000018.1, read on the forward strand.
AGCGTCCGGCGATGCTGGTCACCTTACCGAGACGCAGCAGGTTGCCACTGCCGTCCGCATTCATCACCAGCGAGGCCACGGGTGCTGCACTGTAGTCCGGGCCGCCAATTATCAGCGTGCCGTCCGGGGCCACCCACGGCCACAGGCCGTTGACCTGCGCCACCTGCATCAGGGCGCTCCAGGCGGTTTCACCCGGATTAACGGCGAACTTCTTCGGGGCGGTACTGCTGTCGGCATGAATGACCACGCGGGTGATGCCGAGGGGCTTCACGATTTTGTTAATCACTTCCTCCGGCGTCATCTCCTGCGCGGTGAACACCGGCGCGGAGCAGTCAACCAGTGCGGCGGCATTATCGCGCCCGGCGAGGTTGAGCACGTTCTGGCCGCGCGTGATGTCGTGATTGATATCGTCAATCAGGCCGGTCATCAGCACATCGCTGCCCGCGCTCAGCACGGCGCGTGCGCCTTCATGCACTTCAGCCGGTAGCCTGTTGCCGTTCATTCCCACGGCCAGCGACCAGGCACCTGCTGGCGTCAGAAAGGAGGCGTCGACGCTGACGCGCATCCAGTCGCTGTGCGTGACGCCGCCCACGGTCAGGGTCAGGCGTTCATCAGTCGTGCTGTTATCCATACGGGGTCACCTTGAGTAAGCGTAAAGGGTCATGCCGGGACGCAGGTCATTTGGGTTAGCCAGTTGCGGATTGAGGCGCAGCAGCTCTTCCGCGCGGCTGGCGTCGGCGTACCAGTCAAAGGCCACCAGATGCAGGTTGGCCCGGCGGGTCACCTCGCGGGTGACAAGCGGTGGCCGCTGCTGTATCAGCGCTGCCGCCTGTTTCTGCAGGGTGTAAGCCAGCGCCTGCAGCTGCGTGATGGTGGTGCTGAGGGTGCGGGTGTCGGCGGTCAGCCCCCGGCTGCGGGCCTCGCTGATATCCGTCAGCAGGGCAGTCCGGCAGGCGCTGAGCGCGTCCGCGATGGCGCTGCGCACGTTGTTTGTGATGGCTTCCGTCTGCGTGCTGGTGAGCGACGGCGTGGTGGTCTCGTTTGCAAAAATGGTGGCGGCCACGGCGGTCAGCTCGCTCACGGTAACCAGCTGCGCGGTACGGGTGACAAGCTGCGTGTCACTGCTTCTGATGGCGGTCACCCGGCTCAGCGGCAGGCGGTAGGGTTTGCTGATGGTGACAATGCTGCGTGAGGCGACATACTGCTGCGGCAGCGCCACGGTGGTCTGTGCCAGCCGGGTGACCTGCTGCCAGTCTGACTTCACGCCGCTGCCGGTCAGCGTCAGCGAGTCGCTGAAGGTTGATAGCAGGCTTTTAAGGTCGCTCACCAGCGCAGCGGGCGTGTCCAGCAGGTTGCTGACGCTGGCCGTTGCCCCCTGAATCTGTTCGCGTACGCCGTCCAGGACGTATTCGCCCTGAGCGACTATCGTGTTGATGCGCTCCACGCCGTTCTCCAGCTCCCGGATATCACGCATCGCGGTACTGAAGGCTGAGGCGGCACCGTCCAGCAGGCTGTTGCCTGTACTGGTGATACTCTCTGACGCGCGGTCAGCAGAGGCCGCTTCAAACAGCGCCTGCACCTCGCCGGACTCCACAAAGACCAGCTCGACGGTGACGGCGTCCATCTCTTCGGCGCGTTTCTCAATCCCCGCCTCAAGGAACTGCGCGCGGGGAATGGAGTTGTAGATGGGATGAATAAGCTCGCCCGGCCCGCCGGTTTTAAAGGCGGTGATAAGCGCGTTTAACTGCTGTTTCCAGTCCAGCCCGAAGAGAATGGTCGAGAGACGAAAGTTAATTGCTTTCAGCCCCTGGTCCTCAACGGTCGCGCCATCGTGGTACGGGTAGGCATAGTTCACGGTATCGCGGGCCAGCGTGTCACGGGTGGCCACCACGTCAAACGGCACGCCACGGTAAGACGCCTCCATCAGGGTGTCTATACCCGCCACTGCGGCTATCTGGGAGATAAAATCACTCATGCGCCGTGCCTCCGGGCGTTCTGATCCATCAGTACGTGTACAGCGGCAGCAATATCACGATCATTGAGCGTCACGCTGACATTAACGACCGGAACCTGCTGAGCAGGTAACCTGACAACCGGCTGTCCTCCCGCCGGTGCCTGATTACCTTTCCAGTTTTGCAGGTAGCTGAGCGCTTCAGACGACGTCTGGCGGGAGTTTTTTCCGTAGTTCTGGTTTTTGAGGCGGGCCAGCTCTGCGGACTCACTGCTGCCGCTCACGGTATCCGAAGGGTAAACCAGACCAGCAATGGTCAGCGCCAGCGGGTTACTTAAAAGCCCACCCTCCACAATGCCATCAGTGACCGCACTTTTACCGCCGTTAATCACTGCACCTCCGACAGCACGCGCGCCACCGGTAAGCCAGCGTCCAATCGACCCCAGCACGCCACCAGAGGTCGCGCCTGCAGCTTCCGCACCTTCAGCGCCCTCAGCCACTGCTGCAGAGTTACCGGTGAGCATATTCCTGAGTTTTTTAAAGATCGTCATGCCACCGATTGCACCGCCGACAGTGCCGCCAATGGTCCCGCCGGTGATGGCTTTAAATGCTGTCGTCACTCCGCTCACCGCTTCCCCAAGCGCCGGAAATTTTTGCTCCAGATCCGCGATGTGATTCATGAAATCTCCCCACAGACCGGCAGCACCGCTGGTTGCTTCGTTGCCGGTGACCTGCGTCAGATGGGTGGCGCGATCCGTTTTCCACTGCGGGCCTCGCTGGATGAGCTGAAAGTCAACATCTGCCGAACGCTCACCCTCTGGCAGACTGAACTGACTCACACCCTCACCAACAAGCTGATTATAAAAGTCACGATTCCGGTCGAAATTCAGATAAGCATTGCGGGCCTGCTGGTTGGGGAACAATTGGGAAATGTGTTGTCCGTGGATCTGATCCAGTTGCGCCCGGAGCTTTGCCCGTTGCTCATCGGTGGATGCAGACGACAGTTGCTTCGTCAGATGGCGATAATCCGGGTCGGCTTTATCCATTTTGCTGATAACGCCGGTGACGGTATCCAGAGCGGTTTTGCCGTGCGCAAGGTCATAGCGCATCATGCCGCGCAAATCGAGCTTTTTGCCGTTGAGCTGAATTCCGCCGGCATTGTTCGCAAGATTTTTGGACGTCAGTTCGGCAAGGAAATCATTGGCATTGGTGGCGGCATCTTCCGGGTTTTTAGCCCCGATAGCCGATGCCTCAAAGAAGGCGGCCAGTTGTGAGAAGCCGCGCGGGCCATAAAAACCAGCAGATTTACCTGACTCCAGTCCTCGCGGCATTTCGTGCGCCAGTTTCGGCACATCAATGCTCCCATGCTGAGCCATCGTCGTAAGCACGCTGAGGCCCGCCTGCGAATCTTTTTCGCCCAGCCCGAAGTTGACAGTACTGGCCTGCGTGTTTGCGACCGACTCAGCATCTGCGCCGGTAGCTACCGCATTGCGCAGCACATTGCTCAGGTACTTATAGGGACTGTCGCCCTGCATGACGCCGGATCGCCACATCGTTCTCAGGGCCGAAAAAGCCTCATCAGCACTTGCGCCGGTTGCCCCGACAGCGTCACGAATGCTGCTATCCATGCGTTTCATGCCCGCTTCACGTTCTTTGATGCCGCCGCTGTTGTAAGCAAAGTTAGCGGTTTCACGCAGGGTATGATCGTAGGAAGCTGCGTCGGTTATGGGTTTATGGAGCGCCAACCCGACGCCTGCGATTGCACCACCGACCCCGCCAATGACGGACATACTCCGACGGATATTCTGCCCGAAAGTACGTTGTTCGCGGTCAGCCTGCCCCAGCTCTCGACGAAGGCGTGCCACAGTTGAAATGGTTTTTTCCTGCGCACGTTGCAGCTCACTGGCGGACAGGACACCTGAGCGTTCAAGCCGGTTATAAGCGGCTTCGGTGCGCTGAATTTCACGCTGAACAGAGTGCTCGCTTCTTATTCCAAGCGCTGTATATGCTTCCCTGGCAGCATTGCGACTGGTGAAACTGCGCACCTCTGCCTCAGCCATCTCTTTCTGGAGGTGGATAATTTTAGTCGCCGCTTTTTCCTGCGCGCGCGACAGCTCAGCGGCACTTATCGTGCCACTGCGGGCAAGACGATTCAGGGAGGCCTCGGTCTGCTGGATAGCCCGGCGAATGGTATTCTCACTGCGCACACCCAGCCGTTCTCGCGCCTCCTGCATGCGCTGAACTTCATTGCGGATACGGGTGATGCCAGCCGTGGCGTTATCTTTTACGCCGATGCCGATCTGCGTGTCAAACGGGCCTGCCATACGTTATTTCCTGGATGATTTTGGACGGGATTTCCGGCGCTTTTTACTGCGCCGGGTGCTGACAAAACGGGCATGTTGCCCTGACTGCGCTTTTAACCAGGCTTTCGGGTTTTCCACATGGTTAAGGGCATCCAGTCGCCCGGCCAGCTCTACAGCACTGAAGCGGAAGATGTCGGCTTCACTGACCCCGTAGCGTCCGAGCCGGAGACAGGCACAGCGGAAGTTATGTCGCAGACGTTCGCTGATTTGCGCTTTTTTTTCAGCTCCTCAGCAGCTTTAATCAGTATCCCGAAATCGCCACTGTCCAGCTCGTCGCGCAACAGCTTATAGCTCAGTTGCTTCGCAGGAATACTGCCGAGCGCGGTCAGGCAGCGGGCAAAGATGGCCACGCGAAAGCCACTTTCCGGCACGCTCTCATCCTCGGCCACGTCAATCTCATCGCCCACGGTCGGCAGGCGCAGGGTAAAGTCACGGTGCAACTTGCCATCAAATTCCACGCCAATCTCAAGCTGGCCACTGAGGGTTTTGGTGCTTCCGGTCATCGTTATTCCTCGATACGGTTAAGGGCAAAGCCGCTGATGCTCACGCGCGCTTCGTTATCCACGTTGTACTGGTCCCCCACGGTCTGCACCGTGAAGTTCTGATAGGTGATGGTCTTGTCGCCATCGGCAGTGTCCTGCGGGTAGAGGGTGAGCTTGCCGTCAACAATGTTCTCCCAGACGATGGTATGGCCTTTGGGCTTCACCGCCTCCAGCGTCAGGTTGTAGGTGGCAATGCCGTTAACATGCCCCTTAGCCCGCCCGGTGGAGTTCATGGTTTTCACCAGCTTGCGCCCGGTGTCCACGGTCGGACTGACGCTCACAATCTCGATTTCGGTGCCGTTGACCTCCAGGACAATCGGCCCGACATACAGGTCGCTCATTGCGCGCTCCTTAATACAGGTAAATGGTGCCGGTCAGGATATGCAGACCGCGCACGACCGGAGCAGGGATAGCGGTATCGGCACGGTTCGCATCCTGCAGGTTACGGGTGACGGTCACCTGGTCTTTGTACGTGTCGATGTTCTCCACCATCTCCAGCGCCTGCAGCGCATAGAGCACATCCAGCGTCTCCGACTTAATCTGGCGCAGACGGTGGTCCGTCAGCTTGCCGTTGTTCGGAAAGCGCTGAGACATCCGGGTGCGCCAGGCCTTGCGGATATAATCCAGCGTGCGGATGGTGTTGATATCGAGCAGCGTCGGGTCGTCAATCCCCTGGCTGTTTTTCACATACGTACTGATGGCGCGGACCAGCTGCACCTCGTTGTTCACCACGTTAAACGGCGTCAGGCCGTTGTGCAGAGCCTTCTCCATTTCGGTACGCATCGGCCAGTCGGTCTGCGCGGTCACATCCAGCCCGGTCAGCACCGCATTATCCAGCGGCTCAGACGGGTCATCTTCTGCGGCAATGGTGGCGGCATACACCGCTGCCAGAATGCCGCACGGCAGTGCTGAGCCGTGATGCCAGCCCGTGGTGATGCGTGCGGTGTTGGTGTCGCCGGTCAGCGTGATGCCGGTGGCCAGCGTGTCGCGCCAGCCGGTGACGGCCACCGCCCCGCGCTGCTCGGTGGGGCCGGAGACCTCATTGACGTGCGCAGCAAGCGTGGTGAGCGCATCCTGTGAGGAATACGGCACCGCAATAAGCGTGTGACCGGCGCTGAACACGGCAGATAGCGCATCCGGCAGCGCCGGGTCACCCGCGCCGCCGGTCATGGTGCTAAGCTCCCCTGACACACCACTGGCGGTGATGGTCAGCGCAAGGCTGATTTCGTTACCGCATGCGCCGGTGTTACGGGCGGTAAAAATCAGGCCGCTCTGTTTCTCAGCGACGCGGTCAATGGTGGCCCGCAGCGGCAGGTCAGCCTGTGCGGCCAGTGCCGCATGCAGGTCGTCCGTCAGGGTTTCAGCGGTCGCACCAGCTTTCACCGCGATGGAGACCGTGGTGGTGCCCACGCGCAGACTGACCTGTCCGGAGCCGGTGGCGGGACCGCTCAGCACCAGCGAACCGCTTGCGGCCACCCCTGCCTTGTCATCATCCAGCGCACAGACCGCCAGCTGCAGGCTGCTGTTGGCCGCAATGGCGGCAGCGGCCATCAGGTGCGCCTGAGAGCCGCGCCCGAAATACTCCGCCGCTTCATCGGCGCTGTAGACGTCGGTCGGGGTCAGCGCGGCCACACTGCCCGCTGACAGACGCTGCGCCAGGATAACCAGATACTGGTCACCCGTTGCAAGCGTGCGTGCGCCGCTGGTGAAGTCGTACCGGGTGTACGTCCCCGGCACGCGGGTGGTGGTCGGGATGTTGTCCGTATCAGCCATGACTCAGTCCTCCTTCTTCGCGCCGGTGTCGGCAGTTTTCGTGGCAGCTGGCGCGACGGCCTTAGCGGCGGGTTCAGCCACCTTTGCCGGGACCAGCTCAAGGTCGCCATCGCTCAGGCGGCGGCGGTAGTAGGTTGTCAGCACCACCTCCACCGCCTGGCTGTCAGTAATGTAGCGGCGGCTGTCGTTCTCCAGCGGCACGCGTACCCCCTTACGGGCAATCACACGGGTCATTCGTCTTTCTCCGTAGTCACAATGCTGTCAAGCGTCGCACCGGATGGTGTGGTGAAGGTGCCTGCGGTGGTGTCATGGGCAGGCCACGGTTTATCAAGCCTGCCGCAGTACTCCGCAAAGATATAATCCGGATCGGTGGCGTCTTCCGGCGCTGGCCAGCGACCGTTGTCCAGCGCGTCCTCATACCAGTGCGTGGAAAACTCGCACACGTACACCGACACCGCGCTGTCCTTATAGGCCTTGCGGAACAGATTGGTGACGCGCCCCGGACGCAGGCAGGCGATGGGAAGCCCCACATCCTGCCCGGTCAGCAGGCGACGCACGCTCTCCGCTATCAGGTTACAGCCCGGCTCATCCGGCACGGGACCACCTTCGCGCTGGGCGGTTTCACTACGCACGCTGCGTGACGCCACAAACACCGCAAACTCGCCCGTCACGCGCCAGCGGCGCTGCGTGGTGTTCTGCGGGCGGCAACTGGTGACGCCTTTGAATGTCACCCAGATACCGGGCAGTACGCGCAGTATCTGACCGATATCTTCAAGCTCGCCGCCGTAGGTGGTGACGTTACGCACCATGCCACCTTTACGGGTATTCAGGCCTTCACTGAGGCGTGTGACGATGGCCTGCTCAATCTGCGTAATCATCAGTAACCGCCTCCGCCTGTGCGCCACCGGGACCAGCTGTTGCTGCCTGCAGTAAACATGACGCCGGTTGAGGATGATGGCAGTGCGGCTCCGCCTGACTCTCCCGAACCCAGCGACACGTCACCCTTTGCAACTTTCTCCAGATAGCGGATGCCGTCACGGTAGCGGTCGCGAATTTCGTCCGTACACAGCCGCTCCGTGCCGGTCAGCCGGTAACGGGCAATGTCACAGGCGATGCCGGTCAGGATGGGCGGACGGGCTTTCAGCGGCAGCGTGTAACGCCCGGCAATATAGCCATCGATCTCATCGGAAGCGGCCTGCAGGGCAAAGTCCAGCACGCCGTCATCATCAATATCGATGTCGCTAACATTGGTGATTTCACTGACTTCACGCTCACCGAAGCGCTTCACCATGTCATCACGGGTTGCGTACATGACTATTTTCCGTCACCGGTGGAGCCGACCGCCATCTGCCAGAAGGCATACGCCGCCGCACCGCGCGCTTCAGCGCCAAACAGGTATTCCGCGCGCATAAAGACGCTGTCACTGTCCGGGGTAAGCTGCGATACAAAGGTTGGCTTCCTGCGCTGCTGAAAGATGAACGGCTTGAGCGCCTGGGTGGTGTCCAGCAGAAACCACGCTGTCGCAGATTTGATACGCTGGGACATCACCACCTTTGCCGCCCCCTTGTACGGGTTAGGCTTGCCATCTTCCAGACGGTCGGTGGTCACCAGCGACGTGGCCAGTTCAAACAGCGCAGGACCGACCAGCAGGATATTGGGGTTAAGGCTCAGCGGCTCTCCCTGTGAATCCTGCAGGCTCCACATCATCTCGCGTGCCTTACCGAAGGAGGCCTGGGCTTCTGCCAGAGAAGCAATTGAGAGTGGCGCGCTCAGCAGGTTGCTGAAGGTTTTCTTCGCAACGGGGTGTTTTGCGCTGAAGAACGGCTGACCGTCGAAGCATTTCGCACTGAAGCCGTTATTCACCAGGTCATAAATCAGCTTATCCGGCCAGTTGGCGGCAGCGGTGCCATAAGCGGTGGCAGAGACCGGGTAAATGCCAAGCTGGTCATCTTCAATGTGGTTACGCTTAACGCTGATGGTCGCCTCGTAATCATCGTTGGGCACAACGTAGTCCTGGCGCTGCAGGCGCTGCACCATTTTGTCGCCCACCCATTTACGCAGCTGCGGGAACTGCTCCATCCAGGCGTAATAGTTTGCCGCCGTTGTCGACGGGATCAGCGTGGCCACCTCGCCCCAGTTGGGCTGTGCGCGGCTCAGGGCATCGCTGAAACTTTTTTTCAGCGCCAGAAACAGCACGTCGAGATTGGCTTTAGTGATTTCGGCCATCGTTGTCTTCCTTATTGTCAGTAAATCCAGACGCCGTCAGCATCAATCATGATGATGCTGCCCGCCTTACAGTTGGTGGCTTCGGTGGCCGGAGTCTTCCCGTCATCTGACGCAGGCGTACTGCCATCAGTGGCGGTCACCGTCTGGTTGTCCAGGACATAAGCCCGGTCAAGCAGATTAGCCTGCGTGATGGTGCCGTCCTGATCCCAGCGAAACGCCTTATTGGTCCGCACCAGGATGGTGATGTCGCCGTCAGCGCCCGTGCTGTTATCCACGGATTCTGCTGCGCAACCGCCGAATTTCAGGGTGGCGTCCGCCTTGCCGTTGACGGCATAACCGTCAGCATTGATGCAGACGATAGCCCCTTCCGGGATGGTTTCGCCTTTCGCCACGCCGACCGGCGTCAGGATGGCATCGCGCCACGGCGTGTTACGGGGTGTGGTGGTTGCGGTCATGCTGCACCTCCGCTCTCAGAGAGGTAGCCAGCGTCCAGACCGAGCGCGCCCAGCATTTTCTGCTGGTCAGCCGACAGGGCGGCGGTGTTCAGTTCTGCCGGGGCTTTGCCGCCGGTCTGCATCCCCGTCAGCGCCGGATTGGGCGTGCGGATGGACAGGCCAGTCTTAAAGGTGTCCAGGTCTTTTGTCGCCAGTGAACGCATCCAGTCCTCATCGGCTCCGGGAATGATGCGACCGTCGCTCAGCGCCGCCTCAATCAGGGCATCCGCTTCGGTCTGATGCACTTTCTGGCTCAGGGCTGCAAGCTGCTCGCGGGTCTCATTGAACACGCTGACCGGCACGAACCTGGACGGGTCCGGTGCAGTGGTGGCCTGCTGAGACAGCGCCGCAATGCTCTGGTCTTTCTTCGCAATCAGGTCGGAAAAGGTGCTGCAGGCGGCGGGTTTAAGCAGGGTTTCCTGCGCCGCCGTCAGCGCGACAGCAATCGCGGCCTCATCGGCCTCTTTCCCCAGACCCAGCATCGCGCAGAGTGCCAGGCGTAAGTTTTCATCCATCGGTGTGTCCTCCGGGAGGTAAAGAAATGACGCGGCGGCAAGGAGTTCATCCATACCATCCAGCGCCGGAGTGTTGGTCAGGGCGGCATTAATGAGCTTGACCACGTTGCCCTGCTGGTCATACAGAAACAGCGCTGACACATAGCGGTACTCCTTTGCGTCAATCAACTGCTGTGCGCGCGCCGTCCACTGCACGTCGGTGGCAAACAGGCCTGCAACCGGATCGAACTCAAGCCGCTTAAACCAGCCTGCGGCAGGGTTGGGCTGCCCGTTCTCTTCCTTGTGAATGGTCTGGTGCTCATAATCGAACATGAAATCGTTAACGCGGCGCTCTGCGGTGGCAATGACCTGCGCCGCCTGCGCGGCTTCCAGTCGCCAGCACTCCGCTTCCGCAGGGCGACCATCTTCCGAGCGGAACCGACCGGCAGGGAGAAGCTGCACGCGAGGTGCGTCACCGTCCAGTGTCGGGGTGATCCATCCGTTAAGTGCGCCAATGCGCAGGGCCGGTTTCATGTACTGCTGCCATCCTGTGTCATCATGTCAGGACGCAGCTTAGCGGGAGGGCAAAAGGCTAATCAGTTGCAGGGGTGAAGCAGTTACGCAGGGGAAGGTTTGCGCAGGATCACAGGGTAACAGCTTAACCGGCAGGCGTAACCCCGTTTAAAACACGTTTAAATCGCGTCAGTTCCGTTTAAAAGGTTTTCAGGGGTAGCGATGTACCCCCGGAGGTCTTCAGGCGCTTACAGGGCGTCTCAGGCGTTTATCCTCACAGCCCACCTGTAAGCCAGTCATCTATGCTTTGTGCTATATCCTGCATATCCTCACCGGTGAGGGTCAGGAACGGGCGGGCCGGTACAGTTGAGCCGGGGTGATTCACCTTTGCCGCATAGCGACCGTTAAAGCGCAGGGCCTGCTTATATTTCGGCCTGATCTCATGCGGACGCGTTTTACCTCCCTGGTTCTGGATACGGGCGTAGATAACGTTCGTCCCGACCACGGCGCGGTCATTGTCGCTGTACGTGTCGATGGAGCTGGCCAGACGGCCACTGTCCTGCAGGATTTTCCCTTCACGGGCAACCGGCAGCCACTTCACCGGGCGACCTTCCTGCGCGAAGTTATCCATAACCGCTTTATACATGCGCTCGCTGATGTCCCGCAGCAACGGTTCACGGCGGGCCAAGCGCTGCGCCATCCGGTCCAGCGCCTGCTCCAGTTCCGGGGGGAAGGTTATCGTCAGTTCCGGCTCCATCAGGCCTCCCATGCGCCGGTCACCACCGGCAGCGCTCTCAGCTGCACCTCACGCGCAGGCGTGAGCAGCTCACTCTGCGTGATGGCGGGCATATCACCGCTCAGACTCACCCGCAGCACGCGCGGCAGGTTACTGCGGCGCACCACGTACAACAGCGAACCGTCAGCATCCTGCAGCACCACATCAGGGGAAGCCAGCAGCGCAGGAATACGCAGCCAGTCAGCCGTCACCGCTGGCTGCGCCCGCACGGTGTCCGCTGTCAGCGTCACCACAGCCCGCGTCACGCTGACGGCGGGCGCGTCCACCACGGCAGGCAGCAGCGCCCCGGCATAGCGTGCATCGCCGCTGAGGCGGTCATCGTGCGCCACAGTCTGCACCCACCCCGCCAGGTCGCGTGTGAAGTCAGCCCGCACAGCCGGACTGCGCATGGCTTCGTCCGTGGCCAGCGCCGCAAGGTGCGGTGGTGCGCTGGCCCCTTTGCGCAACAGCTGCTGGCTGAGGTTCGCCAGGCTGTCGCGTCCGGGGTTGAGATGAAAGCCCGCATCCGGGGTAAACAGACGCCCGGAGGCCGGGTCTTTCAGGGCCGTGACCGGACGGGTGCTGTTACCATAAGGCTGCTCAATGGTGATCCGCATACCCTCTGACGATTCAACACCCACCGGATGCCGGTCGACTTCAGCCTGTGACAACGCCACCACGCGGCAGCGGCAGTTGTAACCGTTCGGGGGAAAGAGGATATCCCAGATCGGATCATCCCAGCGGAAGATACGACCGTTAAGGGCCGCATGCGCCGGACGGGTTCGGCTGTCCATCACCGCCACATACTGCCAGTAGGGCCGCGCCTTAACGTTGGCGCGCATTTTCTCATAGCGGCCCGCCATGTATGCCGACTGCGTGTTGGTGCGAAAGATGGTATCAAGCCGGTATGGCATCAGCTTCCGGCCCTCCAGCACACCGTCATCGTCAGCCTTCAGACCGCTGCCCAGCCAGCCCTTACGCGCCAGCTGTGGCATCAGGTTATCCTTAAACCAGGCGCCGGTCTGGCCGTCCTCCAGCGCCTGCGCCAGCGCGGTATGCACATCCGTCAGCACATCCTGCTTCAGGATACCGCTCACCACAAATGAGGTGGCGTGCGCACGGTCCTGCATCTGCCGGGTATCAAACGCGATGTTAATGCCCTTTGAACGGAAGTAACGTATCGCTGCCTCCGGCTTCAGCGTCATGGCATAGCCGAGGTTAACCACGGACACGCCCCCACAGGTCAGCGACAAACAGCGCGTTCTCAATCAGCTGGCGCATCTCTTCGTCAGCGAGCTGCGGATATGCCGCATCGATAAGGGCATGCAGCGCCTCCGGGGGCTGGCCGTCGCTGAGGGCCGCGACAAGCGGCGTAAGCAGCGCTCTCATCGCCTCTTCAGTCACCCCGGCCAGCGCCTGGGGGACGGCATCCAGTGTGGCCTGTGCGCTGTTATCCTCCTGCACGGAAAGGGCCGCCTGCTGCGTGAACGGCAGCATGGCACGCGCATCGGACAGCAGAGAAAGTGCCGCAGGCGTGTCGCGTTTGTTCCCCGGTGGCACCAGCAGGGTTTCACCTGCCGCCGGAACCGGGATGCCGGTGCGCTGATGCGCCCACTCCTGGCCCACGGCGATACCGGCGTTAACCGACGCACCGATGGCGTCAGCAAGGGTTTTCAGGTCTTCCGGCTCGCTGGCGTCAAACTCAAAGCGACACATCCGGCGCGGATCGGTATCCGCGTGGCCATTGAGCGCAAGCAGCGGCCAGAGCAGTTCACGCGTGAGCGTGGTGGCCAGCTGCCGGGCGTCGCTGGCCAGCAGCTCATGGCGCACCTCGTTATGCACATCACCGAGTGAGCGGTTGCCATTGCTCTCCGTCTGTGACGTCAGGGTGGCACCGAGAATGACCTTGCTCTGCGTGCGCTCGCACCAGTCAATCATGAATTTAAACGGATCGGCCTGACCGGCGGCGGCATCTTCGAAGTTAATTTCCATGCCCTGCGGCATGATCCCCGCCGCCTCGCGCCCCAGCGTCATCACCGCGCGCATCAGTTCCATCTTCTCGTCGTCGGTGGTGCCGGACGGGTACTTACCGACGCGCATCGGCAGACCATACACCTCCAGGAACTCCGCCAGATCGCGCGCTGAGAGGTTTTTGAACAGGTAAGTCCACGCCAGCACGCGGAACAGACCCGCTTCCGGGAAGCCGCCGCACTTCGCCTTGTGGCGGTGCAGCACCCATCCGGTGGGCCACAGCGCCGCGCCGTCCGCCGTGCCATCCGTCAGGCGGATATCATCACCGGCGAACGACGGCGTGCGGAACCAGCGCTGCGGGCGCTTGTGAAAGCGCAACGGAAACCACAGTTTACCCTGACGCGACCAGTCAATCTCAACCGGTGAAAAGCCGTGCCCGATGGCATCGGTGAGATCAAACAGCAGTGCCTCAAAATCCGGCAGGTCCTGGAACCATTCGGAGACTTTGACGGCCAGCGCCTGCTCGGTGGCGCTGGCATTGCGCGGTGGCACAATCTTCCAGGGAAGCGTCAGGAGCGCCCGACGGCGCTTGCTCATCTCAGCGAACAGATGCCCGTCGCGCTCTTCCATGTCACAGAAGAAGTCGGCCTGCGCGGTAAGGTCGCCCTGTTCGGCGGCCTGAAGGATGCCATACAGACGGTTAACGTTGATGCCGACCGACGGATGCTCCGGCCACTGCTGACGCAGAAGCAGGTTGTCGTCTGACTGGCGGCGCTTCAGCGCCCGTGTCTCAAAGGGGTTTCCGTGCAGATCAAGAATAACGCTCATAATTTACCAGCCTCCCCGTGAATAACGGGTTTTCCAGTCGCGCGCTGCCCGCGCACTCATTTCACTGTTCATGCCAAAAAACTCCATTTTAGGTGTACTGGACACCGCGAGCGTCCACAGCATATGCAGGGCGTCCGGGCCGTCATCGTGATCGGCTTTGGGGAAATGGCGAAGCTGTTCCAGCAGCGTGGTCTGACTGGCATGCAGGCGGATACGTCCGTTAGCCATGTGGGGCTGCAGCGACTCAATGCGCAGGAGCTTATCCGCATGCGGGATGATCGCGCGTGCCGGAACCGGTATCCCTTCAAGCTGCGCGCGCTTGACCAGCTCGGTGCGCAGGAACTCCTGGAACTGCACCGACTCGACGCCCCACACCAGACAGCTGTAGATTTTCTGCAGCTCAATAACGTCGCTGATGATTTTATCCGGCAGGCGCTTGCGTATCTGCGCCTCAACCACGTCGAGCACGCCATTCAGGCGGTCATAGCCGCCCACCAGTATGGCAGACGGGTCACGGCTGGCACCGGCTTTGCCCAGGCTCGGATCCACCGTTCCGAAGAAGATCCACTCGCGCAGGCGGTGAACCCAGAATTTGATAATGTCGTTACCGTTTTCATCCTTGCCAGCAAACAGCGCATCGTCACCGGCGACCGGATCGTTCTGGTATTCGGAATCAAAGGTGCCGTGACCGTCACGGGCGCGAATGGTCATCAGGGTGAGCAGTGGGCGGGCTGTCCAGGAGACAATTGCTCCGGCATCCATCTCAGCACGGTGCGCTTCATAGAACGCCGTGGCCGTATCCTCGCCCTCATTGCGCAGCAGACCTTCCCACTCATCCCACAATTTACGGTCGTCCGGCCAGCGTCGCATCGCCCTGAAGCGGGCGGTGCGCCACAGCTTGTTATTCAGCGTGCGTGACAGCACCGAGTCATAGTGCAGGATGGTGCCGATGTAGACCACGTCGAGCTTGCCCCCGGCCTGACCGAGCGGCAGCACGGTTTTCTTCAGCCAGCCCTCCAGCTTGTCGCGCTGCTCCGGCTTGCGCACGTTCTCGTCGTTCTCGATATCGTCAAGCACCACCAGGTCAGGGCGGTACGGGCCGTGACGCAGCCCGCGCAGCTTTTTACCGCTACCGGCGACCTGCACCTTGATGTCGTTACGGGTCAGGATGGTGCCCATCTGCCAGACGCGTCCCTGACCGCAGACTTCCGGGTAATCCGCCTGCAGGCGCGGGTTGTAGACCAGTTCCGCTTTAATGGCCTCAAGCATCGGATAGGCCTGGTCAATGGAGTCCATGACGATAACCGGGTAATGCTTGATGCCGCGAATAATGCACCACAGCACAAACAGCTGGCTGACCAGCGTGGATTTGGCTTCCCCGCGAGGAGCCGCGATGGCGTCACTGCAGCCCTTCGGGCTGGCAACAATCTGCGGCAGGCGGGTGAACAGGTAAACGTGCAGCTCGCTGGGGTCCGCGTGGCGCACATAGTGGGGAAAGTAGGTCTGTACAAAATATCGGTATCCGCCAACGGGGTCACTGACCGCCGCCCGTCGCTCAATCACCGCGCGGGCATCAGTGGAGAAGCCGGTGCACTCTGCCTCGATAGTACGACGAAGGCCTGCGGCCAGTTCGCTCATAGCCTGACGCAACTCGCGCAGGCTGGTTTTTGACGACATATCAGCCTCTTAAAAAAGAAGCCTCTTTATGCCAGGATACGGGCGCAATCCATTATCCACAGTAAAAAAGAGGCTTTAATGACACAGCAAAAAGAACAACTCACCATCGATCAGAAAATTGAAGTGGCAAAAATGGCAACTGACATATTCCTGAAGGTTTGTCCTTCAAACCTGATCAAAGAGCAGGCTGTCGATCACCTTCTCAGGATGAGCGCAAATGGCCACACCGAAAAAGTGAACGGGGAACTTGTGAAGATGCAGGCACTTTTTACGCACATCAGCCACATGGTTGAATCAACCCTTATCAACCGGACTTAGCGCGACTCATAAGCTCTGCGGCCCAGCCAGGGCCGTATATCACCTGCAGAGCAAGCCAGACATCGTCCATAAATTCGTTGGGAGCGATCCGGTGTTCACCCAATTCCCCACTGAACAGCCCAACAAGACGGTTAACCCTTTCCTGACGCTGGACCCATTCTGCCGTCACGTCCTTTTCCATAAATCACCTCAAACTGACTTTAAATTGCATTCAGGCCGCGCGCCGCTGTATGCAGTGCGGTATTGATACGGGAAGCAATATCAGCCGCCAGCTGTTCAGGTTCAGTGGAAGTAATCAGATAATGTCCCTTGCCCGCGAGATAAATGCAGACGCTTTCACGCTGCGCAACAACCCCTGTAACATCTGCCGGACTGAGATATAAACCGCTGCCGACCTCTACAAGCTGGCTTGCGCCCGATGCATCGCGTTCGTTGACCGCCTGGAAAATGCGTCTGCGCGTCATCTCAGGTGTCTCGCCAGGCAAAGGGATGACCGAGAGACTTTCACCGCTGACCAACTTCACAAACACGTCACCCATTGAATCAATGAATGCCATCTCAACCTGCGTCGCTCTCAGGCTCACTTCAGGCGTAATCTCAATTAACTTACCGGGCATGTGTTTTCTCCAGTTCCGGGGTAAAGGCTTCAATAATTTCCACAAAGGCCGCCAGGTGTTGCGGGTAGTGGGACTGAATAAACTGCGACAGCGCTTTGACGGTACTGATAGCCGTGGCCACCCGGTCCGTTTCCGGCAGCACTTTCTTGCTGGCCGCTATCGCCTTGGTGTAGGCATCTGAGAGCGACGACAGCAACTGCACGCGCTCCTGTGCCTGGATATCCTCCGCGCCATTGAGTTTTTCCAGCGTGGTCTGCACCTGCACCATCAGACCGGCAAGAATGGCGCGACTTACGTCTTCCGGTGCACCGCTGGCCAGCTGGTTAGCCGCCCGGAGCGTGTCCCAGCTGTCGCCCTCATCGGCTGACAGTTTTTTCCAGCGCATCGCGGTGGAAAAACTCACACCCTGCTGCGCGGCCAGCAGCTCCAGCGCCTGATTGCTGAAGATATAGGCCCGGCGAAGGGCTTCGCGGGTTTCACGCGGATGGGCCATTTATACCCCCGCCGTGGCGCGAACCAGCGCCATGCCGACCGAGACAACTGCACCGGACAGTGCTCCGCTGAGCGCCCCCGATACGGTGCCGTGCTTCATACCCGCATCCTCAATGATGCTGAGGCGCGCATCGATATCATTCAGCGTGGCCTGTATGTCGCGCAGCGCCTGCAATACCGCTGCGTCAGGCTGCTTTCCCGAACGGCTCATCAGCGCTCCCCCTGATTCTCAATCAGGCGATCCATGCGCTCATTTGCGCGCTCCACTGACCGCTTGATATCGGAGAGCATCGCCATGATCTGCGCCTGATCGCGCACCGCATCCGATTTAAGCTGGTACAGCTCCCGGATGCGGGCATTGTCCCGGCGCAGTTCATCGATTGCCCCGTACAGGCGCTTAACGCTCCACGTCAGGGCTGCCCCCACCAGGCTGAACAGCAGGGACTGCAGTGTGTCCATTGATAAAAGCTCCATATACTTACTCCTTTGCCTGCGGCCAGAAAAACGCCTCCAGCGCCTTCAGCTTCGCCGCATTCGCCTGACACCAGGCACCGTAGTCCGTTGCGTGCCGCAGCAGCGCATCCGGGGACAGACCCGCTGATTTTCCCGCATAAGCGGAAGGAGCCGGAGGCATCACGCCCACCGTCACCATCGAACGGGGCGGCTTTACCGCTTCACTTATCACCGGTGCGGGCGTCACCACCACCGGTGTAACCGAGGGCACGCGCATAGAGCTGCAGCCCGTGAGGACCGAGACCATTAAAACCGCAACTGCCATTCGCACTGTTGTCATCACTGATCGCCTTACTGATACCGAGACGGAGCAGCGCCTGTGCCCGCTCCAGTTCATGATTTTTATCGTTCAGCTGCGCAGCCAGACCATCGGCCCGCGAACGCTGAGCCGCCTCAACGCGCTTTGCGGCCAGCAGCGCCGCCGTTGTGGCTTCGCTGGCTTTCTGGCGTTCATCCGCATGCGCGGTCTTTTCGCTGGCCAGCGCCATATCTCCGGCGCTTTTTGCCGCTGCAAACCCGGCCTGCCAGCCCTGATGATGCAGCCACCAGGCTCCGCCACCGAGGACGGCACAGACCAGCACGCCGGGTAAAAGGCGCTTTAAACACCACTTAATCAGCGCCACGGCCATCAGGCTCACCTCCCTGCGTACCGGCTGGCACATCGTCATCACCAGCCTTGCGGTCGTGGTATTTCTGGACACCGGCATGCAGCACCCACGCACCGAGGTAAAGACCGAACGCTTCCACAATTTCATGCTCCCAGCGCCAGACCGTTATCAGCAGCGCCAGAGAACTGACGAACAGCGCAACCAGCGTGGTGGCGTCAGTGGTGGACAGCTGCCCCTGACGGTTGGAAACCAGCTCCGGCAGACGTTTGATAAACCCGCTCATCGTTTCCCGTACCATCAGCGTCCACGCCTCGCCAGAGCACGCGACACCAGCACCGACAGGGTAAGTTCGAACGCAACCACGCCCACAGATGCAGCAGCGGATGCGGCCCACCCGAAGCCACAGCTAAGGCGGTAATACGCGAGGAAGACGACCGCCATAAAGAGACGATCGCGACCGTTCAGGCTTAACAACAACCAGGCCTCCTCCACGAAGGTTTTCATGCCGGATACTCCGCAAAAGGTAACTGGAAATGCGCGCCGTCTTTGAGCGTGGTCCAGTCGCCACCCCATTCAACGGGAACGGCCAGCTCAGACGACGCCTGCTTAAACGCTGACGCGATCTGCTCATACAGGGGCCACTCCCAGGACACCTGACTACCGACATACGCAACAACATCAACCGCGTGCCCGGTAAGGTGACGGCTGTTCATGGTCTGACTGTGACCACCGGCGACCATTTCTTTCTCGCGCTCGACAGTACGCAGACCTTCCGTAATGCCGAAATCAACCGTTGTCAGGCTGAGCGCATGACGAACGAGTTTTACAAGGTCAGGGTTAACGCCCTGCAGGTTACGTTCGCTGCGCTGACTGAACTGAAAAGAAGACATAGAAAAACCCTCACTAAGATGTGAGGGTGATTGTGATGAAAAGAGGCGGCGAAAGGATGTTGCAGGGGTGAAGCAGTCAGACTCAGAACAGGCAGCGCTGGGCCTGCTGTGGTTGCGGCTGGCGACGGGTAGCCATCAGGTGCCATGCCCAGGTATTAGCGAACCCGTAGCGCGGGGCTGTCAGGGTCAGCGCCATACGGAGCGATTCGCCTTCTTCGAGCAGCGCATCCACATCGGCAAAAAAACAGCGGTTGCGCCACTCGCGCAGCGCCCTGGCACAGCGGGGGATCTCCAGCGAGCTGTCGCCCGCAAAACGCTGCACCAGCTTGCGGGTGTTCTCTTCGCCAATGACCTCACTCAGCATCGACAGGCGGCGCTCTCCCGCACCACGCAGATCACGCTCGCCACGACTGAGGGGAAAGCAGACGCCCCCGAAACGCTCAACCAGCGCCTGCGTAGCCTCAAAGCCGATCAGGCTGGCAATCGTGCGCGCCGTTTCCGGCAGCAGGTCTTCCATTGATTCGAGGTTGAATTCACGCATATTACAGCCTCCCGTGACGCTTCGCGTCAACAATCAGCATCTGCATCAGCTTACGCACCTGATCGTCATTCAGCCACTCGACGGGCTTTTTCTCGCCCAGCATGCGCTCCACGATGCCGTCCAGGTAATCCCACGGACGGCCAGCTTCGGCCAGCAGGGCCTCAATTTTGCTGAGCATTCCCTTACGCCCCGTCGCCACGCGCGGACGTCGACCATAAGACGCGGTTGGCGCGAAGCCTACTGTGCGCATGTACGTGACAACTTTTTCAAGCTCGGTGGCCGAGCAGTCACTTGCTGAACGTTTACCGGTCAGCCGGGCCAGCACATCGCGGTAAGTATCATCATCCCAGCCGAGGCGGGATTTACCGGTATGCACAATGCGAATAAGGTTACATTTCATCGCTGCACCTCAAAATAAAACGAAAGGCAAAAAAAACAGAGAGCCTGAAAACAAAAAAGGCCCCTCATGGAGGGGCCTCTAAAGGCTGAAAAATGCTTGTATACGCTATTTGCGTAAGAGCATTGGATCACAGCCAAGGAGAATTGTCAATTAACAGCAACGGTACTCAAGGGGATATCAACACTGCACGCCTTTACAAATTTTTCAACAGCACCAGTTGAACCATCCACATCCCCACTGGAACTAAATTTGCCACCTTGTTCAGTCTTAAAACCGAACAGAAAACGCTCTTTGGCATTATGGAGTTCTTTTATGAGTATCTTAATTGAATCTGTGGGGCCATCACCTTGCATTGCAAAGGACTTCTGATTCCGAATTACGGATACTCCACTCAGCCTTACACGGGGTGAATTATCAATTTTGATGTACATATCGGAAAAAATACCTTCTTGAATTTGTGACACATCCGCAGCTTCGATGTAGGAAGCTGTTAGAATGTTGTTCTCACACTCGAAGGCTAAAAATCCAGCTTTTTCAACTTCGCCAACCATTACCACTTTCTTTGCATCGTTGAAAATGTCATCCTCAAACTCAGTCATCCACTTAGCGTAAGCATTGGCTGCGAGCGTCATGCCAAAAAGTAACGTCATAGTTACCAAAGTTATTTTCCTACAATACATAATTTTATCCTTTAATTTGGTTCCTTAAATACTGCCCCATCAACAGGCAACCAACGAACAACATACTGTGAAATATTCTGTCGGGTACTACGGCAGATCATCGTGCGGATTGGCACATCAACAAACGCCCACGTCAGCCGGGGCCAGCCCTGACGCACAAGCTCATCACTGACTTCACACACGGCGCAAATCGCTTTGCCTGCGCCGGTTTCATAAGCTGAATCCAGCACCTCGTCAGGGATATCGCCATTACCTTCGACCCAGTTAAAACTGTTCATCGTCCAGGCCCTCCATGTACTCAGGCAGGGGCATCCAGCCAGCAATATGTACATCGTCGTCATCGTCGTACCAGCCAGAATGCTCACTGCAGCTACTGATAATTATCGCGCCATCAGTCAACTGGACCAGTAACGGTGTATGATAAGGCGGCTCCTGGGTGGCATCCCGCCACGCCCACCGCTCGTTAAGGTCACTGAAGGCAACACTTATCAGCTGACCACCAAGAATGTCTGTACCGGCACTGACTGCAGGCTCCTGACCATCAGGGAAATTAACCACAAACGTCATTTTGCTCATTTCTTTTTGTCTCCGTCAGCAATCACGCCATTACAGAGGTCCACGCAGCCCTGACAGATGTTGCTGGTCTGCCCGATTATCATCCGTCCATTAATGGCCGGGACTGCTCTCAGACAAAAACCACAGCGATAAGCCAGTGCTTTTTTGGGTAATTCCAGCTGATGCGGAGCACATTCACCCATCGCATTCAGGTTTTCGCTGAAAAAAGGTAATCCCAGCAGTCTGGCCTGCACAGCTTCCTCCCTCGCACCTTTGCTGGCAGACCAGCCCTCAAGCTGATAAATGACGTCCGCCGTTGCCAGCATCTGGAGACTCAACTTCATATACTGGTCATGCGTAAGGCCATCAGGGAGTATCGCCGGATTCAGTACCACTATGCCCGCAGCTTCAAGTTTCTGCGCTTCACGGTTAAATTTGGGGCGGTTAAAATCTTCAATACCGGTCATTGGCCCGGAAATAAACACCACCGCCGGACGATCAATTGCTGTATTCATACAAATTTAAACCTCTTCTTATGCCGCTCTGCCGCCTGCTTCATCGCGGTCTGATCCGATTTTTTATAAACACGGTGATTGTGATTATCCCAGCACTGCCAGCGGGACACCGCTGGCAGATCACGCCGTTCAACCACCGTACTGCCATCATTGAGGTGATAAACCCGGCGCTCGCCGTACCCGATGTGCTCACAGCCAGTAACGCACAGATACATGGCTACCTCCCGATGACCAGTGGCTCCTGGGTGCCACCATTAACGCCGTGGTGAAGCCGGGCATTTTTCCCCTGCTCGTAACCAGCCCATGATGCATCGTTATCCCCCCGGCATGCTTTCGCCTTACGGGTGTCCATATCCCCCATACCGCGCTCCTGTCTGAGGTGCAGGTGATAACGCTCCATGAGGCTCTGTTCTTGTGGTGAGATCTCAAACTTATGGACAGCGTAATATGCTCCCGATACCCAGCCCTCACAGAACTGGTCGGCACGCGCAACAGCCGTGGCACGCTTACAGCGTTTGCAGTATTTATGCTGATATTCTTTGCGGGCCTGCCTCAACTGCCGCCCAAGCACATCAAAGGCATAGGCAGCAATTTCAGCCCGCTCACCCGGACCATAAAATTTCACCACACGCTTAAACGCATGAGACCGCCAGACCTGCGTGAAATAGCAGTTAACGCCAAATGCCCGACAGACCAGCGTTGATAAATCAGCAACCCAGCCCGGAACTTTGACGGCATCACTTGGCGCACCGGCGCTGGAACACTCCTTAACTTCCGATAAATCAACGTCGGCCTCGCTCAGGCCATATTCCCGCATGAAAGCCTGAACTTTCGCCATTGCACTGGCTGCTTCTGCCGGGTTAGACGTTCCACGGGCCAGCCGCATCAGCTTTTTGATTTTGGCGAGATACTTGTCTTTATCCACCGCACATCTCCATTTCATCAATCGCCACAAACTGATTGAGGACTGCACCACAGAAATGGCATTGCACGATAATGTCGATCTGCTGCGGGTCATGCGCCGCAGCCTCCGCTTTCAATTCCAGCACTGCCGTGCGCTCGCAGCAGGGGCAGACTGAATCGAGAAGAATATTCATTAATTCATTCCTTAAGTTCAGGCGTAAGCAGTCCCCTGACGGTTTACGCCATATTTAAATGATGATTAATTTCGCTTTAAATCAGACTGGCTTAATTTCGACAGGCGTTAATGAATCAACACTTGTAAAATAAGGCTGCACATTAATCTGAACAACCGTTACCCCCTTTACATCGCGCGCGATGTCTACCGTATGAACTGGCACACCACCACGCAGGGCAGAGCAGGACTGATAAATAAAGTGACTACCAGGCTGATAAAGCCCATTAAACTCGCTGGCGTGCATTTTTCCTCCCCTGAGTGCGCTTCACCGCCGCTGCGCAAAACTCGTTACGCTTTTCAGCCCAGTCACTATTCTTGGAACAACATGGCGCATGCATTGCCTTAAACCAGAGGACGGCGGCATCGCTGTAGCGTAACTCCCGCTCAGCCTTAACCGCCCCAAGGGCGTAGGCCGCATACTGATTCATTAACCGCCCACGGGCCGGATTCATGGGCATATCACACCCCAACATCCTGCTCAAAAGGAACAATGGCAAAGTCTTCAATGCCTGATTTAACCGTAATACCCGCCACCCCCTGAACCGCCAAAGGCTCGTTGAGGATAGCCTCTTTGTTAATTTCTTCTTTGCGCCGGATAAAGCGATCAAGGCCCAGGCGCATCAGCGTTTCCAGAACAGAGTCTGCACCCCGAATGGATACTGACGGCGGGCGATTACGCCACTGCACCTCACCTGTGACCAGACTGGCCGTCTTGGTCTTGCCGTTATTCGTCAACTCATCACGATGGGCCTCACACCAGCTTTGGACGCCTTTCTGAAGTAAATCAAGGTCCTTTTTGATAACCTCAATGCCTGGCGCATAGCGGTCAGTTATGGCACCAATCTCATCATTCATCTGCGTCTCCGTCCGGGCTAACTCCCGACTCAGATCGCCGATTTTGCGGATGTCGCAGATAACATCATCTTTAGACTGTGGTACATAAACAGACGCTGCAGCTTTAATACGCTTTGGTTTAGCTGACATGATAAATTTCCTCTTTAATTAGCTTTGCTTTGTAATGTATCCGGTTAAATTCCGCCGCCAACTGCACCGCATAATTAACGGTACTGGTGGCAATATTCATTTCAGACACAGTATGGTCATCGGGATTGACCTTAATTTCCGGTGAAACAGTAAAAGCAGACTCTCCGCAATCAACGTCAATGTATATTCGGACACCCATCATTGACCTCACGTTGCCGATTTGCGTGACATGCCGGGCAGTTACAGCCGGGCGTAGACCGCCCCATATCAACCAGAGCCTTCTTTATGGCATTACGGATAAAGACCCCGTGTATAACTTCATTATCTGACCCACTATTGGCCCCGATACTCACTATATTTATTTCGGTTTTTTCGCCAACATCATGAATTCTGACAATCAACTCAACAGTCATAATTAACCCCAAATAACCCTGCAACCATCAATACTCGACACCCGAACAAACTGGCGGGTATCACCTGAGACTTCCATAATTTCAACGCTTGGCCACAGTTCGTCACTAAACGGGTGAGTGGCATAGACTATTGGCAAAACTTTATGCCACCCGGTAACACGCCCACCATGCGAATGGATTTCAGCTTTAGCGCGGGAACGGCGGCAATTGATAACCTGCTTTTCCATGATTAAAACCCTCCGTTCTGAGACGCTTTGCCCAGCAGCCGGGAAACCCGTTCCATTGCCTGGCTGAGGTTTAGGAGTACCGCCTTCAAATCAGCATCCCGATGGCGCTTAGAAGCGCGGCGCAACTGGCGATAACGGCGCTCCGTCGCGTGAATAGCGCGCACCACATCATCGGCCCGCAAAGCCACTTTCACCGTCGGGAAATCATCCATCATCGGGTAATGCAATGGCTGCCGGACGCGCTTAAGCACCATGCGCTCCATCTGGCCCTTTTCGCGTGGCTTAAGCGGTGACCGATATGCATGATCGTCTAAACGGTTAGCCATACAGAAATGACAGCCCCCCCAAAACACATGCAGATGATCGTCAGATTGGCCGTCCTTAATGACTTCAACCCGTTGCCCATCGATACTGCTCAATAGCGGAGAGTACCAGGCGCTGCTGCCAAACATAACAAGCCCACGAATAACAATTCTTTCGTTCATACTATTTCCCTTATTTAATTAATATTTGTATTTGCATTAATAAATTCGATATATGAAATCACACTCAGTGAATTAACATCTGCGCATAACTTTCAATTAACTTCACGCTGACGCCCTGATTATTGATACCGCTGGCGCGAACGACACCCCGTGCCAGCTTAAACATGCGGCGATAGTTGCCTTTTGAATATTTAAGGAATGCCTCTGCGACACCCGGCACCGTAAGGGCGCTGTGGCCGTTGCTTTCTACTGGCAGGAGACTACCGAGAATGGCGTTAAAATCGTCGACCTCGGTTTTCACCTTGTGCGCTTCAAGGTCCAGCGCCATGCCCACCCGGCTGTAGAGCTGGGCGAATTCACCGCGAGAGCCTTTCAGGTTAATCAGCAGGCGGGGCATCCCCGCCAGTACGATGGCCACCCCTGACCGGTCATGGATACGCCGTAACACTTCAAGTGCGCGATAGGGCAGTAACTCGGCCTCATCAATCAACAACACCCAGCCCGTGCCTGTCAGCGCCTGAATGCATTCTTCACTGAGATCGTGAATGTTACCCGTCTTTCTCACACCGAGACGACTGCATAACTCCTGCAGCAAGACCTTGGCGGTATAGCCCGGATCGGCTTCAATCAGAATGGCCCCTTTGTTGAGGGCAACATACTGCTTCAGCACCATGCTTTTCCCCATACCGGCTGGGCCATAGATAACACCGATATCGCCATCCATGTGGGTATTGTCAATTAACCCTGTCGCCAGCCCGGCCAGCCTTGTAGGTACATAGGTTTCTTTCACTTCACGGCGCTTTGCGCGCTCCTCTTCGCGGTTAATAAGACCCGCCAGCGATGTCTCAACATTGCCGATGTTGCCGTTGTAAGTGCCTTTCAGGTACTGAGAAATAACCGCTGTGCTCAGCCCCGTTTTGGTGGCCACCTTTTTTTGGGTGTAGCCAGACCCCTCCAGCAACTGGATTAATTTTTCTTTCACGTTCATTTAAATAACCTTAGCGGTGATTACCGGCTTTCTTTAAATCGTCCTGAAACTCAGATTCGAATAAATAAACTTTGTCAGGTTCCTGATTAACCTGCTTAGCCGCGAACAAATTAAAATCAATGTCCGGCTGATGCTCGATAACCGGGCGCAGAGAATCTTTTGCATCCTGGATAACAGCCTGACCACGCTTAATCTGGCGCTGGGCGCGCTCGTTAAGCGCTTTCTCCATCCTGGTCAGTGGTACTGGCGCATTGGTGTTACCGTTCCATATCGCCGTACAGACATACGTGCCATCCTGCCTGCGGATATAAACTTCTTTAGCATCAAGTGGGTTAAAGGCGACGCGCACTTTCTCCTGGTCGACCTCAATAAGCTCTTTGGCAAAGTAAAAGTTTGTGCCGAGCTGAACCCATCCCCGCGCCGCAGTACGTATTTCCTCTGGCAGGAACATATCGTGTAACTCACTGGCGGTAAGGTACTCAATATCGTCACCCTCAGTGTCAAGTACGTGTTTGCGGTAAGCCAGCGGAGACATATATCTGCCGTTCACTTTAGGCAATGCGCTGTGCTCATGGGACGTGTTGTAGGCGTCAATCTCCTCCTGTATAGCCGCCGTCAGCGCCTGCCAGTCTGGAATAAGCCCCAGCGTGCGTTTCTGGTCGGTGGTCAGCTCTTTACCCTGGCGCAGGGCGTTGGTCAGGCTGACCATTTTTTTACTCATGACCCGCTGGTGCTCAGGGTCAACGTTGCGACCGTTGTAAGTGGAAAACCGGCGGGCTAAGGCGATTGGCACAACGCCATTAAGCCGTTCAATGATACCGCGTGCCTGTGGATTACCAGGAATACCGGTCATGTGATTAATTCCCATACGGGGAAATATCCCGGTGATATCGGCATCAAGCATATTATTTTTTTCACCGCCGCCATTGTCGGAATATATAAACAACGGCTTTCCGTACTGCTCCATGCCGTGGCGATGAGCCTCAGCAACAGCATAGCGGTTCTCCGACAGCGACAGACTCCAGCCAACTATTACGCGTGACCGGCCATCAATAACCAGCGTCAGCTCCGGCGTAAACGGGCGGTTATAAACCGGATGGAGCACCTTCATATCGAGTGACTTACCATCGGAGATCCACACGCCATTAACCGGCATGGCCGACCAGTCGCGCTTGCTGTAAACGTCATAGGCTCTGGCAGCGGAACCACTCACACGGCCCTCCATGCGCTTATAAAGCGGCTCTTTTTTGAGCATACGTCGCACAACGTCGTAAGAGGGGATCGCGGCCAGCACCGCTGGCTGATCGTGATACTGCTCTTCCCACCATTTTTTGAACTTACGCCAGGTGGCTTTGATGGAATCACCCGTTGGCGTACCGTAATAAGCCTTGAAGGCAATCCACCAGGCGCATTCATCGGGCTGCAGCTTTTTTGGCTGACCTGGCGCCAGCAGAACAAGACGCTCAAGGCTGTTTGTAGTTGAGTGATAGAGGGAATACCACTCCTGCAGGCTACGAACGCTGACGCCGGAACGTTTACCCTTGCGCGCATTGGCCATATCAACAGCCTCCCGCAGGCGCTCAGATTTAAAGCCAATCCGGGACTGCTCAGAAATGTAAGCAATAGCACCAGACCGCGTTTCTTTAATTCCCTCCAGACTACGCAGGCGATCAACCTCCATCACCAGCACACACCGGGAATCAGCAATGTTGCGCTGCTGCGCAGTCAGACCATCGGCCTCACGCTTCGCCAGTGCAGGGCATTCCTGCATCAGGATCAGCTCCTGCTTAGCCTTAGCCACCACACCGACAGAGGGCGCAGCCTGACTAACATCCGCAGTCCCGACGACCTCGCGATAAAACCGTTGCTTAACAACATCACGCGCAGCTTCAGGCAGGCAGTCGATGTGGTACTCAAAAGCCTTGGTTCCTTCACGGCGACGGACCAACTGAGGGCAACCTTCAACCCGCTTATTCAGAGTGAATCGCAGCCCCTGAACAGTACCAGGCAGACCGGGTAAGCCCATCATCTCATTCACTGTGGCAAACATGTTACGACGCCTTTCTCATATAACGACTTGGCCAGATCCTTGCCGGTTCTACATTGAGAGCAGACGCAATAATTCGCTCACCTTTTGGGTATGACCGATAAAGTGCATTTTTAAGCGTATCAGGCCCCAGACCTGCCTGAGAAGACAGTCCCCGCATGGTCACTCCCTGCTTATGGAGAGCGGCCACAATGTCGATTCGGTGCCAGTCAGCGCCAATAACTTCTTTTCTTTCCATCTTTCGATTATCCTAAATAGTTAACCGTGCGGATAACCCCAGCGGCTTATCCGTCTGGATAAGAGTATTGATCCACATAAGACATAAGTAAAGAAAATAATTCATTTTCTTTTGCCGCATATGGATCATCTTACCAAGGGGTTACTTTGTTATTTAAATTCAACCTGTTAGAGGAAAGGAAAGTGACTCATAAAAAAGAAAGCGAATTTTCTTTTGGCGATACAGGCAAAGAAAGTATTGCTGACAGGATCAGGAAGCTCATAGGAAAGCGGAGTGTTAGAGCAGCATCACAAGACTGGGGGCTGTCGTTCTCCACATTAAACAATTATTTGAGCAGAGGCACGGAGCCCTCTCTCAATGTGGCAACAAAAATTGCTAGTATGGAAGGGGTATCTGTGGACTGGCTTGCTACAGGGGAAAATTTACAAGCTGTCCCAATGAATGAAGCACAACGAGAAGGTAAGTCTGACGAGCTACTTCGCACCACTTGGATGGCGGCATTTGAATTCATGGGAAGAACTGAGGCCGAAGCATTGCTCAAGATCATTATTAATGGTGGTGCTCGTGGGCTTATAAAGCTTGCTGACAATGAGGCGAGCCTTGAAGAGGCGTTCATGCTTCTCCCTCCTGAACTTAAGGAGCGTGCCATTGCGCTTGTTGACGCTCACATAGAAGCCAAAAAGGGGGCATCTGAAGGGAGTAAATTCGACAGGGATATCAGTTCAGCAGATGACGAACAGCGAAAGGTGAGCTAGGGTAGAGATCGGGAAACAGCTCCAAACAAAATTATAGTTTACCGCCTGATCTCCGCTTAAAAATTCCGCAACGGTAAGTTATCAAAATCCATTTAAACACTATTCAAACTGAGTCAAACTACAATCATTCCAATGCAAAATAGATCGCAAAAAAATCATTTTTCAGTCATTTTTTTGGGGCTAGTGCAAAATCCATAAATCCCGCCAACGCCGCGTCGCTCAAGGGCTGACGCTGAATTCACATGTTCCCGGATCAGTGCAGAAATGATTAACACCCCATACTGGTTCAGCGGCTGAACAAAAAACGTCTGACCAAATCCGCTCCACTCTTCACCGAGGCTCGCCGCCATCAGGCTGCCGTACTGCTGCGTGTCGGTGAGATCGACACTTTTCCCCTGAAACACCGTTTGCGCCAGCTTCTGCAGCATCTCCTGCGGATCCGGTGCGGCAGCCACCTGTTGCAGGCGCAGGCGCACACGAGTGATGCGCGTCAGGTAGGTTTGCAGGCTCAGCGTGCTGTCGGCGGCCATCAGCTGTGCGCCGCTGCTTTTGCCCATCAGCGCCAGCAGGGGGCCAAAAGTCGCATCCAGCGGACCTTCCGGCCCGATGACCTGTTGATCAATCGCTGGTTTCTCTTTCTGGCTGATGAGATCTTTTGCCGAGTTAATCAGCTTGTCCGACAGCGCCGCGCGCTTCTGCCCGGTCTGTCCCTGCCACGCCACCGTGTTCATCAGGGCAATTAGCGGCGACTGGCGCACATCGCTGAGCAGCGTCAGCTGGTCGATGACGTCAGCAATATTATTGGCCGGATTGAGGCGCAGGCTGTTGAGGAAGTTTAGCCAGCTGGCGGCAAAATCAGTGAAGTAGCGCTGCGTCAGCCGCGCCGCCAGCGCTTCCGGCGAGATGTCCTGCGAAACCGCGCTGCGGCGGCTATCGCTCAACACCCAGTCAATCTGGTCACGTCGCGCACTCGCCGCCTTCTCAATTTCCTGACGCATACCGCCTTCCCAAGCCTGACGGGTAAACATGCCTGGCACCGTTTGATCGCTGGTAAACAGGCGGATCGGGTCGGTGCCCGGCGCCATGTCTTCCAACGAAACGTCGGCGTAGTTGCGACGCACCGCCTGCAGGACATTTTGGTATAGCGTGCTTTCAGCATTACGCTGACCAATCTGTTGCAGCAGTACCAGACGAACCTGCCCCAGCAACGACAAATCTGGCTTGATCTGCCACTGCGGCTGCTGCGGCAGATTCGCGGCATAAAAGGCCCACAGATCCGGCGACAGGCTCTGCCATAGTGCCGTTGAAATGCCTTTACGCTCTGGCTGAACGGCCTTCATGATCTGCACAAAGAAATCGGACTCTGCACGATTCGGACGTGACATCATCAGCCAGGCTTTAAGCTGGTCGTAACCCGGCAGCGCCAGTGCCGCGCGCAGCGGGCTGCCGGGTGGTAAATCGGCCAGGCGCGTCAGCTTCGCTTCCAGTGCTGTACGGGCCGCCTCGCGGATCAAGCGATTCTCCGCCGCGGCATACCATGGTAACAGCGCGGTATGCAGTTCCTGCGTGTGGCTCAGACCAAACCGCTGATACCAAGGTGAGCGATGCGCCAGCCAGTGTTGCTGCAGACCGAGATCGTTGCGCAGGCTGTGAAGCGCGATTAGCTGCGCATCATTAACAGCTGGATTGTTCATCAGTGTCTGCGCTTTATCCGCTGCGCTCAAAATCTGATAGCGGCTGATGCCAAACGACACCATCATGCCGCTATACCACAACAGCATCAGCCCCATCAGCGACCACGCCAGCACCCGCTCCCAAGGTAAGCCTGTGCTTCTGCCACGCATTTTGTCCTGGCTGATGCTCTGCCACATAGTGCTGTTGCTTATCGCATGAGGATGCACTCCGGTCGCTGAGGCAGCCGCTTCCGGCAGGCTGAATATCAGCCCGCGTAGCGGTATTTTGCGCTGAAAATCGAACCACGGAGCCAGCCACTGCTGCCATTGCTGGCTTTGCTCAGCAAGCTCCCTGGACAAGCGGAGCAACCAGTCATGGCTGGCATGTTGTGAAATCTGCGTCATACCCTGCTCGCGCAGCAACGGAATGAGGTTTTCTATCTGTACGCGAACGTCATCAGGAACCGCGCGGGCGCTGAAGGTCAGCCCCGGCGCGTATTGTTCACGTCCATCCTGCGACCACGCACTGTGACCGATCTGCCACAGCCAGATCGGTGCCTGCCAGCGCAGGGTAGCGCTGATTTTCTCCAGCGAGCGTCGGTAAGTATCACTTTGCTTTGAAATAAGTTCTTCATGCGGTTTTAACAAATGAACAATACCGTCCAGCGGGCGGTTATGGCGTAGTTTGCGTAACGCTGCGAGTATTTCTGCATCCGGTTCGCTGTTCAGGCTACCACCGTAAATCAGCACGGTGCGGTTGCCTTCCAGCCATTGCTGACTCGATAAGTTGGGAACCAACACATCGATGGCAGAGTCTTCACCGGTTACCAACAGCAGGCGCACCTTACCGCGCCAGAAGGTTCGATAGCGACTGTGCAGGTGCCGTTTAAGCTCCTGCGACAGCGTCTGAGTGAGAGACTGCGAGGCAATGTATTTCCTCGGAGCGGGAATATCATCGCCGCCAGCGCCTTTGAGTTGTACATCAAAGCCGGTTTTACCGACCTGCCGCATCAACAGAACACCCGCCACAGCAATAATGGAGAATATAACGGCGACGGTTAACGTAGCTGCCATCCAGCGCTGCTGTAAGGTGCTTTCACTGATTAATCCGACGCTGTCGGGATGCTTCCAGCACACAAACCACGCCAGCAACGCCAGTGCAGACAGCAGTAACATGATCAGCCCAAACCAGAACTCGGCTGATTTGGGCATTAATTTTGATAAGAAGCGTTTCAAGTATCCCTCTCCTACGGTGGCATAACGGGTGAAACCGCCATGCTCCACATTTCATCCGTTGAATTGTTCCCGGTAATAATCATCTGGGGAAGTTGGGTCAGTGATGCGGCCTGGAAAGCCGCGGCAATCGCCAGCCAGGGCGCGGCGGCACCGGCATGGCCAATTGAAATATCCGGCGTGATTATGTTTTCCGTTTCCACGGCTTCAACCGGAAAAGCCTTCACAATGCTGAAAGTAGAGAGGTATTGTTCCTCCGTTACCCCAGAAATCCAGAGATGCTGCACAAGGCCACTTTTTAGCGGGACATTATCCGCCGCCTGTTTCAGGCAAGCGGCGAGATCGTTTTCACTATCCTGATCGGGGCGATGCAGCAGCCCGGCAGGGCGGAGCTTATGTTGTGTCAACCGGTTGCCCAGAAGCAGCACAACGCCTGCTTCAGCAGAGTTTTTTGTCACTAGTGGAGCAATCTGGATCGCGATAACAAGAAGCAGCGCGTCATCGGCGATTCGCTCATCCAGCCACTGGTTAATAAAAGCAACGCCTTCTCCGGTAATAAACTCAACTGGATGGGTTATTTCGGCTTCGCGAAGGGCATTGGTTATTTCTATTTTTACTTCACTGATGCTGAGCGATGAGGAAATGTTCAGCGCTATTTTTATCGTTTTCTTCGCACCCAGCTTTTCGAGCTGTGCGATGACGGAAGGAAGCAGGTGGTTAATGGTATGGCACATTACCGTGTACGGTTCATCGAACACCTGTGTGGCGATCTGGCTGTGATTAACACAGCCGTTTCCCTTTCTGTCATTTTGCGCGCGTCTGGCCGGGGTGTTCGCCATGATGGCTTCCAGCGGCGTGGGATGCGCGATATCCGGCGAATGGCAGGTAAGGTACTCTGCCGCCAGAATTTGCAGCACCCGGCGGCTTTTTTGAGTTTCCTGCAGCAGCCACTTCTCGCGCTGATTATCCTGCCCATTGGCAATAATGTGTCTTGCCAGCCAGGCAAGTAGATAGCTAATGAAAATCACCAGCCAGATCGTTACACCGCCGCCGATTGCAAGCCACCAGAGAATATGTCCCTCAATGGACTGGCCTGATAACCAGGTTATAATTGCACTCAGTGCCAGAAGAACAGCCAGCAAGGTAAGCCAGCGCACAAATGCAATGGGTTGTGGACGTGGTGATATGGGTGGGATTTTTTTTAGTGAATGCTTTGGATTCTTCATATAAACACTCAGCCAGAAAATGCTTTATAAATAACTAAAGTCGCATAGCGAAATGCTGCGACATTTAAAAAAAGCAGATGGTTAGTATTTCTAATGTTTTCAGAACTTACTGCAATCCAATCACTTCCAATCTATTACCATAGAATTAAATAATGTATTAATTTCATTCAAGAAACTAATTTTATCTTTCTGTGAGAACAGTACAGGCTGGAACCATAAACGGCAGCATAATTATTATGAGAATAAAAAATCGTCTTTTACAATAGCAACACCTCCTCCTCCTTTACCTTTAAAGGTGATATAAAAAATAACAACACCCCCGAGAGATTTGGGAAGGAAAAATATTTTCACACCCGGCGTTAACTTGCCAACACATTTATACTTATAATCTCCATCAATAACAGCGGAAATCATTCTCATTAACTCATATTTATCATAATGACACGTTCTACTTTTTTATCCTACACTAAATAACTGACTCTACCTGTAGCATAAGCTGCTGATGTTAAATTAAAACACTTTCTAACTCATTTATAATAAATCGGAGTTGGATTGTCACGACAACCTGTTTTTCTAAAAGCATTTTCAATTATTGGAGAATCAAATGCGCTACTATCGAATATTATAGTTTCACAAAATTTTATTTATTTTTCACGAACAATAGACATCAATAACAAAGAAAACATTACTAATAAGTAGTTATTCCTCACTCGACGCCCCCTTGAATTTAATGGTTTAAATTGTCATTTATCAATATTTCATCATTGAGTACATAAAGAGCATGTTCAAAGCAGGGCCATCTAATATCATCGAGACCATGATGCTTAATAATGAGACTTCGCGGTTTGTAAAGGTTATATTCATATTCTTTTT
Source organism: Erwinia typographi (assembly GCF_000773975.1). Taxonomy (GTDB): domain Bacteria; phylum Pseudomonadota; class Gammaproteobacteria; order Enterobacterales; family Enterobacteriaceae; genus Erwinia; species Erwinia typographi. The sequence continues at coordinate 131,093 of NZ_JRUQ01000018.1, forward strand.
TATCCATATCAATCAGGCCTTTACCAACCATACTAAACTTTCCTCCCGTCCCCGCATCCTCCTGCCTCGTCACCATGGTGCAACTCCCTTTAGCAAGAGTCATGCTGACAGATAAAGGAACAGTACTGGTATGCAACTCATTAAGCTCAAAAATAGCAGTGACATTCCACCATGCCATGAACCTGCAGCGTTGATCGGAAAGCCACGGCATTCGTCCGACTCATCCATGCCGCATCAGTTTCTGTTGCCAGGTTTGGGAAATCTTCAGGCTTACTCGATTGCTCTTCTATCCCGCTCGCGTCTGGTAATCACCAGCAGGAGCTGACTCAATTGCTTAAGCAGATGGCGAACCTGAGAATCAAAATTTGTGTAAGACACAAATTTTAAATTACTACTCTTAACATCCCTTTCAAAGCAATAATATTCAACTCAATTGAATTTTCATTCTTATATAAAATACCGCATGAAACCCATTATTTATTACATCATAGATATATATGTAACTTATTTTAAATATTCTCCTGCGAATACAAAACATTACCTAAATAACCCAAAGAACGAACTAAGGATATCTATTGAAATACCACGATTTGTTTTTATTACACGATTCAAAATTACTATCATTTGCTGGATCAAAATCAACATCAGTTCCTTTCAATTTTCCGTTAGAGAGATTCATTAAAACCCCTTGACTGCTACCAATGTAAGCATAGTTACTTAATTTTAGATACTCAACATCAAAAATCCCTTCACTAATGCCTTTCTGAAATTCCTTATGGTTATGGCTCAGTTCTATTAATATAACGTTCGTATCTTGTGGGTTACCCTCATTTATTTTCGTTGGCTTTCCCCATATAACAATCTTAGAGCCATTACAATTAACATTATATCCATTAATCATGGTATCTACGGTGATCACTCTCGACACCCCATCTTTATTTATCGATATTGAATTCTGATTCTCCAACTTAAGTTCCATTGAATTTGAATACAGTGAAATAAAAATTAATATAATTGCTGTTGTGATTTTATACATTGATTAGTCCATTAGAATGAATGCGATTCTACTAGTTTGTATCCAACGGAGATCTGCTGCATTATAACCACCATTGATAGAATAAGTTATAGATCTGGAATGATTTAAGGAAACGTCTAACTCTTTTATCTTCACATTTATTGGTCTAAACCCTGTTGCACGTGATCCTGCAATCCAATACCAACATCCTGCATCGATACAATTATAAGGAACAGTTGAAAGAAGTTGCGGTTCTAAAATAACCGGCGCTTTAGATAAATTCACTGGATTCCACCATTGATGTTTAAATCCTTTGTAGCTCATCGGAAATTTATCCAATTCAATCCATCCTCTATACCCCCAATATTTGCTATAGTTTTCCCTGCCAGTCAACTGTTTCATACCCCGGCCTCTAAATTTTGGCCCATCTCCATTTTCTATATTTCCTAGCCGGCCATTTAAATAATCAAGATAACCACCAGTCGCAGGATTATAATAACCATTATCCTCTGAAGAAAAACTTAAGTGCGACGGATTTTTTGCAAAATTTGCAGAACCTTCAATCATTAGGGAAAGCATACCAGACTCAATTGCACCTTGCCCGAAGAAGTGTGATTTTCTGGTTGGCGTTATAATAAAGTATTTTTCAAGACAGTTATTTATAATCTCTCTGTACTTCTCTCGGATCTGCTCTGGGGTTGTGCCAAGTTTTTCTAATGATTTTACAGGATACAGACTGTCGGGATAGATTTCTGCAAACTCATCTTTTGAGTACCAATTACATTTTCTAAAAGCAGAAATGAATGCTGATGGTTCAAAATGCCAAACTCGTTTTTTCGGAACTTCACCACTAATACATAAAGCCGCTGCATGGTTTATCAATACCCCACATGCTTCATCATTCATCGGCGGGTCAACAGTTTCATTTTTTTCCTTAAGCCATCCTAAACGATCAGCTAATGTAGATGAATCCCACTCAAAGGGAAACCGGCAAACTAATCGACTTCTTTCTTCCTTTTTAGTCCTTAAAACAGTATTTGAATTGCATTGACTATTCATATCAGAATCATCCATAACGAGAGTCCATCCCATCCAGTGCGGGAAGTCTGCATCGCTATACTTCTTGATTTCAGGTGACGAAACATCAATAAACCCACTACCGCCAGGGTATTTAATGTTTAACCAATAATGTCTATCAGGATTAAGCTTAGTGTTTTCCTGATTCAATATTCGCCCAAACCTTAGCAGTTCATATCCAGTGGATATTGACTCAGGATAGTCAGAAAGGGCTCGTTCATACATATTTATCTCATTTATATCATTTTCATCACCGACTTCTTCACCTATAACCTCAAAATTTCCTCTGAGATAATTTTTCTGACGCGTTGTGACGGTCCGAGTATTCCCATCAATCTTAACAGTTACAAACAACTCCTCTTCACTCGTATAAATAGTACTTGATTGATTAATTATTGTTCGACCATCTATTTTCTGGCCTTTGTAAAAAGAGCATCCTACAGGGATATAAAAATGAACATCGCCGAAAACAACATCACTCCTTCCATCTTTAGTTGTATCTAACAATGGCTGAATTCTTCCAACAATTTTCTCTATTTCCGAATCTTCACAATATATTTGCATATGAAAGGCATTCACACCGTCGACCATCCCCAAAGAGCCCAATGCATCTTTACGATGGATATTCCCCCCAGTTTTAATAGTGGGCTCCAAAAACTTTAGGTGCATATACAGTGAGTAAAAAACAACCTTCCCGTTTAATCCGCTACCGATCTCTGTCTCATGTTTCAACAACACATAACCATCATCGCTACCTTTCAACGGGGCGACATTGATATTAAGTGGAGGTAAATCTCTTTTAACGTATCCAGACGGAGCTCTGAATGAATGAATAGTGCCATTCGCAATTGCACGCACTTTGTCGTTTTTACTATTTTTATCTGTATGCATGATGTGAATACCACCATGCCAGGAATCCACTGAACTCACAGGAAAACTACGACTTGCGTCAGAAGTCATTACCCGGTTTATCCAGGCCGCATCTGTTTCCGTGGTGGTTCTTTTCTTTAGAATGGGTGGACTAATAATCATTAGGTGACTCCCTGTCAGGAAAAAATAAACTTATTTGATGGCTCCTGGTTTTCTGTTGCCAGGCTTGGGAAATCTTCAGGCTTACTCGATTGCTCTTGCCTGTCGTATTGTCCTGCTCGCGTCCGGTAATCACCTGCAGTAGCTGACTCAATCGCATTAGCATCTAGCATGATATAACTCCCACCACCGTTCAGCGTGATCTTCTTCTTGGCGATGATTTTGATTTCATCTTCGGTGCTGATAATGCTGATTTCTCTTCGTGCCAACAGTTCCATCAGGTCGTTTTGCGCCTGCAGCTGCACCGGTCCCTGATTGGCAATCAGCCTGATGCCCAGCTTGCGCACGAACACGCTCAGTGCATTGCCCACCCCAATAAACAGGTTTTTCATCACGCTGACGTCGGCATTCTTTCCCGCCGTCGCCACCAGATTCTGCGCAGCAGAAAGTTGCAGGTGCTCGCCGCTGGTCAGCGCCATGCCATCTGGCGCGCTTACCAGCAGTACCGACCTTTTCAGTTCCTGCACCTGCTGCTCCAGCAGGGCTATCTGCGCAGGCAGGTCTGCCGGGTTCGCCGTGGCTTTTTGCGCGTCGCTGGATATCTCCGTCATCTGTTCGCGCGCCTTGTTCAGGTTGCCCAGCGCAGCCTGCATATCCTTCTGCTTACCCTGCGCACCTGCCTGCCCGTCCGCGCTGATAAACAGCCCTTTGTTTGCGCGGATTGCGCCCCAGCTGTCGGTGCGCAGCTCGAAACCCTCGCCACGCAACTGCCGTTCGCCGTCCACCAGATGACCGAGGTTAAGCTGGCTTTTGCCGCCGTATTCGGTGCTGAGTTTGATGTGCTCCTGACCGCGCGTGTCGTCCAGGCGCAGCTTGTTGTTCGACGGCGTGCGCAGCACGTTGCGTTTGTAGTTACGGATGGTGACGTGGTCGGCGCGCGACGAGTCGTGCAGCACACCGGCAATGTACGGACGGTCCGGGTTGCCGTGCTCGAAGGCTATCGCCACTTCGGTGCCTGCCAGCAGCGGCAGATGCAGGCCGTAGGTATCGCCAGCAAACGGTCGCGCCTGGCGCACCCACAGACTTTCGAAGCCGCTTTCCCAGCCCGCGCGGTCAAACAGCATGTTGACGCGATAGCGTCCGTCGCGGTCGATGTGCCCGTAGGTGTCGTTGGTGGTGGTGCTGGTGATGCGCGCCGGTAAGGTTCCCGCCATCACCGGGCGCGGGGCGGGTTCAGGACGATAGCTGTAGCGCCCTTCCGCCGGGATGCCGTGAAATGCGGTTTCCATGCTGCTGTCACGCGCTGCGCGGCAGACCAGTGAGGTGATGACCACGCCAGAGCGGAAAACCTCTGCAACGTCAGCGCCCCCGCTGACGCGCATCGCCACGCCCGGCATCAGCGAGGCGCAGCTTGACCTGGCGCTAAGACTCGTCTGGCCGTTAAGGTAGCGCTCGTGGCGCAGGCGGGCGTAGAACGCGCCGCTTTCAGTCGCCGGGCTGGCGCTGTACTCCTCACCAGGCTGCAGATAGTTATCAGCCCAGTGATAGGCTTCGCCGTAGGTAGTTTCATCGCCCCCGGTGACATCGGCCTGCGCGTTCATGTCCGCCGTGGCGTCCCGGTAGTTGTAATCGCGGGTACTGACCATTTTCTCGACCACGCGGAAACGGCTTTCCATCGCCCACACCGATTCCACGCCGCTGTCATACAGTCCCGATGGCGGCACGGCTGGCAGCGTCAGGCCGGTCACGTAGCCCTGCGGGTCGTCGTAAAACTCCACCACGTCGATGTTGAGCTGCGTGTCTGTGGTGAAGCGAAACCAGATGCCGACCTCGGCCAGCAGGCGCGAGACAAAGCGCAGGTCATCTTCGTCAAACTGCATCACCTGCTCGCGTTTCGGATAGTCGCGGCTAAGGTTAAACAGGAAATCTTGTCCGCGCATGCCGTGCCGGTCGCGCAGGATGCCTTCCACAATCTGCGGCACCGACATGTCCTGCCAGATGGCGTTCTGCCGGGTGCGCGTCAGCAGCGCCAGACGCGGCTGCAGACTGATGGCGTAGCGTACTTCATCGGCAGAAACACCAAGCATATCAAAGCTGGTCACCACGCCCTGCACCACGCGCAGCGGGCCGGCCTTCTGCAAGTCGGTGAGACTCTGTGGCGCAGCCTGTAGCGTCAGCGACGCCGTTTTCAGCAGCATGGTTTCGCGACTGATGTGCCTTTCGGTGCTGGTAAAAACGATTTTCCAGCTGAAGGGCGCGCTAAGCGCCTCAGCGCCTTCGAAGCTGAGCACATCCAGCGGGGCATTGCTGTCAGTGACCTTCAGCAGGTGGTGGCTGTGGTTGAAGAAGGGAATGGCCTTTCCTGTCATGGTGAAATCCTTTTAAATCGCCGTCATGGCGCCACCTTAATCCCGCCACGGCGACAGTAGCGGGAAAGTCCGGAGAATGTCAGGCCTGAGGTTCCTGGGTTACCTCAGCAGCGTTGTCAGTCACCCTGTGCATGCTGTCGCGGGTGTTCTTCTGTACGGCTACGGCACCGAACAGCGCCATAAAAAATGACACGCCGTAAAATCCTTTCTCACTCGGCATTAATGTTGCTTTCCACAGACCAGCGTGCCGCCCAGCATAGCGATCCATGAAATAGCGATAAAAGCAGGCGAAACAGGGATATTTTGGGTTTTCATGCACACTCCTTGCCATTAGAAAAAAGTACGTCACGTATTAAGAAAATGAAGGTGCCTGTGCGCGGGACGGGTTGAGGCGTTGTGGCAGGCTGACTGACGGTCCATAGCAAAGTTCTCCTGATTGGGGGCACGCTACCGCCCCTCGCCGTGAACCAAAGCGTATAAGGTCAGCAGGTTTGATGATGAAAAATGACTTGTGGCTTCAGCCGGTGCGGATGCAGCCACATGTCAGTTTGTGAGCGGCGAAATGGCCGCCCCTACAGCGTCAGTACGGATCGGGCAGTGGCGCGCTCATTCCACGAGTCGGAATGAATAATGTTGCCGTCTTTGTAGGTCCAGGTGATTTTTTCGTAGCGCAGCTCAATCTGTTCCAGATGGTTGTGCTTCTCTTTGGATGGGTCCTTGACGTCGTGCATCATCGGGTTGACCTTCGCCACCTTCACGTTCTCAAGCCTGGTGTTGAAGTACTCCACTTCCTGACCGCCGTCATCCTTCAGCCACAGATAAACCGGAATTGCCATGTGTTACTCCTTTTCTTCATGATTGCCGTCACCATCCTGTGATAACGAAGGGATTGCGCCCGACGCCCGACAGGCATCCACCTGCGGCACCAGACTGATTTCAACTCGCCGGTTGGCCGCGCGGCCTTCGGCAGTGTTGTTGGTCACCATCGGGCGACTCTGACCGAAGCCCTGCACCGCGAAACAGCTCTCATCCACGTCGCCGGTGTCGCGCAACCAGTCGCGTACCGCTTCCGCACGCTTCAGAGACAGACGCTGATTCAGCGCCAGATTGCCGGTATCGTCGGTATGACCCGCGACCACAATCAGCCAGCCAGCTCTGGCTTTAACGTTGACCAGCGCGTTAATCAGTACTTTGGTCGAGCCGTTTTTCAGATCGGATTTGCCGGAATCAAACAGCGACATCGCATCCAGCCGCACCAGTGTCGGCTGCGTTTTTGGCTTCGGCGCAAATTTGGGCCTGGCTTCCGGTATCCAGGTACTGACAGCGCGCAGTACCGGCAGATGCAGATGGCCCCCCTGATAAAGTCCTAACCCCAGACGCAGCGGTGCGCCCTGACGGGCATAGCCGTCGAGCTGCTTTGCGTCTTCGCGCAAAACGTTGACCGCCGCCAGCTTCGGCGCGTAATCCGTCATGGCGATGCGGTAATAGTGCTCAAGGTCAAACGCAATGCGGCGGATCAGCGACTGGTTGTTCCAGGCCGCCACACACAGTGCGATAACGACGGCAATGGCAAAGGCGTTCAGCGCCGCGCGCAGCGCACGGGTGCGCGGCGTCAGGCCGCGTCCCTGTGGCAGCAGCGGGAGGATAAACTCAGGAAGAATGGCTGGCGTATCCGCTACGACACCGACGCTGCTGATGGCGGTATGCTGCAACAGCCACGCGCGCCACAGCGAATCGTTACCAGAGCCAGAGATGCCGGATTGCAGCAGCAGCATAATGGCGCCGGGCGTAACAGAGGCGACATCGGTATGCGCCTCTGTCAGCACGCGTAGCACCTGCTGATGAGTCCACGCATCCAGAGTGTTGAGCAGAATTTGCTGCTGCATCGCCGTTGCGCCTCCCGACTGCAGCCATTCGCTAACGCCGCGCGGCGAGGTGTCATCCAGCCAGATTTGCGGGTTGTTTCCCGCCAGTTGAACCTGCCACAACGGTTCAGTGCACTGCGTCATTTCACCTGCAATGCCCACGTTAAGCAGCAGCGGCAGCGCCTGCCGGGTTTCACGGCGCAGCAGCGCGATTTGCCAGCGTAGAGCGAACAGGTCATTTTCCAGCGCTGCGTTGTCATGCTGGTGATGCGGACTGATGCTCAGGCAAAGTGAAATCTGTCGACCCCAGTCGGGCCGCATCAGCAGCAGTTGACGGACGTTGTGCTGCAATTCGCTACTGTCACTTACGAGGATAAAGCAGCCCTGCGGCAGAATCCGTACCGGCTCCTCATCGGACAGTCCACTTTCGCCGCAGCACAGCACCACTGGCTGACGAAACGCGGCGTCCGGTAAATCACTCCATAACTGGCTGGCCGCTTTCGCACGGCGGCGCGGCAGCTTAAATATCATCACGCCGATAATCAGCGTCACTGCCAGCAACAGCAGAACGCCGGAGCTACGCGCCACCGGCAGAAACAACAGACATAGTCCGGCGGTGAGCAGCCCTATCCAGAGCGCCAGCAGACGCTGAAGCACCAGCGTCATCCTTTCACTCCGGGCAGCAGCGTAGTGATGAGGTGATCGAGCCAGTGATTAAGTCCCATCCACAGCGCGGCCAGTAGAAGCGCGGTCAGTCCGAGTCGTGCGGGCCAACTGCTTAACCAGCCCGTGCGCAGGCCGACGTTCGCCAGCGATAGCAAAGGCGCATCCGTCGCGCGCGTGAAGGCTGGCACGCGTTTAGTCAGTGCGCGCACCAGTTGCTGACGCGCGGGTGCGTCAGCAGACGCATAGCCGCCGAGAAAGCCCAGCAGCATCACTCGATGAAAACAGGTCAGCACCCTCTCGTCGGCCTCCGGCTGCGCCAGCACCTGCTGCATGCGATCGCACAAGGTTTCACCTGCGTCCATAGTCTGCAGAAAATGGCCCTGCAACGGCCTGTGATACCACTGCACACAGGCGTCGTCCTGCACGCCGCGCCCTTTCACCACCTCATCCAGCAGCGCGCACTGCGCCAGCAGCACGTCATGGCAGCTTTCGCGGCTGACACCCGCGTTACGCAGCGTCAGCTGCACGCGCTCCGCATCATTAACGCAGCGTTGCCACAGCGCCAGACCTTCGCCGTCGGAAAAGTCCGGGCCATGGCGCAGACTGATTACCTGCAGCCAGGTGTTTTGCAACAGCGCATCAATGTCGATAGCTGCGGTTTGTGGTTTCTGGCTCATGATCTCAGTACCGCGAAGAGTTCCAGTTCCGGGTCACCCAGCGTGCCGGGAACGTAAAATATGCAGCTGCCGCTTTCGAGCATCGCCCCGGCCGCCGGATGCGACAGATCCAGCGAGAAATACTGGTTTTCCAGACGCAGCGGAATGACGGCCGGCACATGACTGAGCGACTTCAATGGGATACCCAATTGCGAGCTGTTGACCAGCGCGATAACGTCATCCGGACTGCCCGCTTTACACTGGCGCGGGAACTGCTCCTGCAGTTGTGCCACCGACAGCGGCGAGCGTACCGACAGGTAGAAATCGGCCTGTTCGCGCAGACGCGGATCGTTGAGGCGCGCCTGCCACTGACGCAGTCGACGATCGTGGGTCATTTCAATCGCCACCATGCGCGACGGCAAGCTGGCTTCCAGCAGCGTGCCGAGCAGGCTGAACAGGGGCGGAAAGACGTCGTTCAGGTCGTCATGGCGGTAAGCCGGAATGGCGCTGACCTGATGCTCCAGCGAAAATGTCAGCAGACTGCCTGCCAGCCGCGCCAACTCCGGATAGAGTCGTTCCGGCGGGCTTTGCGGGTGGCGCAGAAAATCAGCCAACACCGGTTCGGCACTGTTGAGCGCGTTTAACAGCCAGAACAGCGACACGTCAGCAACAGCAAAATCGGCCATACGCTGATTGCTTTCGCGGCGCATTGCCATCAGACGCACCAGTCGCGCACGCAGCTGCGTCACCAACAGCTCGAGCGCAGTCACCAGCCACGGGCTCGACTGCAAGGTCAGCAGTGGCGGCAGGAACTGACTGTCCTGCGTCCAGCCGCCCTGCGCATCCTGCTGCAGACGGGCCACCGGACAGGTCAGCCAGTCGCCGTTGTCCTGGTGTGCATAACGCAGCGTCAGCTCTGGCTGCAATATCGCAATCTGACGGGTGTCATCCCCGAACAGGTTACGGATATCGCGCCAGCGCTGGCGAAAACGCACCGGACGTTCGGCTACGTCGCTTTCCTGCAGGCAGTTGCCGCCGTTGGCATAAAGCTGCGGCAGTGCCAGAACCACCGTCACTTTCTTCTGCTCGGCTTCAAGCGTCAGCGTGGGTGGCAGCGGATCGGCGTTGTGCGTATCAATCAGCGTGCCATCGCTGAAGCGCAGGTGCAGACGGCGCGGCTGTAGACGCCCGAGTTTTAGCGCTTCCGGCTCAAACTCGGCCTGCAGCACGCCCCACGGCTGGTTGAGTCCCATACGCGCGATGCATTCGCTGTGCCACGCCTGCCAGGCGGACTGCTGCTGAAAGTGCTGGGGCGAGATCATGGTGCCCCGCCCCCAGAGTGGTTGTTCTGTTTTCATCTCTGAGTTTCGCCTTACGCTTTCGCTTTCGGCATCTG
>NZ_JRUQ01000019.1 GCF_000773975.1 Erwinia typographi
AGAATCGTGTACAGGGTCGAGTTCAGCGGATTACTGGCTCATCGCCTTTTTTTTCATTTCGTCTTTAGACATGGAGTCATGCTTCATGGCGCCTTTGGACATAGAATCCTTACTCATTGAATCCTTCTTCATACCGGCTTTAGCCATCGAGTCTTTGCTCATACTCTCTTTCTTCATACCGTCATGCGACATATGGCCCTCAGACATCTCTTCTTTTTTCATGCTGTCATCCGCGTGTGCGGCACCCGCCATACTCATCATCATTGCGCCGGAAATCAGCACTGCGGCAATCATTTTTTTCATGGTCGTTCCTTAATGTCATGGTTAGCACACTGTGTGCAGGGATAGAAGATGTTTCGTGATTCAGCTACCGCCAAACCAGTTGTAACCTTGATCTTCCCAATAACCGCCGGGGAAGATGTTAGTAATCTCAATAACCTGAATATGCTTGGGGTTTTTATAGCCCAATTTGGTAGGCATTCTCAGCCTCATTGGATAACCATACTTCGGTGGTAAAACTTGCCCGTCATAAGTCAGCGCCAGCAGCGTTTGGGGGTGGAGCGCGGTCTTCATATCAATGCTGGTATAATAGTCGTCAGCACATTTAAAGCTGACGTATTCCGCCTGTAAATCCGCCCCAATCAGCCGGAGAAAGTCTGCAAACCGCACGCCGCCCCAGTGACCAATTGCACTCCAACCTTCCACGCATATATGCCGCGTCACCTGGCTGACCTGCGCCATTTGATAGAGTTCGGTCAGAGACCAACTGCGTTTATCCAGCGCTTTTCCAGAGATTTTCAGGCGGTAAGTTTCACCATCGACTTGTGGAATATCCTCTTCGCCATAGAAAGCATTGAATGGAAAGGGCCGCGTTATCATTGATTCTGCATATTCCGGCGCCAGGCGATCGCGACCAAATAACCACAGCTGAACACGGTCATTCTGACCTGAGATGGCATTAAGGGCCTTTTCCACGCTGGCGTTATTGCTGATATCGCAGCCGGTCAGCATCGCCAGTCCTCCTAACGTCATCCCCTGACGCAGAAATCGCCTGCGCGAGGCAGCGTCCAACTGGCGAGCCACCAATCTTTGCGCTTCCGCTACGATATCCTGCTGCTGTGAAGGCGTGAAAATCTGCTGAATAATCTTTTTCATTTCACCACCCTATCGCCCACGAATCATGGCGATCAGCGTTTTTGGCACCAATCCCACCATGACAATATGCAGGATCAGAAATCCCATCAGAGATGACATCGCCAGGAAATGCACCCAGCGAGCCGTTTCATAGCCACCCAGCAGGTCTCTTAACAGCGGAAACTGTACGGACTTCCAGAGCACCAGACCGGAAAGTACCAGCACGATGCCGCAAAATATGGCAAACAGGTAAGCCATGCGCTGAACCATGTTGTAGTGACTCAGCTCGGTATGCAGCAAACGTCCTCGCAGCGCATCGAGCATATCTTTCATTAACGCCCGCAGGCTCAAAGGCCAGTATTTTTGCTGAAACCTGCCGGTGACCAGATTCATAATCAGGTAAAGTAGCCCGTTCCCTCCAAATACCCACATCGCAGCAAAATGCCACTGCAATGCCCCTCCCAACCATCCTCCCAGGGTTAATTTATCGGGAAAGTCGAAATCAAACAGGGGCGAGGCGTTATAGATGCGCCACCCGCTGGTCACCATCATCAGCACGGCTAAGGCGTTAATCCAGTGCAGTAGTCTTAACCACAACGGATGGATAACTGCCGATTTTGCGTCTGCATTATGGGACAGGTTCATCATAATTGGCCTGAGACGATATATTTCGATAGGAACAGTATTGATCCCGCATCTTCCCGAAAGCCTCACGAAGTATTAAACAAAATGTGATAACTCCAGGATGGCGCATTGTGTAGACTGCACGAATTATCCGCAGCCAGGACCGGCCTATGGACAACAAAAAAATTTTGATCGTCGAAGATGACGGCGATATTGCCGACCTGCTCTCGCTTCACCTGCGCGATGAGGGCTATAACATCACACATGCCGATGACGGGGATAAAGGCGTGGCACTGCTGGAAAAAGGTGGCTGGGATGCGCTGATTCTGGATTTAATGCTACCAGGCATTGACGGGCTGGAAATCTGCCGCAGGGCGCGCAATATGACACGCTATACACCGATCGTAATTATCAGCGCCCGTTCCAGTGAGGTACATCGCGTGCTGGGACTGGAGCTGGGTGCCGATGACTATCTGGCAAAACCCTTTTCGATGCTGGAACTGGTCGCAAGAGTTAAGGCGCTGTTTCGTCGACAGGAAGCAATGGAACGTAACCTGAAAATAGATGCGGGCACGCTGAGCTTTAATGGGCTGACTATCGATCCCATCGCCCGGGAAGTTTTTCTTAATCAGCAATTGATTGAGCTAACGCCGCGTGAATTTGACCTGCTTTATTTCTTTGCGAAAAACCCAGGCAAAGTCTTTTCCCGCCTCAACCTTCTTAATCAGGTTTGGGGTTATCAGCATGAAGGATACGAACATACGGTCAATACCCATATCAACCGTCTGCGCATAAAAATTGAAATCAACGCGGCGGAACCGGAAAAAATCCTGACCGTGTGGGGAAAGGGATATAAATTTTCCACCGGGGCGCGCGACGCCTGAGGAAGCAATATGCAACGGTATACTCTTTCACAACGCCTGATGATGGTATTTGCTTTGCTTCTGGTCGCCTGCTGCGCCATTTCCGGCTATATGCAGGTCCGAACCGCCAGCCAATACAGTCAGTCCGTGACGCAACACCTGTCGGTAAACCTTGCTTCGCAGATAGCCAGCAACAATCCGCTGCTAAGTGAACAAGGCCTTGATCCCAATCTGGTACACAAACTGTTTAACCAGCTGATGGCGGTAAACCCCAGCGTTGAAGTCTACCTGCTGGACAGCAAAGGCAATATTATTGGCAATGCTGCACCCGCAGGAAAATTGCTGCGCCATACAGTGGGCCTCGGTCCGATTAACGCGCTTCTTTCTGGTGCAGCTATGCCAGTTTATGGCGATAACCCCCGAGATCCGGCACGACAGGAAGTCTTCAGCGTTGCACCGCTAAAAATGGCAGGCGAACTGAAGGGGTACGTTTATATCATTCTGCAGGGTGAGGAGTATACCGCGCTGGCAAGCGAGGCGCAGCACCGTTCCGTTATCATGATGGCGCTACGTACTATGGGCCAGGTCATCCTGTTTGGTGGCCTGATCGGAATTGTCGCTTTCCGCTGGGTGACGCGCCCGGTTCGCAAGTTAATCGCCCAGGTGGCCACGCTTGAAAGCGGCGGAATGCAGGCCATTCAGGCGCTTGCCCATCGTAAAATGCCGTCTGCGCCATCGCGCGATGAGGTTGCGCAACTACAGCAGGGCTTTGTTCATCTGGCGAAGATGATTGACCAGCAATGGCAAAGCCTGACCATGCAGGATCAGATGCGGCGGGAGTTTGTCGCCAATATTTCGCATGATTTGCGCACGCCGCTGACCTCGCTTCATGGTTATCTGGAAACACTGTCGATCAAGTCAGATACGTTAAGTTCCGACGAACGCCAGCGTTATCTGAGTATTGCCCTGTCCCAGAGCCAGAAAGTTGGCAAGCTGGCGCAAGAACTGTTTGAGCTTGCAAGACTTGAGTACGGCGTGGTCAAACCGCAAAAAGAAAGTTTCAGCCTCAGCGAATTGGTGCAGGATGTACTGCAAAAATTTGAACTGACTGCCGAATCACGCCAGCAGCAACTACGGATGGACATTCAGCCGGGAATACCGCAGGTTAACGCCGACCCCGGAATGATTGAGCGCGTACTGACAAACCTGATAGACAATGCCTTCCGCCATACACCAGAAGAAGGGTTGATTGAAATTCGCCTTTACCAACAGACAGGAAAAGTGATGGTGCAGGTGAATGACAGTGGGCCTGGCATTGCCGAAGAGCAGAAGAACGACTTGTTTTTTCGCCCAACGCTGCTCAACATGCGTAAGCATCGTGTCGGGGGGCTGGGTCTGATAATAGTACGTCGCATTCTTCAACTGCATGACAGCGACATTCAGCTGGTAGACAGGCCCCAGCGCGGAGCCTGCTTCGAATTTTCCGTACCTGTCTGAACGCCATGATTCAAAGGATGGATCGTCATGCCTCCAGAGTGCCTACAGTCGGATAATCAGAAATGGTACTCCAGGCCCAAATGCCCACTGTACCCCTCTATTACCTGGCCAAAGCTGTGCGCATATTGCACTTCAGCATACAGATTAAGAGTGTGATTCAGCTTGCCGCTGATACCAATCCCCGCCTGCCCGGTCGTTTTCTCCACGTCCGGCGTCAGCGCCTCCCTGTTCATTTTGACACCGGGAGTCCCCCCCAACTGATGAACGATGTCCAGAGTCAGGTAAGGCTGCACAGAGTCACCCTCATAGAACAAACGCAGCCCGCCGCGCGCCTGACCAACCCGAATATTCTGGTCTTTAAGCTTGACGCCGCCCGCTTCGGTCTGGCTGACGTTCAGTAACTGAGTCATCAGCTGAGCCTGAGGCTCCAGCTTCAGCCCGTATCCCAGCGCCAGCGGCTTGCCGACCTCTGCGGATAAAACCACTCCGTAGCTATCCTGTTTCGTCGCCGTCAGGCTGCTGAAGTGGTTGCTGTAGCGGGTAAGTTGACCAACAATATCGAGATAGCTACCGTCATCATGCCAGGTGGTAAAATAGCCGCCGACGCCATAGGCTTTGATGCGAGTCTTCCCGGTATTAACCGACAGCCCCGGTCGCGCACGGCGGGCATAGTCACGGTTTGAAACGCTTTGTTCGCCCAGGGTCAGCAGCGGGCCTGCCTTAATGTTCCAGCCATTAGCAAGAGGATGATTCAGCAAATCCCCGCCTAACTGCATAAAGCTGCTGTTGGTGCTGTAGCCAAAACGTCCCGCGCCGTAGCGATCGTGCCTTGCATAAATTCTTCCCCAGGCGGCCCGATCGCCCCTGTATGCTCCCAGGCGCTGGTGATAGGTGCCGATCGCGTTAAACCCATAGGCCGCGTTCAAATAAGAGGCCATGACATAACCCGCCGTTTCCGGTCGGTAGGTTTTGGGCTCCGGTTGAGACCTCTCCTCTTCTTGATCGTCGTCAGGATGACTGCGGTATGACGATTGCAAATACCACCCCCCCTCATCAACGTTGTTGAGAAAATATTCGTAGTTCCCGGCCACCACTTCGTTTGCCTGAGTAAAGGAGGCCGACTGGGCATCCCCGGCAACCTTGATCACCGGAATACCTTTGTCCGTCAATGCGCCGCCGCCCTCCTTGTTATTGATAGCGACGGTAAACTTACCCTCTGCTTTCCCTGCGACCAGCAGACGATCTGTAGGAGAGCTATCGCCATTAAGCTCAGCGTTGAGAACAAAAAGGCCTTGCCCCGACAAGTTTCCGGTAATCTCCAGAGTCTTAAATTCTCCCTCACTGCCGTAGACGACCTGGCCATCCTGCCTCAAGGTTTTCAAGCTGGAATCACCGCTCATCAACCAAAGGCTGCCGCTATCCAGAGCGAGCTGATTCACATTTTGCGTCCTGCCGCTGAGCAAGGAAGCTCCGGCCAGCGCCACGTCAATACGGTTGATGGCGCTGTCCGTAACAATATCCCCCAGCAACTGGACGCCATCCGTTGCGGAAAGAGCAACCGAGGAGGGGACCAGGATTGGACCGGCTGGACCGCTATTGTCGATCTCGGCCTGCGCAACAAGCGCCTGCCCGTTTCCCCCTTTCACAACGGTGCCATTCTGTAGAGCGAGATTCAGCTGCGAGGCGCCAAACGCCCGGATCCCGGCATCCTTCTCACTGCTCAGAATAACGTTATCCAACAGAGCGCTATGCGGCACTACCGGGTCGCTGCTAAACGCATAGAGGGCCGCAGCAGCCTGGCCGTAGGTGGCGATCTCGCTGTTACGAAGTTCCAGCTTGCCGTGGTAGAGAGCAAGGGCATGGGCTCTGATGCCTTGAGTCTGAATCTCCAGCCCCTCTCCATAAGCTGTCGTAAAAGGCATAGTAAAGATGCCAATACTCCCGTCACCCAGGGTGGAAATCGTGGCGTTCCTGAGATTCACTTTTCCTGTGCGCCCCTCCTGGTGCGCCACCGATATGCCATTCGCATTTACACCCGTCGTAGTGATGCTCAGGTTTTCCCCTTCAACGCTATTTTCGGTATAAATTCCGTGGCCCCTGGTACCGGACGTTTGCAAAGAGCTATTACTGATAAACGCAGAACCGTACTGGGCATTGAGCGCTTTTGCCTGTTCCCCTTTGGTATTCATCACCACACCGTCAGCTCTCAGGTTGGTGTCCTTTCCCGCCAGCCATACAGCATCGGCTAAATAACCCTCCGTATAAATACTGCCCCCCGTCATGTGAGTATCAGAGTTGTGGTTAATATCCAGGCCGTAACCCGCTATATTTTTGGTATCAATGGCAACGTTATTCAGCGTCAAATCTCCCCCCATGACCAGAAAAGCGGCGCCGGCGGAGCTTACCTTGCTATTTTCCAGCCGCAGCGAAGACTGCGCCCCATCGTCCTGATGCAGAAGAACAGCTGAGTATGATTTGGCAGAGGAACGGATAGTAACGTCATTGCCAACCATAGCGCTGTTGCGTGACATCAGGCTATGGTTGGCATTCGCATGTCCCAGCGCTATCTGGACATCATTCAAACGGGCGCTCGCTCCGTCCCACAAAAAAATCCCGCGACCGACGTTACCCGTGTTGTTAATCTGAATGCTATCCGCACTGAGCGTTGCCCCGCCTGTCGCATAGAGTGCCGTACCCAGGTCACCGTTGATATTTAACTGTGTGCCATGAAGAGTGACGTCTCCCCCTTTTTCGGCATAAATACCATAATTGTTAGATCCAGCCGTTGCTATCACGCCAGAAGAGACCGTTACTTTACTGTCCGATGCATGAATCCCACGCCCTGCGTCTCCATGAACTTCAAGGGAAGCCTGGCGCAGGTCAAGAGTCGCCTTATCAGTCACATGGGCAACATGGGTGTTTTTGCTTATGAATGTCAGCCCAGGATGGACAATCATCGAACTATTTTCACCCTTAGCGCGAAGAGGATAGTCATTCTTTTCTTCAGAAAAATAATCTGACGAGACGGTTAACGACTCGCCGTTCTCGACGTTCCAGGGGGAAGCTGCAGAAGCATAAAAGGGAAAGAGGGCAAGCGTAATTAAATTACGCGTAAAGCTACATTTATAAGTAGACATCGTACATTCCTTTGTTAAAGACACAGAGTAATAATCAATGACGTCGGCACTATCCTGAACCAGTTAACTGAAAACTCCGGTAGATCACTGGAAAAACGCTCCTTTACATAGTCGCCAAAATAAAACACCCCATAAAGCGACGAGGGAGTAAAACAGCAAATTTCCGTAAAGCCTTTTGATATAGCACCCTATTTTAGGAAACAAAGCTAAAACCTTCAAATTTTATTTCGATCTAATTTTTTAATTAACTCTTAATCATAAAAAAAGAAACTTTAAAATCTATATAATTTATATTTATGATGAACTTAACAACACGAACCCAAAGAAAAAACCAGTAAGGCAGATAAAAAATAAAATGATAAACATCGCCAAAAAATATTATTCACTTCCTTGAGATATAACTTAAGAAATGTTGAATCGCTGTATTAACCACCAAAAAAAGACAACAACAGACTGTTTTTATTGAGAAAAAAACTAAAGCCCACAAGCCAAAAATGTTAATAATTAATTTTTCCAAGCTGCGCCCGTAAAGTCAGATATATCCTGACACCAGAGAAAAGCAGAGCCCACGATCAAGCCCCGATTCCAAAACAAGCTTAATGATGCCCAAAAAAACGAAGAATGACGAAAGAGTGTTTTCAGGTCGATGCCTGAGCAGTCGATACTGAAAATGCGTCAGATTCGAAACCAGACTCTGGGGGTCGTTAACGTCTACGGTAACAGTAGATCCGAAAGAGATCGTCGGCCAATACGACAAGATCTATTTCATTCATTAATCTGTAAACCAGGCGTTCCACTAAAATGTTTTTGTAACAGGCAGGCACTGTTGTAAGCAACCCGAAATTTGGATTTTTTATTAAATACTCAGAGAGAATAATACTATAGATTTATCTGCTAATTTATAGCATCATTTACCGAAGGTAAATTCAGCTGAACAAGGACATTTCAGATCACCAATCATATTTTTGTCCACGCTAAGGATGGGACATGGCGGAAATTTACCTCATAAACGATAAGGTTATATTTGACACCAAGTTAAATATACTGATTGATAAAGAAAATCCCACGCTAAAAATCACGCTGAATCGCCCTATCTCACGTTGCCTGGTCCTTCTTATCGAGCGTAAAGGCGAGATCATCAGTCAGGAAGATTTTTTTGAATTTGTATGGCGCTCCCATGGAGCGAAGATCACCGCCAACACCTATTATCAAAATATCTCTATTTTGCGCAGAACCCTCACTCAAATGGGACTGGGGGACGAGATTATCAAAACGGTATCACGCAAGGGACTGATGCTCTCGCAGTCGAGCGAGGTCGTTCGCGTACCAAACTCACGAATACCAGCGCGACTTCCTGTTCCAGAGTCGGATGAATCAATCCCCTCCGGGCATGAGGTTGAAAATGCTTCTGTTGAGGATACACGACCCCCCGCCCTCTCCTCTCAGCGCACCACTGTTTTAAAACAACATCATCTTTATTATATTTTCTCCGCGATTATTGTTATTATTTTTATAACTTCCGGACTAATAAAGCATTTCAATACCCAAAACACCGATTTTTTCTCAAATTATAAATACGTTAAAAACATCAAATCCTGCCAGGTATATTCTAATCATACCTTTCCTGGTAATGAGGTGCTGATGCTGAAAGAACGCGATGTTGATTGCGGCTCAGATAAAGTCATTTATCTTTCCTACTATTATTTTTCGCCAGAAATTCATCTACTCTCGTGTAAAAATAACAAAGAAGATAAAGAATTCTATTCTTGCATGTCATACTATTACATAGGAGGTTTGATTGAGACATAAAAAATGGATGGTTCCGGCAATTTTAATTATGATCACAGCATTATTCACCCTGGCCTTCTTCCAGTACAGAGAAGTTCCTGGCATTGAATGCCATGCAAACGTCAGAGTATTTAAAGATAACGTTGAGCTGAAAGTCCTTTTTAGCTACTCAATCAAGGCAGGCTCAGGAGTAGCTAACGTTAGCGGATCGCTGATAACAGAGGGAAAAATCACCGGCAGAATTAGCCGGGTAACAACCTTTAGCTACGTCCAGAAGGGGAAAGTTTATTCATTGCAGTCAAATAATGCGGTAAAATCTAATCTTGATACGTTAGACAATGCGACTTTAGGTCAGTATTTACCTGCTTTTTACCTGGAGAACGCAACCCATCTTATCCTGACCATTGTGCCTCAAAACAACAGCGGTTGGGTTTTCTCAACGGGTAAAGTCCCCTCATTTTTTTGTGAAAAAAGCCATACATCTTAGTAGTGCTAGTACTCTCTTTTTTTCAAAAAGTAGAGTGATACACAGCTTGCCGATGCTGATTTATTGAGATCATCACTGCATTTTACCAGGGAAATTCTATCGGTAAAACGATAAGAAGTAAGATAATAATATTTATAGTAAGGTGCATTACAATCAATTTTATTTTCGCTAAGAAAATCAAACAGTCGGTCCTGTTCACTAAACGATTTTTCAGTAAGAAAAATACAGCGATCGACTATTTTCTCCAGCTGATAGTGGGAAAAATAGGATTTTTGTGACGTAATGCTGAATAAAAGAAAAAAGGTCACAACCAGTAAAAAAATGACCGCACTTAAAGAAAACAGCTGTGTTTTATTCTTAAATGACCAGCGATAACAAGCTCCCCTCCCTGATGGCAGCTTATTTTTAAAACCAACGGCAAGCATACTCAATCTCTCCAGCGGAGCAAGGCCCATAGAAAGAGTACTGTCGGTCTCTTGTGTTGCTAATTTTTCGTCGCTCAACACCAGCACATGGGTGCTGTCAGTTAAAGTCAATCCTTTCCTTGGCACGGTTTTAACAATCTCATCGCCTAATCCCACTTTTGCCAACCCTCTGCGAAGCAGTGAGATATTTTGATAAAAAGTGTTTGCCGATACATGGGCGCCATATCGACTCCAGACCTCATTAAAAAAAATATCCTGGCTGATAACACTGTACTGTCTCTGGATTAAAAGGAGTAAACACCTGCTGGCTGGCGTGTTGAGGATAACGGATTCTGATATTTTTTTTCGAGAGATCAGGATATGGTGATCCACATGAAATTCAACAGTATTGTTAATTAAATATACCCTGCCCAAGGATCCCTCCTTTTCATTTAGCAATGATGATGGTATTGGTCAACTTACACTAAAATAATGTTCAAAAAAAGACCGACAGGCCAAATGCGCAATGAAATAAAACATTATAAAAATCATGGCATTATGTAAAATATCTGGGAAAGTTCCTGGTAATCCACCAGCAATGATTAAGAAAAAAGGAATTTCCCCCTCTCATTTAAGAAAATGATAAATTTAAGAATTCCGTCCAATTGCCTATCGCGCAAAAATTCATTTTTTTAAACTTAGCGCTATACGTTAAAGTTATTCGCATCAGAAACACTGGTGTTACCTGTTCACGTTACAGCAAGCGTAAAAATGCCGGGGTTTTAGTTCACCCGATCCGGTATGGCTTTTCTGTAATGTTAAATGACTACGCCACGGCTATTTTATACGAGAGTAAATTATGATGCCTAAAACCTCGACTATTTCAATTTCTGACGATCATCCGCATATCCTGCACTCATTGAAGCAGCTTTTTTTTTCCGTGGAAGAGTTCAATATCGTAAGTGAATCGACCAATGGTAAAGATCTGCTTACCAGCCTGCTACAGCACCCTACCGATCTGGCTATTACCGATTTCGCGTTGAGTACACATCACGCGTCGATTGAGGGGGTGGCTAAATTACGCCTGCTAAAAGAGAAAGTCCCCAACGTACGCTTGATATTGCTCACCTCACAAAACCATCCGGCGATTCTGATGAAGGCCTTTGATTATGGCGTGCGCGCCATCGTGAGCAAGTCCGATCCTGTCGAAGAAATTTTACACGCATGTCAGAGCGTTATGCAGCAGGGTGGCCGCTATCTTTCCCCTACCATTTCTTTGCTTAAAAATGAATATGACAGTGAAAGCAGCAAAGACAGCGCTCTGACGCCCAAAGAGTTCGAAGTTGTGCGTCTGTTCTCTTCCGGCTGTTCGCTTGCACAGATAGCCGCCCGGCAGAACCGTACTATCAGCACGATTTCCACTCAAAAATATAATGCTATGCGCCGACTTGGCATCACCTCAAATACCGAGCTCATTCGCTACGCTTACTCGCTGGGAATTATTTAATAAGAATAGATTCATTGGTGAATAAGGGATTGGCTCCGTTTTTACCGGGCGCTTAAAGACGGTACAACTACTCTGAGTTTTTACATAATGACCTTAACGCAAGCATTAACGGGATTGATCCTCCTGACGGGCTCGTCATGCCTTCTTCATCCTGCCCAGGCAACCACGTTGTTGCAGGCCGTAGCCGCAGCCAGTGAGTATGACTCGGCGATCGCCGCGGCCCTGAATGCCAAAAAGGCCGGTAATGAGGCATTCGATCAGGGCATTGCTGGCTTATTGCCCTCTATCGGACTGGATTCCAGCTACAGCATTCAGGATCAGCCCCATGCCCCCTATGCCAGGGCCGTCACCAGGCATAACTACAGCGTTAATCTGACTCAGCCTTTATTTGATGTCGCAAAAGTCGCCGCATTTCAGCGCGGCTCGGCGATATCCGATCTGGCTGATGTAGAATTTGTTAGCGCACAGCAAAAACTGATTGGCGAAGTGTCGGATGCCTTTTTCGCCGTGCTCTATCAGCGAGAAGTCTTACAGGCATCGCGCGCAGCTTCACAGGCGTTTCGTCAACAGCTGGCGATGGCCAGCGCCTCTTTACGCATTGGCGAGGGAACGAAAACCGATCTTGATGAGGCCCAGGCTAATTATGATCGCGCCCTGGCTAATGAAATTACCGCACGTAACGATCTCGACGTTGCAAATGGAACCTATCAGCGAATCACAGGATTGAATGCTGATAGCGTAGATCCCATTCGGGCAGAGTGCGTTCGTCCACCGGCGGTGGGCGATATCAAGAATGTCATGGCGATGGCCGCGAAATACAATCTTGAGGTGATTAAGGCAGAGTTTCAGCTGGCACAATCAAAAAGTGATGTGGTGGCGACAAGCAGTGGTCATCTGCCGGTGGTGTCATTGCAGGCAAGCTATGGCGGAAACTGGAGTCGCGCTGAAGGGAACGACCCGATGGATGCTTTCTTCGGCACCACACAGAAAACCCGCAACAGTTCGGTCGGCATCAATGTCTCCGTCCCTATTTTTAACGGCGGCGGCGCGCTTTCTCAGTCTCGCGAGGCGCTACGTCGTCGGGATCAGGCCCGCGATATGCTGGAGGATTCTCGCCGCAAAGCCGCACAGGAAGCCCGCTCCGCCTGGCTTGGCGTGACAAACGGCATGGCCCTGCTGGAAGCACAGAAAAAAGCCAGCCGATCTGCCGCCAGTAAGGTGAAATCTTCCGAGTATGGCCGCGACCTCGGCCTGCGCACCATTGTCGATGTGCTTAATTCACAGCAGGACTTTTATCAATCCCAGCAGAATATTTCTGAAGCTAAATATAACTATCTGACCTCAAAGCTGAATCTGGCTCTTATTTTAGGCCAGCTCACGGTATCGACGCTCGCAGAATTTGAATGTGCAGATAATGAGTTATTGACCAGCGGCAAGGCTGCATTTTCACATCAGGTAAAAGGATAATTATGATGAGCGCTCCCCTTTTTCGCCAGGAAGTTCTGGACGCCAATAAATCTAAATCCATTGGTTCGGTTGCGATTTATTGCCCCCCCTGGCGCTGGCTGGTGATTGCTGTTGTCGCAGCGGTCACGTTATCCATTGCGACCTTTTTCGTTTTTGGCAGCTATACCAAACGCGAATCCGCCAGCGGACAACTGTTACCGGCCGCAGGCATATTAAACGTCGTACCTCCGGTGACCGGGACCGTTATTCATCTGCTGGCCGTTGAGGGCAATATTGTCGAAAAAGGCGATCCGTTGATGGAGATATCTTCTGAAGTCTCCACCCCCCTCGGCGCCACGCGGGAACGAGTAGCCGAACAGTTGCAGATGCAGCGTGAAAGGCTAATTAAAGATCTGGCCGGCCAGTCTGACCTGAATGAAGAGGCGTTAAACGGCCTGAAAGAGCGTATAGCCCTGCTTGAAGCCCAGTCAAAACAGATGGAGATACAGCGCAAACAGCGTGCCCGCCAGGCTGAACTCGCCAAACGCCAGCTCGAAAAAATTCGGCAAATGCTGTCTGAGGGCTATGCCTCAAACAGCCAGCTTGAACAGCAGGAAACGACGCTATTAGAAGCCAACAGCCGCCTGCAGGAGGTGCTGCGCCAGCGCATTGATCTACAGCAGCAGCTGGCGCAAACCCGTCAGCAGCTGCGCGAACAGCCGATCAACGCACGTAATCAGCAGCATGACATTCAGCGCAGGCTGTCAGATATCGATCAATCACTGGCCGAAAATGAGTCTCGCCGTTCAGTCGTGCTGCGTGCTGCGCAAAAAAGCCTCGTCGGCGCGGTACTGACCCAGCGTGGACAGATGGTTTCCGCCGGGCAGTCGGTGGCCTCTCTCCTGCCCGTTGATGAGCCATTGCAGGCAAGAATGATGGTCACCAGCAGAGCAATTGGCTTTATTCAGCCGGGGCAAAAAGTGGTGCTGCGCTATCAGGCCTATCCCTATCAAAAGTTCGGGCAGCAGTATGGCAAGGTCAAAGATGTCTCACGCACCGCGCTTTCTCCGCAGGAAGTCGCCACTCTGACCGGAAACAATAATGTGCAAGAGCAGCTTTACCGCGTGGTGATCCAGCTCAATAAACAGGATATTCAGGCCTACGGCAAAACAGAGCAACTCAGACCGGGCATGGCTTTAGAAGCGGATTTTCTGATTGATAACCGCCGCCTGATTGAATGGGTTCTGGAACCGCTGTATGCCCTGGGCCGCCGCTCAGCGGCATAATCTGAACCCGCAGGTAATTTGTGCAACGGATGACAAAAATGATTCAAAGGAGTGGTTAACGGCATGAGTTTTATTAATTCCTTAACGTTTGGCTGGGGCAGACGTCTGCCGATGATGCAGCAAACTCAGGCCGCAGAGTGCGGGCTGGCCTGCGTTGGCATGGTAGCCAATTATTATGGGCACTCAATCGATCTGATTAGCCTCCGTCGTCGCTTTTCTACCTCGCTAAAAGGCGCCACGCTGGCCGACGTCATGCAAATGGCGCATCGCCTGGGTATGGGCGGACGAGCCCTCAGGCTGGAAGTCGAGGAGCTCGAGAAGCTCCGCCGCCCCTGTATTTTACACTGGGATCTGAATCACTTTGTGGTGTTGAAGAAAGTTCATCGGAATAAGATCACCATTCACGATCCCGCCCGTGGAATCCGTGACATCCCGATGGATGAAGTTTCACGCTGCTTCACCGGCGTGGCGCTGGAGCTGGTGCCTTCGGCCTCCTTTAAGCCGGTCGAGGAGAAACAGTCGATCTCGATGATGAGTCTGGTGGGCAGCGTCATTGGCATCCGCTCGGTGTTTGTACAGATTTTGATTTTATCCGTCGCTATGGAGCTATTTGGCATTCTTTCGCCATTCTATATGCAATGGGTGATGGATCAGGTTCTGGTTTCCGCTGACTACGACCTGCTTTCGCTACTGGGCATCGGCTTTATCATCGTGGTGATCCTGCAAAATGCGATCTCTACCCTCCGGGCCTGGGTCACCACCTGGTTTTCCAGTCTGCTTGGCGTACAGTGGACCACCAACGTGTTTACCAAACTGCTTGGCTTACCGATGTCTTACTTCGAAGAGCGGCACGTCGGCGATATCGTGTCGCGCTTTGGCTCTATCAGTACCATTCAGAGCACGCTCACCAGCCGCTTTATCAGCACGTTGCTTGATGGCGTGATGGCCTTTGCCACGCTAAGTATGCTGTTTATTTATAACAGTGCGCTGACATGGCTGGTTATAGGGCTGTTCGTCACCTATGCGCTGATCAGGCTGGTCTCCTACCGTCCCTTCCGCCAGGCCAATGAAGACCAGATTGTAACCGCCGCCCGGGCACAATCGCAGCTGCTGGAAACCATTCGCGGCGCGCAGGCCGTCAAGCTTAACAACAAGCAAGAAACCCGCATGGTGGCTTACGCTAACGCCCTGGTTGAAACCACAAATAAAGGAATTGTTATCCAGCGGCTAAGCATCGGCTTCAGCACCCTTCAGGGCGTAATCTCCGGGGTTGGCCGCGTCGTGCTGATCTGGCTGGCGGCAAAGCAGGTTTTAGACGGCAATTTCTCCGTGGGTATGCTGGTTGCCTTTATCAGTTTCTCCGACCAGTTTATCGGCCGTGCGTCAGGCCTGATTGATGCTCTGATCGAATTCCGCATGTTGCGGCTTTATGGTGAGCGTCTGGCTGATATTGTGCTGACGGATGCCGAAGAAGATATGGAAGCCAGCGTAGCGGAGCCTGCCAGAACCGCC
This sequence comes from Erwinia typographi, assembly GCF_000773975.1. Lineage (GTDB taxonomy): Bacteria > Pseudomonadota > Gammaproteobacteria > Enterobacterales > Enterobacteriaceae > Erwinia > Erwinia typographi. The sequence goes on from NZ_JRUQ01000019.1 coordinate 15,686, forward strand.
AGTGGCGCTGGCCCCGCCATGACGGTAAAAGGGTTGAAATTCCGCTACTCCGAAACGGAGCCCTGGGTATTGGATAACTGTTCATTTATCCTCAAACCGGGTGAAAGCGTGGCGATTGTTGGGCCATCAGGTCAGGGTAAAACAACGCTGGCGAAGCTGTTGCTGGGCCTGTTGAAGCCTCAGGAAGGCACTATCGAAGTGGACGGTATAGATATTCGCCAGCAAGGTATGCGCTCGCATCGCGAACGCATCGGCTGCGTGATGCAGGATGACATTCTGTTTGCCGGATCGATTGCGGATAATATCTCCTTCTTTGACAGTAAGTGCGACCAGCAGCGGATCGAGCAAGCTGCCAGGCTGGCGCAAATTCATGACGATATCATGGTCATGCCAATGGGTTATCAGAGCCTGGTCGGCGATATGGGATCTTCTTTGTCTGGTGGACAAAACCAGCGCGTATTGCTGGCTCGCGCACTTTATCGCCAGCCCGATATCCTGGTGCTGGATGAAGCCTCCAGCCACCTGGATGTGGAGCGAGAAAGGCTGATTAATCAGGCCATACAGCTAATGCCGATAACCCGAGTGATCATCGCTCATCGCCCTGAAACCATTCGCAGTGCCGACCGGATTATCTGTCTGGCCAATGGGAAGGCTTTTGAGCTGGATTACGATACGCTAATTAATGTCAGGCAATAATAACCAACGCTCACAAGATGACAGGAATTTGGATTTTTAACGATATTAAAAATAATCAAACCAGATAATATATCGCACTGAGATGAAATACAATAAATTACATCAATCCATTAATAAAACATGATGTTTATTATTAAAAAATCGCAACACTCCAGATAAAAAGTCAAAATACTGCATTGTAAATGCATAGATATTAAATATCGTCAACGTGGAAGATTAAAATACACTGTACGGTGATGAAATAAATAAACCGCGTCTGTGATGCATTCAAAAACCGAGTAATTCCACTTTACTCATTTTAAAAAGGAGTTTTTCATGCGTGAACTGAATATGATGGAAATTGAAGCCGTTTCTGGCGCCGGTTTCTTAGACACAGTCGGAGCAATAACGCTTGGTGCCCTGGTAGGTCTTTCCGTCGGAACTGTTAAGGGCGGCGTTGCCGGCGGCAGCGTGGGCGGCATTCTTGGTTTTGGTCTGATTTCTGCTGGCGTAACCATGGTGATAGGCATGGTCTACGGCACCGTTATTGGTGGAATATTCGGCATGGTCAACGGCTGGAATACCACAGCAGAATACTTTAATGAAGTGGTTGCCCAATGGTTTGATCTGAGCCTGCCGGTTCCGAAAGTGTAATTAACCCTGACGTTCAATCTCCCGGTGGCTATTTGGGTACAGAGGTATTTCTATGCGTTTATTAAAAGAGTCTGATGTTGAGCAGGTAAGCGGTGCGGCATGGTGGTCGCCCTCTACTATTTACGACTTCCTTTATGGCGGCCGTAATGAAAGTTCAGAGGGTAACGTTTCCGGATTTGGTGATATCGAGCGCCGGCCAGTTGATGCCAGCGTTGGCGCTGTGTTAGGCGCAGGCGTGCTGATCATCGCCGCTGGCATCACCGTCAGCTTAGCTACGCGGTTCTTTAATCGTAAGTAAAAAATTTCAGGTCAGCTGACAACTTGTTGAAGTTATTAGTCCGCTGGATAATCATTTGGATTAATTACTATAGATAATTCTCACCTTCTTACGCAGAATTTGAAAACCAATTTATCAGACGATAGCTTGGTTTTATTTTTTATTTAATAAAAGGATTTATCACATGAAATCAAACCTCATTGTTTCTGCTGTTGCTGCCACAATTATTAGTCTTCCAGCGATTGCTGCGGCAGAGCCAGATGGCACCATCACGTTTAACGGTTTTATCAGCAGCCAGACATGTGATGTCAGCGTCAATGGTTCAAAAGACGGCGGCGTAACGCTGCCGAACATCGTGTCTTCCCTGCTGGCCGAGGAAGGTCAGGTGGCGGGCAACACCACTTTCACCGTTAATGTCAAAGATTGCGCAACCAAAGAGGGCAAAGTTCGCGCGTTTTTCCAGGCTGGGACTAATGTTGACTTAGCGACCGGCACGCTAAAAAACAACGGCACAGCCAAGAACGTGCATATCCAAATTCTTGATCCTAAAGGTAATCCACTGAAAGTCGGTGACGAAAGTCAACGTTCAGCGACTAACGAGGAGACCCTGAAAGATGGAAGTGCGGCGCTGGTATACTCGGCTCAATACTACGTGACAGGTAAATCCGAAACGGGTGTTGTTGCGACCTCAGTTGAATATTCTATCGACTATTTCTAATTCTCCGACGGATTTTTAATATCGGTTAAATGTGGGCAGGGTGTCTTTTCAACTTCCTGCCCCCTCTCCCGTTTCGTTTTAACCATTAAGGATGATGGCATGACGTTCCTGACTCAATGGACAGCAAAAAGTTTATTCTGCCAAATCGCTCTGTTTACGGGAATATTGCTTCCTGGCATAAATTCAGCCACGGCAAATATTGTCATCCATTCAACCCGCATTATTTATCCTGAAGACTCTCGTGAAGTCACGATACGAATGCAGAACAAAGGGGAAACGCCCTCCCTGGTGCAAACCTGGATTGATAAGGGAGATACCTCCGTGCCGGTCAGCACGCTTGATGTCCCTTTTGTGCTTATGCCGCCCGTTTCAAGAATTGATGCCCATAGAGGGCAAACCTTGCGCCTGACGTATACCGGCAGCACGTTGCCAAAAGATAAAGAGTCCCTTTTTTGGCTGAACGTTCTGGATATTCCACCGAAAGCAAAAAAGACCGCAGAAAATGAAAACCTGTTACAAATGGCCATTCGCAGCAGATTAAAAATATTTTTCCGTCCGGTCGGACTGAATGCCGAGTCAGCGCTAAAGGCGGCAAAAAATCTTCGCTGGGGTTTGGCGAGAACCCAGTCAGGTAAAGAGTTAATCGCTTTCAATGATTCTCCCTATTTCGTTAACGTATCCTCAATCATCGTTGAAAATGCGGGAGAAAAGACCACCAGCCATAATGGCGAAATGATTGCGCCAGGTGAAAAGCAGACGTTCTCAGTCAAATCAGCGACGAAAATAAATAAAAACGGGAAAATAAATTACACCATCATTAATGATCATGGTGGAACGACTGAATTTGAAGGCTTTGTCATAGAGTAATATTTCCGCCTCTCTGATTGACGCCATTGACTACGACTTTTTTCAGGGTAAATATTATGGATAATAAAATAGCTCATCCTTGGGAAATTAAAGGGAATTGGACCAAACGGCCGTCGCTGTCGCTACTCAGCAGCATGATAATTTTGACACTGATACCAATAACAACAACAGCTAATGAAACAACAGGCGAAAGCCCCTTTTCTGCCACGACCTTCGATACTGATTTTCTTAAAAATACGCCGGGAGCAGACATTGATATTTCCCGTTTTGAACGTGGCGTGCCGCTTCTACCCGGCGAATATCGTCCCGATATCTATATCAACGATCTGTACGTTTCCCGTGAAAATGTCATCATTCGCCAGCAGGATGATCTCTCAAGAATATGCATACAACCTACTCTTTTAGCCCATGCAGGCATAAAACCTGAAGCCATTAATCAACAAAATCTGGCGCGGCTTAATGAACCCGATACCTGCCTGACGGTTGAGCAACTTATCCCCTCGGCGCAAACATCCTTTGACACAGGCGATATGCGCCTGAACATTCAGCTGCCCCAGGCCAGCCTGCAGCGCAGAGCGCGCGGATCGGTAGATCCCAGCCTGTGGGATGCCGGTGAGAACGCCTTTTTTGTCGGCTATAACACGAATTTCTATCAGTCAAAAACGGCGAGTATGGAATCCCAGTCATTCTATGGCGCGCTGAATGCCGGATACAATTTGCAGGGTTGGATGCTGCGGCACAGTGGTTCACTGCGCTGGAAAAATGATTCAAAGCGCCGTTATGACGCTCTCCGTACCTACGTTCAGCGTGATATCACCCCGCTGAAGGCCATGCTGATAGTAGGGGAGTCGAATACCTCTGGAGAACTCTTTGATACTTTCTCATTTCGTGGGGTACAGCTCGCCACCGATGAACGTATGCTTCCGGACACTCAGCGTGGCTATGCCCCAGTCATCCGCGGGATCGCCACGACGACCGCGCATGTGACCATCTCGCAGAATGGTTCCCAGCTCTACGACACCACCGTGCCTCCGGGCGAATTTGTCATTGACGATCTTTATCCCACCGGATACGGCGGGGATCTCCTGGTCACGGTAGAGGAATCTAACGGGCAGACAACCAGCTTTAGCGTACCTTATGCCTCGGTGGCGCAGCTACTGCGTCCAGGCACGACCCGCTACAACGCGGTTGCAGGCACGCTGCAGGACGTTAATCTTTCCTATAAGCCAAAGGTCTTTCAGAGCACCGTTCAGCATGGCATAACAAATGGCCTGACTGGGTATGGCGGATTGCTGAGTACCGGTGAGTATAATGCCGCGCTGCTGGGAATGGCCGTGGGGACGCCACTCGGCGCGCTGGCACTGGATGTCACCGGTGCCAGCGCGTCCTCTCACGGCAGGCAAAGTCGGGGGGCGAGCTATCGCGTTACCTACAGCAAACTCTATATTCCGACCAACAGCAATCTCTCCATCGCCGCCTATCGCTTCTCTTCATCAGGTTACCTGGATCTGAGTAATGCGATGCTGTTCACTGAAGATGCGCGCCATCCCCACCGGGATAACGTCAAGTTGCAGCGCCCGCGTAACCGTCTCTCCATCACGGCAAGCCAGGGACTTCCAGACGGTTGGGGCCAGTTTTATATCAGTGGATACAGCCAGAACTATTGGGATCGTGAAGGCCATGACAATCAGTATCAGGCTGGCTATGCCAATAGTCTGGGCCACCTCTCGTACAACGTTTCAGCTAATCGGGTCGGTAATGCTTTTGGCAGGCAAGAGACCCAGTACGTTCTCTCGCTGTCCGTGCCACTGGGCTCTCACCAGCAGGCGCCTAACCTGAATCTGTATTCCACTCATACGAAAGAGGGGGTATCCACCCAGGCCAGCGTTAGCGGACTGTTGGGAGAGAATAATCAGCTCAGCTATAACGTTGGCGCCTCACGCGACGCCAATAACGAGTATTCCAGCAACGCCTCATCAATGTACCGCACGCCCTACGCCTCTTTGCAGGGGAATGTTGCACAAAGTAGGGATTATCATTCGCTCTCGCTGGGGGCCAGCGGTTCTGTGGTGGCGCTTTCCGACAGTATTACGGCAAGCCCTTACACTGCCACCACCATGGCGATCGTTAGCGCGCAAAACGCTGGCGGAGCTAAGGTGGAAGGCTATTCCGGAATTGTGCTCAATAACAGCGGCAATGCGGTAGTGCCTTATCTGAGTCCTTATCGGATGAATTATATCGCACTCAACCCGGAAGGATTATCGGCAGATGTTGAACTGGAAAGCACCAGCCAGCGAATTGCTCCACGCGCCGGGGCCGTAGTAAAGCTACGATATCCTACCAGCAGCGGACGCGCCGCGTTGATCCGCGCCGTGATGCTTGATGGCGAGGCGTTGCCTTTCGGCGCGCCGGTAACCGACCAGTCCGGTCAGGTGATAGGGGCAGTGACCCAGGGTGGGCAAATTTACGCAAGGATGAGCAGTAACAGCGATCGCCTGCAGGTTAAATGGGGGGAGCATGAACAGCAGCGCTGTACTTTTACTGTCACCCTTCCCGATCGCGATAAGAAACAGTCAGCAAATCTCTATTTCGACCGCGTAGAAAGCCAGTGTGACGCGCTTAATTAACCCAGGGGAAAAATAATGGACTCTCTCACGTCAGCGAAATGGCTCTTGATCAAGGGATTACTGGCACTGCTGCTGCTGTGCGTTGGCCTCCAGACCGCCAGAGCCGAGTTGAAATGCGCGAATGAAAATATCGAGTCAGTTATCAACATTGGCATTAACACGCCGAGGATCGTTGTAACAAAGAGTACGCCCATTGGCACCGTTATCCACCGACAAACGGTCAGCTTTACCGCCCGCTGCAGCTTAAAGAGCATAGCAGGTAGTCCTGAAAACGTTTTTTTCAAACGTGAAGATCTCAGGACGTTGCTGGGAAACGGCCTGAGCCTGTATATCACTTACAGGGGCGATCGTGGCAATACAGTAAAATCTATTGATACCAAAATTACCGTAACCAACCGTAACGCGTTCTGGGGATTGCCCTCCAGCCACTGGCAGCAAATCCCGCTTGAGGTCGAGTTTGAGATCGTCAAAGAGCAGCACGCTGGGGATATTGTTGTCGCTCCTGCTTCATTAACAATATTTACGATTGATTCGCAGATGCGAGGAGGAGATCGCGCCCCTTTCTTTATGAAGGGCGCAAATAAGATCGACTACAGGACGCAGACTTGTGAAATACTCAGCCCGCAACCTTTTATCATATCGCTGGGGACCGTATCTTCGGCCGGGAGCAGTGGATTTGGTACTGCAACAGGCACAACCAGCGCCACCAAAGATTTCTCACTCAACCTCGCCTGTGATGTGGCGGCCTCCGGGACGTTTAAGATCATGATACAACTGGATGGCACTCTGGTTAGCGGATTTGAGAATACTGGCGTACTAGCCCTGAACAAAAAATCGATAAGCGCCAGTGGCGCGGGCATTCAGGTGCTGCACGGCGGAACAGAAACGCCCGTCAGCTTTGCCACGCCGTGGCAGATCGGTAAATTCCCGATGGTGAAGTCTGCGATTTCCATCCCTTTTTCTGTCCGCTACTACCAGACAGAACACAATGTCAGACCGGGAGAAGCTAACGGAACGATGACCTATACCATCAGCTATCTGTAACCAGAGCTGAATGGGTGACCGCTTGCGACTATTTATAACCAGCGGCCACCCATGCTACAGCACGTTATAAGATGTCATATTAACGTTTACTGCCCATCACCCAGAATACTGATATAAAGCTCATTAAACGTCCGGTAGCCATATTTCTTAATGATATTATAGCGGTGAGTGTAAATCACTTTCGCACTGCAATTGAGGGTTTTTGATATATCAGCAATAGACTGACCGCTGATCATCAGCGACAGCACTTCTTTTTCCGTTCGGGTTAATTTTACGTTTTGCTTCTTATGAAACTCAGCAAATTTCTTTTCCTGGATTTTATTTTTGTTCCTTTGATGATACTCACACTTTCTTTCATACTGCGTCAGCGTAATTTTGTACAACCCTGAGGTCTGGCTTTTCTTCTTAACGGAGATGTTTATAACGCTAATATTGTTATAAAGATCCTTCGCGTTTCGTAACCACTTCAGTACGTCCCGTTCATCTAACCTGTCATCAACATAGGCAAGCAAGGTATTCTTGTTTTCATTAAACGCACTGGTAATTGGCTTTAATTCATTTTTCAGAATAACAGGAAGATGGTTCCTTCTTTCGCAAAGTCCTAAATGCAAAAAACTATCCTTAGAAATAAGAACCCGATCGGTAGTACACATTGTAGTTGACCATCCATTTTTATACCAAAAGACAGAGTAGTGTTTCAGGCATTGAGCGATGGATAGCATGAGATAAATGTCCCTGGTGTAAGGTCAGACGTCCGGCATACCATCGCTCAACGGTGTGCATTCTACACAACCCCTACCTACAGCAACATATAATATGGCATAAATATATTTATATAAATTTTTATTCGATTATTAATTCATTAATTGGATTATTAATCTTTTGGTAATTTGATAAGTTGATGTTATTGGACAGATATCCTGAGCAATGGCAAGGCGGGTGACATGACGGAGGCGCTGAAATCAATGAACCCAGCGCCAGAAAGGCTATTTCAGCGCACAGGCCATTACCGGCACGCCATTTTTATCAATCATCATTATATTATCCTCCAGCTTTCTTATGCGGAAAAAAGACTCTTTCTCATTAGAATGCAAAATAAAATCCAGCTTCGGCGGCAGAGTATCCCCGCCGCTAATAGCCATATCCTTCCAGACGAAATCATAAACTGAAGAAGCAACTCTATGCTTATAGCTAAAATTAACGGCTCTTCTTACCCTGTACTTTTCTCCTGCATAGACAACAGTACCATTAAAATTGGCGACGCCTTCTTTATTTTTATCAATCAGGATATAAACGTTAGCATCTAAAGTCGCCATTGACTCATCAGGTAAAAACGTGTCTTTACTCACATTCCCCGAGCAGCTGAACTCCTCGTCGCCTTCCTGATGATAAAACTGGAACAAAATGAAAAAGCACAGTAGAAGTAACGTAGAAACAGCATATTTAAATTTATTGTTATTGAGCATTTTTGCTCTCCTGCGTTCTGGAAAAGTCATTTAGACATTCGATCGCTGTATCCTTTTCCCGATTAAACAGGCAAATCATATTAATCTGTTGAGGTGTATGATGTGCGTTGTGCGCATTACTTAATATTCTGATATAGAAATTGACGTCAAATCTATTACAATCAACATCATACTGTTTAGCTAACCTGGCTATTTCAGTATTAACAGAAGAGGAAGGGTAGATACCGGAACTATCATTATGAATAAATAAACTACAGCCGAACTGACTCCCCACTTTAGAATATTCGCTAACGTGAACGTCATCTCTGCTGGTAAACAAGTCATTTTTAAATATAGAGACAGAAAACATCAGCACAGCAATAAACAGTGTCCAGATAATATAAAAATTAGACAAGGCCCTTCCCACACGGAACGGTTGCTGGCTACGTGGTGAACGGCCTGGTTGTGGTGATTCGGTATCATCAGGTATTGCCTCTGCAGCGGGGACATCACCCTGCTGTTCGCTAACCGACGGGACTGTCGCCACCGGTGCTGGGGAGGTTGCTTCAGGTTTCTGTTCTGGGTCATCCAGTGGGCTTACGGAAACTTCCATTATCAGCCCGATTTTAGGCTGAGTACGGACGAATTGCTGTTCAATGCCCAATCCATCAATGGTTTTTCTGATCAGGCTGAGTGAGTTATAGAGGTTGCTGCCCGATGCACGCAGGCCGTTTTCTGTCCAGGCGCGATCCATCAGATCATTACGTGATATCAGTTCACCGGGGTTCTCACAGAAGACCCGCAGAATTAAGACGGCACTATAGGGAAGCCTCGCGCTTTCTCCGCTGGCTACTACGCTTAGCGATCCCGCTTTATCATCAAAAAGTAGCGTATTATCTAGCAGATAGCGCATATGCCGCCTTAACAAAACACCTATCCATAAAAAAACCAAATCCTGACTTTATGTTCACAAATTAAAAATAGCTTAGTCTGACCATTGCTGTTGTGACAAGGATAGCGAGATGATCCTCGATGGGATATGCCCCTTAACGGCCAGGTTAAGACCATGATGGAAATTAGCCAGCCAGAATGACATCAATCTGCTGGGCGGTCATTTCCTGGCGGCTAGCGTCAGACAGCCGACGATCGGTGATGATGCTGTCAAAGCAGTTCAGCGGCAACGCAAGAAAGGTAGCAATCTTATTATATTTAGAGCTGTCGGCTAGCAGAACCCGCTTACTGCTAACCTCGTTTACCGCGCGTTTGACGGCGATCTTCTCTTCATCAGGGGTGAAGATGCCGCGCAATCCCCAGCAGGAAGCGGAAATAAAGGCGATATCAATCGACAGTCCGCGCAGCGCCTGAGCCGCCGCGTCTCCCACGCAGGAGCGGTTGTCCCGACACAGACTCCCTCCGGAATGGATCATCCGGCACTGGCTGTTATCTATAAAGAAGTTAGCAATTGCAAAATCATTGGTAACGATGGTCAGGTCATCCCGCCGTCCCAGCTCGCGCGCCAGCGCCAGCGTCGTGGTGCCAGCATCCAGATAGATACAGCTGCGCGCGGGAATATGCCGTGCCGCCGCCGCGCCGATCGCCTGCTTTTCCTGACTAAACATGCTGGTCTTGTCCTGATGGGAAGGCTCGCTGGCCAGGCGCTCCATTGAGCGAACGCCGCCGGAGACCGACATTACCGCACCCTGCTCTTCCAGCTTTTGCAAATCACGACGGATAGTCATATGAGAAACGGACAGCCGGTCAGTCAGTTCAGCGATGCTCACCACCCCTTTTTCCTGAACCAGCGCTAAAATTTGTTGATGTCGTTCAATCGGGATCACGATTACTCCTGATGAGGATGGCGTCTCCAGTATCTGCGCAGCACACTGAAGCCAGCCAGGGGCCCACTCAATTTTTATCATTTTATCACGGATTGACGGGGGTTCTCATCCTCCAGTGCCGACACAATGACCGTATCGACATGAACAGGCAGCTCTTTATCCCTGTTTACGAGGGTTCTCTTTGCGTTAAAAAATGTGAGATGTGGATTGTCTTATGTTAATAAACAGGATAAAGCACAAGATCTGATAGCTTTTCGCCCTCATACTCTAACCCATCGCCACCCTGAAATAATGGTTACCAGCACAATCGTTGCGGCGGCTAATAAATGCTGGGCGAAGTCCAGCAGGTTAAGGTGGATCGGGTGGCATAGCGACAGCAAAACTAACGCCATGCACGCGGTCCCTGCGCCAGCGGCTGTCAAACTACGGACGGGAAACAGCGTCCGGGTCTGGCGCAGATAGCCGATCATAATGACGATCATCGGAACGCTGACCACCAGCATAAAAAGATAACAATTGGTGCCTTCCACCTGGCTTGTCGCCGGTTTGAGGCCGCGCATATTGATCAGAATGCTGCCAAGCCATAACAGAGCCAGCGGGATAAACCCTTTCCAACTGAGCGCACGTCGTCCGGGGATACTGATCAGGAAGGCATTGCGGATGGCCAGCGTCCCGGCGATAAAGATGATGAACAGCTGGAATAGCGCCCATGCCATCCCCGGCTGAAGCCAGTCGGTAACAGGACGGCGTACCAGTAAACTGGCTATAGCGCCGCAGGGCAGCGCCATAGTCAGGAATGCCAGCACGCGCCAGCCCGCAGGGTGGGTCCTTTTCACTGGAGACGCACGGCGGCTGAGGGTGGCAATTAAGGCATTATGATCGGTCATGCTTTGCTCCAAAACGGCGAAGATTAGTCAACGCGCGGTGCAGAAGTGATTTCACAGCGGGTACCGTCAGATTGCTCTCCGTAGCCGCTTCCGCCAGGCTCATTTCGCTCAGGTGGACATGCTCAACAATTTGCCGCTGTCGGGTGGATAACTGGTTGAGATAAAGGGACAGCTCTTCGCGGGTATCCCGCCGCTCCTGCGGACAGGAGAGATCGCCCGACTGCATCAGGGACTCTTCTTCCGCCACTTCCCAATGACGCTGGCGACCACGCCGACGTAGCGCATCAATGGAGCGCGCCTGAGCGATGGCCTTCAGCCACGGCAGGAACGGGCAGGCGGGATCGTAAGTTTGGCGAACGCGGTGAACGGCCAGCAGAACGTCCTGAATAACGTCTTCAGTCAATACCGCATCGTCAATCTGCTTACGCACCATCGAACGAATAACCGGCACCAGCACGGTCAGCAGGCGTGTATAAGCCTGCTGGTCCCCAGCCTGCGCTCGCGCCATCAGAATTGGCCATTCATCATGTGGTGTATCAAATCGTCCCATCTACCGCCTTTTTGCCCCTGCCTCCACTTATGCCTTTTTGCCGCTGGCCTGGTTCAGCGCATTCACCACGATTGACGGGGTCAATACCTGTGGCAAAACCTTCGGTGCGCTGCCGTCCGCCGGATAAACAACATATAGCGGCAGACCCCCCTGGCCAAATTCGTTCATCGCATCATCAATATCCGGGTTAAATTTTGTCGAATCCGCGACCATATACACCGTGCCGGTGCGTACTATTGCCTCTTTTACCGCGTCAGTAGAGAGTGTAGTACGCTGGTTAACCTGACAGGTAATGCACCATGAAGCAGTGAAGTCCACCAGGATAGCTTTGCCATGCCCGCGGTTATCGGCAACGGTTTGCGGCGACCATTTCACCTGCTGGACAGCATCCGCCGTTTGCCCGTCGGGCAATGGCGTTCCAGTCTGAATGATCCCCGCGACCGGGATAATAACCGCCACCAGCAGCAATACCGTTGCCCCATACAGCAGCTTATGCGGTTTTTCACGAAAGCGCCTTTTTTGCGCCATGCCGTAGATCCAGGCCGTAAAACCCAGGACCACGGAACAGGCAAGAATGGTCGCCAGCGCGGCGGTACCAGCCTGCTGCGCCAGCACCCAAACCAGCCAGGCAAAGGCGCCAAACATGGGGAAGGCCAGCCCGTGCTTCAACACGTCCATCCATGCGCCCGGCCGGGGCAACCGTTTTGCCAGCCGTGGAAACAGCGAGACCAGGGTAAACGGCGCGGCAAACCCAAGCGCCAGCGAGAAAAAGATCGCCAGAGAAACGGCTGGCGGCTGAACCAGAGCATAGCCTATGGCGCTGGCCATAAACGGAGCCGAACAGGGAGTTGCCACCACGATCGACAGCGCCCCAGTCAGCGCCGAACGAATTAATGAACTCCGTCCAACCTCGATCTCGCCCGCACGCTGGAGTGAAAGCCCGACTTCAAACACCCCCAGCAGGTTGAGGGCGGCCCCCAAAATAATCAGGGCAAGAATAGCGATAACCAGCGGAGACTGGAGCTGAAAACCCCAGCCAACTGCGTTTCCCGTGGCGCGGGCAGCCAGCAGGATGGCGGCCAGCGCCATCATGGTGACGACAACGCCCGCCAGAAATGCCAGCCCTTCGGCACGCGCCGCTTTTGGGCCTCCCTGATGACGCAGCAGGCCGAGCGCCTTCAGAGAAATCACCGGAAACACGCAGGGCATGAAATTCAGGATAATGCCGCCTAAAAAGGCGGACAATATTGCAGTTAACATAACGGGCCTCGGTAGGCTAAAAGATCGGCAGACAGCCTGTATCAGGAGTGAGACGCAGAATACTGTTTCACCGCATCCATCGCTTTCTGAATATGCGTGTCAGGATTGCGGTCGGTATAGCTCAACAGGATCTTACCGTCCGGCGCGATCACATAGGAAGTGCGGTCGGAAATCGTTTTGCCTTTCATCTGCATGGTGGTCTGGTATTCGCTGGCAATCTTAGCGCCAGGGTCCGCCGCTACCGTGAATTTATCGCGGCATTCCAGCTTGGAGAAATCACCGATTTGCTCGGTATTACCGGCCGTTACGCCAATGACGGTTGCCCCCAGCTTTTTAAAGCCGTCGGTAGCTTCGGCAAAATCATGTGCCTCAATCGTACAGCCCTTACTGAAGGCCGCAGGGAAAAAGTAAAGTACCACTGGCCCTTTTTGCAGCGCCTGCTGAAGGGAAAACGTCAGCGGTTTACCAGCCAGTGCGCCCTGGAGTGTAAAGTCCGGTGCCTGAGCCCCGACGGGGAGCGCAGCCTCCGCGTTAAGGGCAGGCAGCGCGAGGCTCATCAAGGCGGCGGCGCTCAGGGAACAGACGAGTTTTTTTGTACGGTTCATGGAAAGCTCCATCAGGGTTAAGATACGACTGTCTTTAACAGTTCGCTGCGGACCTTGAGAAAGTTTCGCCAGAAAAAAAATAAATTTCATCAGCCGCCTGCTGAGTGAAATCCAGGCAGAGGCTGGTCAGATCAGCATGGGTAAGGTTGCGCTGGCCGTTAGCTGGCTTGAGGTGGTGTACAGACTGCTGTGCGCGGTAAGCTCCCGGATAAGTACCTCAACCAGCAGCATGGCGCCGACCTTGGCGCTGAGTATACCAGCGCTAAGCGGTCCTTCCGGCCTGGCGGCGACCAACAGCATATCAGCCAGTTTCCCCAGCGGACTGCTAAGCGTATTACTTAGCATCAGCACTCGCGCCTTTTGCTTTTTAGCCAGCTTCACCACATGCATCAGATCTTTGGTCGACCCTGAGCTGGAGATGGCAATCACCAGATCGCCCTCTTTCACCGTCGAGGCATTCATCGCCGCCCGGTGCATATCATTAAACAGCAGGGCAGATTTACCCAGGCGAAGTAGCCTGTAGTGGAGGTAATCGCCGGTAATGGCGCTGGCCGCCACGCCGTAAATCTGTATCGATGCCGCCTGATGCAGGGCAAGCCCGGCCTGCTTCAGTACCTCACGGTTGATGAATTTTCCGGTATCCCTCAGCGCCTGGACGGACTCTTCGACCAGCGCATCAATACTGTCGCCGCCAGCAGGCATATCCACCTGGTTTTGCTGAATGTCCAGCGCCAGAGCCATCTTGAACTCGGTATACCCCTTACACCTGAGATTCCGGCACAGACGGGTCACGCTCGCTTCGCTGGTCTCACTCTCTTTCGCCAGTTCAGTGATAGTCAGATACAGCACTTTATGAGGATCAGTGACGATAAAGTCCCCCAGCTTTTGCAACGTCGGGCTGTAGCCCGGCAGGCCCTGTCGCAAATGCAGCAATATATTCTCATTTTCCATCATCTGACTTACCCGTATTCCCGATGTCGACCCTGTCTAGTTTGGGGTAAAGCCCCCCGATTGCGCCAGCAGATTCGATCATAAGTGAAAGCTATAACGATAATGGTGGAAATTTTCACCTGACCAAATATATTGTGGTGATAATTATCACCACAACAACGCGTCGGGGTAAAAATTTATGTCACTCTTCAGTGGGGCTGCTTCCGGGGCCTGGTTCGAAAAAGCGCAGCGCTTTGGAAAATCTTTCATGTTGCCGATTGCCGTACTACCTGCTGCAGGGTTATTGCTGGGTATCGGCGGGGCGTTGTCGAATCCGAACACCATCAAGGCTTACCCTTTCCTGGATATTGCCTGGTTGCAGGGCGTGTTCACCATCATGGCCAGCGCAGGGTCAGTGGTCTTCGCCAACCTGGCGGTCTTGTTCGCCGTCGGCGTCGCGGTAGGACTGGCGAAAGGCGATAAAGGCACCGCGGGTCTGGCGTCTCTGCTCGCTTACCTGGTGATGAATGCCACGATCAATGCGCTGTTGAAACTGACCGGCGTGCTGGCGGCGACAGACGCTGGCGCTGTAGGTCAGGGAATGGCGCTTGGTATCCAGACGCTCGAAACGGGCGTGTTTGGCGGCGTAGTAATCGGTATCGTTACCTCGCTGCTGCACAACCGCTATAACAAAATTGCCCTGCCGCAGTTTCTTGGGTTCTTTGGCGGTTCGCGCTTTGTGCCGATTATCAGCTCCCTTGTCGCCATCCTGGTGGGTGCCGTCATGACCGTAGTCTGGCCGCATTGCCAGAAGCTGATTTTCGGCCTGGGTGGGCTGGTGGATGCCACAGGGTACTTTGGTACCTTTATCTACGGCTTCGTCTTGCGCATGTTGGGGCCGTTTGGTCTGCACCATATTTTCTATTTGCCCTTCTGGACAACGGCGCTGGGCGGCTCCGAAATGGTTAACGGTCAGCTGGTGGAAGGAACGCAGCGCATTTTCTTCGCCCAGCTTGCCGATCCCAACACCAGGGAATTTTACGTCGGCACCTCGCGCTTTATGTCCGGGCGTTTCATCACCATGATGTTTGGCCTGATGGGCGCCTGCCTTGCGATGTATCACACCGCCAGGCCGGAGAACCGTAAGCGCGTGGCCGGGCTGCTGCTTTCTGCCGCCCTGACATCGTTCCTGACCGGTATCACCGAGCCCATTGAGTTCTCGTTCCTGTTCATTGCGCCGGTACTGTATGTGATACACGCCCTGTTCGACGGCCTGGCGTTTATGATTGCGCATATACTGCATATCACCATAGGCCAGACTTTTTCGGGCGGGCTGATCGATTTCATTCTGTTTGGCGTGCTGCAGGGCGAGGCGAAAACCCACTGGATGTACGTGCCCATGGTCGGTATTCCCTGGTTCTTCCTCTACTACTTCACCTTCCGTATCGCCATCAACCACTTCAATTTTAAAACGCCGGGGCGTGAAGATGCCGCGGTTGAAAGCGAGCAGGTTCAGGTCACAGAGCGCCCACGGCAGGTGATTACCGCGCTGGGCGGTAAAGAGAACATCGCGGAGCTGGACTGCTGCGCCACGCGTCTGCGCATTACGCTGGTTGATGGCAACAAAATTGATGAAGCCGCGCTGAAAGCAACCGGCGCACGCGCCGTTGTCAGGCGCGGTAATGGCGTGCAGGTCATTTACGGTCCCCACGTCACCATTATTAAAAACGAAGTTGAGGAGTTACTTACGCTATGAAAGCCCCCATGTTGCAACAAATTAAGGGGAAGCTGATCGTTTCCTGCCAGGCCCTGGAAAACGAGCCGCTGCACAGCGCTTATATTATGTCGCGCATGGCCGTGGCCGCGATGGAAGGCGGCGCGGCGGCTATACGAGCGAACAGTCTGGCTGATGTTCAGAAGATTATGGATACGGTGGATCTGCCGGTTATCGCCATTCTTAAACGCGACTATCCCGGTAGCGATGTCTTTATCACCGCCACGCTTCAGGAAGTCGATGAGTTGATGGCGGCGCATCCGCAGATGATTGCTATGGACGCGACAGGTCATACCCGCCCTGGCGAACGCCAGCTGCCGGAACTGGTTGCCGCGATACGCGAGCGTTATCCGGATTTGTTACTGATGGCCGATATTGCGACCGTTGAGGAAGCGCGCCATGCCGCCTCGCTGGGCTTTGACTGTGTAGGCACCACGCTGCATGGCTATACCCGCGAGACCACGGGCAAAAGCCTTGCGGACGATGATTACCAATTCCTGCATGAGGTTATTGCGGCCGTCAGCGTGCCGGTGATTGCCGAGGGGAATGTGGCAACGCCAGAGATGGCCGCGCATTGCCTGTCGTCAGGCGCTCATGCGGTAGTGGTTGGCGGAGCGATTACCCGCCCGCAGCAAATCACCCGTCGCTTCGTCAATGCCCTGGTTGCGCCAGCGTAATCCGGCCGCTCAGTTCCTCACAGGGCCTGAGCGCAAGCCCAGGCGGAGCTCCAGGCCCATTGGAAATTGTAGCCGCCGAGCCAGCCGGTCACGTCCACCACTTCGCCGATGAAATACAGGCCGGGGACATCGCGCGCCTCCATCGTTTTAGAGGAGAGCACGCTGGTATCCACGCCGCCCAGCGTGACTTCTGCCGTGCGGTAGCCTTCAGTGCCGTTTGGCTGAACGCGCCAGCGGTGTAACGCCTCAACCAACTCGCCCTGCTGGCGGCTGTTCAGCTGTTTCAGGGTGCATTCCGGCACGCTGCTCAGCAGTTGCAGGCACTCCACCAGGCGGCGGGGCAGCACTTTTGCCAGCGTATTTTTCAGGCTCTGATTCGGGTGCGCCTTGCGCTCTTGATTAATAAAGTCGCCGAGGTCGCGCTCCGGCGACAGGTTAATAGTGACGAATTCACCCGGCTGCCAGTAGCTGGAAAGTTGCAGCACCGCCGGGCCGGACAGACCGCGATGGGTAAAAAGCAGCGCTTCTTTGAAGATCGTGCCATCTTCGGCGCTCATCAGCGAGGGCACCGCCACGCCGGAGAGCGTCTTAAGCTGTTCCAGCAGCGGCTTATGCAGCGTAAAGGGCACCAGTCCGGCGCGGGTCGGAAACACCGTCAGCCCAAACTGCCCGGCAATTTTATAGCCAAAGGGGGTGGCGCCCAGTCCCGGCATAGAAAGCCCGCCGGAGGCGATAACCAGTTTCTCCGCCTGCGCGACGCTGCCGTTCAGCTCCAGCGTGTAGCCCGCCTCGTCCCGGCTTACGCTCAGCACCTCGCTTCTCAGGCGTAGCGTCACCTTCCCGATCTCGCACTCTTTCAGCAGCAGGTCGACAATCTGCTGCGCCGAGTCGTCGCAAAACAGCTGGCCCAGCGTTTTCTCGTGCCAGGCGATGCCGTGACGATTGACCAGATCGATAAAATCCCACTGGGTGTAACGCGCCAGCGCGGATTTACAAAAGTGGGGGTTCTGCGACAGATAGGCTGCCGGTTCGGTATGGAGGTTGGTGAAATTGCAGCGTCCGCCGCCGGACATAAGAATTTTGCGGCCCGCTTTTTTGCCGTTATCCAGCAGCAGGACACGCTTGCCGCGCTGCCCCGCCTGGGCGGCGCAGAACAGGCCAGCCGCACCGGCGCCAATGATAATAACGTCAAACTTTTCCACGACTCGCTCCGGGCTGCTGAAAAAAACGCTGATTGTAGTGACAAGGGGCGGAGGATGCCAGAGTAACAAAAATGTCATCCGGGAAACATTTTGTAACCGGATGATTTTCAACAAGATCAAATCAGTGATTTCGCCTTTTTGACACATTTATGTCAAAAAAGGCTATATTTCCCTTTCCCCAGCCGCGGTTTCTCGCTGATAATGCGCCGCGTTCATGTCCTCCAAAATGGCTTAACGTTTATGTTACATCTGTTCGCTGGGCTCGATTTCCATACTGGCCTGTTACTGGTCCTCGCGCTGCTGTTTGTGTTGTTCTACGAAGCCATTAACGGTTTCCACGATACGGCCAATGCGGTGGCGACTGTGATTTATACCCGCGCTATGCGATCGCAGCTGGCGGTAGCAATGGCCGGGGTGTTCAACTTCTTTGGCGTGCTGCTGGGCGGATTAAGCGTGGCTTACGCTATCGTTCATCTTCTTCCCACCGACCTGCTGCTTAACGTTGGATCGGCTCATGGCCTCGCCATGGTCTTCTCAATGCTACTGGCCGCGATTATCTGGAATCTCGGCACCTGGTATTTCGGTCTGCCGGCCTCCAGCTCGCACACGCTTATCGGCGCCATTATCGGCATCGGCCTGACCAACGCACTGGTCACCGGCACCTCGGTAGTGGACGCGCTGAATATCCCTAAAATGATCGGCATTTTCCTGTCGCTGGTGATTTCACCGATTGTTGGCCTCGTGCTGGCTGGCGGGCTGGTGTTTATTCTGCGTCGCTACTGGAGCGGAAGCAAAAAGCGTCTGCGTATTCATATGACGCCAGCGGAACGCGAAAAGATCGATGGTAAAAAGAAACCGCCGTTCTGGACCCGTATCGCCCTGATTGTTTCGGCTATCGGCGTGAGCTACTCGCACGGCGCGAACGACGGCCAGAAAGGCATCGGCCTGATTATGCTGGTGCTGATTGGCGTTGCCCCAGCCGGGTTTGTGGTAAACATGAACTCGTCCGGTTATGACATCACCCGTACCCGTGATGCGGTGAACAATCTGGAGCAGTACTATCAGCAGCACGCTGACACGCTAACGCACATCGTGCAGATGGCGCCGCCAGCCGTGCCGACGCCGGAAGAAAACCCCGGTACGCCGCAAGAGTTTCACTGCAACGCCGAGCGCGCGCTGTCAGCAATTCAACATGCCCAGAGCCTGCTGAACAACCTGCAAAGCTACGATAAGCTGAACGTCGAACAGCGCTCGCACCTTCGCCGTTTGCTGATGTGCATCTCCGATACGGCCGATAAAGCCGCTAAAATGCCGAACGTCAGCAGCGACGACCAGCGCCTGCTCGGCAAGCTGAAAGGCGATCTGCTGAATACCGTGGAGTATGCGCCGCTCTGGATTATCGTCGCGGTGGCCTTTGCACTTTCGATGGGTACAATGGTGGGATGGCGTCGCGTCGCGACCACCATCGGCGAGAAGATCGGTAAAAAAGGCATGACCTATGCTCAGGGCATGTCGGCGCAGATGACGGCCGCCGTGTCTATTGGCGTGGCGAGCTATACCGGGATGCCTGTGTCGACAACCCATGTGCTCTCCTCTTCCGTCGCCGGTACGATGCTGGTTGACGGCGGCGGCGTACAGAGTCGCACCATCAAAAATATCCTGCTGGCGTGGGTATTAACCCTGCCGATCTCGATAATATTATCGGGTGTGCTGTACTGGCTGGCGTTGAAGTTCGTGGCTTAATCACCGCTTCCAGGCAAAAGGGCGGAAAGGTCAATAACCTTTCCGCCCTTTTTGTTTTCTGCTGTCGGCGCGGCTCTCAGTGCCAGATGAGCAGCCCGACCAGACTAACCACCACCAGACCACACAGCAGACTGCTCAGGATAAATTGCCCCCGAACCCGTTCGCAGCGGCGAATAAACTCATCATCATGATGGTCACGATAGCGCTGTGACCAGATATAGCGCACCAGCCTGACCTGCTTGCTCGGCTGCCCGTGCGAGGTAAAGAAGCCTGCGCCATCTACGTATTGATAAAGTAAAGGGTCACACCCACGAAGCACCACTAATAACGCACGCAAAGAGGAAAAATAGCGCGCCATATTCACCACACATACCACACAAAGAGCCCAAAAAAGCGCGATGGTGCTGATCATGATCCCCTCCCGGCAATACATCAAAGAGCGTATTCAGCGGGGAACGCCGGACAGGCCCCACAATGATTTGCCAATCACCTCATTGAACCAGACAGAATTGTAATTGTATCCGCAGAGCGACCGTCATTAGCGCATAACATGTCGTTAATATCAGTGTAGGAGATCTGCTTAAATCTTTTCCAGCGATGTTTTACACAACCGCAAGAAAGAGAGAAAAATTCATTTTGATCCCGCTCGCAAAGGGCGCGGCCAACACGCCCTTCCGCTAATCATTCGGGCTATAATAACAGCGAGAATAATAGCGGCGTCGGGGTATTTACTCACCCAAGGCGCGGTACTAAACCTCAACGCATTAAACATTAGCAACGGATTTCAATGTGTTATGATGCAAAAAGACAACTTTGTCGGCGGATAACCCTCCGCAACGAAAGAAAGGAGTATCGTTATGTCTTATAAACACATTCTGATTGCAGTCGACCTTTCCCCGGAAAGTAAGCTGCTGGTCGCCAAAGCGGTGTCGATGGCGCGTCCTTACGATGCCAAAGTGTCGCTGATCCACGTCGACGTAAACTATTCCGATCTCTATACCGGGCTGATTGACGTGAACCTTGGCGATATGCAAAAGCGTATCTCTGAAGAAACCCATACTGCCCTGACCGACCTCTCCAACAGCGCAGGCTACCCGATTTCCGAAACCCTCAGCGGCAGCGGCGATCTGGGCCAGGTGCTGGTCGACGCGATCAGAAAATATGACGTCGATCTGGTGGTTTGCGGTCACCATCAGGACTTCTGGAGCAAGCTGATGTCCTCGGCTCGCCAGCTGATCAACACCGTACATATCGATATGCTGATCGTACCGCTGCGCGACGAAGACGAAGAGTCATAGCGTCAGGCCGGGGCGGAACAGGATTCCGCCCTGCCCCTTGCGACAGAGACCATGGTTAGTCGCTGGTCAGCGGCGGGTAGATATCAAAACGGTGGCTTTTGGTCACCACTGCCGACTGCGTTGCTACGCCAGCCAGCGGCGGCGCATAGTCAGGCCGCTTCACCACCACGCGCTTTTTCGCCAGCCGCCTTGCCGGGGCCAGCAGCCCGTCCGCATCGTCGTCGGCTCCCACCAGCGTTTGAAACACCCGCATCTCTTTCTTCACCAGCGCGCTTTTCTGCCGGTGGGGAAACATCGGGTCGAGATAAACCACGTCGGGTTTCTCCGCCATCTCCGCCAGCGCGTCCAGGCTGGAAGCGTGGATCAACGTCAGACGCTCGCGCAGCCAGCCGCCAATCTCAGCATTCTCATAGCCGCGTCGCAGTCCGTCATCCAGCAATGCAGCGACCACCGGATGACGCTCCAGCATCTGCACGCGGCAGCCAATCGAAGCCAGCACAAAAGCATCGCGCCCCAGCCCCGCCGTGGCGTCAACCACCGCAGGCAGATAGCCGCTCTTAATCCCTACGGCTTTGGCTACCGCTTCACCCCGGCCTCCGCCAAAACGGCGACGGTGAGCCATCGCCCCCTCAACGAAATCAACAAAAATCCCGCCAAGCTTCGGCTCATCCAGCTTGCGTAGCTCCAGGTGCGTGGCGGTCATCACCAGCGCCATCGGCGCGTGTTCATCATGCTGCAACTGCCAGCGAGCGGCTAAAACAGATAAGGCGCCGTCTCCGGCGCCTGATTGATCAACTAAACAGATCTTCACGTTAAAACTATTCCTGAATACCGTAGTGTTCCAGCATGGCATCCAGCTGCGGCTCGCGGCCACGAAAGCGCTTGAACAGCGCCATCGGCTCCTCAGAACCACCGCGCGTCAGGATATTATCCAGGAAAGACTGGCCCGTTTCACGATTGAAAATACCCTCTTCTTCAAAGCGTGAGTAAGCATCTGCCGCCAGCACATCGGCCCACAGATAGCTGTAGTATCCCGCAGCATAGCCTCCGGCAAAGATATGGCTGAAAGCGTGTGGGAAGCGGCCCCAGGCAGGGCTTGGCACCACGGCGACCAGCTGTTTGATCTCTTTCAGCATCTCGAGGATCTGCGCGCCTTTTGCCGGGTCAAACTCGGCATGTAGGCGGAAGTCGAACAGGCCGAATTCCAGCTGACGCAGGATAAACAGCGCCGCCTGGTAGTTTTTCGCCGCCAGCATTTTATCCAACAGCGCCTGCGGCAGCGGCTCGCCGGTTTCATAGTGGCCGGAGATAAAGGCCAGCGCGTCCGGCTCCCAGCACCAGTTCTCCATAAACTGGCTTGGCAGCTCGACCGCATCCCACGGCACGCCGCTGATGCCAGCCACGCCCGGAGTTTCGATGCGCGTCAGCATGTGGTGCAGGCCGTGACCAAATTCATGGAACAGCGTGGTCACTTCGTCGTGGGTAAACAGCGCAGGCTTGCCCTTAAGCGGACGGTTGAAGTTACAGGTCAGGTAGGCCACCGGCTTTTGCAGCGAACCGTCAGCTCGCCGCATCTGGCCCACGCAGTCGTCCATCCACGCACCGCCGCGCTTGTGCTCGCGCGCGTATAGGTCGAGATAGAAGCTGCCGCGCAGCTCGCCAGTCTCATCAAACAGGTCGAAGAAACGCACGTCAGGGTGGTAAACATCCACGTCCTTGCGCTCTTTAGCCGTGATGCCATAAATACGTTTGACCACTTCAAACAGGCCGTTCACCGCGCGCTCTTCCGGGAAATAGGGGCGCAGCTGCTCGTCGCTGATCGAATAAAGATGCTGCTTTTGCTTTTCGCCAAAATAGGTCAGATCCCACGGGTTCAGCTCATCAACGCCGTACTCTTTTTTGGCAAAGGCCCGAAGCTGCTCGATCTCTCTTTCGGCCTGAGGCCGGGCGCGTTTCGCCAGATCGGTCAGGAAGTCGGTAACCTGCGCCGGGTTTTCCGCCATTTTGGTCGCCAGCGATTTGTCCGCGTAGGAGTCAAAGCCCAGCAGCTGAGCCAGCTCGTGGCGCAGCGCCAGCTCTTCCGCCATCACTTCGCTGTTATCCCACTTGCCCGCGTTCGGCCCCTGGTCAGAAGCACGGGTAGAGAAAGCGCGGTACATCTCTTCACGCAGCGCCTGGTTGTCGCAGTAGGTCATCACCGGCAGATAGCTGGGGATATCCAGCGTTAACAGCCAGCCTTCCTGCTCTTTAGCTTCGGCCTGCGCTTTGGCCGCACCCAGCGCGCTTTCCGGCAGGCCAGAAAGTTCGCGCTCATCGGCGATCAGCTTACTCCAGCCCATGGTGGCATCCAGCACGTTGTTGCTGTATTTGGAACCCAGCTCCGAGAGACGCGCGGCAATTTCGCCGTAGCGCTTCTGCTTCTCTTTCGACAGGCCAATCCCGGACAGTTCGAAATCACGCAGCGCGTTATCCACAGCCTTCTTCTGCGGTACGCTCAGGCCTGCATAGCTGGTCTCTTTCAGATTGCGGTATGCCTGATACAGGCCTTCATGCTGTCCCACCCAGGTGCTGTATTCGGACAGCAGCGGCAGCGTCTGCTCGTAGGCCTCGCGCAGCTCCGGGCTATTTTTGACAGAGTTCAGGTGGCTGACCGGAGAAAACAGGCGTCCTAAACGATCGTCCACTTCCGCCAGCGGCTGAACCAGGTTATCCCATGTGTAAGGCGCGCCGAGAGCGACGACTTTCTCCACCGCAGCACGGCAGTCGGCCAGAGCCTTAGTCACGGCGGGTACGACATGTTCTGGTTTAATGGCGGAGAAAGGAGGAAGCGTAAAGGAGGAGAGTAACGGATTGGTCATAGCGCAGTCCTTGTTCATGTCATGTATGAGGCGCGGTTGAAAACGCGATTAAGCTAACATGAGGCTAAGTGTAGTGAAAATCAATGGCTGGCCGACGAGGAAACGTCACGAAAGTTGACGGGAGAAACCCCGGTATACGGCTGGCTTTGCTGAGTTTCCCTTCGGTTCAGGCCTGGTGTGCAGGCTTTGATCTGCATCATTTTCGTCAGCATATTCAGCTATTCCCGGCACGATTCCTGTTGCCTGCTCCGGCTGCCGTCCGCATACTTTCGCCGTCTCCCGATCTTATGGTTAACCACACGGAGTGTTGTTATGTGGTATGTCTATGCCGCCTCACTGTTATTACTTCCCTTCCATCTGCGCGCCTCGCTGGGATTACTGACCCTTGCGCTGGTACTGGCAGTCTTCGACCACACGCTGCAATGGCCCGCGATAGCCGCGCTGGTAGCGATAGGCGCGGTTGCCGTCTGGCGAGGGCGCCTCAGGCAGCCGGGCTTCCCCGCGCTGGCTGGCGAAGCGATCCTGGTGCTGAGCGCGATAGCGCTGATGCTGCACCTGATTCCGGGCTTCTCTAATCTGAAGATTGTCAGCGGCGTCAAGGCCGGGCCGGAGAGTGCCCCCTTCACCTTCTATTATAATTTCGATAAAGCCCTGATCCCCTTCCTGCTGCTTGCCTGTCTGCCTGGCTTGCTGAAACGTCCGGCTGTCGCGCCGAAAAACAGGCTATGGTGGCTGGTGCTGATACTTTCGATGCCGCTTTTGCTGCTGGTTGCCACGCTGGCTGGCGGCCTGCGCGTGGAGCTGCATCAGCCCGAATGGCTGGGCGCGTTTATGCTGGCAAACCTGTTCTTCGTTTCCTTTGCCGAAGAGGCGCTGTTCCGCGGCTATGTGCAGCAGCGACTGAGCCAAAAGCTGGGAAATATCTGGGGACTGGGAGTGGCCGCAGTGATATTTGGCCTGGCGCATGTCGCCGGAGGGCCGCTGCTGGTGCTCTTTGCCGCGCTGGCGGGCATTATCTATGGCCTGGCGTGGCTGTGGAGCGGCCGGGTTTGGGTCTCCACGCTGGTACACTTTGCCTTCAATATGCTGCACCTGATGTTCTTCACCTACCCGCTGTGGCAGCGCCTGCCTGGATAGCGGTCCGCAGGGCTGTTTGGTAACGCCAATACGTGCTGCCTTCGGGCGGCACGAGTCTTCCTTCCCACTGGACAGATTCTGGACTGGTTGAGTTATCGCCACGATATTTATTAGCGGACTTCACCTGCTGGAAGTAGAAACAATGATTGCTTAATCAGTTAAACGGGATTTTCGCATTGTGGTATTCAATACGGATAAGCACTTTTCTCGCCACTGGCCCTGCAAACCTTGAGCCATAAGAGCCGCGCGGGTTTTCAAATAGTATGAATCAATTTCAGCTTCTGTTGGCTCGATGAACGGCACGCCGCAAATCTCACCCACGTTATTTTTATCAATAAACTTTAGTGTTTCTTCGGGGTTTTCAGATAAGGCATAGGCCATTGAGATGTTCAAACCTTCCTGAAAAGAGGTCATACTAATAAAGGGTCGATCCTGAAACTCAGGATAAAGTGCTATCCAGCGGCTTTTACCTTCGGACATATAGATTGCTATTTTCTCATACTCGGAATCTGACAAGTATTTCGTTTCGTGGGTACGTATTGCGGTCTGTACTCTTTCATAGAGCGTTTGTTCTGACGTGCTGACCTGATGAGAAGAACAGGCGCTAAGCAGAAAAAATAATGCTATTAAAAGTTTTCTTTTCATTTGACGAGTAACTCCCTGTCACCGCTATCGGCTATTCTCTTCCTGACATCCAAAGAGGCAACAATGCAGCCATTTGACGCCGTGCCACGTCCGTTATCACCATGAATCAGAAAGCCATCACGACCGCACATGTTATTACCGTGACTTTCAAATCAGAATTCTCTTTTAACTATAATATACCCGTTAAACCTTACGATACAGTCAGTATCGCTTACGAACGCGGATGTCAGGAAAATATTACGTAGCTTGTTTTTATTTTCAAAGGTGTATTCCGCAATGACATTTTTAGCATTATTAGCCATGAACCTCATTGCATATTCATCAACAGTTGTCGGGTCCTCACTGTTTTCGCCACTGAGATTTTTTTCCTGCAAGCCATAGGTTTTTGCTAATGCAAATGTAACAGGCTCCTCGCTTATTATTTTAATTCTTGTATTGACATCAATAAATGCGGAGTTATCCAGATTAAAATCTTCTTTCATTGAAAGCGACATGGCTATACCAACGTCGCCATGAATACCTGTGCAATCGTTCACGTTAACATTAGCGATGCCGTTAAAACTTATCATTGAAATAAACAAAAGTGTAAGTTTAATAATTAATCCGACACCCCTTAATTTCCACAATTGTAGCTACCCTCCCGATTCTGCACGTCCACCGAACCTTTGATATCAGCGCCGCCATCATCCTTAAGCCAGAGGTATGCCGGAATAGCCATAGTTAACTCCTTGTAATAATTTCCGTAAACAGACATCACTCACTGTAATGCGCAGAAGGTGGACGTCAGTTTGATTCACATCATAGTCAGCTGGAGTTGAGTCGGGGCAGATCACAGATTTCGAAAATTATTGGTACTTATATTCCCTGCTATCAGGGTAAAAGCCTCGCTTATATTTTTCACCTGTAACGCTGACGGATGGCCCCGGCAAGGGCGCAAAACAACCAAAAGCGCTGATTTGTTCCTATGCTTTCAGCCCATCTGCTCTTCATCCCTGATATAATCCCTCGCCTTAAAGGTTCTCATGCTTTTTCCTGCATCCGTTGCTGTGCGTCGTTCTGTGGGTAATCCGTGAGGTAATAATTGTAATAAATTGATCGCCATCAATTAAAACCTTATAAATTCAACAGGATACAAAATGCTCAGCTATCGCCACAGTTTTCATGCCGGCAACCATGCCGACGTTCTCAAACATACCGTTCAGAGCCTGATCATCACTGCGCTGAATGAGAAGGAAAAACCCTTCCTCTATCTGGACACCCATGCCGGCGCCGGGCGCTATCAGCTGAGCGGCGAGCACGCTGAGCGCACGGGGGAATATCTGGAAGGGATTGCCCGCATCTGGCAGCAGGACGATTTGCCGGAAGAGCTGGAAAGCTATATCTCCTGCGTTAAGGCGCTGAACCAGAACGGCAAACTGCGCTATTATCCCGGCTCCCCGCTGATCGCGCGCCATCTGCTGCGACCTACCGATAAGCTCAGCCTGACGGAGCTGCACCCCAGCGATTACCCGATGCTGCGCAATGAGTTCCAGAAGGATGACCGCGCCCGCACCGAACGCGCGGACGGTTTCCAGCAGCTGAAATCCAAGCTGCCGCCTCCGTCACGCCGGGGTCTGATCCTGATCGATCCGCCCTATGAGATGAAGTCTGACTATCAGGCCGTGGTGAAGGGTCTGCTGGAAGGCTACAAGCGCTTCGGAACCGGCGTTTTTGCGCTGTGGTATCCGGTGGTGCTGCGCCAGCAGATTAAGCGTATCTGCAACGAGCTGGAAGCCTCCGGCATTCGCCGCATTCTGCAAATTGAGCTGGGCGTGCGCCCGGACAGCGATCGCTTTGGCATGACCGCTTCCGGCATGATTGTGATCAACCCGCCGTGGAAGCTGGAGCAGCAGATGAACAACGTTCTGCCGTGGCTGCTCAAACACCTGGTTCCGGCCGGAACGGGTCACACCAAAGTCAGTTGGATTGTGCCGGAATAACGGCCGTCCACTGGCGGGATAAGCACCGCCGCTCGCTAAAACCTGAATACCGAGAAGTCATAAGCCATCTCGGTATTTGGGAAAATCGCCCGGCACTCCGCCAGCAGCCTCTCTCCATCCTCCCGCAGATATCGCGAGCTTAAGTGCGTGACGATCAGCCGCTTCGCACCCGCCTGTTTGGCCGCCGTGGCTGCCTGCACCGTTGAGGAGTGCCCCCGACCGTTGGCTTTCTCCTCCAGCGCCGCCTCAAGCGTAGCCTCATGCACCATAATATCGGCATTGGCAGCCAGCTCGCTGGCCGCGGGCGTCGGACTGGTGTCGCCAAAAATCGCCAGCGTCAGCCCTTTGGTCGGCGGTCCGAGATAGTCTTTACCCTTGACCACGCGACCATTTTCCATCGTCACGGTCTGCCCGGATTTAAGCCGCTGGAACAGCGCGCCCGGCTTGATGCCGTCGGCCAGCAGGCGTGCAGCATCCAGCGCTCCCGGCTTATCGTGTTCTTCAATGCGATAGCCGTAACACGCCAGCGGATGGGTTAGCGGATATGCCGTCACGCGGAAATGCTCATCGTTAAACAGTTCCCCAGCCTCAATTTCCACCACATCCAGCGGGAAAGTTAACCAGGAGCCGCTGAGGCTAAGCGTCGTCTCAATAAAAGCTTTAATGCCTGCAGGACCGTAAACTGTCAGAGTTTCGCTGATACCATTCATCGAGCGGCTGGTCAGCAACCCCGGTAGGCCAAAAATATGATCGCCGTGCAGATGGGTGATAAAGATCTTATCGATTTTCCCGGTTTTCACCTGGGAGCGCATGATTTGATGCTGGGTGCCTTCACCGCAGTCAAACAGCCAGCAGCCGCCTCGTACACCCTGTAAATTCAGCGCGATGCTGGTGACGTTCCGCTGGCGGCTTGGCGTACCCGCGCCGGTCCCTAAAAATAGCAGTTCCATCCGGCCTCCCTCTGCCAGTTGATAAGCGAAAATAGTGAGCTGATTCACAGTAAATTGAGATTATCGCCGAATACTGCGCGCCAGCCCTATCACAATCATAGACGCAAACTTTGCGGCATTTCACCGAGTGGCGTTACACTACCGCCAAATCATTTCACTGACTTAGAGAATATTCGATGACCAGACATTATGACTACCTTGCCATTGGCGGCGGCAGCGGCGGCATCGCTTCTATCAACCGTGCGGCCATGTACGGGCAGAAATGCGCGCTGATCGAAGCGAAAGAGCTGGGCGGCACCTGCGTAAACGTCGGTTGCGTCCCGAAGAAAGTGATGTGGCACGCGGCGCAAATTGCCGAAGCGATTCACCTGTACGGCCCGGATTACGGCTTTGATACCACCGTGAACAGCTTCAACTGGGCTACGCTGGTCAAAAACCGCAGCGCCTATATTGACCGCATTCACACCTCGTACGATAACGTGCTGGGTAAAAACAACGTAGAGGTGATCAAAGGCTATGCGCGCTTCATTGATGCGCATACCGTAGAAGTGAACGGCGAAAAAATCACCGCCGACCATATCCTGATCGCTACCGGCGGCCGTCCAAGCCATCCGGCCATTCCGGGTGCGGAATACGGCATTGATTCTGACGGTTTCTTTGAGCTTGATGCCTTGCCAAAACGCACTGCCGTGGTGGGCGCGGGCTATATCGCCGTTGAAATTGCTGGCGTGGTGAACGCGCTGGGTTCAGAGACGCACCTGTTTGTACGTAAGCACGCGCCGCTGCGCACCTTCGACCCGCTGATTGTCGATACGCTGGTGGAAGTGATGAACGCCGAAGGCCCGACCCTGCATACCGAATCCATCCCGAAAGCGGTGATCAAAAATGCCGACGGCAGCCTGACGCTACAGCTGGAAAATGGCAAAGAGCAAACCGTTGACTGCCTGGTGTGGGCTATCGGCCGTGAGCCAATGACCGACAACCTGAATCTGGACGTAACGGGCGTGAAGCTGAACGAAAAAGGCTACATCAGCGTTGATAAATACCAGAACACCAGCGTTCCCGGCATTTACGCCGTCGGCGATAACACCGGCGCCGTCGAGCTGACGCCAGTGGCCGTGGCCGCAGGCCGCCGCCTGTCTGAACGTCTGTTTAACAACAAGCCGGAAGAGCATCTCGACTATAGCAACGTGCCAACCGTGGTCTTCAGCCACCCGCCAATCGGTACCGTGGGCCTGAGCGAACCGGAAGCGCGTGAGCAATACGGCGACGACCAGGTGAAAGTGTATAAATCCGCGTTTACCGCTATGTATACCGCCGTCACCCAGCACCGCCAGCCGTGCCGGATGAAGCTGGTTTGCGTAGGTAAAGAAGAGAAGATCGTCGGTATTCACGGCATCGGCTACGGCATGGACGAAATGCTACAGGGCTTTGCGGTGGCGCTGAAAATGGGCGCAACCAAGAAAGATTTCGACAATACCGTGGCTATCCACCCAACCGGGTCGGAAGAATTCGTTACCATGCGATAAGCCATTATCACCCGTGAAAAAGCCAGCGGACGCTGGCTTTTTCATTGGGCAGGCCGGTAAGTCTCGCCTTCACTCGACAAAAAGCGCGTTTATTCCTTCTCCCGATCGCGTATGATTGACACAATTGGAAATACGAATCATTAGCATTCAAACAATTGTCACCTTCACTTTCAGGAGAGAAAATGAAACTACGTTCAGCGCTGGCCGCGTCACTGGTCGCCACAGGGTTGCTTATCAGCAGCTGCCAGGCGGTTTTAGCCACGGAGCAAGAAAACACCCTGCGTATTGAGCACGCCCAGGGAACCACTCAGGTGCCGCTCAACCCGAAAAAGGTGATTATTCTCAACCCGGCAACGCTGGATAACGCCGACGCGCTGGATATTCCGGTGGCTGGCGCACCGAAAAACAGCGCCCATCTGCCCGCGTTCCTCGCGAAGTATCAGGGTGAAGGTTATCTGAATGCCGGAACGCTGTTCGAACCTGATTATGAAGCGCTGGTAAACGCTAAGCCGGATGTGATCCTGGCTGGCGGACGCGCGCACGATGCCTATGACAAACTGAGCGAGATCGCCCCGACGCTGGCCCTGGACGTGGACCCGCAAAACTTTGTCGCCAGTCTGACCCAGCGCATCGAACAGCTCGCCGCCCTGTTTGATAAACAGCAGCAGGCGAAAACGCTGCTGACCGCCTTCAATGCGAAAATCGCCGATATCAAGGCTAAATCCGCCAATACCGGCACGGCACTGGTGATAATGATCAACGGCGGCAAGATGGCGGCCTACACGCCAGGCTCCCGCTTCGGCTTCATCTACGACGTGCTGGGCTTTAAGCCAGCCGCCAGCTTTAAGCAAACGGGCCGTCATGGCAACGTCGTCTCCTCCGAATTTATTCTGCAATCCAACCCTGAATGGCTGTTTGTGCTGGATCGGGACAACGCCATCGGACGTAAAGAGGGGCAATCTGCCCAGCAGGTTTTGGATAACCCACTGATACGCAAGAGCAAAGCCTGGAAAAATCAGCACGTAGTCTATCTTGATTCCTCCTCGCTTTACATCGCCGGGGGGCTGCAAAGCTACAGCCGACTGATGGATACCGTCAGCGCCGCTCTGGACAAAGCAGCACAGTAATTTTCCTGATGAAAAGCTTTCCCTTACTTGCTGGCCTGGCGACGTTGCTGGGGCTGATGGCATGGAGCCTGCTCGTCGGCGCGGGACAGATGAGCTGGCCCGGTGTCCTGACCGACGCAGAGATGCGCGATATCTTGCTAATCAGCCGCGTGCCGCGAACGCTGGCGCTGCTGCTGGCCGGTAGCGCGATGAGCGTCGCCGGTCTGATCATGCAGATGCTGACGCAAAACCGCTTTGTTGAACCCTCGCTGGCCGGCACCACCCAGTCAGCCAGCCTCGGCGTGCTGTTGGTGATGATCGTCAATCCCGGAGCTTCCGTGCTGCTGAAAATGGTCATCGCCGTGCTCTTTGCCCTCGGCGGCACGGCGCTGTTTATGGCGCTGTTGCAGCGTATGAGGATCAAATCGCCGCTGATGGTACCGCTGACCGGCATCATGCTCGGCGCCATTTTCAGCGCGGTCACCACCTTTCTGGCGATGGAGTTTGAGCTGCTTCAGTCGCTGGGCGGCTGGGAGTCGGGCGACTTCTCCGGCGTGTTGCAGGGGCGCTATGAGCTGCTGTGGACGGTCGGCGCGCTGACGCTGCTGGCGATGCTGATTGCCGATCGCTTTACCGTTGCGGGCATGGGGCGCGAATTCTCGGTAAATGTCGG
This sequence comes from Erwinia typographi, assembly GCF_000773975.1. GTDB lineage: Bacteria > Pseudomonadota > Gammaproteobacteria > Enterobacterales > Enterobacteriaceae > Erwinia > Erwinia typographi. Next base: position 47,634 of record NZ_JRUQ01000019.1, read on the forward strand.
TCTGAACTACCCGCGCATTCTGCTCAGCGGGATGGTGATTATCTCGGCAATCAGCGGCGTGGTGGTGGTGGTCATTGGCGTGCTGCCGTTTCTGGGGCTGATCGTGCCCAATATTGTCAGCCTGGCGATGGGGGATAACCTGCGGCGAACCATCCCGTGGGTGGCGCTGTGCGGCGGCGCGCTGGTGCTGTTTTGCGACATCATCGGTCGCCTTATCGTCTGGCCGTTTGAGCTGCCGGTCAGCGCGATCCTCGGCGTCTTCGGCGCGCTGGTGTTTCTACTGCTGCTGCTGAGGAAACCAAAACATGCAGGCTAGTTCTTCCTCAAGCGAAGCACTGTCGGCAGGCATGCGTCGCCGCGACTCCACGCCAGTTCGCCGCCTGTGGCTGCTGGCCGCGCTGGCGCTGGCCGCAATTGTGCTGTTTATGACGATCAATCTGAGCGGCAACCTGCGCTATATTCTTGTTCACCGTGGGCTGATCCTCGCCACCATGCTGCTGGTGGCCTTCGCCTCTGGCGTCGCCACGCTGCTGTTTCAGACGGTAACCAATAACCGTATCCTGACGCCATCGATCATGGGGCTGGAAGCGCTGTTTATCCTGATCCAGACCGCAACGATCTTTTTCATTGATGCGGAGGGTTTCCGTTCGCTGGGCGTCATCGGCAAATTTCTGGGTGAATCGCTGCTGCTGCTGATTTTTTCGCTCGCTCTGTACCGCTGGCTGCTGACCGGTCTGGGTCTGGATCTGCATAAAGTCCTGCTGATTGGGCTGGTCTTTGGCACACTGTTCCGCAGCCTGTCTGGCCTGCTGCAACGCCTGCTTGCGCCCGGAGAGTTCGCCGTTCTGCAGGGCCGGGTTTTTGCTACCTTCACTCGCGCGCCACCGGAGATCATTGCCCTGGCGTCAGTCATTGTTCTGCCGATCGCCCTCGCCGTCTGGCGGCTGCGCTACGAGCTGGATGTGCTGGCCCTTGGCCGTAGCGCGGCGCTTAACCTCGGCGTGCCTTATCAGCAAAAGACCCTCACCCTGCTACTGCTGGTCTCGCTGCTGGTAGCGATCTCCACCGCGCTTGTCGGGCCACTGACCTTTCTCGGGCTGCTGATCGCCAACCTCACCTATCAGATTATTGGCTCGCACCGCCATCAGTATCTCCTTCCCGGCGTGTTCCTCACCGGGACCATTGCGCTGGTAGGCGGACAGCTGGTGCTGGAGCGGATGCTGAATATGGCGGGAACGCTGTCGGTAGTGATTGAATTCGCCGGTGGGGCACTGTTTCTTTACCTGTTGATCAAAAAGGCGGCGTTATGATTGAAATAAACGGCGTTGTAAAAAAATACCAGCAAACCACCGTGCTGGATCGCATATGCGAGACGCTTCCTGAGGGCGGTCTGACCTCGATTATTGGCGCCAACGGCGCAGGGAAATCAACGCTACTTTCGGTGATAAGCCGCCTGCTGACGCCCGATGCGGGCAGCGTCTCCATTAACGGGCTGGACGTGGCGAACACGCCGGGTAAACGTCTGGCTACGGAGCTTTCCATTCTCCGCCAGGAGAATCACCTCACCAGCCGCCTGACGGTTTACGATCTGGTAGGCTTTGGACGCTATCCGTGGTCACAGGGTCGCCTGACGGAAGACGATCGCCAGCATATTGAGCGGGCGCTGACCTTTCTCGAACTCGTGCCGTTGAAAGATCGCTACCTTGACGAGCTGTCCGGCGGCCAGCGCCAGCGGGCCTATGTAGCGATGGTGCTCTGCCAGGACACGAAATATGTGCTGCTTGATGAGCCGTTAAACAACCTCGATATCAAACACAGCGTAGCGATGATGAAGCAGCTACGGCGGGCGGCCGATGAGCTGAAAAAAACCATCGTGCTGGTGATCCACGACATTAACTTCGCCTCCGCCTGGTCCGACCATATTATCGCGATGAAAGCAGGCAAAATCTGCTATCGCGGGGTGCCTGAAGAGATCATGACCGCTGAGGTAATTGGCGACATTTTTGACACCGAAGTGAGTATTGAGCAGGTCAACAATCAGCGTATAGCGGTTTACTATCGTCAGGAGTAAGGGTGTGGCCGGAGAAAGGGCTCTCCGGCACCGAAGTGCCGGAGACGTGGGCTTAGCGGCGGGCATCCAGCCAGACAGCGTAGGCTTTATCCCAGATAGCGGCTGGCGACCCGGCCTTCCCGAGGCCAAAGCCGTGGCCGCCACGGATGATATTGATCTGCTCAACCGGCACGCCCATTCGGCGGCAGGTATCGTGCATGATCACCGTATTATGCGGGTTGGAGACCAGGTCATCCTCTGCCTGCGCCAGAAACGTCGGTGGAAACTTGCGGGTGACGTAGTTTTCTACCGACCAGTTAGCCTCTTCATTTCGCGAGGCGTTTTTTCCTACCAGTTGCAGATGCGTAGTGGTGTGGGTATAAGGCGGTTCCAGGGTGATAACCGGATAAATTAGCCCGACGCTGTCGACCACTGGCACCACGTTATCGAGCGCGTCCTGCGGTTGGTAGGTTTGAAAGTCAGGGCGTGCGGCAGCCATGCCAAACAGATGCCCGCCGGCCGAGAAGCCGAGCAGATGCACCTTTCTTTCCATCGAACGCACCAGGCGGATCGCCCGCTGGGCATCCTGCAACGGCGCAAGGCTGCCAGCCTGCCACTTTTCACGAGGTAAACGGTAGCTCAGTACATAGGCCGTATAGCCCTGGGCATTCAGCCAGTGCGCAACGGGCCAGGCTTCCCCGCCCATGCCAATCCAGCGATAGCCGCCGCCTGCGGCAATCAGCACCGCCGATCCGTTCGGGTTTTCCGGTTGAAAGCGCTGGATCGCCGGGCTGACAATATTGGACCACGAGCCGTTGGCAGAAACGTGAAGGTTCCCGCTTGGGCCGCCGCCGCCCGGCGGATCGTCCTGCCAGAGCGGAATAATATCTTCTCTGGCAAATAGCTTCCCGGTGGTCATCGCAAGTAAAGTAGCGCCGGTTCCTAAAATAAACCGACGACGACTAATCATCTGGCATTTCTATCCTCAGTTATTACGGGGAGTCGCCTGGTGCTGCCCTTGCAGCACGCCCTTAAAATCATGCAATGAAGATGCCAGAAGTTATTCGCGGAATAACCGCAGTTCATCGGGATTTCAGGGAATATCGCCGGTCATAATTATTTTTATCGGCATGAGGCAAGCGCTCTTCACCGCTTTTTATGCGATCTGCCCCGGTTGATGCAAGCGAAATCGTCATCAGCGTGAAAAAAGAGCGGGATCTGCCCGGAAACCCGGGCAGAGAGGGGATCAGTGGCTGCTGGCTTTCTCTTTGCGCGACATGCTGTCCAGGTAGCCCATCACGAAAGCCGAGAGAACAAAAGTCAGGTGAATAATGACGTACCACTGGAGTTTATTATCAGGAATGTTTTTAGCATCCATAAACACCCGCAGCAGGTGAATTGAAGAAATTGCGACAATCGAGGCGGCCACTTTATTTTTCAGTGAGCCGGAATCCATTTTTCCCAGCCAGCTGAGTTTTTCTTTGTGGTCCGCAATATCCAGCTTAGAGACAAAGTTTTCGTAGCCGGAAAGCATCACCATCACCAGCAGGCCGCCCACCAGCGTCAGGTCAATCATTGACAGCAGCACCAGCACCAGATCGTTCTCAGCGATTGCCAGCACGTCTGGCAACAGGTGAAAAACCTCCTGGAAAAACTTGATCGCCAGCGCCAGCAAGCCCAGTGAAAGCCCGATATAGATCGGCGCCAACAGCCAGCGCGAAGCATAAATAAGATTTTCAGCGAAACGTTCCATAGCATCCCGTAAGCAAATAAACACGGGCGCCATTATAGCCCAGGAAATGTTAAATTTTGCAGCCTGAGCGCGCTGTGGGGCGGAATTTAACGGATTTTACGCAGTGTCGCGGCCAATTTACCTTATCCGGCTGGAGAAGCCCCCGCCACCCAGCGATCCCACCTCGTCAGCCTGCCTCATCACGCGCTGTACCTGGCGCTCATAGCCGTACGGAACCTGGCTAAGCCAGTGGCCGGACCGCGCCTCGCTGGCGCAGCTGCCGGGATCGCACTGAAGGGTAACCACGCCAATGGGCGCGTGCTGACCCAGCGTTGCGGCAAAAGCGGGGCCGCTCATCACCAGGGTGATGAGCAACAGCGTATATTTTTTCATGATGGCCTGTCGCGGAATTTAGGGGTAAAAAGGCTGTCCGGCTACGCTGACTCAGCAGAATTCACGATGCTGATTGCGATAGTCTCTGGGCGTGACGTTAAAATGTTTTTTAAACACTCGCTGAAAACACTGCTGGGAAGAGAAGCCCAAATCCATTGAAATGGTCATGATGGTTTTGTGCGAGCTGACCAGGCTTTTCGCAGCCTGATCCAGGCGACGGCAGCGAATAAACGTCCCCAACGTCATGCCTTTCTTCTCTTTGAATGCCCGTTGCAGGTGCCATTTTGAATAGCCAGAGCGGGCAGCTACCGCTTCAATATTTATGCCGTCGTCCAGATGTTCTTCAATCCAGTCGATGATGACGTCTACAATTTCGCCTTTCACTTGCTTTCTCCTGATCTGCACGGGCCAGACGACACCGGTGCTTTCTGCGCGATGAAATTATAATAAGTTTATGATTTTATGGGAGATAAAGGCGATATGGAAAAAATAATGCAACATATCAAATATTGACGGGGTGAATGTTATAAAGAAGTATAAAATAGTTCAAATAGATATTTTAAATCTTCATTTATAGACATTCTCTATAAGGCAACTTCCATGATGGATCTCAATCTTGTCCGCGTGTTCACCGCCATTTACGAAACGCGCAGCGTCAGCGGCGCGGCGGCGCGGCTGTTCATTACTCAACCTTCGGCCAGCTATGCGCTAGCCCGCCTGCGACAAGAAACTAACGATGCGCTTTTCAAGCGCAGCCGGGCCGGCATGGAGCCGACGCCAACGGCGGTCCAGCTCTATAAGGTGTTTAAAAAGTCCCTGACCGGCATTGAAAAAGCGGTGGCGAATACCCGGACCTTTACCCCCGCGACCTCGCGACACAAATTCCGCCTGGCGCTCTCGGATTTGGGTGAGCTGCTGCTGCTGCCGCGACTCGTCGCCGGGCTGCGGGATGTTGCGCCCGGTATTCAGCTTGAGGTGGTAGCTATCGACGCTATCAGGCTGAATGAATGGCTGCTCACCGGCAAGATAGATGCGGCCATTTGCAATCGCAACGCCTCGGTGTCTTCCGCGCAGCGTGAGCTGATCCTCTACGAACGCTACGTTTGCCTGCTGAACGATCGCCATCCCCGCATCAGCAACAGGCTATCGCTGGAGGAGTATATGCAGGAAAAACATGTCGTTGTGGCGGCAACCAGCGGACATCATATTGTTGAAGACCGGCTGAAGGAGTTCGGGCTGGAGCGGGATATCGCGCTGGAAGTGCCGCATTTTGCCGCGCTTGGCGAGCTGATTGCCTCCAGCGAACTGCTGGTCACGCTGCCCTCCGCCGCGGCGAAAATCTATCTGAGCCGACGTAATGGCCGCCTGTTTGAGCTCCCTTTCCAGGTCCCCGATCAGGAAGTGTTTATCTATGCCCATACCGAGATCGGCGATATCTCAGCGAAAACCTGGTTTTACAACTTCCTCAAGGATGCCAGCCCCGCCATGATGGACCCCTGAGGGAAAACCACAGATTACAGAGTGAAGTCTGCCGACAGAATCTTCGGCCCAGAGCACATTCCAGCAAAGTTTTTACTCCCTCGCGACGTTCAGTGGCAGGAACGAGGCCAGGGCGGAAATCTGGGCGATTATCGGCGACACCGCGCCAGCTTTAGCGGCCCGTGCGGTGGCGCTATCAGTCATTGATCTTCTCCGCAAAAACCTTCACCTTAACTCTTCGCTTTCTATCGGGTACGGGTTCCCGTACTCGCCGTAATGACGGAGTGCAGCTATGTCGCTTACCCTTCTGACGCAGTTGGCCGATCTCCCCGCCAGTCAGTGGGATGCCCTGACCCCGGACGATCAGCCTTTTATCAGCCACGCCTTTCTCAGCACGCTGGAAGAGAGCGGCTGCCTGGGAAAAGGCAGCGGCTGGCAGCCTGAGCATCTACTGTGGATTGAACAGGATGAGGTGCGCGCGGCGCTGCCTGGCTACCGTAAATCCCACTCCAGGGGAGAATACGTATTTGATCATGCCTGGGCCGACGCCTGCCAACGGGCCGGGCTGCCCTACTATCCAAAATGGCTGGCCGCCGTTCCCTTCAGCCCGGTCAGCGGCGCACGCCTGCTGGGCGAGGCTGAGGCGGGGAGAAAACTGCTCCAGCAGATACCGGACTTCCTGGAGCAGCGCCAGCTGCACAGCGCCCATATCAACTTTGGCAACGCCCACGCCCGGACCCTGCTGGCGGAGCAGCCAGACTGGCTGCCGCGCCTGGGCTGCCAGTATCACTGGCATAATCCGGGCTACCGGGATTTTCAGGATTTTCTCGATACGCTGATGTCGCGCAAGCGTAAGCAGATCCGCAAGGAGCGGCAATTGGTTGCCAGCCAGGGCTTTGAATTTGAGTGGCTGAACGGCGACCAGCTTAGCGAATCCCACTGGGACTTTGTCTACGCCTGCTATGCCAATACCTACGCCGTGCGCGGTCAGCGCCCGTACCTCACCAGATCCTTTTTTAGCCTGCTGGCGGAGAAAATGCCGCAGGCTATTCGGGTGGTGATAGCCACGCAGAACGGGCTCGCGGCGGCGATGGCCTTTAGCCTGATTGACGGCACGACGCTGTATGGCCGCTACTGGGGCTGCCTGGAAGAGTTTAACCGCCTGCACTTTGAGACCTGTTTCTATCAGGGAATGGATTATGCGATTGCCCACGGGCTTCAGCGGTTTGACGCTGGCGCCCAGGGGGAGCACAAGCTGATCCGCGGTTTTGAGCCAGTAATTACCGAATCCTGGCATTATCTGCGCCACCAGGGACTGCATGAAGCGGTGGCCGACTTCCTCCAGCAGGAACGCGCCGGGGTAATGGCCTGGGCAGAAGAGGCCAGAGAGGCGCTGCCCTACCGTCGCCAGGGAGAGGAAGGATAAATTACGCTTCAGAAGGGTACGGCCCTCGGGGAAAACAGGGCCGTAGAGCGATTAGCTCTCGCCGACAAAGCCGCCGGTCTGATGCGCCCACAGCCGCGCATACAGCCCGCCCTGCGCCAGCAATTGCTGATGGCTGCCCATCTCGGCAATGCGGCCTTTCTCCAGCACCACCAGGCGATCCATTTTGGCAATTGTCGACAGGCGGTGAGCAATGGCGATCACCGTCTTGCCGCCCATCAGCGTTTCAAGGCTTTCCTGAATGGCGGCCTCCACTTCGGAGTCCAGCGCGGACGTCGCCTCATCCATAATCAGAATCGGCGCGTCCTTCAGCAGCACCCTGGCAATGGCGATACGCTGCCGCTGGCCGCCGGAAAGCTTAACGCCGCGCTCGCCCACATGGGCGTCCAGCCCCAGACGGCCCTGTGAATCGGACAACATGGGGATAAACTCGTCGGCCTTAGCGCGCTGGATGGCCTGCTGTAGCTCCGCCTCGGTCGCATTGGGGCGGCCGTACAGCAGATTATCGCGGATCGAACGATGCAGCAGCGAGGTATCCTGAGTGATCATGCCAATCTGCGCGCGAAGGCTCTCCTGACTGACCTGAGCGATATCCTGGCCATCAATGGTAATCCGGCCGCCGTCCAAATCGTAAAGGCGCAGCAGCAGGTTAACCAGCGTGGATTTCCCCGCGCCCGACGGCCCAATCAGTCCGATTTTTTCCCCCGGACGAATGGTCAGTTGCAGATCGTCGATCACCCGGCGCTCTTTGCCGTAGTTAAAATTGACCCCGTCATAGCGAATTTCGCCGCTGTGCACCTTGAGCGTGGGCGCCTTTGGGCGATCCATGACGCTGACCGGCTGAGCAATAGTCTGTAAGCCATCCTGCACCATACCGATATTTTCGAAGATGCCGTTTACCACCCACATGATCCAGCCGGACATGTTAACAATACGGATCACCAGCCCGGTAGCCAGAGCAATGGCCCCCACGCTGATCAGCGACTGCGTCCACAGCCACAGCGCCAGCCCGGTAGTGCCGACAATCAGCAGGCCGTTCAGCGTGGTGACCGCTACGTCCATATTGGTCACCATTCGTCCCTGTAGCCGGGTTTTCTCCGTCTGATCGCCAATCGCTTCACGGGCATATTCCCGCTCCAGATCGCTATGGGCGAACAGCTTCAGGGTAGTGATATTGGTGTAACCATCGACGATGGTTCCCATCAATTTTGAACGGGCGTCAGAGGAGGCCACCGAACGGGACTTCACCCGCGGCACAAAATATCTCAGGCTGACAACGTAGCCAAAAATCCAGATTAGCAGCGGCAGCATCAGCCGCCAGTCGGCTTCAGCAAACAGGACCAGCGCGGTGATGGCGTAGATCAGCACATGCCACAGCGCATCAACGGCCTGTACCGCCGAATCACGCAGCGCGTTTCCCGTCTGCATGATGCGCTGGGCAATCCGCCCGGCGAAATCGTTCTGGAAAAAATTGAGGCTCTGACGCAGCACATAGTTATGGTTCTGCCAGCGGATCATACTGGTCATACCGGGGTTAATGGTCTGGTGTACCAGCAGATCGTGCAGCCCAATGAAAATGGGCCTCAGCACCAGCGCCACCACCACCATCCAGATCAGCTCAGAGGCGTGATCGCTGAAGAACGTAGCGGCTGGGGTGCTGTTGACCATATCGATAATAGTGCTGAGATAGCGGAACAGCGCCACCTCAATCAGCGAGCCGATCAGCCCCACCACCAGCAGCATGGCAAAGCTCTGCCAGACCTGGCGAAGATAGTAAATGTAGAAGGCCCAGACGCTGTTGGGCGGGGTGTCGCCCGGCGCGTCCTGGAAAATGTCGATCAGTTTCTCAAAGCGGCGATACAGCATTGAAGGCTCACTTTACCAGCTAAAAGAAGGCATTTTAGTGCATTTTTCCCGGTAACTGCGCCAGTTAATGCGATTTTCTGCCTCTCCGGTTAGATCGGGGCAAAACTATTCCTCCGCGTCAGACTCCACCACCACCAGCCTTGAACCGTATTTTGCCCGCTGTTTCAGCGCTGGCGCATTCTCGGTCACAATCTGGCTGATAGCATTGAGCGGGCAGACGTGAGCCAGCGCGCGATAGCCAATTTTGGAGCTGTCGGCCAGCACCACGGTTTGGTCTGCCGCCCTGATCATCGCCCGCTTCACTGGAATTTCCACCGTGTTGATGTTGGTGATCCCGCTGTCGAAATGCACGCCTTCGGAGCCAAGAAAAGCCCAGTCAACGTGGATGCTGTCGATCTTGTCGACGGTTTCCTGTCCTACCAGCGTATAGACATTGTTCAGCATCAGGCCGCCCGCAACGTGTACGGTAATGCCGGGATGCGTGCCCAGCGCCATCGCGGTGTAAATATCGTTGGTCACCACCGTCAGGTTCTTCTTATCCTTCAGGGCCAAAGCCAGCGCATAAACCGTAGAACCGTTATCCAGAATCAGCGATTGCCCGTCCTTCACCAGCCCTGCGGCATAGCGGGCAATGGCCGTTTTCGCCGGGGCGTTCATATGCAGCCGCTCGTTGAACGGCGTGTCCATATCGCTTTCCGCCTCCACCACCGGCAGCAGGCCGCCGTGAGTGCGCATAACCTTACCGTTTTTTTGCAGTAATGAGAGGTCGCGGCGGATCGTTGAACTGTCCACGCCAAAGATCTCTGACAGCTCTGCGGCATTCAGATAGCCCCGTGCGGCAATCATTTCTACAATTAGCGCTCTGCGTTTAGCCGCCGTCATCCGTTACTCCACTGGTCTGTAATTGCACGTTTTCATGCATATACTGACGTAAGGCGTGTACTTTGTCATCCTTGCTGCGCTTTTTTCGCGCTAAAAATAATCAGATTGCACATAAAGGCATCTTGACTGCACGAATTCGTGCATATATGGTTAAACCCATCAGGAATATTCATCTTTAAGAGAAAAAGCTCCATGACGGCATTACGCTCCAGCGACTATGAAAAAGAGTTAGAGCAGCAGGTCAGCGCGCTCACTGACCAGCTCAACTATGCCCTGCCGGGCACGCTGAAATCCCTGGATCTGCGCCAGTACGATCGCATTGTACTGGCCGGGATGGGATCGTCGGATTATGCGCTGATCCCGATCGAACGAGAGCTGATCGACAAAGGCTTACCGGTCTGGAGAATTGATGCGGGCCGCTTACTTGATATGCGAAAAATGGTCACACCAGGGACCTTATTATGGATAACGTCACAGTCAGGCATGAGTGGCGAAGTGGTGGCGGTGTTGAAGTCGGTGTCCAGGCCAAAAACGCTGATTGGCGTCACTAACGATACCAGCAGCCTGCTGGCGAAACAGGCGGATATCGTTGTTGAGTTGAAGAGCGGCGAAGAAGCCACCGTCAGCGCCAAAAGCTACCTGAACACCTTAGTCGCCAGTTACCGTACGCTGTACGCCCTGACCGGCGTAGATGAAAAACCATTGCTGGAAGACGTCAGGGCAGCCCTGCCGAAGATGGCAGAGATAATCAAACGGCGCGCTCCGGTGCAGCAGCTAACCGATCGCTTATTCAGCCACGACAGACCGCGCGTTGCGCTGGTAGGCATGGGAGCCGATGCCGCCACGGCGCTGACCGGCGCGTTGATTACCAAAGAGGCGTCGAAAGTGAGTGCGGAGGGCTTTATTGGCGGCGAGTTCCGCCACGGCCCGATGGAAACATCCGGCGCTGGTATGCTGGCCCTGCTGTTTGGCGATGGCTTCGATGTCACGCTGCAAACGCTGGCAACCGATCTGTTGAGCAACGGTACGGAGGTGGTCAGCGTGGGGCCAGAGGCTTACGCTGGCAGCCAGCGCTGGGAGACGACCGGCAGCACCCCCCTGACCCGTTTACTCTGCGCTATGCTTTGGGTTCAGCATCTGACCGTTACCCTTGCCCAGAGTAATGGCGTGGTGCCCGGTGAATTCCTCTACGGCAAAAAGATAACGGTAAAAATATGACAACGCAGACATTTCCCCTCCGCGCAGGTATTGATATGGGTGGCACCGGCACGCGCATTATGTTGCTGAACGGTGAGCGGGAAGTGGCGTCAGAAACGGTTCCTTCAGCCTGGTTTGCCACGCTTCCTCAGGCGCTGCGGGCGAAGGCGCTGGTAGATAAGATTTGCCACATGCTGCCGCCAGGCTATTCGCTGGCGAGTCTGGGCATCGGTGCCAGCGGCCCGGTGAATAATCAGACCGAAATTATTGAGAATAACGATACGCTGGCCTGCTTTTCCGGCTATCCACTGGTTGCGCAACTGCGTGAAATGCTGGCCGTGCCGGTAGCCATTGATAATGATGCCGTTGTCGCCGCACTGGGGGAATACCATTTAGGCGCTGGGCGCGGTAGCCAGCGGATGATGATGGTAACGTTGGGCACCGGGATTGGCGTGGCGCTGTTAGATCGCGGCGAGCCGCTGCGCAGCTTCGACGGCAAGCATCCGGAAGCAGGCCATATTCCGATCTCTTCCGATCCGGTGACCTGCTACTGCGGCTTGCAGGGATGCTGGGAAACGCTGGCTTCACGCAGCGGGTTGCAGCAGGCGCTGGAGAAAGAGATCCCTAATCTGGCCTGGGATGACAGCACGTTAGCGGTTTTAAGCGAGATAAAGGCGGCCAGCCCAAAAGTGGCGGACATCCTCTATCAATACGGTTATACGGTGGGACGCGGGTTGAATACCCTGCTGGCGCTTTACGGCCCGGATATCACCCTGTTAAGCGGCAGCGCTGCCGCCCTGCTTCCTCTTTATCAGTCAGGTCTGGACGCAGCGCTGACCCGCGCAGACGGGTACGCTGTTAATCATCATATTATTCAATCTTCTCTTGGCGACGCGGCGGGCGCGTCAGGAGCGGCAATACTGCCCACGCTCAGGGAAACCCGTCTTCATCAGTCATAAGTTTTGTGACTTCTTCATCTCTCGACGCCCGGCGGGTGCGTCAAGAACGGCGAGTCAGCCAACATCCAGGGGAACCCGCCAACTGTAAGAAATAAAAAAGAAAGTGCTCGTAATTAATGCCTGGCCCCTTTACTTTACAGGGGAGCCAGGCGTTTTACCTTTCGTGAAATATATTGACCATTCGCTTTTCATTTTACTGAATTGGAGAGTTTGTATGACGAGTCGATCTATCCCCCGCGTTTCCGGTTATTTACTCTCCCTGCTGGCGCTTGGTGCCTCCGGGATGGTGTCTGCGAAAACCCAAATCAACGCTTTATTTATGTCCCAGGCAGCCTACAGCGAGAGCGACGTGCGCGCCATGACCAGCGATTTTGAAAAAGCGCATCCCGACGTTAGCGTTAATCTTGAGTTTGTTCCCTACGAAGCCCTTCACGATAAAATCGTCGCGGCTCGCGGCGCCAGCAGCAACGGTTACGATGTGGTGCTGTTTGACGATATGTGGCCAGCAGAATTCAGTAAATTCAATATGCTGAAGGATATTACCAGCAAAATCAGCCCGGACGACAAGGCTAAAGTCTTTGACGGCGCATGGAGTACCGTCACCTGGAATAACAAACAGTGGGGATTGCCGTGGATCCTCGACACCAAATACCTGTATTACAACAAAGCGATGCTGGCTAAAGCCGGCATTACCGAACCGCCGAAAACCTGGCAGCAGGTGATGGATCAGTCACAGATCCTCAAAGAGAAAGGCATCGTGAAATATCCGCTGGTGTGGAGCTGGTCCCAGGCCGAAGCGCTGGTCTGTGATTACACCACCCTCGTCTCTGCTTTTGGCGGGCAGTTCTACCAGAATGGCAAAATGAACTTTAGCGATGCCGGATCGGTAAAAGCGGTCAGCTACATGAAAGCCTCGCTGGATAAAGGCGTAACCAACCCGAATTCCCGCGAGTACCTCGAGGAAGACGTCCGTAAGGTATTCTCGAACGGCGATGCGGCGTTTGCCCTTAACTGGACCTATATGTACAACATGGCCAACGATCCGAAGCAGAGCAAAGTGGCGGGCGAGGTGGGTATCGTACCGGCACCGTCAGAGAAGCCAGGCGCCGTGGCGGCGATGAACGGTTCAATGGGGCTGGGCGTGACTCAGAACAGCAGCCATCCCGATCAGTCCTGGGACTATATCAGCTACCTGACCTCACAGCCGGTGCAGAACAAATATGCCCGTCTGAGTCTGCCGATCTGGAAGTCTTCCTATGACGATCCGGCCGTGCAGAAGGGCCAGGAACCGCTGATTGCCGCCGCCAAACCGGCGCTGGACGTCATGCTGATGCGCCCAATCACCACCGACTACTCCCGCCTTTCCAATACGCTACAGCAGCAGCTTCAGCAGGTATTGCAGGGACAGGTAACGCCGGAAGCCGGTATGCAGGCCGTCACCAAAAGCGCACAGCGTCTGCATTAAGGAACCACGATGCTCAGTTTGTCGCAACGTGAGCAACGTCAGGCATGGGTGCTTCTGGCACCCATGCTGATCGTGATGGGGATGCTAACCGCCTGGCCCCTGCTTCGCACTATCTGGCTCAGCTTTACCGATGCCGCTCTGATTGGAAACGGCAACGAGGTGAATTATGTCGGCCTGGAAAACTATCTCTATGCCCTGACCGATCCCGACTTCCTCTCTTCCATTTTGCGCACGCTCTATTTCACCGTGGTCTCGGTCGCGCTGGAAGGCATTATTGGCGTGCTGGTCGCGCTGCTGCTCAATCAGAAATTCTACGGCCGCAGCGTGCTGCGCGTACTGGTAATCCTGCCGTGGGCGCTGCCCACCATCGTTAACGCTATGATGTGGCGGCTGAATTTCAACCCGGACTACGGCAGCATTAATGCTCTGCTGACGCAGTTGGGGATCATTGATGGCTACCGCAGCTGGCTGGGATCGCCGGATTCGGCGCTGAACGCGGTGATGCTGGCCGACGTCTGGAAGAATTATCCGCTGGTGACGCTGCTTAGCCTGGCGGCGATGCAGTCGATCCCGGAAGATCTGTTCGAAGCGGCGCGGCTTGACGGCGCGTCAGCTTTCAGGCGATTCCGCGCGATTACCTTTCCGGCCATCGTCGGACCGCTCAGCGTGGCGCTGGTTTTACGCACCATCGACGCTTTTAAAATCTTCGACATCATCTACGTGATGACGCGGGGCGGCCCGGTAGACAGCACCAAAACCCTCAGTTTTTACGTTTATCAGGAGTCGTTCAGCTACCTTCGCGCCGGGAGCGGCGCCGCCTATGCGATCCTGATGACCCTGATGTGCGGCGTACTGATTGCCCTCTATCTGGCGATGCTCTATCGCCAGCGCCGCAGGAGCCTGATCAATGAAGCGTAAAGTGCGCACCTTCTTCCGCTATCTGGCGGCGCTGCTGGTGGCGGTGAGCATCCTCGCCCCGATGCTGTGGCTGTTTTTGATGAGCGTCAGCGACAACAGCGACCTGGCGCGCATTCCGCTTGAGTGGATACCGCGCAGGTGGGACTTCAGCCGCTATGCGGCACTGGTTTCGCTCCAGCCCGGCCAGCCTGGCGTGCTGTTCCTTCATGCTCTGGGAAACAGCGTGCTGGTGGCCTGTGGCGCTACGGCTATCTCCCTGCTGCTGGCCATTCCCGCCGCCTTCAGCTTTTCCCGCTATCCGGGCCGCGAAGGCTGGCTGTTTGGCAGCCTGGCGATTTATATGGTGCCGCCGGTCGCCTTTGTCCTGCCGCTCTACTTTATATTGCAACAGATTAGCCTGCTCAATACGCATACAGGGCTGGTGCTGGTCTACTGCTCGCTGATCCTGCCATTTCTCACCTGGATGCTGAAAAACCAGTTTGATGCGCTGCCGCAGGATATCGAACAGGCCGCGCGGCTGGATGGGCTGCGCTTCTGGCAGGTACTGCTGCGGATCACGCTGCCGCTGGCGAAACCGGTGCTGGGTGCCTCAGCGCTGTTCGGCTGGCTGCTGGCCTGGGACGAATTCTTTTACGCGCTGCTGTTCACCAGCAATATCAGCGCCCAGACGCTGCCGGTAACCATTGCCGGCTTTACCGCAGGTCGCGCGACCGATGACGGGCTGATTGCCGCCGTAGGCATCCTGGCTTCGATCCCGCCGCTGTTTATCGCCATCTGGCTGCAAAAAAGCCTGGTGAGCGGGCTGACCAGCGGCGGCAGTAAAGGCTAGAGGCCGTACCACTTTTGAGGGAATCACTGAATTATGGCTCGTGTTGAACTGGTCAAAATTGCCAAAAATTACGGTAAGCAAGCGGTACTCCGTCCGCTGGATCTGACCATTCCTGACGGCAGTTTCACCGTGCTGGTCGGTCCCTCCGGCTGCGGAAAATCCACGCTGCTGCGGCTGCTGGCCGGGCTGGACTCGCTCTCGGCAGGATCGATCCTGCTGGATAATAAACAGATTAACGATCTGGACCCGGCGGATCGCGATATCGCCATGGTGTTTCAGAGCTATGCGCTTTATCCGCATCTGACGGTCGCCGAAAACCTCGGCTTCCATATGAAGGTCAGGCGGGTAAAACGCGAAGAGCAGGAGAGCAAAATTGCCCGCGTGGCGGAGATCCTCGGCATTAGCAAACTGCTGAATCGCTTTCCCCGCGCTCTGTCCGGCGGCCAGCGCCAGCGCGTGGCAATGGGCCGCGCCATGGTGCGTAACCCGCAGGTTTTCCTGTTTGACGAGCCGCTTTCAAACCTCGATGCGCAGCTGCGTATGGAGCTGCGGGCGGAAATTAAGGCGCTGCATCAGCGATTTAAAACCACCATGGTGTATGTCACCCACGATCAGGTTGAAGCGATGACGCTGGCGGACCAAATTGTGGTGATGCGCGAGGGCGCCATCGTCCAGCAGGGTAGTCCGCTGGAGATCTACGACCATCCGGCGGATACCTTTGTCGCTCGCTTTATCGGCTCGCCGCCGATGAATCTGCTGGAAGGGCTGCCGGAAACCCGCGACGGCGTGTCTGGCGTCCGCTGTAACAGCTTATGGTTCGCGCTGCCCGCCCGCTGGAATGAAGCCGCTTCCCGCCAGCGGGATAAAAAGCTGCTGGTTGGGGTGCGCGCTCAGGACTTCCTGCTGACCTCCTCGCCAGAGCAGCCCACGGCCACCGTCAGGCTGGTGGAGATTACCGGCGAGTCAAGCCTGCTGCACGTTGACTGGCAGGGCTTTCCTCTGCACGTCCAGTTAAGCGGCCGGACCGATGCCCAGCCGGAGCAAAGCCTTGGGCTGGCGATTAACCGTGAAAAAATACACCTGTTTGATGCCGAAAGCGGCCAACGGCTGTAGCTTTTTCCGGCGGAAAATTTTTACGATTTTTCCCGGATAATAATCCGCAGGAATTGCGTGTAGCCTTGCGGTCATGACAATAACACCCCTGAATATAATCCTGACAGCGAGGCGAAGATGACAAAAGGACTGGTGATTTTACTGCACGGTGTGGGCAGCAACGGAGAAGATTTAGCGGGCCTTGGCGCACACTGGTCTGGCGATCTGCCGGACGTGGTCTTTTCCAGCCCCAATGCCCCGTACCGCTTTGAGCATGGACCGGGCTATCAGTGGTTCAGCCTCACTGGTATTACCCCCGCAAACCGCCCTCAGCGGGTAGAGGCGGCGCGGGAGGCTTTCGATCGGCAGCTTACGGCTATCCTCGCCCAGCATCAGATGCAGGAGCAGCTGAATAAAGTGGTGCTGGTTGGTTTTTCTCAGGGTTCGATCATGGGACTGGACGCGGTCGTTTCCGGTCGCTGGCCGGTTGCCGGGCTGGTATCGTTCTCTGGTCGCCTTGCCTCACCCACGCCTTATCAGGTCGCCGCTGACACGCCGGTGCTGATGATCCACGGCATGGCGGACAGCGTTATCCCCTGCGCGGAAACGGAAACGGCGGCCAGCCTACTGCGTGAGGCAGGCGTCACCGTCAGCACGCAGCTCGATCCGTCAGTCGGCCATACTATTTCGGCGCAGGGCGCACGTTCCGCCGCCGATTTCATTGCGCGGTGCCTTGCTTAGCGGCTATCGCCCATTAAAAAAGTGTGATTAAGATCGCACTTATTGTTAATCAGCTAATAGTTTCCATGGTTATTATAACACCCATCGAAGGCACACAGCCTTCACCTGCAAAACATAAAGAAGGAATTTAACCATGAAAACTATCAAAACTCTGTCCGTTGCCGCCATCGCCGCCCTGTCACTGGTTTCTTTCGGTAGCTTTGCTGCCCAGAATATCTCTGCACACGGCTCAACGCTGGATAGCGCAGAAGCCCATATCGCTGCACAGGCTAAAGCCTCAGGCGCTGATTCTTATAAAATTACCAGCGCCCGTGCAGACAACGGCGTCTACATGACCGCTGAACTGTATAAATAACGGATGGTTGCATACGGAAGTGCCAGAAGAGGCTGCCTGCGGGCAGCCTTTTTTGTCGCTGTTTACGGATACTCTTCCAGCACCGGCGGCGTTTTCGCCGGTAGCGAGAGGATGAAGCGGGCCCCCCCTTCAGCACGGTTCACCGCGCGGATTTTTCCGCCGTGGATGGCCATAATCGCCTGACAAATCGCCAGCCCCAGGCCAACGCCAGGCACCGCCGACTCCTTACTGCCCCGCGCAAATTTCTCAAAGATCTGTTTTTCCTGCCCTTCTGGTATCCCAGGACCGCTGTCCCACACCTCAATCGTCAGCCAGCGTTCAGACTCAAGGCCAGCACGAATGCCGATTTTCGCCGCTTTACCGCTATATTTCAGCGCATTTTCCAGCAAATTGCTCAGTACCCGCTCCATCAGCGGCCCGTCAACATAGATCGGCAGCATCTCATGCGGCAGATCCAGCTCAACTTTGCGGCCAGCCAGCGAAGGCGACATCAATTTCAGCGTGCTGCCAATCAGCTCATCCAGCGCCATCCACTCCGCCGTCAGGCTGAAACCACCCGATTGCAGGCGGGCCATATCCAGCAGATTGTTGACCAGCCGGATGGTATTCAGGGTTTGTTCGCGCATCGCGCTGGCCTGCGGCGCGTGCTCCGAGCCTTCGCTTGCCAGGTCAAGCGTCAGAATTTCCGCCTGACCAAACAGCACCGTCAGCGGAGTACGCAGATCGTGTGAAAGCGCCGAAAGCAGCGCGTTGCGCAGCTGTTCACGCTCGGCGGCAAGACGCGACACGGCTTCACGCTGGCTCAGCGCAATACGCTCCAGGGCATTAGCAATCAGTACGGTAAAGGTTTCCACCAGCCGCTGCTGCTCCGGGATCATCAGCTGCCTGAGGTTAAGCGGCTCCAGCACCAGCAGCCCCAGCGTTTCGCTGCCGCTCTTCAGCGGCAGAATCTGCCAGGGAACGCCGGGCAGCGTATCCGTCCCGGCCCCGGCCGGCTGCCCTTTATCAAAGCTCCAGCGCGCTATCGCTTTGTCAGGAACCGCGATCAGCCGCGATTCGCCAACCGCCGTCAGTTCACCGTGCTCGTCAGGCAGCAGCAGTTCGCTGCGTGCCTGAAGAGTGATATCCAGACTGCGGGGCAGTGCCTGCGCAATATCCTGCTGGCTGAGCGAGCGACTCAGGGTTTTCGCCATCTCATACAGATTTCGCGCGCGCTGCTCACGATAGCGGGCCACGCGGGCCTGATAACGAACGCCCGCCGTCAGATTACCCACGATCACCCCAACCGCCAGCATCACGCCAAAGGTCACCAGATACTGCACGTCCGATACGGCAATGGTGCCCGTCGGCATGACGAACACCAGGTCGAACGCCACGATATTCAGCGCGGTCGCCACCACCGAAGGCCAGCGGCCATAGCGCAGCGCCACCACCACCACCGACAGCAAATAGATCATTACCAGGTTGACGGAGTCCACGCCGGGCATCACCCAGTGCCCAATCAGGGTGATCAGCAGGCAGAGCGCCAGGGCGGCCACGCAGCTGAAGTCGCCATTTATCATTCAGCGCCCGGTTATCCGCAACCGGGCCAGAAGGCAGGGAAACCGGCTCATCCAGCGCCACAATCACCAGATCCAGGTCTGGCCCCAGTTGCCCAAGGCGTTCGGCAAAGCTGTCCCGCTTCCAGCGGCGGGCTGGCCGTCTGCCGATAATGATTTTCCCCAGGTTATGTTCCCGGGCGTAGCGCAGCACCGCGCTGGCCTCGCTTGGGTCGGAAAGCGTGGCGGTTTCCGCACCCAAATCCTGAGCCAGCTGGAGCGTGCGCAGAATCCCGCGCCGCCGCGCTTCGGAAAGCCGGTGCAGCCGGGGCGTTTCGACATAGACCGCGTGCCAGACGCTGTCCAGCCTGGCAGCGAGACGGGCAGCGCTTCTCACCAGCTTCTCGCTGCCGGTGTTATCACCGATACACAGCAAAATGGCATCGCGCGTATGCCAGACTTTTTCCCGCCCCTGGCGGTCACGCCAGGCCCGCATCTGATCGTCAACGCGGTCGGCGGTACGACGCAGCGCCAGCTCGCGCAGGGCATACAGATTGCCTTTGCGGAAGAAGTTTTCGATTGCCCGTTCGGCACGCTCGCCAATATAGACCTTGCCCTCTTTCAGACGCTGACGCAGATCGTCGGCAGGTAAATCGACCAGCACGACCTCATCGGCCGCATCGAAGAACGGATCGGGAACCGTCTCACGCACCCGGATGCCGGTTACGCCGCCGACCACATCATTCAGGCTTTCCAGATGCTGAACGTTAACGGTGGTCATCACGTCGATCCCCGCCTCCAGCAGCTCTTCAATGTCCTGCCAGCGCTTGGGATGACGGGAGCCCGGCGCGTTGGTGTGCGCCAGCTCATCCATCAGGATCACCGCCGGATGGCGTGCCAGCGCCGCATCCAGATCAAATTCAGGATGGCGATGGTGCCCGGTTGGCCGTCGGGGCAGCACGGTCAAACCGTCCACCAGCGCCGCCGTCTCCGCGCGCCCGTGGGTTTCAACGATACCGATCAAGACTTCCAGCCCCTGAGCGCGCAGACGGCGGGCCTCCTGTAGCATTGCCCAGGTTTTCCCCACGCCGGCACAGGCGCCAAAGTAGATCTTCAGCTTGCCGCGTCCGCTTTCATCGCTCTGCAATAGCAAGGCGTCCGGGTCCGGGCGCTGGAGTTCGTCGTTCATGAGTGTCCCTGTACGAAAACATGTTGATCGTCAAAACGTTAGTTTAGCGCGTCCAGCGCCATATTCAGCGTCACCACGTTTACGCCCGGCTCGCCGAGAAAGGCAGGAAACGGCGTGACCGTCTGCTCCGCAATCAGCCGCTTCACCTCATCCAGAGGAAGCTGACGCGCCGCTGCCACTCGCGGAGCCTGCCAGACGGCAGCCTCAGGCGAGATTTGCGGGTCCAGGCCGCTGGCTGAAGCCGTGACCAGATCCACCGGCACCCTGGCGCTCGCCTGCGGATTGGCCTGACGCAAAGCCGCCACCCGCTGCTTCACCGCCTCATCCAGCGCCGGATTGCTGCCTGCCAGGTTGCTGCCGGAGGAAGCCTGCGCATTATAAGTGCTATCGCCGGTGGCGGATGGCCGCCCCCAGAAATAGTCCGGATGGGTAAAGTTTTGCCCAATCAGCGCCGATCCCCGCATTTTCCCCGCCTCATACAGCAAAGAACCGTTCGCCTGGGAAGGAAACCACCACTGGGCCAGCGTCGTGGTGAGTAAAGGATAAATCAGCCCGGTGATGAGCGTGAGTAACACCAGCAAAAATACCGCAGGACGTAATTGACTCATGATGCCTACTCCTTAAAACCAACCGGTGAGGGTCAGTAACATATCAATCAGTTTAATACCGGCAAAGGGCACCAGCAGGCCGCCAAAGCCGTAAATCCACAGGTTACGACGCAGTAAGGCCGCCGCGCTAAGGGGGCGATAGCTGACGCCGCGCAGCGCCAGCGGGATCAGGAACACAATCACCAGCGCGTTAAAAATTACCGCTGACAGAATGGCCGAATCCGGCGAGTGCAGCGCCATCACGTTCAGCGCGTTGAGCTGCGGATAGGTCACCGCAAACGCCGCCGGGATAATGGCAAAATACTTCGCCACGTCGTTGGCAATACTGAAGGTGGTCAGCGATCCGCGCGTCATCAGCATCTGTTTGCCGATATGCACCACCTCCAGCAGTTTGGTGGGGTTGGAATCCAGATCCACCATGTTGCCCGCCTCTTTCGCCGCCTGGGTGCCGGAGTTCATGGCTACCGCCACATCGGCCTGCGCCAGCGCGGGGGCATCGTTGGTGCCGTCGCCGGTCATCGCCACCAGCCGTCCCTCGGCCTGGTACTGACGGATCAGCGCCAGCTTGGCCTCCGGCGTCGCCTCGGAGAGGAAGTCATCGACGCCCGCTTCTGCCGCTATTGCCGCGGCGGTCAGCGGGTTATCGCCGGTGATCATAATGGTCTTGATGCCCATTTTACGCAGCTCGGCAAAACGCTCTTTAATACCGCCTTTCACAATGTCCTTCAGCGCCACCACGCCCATCACTTTGGCGCCGTCGCAGACAACCAGCGGCGTGCCGCCGCTGCGCGCCACCTCTTCCACCAGCTTATTGACCTCCGTCGGAAACTGGCCGCCGTTACTGTCGATATGGCGACGAACCGCGTCCACTGCGCCTTTACGCACCATCCGCCCCTGCACATTGACGCCGCTCATGCGGGTCTGCGCCGAGAAGGGAATGAAGGTGGCGCCCATGCCGTTCAGATCGCGCTCACGCAGATTAAATTTCTGCTTCGCCAGCACCACAATGCTGCGTCCCTCCGGCGTTTCATCCGCCAGCGAAGCCAGCTGCGCCGCGTCGGCCAGTTGCTCTTCGCTCACCCCTGGCGCGGCCATAAACTGCGTCGCCTGACGGTTACCGAGGGTGATGGTGCCGGTTTTATCCAGCATCAGCACATCCACATCGCCAGCCGCTTCCACCGCTCTGCCGCTGGTAGCGATAACATTCGCCCCGAGCATCCGGCTCATACCGGCAACGCCGATGGCCGACAGCAGACCGCCGATGGTGGTCGGGATCAGGCAGACCAGCAGCGCCACCAGAACAGTGATGCTGACCGGGTTGCCTCCCCACAGCGTAAACGGGTAGAGCGTGGCGGTGGCCAGCAGGAAGACAATCGTCAGCGCCACCAGCAGAATCGTCAGGGCAATCTCGTTTGGCGTTTTACGCCGCGTTGCGCCCTCGACCATCGCAATCATGCGGTCGAGGAAGGTTTCCCCTGGGTTCACGCTGCACTGAATCACCAACCAGTCTGACAGGATGCGCGTGCCGCCGGTCACCGAGGCAAAGTCGCCGCCCGACTCACGGATTACCGGCGCGGACTCTCCGGTAATGGCACTTTCATCCACCGAGGCTCCGCCCTCCAGCACTTCGCCGTCGCAGGGGATGATATCGCCCGCTTCGACCAGCACCCAGTCACCCTTACGCAGCGAATCCGCCGCCACCTGCTGATGCGCGTCACCATAATGCGGCCCGATCATTTTCTTCGCATCGCTGGTCTTCTGAATGCCCTTCAGGCTGTTTGCCTGCGCTTTGCTGCGCCCTTCCGCCAGCGCCTCGGCAAAGTTGGCAAACAGCACGGTGAACCACAACCACAGCGAAATAGCCCCGGTAAACCCGGCGCTGCCGGGCGTTTTACCTGCCAGCATCGCCAGCGCCAGCAGCGTGGTCAGCACGCTACCCAGCCACACCACGAACATCACCGGATTACGAAACTGCACGCGGGGACTCAGCTTTCTCGCTGAATCGACCAGCGCGGATCGGATCAGCGCGCCATCAAACAGCGCCTGTTGATTACGACTCATGATTCTTCTCTCCGGCAGTTAGTTACCGAACATCTGTAAGTGTTCTGCCACCGGCCCCAGAGCCAGAGCAGGAATAAACGTCAGCGCCCCTACCAGCATTACGGTGCCAATCAGCAGGGCAATAAACAGCACGCCGTGCGTGGGCAAGGTTCCGTTACCCGGAGGCTGAATTTTTTTCATCGCCAGCGATCCGGCGATCGCCATCACCGGGATGATGATGCCAAAGCGACCCACGAACATGCAGAACGCCAGCAGCAGGTTCCAGAACGGCGTGTTCGCGCTCAGACCGGCAAAGGCGCTGCCGTTGTTATTGGCCGCCGACGATACGGCGTACAGCACCTCGCTGAAGCCATGAATGCCCGGATTCGCCATGCCGCTGCGGCCCGCGTCGGTCATCATTGCCAGCGCGGTTCCCAGCAGCACCAGCGCCGGGGTGACCAGGATCGCCAGCGCGGTCATTTTCATCTCCCACACGTCGATTTTCTTACCGAGATATTCCGGCGTACGGCCGATCATCAGTCCGGCAATAAAGACCGCCAGCAGCACGAACATCAACATGCCGTACAGGCCAGCCCCTACGCCGCCGAACACCACCTCACCAATCTGGATCAGCCACATCGGCACCATGCCGCCCAGCGCGGTAAAGGAGTCATGCATCGCGTTCACCGCGCCGCACGAGGCCGCCGTGGTGACCACCGCAAACAGGCTGGAGTTGAGGATGCCGAAGCGGGTTTCCTTGCCTTCCATATTGGCGGCGCTGTCCGCTCCCAGGCTCAGGAAGTGAGGATTGCCGTTGATTTCGGCCCACATCACCACCACCGCCGCCGCGATAAACATCAGCGACATCGCCCACAGCAGCGCGTGGCCCTGGCGGCGATCTTTCACCGCGTCACCAAAGGCAAAGCAGAGCGCCGCAGGGATCAGGAAAATCGCCAGCATCTGCGCGAAGTTGCTCAAGGCCGTTGGGTTTTCAAAAGGATGCGCCGAGTTGGCGTTAAAGAAGCCGCCGCCGTTGGTTCCCAGCATCTTGATCGCTTCCTGCGAGGCAACCGGCCCCATCGGCAGCGTCTGCTTCACCCCTTCCAGCGTGGTGAAATCGGGATAGCCGTTGAAATTTTGCAGCGTCCCCTGGCTGACAAAGAACAGGGCAATCAGCAGCGACAGCGGCAGCAGAACAAACAGCGTGATCCGCGTGATGTCACGCCAGGCGTTACCCAGCGTGGCCAGCGAACGGTTAGCGAAGCCCCGGATCAGCGCGAAGGCCACCGCTATCCCGGTCGCCGCAGACAGAAAGTTCTGTACCGTCAGCCCGACCATCTGGCTGAAGTAGCTGAGGGTGCTTTCCCCGGCGTAGGCCTGCCAGTTGGTATTGGTGACAAAGCTGACCGCCGTGTTTAGCGCAAGGTGCCAACTCAGCCCCGGCAGCTGCTGCGGATTCAACGGCAGACTGGCCTGGCTCATCAGCATGACCATCAGCAGGATCGCCCCGCCAAGGTTGAACAGCAGTATCGCCAGTAGGTAGCGTCGCCAGTGCATTGGCTCGCTATTCACGCCGCTTACCCTCCACAGCACGCGCTCTACCCCCGCAAAACCGGGCAGAGAGCGATCTTCGATCAGCCGGGTCAATCCGCTTCCCAGCGGGCGGGCGAGGATCATCAGTATCACCAGATAGCTGGCGATCAGTAAAAATGCGCTGGCGGCCATCAGAAGGCCTCCGCGTTAATCAGGGCATAGACCAGATAGCCCAACAGCAGAAACACCAGCACAATGCCGGCAATTAAGGCCATGCTCACAACACACCTCCAGAACGCTTTCAGATGCCTGTATTGTTGCGAGCGGGGTGCAAAGTTGATGTAAAAAAACGGGGAAAGGGCGTAAAGAAAGTATAAAAATGGCCGAATACGGCGGCCGCTGGGGCGTGCGAATAAAAACGCAGCGCGGCGTAAAACCGTAATTTGTCTATAGCCTCCCCTTCAGGGGCATGCAAAAATTTTGCCTCTGACACGGCAAATGGATGATGCAAAATGACACAGCTCCCCCGACCTTATTTGATTTCTGAAGGTCAATTTACCCTTCCGGCTAATTATCACGATCGTACGGTTAACGCCTTCGTTCCCGTCACGCCCGCCCCGGCAATGAATGTTTCCCGCGACTATCTGGCCACTGGCGAAGATGCCGCCGCTTATCTCACCCGTCAGCTTGACCAGCTGATTCCACACATGCAGGGCTGGCTTCAGCACCTGCGTGAACCTGTAGAGCTGGGTAACGGCCTGCTGACCGGGGAAATTATTCACATCAGTTTTTTGCGGGAAAATGCCCGAATTGCCCAGATGCAGGCCATTTTCGCTCTGGATAGCGTACGCGTACTGGTGTTCAGCATCAGCAAAATGGGGGAGATTACGGCGGCGGAGTCAAAACTGCTGCGTGATATGCTGTCCAGCTTCAGGTTTCACGATGCGGGCTAAATACCTGCAACGACACGGGAAGTCATGATTTTACCTGCCCGGCAGGAAAGTCGGGCAGGTAAGCGGTACGCTTCAGGTGGTCAGCAGCGTATACAGGGTTTGCAAATCGCGTTTGATCCACGCGATATCCTGGGCAAATTTCTCTTCCGAGACCAGCGGCTGGCGGAATACGGTGATCAACACGTCAGCGCCTTCCTGGTTCGCCACAATCCGCATGGGCACATACACCTCTTTACCAAACCCGGTATCCACATAGTGATCCATCACGCCAAACGCGTTGTGGTCGGTGAAACGGATTTTTACCACCCCCTCCGGGCCATTGGCTTTCCAGTATATTCCTTCCTGCACCAGCGAAGACTGGCTGAGGCCCGTGGCCCATTTTGGAAAATAGTCGGGTTTCCAGATCGTTTCGTAAAGGTCAACCCAGTTACGGGGGATAGTCAGACTGACGGTTTGCGATGGCAGCACGGCTCCTCCTGAATTCTGTTATGACCGAAGATTTAACCATCAGTGGTGCGGCTTGAAAAGCCTGCTGCCGCTAATCTGCAATGCGGATAACGAAACGGCAGGCTGACGCGCTACATTGCCTGCTCCGCGTGAATTTGCGCCTCGCACTGACGCGCCAGTTCCCAGAGCTTGCTGCGGATCACCTGCTTTAGCTGTAGCGTAGACTGCGACTGTGGCCGGTCGCGGCGGCTGACCAGCATCACCTCAAACGGCAGCGGCTGGGCAATCGGCAACACCCTGAGCTGTTCCGCATAGCGCCGTCCGGTAAACAGATCGACAATGCCGACGCCGCCGCCCGCCAGCACCATATCGGCAATCACAGAATAGGTTTTTATATACAGCGGGTTAGCTGGCTGCAACGCTTTATCTTTCAGCGCCCGGTGCAACACATGACCAAGCGGATCTTCTTTCTGCATCATCAGCAAATTGTTCTCGCACAGCCACTCCAGCGTCACCGGCTTATCCAGCGCTGAGCTTGCCGGCAACAGCGCCACCATCGACGAGTGAAACAGCGGTTCCGCCACCAGTTCACCCGGCACCTGCTGACCAAACACCAGCGCAAAATCGAGCCGGTCTTCCAGTAAATTCTGGCAGAGGGTACTGAAGTGCTCCGTCACCAGGTCGACGTTGACAAAGCCGTTCTGCCGACGATATTCCACCATTGCCGGCGCGAGGATCATCTGGCCAAACGCATGGGCCGCGCCGACCCTGACCGTCTGACCTTCACCACGACGAAGCTGCTCGGTCAGGCTGCTGATGGCCTGAAGGCGGCCGTAAAGCTCGCGAATTTCGGGGATCAGCCGCTGGGCCTCCAGCGTGGGGATCATTCCCTGGCTACCGCGTTCAAACAGCGTGAAGCCCAACTGCTGCTCGGCATGGCTCAGCACCCGGCTGACGTTGGGCTGCGAGACGTTAAGCTGTCGCGCGGCCGCGCTGATGCTGCCGGTATCAACAATGGCCTGAAACACCTCAATATGCCGCAGACGCATGGTCACTCACCCCAGGTGGCTTCCAGCACGCGGATCCAGTTGCCGTAGCAGATTTTTTCCAGCAGCGGCCTGCCGTAGCCGCGCTCGCTTAACGCATTGACCAGCAGCGGCAGGCCCGTTACGTCTTTCATATCCGACGGCAGCGTGGTGCCGTCAAAATCAGAGCCAAAGCCAACGTTATCCTCGCCAACTTTTTCCACCAGGTAATCTACGTGGCGGACAATCTCCAGCACCGTAGCATCCTGCGCTTTTTTACCGTCGCTACGCAGAAAGCTGGTGCCGAAATTGACCCCGACAAAGCCGTTCGTTTCGCGGATGGCGGCCAGCTGGCGGTCGGTGAGATTGCGCGACTGCGGGCACAGCGCGTGAGCATTCGAATGGCTGGCAACCAGCGGCGCGCTGCTAATCTCCGCCGTCTGCCAGAACCCTTTCTCATCCATATGCGAGAGGTCGACCATGATGCGCTTGTCGTTGCAGGCCCGCACCAGCCGCAATCCCAGCTCCGTCAGGCCGTTGCCAATATCCGGCGACGAAGGAAAACGAAACGGCACCCCGTCGCCAAAAATATTCGGTCTGCTCCACAGCGGGCCAAGCGTTCGCAGACCGGCCGCATAGAGCACGTCGAGCAACGCCAGGTCTTCATCCAGCGCTTCCGCTCCTTCGATATGCATCACCATTGCGATAGCGCTGTCCTGCATACACTGCCGAATGTCCGCCGCCGTGCGGCAAATCCGCGCGGCTCCGTTTGACTGCTGCTCAATGCGCAGCAGGGTAGCGATCATCGACAGCGTAATGTCCAGCGCCTCGGCCCTGGATGGCGTTGGCTCGATTTCATCATAGTCCGGCACCGCCCGATTATTCCTTACGGCTGGCGCAGTTCTTGCGCTATATCCAGCCGAAGGGACATAAGCTGCGAAAAGTCCGCCAGCAAAACCACCCTGCCTCAGACGCGGCAGATCCATTTGCCCCGCTGCCGGTCCGTTGAGAAATGCCGGGACGGCATCGTCCTGATGGGACAGCCACAGGCGCATCAGGAGATCGTTATGACCATCAAAGACGGGCAGAATGACGGCATCAGAACGTAGTTGTTGCATAGGAAATTTCGCTTTCAGGTTGTGGGATGGACAGCGCCCTTTTTTAAGGGCGGCCTGCACCAGAAAAGGGCAGCCGGCTTCGCGTAAAAAATAAAGGACTTCTGCTTTCAGTACTACCCGACGGGGTGGGTCACTGTCAAGGGAAATAGCAGGGGAAATATTATAATTTTTCTTTTATTTCAACAATTTGCAAATATCACGGCGACCAGAAGACGTTTTCTTAGCGGTAGCCGGTGAAACGCATTGATCTGAGTCTCACGCTTGAGGAATGAGTACGACCCTTAACTGGCAGCAGGCTTAATTCTGCGTCGTAGCCAGGTAGGAAAATGCGCTATCAATGGCCGCATTCACCTCCTGCTCCATCAGCCCGCGCGCCAGCTGGTATTCCGCATGGCCTGGACTGCACTGTCAGGGGCGCATCACCCCTGCGATACCGTCGATATCGACGGAGATAAAAATTTTCATCGGGAAATTCCTTAGCAGAAAGAGTTGGGGCAAAACGCTGCCGCTTTGTGTCGGCGCGACAGCGTTTTCGGCAGTTAACAGTGTGAGAGAGCGACCAGGCGATCCAGCACTTCACTGAGCGCAGGGCGATGGTGTCCGCGAAACCCGGTGACCGCCTCCGCGCTGAGCAGCGCATCCAGCACCGCGTGTTCGGTCGCATCGGCAGCGGCGGCCAAAAGCGGCTCCAGAGCGGCCTCCTGCGGCGGCTGCGGGATAGCGCAGGTCGAGAAAGCCACCGAAATATCGCCGGAGCCGTGGCCCCAGTAGCTTCCCAGCCTGCCCAGCCCCGCTCCGGCGCGCTTCGCGATGCGTTTCAGCTGGCGAGCTTCCAGCGGCGCATCGGTCGCCATAATAATGATGATGGAACCGGCATCACGCTGCGGCGTCAATTCAGGCAGCAGCGGCGCTATTGCCTCACCCACCCGCACGCCGTCCAGCGTCAGCGCGGGCAGCGCACCAAAGTTAGCCAGCACCAGCACGCCCAGCGTCGCGTTGAGCGAGGGAATTAGCCGTGAGGCGGTGCCAATGCCGCCCTTCAGGCTGAAGCAGCTCATGCCGCGCCCGGCACCGACGCTGCCACGGGCAAAATCAACGCTGGCGGAGTGGAGCGCCTGCTGCGCCATGCTTTCGCTGACGGCCAGCGCCTGAATATCATTTAACCAGCCGTCGTTGCACTCCAGCGCCAGCGGGTTAACGGTCGGCAGCGAGCGTCCCAGCTCCGGGTTAAGGGCGATAGCCTCTCTTACCAGGGCAGTAAACAGCGTGCCGACCGCCAGCGTATTGCTGAGCAGAATCGGCGTTTGCAGCACGCCCAACTCTTCCACCTGCACCAGCCCAAGCGGTTTAGCAAAGCCATTCAGCACCGACGCGCCGCAGGGCAGCGGCTGCATAAACAGATTGTCGCCCGGCGGCACAATAGCGCTGACTCCCGTCTGTCGCTCGCCGTCATCCAGCGTCGCGTGCCCAACCCGTACGCCCGGCACGTCGCTCAGGCTGTTGGCGGCGCCGCAGACGCCGCGAGGGTTGCCCAACCGGCGCGTTTCGCGCCAGCGGTGCAGTAACAGGTTGAGTGCCGCCTGCTGATAATCCATCCGTTTACCCTTTTAGTTTGGGATCTAATGTGTCGCGCAGCGCGTCGCCCAGCAGGTTAAACGCCCCCATGGCAACAATTTCGCCTTTGTTGATGGTGAAGGAGACGCCATTCAGCGCGAGAGGTTTACCCGAGCGTCCGCTAAAGCTGATGCTCAAATCCTCAACCTGTAAAAAGGGTAAGGCGCTAGCGGATCGGGTGATGTCTGGCTCTGGTTGAATGCGTTCCCTCATCGTGGCTCCGGTGGCGTCTGGCTCAGAGCCAGATGCGACCCTGGTTGTAAGAGAGGTAAGGAGAGCTGTCCGCCGCGAGCCAAATCGGCCCGTCGAGATCTACGTGTTCCGCCGAGACGGCAACCGGCAGCGCGGCCTCCATCGCCAGCGACGATCCCAGCATACAGCCGACCATCAGCCGCATTTTCTGCCGTTTTGCTTCTGCCACCATCGCCAGCGCTTCGGTCAGGCCGCCGCACTTATCGAGCTTGATGTTGATCATCTCGTAGCGATTACGCAGCCCGGCGATATCGCCAACGTGGTGGCAGCTTTCGTCAGCACAAACCGGGATCGGGTGGTCGCAGCGCTGTAAATCCGCATCTTTACCCGCAGGCAGCGGCTGTTCGATCATCTCGACGTTGTAGTGCGTCAGCGCAGTGAACAGGCTGTTCAAATCCAGTCCGGCCCAGGCTTCGTTGGCATCAATAATCAACGAGGCATTCGGCGCGGCAGCGCGAATGGCCGCCACTTTTTCCAGGATCAGATCGCGGTTAAGTTTGATTTTCAACAGAATGACGCCGCGCGAAACGGCATCTGCGGCGGCGGCGGCCATCATTTCAACGCTGTCCAGGCTCAGCGTTTCGGCCGTGATCACCGCCGCTGGGGGCTGCGCATTCAGACGCTGCCACAGCGTTTGCCTGTTCAGCGCCGCATCAAGCCGCCACAGCGCGCAGTCCAGCGCGTTGCGGGCAGAACCCGGCAGCAGCCGGGTTTGCAGCTCGCTCAGCGTCAGGCCGTTTTCAACTTCTTCCTGAACGGCAGCCAGCTGTGCGGTGACGCTCACTGCGCTTTCGCGGTAATGGGCGGTTGGCGTACATTCACCGCACCCGATAAAACCCTGCTCTTCCAGCGTCACCCGTACCACGGTCACCGCAGTGCGGGTGCCTCGGGAGATGGCGAACGGGCGGGCCAGCGGCAGCTCCACCACCTCAACCTGCATCCGACGCATAGTTAACCCCGCTCCTTCAACAGCGCAGCGATCGCCTTGATGCCAAAACGCACCGGATCGGTGGCCGGTACGCCAAACTCTTCGCTAATCTGCTGGCAGTAATCACGCGCCTCCTGCTCGCTGAAGCCCGAGGTATTAATGGCAAAGCCAGCCAGCTGCACGCTCTCGCTGGTGACGTGAGCGGCGCGCAGGTTGGCCTCGACGCAGTCGGCCAGGCTGACCATCGGCTGGTGCGGAAGGTGGCGCATATGCGGACGGTGCATCTCGTGACACATCACCAGCCAGTGCGGCTGCGCGCCGTGGATCAGGCCCATGCTGACGCCGGCATAAGAAGGGTGGAAAAGCGACCCCTGGCCTTCGACGATGTCCCAGTGATCGGCGTCGTTAGCCGGGGAAAGCGCTTCGGCAGCACCGGCAATAAAGTCAGCAATCACCGCATCAATGGCGATGCCTTCACCGGCTACGAGGATGCCGGTCTGGCCCGTGGCGCGAAAATCCGCCTTCAGACCGATATCACGCATCGCGGATTCCAGCGCCAGCGAAGTGTACATTTTGCCGACCGAGCAGTCGGTCCCCACGGTCAGCACGCGCTTGCCGCTGCGCTTTTTGCCACTGCCGACGTTCAGCGCCGGTCGCATATGGCGAATGTCGAACAGCGCAACGCCCTGCTCCGCCGCCAGCGCCGCCAGCTCTTGGTTATCCGCCAGGCGGTAATGCAGGCCGCTGGCAACGTTCATGCCGGCTTTAATCGCGCCACGAACGGTATCCAGCCAGTGTTCCGGCAGATAGCCTCCGGCGTTGGCGGTGCCCAGCACCAGCGTTTTGGCGCCAGCCGCCACGGCAGCCTCAATGCTCAGATCGTTCAGCCCCAGCGAGACGGCGCAGCCGGGCAGACGGATCTGGCCGATGCACTGCTCAGGCCGCCAGACCTGAATACCGCGCGCGGTTTTCGCTGCCAGAGGATCGGTAACATCGCCAAGGAATAACAGGTAGGGTTGAGGGATCAGCATCAGGGTTATCTCTTATCAGGTTTCAGGGTTGGCCTGATAAGACTATTTCACCCTGACGGGAGGTTGGATAATGCTTGTTTATCGCCAGGGTATAGCCTGAAGTTATGCTACCCTTTTTGTTTATCCGTGCTCAGGCGGCGGAAAGCGCGTTATTTATGCTGGGGGGAAGTCGCTATGAAAAAGTCAGCCAGGCTGGCGCTGCTGGGGTTAGTGTTCTCCTCTGCGGCCTGTTCGCAGTTATCCCAACTGCCGCTGGTGCCGCCGAAAGAGGACAGACTGGCGACGCCTGCGGCGGCGAAGTGCGACGTCAGCCTTTGCCAGCAGCAGTGTTATCTGCAGTACAGCCAGTGCGATCGTAACGACGACAGCGGCTGCGGGGCGAAGATGCAGAGCTGTCTTCAAGCCTGCGCCTCACAATGCCGCTGAGGTCAGCGCGAATTCATGGTCTTAATAAGTGCCTGATTAAATTTTTCCGGCTGTTCCATTTGCGGCGCATGTCCCATTCCTGGGAACTCTATTAGCCTGGAGTGGGGGATTAGGACAGCAACCTGTTTACCCAGTTCGTTGTAGTGACCAATCTTCGCTTTCACCTCCGGCGGAGCAATATCGCTGCCGATCGCGGTGGTATCCGAGGTGCCAATCATCAGCGTGGTTGGCATGGTGAGATCTTTGAACTCGTAATAGACCGGCTGTGTGAAAATCATGTCGTAGAGCAGCGCCGAATTCCAGGCCACAATGCGATGCCCGGGGCCGTTGTTCAGCCCGGCCAGCATAGTGACCCAGCGATCGTATTCCGGCTTCCAGCGCCCGACGTAATAGGTGCTCATTTCGTATTTCTTGATGCTGGCGGCGGAGGTTTTCAGCTCGCGCTGATACCAGTCATCCACGCTGCGCCAGGGCACGCCTTTCGCTTTCCAGTCCTCCAGCCCAATCGGGTTGACCAGCACCAGCTGCTGCACGCGTTGCGGATACATCAGCGCATAGCGGGTAGCCAGCATACCGCCGGTCGAGTGGCCCACCAGCGTCACCTTCTCAATGTGCAGCTTAGTCAGCAGGGCCTGCGTATTCTGAGCAAGCTGCTGGAAACTGTACTGGTAATGCTCCGGCTTACTGGAGGTGCAAAAACCAATCTGATCCGGCGCAATCACCCGGTAACCCGCGCGGCTCAGCGCATCAATCGAGTCCTGCCAGGTCACGCCGCAAAAGTTCTTGCCGTGCATCAGCACGGCGGTGCGGCCGTTGGCATTGCCTTTTGGCTGCACGTCAATATAACCCATACTCAGCGGCTGCCCCTGCGAGGTAAAGTCAAAGTGCTGTAGGGGATAGGGAATATCAAACCCCTGAAGTTCCGGACCGAACTTCGGCGTGGTTTCTGCGGCAGCGACGGAAAAAACCGTCACCAGGCCCGACAATAGCAGGCCCCGAAAGATTTTTAACACTGTCTTCATCCTTAACAAAGTCTACAGGCGGTAAAAGAATCAGGGTAAACAAGGCTTAACCATAGCGGATAAAAAAGTCTGTCAGCGAATGTGACATGTAAAGAAGCGCAAAGAGGGGACGACCGCCCCGGCGGCCGGAACGGGTATGGCATTTGCCGACAGTTGTCTCAGTTTTTAACAAAAAAAGCCTTCCCACAGGCTACGCTATGGCGAAATCCCCGAGGCGGATTACATTTATTCTCAGCAAGCCGGAGAGAAGGAGAAGTGTATGACCAACAATGCGGGATGGTGGCTTTCGCTGTTATGGCTGAGCCTGTGCTGTCTTCTCGAACCTGAGGCGCCTGAACGCTCCAGTTTTTACATGCAGGCGTAGTGCTCTTATTTGCCACAGCACTGTGAATAAGGCGTCGATTAAATTAAACGACGCCTTATTAAGTTCTGCCGGATTAAATCGTTAACCACTCAGACATTAACCCACTGTTCTTTGTTAAATGACTTCACAACCCAGCCGTCCTCCTGCTGAAGCGAAAAGAGTGACTATTCCCCTGACGATGCTGGATATAACTGAATTTACGCAATCTATTACCTGCTCATTATTACGCTTGCTATACCGCTTAGCGTACTGTCACTCTTCGTTTAAAAAAAGGAGCAGAGTAATCACGCGCTCTTGAGTAACAAACCCTGACTTTTATTTTATCTCAATAGTCTCCCATATCTTAAGATAAGGATTAATACGTGATAAATTTCAACGTGGGGATAAATATATAGCGCACTATTATTTATTCCCGAACCCTGGCTGAGCATTCACTTTCTGGGCCGCAACTCCTTTACTGATTGATCAACCTCACTAAAACGGACTTTTTCTCCCTTTTTTGCCTTACCGGGAGTCCCGCTGCGACGAGTATTTTGCTACCGTAAGCCTCGCAAAATGTTATCCATTGCCGGACCTGATTACTCCGCTTAACTGGACTCCACTTATAAGGACGTATTATGAACATTGCTCGCCACACTCTGCCTTGCGATATCGTCGCCACGGTTCGTTCCCCAGATAATGCCCTCTCTGCCCCCACGATTATCCTGTGCCACGGCTTTTGTGGTATCCAGGAGTTGTTACTACCGCCGTTTGCAGAGGCATTTACGGAGGCGGGCTTTACGACCATTACCTTCGACTACCGGGGCTTTGGAGCCAGCGGCGGCGAGCGTGGCCGACTGGTTCCGGCGATGCAGATTGAGGACATCCTCAGCGTTGTACACTGGAGCCAGTCATTACCAGAGGTAGACAGCGCCCGAATCGGGCTGTGGGGAACCTCGTTCGGCGGCTGTCATGTGATGGCCGCCGCCGCTGATAATTCAGAGATTGCCTGCGTGGTCAGTCAGCTGGCCTTTGCGGATGGAGAACAGATCGTCACCGGGAAAATGAGCGCAGAAGAGAAAAGCGGCTTTATCGCCACCCTCAATAAAATGGCTGACAAGCAGGCCGCGACCGGCAAAGAGATGTTTGTGGCGATAACTCGCGTGCTGAATGACGAAGAATCAAAAACTTTTTTCGACAGCCATAAGGTGGATTTCCCGGCGATGGATATCAAAATCCCCTTCCTTACGGTGCGCGAGACGCTGAATTATCGACCCGCAGACGCTGCCCAACTGGTGAACTGCCCAACGCTGGTGGTAGTGGCGGGACGCGACACGGTCAATCCGCCAGAGCAGGCGATTGCCCTGTTTAATGCCCTGGGATCGCCGGAGAAAAGGCTGCATATTGAAGACGGTGCAAAGCATTACGACATCTACAGCGGCGCGCATTTCCAGCGCACTATCGCGCAACAGATCGACTGGTTCCAGCGCTGGCTGTAAGGATCAGCCCATAATCCCCATCCAGCCGTGCAGAGCCATATAAAGACCTACGGCGGCGATCAGCGCGCTGGAGAAATAAGGGGCCCGATGGGCGAAGGTACTCAGGCCGCTCCAGCGCTTAGTCGCGTGTTTCAGGCTGAGGGCGGCCCCTACGCCTACGGTGACCAGCGTTAGCGCCAGGCCAATGCTGAAGCACAGTACCAACAGCGCGCCCAGCGAGAAGGCTTTGACCTGAATACACAGTAGCAGGACGGTGATCGCTGCCGGGCAAGGGATCAGGCCGCCAGTCAGGCCAAACAGCACGATCTGGCCGGTGGTGACTTTGCGATTGGCAAACCGTTTTTCAATATCGCTGGCGTGAGCCTTCGCATGGGCATCCTGGTACTCTGCGCTACGGAGATCGATTCGAGGTAGCGCAACGCCGGCGGCCTGACCTGCCGTAAGCGACTGCCCGTGACCGGACGCTGGAACGTGGGAATGCAAGTAACCCGCCGCAGCCGCATGGCTATGAGAGGAGGCAAGGCCATGAAAATGTTGGTGCTGAGCATGTGCTGAGTCATGCGCATAATGATGGCGATCGCTGTGGCCGTGCGTATGATGATGGTCGTGGTCATGACCGTGCGCATGGGGATGATCGTGTCCGTGACCGTTTTGCCAGTCGCGCGCGTCACGCCACGTTCGCCAGGCCATCCAGGCTGCGGTGGCCAGAATGATAAAGCCGGAAATGAGCTGCATCCAGGGTTCTGCGGCATCGGCCGTAAAGCGATTGCTGATGTACATGCCACCCAGCGCAATCGCCCAGACAATCAGAGTGTGGGACAGAGTCGCCGCCAGCCCGAGCAACGCCGCCTGTTTTACCGTGCCGCGCACGGCAATAATGAACGCCGCCATCATGGTCTTGGAGTGGCCCGGCTCCAGCCCATGCAGCGCACCGAGCAGAATCGCGCTGGGAATAAACAGCCAGACATTCCCAACCCCCTGCTGAAGTAAAGCGGCGAAATCCATCATTCTGTTTTCCTGCTGCGAAGTAAGTATGTTATCTATACTATACCCCAGTATACTATTCGATCAAGGAGACCCTATGTCGCACACCATCGCTAATAAGAAAAAACTGCTCACGCGAGTTCGCCGTATTCGGGGCCAGGCCGACGCGCTGGAGAAAGCGCTGGAAAGCGAAACCGAGTGTATCGCCATTTTGCAGCAAATCGCCGCCGTTCGCGGCGCGGTTAACGGTTTAATGAGCGAAGTTTTGGAAGGCCATATCCGTGAACATCTGATGGACGAGCGCTACAGCATGAGCGAAAAAGAGCGGGATATGGAACAGATTGTGTCGGTGATCCGCTCCTATATGAAGTAAGGCTCTTACCCGCCGGAGAACCTGATCCCGAGCCAGCGTTAAAAATAAAAAGGAACCTGGTCGGGAGTTCCTGCCACTCACCTGTTCCCAGCGATCACACTCAGGTGAGTTATCATGCGCATAGTCCATTCCCGCAGCGGCCTTGCCGATACAGGCGGCCCCGCCTCGTCCTCTTCAACCCTGCCCGGCGCAGCAAGCCAGCAGGCACCTGTGCTGAAGAAAAGTGCCGGTGGGATCCAGTTTGGTCAGGCAGGCAGCCAGCAGCCTGCCGCAACGGCAGAAAAAAGCTGCGCGGGCGCTCAGAGCGATGCGATGAAGGAGTTGGCCTCGACGATTGCCGGGCTACTGAAGAAAATGGCCGACTCGCAGGGTAGCGGCCAGGCCAGTTCCTCCGGGGAAACCCAGCAGGGGGAAGCGGCGTGTCCGGCACAGGGAGCGGCTAAGCCGCAGGGAACCAGCGAGGTGGGCGCAACAGCTCAGCCGCAGGCCACGGCACCAGCCGAACAGCCTCAGGCGGCTTCGCCGGGCAGCGACGCGGCCTTTCTCGATAACTCCGAATACTCCTCGCCCGAGGAGCTGAAAAAATACGATTCGCTGGTCGCCAACCTGCCAGCCGATCAGCGCGAACAGGCCGCCAAAGAGATGAACCGCCCGATTGCCGCCGCGAAGATGGCGGCGGCAGGCGGGGCCGACGGGGATAAAGCCAAAGCGTTTATTGATGCCAATCCGGCGCTGAAAACCGCCATGGACGTTGGTAAACACGGCGGCAAGCCGGATGGCAATACCACCAACGGCGACTACAAATCCTTTGCCAAAAATATGGAGAAGTCCCGCGACGCCGCCAGCAAAGATATTGATAATTACAAGAAGGACAACCCAAACGCCGACCCGCAGTCGCTGCAAATGGTGACCTCGGCCGCCATGCTTCGGGCCAACGAACCGCTGGCGAAAGCAGGCGCGCTGAATCAGGATGGCAAAGTCGATAAATACATCACCGCGGACGCGCTCAAAGGGCTGCAGGAAAACAATCCCGGCCTCTCCTCAGCCCTTACGCAGTCGGCGAAGACCTTCTCTCAGCCAGGCCTGATGACCATGCTGGACCAGGGCGGTTTTGAAGGGAAAAGCCTGGCGCTGCACAATCCCGATATGAAAATCAGCACCCACAATATCGACGACTGGATTAAAAAGCAGGCACCCACCAACGGCGGCGAATTTTCCAGCATGATGAGCGATGCCGCGACTCGCAACGCCGTCGCCAATGTGGATATCAGCCAGCTCAACGAAGATGTATTCAACAATCCACAAAATTACAGCGGCGCGCAGAAAGCGGCGGTGATGGTGAAGCTACAGCAGACGCAGGAACAGGTGGACGGCGGCAGCTCGCTGCGCAAAGTCGACAAAACCTCGGCGGCGCTTGACGAGAAGATAGGCCAGCTCCAGAACGACCAGGACGTGAAGGATTATATGAACCAGGCGGTGCCCGCCGAGGAAAAAAATATCATTTCCAGCGATCCGGCTTTGAGTCAGGCGGTCAGCCAGCGCTACGACGATCTGAAGTCCGGCAAGGCGCTGGAACAGGATATGCAGGCGGCGCGGGATGAGGCGGATAAAGCGAACAAGGGCAAGAAGGAAGAGGACAAGAAACCGGTCGATTACAGCAGCGCAATTGGCAATCTTGATGCCGAGCTGAACCTTCAGGGCGACGTTCAGGGTAAGGAGGCAAAAATCCCCACCGCGCAGGAGGTGGTGAACAGCCGTCCTGAGCTGAAACAGGAAATTGAGCGCTCCTATGCAGAGAACTTCACCCAGGGTAAGGCGGTGGAAAGCGGGCTGAAGAATAACAAAAAAACCGATGCCAAAGACGTGCTGAGCGATGTGGATCGGCAGAAAGCGGCCTATGAGGCGGCGATCCCGGACAGCGTCAGCACGGCGGCCGAAGACGGTTATGCCGAAGCCACCATGAAAGCGTTAACCACTACCGGCAAAGGCATGAGCGTACTGAAGGATCTGAAAGAGGCCGGTACGCTGCCAAAAGACAGCGACGTGAAGAAGATGACCGGCAAGGAGATGCTCTCCCAGCTTCGCGATAACGTAGAAAAACAGTCCAGCGCCGCAGGTCTGAGCACTGCGGGAAAAACCGCCCTGGCGGGCAGCGGAGCGCTGGGCGTGGCAGGAATGATTTCGCTCTCTGACCAGCTGAAATCGGGTGATAAGGCCGGTGCCGCCAAAACGATCTACGACGGGGCGAAAGGCAGCGCCGAACTGGGCAAGCTGGGCTATAACGCCGCCGCTAAAGCGCTGGCCAAAGATGCCTCGGCCGGATTAGGGCGCATGGCTGGCGCGGTCGCCGGGCGGGTCGTGGGAATGGTCGCCGGAGAAGCCGCAGGCATGGCCGCAGCAGGCGCTCTGGGTGCGGCCGCCGGCCCCGTTGGCTGGGCGATTGATGCGGTGATGGGCATCGGTTTTGGCATCAAGGCCATTATCGATGCGGTGAAAAAACATAAGGATCAGAAGACGTTCGACCACAATGTCGACCCAACCCTGGAGCAGTTTGGCATTCCTAAAGCCCATTAGCCTTGCACCGCAACTAAAGCATTTGCAATTCAAAGGGCGCCTGGTAGAAGATGCGATAACTTCACCCTTTAACCAGGAGCAGGTATGAAAAAAGTAGCGATGCTGCTCGCCATTCTGGCAGCAACCGGCGCAGCGCAGGCGGCGGATG
The DNA here is from genome assembly GCF_000773975.1 of Erwinia typographi. GTDB lineage: Bacteria > Pseudomonadota > Gammaproteobacteria > Enterobacterales > Enterobacteriaceae > Erwinia > Erwinia typographi. Next base: position 86,681 of record NZ_JRUQ01000019.1, read on the forward strand.
ACACGGACGATCCGGCACAGGGCTACATCGCCAATCTGTGTAGCGTGGTCACCCAGGAAAAAACCGTCGAGTCGACGGACAGCTACATCGCGAAACTGAAGGCGCTGGACGCACGCGGTCAATCGCCTTCCGCCCAGCAAAAGCCGGAGTTTGATGAAGATGAGGCCAGAACCGTGATTGCGGCCTGGCTGAATCTCAGCGACGATCAAAAAAACGAGGCAAGTCAAAGTCAGCAAGCCTGCCAGAATGCGACCCTGGACGAATACCAGAGTCAGGACTAACGCGCTTTGAAGGCCGGGAATCCCCGGCCCGGCCAGGCTCTGCGGGCAGGTCGCCCACGGGTTCAGACGGTGTGCAGCAGGCGATCCAGCTGCCGCCGGAGCTGAACGTTCTCTTTCTCAAGGCGTTCGACCTTATCCATCAGCGTCAGCGCTATCGCAATACCCGACCATTCCAGCTCCAGCTCTATCTGTAACCGCCTGGCCCGTTGTAAACTGCGCAGCGCATGATAATCAAAGATCCAGTTCGACTCAGCCTGCAACGGAGTAATCACTCCCAGCCCAACCACTTCGGTTAACTCTTCGGGCGAAATATCCACCGAGCGGCAGATCTCAATTACCGTGTAGCGTACTTGTTCTGTCATGATGCGGACTCCCATGCTGAACGGGGATTAAATGCAGCCTTCTCCGCCAGTTCACGCCAAAGTGCGGCGGTCTTGTCATCCCCTTTAGCCGGCATAACGACTTTAAGAATGGCATAAAGATCGCCGCCGCTGTTTTTGCCAGCCAGCCCTTTGCCTTTAATCCTCATCTTCTGCCCATTCTGGCTGCCGGCGGGAACGGTCAGCGCGATTTTCCCGGTTAAGGTTGGCACCTGAATCGTGGCGCCCAGCGCGGCTTCCCACGGGGCAAGCGGCACCACGATTTGCAGATTTTGCCCATCGACCTCAAACAGCGGATGCGGAGCCAGCCTGATCACCAGATAGAGATCGCCGCTGGCAGCGCCCTGGCTGCCGGCTACGCCCTGTCCTTTCAGGCGAATGCGTTCGCCGTCGACCACGCCAGCCGGGATTTTAACCTTCAGGGTTTTAGTGACCTCATCCGTCTGGCGGCCAAACTCATCCAGCACCGGAAGGGGGAAGGAGACGTTACGGCTGTCGCCCGCGAGCGCTTCTTCAAGAAACAGCGGCACTTCCATCTCCAAATCCTGGCCCCGCCTTGGCGGATGGCGCTGCGTGCGGCCCTGAAAACCGCTGGCGTGGCGTCCAAAAATGGATTCGAAAAAGTCAGAATAGTCACCGCTACCGCCTTCGGCATGTTGCCACTGGCCGCCCCCCTGGCCCGGAGGCGGTTCGGCAAAGCGCGGGTCATTGCGATGTAAACGCAGGTTGTCGTATTCGGCACGGCGCTCGCTGTCTTTCAGCACTTCGTACGCTTCTGCCATCTCTTTGAACTTTGCTTCGGCATTGGCATCCGTGCTGACATCCGGATGGTACTTTCGCGCCAGCCGTCGGTAGGCCGTTTTTATGGTTTTCAGATCGGCTGCAGGATCGACCTCCAGCAGCGCATAGTAGTCTTTAAATTCCATCTATTAACACCTTCTTGCCACACAATTATTTGAGATAAGCCGGGCTCAGTCCGTCGAAAACAGAGGGGGCCAGACGGCCGCCCCTGGCGATCAATCTATTGAGTGTAAGGCGTAATTCAGGAACGAGGGAGAAAAATCAGACCATGCCGCCGTTAGCCCGGATCACCTGGCCGTTGATCCAGCCGCTCTGCTCGCTGGCAAGAAAAGCCACCACGGCTGAAATGTCGTCAGGCTGGCCCAGACGCTGCATCGGGTTGAGGTTGGCGAGGCTTTGAATCAGCTCTTCGCTTTTGCCATTCAGAAACAGTTCGGTGGCGACCGGGCCAGGCGCGACGGCGTTAACGGTGATCTGGCGGCCGCGCAGCTCCCTGGCAAAGGTCTGGGTAAAGGCTTCGACCGCTGCCTTGCTGCCATTATAAATGGCATAGCCCGGCATTTTCAGCGCCACGGCAGAGCTGGACAGGTTAATGATGCGGCCGCCCTCCGCCAGGCGTTTTCCGGCCTCCCGCAGCGTATTAAAAGTTCCCTGGACGTTGATGCCGAAGGTCTGAGCGAACTGCTCGTCGCTGTGATCCACCAGCGGCAGCGTCTTCATAACGCCGGCATTGTTCACCAGCACGTCAATGCGGCCAAACGCCTGCTCGGCGGCATCAAAAAGGGCCACAACCTCTGCGGAGCTGGCGATGTCGCCCCTGACGGCCAGAGCGTCCACGCCGAGTCCTTTGATCTGTTCAACCACGCGTCCGGCTTCGCTGCCGCTGTTGGCATAATTCACCACCACGTTAAAACCCTCTTCGGCCAGGCGAATGGCGATTTGCGCGCCAATCCCGCGTGAAGCGCCGGTAACAATTGCGACTTTATTAGATGATGTTGTCATGTTGAATTCCTCATTTTAGTGGATAGGAATAGCATGATTGATATTGCATAAAAGATAATTAGTCGCTAATTAATAACTTTATTCCAGTTTAGATAACAATGGAGCCAACGTGGATCGTTTTCAGGAAATGCAGGTTTTCGTGCGGATTGCCGAGCGCGGCAGTTTTACTCAGGCCGCCGAAGATTTACGTATTCCACGGGCAACCGTGACCAACCTGATTAAGAGAATGGAAGAGCGCATTGGCACTCGCCTGCTGGAGAGAACTACGCGCACGGTAAGGATGACCGATGACGGACGGCGTTTCTACCGCCACTGCGTCCGACTGTTGGCCGATATGGAAGAGGCTGAAAACCAGTTTCGCAATACGACGCCCAGAGGCCTTCTGCGGGTGAATATGCAGGGTACGCTGGCGAAGAATTTTGTGGTGCCAACGCTCAGCGAGTTTATCGCCCGTTATCCTGATATTCGTCTGCATATCAGCGAGGATGATCGCTTTGTCGATTTAGTCAGAGAAGGGATCCACTGCGTGCTCAGAGCCGGGAATTTGCAGGACAGCACGATGATTGCGCGCCGCGTTGCCCTGCTGGATCAGGTCACCGTCGCCAGCCCGGCCTATCTGGCGAAATACGGTGAGCCGACCACGCTGGAGGAGCTGAGCGATCATCTGGCGGTGAACTACTTCTCCAGCGCCACCGGCCGGGCAATGCCGCTGGAATTTACCTTGGCCGGAGAGGTGAAGAGCGTTCAGCTTGGCGATCTGGTGGCGGTCAACGGAGCGGAGCTTTACACCGGATCGGCGCTGGCAGGAATGGGGATTGTGCAGGTGCCGCTCTACCGCATAAAGCAGGAGCTTGCAGACGAAAAGCTAAAAATTATTTTACCTGAGCTACCGCCGCCGCCGATCCCGGTGTCGCTGCTCTACCCACAGAATCGCCACGTATCGCAGCGCGTTCGGGTATTTGTCAGCTGGATTAGCGAGGTATTTAAGAACGTACGGTAAACAAGAAGGTGATAACCACCGGTCTGTCCCTGACCGCGGGCTATCGAGGGTTTCTGGCCGGAACCATTAAGACATGGCGCCTGGCGGCACATGTTTGAAAGCTTCAACATAGCTGTGCAACACGCGTTTAAAGAATTTTTTCATCTGGCTACCTGCAATTCAAATTTTTTTAGTAAAACGCAAAAAAAGTATACAATAAGCGCGTTTTTCAGGCAAATAAATTTGAAGCCGATCACAGATTTTCTCGACAATTTAGCAGCCGGAAACTGAACCAAGGGTAAAGGAACGAGCTTTAGCCCACCAGCAGAAGGGAGAAAAGCGAGGAAAATCAGGCAAAAATGGCCAAATGCTCAATCAGGATGCTGCTACCGATGCCGATCAGCACCATACCGCCAAAAATTTCTGCCCATTTGCCCATTACCGGACCGAGAAAGCGACCGAGCAGAATACCGGCCGAAGCCATGATCATGGTAGAGGCGCCAATAGCCAGCGCAGTAGTCACAATGTTGACCTGCAGGAAGGCCAGCCCAACGCCCACTGCCATCGCGTCAAGGCTGGTTGCCACGGCTGTGGTGGCCAGCAGCATAAAGCTGTGGCTCTTAGGCGCCTGTTCCTCAGCCTCTTTTCGACGAAAACCTTCCCAAATCATGCGCGCGCCCAGCACGAACAGCAGCGTAAAAGCGACCCAGTGATCCCACGCCATCACATAGCGGCTGGCGGCAATGCCTACGGCCCAGCCAATCAGCGGAGTGAGCGCTTCGATGATGCCAAAAATCAAGCCGGTGCGCAGCGCCTCTCTGAGAGAAGGGCGATGAAGGCAGGCACCTTTGCCGATGGCGGCGGCAAACGCGTCCATTGACATACCAAAGGCCAGAATGAGTGTTGCATACATGTTCATTGTGGTTATACCGGTTTGAGGACTCTGACCGCACTCTAAGCGGCAAAAAAACAGGTCCCGGCGAAAAAATAAGCGCGAGCGGTTAATGTGAGGGGCATCCTATCATGGGTTTTTGAGAAAAAAAAGACAGTAAAATCAGGTATTTGAGTATAGCCTTGGCTATACTTTTTAACGAATGCTAATTTCGCGGAAAAAAATTCGCCAAAAAGGCTAAAAGAATTACTACGTTAAGCTGGACACCCCTGAGGGCTTTGGGGGAATACCAGGCGAAAAGAAGGGACTTGGCGTGAGATAAATACCGCAATATTTCACGCCAGAAAGCGAGAGAAAGTTGCCCGAAAGCCGGTATAGACCTTGATAGTTGTAAGGATCAGGCGTTCAGCCAGGCCTGACCTTCGGCTTTCATTTTTCGTTCTAATTCGCTGCCACGGGTGGCGAAGAGCCGCTTAACGGGAAAACCGCTTTTTTCCAACAAATACGCGAGCGCGGCATATTCGCGCGGATATTTTTCGGCAACGGCGACGTCCGTTTCCGTCAGCCCCATTGGGAAGGTAAAGGTGCCCATGTCATAAATGCTCTGACGATGGAAAATTTTCCAGACACCATTTCGCTTCTCAACCAGATCGTAAAAGCGGTTATGACCATTGCAGCCGAGGTTCAGTTTGACGTTCTCCGCGATAATAATGGCATTGGTTTCAACAATGGCTTTGTCGCCATTAAAGATCACAAGCGGAGTTCCTGTCAGGTGTTTGGTTCTGAGGTCAGATGCCCCCATCCGCTGCGACCCCTCAATGAAGTCGCTGAACAGCCCTTCAAACCAGGTCACTTCAATGGTGCCGTCAGGGTGAAACAAGGAGCGCAGCGTATCCCACTCGCTCAGGTCCCGGTGGATCCAGCCAGTTATCAGGTCGGTAATTTGCCAGCGATCTTCAAGTCTGTTATTCATGCGCCCTACTCCAGGGTAGAAAATGTTCTGAGCTGGAGTATTCACCTTATCTTCGATAACCTCCAATAGGTTAATATGACCAATTAATCATTTTTTATGATTGATTAGGGAGGCGGTATGGACTTACGTCAGCTACGTTATTTCCTGGCCGTGGCGGGAGAAAAACATTTTGGCCGGGCAGCCCGAAGCTTAAACATCGTGCAGCCCGCGCTAAGCATGCAAATTCGGGGGCTGGAAGAAGAGCTCGGCGGCGCATTATTCCGTCGCACCAGTCGCAGCGTTGAGCTGACGGAAGCCGGAGAAGTGTTTCTCACAGAAGCCCGGCGTACGCTGGAACAGGCAGAGTTTACCCGTAGATCGGTCGAACGCGCTCTGCGCGGAGAAACGGGCACGGTCCGGATAGGCTTTGCCGGAAATGCCATATTCAGCGGTAAACTGTTAAGTGATTTGCGCCTTTTCCGCCAAAAATACCCCGACGTTGAGATGATTATTCAGGAAGTCGGCCCGCAGCAGCAGGTGGATGCCATCCTCTCCGGGCAGCAGGATATCGGCTACACGCCGGACCACAGTAAAACCGTCACGACCGGCATCAACGTGCAGCGGATCGGCGACTGGGAAATGCTGGTGGCGCTGTCGGACGAGCACCCGCTGTCTACGCATCCGCGTATCACCCTGGACATGCTCGCCGGGGAACCGCTAATCCTGTACGACGCCCATGATACGCACGAACATCTGTATGTCATGCTCAGCCAGCAGCTGAAAAATCACTTCCGGGTGGCGCATCGTTCTGCCAGTACGCTGAGCGTGCTGGCCCTTGCTGCGGCGGGACTCGGCCTGGCGCTGGTTCCAGCACCGGTACAGCAGGTCGCCATTCCCGGACTCGTCTACCGCAGCCTGAACGCCCCGGAGTTAATGGCCAACCTGCTTTTAATCAGCCGTGAAGAGGAAACCAGCGGCGCGGTTACAGCTTATCTCGCGTTAGTTAACCCGCGCATGGAATAGACGCGGAAAAAGGGAAGCGCTCGCTGGCGTGAGAAGATTGAACCTGAAGCAAGATTGCCGGAAAATGGCCGCAACTGACCAAGATGGAAGACCGATGAGAAACCCGTTCCTGACCTTTTTAATGCCGATGAGCACGCTGCTGCTGGGGATGCTCTCCGCTCTATTGCTGCCCGCTCCATGGTTTGGCCTCAGCCTGACTTATCGCCTGATGGCGATGTTCCATCTCAGCGATATCGGCCAGCTCTACACGCTGGTTTTTTGCCTGTGGTTTTTACTGCTGGGGGCCATTGAGTACTTTATTATCCGCTTCATTTACCTGCGCTTTGTGAAGGTCTGAAGGGATAATGTTTCAGGGCGGATCGCCGATCCGCCCTGAACAAGGTTATGCGCTGAAGATCATCAGCAGCCCGCTGGAAAAAATCAGCAGCCCGACAAAAAACAGCACGATAACGGTAACAGCCTGGTTGCTTTTCATTTTCACTCTCCTCAGAACCACTGGCCGAAGCGGCGGATATAAACGCGTTTCATCGCCTGAGCCACCACGCAGTAGCCAAACAGCGTCGCGATCAGCCATGGAAAATAAGACCATGGCAGCGGCACCAGCCCAACGGCGTGCCCCAGCGGCGAGAACGGGATAGAGATCCCTGCCGCCATCACCAGAACCGTCGCCACCATCACCGGCAGCGCCGCACGGCTCTGAATAAACGGTATTTTTTGCGTGCGCAGCATATGCACGACCAGCGTCTGCGACAGCAGACCCTCAATAAACCAGCCGGACTGGAACAGCGCCTGATGCCCGACACTGTTAGCGCCAAAAACGTGCCACATAATGACAAAGGTGGTGATATCAAACAGCGACGACGTGGGCCCCATCCACAGCATAAAGCGGCCAATATTCTTCGCATCCCACCGGCGCGGCTTGCGTAAAAACTCTTTGTCCATTTTGTCCCACGGCAGCGCCAGCTGGGACAGATCGTACATCAGGTTCTGAATCAGCAGATGGATAGCCAGCATCGGTAAGAACGGAATAAAGGCGCTGGCGATCAGCACGGAAAATACGTTGCCGAAGTTGGAGCTGGCGGTCATGTTCAGGTATTTGATGATATTGCCGAAGGTTTCCCGCCCTTTAATGACGCCCTGCTCCAGCACCATCAGGTTCTTTTCCAGCAGGATTATGTCCGCAGACTCTTTGGCGATATCCGTGGCGGTATCAACAGAAATGCCAATATCCGCATCACGCAGAGCAGGCGCATCGTTAATGCCATCGCCCAGGAACCCTACCGTATGGCCGTTATACTGCAACGCCTGGAGCACGCGAGATTTCTGCTGCGGCGTCAGGCGGCAAAACACGGTTCTGGTCTCCACCAGCGGATAGAGCTCATCATCACTGAGACGGGCGATTTCGCTGCCGCACAGCGGTTCACCCGGCGACAGGCCGACTTCACGACAGATTTTACTGGTGATGATGGCATTATCCCCGGTCAGCACTTTCACGGTGATGCCGCTTTCCATCAGGGCGGCGATGGCGGCTTCCGCGCTCTCCTTCGGCGGATCGAGAAAGGTTAGCAGCCCGCAAATGGTCAGGTCGCGCTCGTCTTCTTTGCTGAGAGGCCGCCCGAGCGGCTGTTCGCCTAAATCACGCTCTCCCAGCATCAAGACGCGAAAGCCCTGACGGTTCCACTCTTCAGCCTGCTGGCGCCACTGCTCGCGAACCGCCTCGTCCAGCGGACGCCTTTCGCCTGCGTCCAGCCACCAGCCCGCAACGGCCAGCATCTCCTCCACCGCCCCTTTGCAGATCAGCCGCTGCTGGTTATCCTCATCGGCCACCACCACCGACAGACGGCGGCGTTCAAAATCAAACGGCAGCTCATCGATTTTGCGGTAGCGCCACAGCCCGCTGACCGCCAGCTTGCCCTGGCTGAAGCTGAGGATCGCCTTATCCATCAGGTTCTTGATGCCGCTTTGATGGCGGCTGTTCAGCCAGGCCAGCTGTAACACTCTGTCGCTATTGCATCCGTGCGCGTCCAGATGCTGTTCCAGGATAATGCGATCCTGAGTCAGGGTGCCGGTTTTATCCGTGCACAGCACATCCATCGCGCCAAAGTTCTGAATCGCGTTCAGCCGTTTCACCACCACTTTACGGCGCGACATGGCAATCGCCCCTTTCGCCAGGTTGGAACTGACAATCATCGGCAGCATTTCCGGCGTCAGGCCCACGGCTACCGCCAGCGCAAACAGCAGCGCGTCCGACCAGTCTCCTTTGGTAAAACCATTGATAAACAGCACGATGGGCACCATCACCAGCATAAAGCGGATCAGCAGCCAGCTAACGCTGTTCACGCCGCGATCGAATGCGGTCTGAGGGCGGCTACCCACCACGGATTTTGCCAGCGAGCCAAACCAGGTTTCACTGCCGGTCGCCACCACCACCGCCGTAGCGCTGCCGCTGGCAACGTTGGTGCCCATCAGACAGATACCGGGCATACTCAACAGATCGGCCTCGCCGCTGCTCCGCGCGCCGTCCTTCGCCGCGACGCTGGCCATTGCATCGTATTTTTCAATCGGGATGGCTTCGCCGCTGAGAGCGGCCTGGCTGACAAACAGATCGCGTGACGAGAGCAGCCGGACGTCGGCGGGAATCATATCGCCAGCGGAAAGAAAGATGATGTCGCCCGGCACGACGTCATGCAGCGCAATCTCGCTGCGGACCGGCTGAGCCGTCGCGCTGCTGCGGCGGATCACCGTCGCTGTGGTCCGCACCATTGACTTCAGCGCTTCTGCCGCTTTGTTAGTGCGATATTCCTGCCAGAAGCGCAGCAGGCCGCTCAGCGTCACCATCATTAGCATGATAATGACGCCGGTCAGGTCGGTCTCTTCGCCTTTACGGCCAGGGAGGAGATAATCGGTAAAGAAGCTGATGCCCGCCAGCACCATCAGCACCCAGATAAACGGGTTGTTAAAAGCCTGAAAAAGCTGGAGAAGCGCGTGAGGCGCTTTTTCATTCGCCACCTGGTTTTTGCCGTAGCGTTCAAGACGAGCGGCAGCCTCTTCCTGAGTCAGGCCGGTTGGCTGGGTATGCAGCCTGGCGAGCGTGCTGTCCAGGCTCTGCTTAGCGGCGCTGGCAATCGCCAGATCGCGGGCCAGCGCTAAGTTGGCATTGTTCATTTTCATCTGCCGGTTCCTTTTTTTATTTTGTTCAGGCGCGGGGAAAACCTCCTGCGCATGAGGAAACATTGGGCTATTCAGGGATCGGGACGAGGGCAAAACCGGCGAGAGGGTTAGTTGGTGTATCCCCTCCTTTTGCCATTCAGCCGCCTTCGCCCATCGCTGGTCGGAGGTTCTTTCATGGTCAATTCCTTAATGTAGCGAGCGGTATAGTGCGGCGCGGCGGGCGGCCGCGCAGCGGATAAAATCACGGCGCTGGTTTTCCCGGAGGAAACAGGGCATTGCTCAGGAGAGTCATGATTGTTGTACGCATAGCTACCCCTTCTCCGTTTAAAAAAACAGAAGGTAATCAGTTCAGATTCGGGGATGCGACAACCTTAAGAAGAGGATGAAACATTGCCCGCCGTTTTTCGGCAAGCAAACGGAGAGGTTAGCTTACCTTATTAAGATGTAACTTAAGGGGTGACTGTCCAATTTGAGGCTCCGTTGTGTGATTCGCGGTCACTATAGGCCGACCGGCGCAGGATGTAAACCGCAAAAGCGACGAGAAAAATCAGCGACGCCATATAATAAAAAAACAATAAAATCATAAAGATAAATAGTTATCAGGCGTTATTAACGCAACTTTTGTCCCTAAACCAACGCTCAACAATGGTTAAAAAAAGGATCGCTAAACGACCCTTTTCAGCGCTACGCCTGTTGCAGCAGGCGTGGGACACAGGCGGCGGCGACCTTTCTGCCCCCGCCGTGCGTCAGGTTAACCGGATAAATTTTGCGCAATATCCTGGAGTAACCCCTGATGGGTCGGTTGCCAGGCCGCGCGCTGACGGGTCAGCGCGCTTGACGCCGGCATATCCATTGCCGCAAACAATGCCAGCCAGCCAAAATGCGCTTTCGCCTCCTCAGAGGACAGGCTGAGCGGTGGAATATTCAGACCCGTGCTAATCGTTTCCGCGATAGTGCGCAGGGAAATACCCTCTTCGGCCACGGCATGGTAGCGCAGTCCCGGCAGCGGCTTTTCTACAACCAGCCGGTAAAGACGGGCGACATCAAGAAGATGAGCGGCAGCCCACCGGTTGCTCCCCTCATCAATATAAGCTGAAACTCCCTTTTCACGGGCGAGATGAATAAGCGCGCTGACAAATCCCTGCCGCAGCGCATTGTGCACCTGAGGAAGCCGGATGACGGAAACATTGACCCCGCGATCGGCAACGGCGGCTGCGGCAATCTCGGTCGACTTGCGTGGATTTCGCGTCGCCGGGTCATAAAAATCTTCGCTGGCAAGTTGCCCCGTAGCGGCGATGCCCATGGCGGCAACGGAGGTGACGATCAGTGGCCGTGCGGAACCCTGTAACCCTCTGCCCAGCGCATCAATAGCCTGCGCCTCTTTTTTGGCGGTTTCCTCCGGATTTGAAAAACTGTGGTCATAGGCGCAGTGAATAACAGCGTCCGCCTTTTGCGCCGCGTCGACCAGACTCTGAGGATTTTCCAGTTCTCCCCGGTGCGCTTGCGCGCCAACGCTCTTTAGAAGCCGTTCGCTGCTCTCCGACCGTGCAAGACCTGTCACCTGATGGCCTGCCTGCGTGAGTTCTGCGACGATCGCAAGACCGATAAAGCCGGTGGCGCCCGTTAAAAAAATCTTCATCCTGTTTCCCCTCATCAACGGTTTTAGGCTGACAACACCCTCTGTTCTGGCAGTGTAGAGGATGAATATCGGTACGGTCTCTGCTATAAAGGCGTAATTCTATGCAGATCGTACGGTATCCCGTGGACCCACTTTCCGAAGTCCTGTCACTGCTTAAGCTGGAAGCCTATGTCTCCGGTGGATTTCCCCTTCATGCCAACAGCGGACTGGCGTTTAAGCCACATACCGGGATCAAATGCTATGTGGTCGTTGAGGGTTCCTGCTGGGTCTCTGTTGAAGGAGAGCAGCAGCCGACCTTTCTGAAGGCTGGCGATTGTGCGTTCCTGACGTCAGGAAAACCTTTTTCTCTGGCGACAGATCCTGCCTGTCCAGCTCAGCCTTTTATTGCGCCGGACAGGGAAACAGGCGAGGCGCTGGTGATGAATGCGCCAGCGGAAGGCGCTTTTATTCTTGGCGGCCGTTTCTCATTCAGTAGCAGTCATGCCGATCTGTTGCTTCATTCACTTCCGCCGGTGGTACATATCCGCGAAGGAATTGGCACCAGGGTGATGCGTAACGCCATGGAGTGTCTGAGGGAAGAGATGTGCGCTCCGCAGCCGGGCGGCGCGCTGATCGCCCAGCAATTTGTGCAGATTATGCTGGTTCAGGCGCTCAGGCTATTTCTTCAGGAGCAAGGAGATGAGCGAACCGGCTGGCTGTTTGCCCTTTCGGACCCGCAGCTCAAAGCCGCACTCAGCTATATGCACGAAGATCCCGCCTTTCCCTGGACGCTACAGGAGCTGGCAAACCGGGTTGGCATGTCCCGCACAGCTTTTACTAAAAAGTTTAAAACCAGGGTGGGCACAACGCCGATGAAGTACCTGTCGAAATGGAGAATGTTGCTTGCCGGCGATCGCCTCATAAGCTCTGATGATTCGATTACGCAAATCTCATTTTCCGCTGGCTATGACACGGATAGCGCCTTTGGCCGGGCATTTAAAAAAGAGTGGGGATGCTCCCCGCGAGAGCATCGCCAGCAGCGGGCCAATAAAGCTTCTTTCCCGTCATAAAACGGTGCCCAGGAGAAGCTTGCTGCGAATTTACTGTGAGTTGATGCGATCGTTAAAGGCTTTGTAGAAAGCAGCATAGTCGCCCCGCTCAGCGAAACGCTGAGGCTTCACTTTTTCCACCAGAATTTCATCACTATCGGGCTGAGATGTCAGGATGCTCATGGTTTCCTGAATAAAGTCCGCCAGCGGTAAGGCGGCAGGGTTGGCGGCATGTTTTTCCCCCATCAACTCTGTTTGCACCAGAGGAGGAACAAGTTCAGTCACCTGCACCGAAGTCTCCCGCAGCTGATAACGCAGACTTTGCGTCCAGGAGTGAATCGCCGCCTTCGTCGCACAATAAGTGGGCGTCAGAGACAGCGGCAAAAACGCTAAGCCAGAGGACACCGTCAGGATCGCAGCATGGGGCTGCGCCAGCAGGTGCTCGATCAGTGCCGCGGTTAACCGAATGGGCCCCAGCAGATTAGTGGTGATTTCCGCTTCTGCCACGGATATGTCGCCACTTTTGAGGTTTTCCGCGCGCATAATCCCGGCGTTGTGCAGTACAACATTCAACTTGGGATGAGCGGTTTTTAATGTTGAGGCGACGCGGAGAATGGACTCATGGCTGTCAATATCCAGCACCGCCGCATACATCCCCGGATTTGCCGCAACGGTTTCATCCAGAACCTCTTTACGTCGTCCGGCAATAATGATGCTGTTTCCAGCAGCATGAAGAGCCTCGGCCAGCGCGCGCCCAATACCTGAGCCGCCCCCAGTAATCAGAATCGTATTGCCGGTTAATTGCATACTCTTTTCCTCTCTATTTTCGTCAATATGAAACGCCCAGAGATAATCGTGAGGAAAGTATAGGGAGGTTCCTGCTGCCAAACTCGCCAGAAAATACGCAATACTATGCCGGGAATACCAGAACAACATTGAATCTGCGGGCGTCAGAGATGACGACCCCGTAATAACCAGCATTTATCGCTATGTCCTCACTTTTTATTAGCCATTTTTTAGTGATTATTACCATAAAAGCGACGTTTAGCGTTGCCATCCCCCGGCAAATATCACCTGCTGCGCAGGATCCTCTTTTCCGCGCCGGAAGCCCGCCGCAGCGCGGTTTTCACCATTGAATGCCGCCGTAGCAGTGCGTAAGATTCTTTTTCACGTTTTACAAATAAGAAACAATTATGCAAGCCTCCATTGCTCCAACTCTCGACGCCGAAAACGACGCCACTCCGGTAAATTCACGCGGTAAAGTGGTGGTCGCTTCTCTGGTCGGTACCGCTATCGAATTTTTCGATTTCTATATTTACGCAACGGCGGCGGTGATCGTTTTCCCGCACATCTTTTTCCCGCAGGGAGATGCCACCGTTGCCACGCTACAATCGCTCGCTACCTTTGCCATCGCCTTCGTCGCGCGTCCGATTGGCTCCGCAGTCTTTGGTCACTTTGGCGATCGTGTGGGGCGTAAGGCCACGCTGGTCGCCTCGCTGCTGACCATGGGGATCTCAACGGTGGTGATCGGCCTGCTGCCAGGCTATGAAACTATTGGCGTCTTTGCCCCGCTGCTGCTGGCGCTGGCGCGCTTCGGTCAGGGCCTGGGCCTTGGCGGGGAATGGGGCGGTGCGGCCCTGCTGGCGACAGAAAATGCCCCGGCGAAAAAGCGCGCGCTTTACGGCTCGTTCCCGCAGCTGGGCGCGCCGATTGGCTTCTTCTTCGCTAACGGCACCTTCCTGCTGCTCTCCTGGCTGCTGACCGACCAGCAGTTTATGGCATGGGGCTGGCGCGTGCCGTTTATCCTTTCCGCCGTGCTGGTGCTGGTCGGGCTTTACGTGCGTATTTCGCTGAACGAGTCGCCGGTATTCGCCAAGGTGAAGAAAGAGAAAAAGCAGGTCAAAGTCCCGATTGGCACGCTGCTTTCTAAGCATATGAAGGCGACGATCCTCGGCACCTTTATCATGCTGGCGACCTATACGCTGTTCTACATCATGACCGTTTACTCCATGACCTATGGCACCACGCCAGCGCCGGGTGGGCTGGGCTTCCCACGCAATACGATGCTGTGGATGCTGATGCTGGCGGTGATTGGCTTTGGCGTGATGGTGCCGATTGCCGGCATGCTGGCCGACCGCTTTGGCCGCCGCAAAACCATGATTGTGATTACGCTGATGATCATCGCCTTCTCGCTGCTTTTCCCCGCCATGCTGGGCTCAGGGAATCAGCTGCTGGTGATGCTCTTCCTGCTGCTCGGCCTGAGCATCATGGGGCTGACCTTCGGGCCAATGGGTGCGCTGCTGCCGGAACTGTTCCCGACGGAGGTGCGTTATACCGGCGCGTCGTTCTCCTACAATCTGTCGTCGATTCTGGGCGCATCTGTCGCACCCTATATCGCCACCTGGTTAGCGCATACTTACGGCCTGTTCTACGTCGGCATTTATCTGGCGGCGATGGCCTGCCTGACGCTGTTTGCGCTGCTTGCCAGTAAAGAAACTCGCCATGAGTCCCTTTACGACTAGCGCTGGTGAAGTATAAAGCCGGGGGGTTAATTTGGCCTCGTAGCCATTATTTTGCTTGCAGTGTTAACCAAAGATTGACCTATAACCACACCCGCCTCCCGGCGGGTTTTTAAGTGTTGCTATTCACCCTAATGGGATTGGGAACGGCTCATGCCGTCCCCTGCCCCGTTACTTTTTGCTTTTCATCTGGCTGAGCACGTTAGTACATTGATTCTGCTCATTATCGCTTGGCGAAATCAGGGCCAGCAGCGCAGCAGCTGGCGCCACCACCGCACCCAGCGCTACGGCCGCCGCACCCCGGGCAATCAGCGGCGCGGCCTTCACGCCAGGGTCCGGGTTCTTGAACGTGCCTTTGACGTACAGCGGCGAACGCAGGGTAATAATGCGGATGCCCTTGCTTTCAGGATCTATCGACAAATCCATCCGCTCATTAGCGAAGTTAGTGGTGCCTGAGATGTTAATCACCGCGTTTTCAGTATCGAAAACGAACAGCCGGGTCCTGGCTAAACCATTGGTCACATTGAGATCGGCTGCCGCGCAGTTGATGCGTACCTGGTCGTCGCCAAACAGCTTGCCGACCACATAGTTACCGACGTTCAGCCCGACAATCTCCATCAGGCTGCGGCTGATGACCCCATCATTCATCAGCATCTTCAGGTCGCCGTTGCTGGTTGCCAGAATATCAGCCACCGAATTCCCGGTTCCGCTCAGCGAAGCATCGCCGTTCATTTCACCCATGCTGCTTTGCATCGCCTGAACATCCGGGAGAAGCTGCTTGAGCTTCAGCTTGCGGGCATGGAGATCGGCCCGCGCGCGCATCGGCGTGCGGTCGCCTTCCATATGAATGGTCGAATTCAGGCTGCCGCCAGCCACGCCAAAACGCAGCGGGTCGAGCAGCAAATCGCCGTTTTTCAGTACCAGATGCGTGTAGAGGTCGCTGAGCGGCAGCGAGTTACTGTGCTCAATGCGTTTGCCGCTGAACTTCACATCGGCATCCATCACGTCCCAGCTTTTGGTATCAAACTTGTCGTGCGGTAAGACCCGATCGGAAGGCTGGCTGGAAGCATCACCCCGCTTCGCTTTAGCCCGTTCGGTTTTCTCACTGCCCTTACCCGAATTCACCCCGATCAGCGGCCCTAAATCGGCCATTCTCAGCTGCTTAGACTCCAGCGAACCTTCAAGTTTCGGCCGGGGTTTGCCCTGGGTATAGGTCATGGAGCCGTGGATATCGCTGTCGCCAATATGGCCATTGAAATCTTCGTAGCGAAACACCGGGCCGCCCTTCTGCTGGAAGCGGGCGATCAGATGACCATCCGTCTCGTAAGGAGGCGTATCGGGCAGCAGAATGCCGGTCAGACCATAAAGATTAGCCAGCGTGTCTCCCGAGAAGCGCAGCCGGATATCCAGGCCGCCGAGATTAAGCGGGTCTTGTAGCGTTCCGCCCACCTGTACGCGCGTGGTGCCGTTGCGTACGTCAGCCTCAAGCGGGAACGGATTGGTTTTACTGCGCAGCGAAAGCATACCGCCAATTTTACCGTCTCCGGTCAGCTTCTCGTTGTTATAGGTGCCGGAAGCTTTCCAGCCGAAAACAAAATCAGAAGCGCCCTGCCGGCTTTTATCCTCCTTGCTGCCCGCTACCTGAACGTAAGGGACCGGTTTACCGAGCGGATCGACCGTCACCTGGACATCCGCTTTATTAATGGCATCGCGGTAAGCAATTTTCCCCTGATCGAACAGGATGTTATCCAGACGGAACGTCCAGGCGGAAGGCGGCTGGCTGGCATCAGCGTTTTCGCTGCTGGCAAGGTTGAAGGTCCAGTTGTTCTTTTTATCCGCGGTCTGAATAAGCCTGGCGTCCGGCTGCTTCAGCTTAATCCACGGGATATAGATTTCCTTACCGATCAGCGCCAGCGGCGCAAGCGTGGCGTCAACACGCTGTAGCTGCACCATAGTGACGTCGGGAATTTCCGGGGGATTGCCCAGCAGAATATCTTCAGCATGGACGTGCGGCCAGGGCACCCAACTGCGCCAGCCTGGCTCATCCCGATTGCGTTCCCAGGCAACGCCCAGGTCGCCACGAATGGCAAAGGGGCGGTTCAGCTCAGTCGAGACTTTCTGGTTAATTGTCGGTTTGAGGCGGTTCCAGTCAAAGGTCGCAATGACAATCACCACCACGACAATCAGCAACAAAAAAATCCCGACAATCCAGCTAATTATTTTTCCCGTACGCGACATACCCGGTCTCCATTCTCTCTTCGGCCTTATGTAAAGATAGTCGAGAGAATGAAAAAAGGGATCGAATTGGCCGCTGGCGGCGTGACTGTAACGGGTTAAAACACCCTGGCTGGATAAGCTGATAATAAAAATAAAACAGCGTTTTAAAATATTGACTCAGCGCTCCCGCGCGGCGAAACTGGGTAAACCAGAGTGATGAGCGGACTACCATGACGCAGAAAAAAATTGCCGTGATCGGCGAGTGCATGATTGAGCTGTCGCAGAAAGCGGGCGACCTTACCCGAGGTTTTGGCGGCGATACCCTGAACACCGCAGTGTATATTGCCCGCCAGGTGGACGCACAGCGGCTGAGCGTGGACTATGTTACCGCGCTGGGGACCGACAGCTTCAGCAGTGAGATGATCGCCGCCTGGCAGCAGGAGCAGGTTGGGACGGCACTGATTCAACGGATGAGCGACAAGCTGCCGGGTCTCTATGCCATTGAAACGGATGCGCAGGGTGAGCGGACGTTTTACTACTGGCGCAACGACGCCGCCGCCCGCTACTGGCTGGAGAGCGAGCGCTCAGACGAGATCTGCCGTCAGCTGGCGCACTTCGACTATCTCTACCTGAGCGGAATCAGCCTGGCGATCCTCAGCCCGCAGAGCAGGGAAAAGCTGATGGCGCTGCTGACAACCTGTCGGCAGAACGGGGGAAAAATTATCTTTGATAACAACTATCGCCCGCGCCTGTGGCCTTCTGCCGAGGTGGCCCAGTCGGCGTATCAGCTGATGCTGGCCTGCACCGATATTGCATTCCTGACGCTGGACGATGAAACGTTACTGTGGGGAGAGGCGTCGGTCGAAGAGGTGATTGCCCGTACGCACGCCGCAGGCGTCAGCGAGATAGTGATCAAGCGCGGCGCAGAGTCCTGCCTGGTGTCACTGCCGGAGCAACCTCTGCTGGACGTTCCGGCGGTGAAGCTCCCGGCCAGCAGCGTGGTCGATACCACCGCTGCCGGGGATTCGTTCAGCGCGGGTTACCTCGCGGTGCGCCTTAGCGGCGGCAGCGCGGAACAGGCAGCGAAGCGCGGCCACCTGACCGCCAGCACCGTTATCCAGCATCGTGGCGCGATTATTCCTCTGTCAGCAATGCCTGAGTAAAGAGCGCTTTACGCCTCTCAGAACTCAAACCCCACAGGCTGCTTTGCTTCCTGCTGCAACCAGGCCACCGTTTTCAGTAGCGAAGCAGATTTATCGATGTCAGGCGGCAACCACAATGCATAGTGGCTGCCGGGCACGCTAATTTCAAAAGGGGCTACCAGCCGCTGCTGCTGTAACTCATGCGCCAGTGTGGGTAGCCCGCCAATCCCTACGCCAATTCCCTCCACGATAGCCTGTAAGCACACATGGTAATGATCAAAGCGCTGATAGCGCTTGCCACGCAGGTCGGCTACTCCGGCAGCTTCCAGCCAGGATTCCCACTCACCAGCCCGGCTTTGTGACGAGACAAAGACATAGCTGGCAAGATCGGACAGGGTGGTAAGCGGCTGGCGTTGCAGCAACGCCGGGGAGGCAAGTAAGGTTAATCGCTCGGTAAACAGGGGGATACGCTCGAAAGATTGCCATTCGGGGCGCTGCGGCGTCTCCCGCCGTATCAGAATATCAAAGCCAAACTGCCCTTTAAGATCGTGGCTGTGTGAAGTCGTCACGGCTATTTCGATATCAGGATGCCGCTCAGTAAACGCCGCCAGCCGTGGCAGCAGCCAGCGGGTCGCCAGAGTCGTCTGCACATTGATCCGCACTACCCGCGAGCCTGGAGAGCGGCCGAAACGGATAGTTGCATCACCGATAAGGTCAAAGGATGCGCTGATTTCCGTGGCAAAGGCGCGGGCATGATCGGTTGCCTTGCAGCGTTTTCCTTCGCGCATAAACAGCGCTTGCCCGAGCCACTCCTCCAATACCTTAATCTGTCGGCTAACCGCGCCATGGGTAATGCCGAGCTCTTTAGCGGCTTCACTGAAACTCCCGCAGCGGGCAGCGGTTTCAAAGATACGCAGTGCATTAAGAGGGGGAAGGTGCCGCTTGTTCATATGTGACTTTTAGTCTCAGGTATGGCGATATTTAATCGATAGTAAGATCGTTAGTCACTATTTACGCTATTCATCCGCCACAAAGCAATGGGAGTTAATGCGTCTTGTTTAGCTGGATAATAGTTTTCCCGATCGCCATCGTGGCCGGTCTGTTGAGTGGGGTGGTTGGCACAGGTTCTTCACTTTTGCTGCTGCCAGTGCTGGTTTATGCGTTCGGTCCGAAAACCGCGGTTCCCATGATGGCAATCGCCGCGATTATCGGTAACCTTTCCCGCGTTATTGTCTGGCGGCATCATATTTGCTGGCGTCCGGCACTGGTCTATGCCATGACCGGCGCTCCCGCTGCAATGGTGGGCGCACATACGCTGTTGGTTCTACCTGGCTCTGTCGTTGATACCGCCCTCGGACTTTTCTTCTGGGGCCTGCTGCCCTTACGCACTCTGCTACAGAACAGGCAGTGGCGGCTTTCCCTGGTCCAGGTGAGCTTGTGTGGCGGACTTATCGGTTTTCTGACGGGGCTCGTGGTATCAACTGGACCATTAAGCGTACCGGTGTTTATAGCTTACGGACTTCAGGGCGGCGCTTTTCTTGGAAGTGAGGCGACAAGTGCGTTATTACTCTACAGCAGCAAAATAGCAACCTTCGCCAGCATGGGCGCATTACCAACAATAACCCTGTTACAGGGGGGACTGGTTGGCGCCGGTATTATGATTGGCACCGTTATTGGAAAACCTTTGGTGCTGAATTTGTCGCCAAAAGCGTCGGCCAGACTCATTGACCTGATACTGGCCTTTTCAGGCAGTGCTCTGTTGATCAATGCCTGGCATGGCTATTAAAGAAGAAGTGCAGAGATGCGGAAGGGATGGAAGATTAGCGAGTCGACATCTTATTCTTAAGATGTGTTTTATTAGTTTAGTTGCCTGACATTGCTGTTAGGCAACCGAACGCATTCCGATTAACAAATATCTTTTAAAAATTTTGTCTCTGAATTATACTCATCGGCCAGGCATGAATTATCATTAGCTATTTCAGCATCTGTGTTTATGGATTCAAGTATCATAAGCCTGCATTTCTTTCGGATGGTTGCATTCCATGATTCATTCAGACTGACTATATTTTCTTTCTCTTCTGGAATGTTAGCAATTGATTCTCTAACAGCTGAAGCTAGATTTTTTCTTGCTTCAGCTGTTTTTTCTATGGATTTTCTATTTATTTCATCTAACTGGCTCAGTGAATGCAGCACTAACGCTAAAAGAAGAAATAAAAAAGAGAGAAATAATTTTAATTATTTTCATAAAAATCGACCCTTCGTTTGAATCTGTCGTCAGGAACAGTAAACCGGATTGATCTGGATGAAACTCTGCAAGAATAAGTTTGTCTTTGCATATCCGCTCGAAAATTTTTTTCAGTTCTTCGTAGGTCAGAACAAACAGATTTGATTATCACCCCTGAATTATTTCTCCCGCATGAGGAAGCGTTGCCAGGCCAGTGTATTTTTCTTGAGTAATCCCGGCTCGATTTTAAATTATTACCTTCTGCCCTGAAGGTTAATATTCCCTTATCTGGATCTGGCATTTTTCATCCCTTTTCTGCCAATTTTTCCTATCTTACTTTTGGTTTTTCTATGAGTTTACCTGGTTTTTTGCGGTGAGTGAGCCGGATCTCCTTTAGGTTTTTTTCCTGCGCGCGATCCGCACCATCCCCCCTCCAGTAGGTGACGGCGGTGATCGCAAGAGCAGCAATGTGTACTTAATGTGTAAAATTACACACTGATCACATATTCGAAAAAGGCGGCGTGCTTTAATCCCCACAACAAACACAGAGGGAACAACCATGAAACATATGATGATTTGTTGTGGAGCGGGCGTGGCCACCAGTACCGTCGCATTAAACAAGCTACAGGACTTTCTGAAGAAGGAAGGTTTACTCGATCAGGTGCGTATTTCTCAGGGAACGGTGGCTGAAGCCAAAACGCGAGACGATGTTGATTTCATCGTTTCCACCTCTCCCGTCTCACTCTCTATCCCGGTCATCAATGCCTTACCATTACTAACCGGTATGGGAGCCGATAAAGTCTTCAGTAGCGTGAAAGAATTAATTCTGGCCGGGAGTTAAACTATGTTTATCATTGACTACATTGTCAATTTAGGGGCATCGGTAATGATGCCGCTGATCTTTGTGATCCTCGGTTTAATCCTGCGTATTTCTCTGTCGAGAGCAATTAAAGCCGGATTAATGGTCGGGATTGGTTTTATCGGATTAAGCATTACCGTTAACCTGATGATCGATTCCCTGACCCCCGTCAGCCACGCTATCGTTGAGCGTTTTGGCTTCAATTTTTCCGTCCTGGACGTGGGGTGGCCAGCCGCCGCCGCCGTGGCGATGGGCACGCGCGTAGGGGCTTTTGTGATCCCAGTGTGCGTCGCCATCAATATGCTGATGCTGTATACCAAAACCACGCGCGTGCTGAATGTGGACATCTGGAATCTCTGGCATCACGCCTTTACCGGGTCGCTGGTGACCATTATTACTGACAGCCTGTGGCTGGGTATTTTTGCTGCCGCGCTGAACTGCATTATTACGATGGTGATTGCCGACCGCACCAGCAGTGACGTAGAAAAATATCTGAATTTGCCGTCAATTTCTGTCCCACACGGGTTTTCAGCCTCTTTTGTTCCCGCCGCCTGGTTGGTCAATGCAATCGTTGATCGTATCCCTGGGGTGCGCGATATCAAAATTGATACTGAAGTGATCCAAAAACACCTCTCTATCCTTGGCGATCCCGCCTCGTTAGGGGCAATTATTGGCGCGCTGCTGGGTGTTATTGCCGGGATTGAGGTTAAAGCTATTTTGCAAACGGCAATTACGATGGCCGCGGTCATGACCATTATTCCCCGCATGGCGAAAATGCTGATGGAAGGTGTATATCCCATCAGCGAGCGTATCCAGGAGATTGCGCAGTCGCGGGCTGGGGCCTTCGGTAAGATAGCTATCGGCCTCGATTCTGCGGTCAGCGTCGGACATCCGGTGACGCTCTCTGTCTCCATGCTGATGATCCCGATCATGCTGGTTCTGGCGGCTATCGTTCCGGGCAACCAGTTTCTGCCGTTCGCCTCACTCACCGGCCTGCCCTTTGCCTTTGTGCTGGTAACGGCGGTATGCCGTGGCGATATGTTCCGTACTTTGCTTACCGGGTTACTGACCCTTAGCCTGGCCTTATTAATCGGAACCAACCTGGCGCCAATTGTCACCAGCACGGCTGTCAGTACCGGCTTCTCACTGCCGCAGGGCACAACCAGCATCAGCAGCGTGGATTATGCCGGGGCGATGTTGCCGTGGGTGATTATCCAAAGCTTCTACTTTAAAGCGATTGGGGTGGGCATTCTAAGCTTATGCACCCTGGCGTTAGTGATGTGGAACCGCCGTAAGCTGTTACAGGAAAATGCGCAGCTGGCTGAGGCTGGAGAAGAATCGGAGAGTCACCATGTTTAGCGCACAACGCATATTTATCTTTAACGAGGCTATCAGCCGTGAGGATCTGCTGAGAAAATTAGCCGGAAGTTTACAGGCAGAGGGTTTGGTAAAAGCGTCTTTTATCGAGGGCGTATTGTCCCGGGAGCGGGTCTATCCTACCGGGATATTTATGGAGACCCATAGCATCGCTATCCCGCACACGGAATTTGAACACGTAAATCGTACGGGTTTTGCCATCGGCATTAACCGGAGCGGCGTTGAGTTCCATCGTACTGATGAACCTGAACAAGTGGTAGCGCCAGCAATCGTTATCATGATGGCTATCGATCCCACCTGTGAAAAGGTGGCGATTATACAGTCATTATTTGCCCTGCTGGCAGACCAGGAGCGGGTTAGCCAGCTGTGCGAACTGCCGCCAAGTGAGATAGCAAAAGTGTTCACGGATGCCGTTATCACACGATAGAATAACCCAACAGTGTGCGAGGCGATGAAACCGGACGAGCAAGGGAAAAAGATGTTACGAATCAGCGATGTCATTGAGTTAGCAATGGTTAGCCGTAAAACCATCTATAACGCGATTAATAGTGGCCGCCTGAAATATCAGTTAGTGACCATCGATAACCGCCAGGTTCGTATGTTTCTTGAAGAAGATATCTTTAATGTGTTTCCCAAGGCCAGCCGCGCCATCACGCACGAACAGGAAGTTCAGGCCCTGAGGGAAGAGGTTGCTTCCCTCAGGTTTGCGCTTACCGAGTTGCAAAAAGCCGTTAACGCGATGGACCCTGACAGCGAGTATGAAATGAAATCAATTAAACGTCAGACCAAAGACAAGGCCTGATATCCTCGTCCAGTCAGTTTTGTGAAGCAGGAATGTCGGAAACCTCCGGCTTGGTTTCATCAATGGCCGTCGCGGCCGCTTCCGGCTCCGGCGCCATAATTTTATCCCAGCTCTCTTCCAGCGATTTGACGTTAGTTTCCGGCTCACCCTGCGGCTGCATCAACATCATCGTCAGGTCCTGCGACAGCTGCTGGCGCAGCTCCTGATTCATCATTTGCAGCGTCAGGCCGGACAGGAAGCTTTGACGCAGCTTCTGATACTGCTCAGGGGCGATATCCACCACCGCGTTCTGCTGGGAGCGCAGACGCTGACTCATCAACACGTCGGTATCAGTACGAGCGTAGGTGGCAAACAGCTTATTCAGCTCGGCGGTTTTCTGCGCCATCAGCGCATCAAACTCCTCCTGCGGCAGGCCGTTGTCGCGAATATTCGCCATCTCGCGGGCCACCAGATTCAGATTATTTTGCAGCGAGGCGTTATCGGCATCGAGGTTGATCGCGCACTGCGCCCGCTGATACAGCACGCGGCAGTCAAATCCTACCTGCACCTTTTGCGCTTTGTTCTCACTCAGCACGCGCTGAACGTGCCAGAACAGCGCCTCTCTGGCGAGATCGCTCTGCCAGTAGCGCTGTAGGTTCTGTGAATCCCTGATCGGCTGCCAGGGCGTGTCCCACACCAGCGACAGACGATCCTGGGTCAGATTGTTATTCACCAGGTTAATCGGCTGCGGCGGCAGAGGCGAAAGCGTCGGCACCGGCGATGGCGTATCCCGCTTGCCCTTCAGCGAGGAGAACGTTTTGTTGATCTGCTCGGCCAGGCTGCGGCTGTCCACGTTGCCCACCACCATCAGCGTCATCGCGTCCGGCGTATACCACTGCTTGTAGAAGGCGTTCAACTTTTCCAGATCCACCGGCGTAGTTGTCGCGATACCCGGATCGTGGGCCAGCAGCGTTGAATTTTTTAACCGGTAGCGCCACCAGACATCCTGAGGATTGGCAGGCCAGGTGGCGATCGGATCGTCCGCGCCCAGCGCAGCGCTCACCGTCCGTTCATCAATCGTCATATCGCCGACGGTAGCGGCCAGCCAGTTCACCGCTTCTTTCACCACTTCAGGCCGGTTATTCGGCAGGCTGAGGGTATACAGCGTAAAATCATATGAGGTGATAGCCGGCGGCTGCGGGCGATCGGGATCGATACTCTGCTGCCACAGCGAACGCTGTTGGGCAGGATCAAGCCTCGCGTTATGGACCAGCGCCAGACGCGGTAACAGGTGGCTGTAACCAATCTGCTGAGTACTTTCCACCAGCGAACCGGTATTGACCAGTAAACGAACTTCAACGCGGTCGCTGGGACGCTGCGGCGTTGTCAGAACCTGCCAGGTAAAACCGTTGTCCAGTTTTCCCTGCTGCCAGGCGGGATCGGGTTGGAGTGTTTCAGCCTGCACAGTCATGCTGGCTGCGGCCAGCACTATTCCACCAACCAAAAGACGAATTCTGGTGCCCTGCATGTGAACCCCTACTCAATCACAAACCAAAAAAATCACCGGCGATCTACGGCCTGCTGCTATCTACGGTAAGAATAACTCAGGGAAGCCGCTGTTTTTACACGGAACAGCTTCTTAGACCGCGCATTGGCGGGGATGTCCCACCACGAAGTGAAAAATGATAAAAATCTCTGGGGGTTATTATGCAAATGCCCGCCGCGAGGGCAAGTCGCGACGGGCATTTGGCGGGATTTTTAACGAATTAACCGCTTAAAGGGAGTTTTCAGGCAGCTTTTTAGCATTTTTTCCACCGCTCAGCGTCGCCTTGAGCTGTTTTTCATCCAGCTGATCGACCCATTTCGCCACCACAATGGTCGCCACGCCGTTGCCGACCAGGTTAGTCAGCGCACGGGCTTCTGACATAAAGCGGTCGATACCCAGGATCAGCGCCAGACCGGCCACCGGCAAATGTCCCACCGCGGACAGCGTGGCGGCCAGCACGATAAATCCGCTCCCCGTGACGCCTGCCGCCCCTTTAGAAGAGAGCAGCAGCACCACCAACAGCGTGATCTGGTGCCAGATATCCATATGCGCATTGGTCGCCTGGGCAATAAATACCGCCGCCATGGTCAGATAAATCGACGTGCCGTCCAGGTTGAAGGAATAGCCGGTTGGGATAACTAACCCCACTACCGACTTCTTGCAGCCCAGCTTCTCCATCTTATCGAGCATACGCGGCAGCGCAGATTCGGAAGATGAGGTGCCCAGCACGATCAGCAGCTCTTCTTTGATATAGGCGATAAATTTGAAAATGTTGAAGCCGACCACGCGGGAAATCAGCCCCAGCACCACGATCACAAACAGCAGGCAGGTGATATAGAAGCAGATAATCAGCTGACCCAGCTGCACCAGCGATCCCACGCCATATTTACCGATGGTAAAGGCCATTGCGCCAAAAGCGCCAAGCGGAGCGAGGCGCATAATCATGTTAATGACGCCGAAAATCACCCGCGAGAAGCTTTCAATAAAGTTGAATACCAGCGTGCCTTTATCGCCGAGGCGGTGCAGGGCGAAGCCGAACAGAATAGCGAACAGCAGGACTTGCAGAATGTTGCCGCTGGCGAAGGCGCCAATCACGCTGTTAGGGATGATATCTAACAGGAAATCAACGACCCCCTGCTTCTCTGCCTGTTGGGCATACACGGCCACCGCTTTGGCATCCAGCGTGGCTGGGTCAACGTTCATGCCAGCGCCCGGCTGCAACACGTTCACCACCACCAGGCCAATGATCAGCGCAACGGTACTGACAATTTCAAAGTAGAGCAGCGCCACGGCGCCGGTGCGGCCCACGGCCTTCATGCTCTCCATACCGGCAATTCCGGTCACCACGGTACAGAAAATAACGGGAGCGATGATCATCTTGATCAGCTTAACGAACGCATCGCCCAGCGGCTTCATTTGGGCACCCAACTCGGGGTAGAAATGCCCTAACAGCACGCCGATGGCGATGGCTGTTAACACCTGGAAATAGAGGCTTTTGAACAGGGAAGTTTTCATAAAATATCCGTTAACAGCTTAGATGGCGGGTGAATTCGCTATATTTATAGTCTTACACCAGCGCGAAAATAACACTCCGTTAACGGGATTGATATAAATTGACACATATTGCGCCTGTCAGCTTGCCGTTTTAAGAGCTGAATCACTTCAGCACACTTGCTGGCAGGTTACCGCCTGGTTTAAGGATTGATAACGCTGGAAATTGTGTCATCAGAGACTTTATTGTTGCGCAACCAGTTCGAGATATTTTCGGTTAAACACCGTCAGCGGCAGCGCCTCGGAATAGAGATATCCCTGACCGAGATGAATCCCGCGAGCCAGCAGCCAGTCGCGCTGCTGGCTGGTTTCCACGCCTTCGGCGATCACGTCCAGACGGATGATCTCCGCGATAGCGGCAACAATGCGCACCATAGTGTCATCGTTCGGCAGCACGCAAACAAAACTGCGATCCATTTTCAGCTTGCTGATCGGTAAGGATTTGAACTGGCTGAGCCAGTGGAGATTGGCATAGCCCATGCCGAAATCATCCAGCGCGACCGAAACCCCCATCTTTTGCAGCTCGCCCAACAGCGCCAGCGCTTTTTCCGGCTCGCCGATCTGCGCGGTTTCGGTAATTTCCAGTATCAGGCTGCCGGGGATAATACGGTGACGATCAATAAGCTCCTGTAAATGCGCCACCATGTCCGATTCACGGAGCTGAACGGCGGAGAGATTGACGCTTAGCGGCAGGTTAATCCCCTGCTTTTGCCAGGCTGCCAGCAACCGGCAGGACTCCTCAAACACCCAGCGGCCAAGCGAGACGATCACGCCAATTTCCTCAGCGTTGACGATCAAATCTTCCGGCAACATCCAGCTTCCGTCCGGCTGACGCATCCGCAGCAGGGCTTCGGCCCCCACCAGCTTGCCGTTGCGCATATCAATCTGCGGCTGGAGAAACAGCGAGAACTGCTCCTCTTTCAACCCCTGCAAAATATCGTGTTCCTGAGTCAGGCGTTTATGCGCGCGCTCCATCATCGCCGGGTCAAAGAACAGAATTTGATTTTTACCCTGATGACGGGCAGACATCATCGCCGAGGCCGCCCGGCTCAGGAAATCCTGGGCAGTGACATCGCTCTCTTCACGCTGCGCCAGGCCGATACTGATATTCGGACGCAGCTGCATATCATGCAGCGCCACCGGCTGATTGAGGCGCAGCAGCAGCAGTCGGGCCAGCCGCATCGCCCGGAACGGTTTGTTAGCCCGTTTCACCATCAGCACAAAATCGCTGCCTGAGAGCTGCCCCAGCACCGTTTGTTCATCAATACTCTGACGGATTTTTTCCAACAGCGTCAGCAGCAGCGCATTTCGCTGCTCGTCCTTGACCACGCCGTTGGCCTCCAGCAGCGTTTCGATGCGCAGCACCATAACGGTAAAGGTATCTTCGCTGGAAACGGTGTCCAGATGCTGTTCCAGCAGGGCCAGAAACAGCGTTTTGTTCGGCAGATTGGTCAGCGCAAACCGCGTAGTCAACCGGCTCATTTCGTCATGTACCGCTTCCGCCACCTGCTGATTGCGGTTATAGCCGCGGATCAACATGCCCAGCTCATCATCACGATGGCGTTCCGGCAGCGCCAACTGATGGGAGATGGCGTTCTGAGGCGGTAGCTCGTGCAGCTCAGTGGCGATGCGCCGCAGCGGATGAACGATCAGCTTGTTAATGCACCAGCTGATAGCAACCGACAGGATCAGCGCCAGCAGCAGGTAAGTGGTCACCATCGTCGACAGGGCGCTGAGGATAAATTGATAGACTCGCCAGGAGTCAGCCTGCAGTACCAGCAGCGCCAACGGCCTTGGATTAGCCGGCTCCAGCGAGTAAAGCGGCACGGTGATCTTCACCGGCAGTTCAAACAGCCTGGCAATAAACGTTGGAACGGGTTTTTCCGGCTCAAAATCAGTATGCAGAGCCTGTAAGCCGTTTGGCAGCACGACTTCTGCGCGTGCAAGTATCCCCGCTGGTTTTAGCGAGTTAAGGATCAGTTCCGCCTGAGGAATATCGGCTTTCAACACCGCCTGCGACAGCGGTTGCCGCACGGTATGGGCGACATTTTCCATCTGCTGAGCGTAATCAATCCTGCGCTGCTGCACAAAATGGAAAAGCTGGATGACAATAAATATGCAGATGGTCACTGCCGCTACGCCGGAAACCGTCGCCATCTGTTTTATTGTTAAGGAACGACTGACGCGCAAGCCTGTTCTCCGAATTGCTGGGGCCGCCATCTGGAGCGGCAAAAAACTGCCTTGAGTATATCCTAAGGCAGCCGCTTGTTAAGTGCTGCGGTCAGGCAAGCCGATGATTAGGTGTTTTCTGAACGTAATTATTCAAATTTAGCTCGCTTAACAGCGATGTAGCGCTATTTGAAGTCGGCATAAGGGCTAAGCGGAACGGGCGGCATGTCCAAATCGCCTTCCCAACCGGCCATGGAATAACGGGCGAAGATCAGGGCGTGGCTGGGGGTATAGTCCTTAGCCTGCTGAATATCCAGACCTGCGCCCAGCGTCCAGTGCGCCGTTAACCGACGCTCCACCACCGCCCGCAGGGTATAGCCGAATCCGCTGCTGCGGCTGTCGCTGCTTAGAGGGTTATCGCTGGTCAGCGAGCCGAAATCCAGCGGATAGCGCGGCTGCGCGCGGGTTTTCGCCCTGGACCAGGCAACGGAGGCGCCCAAATCGTAAGACCAGTTATCGCTGCGCTGGCGCCAGCTCACGGGGATCGACAGTGAGCCGTAGCTTTGCGGGCTGTAGTAGCCCCCCTGCCCAAGTGAGTAATCACTCAGGTCTTTGGCGTAGTGCCAGAGCATACCGTTCAGGCCAACTGTCGCCCGCCGGTTATCCTCATTGATTAGCTTGTAGTAATAGCCAGCCATCAGCCGTTGCCGGGAGTTATCCGCCACGTTTTCCCCGGTGATTTGATGCGCGCTGAGATCGGCCCAGACGCCGTTGGCGTTGCCCTGGTCATAGCTAATGCCTAGCGCGCCGCCGGTGGCGACTACGCCACCCCAGGTTTTGCCGCTGGCGAGGTTGGGGTCCCGCGTCCCTGCCCAGGAAAGTAGCGAACTGGAAATGGGTCGCCTTGAGGCGGTAAGCGACAGCCCCAGATCCCGCCAATCGGTATGCCAGGTGACGCCGCCAACCCAGTTGGTCACCGCAAATCCCAGCGGCGTGGTGCCGATGTCCGCTGACCACCGGTCGCTGCGGTAGCCCAGCCCAATGCTGGTGCCATTCTGGTGCTGGCGGAAATCCCGATTGCAGACGGCATCGTTATTTGCACAAGTTCCGAAGTTTTCCTCAATAGTGCCGCTGCTGCTGCGCGAGAAGCGCCCGGCTGAAACATCGACGTTATCCAGCCGCAGGAAGCCTTTACCCTGGGCGAACGGCGTCGCAGCCTCCATCATCGTGGTATGGGCGGTGAAGTCCGACACGCCGCCGGTGCCTTTATTACGGGAATAGTCCTCTTCCAGCGTCAGCGTGCTGTCCTGCTGACGGGTGAGTTCGGCGGCATCGCGATACAGCCACTTGCTGCTTTGCGACGCCCCTTCTCTGGCCGCCAGCGGTTTTAGCGCGGCGTACAGCGCGGCGGCCTTTTGCGGCTCGCCCACCGCCAGCCAGGCGTTGGCTACGCGTCGTCCGCTGTTCACGCTTTGAGTGACGGCCTCAGGAGGCAGCGAACTGAGCCGCTGCCTGGCCGCCACCAGCTGATTCAGCGCCACCAGCGCCTCAATTTCGCCCAGGCTCGCATCGGGATGTTGAGGCTCACGTTTTTTTACCTGACGGTAGCGTCGCAGCGCTTCCTCGCTGTCGCCTCTCGCCAATGCCCAGTCGGCCAGCAATAGCGTCCGGCGGGAAGAGTCAGGCAGCGTGCCCAGCAGAACGATGGCCTGCGCTTCACCTCCCTGAGCCCGCAGCGCCTCCGCCCGCTCGATTGTCCGATCGGTTTCCAGCCGGGTATTGAGATCCCTGATGCTTTGATCCCATTTTGCCGCAGGCAGCGCATACAGGCGCGCCAGCGCTTCCTCCGGCCGACCGCTGCCCGAAAGATAGAGCGCGTTAGCATAAACCTGGGACGCCACTTCCGGCTGCTGGCGAGCCATCGCCAGCATCTGATTGTCGGCCACCTGTGGCTGACCAGCCTGTCGCAGCGCCCGCGCCAGACGGTAATTCAGCCAGACGTCCTGCGGGGAAAGGTGCAGAGCCTGGCGGTATTTCTCTGCCGCCTGCTGCCCGTTTCCGGCATCGGCCAGCCTGTCGCCCTCATCACTGAGCTCGCGGCTATGCAGGCCGGAGAGCGTCTCACCCAGCGCACGTTGCTGCGCCGCCGACAAACCGTTGATAAAGGCTATCGCTTTCTGCGCCGACTGCTGCTGGTAAAGCGCCGCCAGCCGACGGGAAGCGGTGGTATTGCTGGGGTCCACCCGCAGCGCACCTCTGAACAACGCTTCCGCCGTCGCCGGTTTGTTTTGCGCCAGCGCAACGTCCCCCAGCCCAATCAGGGCATAGCCGTCACGACTGTCCAGGCGGCGCGCCAACTGATAATAACGGCTTGCCTGGACGGTATCGCCTGTGGCCAGCGCCTTATCACCCTGAGCTATCGCCAGCCAGTACTGGTTGGAATGCAAAAGGCTACGCCATTTGCCAATATCCGTCCCCTGCGCATCAGCCACGATGGCTCGCTGGAAATAGCCGTTGGCCGCTTGCCGATTGTTAGCCCTGGACAGCGCCAGCCCCATTGCGCCCAGCAGATCGGGATCGTCCGGCGTAGCCTTAAGCGCGGCGCGAAGTGACGGAATAGCCGAGGCGCTTTGCCCTCTGTCTGTCAACATCAACCCGCGAAGCCGCTGCTGATAAGCGGGTTCAGCCAGCAGCTTTTGCTGGCGCGCCAGCTCTGCCAGTCCGTCGGCCTGCGGTTTATCACTGGTAAACGTCTTCAGATAGACGTTCAGCTGGGCCACGCTTTGCGGCGTAACCGGCTGTGATTTAATGCTGCTCAACCAAAGCTCTGCGGCCTGAACCCGGCCCGCCGGATCGGCGGCCACGGCCTGAAGCTGCTTCAGCGCCGCCGCCGGGTTATTGCGGCTCATTTCCATCCGGGCAATTGCCATGCGCAGGTTGATACTGCCCGGCGCAGCGCTTTCCAGCGCGGAGAGCGCAGCCAGCGCCTGCGTCTGCTGGCCCGGCAGCCTCGCCACTAACCGCCAGTACTCCAGCGCAATCTCGCCGGAGGGAAAAACGCCGTTGAACTGTTTGTCGTACGCGGCGCGCGCCTCAGCCAGGTGGCCGGACGTGGCGAGCAGCCTGGCCTGCTGCAACTGCTGCCGTCCGGCCTCAGAGAGTAAGCGAATACTCGCTTCTGCCTGACGGGTTGCCAGCGAATCGGGCGAACGCTGTTGCAGCGTCGCCAGCAGTTGGCGGGCCTTGTCCCGATCTCCCTGATACAGCGCCAGGCGAATCTGCGCTGCCAGCACCTGCGGGTTATCCGGCGCAATTTTTTCCAGCCGATACAGCGACTGGCTGACCAGGTCATATTTATTGCTGGCTTCGCCGATCCTGACCTGCTGTAGCAGCCAGTCGACAGGCTCAACCTGCCCCGCAGCCGGAACCGTGCGGCTCAAGGGCAGCAGCAATACCGGCAGAACAAGGCTGAGCAGCGAACGTTTCACTACTCGTCATCCTCATCACCCAGACGATGGCGGCTGATGCGGCGCATCAGTCGCCAGGCCAGCAGGGCAAACAGGATCACCACCGCGGTGGCAAAGAACGCCATCAGCACAGGATGAGAAGCCAGCGCATTCCAGACGCGTTCCCACCACGGCAGATGGCCGACCCAGTAAGTGTCGCCCACCCGCAGGCTGCGCACGCCGGATTCACGGATCGCCGATGCCGAACCAAAGATAGCGGCACGCTTGTCGTTGTCGATCAGCGCGCCGTTCAACAACGCCCAGGCGCGTGGGCTGTCGGCCAGCAGGGCTACCACGCTGCGCTGGGGATCGAACGGCGACTGGAAGCCAACCAGCGCCGCCATCGGCCCCGCAGAACTGACGGTGGTCAGACTCTCCGCACGCCGATCGTCAGGGGAAGAAGTGTCGCTTGAGAACATCGTCTGCCGGTTAGGCTTGTTGATCGAGCTTTTGGCCGCCTCAACCAGCAGGTTCATTTTATCGTCGTCCCTGAGCTGCTGGGGCAATGCGCCGATCATCAGCAGGTCGGCATCGCTTTGCTTCGCCTGGTTCCAGTCATCGGCGAGGCGTATTTTCAGCGCCGGATAGCCCGTCTGGGCGGAAATATTGCCCAACACGTTGAGCAGCGCGCTGACTTTGCCCGGCTCTGGCCTGTCGCTGACCAGTACCAGGGTTTGCGCCAGATCGGCGCTGCGGCTGAACGGGAATCCCGCGTTGGCGAACGCGCCCAGCGCAGGCATTTCGATATAGTGACGATAGCCGGAGAAATCGATTGTTGAGTTGCCACCTATAACTACATGGTTGGTCACCGGCACGATGGTTTCGCAGCGGCCTTCGCTGGTGTTGTTATTAAAGGTGCCGCCGATAAAGGTGCTGGCGTAGTCAAAATCAAAGCGCAATTGATTAACGACGCCAGGGCGCAGTGCCGGAATGGTCAGCTGAGTCCCGCCGTCCAGCAGCCCCTGCACCAGCGGAATGCGCAGCAGCTGCTTGCCTTCGTCACGCTTATTGGTTAGCGGGTAGTCCTGCACGAACCGATCGTTAAGGTTCACCGCCAGCCGCGAACCGTCATCCTGCACCGGCGAGGTATAGCGATAGTTGATATCCATATCGATCCCGCGCGCGCGGACCAGGAACAGATCCGGCGGCAGCTTCAACGTCAGTGAAATCGGCCCAGGCTGCATCCCGTCAGCCTGAAGCTGCCCCTGAAACTGCTGGAGCTCAGCAAAGGTGGTAGGACGATCGGTGCGCACCCAGTTTGGCGCATCGTAAGGCTGGCGAGGCGCCAGATCTTTCACGCCGTCAATGGTTGCAGCCTGGCCCCGCAGCAGCAGCTCGCCTTGCGCAATTCCCTGGACCGCCGTCAGCAGGTCGCCGTCATCGCGGCCAAGGATCAGCAACAATTTCTGGTACGGCTCTCCCGGACGACCGATCATTTCCACCGTCGGTTTATCAACCGGCGGCAGCAGTTTCAGGAAATCGGGACGGCTGTCGTTGGTGGCGAACACCACGGCGTGCTGCTGGTCAGGCAGCTGGTTATAGAGCACCGGAAAACTCTGGCCGCGCCAGTCGGCCTGAGTGCCGAACCAGGAAGCCAGCACCGCGGCGGCACGCTGCTGGCCGAGGCCGGGTGCGCTGGCAAAAATCATCGGCAGCGTCAGCGGGCGGCTGTCGCGCGCGTCAAAGAATGGCTCCGGGAAATGGGACAGATCGTCCTTCACCAGCAGCTTTTGCAGCGATAAATCCAGCGTGCTCTCCTTGCCGATATCCAGCCAGATGGCGCTGTTGGCCGGGTTTTCGCAGATATTGCCGTAGTGTCCGACCAGCTCCAGGCGGATACGGTTGAAGTCGCCGATAAAACGCGGATCGATCGGGACCTGAACCTGATTATTTTTCCCCAGTTGTTCCGCCGTCAGAGGCACCAGCCCCACCAGCTCGTCATTCAGATACACTTTGAGATGCGACAGCGAGGGGAGCAGCGACGGCGAAGGGCGGAAATGCAGATTCAGCAGCGCTTTAGTTACCACCTCGTCGCTGCGTACGCCAAACTCGATTTGTCCCTGGTTACGGGTGCCCAGCAGGTTAAAATTA
Source organism: Erwinia typographi (assembly GCF_000773975.1). GTDB lineage: Bacteria > Pseudomonadota > Gammaproteobacteria > Enterobacterales > Enterobacteriaceae > Erwinia > Erwinia typographi. Next base: position 120,811 of record NZ_JRUQ01000019.1, read on the forward strand.
CCCGGCGGCGGCGCAATCTGCGCAAATGATCGCACGGACTCGCGCACCGGCGCGGCAGGATCGATACCCGGCTGGGCCTGCGGTATTTCCGTACCGGCCATCGGCTGAGTATAAGTGTCCGGAGCCGCCTGCGCCCCAGGCAGCGCGCCCAACAGTAATGCAGTGAACCAGGCTAATTTTTTCGTCATCTTGTCTTCATCATAGGGAATCAGGGTAGCGCGGAGCCTGTTCTTCTCACGCGTTTAGGGAAGAAGGTGAACAGCCATAAAGTCGTTCGCGTCAGCCACAAAAACAGCCTGCGCAGCGGCGCGGGACCATATTCAGCCAGGCGCAAATATCCCTTAAAGCCCAGCAGCACAATATCGGCCAGGCTTTGCACCGGTTTATCTTCCGGGAAACTGTCCTGCCACAGGGCCCAGGTGTCAGCGCGGGCAAAGGTACACTGGATAAACGCCACATGCTGCTCGGTGGTCAGTTGATGCAGCCGGATACCGACCCGGCGGCCAAAAACGCGCTGTACGCGGCAGGGAAAACTGAACTCCTGCTGACCACGACGTAGCAGCAGGAAGACTTTGGCGTTCTCGCTGAGCAGATTCTCCTGGCGCAGCTCCACGCCCACGCCGCCGTCGGAGTAATCACGCAGCGTGCAGGGCAGCATATGCCCATCTCCCCGCGCCAGCGCCGCAGGCATAGCGATCTCCACCCTGTGCGCCTCGCGAATTTGCCGTGCCTCCACCGACACGGCTACCGCTCCGCCAAGAATAATCATGTTGTAGAGCACCCATACCAGACTGACGATCACCGTCAGCACCTCATGCGGCGGCCCGTAGTACAGACGCCAGAAGGCAGCGAACAGCCCCGCCAGATTGACCAGCACCAGGCACATATAGGGCCTGGTGATCACCCAGTCGAGGTGGCGCTCCTCCACCAGCCCGCCTTTGGCCGTGACGTTGAACCTGCCCTTGTGCGGACTGAACAGCGCCACGGTGGTAGGCCGGGCGATATACCAGGCAAGCACGGTTTCGTATACCTCGCTCCAGAATGAGTGCCGCCAGCGCCCCTGGATTCTGGAGTTGGTCAGGCTGGTATGCACCATATGGGGCAGGACGAAGATGGCGATAGTCAGCGCCGGGGCAAAGATAATAAAGGCGTGGAACAGCAGGAAGGCCAGCGGCGCCAGCAGGAAAATCAGCCGGGGAATACCGGCCAGGAAGTGCAGCATAGCGTTGGCATAGCAGAGGCGCTGAACCAGCTTCAGCCCCTTTCCCATCAGCGGGTTATCAAGGCGAAAAATCTGCACCATGCCCCTGGCCCAGCGAATACGCTGGCCGATATGGGCCGACAGACTTTCCGTCGCCAGCCCGGCTGCCTGCGGGATGCGGATATAGGCCGAGGTATAGCCCTTGCGATGCAGGCGCAGCGAGGTGTGGGCATCTTCGGTGACCGTTTCAACGGCAACGCCGCCAATCTCATCCAGCGCGGAGCGTCGGATAACGGCACAGGAGCCGCAGAAAAAGGCCGCATTCCAGACATCGTTCCCGTCCTGCACCAGCCCGTAAAACAGCGTGCCCTCGTTCGGCGTGCGGCGAAAACGGCCAAGGTTACGTTCAAAAGGATCGGGCGAGAAAAAATGGTGCGGCGTCTGCAGCATCGCCAGCTTAGGATCTTTCAGAAACCAGCCGAGCGAAACCTGAAGGAAAGAACGCGTTGGTACGTGGTCACAGTCAAAAATCGCCACGTATTCACCCCGGCATTCGGTACGCAGCGCATAGTTGATGTTGCCCGCCTTTGCAAAGTCATGGCTGGGGCGGGCAATGTACTTCACGCCGATTTCGGCGGCAAACTGCCGAAACTCTGTCCTGTCGCCATCATCCAGCACGTAGATAGTCAGCTTATCCTTCGGCCAGTCGATGCCCAGCGCGGCGTACAGCGTGGGTTTCACCACGCTCAGCGGCTCATTGTAAGTGGGTACTAACAAATCTATAGTGGGCCAGCTGGCGGGGTCTTCCGGCATCTGCACCGGCTGACGATGCAATGGCCACAGCGTCTGGAAGTAGCCCAGCACCAGCACTACCCATGAATAGGTTTCCGCCGCGATCAGCAGCAGGCCAAACGTCAGGCTAACCGGATCGTCCCAGTTCAGCGTCGAGGTATAGCGCCACCAGAGATAGCGACAGGAGATGGTCAGCGACAGAACAATCAGCATCATAGTCGGTAGCCGTCCAGGGATTCGCCGCACCACCATCGCCACGCACCACAGCAGCACCACAAAAATCAGCTGGGTGAAAAAGTCGAAAGGCTGTGAGATACAGAGCAGCGCCAGCGCGCTCGCCGCAACGATCACCAGGCCAAACAGTCCCTTGCGCAGCGGCGGCGGCAGGCGACTGAAACGCCTGTCCGCCCGGTGCGCCATATCCCGATCTTTTGCACGCTGCGCCAGCGCTTCCAGCCAGAGATACCGTCGCTGCCGCCAGCGCTTTCCGATAAAATCGTGTGAGCGCTCACTACCACCTTGTTCCTTTGCTGGCAGCATAAGCAGTAGCCAGACGGACTGAAAAAAGTAGCGGAGTAAATCGGCCGGACGCGGCCTTTCCGGAGAAATATGCGGATACAGTCGTCGACGCTCTGCCAGAATCTTCTGCCAGCCAGGCGCTTCAAACCGCAACAGCGACCAGCCCAGCACCAGCCAAAAACAGTGCAGTGCCGAAGTCAGCGCGGGCGTACCCTGCCGTCTGAAGCTATCGTAGCGATGATGCAGTGCCTGCCAGGCCGGGGGAATAAGCAGCCAGCGCAGAGGCGTCATTGCACGTTCTCACGCAGGTTGATCAGCGCCCAACTGGCAAAGGTCAGGATCTCTTCTGCCGCCAGGCTCTGCGGGCGATATTCAGCAAAAGGCTGCTTGCGCAGCAGCGCTTCGGCTACCGCTTCATCACGGTGAATATGGAGTGGGATCAGGTTGTTCAGGCTACTCAGCCACAGCTGATGGAGATCCTGCTGAGCGTGGCTGTTGGTAGAAAACTGATTGATTAAAAACAGGTTATCACGGGTAAAACGCTGCTGGTTCAGGCGGATATGGCAGTTAGCATCGGGCACCACCACGCTGACTGACCGATCTGCCAGCGCTACCATCGCCCGTGCCCAGGGTGTCTCGCCCGCAGGCACATCCAGTAAGACCCAGCGATAGGTCTGCTTCAGTTCCGTCAGCCGGGACGCCCAGGCATCGACATAGCCCAGCGGCTGACTGAGAAACATCATCAGTTCCCGATCGCTCAACTGCCCGAAAGGAATGAAATCGAGATCCGGCGCATAGCGTAACGCGCTGTGCTGCCAGGGTTGTTGATCCAGAGCGGTACGAAGCCAGCCACGAGGATGGTCAATCGCCGTATTGAAATGCAGGCGCAGCTGATTGTCCGGCGACAGATCGATGACGAGGACCGATTCACCCAGCACATGCAGAGCCCAGGCAAACGACGCCAGCAGCGAGGTTGCGCCCGCTCCTCCCCGCAGTCCCTGAAGTGCAACAACCGGCATTACTGCTCCTTTATTCCGGCCTGACTGACCAGCTCTTCCAGCAGCGGCCAGCGAGCGATAATCGTCGACAGTCTTTCCTGGCGGGCAATGTCAACATAGGACCAGCCCGGCAAAGAGAAAGCGTCGGCTAAAGCCAGGATGTCATCCTGTGATTCGCTGCCCACAGAAAAAACCGGATGTGGCGTCTCACTCATCGTTATAACCTTTTAGCGTATCTGCAACAGGCCAACATTGATATTGGCTTAAGATTTGTCTTAGCAAGAGTCTAAATCGGTTTGATGTAAGTTGTAATGTATATTTAGCGGATTACAATAAAGACAATCTAAATTTGTCTGGTCTACACTTCACCCTTTATAACAGGACGTGTTGCGAAAAAACGTATGGCACCTTCATTCACTTTAGGTTTTGAGCAGGTCAGGGATGAATTAATGCTTATGCAGCCGTCAGGGTGTTATTGGATCACGGCAAATCGGGAAGAAGACGCCCGGTTGCTGACACGCCAGTGCATCAGCGCGCAGCGTGCGGTCGCGTTGATTACCTGTGGCTGTCAGCCCCTGTCTCTACTGACGCCAGCCCCGCAGGGCGGCCCCGATGCCATCCCACTTTTTTCGCTGCCGGAAACCCGCCAGGCCTTACTGAGTCTGACTGACGATCTCGCCCGCGTACTGTCGGAAAAGCCGCGGCTGGTGATATTTTTTACTTCATCACTGCTCTGGGAAAAAATAGCGGCTGAAGAAGTGAGCCCGTGGCTAAAAAAATTACAAAAATGGCTCAGCGGGAAACAAATTTCCCTGGTGATCGTTACCTCTGGCTCGGGAATAAATAACCTGCGTAACCATCTGCAAACATTTTATCGCCATCTCGATGGACTTTCTCAACTCGACTGGCAGCAGGACAGCTGGAATTACCGCATTAACTGGTGGGCTCACGGCGACGGTATGCTTGCCGATCGCGCGATGCATCTCTCCGCCAGTGAGCACGGCTTTGCCCTGCTCAACCTGGAAGAACAAAACACGCCGCTCACCCTGAATGATGAGCAGCTTTATCTCGCGGAACAGTCCGTGCTGGAAGGGGCGCCCCCGCTGTCCAGGCAGTGGAGCTTGTTTGCCGATAACGCTGCCCTCTACGCCCGCGCTATCCAGGCGAATGCCGCAACGGTAGTGTTTACGCTGCAACACAGCGAAGCTATTGCCGAGCTGGCGGCGCAGATCCACAGCCTGCGCCGCACGCGCGGCAGCGGCCTTAAAATCGTGGTGCGGGAGATGCAGACAACCCTGCGCTATAGCGATGAGCGCCTGCTGCTGGCCTGCGGCGTTAGCGCTATCGTACCGCTAAACGCGCCGATGTCGCGCTTTCTCACCACCCTCGAAGGCATTCAGGGTCACTCCTACAATCGCCACGTTCCCGCCGATCTGAACGTCCTGCTGAAATCGATGCAGCCGTTGCAGGAGCGGGGCTTTTTGCCTCTTGCGTCATTCTGTCAGTCGGTAGCATTACTGGTGAACAATACGCTGCTGCCAGAAAACGGGAAAGGGCTGCTGGTTGCGCTGCGCCCGGTGCCGGAGCTGAAGCCGGAGCAGGCGCTGGCGCTTTGTAAACCTAGGCGCTACGGCGATCTGGTGACGTTGGCGGACAACCGACTCTGGCTGTTTCTCTCTTCCTGCCGCTTTACCGATCTGGATACAGCGGTGAAGTTCATTTTCCGCCTGCCCCATGACGAGATCTTCACCAACCGTCTGGTGTGGCATGAAGATTTACAGATTCTGTCAGAGGTCAGGCAGATGGCCAGCAGGGTAAAAACGTCCCGCCGTTCTGCGCCGACCGTGCAGGCTCCGGCCGCCGTCGCCGCCGATCCGGCTGTACCGCCGCCAGAGCGCCGCCAGCCGCAGGACATCACTCTCGGTAAACAGCCTCCGGAAGACGCAGAATGAACCTGACGGATAGCGTGCAAATCCTGATCCTCGTGGTTTTGTTGCTGCTACTGCTGAAGCCTTTTTATGCCCGCTGGCTACCGGAAAAGTGGCGCGGGCTGATCCTGCGCATAACTCCGCCTCGTGCATTGAAGTACGAAGGGACCTGGCGACGTAAATCTTCCACATCGGACAAGAAATGAATCAAAGCGATACCACTGTGCCGCCTGCGCACTCTCCCTGGCGCGGCCTGGGCGGCTGGAACGTCTATTTCCTGATTAAATTCGCCCTGCTGTGGGGTGGCTATCTTAACTTTCACGCCCTGGCCAATCTGGTGTTCCTTGCCTGGCTGCTGCTGCCGATCCGTTCACAGGGCCTGCATCAGCTGCGCAACTGGCTATCCATTCCGATCGGCATCGGCCTGTTCTGGCACGACACCTGGCTGCCGGGACCGGAAAGCATTATGAGCCAGGGAAGCCAGCTTACCGCCTTCTCCCGCGTCTATCTGCTGGATCTGGCTAACCGCTTTATCAACTGGCAGATGGTCGGCACCGCCTTTGTGATACTGGTGCTGTATCTGTTTATTGCCCAGTGGGTCAGGGTTACGGTGCTGGTGTCGCTGCTGCTGCTGGGGATTAACGTGGTGAATATCGCTGGCCCTTCTTTTGCCTTACTGCCCGGTAAAGAAGCCGAGCCGGTGGCCACCTTACATACCGCGCAGCAGCCCACCGCCGCCAGAAGCGGACTCGACCAGTCGGCTGCGCCAACCAGCGCCAACCTGACGGCTTATCTGAATAAATTCTACGAGAGTCAGAAGCAGCAGATCACCCATTTTCCTGACGCGCTACCGGCAGGCGCAGCGCCGTTCGATATCCTCGTGATTAACATCTGCTCGCTGGCCTGGTCCGATCTGGATGCCACCCAGCTACGCTATCACCCGCTGTGGCAGCACTTCGATATCCTGCTGACGGACTACAATTCAGCAACGGGCTACAGCGGCCCGGCAGGGATACGTCTGCTGCGAGCCAGCTGCGGCCAGAGCGCCCACAGCGATCTGTATAAGCCAGCCGACCAGCGTTGCTATCTGTTCGACAATCTGGCGAAGCTCGGCTTTAAGCAGCAGCTGATGATGGACCACACGGGCGTATTCGGTAACTACCTACAGGAGCTGCGCGAGGAGGGTAATCTGCACGTCCCGCTGATGTCGCAGGCAGGGATCAAACCGGAACTGACCTCCTTTGACAGCTCGCCGGTTTTAAACGACGGCGCAGTGATGCAGCGCTGGCTGGATGACCGGCAAAAGAGCGCCGAGCCCCGCAGCGCCACCTTCTACAATTTGATTCCCCTGCATGACGGCACCCGCGAGTTGGGCAGCAGCAGCAGCGCAGCCTGGCAACCGCGCGCGAAGCAGCTTTTCGACCAGTTGGATACTTTCCTGACAAATCTGGATGAGTCTGGCCGCAGGGTGATGGTCATTGTGGTGCCGGAGCACGGTGCAGCGCTGGAAGGCGATAAATTGCAGATGTCCGGCCTGCGCGATATTCCCAGCCCGGCCATCACTCACGTACCGGTCGGCATTAAGTTTGTGGGGATGCAGACTCCGCATGGGGGCCAGCCGCTGAACGTCACGACGCCAACCAGTCTGCAAGCCCTTTCGGAACTGGTTTCACGCGTGGTGGACGGCCAGGTCTTTACCGCCGCCAATGTGAATCTGTCCACGCTGACGGACCATCTGCCGCAAACGCCGGTAGTGTCGGAAAACGATAACGCGGTGGTGATGATGTATCAGGGGAAACCGTGGATTCGGCTGAACGGCGGGGATTGGGTAGCCTATCCTCAGTAAGAGAAAGGGCGGAAAGTGATTTCGCCCTTTCCCTGACGTTTCGCGGCCAGGCGCCTGAAAAGAGGTTAACGATCCTTCAGCGCCAGCCACGTCAGCAGATGCAGGCTTGAAGAGTAGTAATCTTCGTTGTCGTCCAGCCGATCGCTGAGATAGCCGCTCTGATTTAGCGTCAGATCCCGCACCGCCAGCAACCCTCCAGCCATATTGTAAGGCGCTTTGTTGTTGCTCATTACGTCGATCCAGGCGGGAGTTTGTAGCCGTGAAAAATTCATCCAGTAGCGTTGAAACGGCACCAGCTGGAGGCTTTGCGCGTCATACCAGTACAGGTAAAGCGGCACGCGGATGGCGTCATAGCTGAAGCGTGGCGGCCAGGCGGTGGCGGGAGCCACGCTGCCATCGGTGTTGAGAGCCACCCAGTCAACCGGCAGCCCGGCATCGCCAAAGCGCATTTTTGCCAGCAGATCCATACCGCTGTCGATCAGGTCCGTCCAGACTCGCAGATGGCTGCTTGCCGCAAAGTCGCGCCAGGCCGGAAACAGGAAATACGACGGGTTCAGCACCACGTAGCTGGTCTTGTTAAAACCCTGGCTGCCGGGGAGCATCACGGTGTGACCATTGAAGGTGATGACATCGCGATCGACAATGGCTTTCTGAATGTTTTGGGAAGCCTGCAAATATGCCGGGTTCTGCCACTTCTGCCCGGCCTTCAGCAGCGCCCAGGCAATCAGCACGTCACCGTCTGAAGCATTGTTTTTGTCGGCAACAGGATTAGCCGCCGCCGGATTGTATTTCCAGTAGAACAGGCCGTTTTGCGGATTTTTCAGATGCTGCTGGGTCCAGCCCCACAGGCTGTCAAAACTGCTGCGGTCGTTGTACCAGACCGCCATCAGCATGGCATAGCCTTGCCCTTCGGTATGACTGACGTTGTTGTTGCCGGTATCCTGAATGCGGCCGTCGCTGGTCATAAAGCGGCTTTTAAAACTGCTCCAGCCGTCCGACGAAGCCGCCTGCGCGCAGCCTACCATCATTGCAAGCACCATGACGCTCACCCTGAGCAGAGACATCTTCATCTTCCTCATGTCTGATAGCGGAAATTCAGCGTTGCTTCGCTGTCGGTCTCTTCGCACACCAGCGGCACGGACGGGTTACCGCCCTGATCGCGTAGCCAGCGGGCGTAAAGTCCCAGCAGAACCGCGCCGAGCGCCTGTCGCCACTGATGAGCATCAATCAGCCCGTCGCCCGGCGGCAGCGCCATATGGGAGATGATCATCGAGGTCTCATGGGGCTGTACGTCAACAAAGCCCCAGTTAAACTGCGCCAGCACCGCGTTGATCTGATTCTCCAGATCCGCCACGGTTTGCGACGCGCCCAGCGGATAACGGGTCGCCAGCGTGTCACCCATCTGTTGCAGGAAAGCGTGGCTCTCACGCGCCCCCGCATTACGCAGCATACCGTTAATCATCACGCTCAGCAGATCAAACCAGCCCGGCTGATACTGCTGCTGACGATAATAGCTTAGCGTACGGCTCTGAAGTTCACTCATGCTTATTTGTCCCCGAGCATATAGCGGAAATAAAGTTTCGCGGTGCTCTCGTTGTAGTCACCGAAGGTGTCGTAGCCAAGCTGGCCGCCGATGGTAACGTCTTTGTTCACCTTATAATCCGCGCCGGCATGAAGATTATAGCCAATGCCGTTTTTGCTGCCGCCTTCATAGTAAGCCTCGGTGGCGTAGCCCGCATTATAGTAGCTCTCAAGCTGCGCCTGCTTGTCCGGGTCGGTCGGGAAGTAAGCGCTGCGGTCCTGGGAGTAGGACTGATAGCCCACCGAACCGCCCACCTTTACCTTCATATCGTCGTAGTTCTTGCTCCAGTCAACCGGGAAAGAGACGGCGACAAAGTTCTGCGGGCTGAAGTAGCCGCCCTGACCATAAGTGTAGTAACTGAGGTTTTTCGAGAAGTCCATCCAGCTCATGCTGATGCCGGTTTTCAGCTCACTGCTGTCGTCGTGGAACGGACGAACATAAGCGCCAGCCTGGCCCATGATGCTCTGATTGCTTTCGACGTTCTCACCCAGATAGCTGTAGCCGCCCGCGCCAAAGTAGAACCCGGCATCGCCGTTATCGTAGCTTAACAGCGCGTCGCCGCCATTTTTGGTGACCCGGCCCCAGCGTTTCCCGCTCAGCTTGTCTTCCACGCCGACATACGAGAGCAGGCTGTCGGTGACCGAGCGGCGTTCGCCGGTCAGGATCAGCGTCAGGTAATCGGTCAGCTTAGGCGACCACTGGATACCGCCTACCAGCGTACTGAGATCCTGGCCCAGCGGCGTAGAGCCGAGATCTATTTTAAAGTTGTCGTTGGTCAGACCCAGATTCACTTCCACGCCGGAAGCGTTCTGCGAGCCTGGCGAATTCAGCTTTACCTCAGACGGCAGCACGTCGCTCGCCTGCGCGCTGCGGCCCTGCTCCAGCGCCTGCGTGCCGAAGCGCGGCGTCGCTGAGCTGGAGGCGCTGCCCGCGCTCAGGGTGACCGGCGTCAGGGTAAAGTCGAAACGCGTATCGCCATAGGGAACGGTTGACCAGGTCAGCGGCGCCTTCGCTTCCGTCAGCTTGCTAAGGCCCGACTCGCCATCGCGGCCTCTGACCTGGACGCCGCCCTGCGCCCAGGTGCCAGTGCGCTCCTGCAGATTGTCCATCATGGTGTCGATCTGATGCAGGGTCTGACTCTGCTGGGTTGGCACCTCCACCCCGGCAGTTTGCAGCGCCGAATCGCTTCCCGCCGGAGCCGTCTGCCACGGCATAACGGCACCGTATGCAGAGGGTGAGCGCCGCTGGGAAGGCGTGGAACGGTTGATAAAGGGATTGTCCGCCAGCGCCAGCCCGCCGATCGACGGGTTGCTGCCGGTGGAAGCCCCCTCCAGACCGATCATCCGGCCGCGAGCTGTGCGAAGATAAGCCAGCGCCTGCTGATGATCGCCATCCGCTTCCGCCACCCGCGCCATTAACAGCAGCCGCTCTGGCGTTTGCTCGCCGCGCAGCCCCGCCACCAGACTTTTCGCCTTCGGCAGATCGTGGTTAGCCAGCGCCACGTCGATAGCGCCCACGCGCGCATCCTGAGTTGGCGTGTCACGGGTCATCAGGTAGTCATAAACCACCCCGGCTTCTTTATTCATTTTGCCGGACTGATAGAGGCGTCCCATGGCAAACATCAGATCGGTGTTCTGCGGATCGTGTTGCAGCGCGCCGATCAGCTTGTCGTAAGCGGCAGCATATTGCCCCTGCGTGCGCAGGCGGTCAGCTTCGTTGATCGTGTAGCCATTATTGATACCAGCCAGCTGCGTTGGCGTACTGCGAGACTGTAGCTCAGGATTGCTCAGGAAGCTTTGCGCTTCACCACCCAGCCCGGCCTGGTTCAGCACGGCGATCTGTGCCGCATAGTCGCCCGCGTTGCCCTGCACGCCGCGCTGCATATTGTTCCGCACCACGGAAACGGCGGTAGTCAGGTCGCCAGCACCGGCAAGGCCTTTTGCCAGGTTGCCGGCATCGGCCGGATTCTCCGGTGGGTTCACCGCCAGCGCCTTAAAGGTATTCGCCGCAGCGGCAGTGGAGCCCTGCGCCAGATACTGCTGGGCCACGGCCATTTGCAGATTAAAGTTCGCCCTGCGCGACAGCTCGCGCATCTCGCTGTTCTGATTACGGGCAGGAATGCGCGCGATCAGCGTCTGGGCCTGCTGCCAGGCGCCGTTTTCACTGGAGAACAGCGCGGCGGCGTAGATTTCGTTGCTGCTGGCGCCGCTGCGGAACGCGGGCTGCATGACGCCCGCCGCCAGCGAGGTGTTGCCCTGCTGTTGGTAGAGGCGCGCCAGATCGAGACGCAGCCAGGGATCGGTGGGAAAGCGTTGGATACCCTGTTGGAGGATAGCAACGGCCTGCTGAGTATTGCCTGCGGCCAGCGCCTGCTTCGCCTGACGACGAACCGGATCGCTGGTGACCGCTGGGCGCGGCGTCACGCTGGCGCGCACGCTGTCCGGCAGGGAAGCCAGCAGCGTGTTGGCCTCGGCCCCGCGGTTCTGCTGACGGAGCACGTAGAACAGCCCTTCTTTCGCCGGGCGGTTGTCGGGGTCGCTTTGCAGCACCGATCGGTAAGTTTGCTCAGCCGCCTCCAGCTGATTGCTGCGGCGCTGAACGTCGGCGCGGAACAGCTTAGCCGACACGCCTTTCTCGCCATCCGCCTGAGTCAACGGCTCGCTAAGGCTGAGCGCCTGCGCGGTGTTGCCCGCCTTCATCGCCTGCTGCGCCGTGGCCAGCTGCGCGTAGAAACGCGCGTCCGCCGCCTGCTGCTGCCGCTGCTGGCTGTTATCACCACCCAGTTTCGCCGCGCGATCCAGATAATCTGCCGCTGCCGCATAGTTACCGTTGCGCTGCGCCACATACCCCAGGCCAGCTAAAGCATCGGCATCTTGCGGGTTAGCCTGCAAAACCTGGTTAAACGCGGACTGCGCGCCGCTGACGTCGCCGCTGTTCAGCGCGGTAAAGCCCTGACCTTTCTCCGCGCCGCCTGCATTCTTGCGGTAATACTCCATGACCGTGCGGTCCTGAGGATGACGCTGCTGGTAATTTTGGTACAGCGGCGCGTCGCCCGGCTGCGGGCCTAACCACATCAGCCCCTGACGCAGCGAGCTGTCGGCATCCGGGTTGCCGTCGGCCATGCTTTCCAGCATCTGCAACCCTTCACGGCGGGTTGACTCCTGATAGGTCAGCGCTCTGCCCAGCGCCAGCTTCGCGGCGGTATCCTGAGGATTCTGTGCGGAGAACTGGCGAAGGTTATCAATAGCCTGCGGCAACAGTGTACGATCGCCCGCCATCGTCAGGTAATATTCTGCCGCCACGCTGGCCGGCGGCTCGTTGCCGCTGAAGGTATTGCGCCAGGTTTGCAGCGAGGCGGAGATATTGCCGCTGCGCGCCTGCTGACGAGCCAGGTTGAGCTGCGCAGTGGGAATGGACTGTAGTTGGCGGGCCTTGTCCAGCTCCACCAGCCGCGAATCGTCCGGGGAAACCTGATTGAGCCGCGCGCGCCATTTGCCAGCCGTGGCGCTATCGCCGCTCTGCTGCGCCCACAGCGCCATCAGATACAGGGCCTGAGTGTTGTTGCCATCCACCATCAGCACTTTGTTCAGCGCATCGCGGGCCAGGTCGTCATGGGCTTTCTGATGCCAGTAGTTAGCCTGATCGAACAGCGCCTGAATCGCCGGGTTGTCGTCCGCCGCCAGCGCCGGAAAGACCAGCGCGGAGGCCGCCAGGGTCATACCGGGCACCCAATGCTGACGTAGTCTGGCGGTGAGCATTTTTATTTTCATCATGGTCATCACTTCTTCTCACCAGGGGACGAGTCATGTTGCGGGTTCAGTCGCTTCCAGGCGTGACGCTTCAGCAGCACAACGGTGCTCAGCCCCACTAATACCGAGAACAGCAGCGCCAGCAGCGCCAACACCACCGCATGCTGGTTGGCATACCACACCACCATCATGTACCAGGGCATCTGTCCGCTGGGGAACTGAGCGCCGACGCGGAAACTGCGGATGCCGTTCTCATCGGTGATGATCGCGGTATCGCCGCGTATCCCGGCATTAATGCGTTGCAGCGTCAAATCCTGATGCAGGCGGGACAGCTGATCGTCATCGGTCGCCACGGTCATCACCACCACGCGCGAATCGTTCCACGGCGAGCCGTAGCTGATAAATCCGCGCCAGTCTTCGTTGGATGAGAAGTAGCGATCGGCGTCCACCGCCTGACGATACCAGTCGCCGGTGAGCCAGCCGCGCAGGTTATCCAGCAGCGTTGGTTCCCTGACGCCCAGCGTATGTCCGCTCACATCGTACGGTGAGCCTCGTAGCATCGACTGATTAAAAGCCGTTTGCTTCAGCGTGGAAACGGCCAGAACGTCGCTGTGTTGCAGCCGTCCCAGCGCGGTCCCGCCAGCCGGGATGCCGAACATCACGCTGTTATGGCTCAGCGCCACGCCGGTAGCATTGCCTGAACGCCCGGCCATATCCAGCAGCGTGCCGATCTCTGCATTACTTGGGGAGGAAGGCAGCATCAGCACGGTCTGCGAGTAGTCAGCCAGACGGGTGAACGGGAACGAAGCGCCAACAAAATAGGCGAGGTTCGGCAGCAGCGTAAAGTGACGCGTATGGCTCAGGTCAATAAACGAATTGTCTTCAATACGGCTTTTGATGTTGTTGTTGGTCAGCACGCTGCAAGGCGCATTCTCCTTGGGCTTGATATTAAAGTAGAGCTGTAGCTGGTTATCACCGTAGATCAGGTACGGGTCAAGCTTCAGAGTGTAGCTTTCCTGACGCGCGTCGCCGCCAAGCCGGTGCCAGATACTCTCCAGCAGCCCCACTTTGTTGACCGTCAGGTTACGCAGGAAAGTGCCGTTCAGACCGACGTTGAGGTACGATTCATTCTCATCAATCCAGTTTTCCGACGGGAAGCGGTAGTCAAGCTGCACTGGCAGGGTCTCGCCATCCCACAGAAACAGATCGGGCGCCGCACGGAAGTTCACGCGCAGCGCGTCGTGCCAGATCCCGGTGGTGGTCATGCTTTGATCTTTACGCAGCAGATCGCTGAGTCGAACCGGGCGATCGGTATTAATCCAGCGCGGCGCGTCGTACGGTTTGCGCAGCGGGATGCTCTGACCGGCCACCGCCAGCGAAGAGGCATCGACGCTCAGCGGCTGAGTCAGACGCCAGGCAGCCTGCCGCAGCTCGTCGTCGTCCTTACCTATCACCAGCATCAGCTTGTAAACCGGGTTCACCGGATTATCGATAATTTGCACGGTTGGGCCATTGACCTTAGGGATCGCCACGCCAGCAACCATTTCACCAGGGTGGGCGAAGACGATGCCGTTCTTTTCAGGCAGATCGTTACGCAGCACCGGGAAACTGATCCCGCGGTAATCGGTTTGAATGCCCAGCCACGATGAGAGGATCGCCGCCGCGCTGACTTCACCAGGCGACACCGACGTACCGAAGACCATCGGCACCACGGAAGGCGTCATGCGCAGCGGATCGATAAACGGTCGCGGGAAGTTGCGCAGCATGTTGCCCATATTCAGCTGCTGCCCTTCAAGCGACAGCGTGGTTTTCGGCAGAATGGTCACCTGATACTGGCTGGCGCTATCGCGTTCGCACAGCAGCTGATCCGCATCGTTAATTTTAAAGCTCAGATTGTTGCTGGAGACCACCATCGCCGCGGGAATATCCAGCTGGTAATCTTCGCTGGCGCTGTCCGAGGCGCCAAGCGGCAGGGTTCCCAGCGGCTGGCCGTTCAGCATCAGCTGCAACGAGGTATTGCGGGCCGCCAGCGCCTGCGACACTTTAAGCGACAGATTGAGACGCGCGTTAGTGATCACTTCGTCCGTTGGTAGCGTGAAAACAATGCCTGACTGTAACTGGCCGCCGGTCAGCACAATGCCGCGGGTCTGGCCCATCTGCGCAACGGAGACGGTGCTGGTCAGCGGCTGGTTCAGCATCACGCTGCTGGTCGCTTGCGGAGAAACGGGTGCAGGCAGCGGCGGCAGCCCCTCAGGCTGGCCGGTCGGGGCCTCCGCCGCAGGCTGCGCTGGCGAGCTTTGCTCAGCCTGAACCGCCGGATCGCCGTTTTGCCCGCTCGTCGCCGCCGAAGCAGCGGAGGCGTTGCTGGTCGCCTGATTCATGGATGCTGAATAGTCCTGCGGCGCTTCCCCGCCGGTTGACGCCGCCGCCGGCTGGCCTACGTCCGCCGGAGGAGGAATTTGTGACAGCGCGCGGCTGTCCTGAGTCACGCTTTCAGGCGCGGCCCAGACGCTGCTTAAGGTCAGTACGCCGGTAAAACAGAGTGCAGATAATATCAGTCGCTTCATGCCACGCTATCCTCTTCAGCCTTCGCGGCCTGATGCTTAGCGCGACGATCTTTCCAGGTCAGCCAGAACAATTCAAAGACGGTACGGATGATGGTGATCAGGGAGCGGAAAGGCTTGTCTTTCGGCCCTTCGGGTTTAATCCACGCATCGGCGCGCGACAGGACCACACGCACCAGTTCTCGACGGCGAGACAGCGGCATTTCGTCAAATTTCAGGCGGATAACGCCATCCTCAAAACCAATCGTACTGACCGGAATAGAGATAGTGCCGGACTGAAGCATCAAATCGATGGCCTCAATTTCGTCAGTTTCATGACGGTTGTCCGGCGCGGTGACCTGGGCGCCGCCCATCGACAGATCCACGGTTGTGGTCCGCGAGGAGATGCCGCTGGCGTAATGCAACACCATCGGAATACTGACCTCAATACGGATGGTTTTACGCGTCTGTTTGGTTTCCCGCGCAACGGCAATCGCCGCCATCAGAATGATCAGGCTGAACAGTGCCCAGCCGACGTTCAGCGCAATAACGTAAGGGTCCACGCCGAAATAGTCGTGTGCCACGGCGCGAATCACCCCGCTTACCACGCCAATCAGCAGCAGCGCGGCACAGATGACGTGAGGACGCACGATGTTGAAGTCGAAGAAGCCTACGTCCAGCAGGCCGCCTTTATCCGTCACGTTAAACTTGCCGTGCTTTGGCGAAAGCATCGTCAGAATGGTCGGGATGACGAGGTGGAAAGCCATCACCGTTTCGTAAATCTCCCCCCAGAAGGTGGCGCGGAAGCGGCCGTTCATGCGGGAGTTCACATACAGCGACATCACCAGGTGCGGCAGCACATAGGCGAAGATCAGGCTGGCCGACGAGTGGATAATATTCAGATTAAACAGCAGGTAAGCCAGCGGCGCGGTCAGGAACACCACCCTTGGCAGGCCAAACTGGAAATGCAGCATGGCATTCAGATAGCACAGGCGCTGCTGCCATTTCAGGCCGCGGCCCAGCAGCGGGTTGTCCACGCGGAATATCTGCGTCATACCGCGCGCCCAGCGGGTGCGCTGAACGACGTGCAGACCAAGACGTTCGGTTGCCAGGCCAGCCGCCAGCGGCAGGGACAGGAACGCGGACTTCCAGCCGCGACGCTGCATTTTCAGTGCGGTATGCGCATCTTCGGTGACGGTTTCGGTGGCAAAGCCGCCGATCTCTTCCAGCGCTGAACGGCGAATAACCGCACAGGAGCCGCAGAAGAAGGTAGCGTTCCAGTTGTCATTACCCTGCTGAACCGGGCCGTAAAACAGCGCGCCTTCGTTGGGGATTTCACGCGCGGCTTTCAGGTTGCGTTCGAACGGATCGGGCGAATAGAAGTAGTGCGGCGTCTGTAGCAGAGCCAGCTTTGGATCGTTCAGAAAGGGGGCTACCGTCGCCTGGAGGAAGGCGCGAGTGGCTACGTGGTCGCAGTCAAAAACGGTAATCAGCTCACCCTTAGTGATGCGCATCGCGTGGTTCAGGTTACCGGCTTTCGCATGACGGTTGTCGTCGCGGGTGATGTAGCCGACGCCAGCATCGGCGGCAAACACCGCAAACTCGCTGCGCTTACCGTCGTCCAGCAGATAGATTTTGATTTTGTCGCGCGGATAGTCGATACACTGCGCGGCCAGCACGGTATCACGGACCACATCGAGACTTTCGTTATAGCTCGGCACGTAGATATCTACGGTCGGCCATAAGTTGATGTCTTCCGGCATCGGCTCGATGGTTCTCTTAAGCGGCCATGATGTTTGCAGGTAACCGAGGATCAGGATCAGCCAGACATACACCTCAGCAATAAATAATCCAATGCCGAGGATTGCCTCAACCTCCGAATTAAATGAGAGCGTTTCGGTGGCGCGCCAGAAAATATAGCGCGTAGACATTAATGCCGAGAGGAACACCATTACCATAGAGGTTTTGCGGCTTTTACTGAAGCCCATAACGAAAAGGATGGCAATGGAGATCAGCCCAAAAATATACTGCTTTTGGCTGTCCATAGGGGTGATCACAATCACTGCGGCGAGCGGGAATAATACCAGCAGCAGCAGGTAATACAGGACTTTTTTCATAAGTCATCCTGAAAACGAGACTATTATTTTTACCGCAAGCAAGGTATTGCGGTGTTTCAGGCATCCATACCCGACGGCTCCGCCGTCGATTAACGCGATCTCAGCGGAGCCTGCATCTCACCATCGCCCACTTTAATATCGAGCAGGGCGGCAATACGCTTGCCGACGATCTCGATATCAAAGGCGGCGGCCGAGACCGGGCTGAAATCAAAGATAGACTGCTGCGAGGCGTTGGCCTCCGCGACGCTCTCATCGCGATTCACCACGCCCAGCAGCCGATCGCCCAGCCTCTGCTGCATAAATGCCGTGACATCACGGCTGATGTTGCGGCGGCTGTCGCTCTGGTTCAGCACGAAGTAGTGGCCGGAACGGTGATTTAGCGCGCCGCCAATCATTTTTTCGTTTTCGATTTGCGGCAGCAGCGACAGCGAAGCGGTATCCGCCAGCATCACCACAAGATGTAAATCGGCAAGTTCGGTCATGGCCTTGAGCGCTGGCCCCGGTCCCGGAGGAAAATCGGCCACAATCACCAGGCCTGGGTAGTTAAGAACGGTGTGCAGACCTCGCGCCAGAAAGTTAGGGTCGCGGGTCAGATTGGCTTCAAACTCAACGCGCTGCTCTTCGGTAACGTCGCCATAGGGCATCACAAAGATGTTACCGCCGGTGGTCAGAATCGACTGGCTCCAGTCGGGGGAGTCGGCAGACTTAGCCACGTATCCCCGACCATCCGACAGCGGAACGCCAAAATGCAGGCGCAAGGCGTTTTGCACATCAAAATCGATGGCCAGCACTTTGCTCCCGCCGCGCGCAAGGGTATAAGCCAGGTTGGCAGCTAAAGTGGTTTTACCCACGCCGCCTTTAGGAGAGCAAACACAAACTAACGGCATGAGGCGATTCTCTCCAGCAGAGGTTGCAGCAACGTCTCTTTAGATAAGACGGTCAGTGACGACTCGGGGGTGGAACTGAACAGCTGCTTGAAACGAGGTAACTCTGCCGCTGGCTGGGGCGCCGCGGCAGGCGCGAAGCCGCCGGGAGCCGTCCGGGCCGCTGCCGGAGGCGCGGTCGGGAGGGAAGCCAGCAGCGAAGTGGCCGCAGGGCGGGCGGTCGTCAGCGGGTTCGCCGCCTGTGCAGGCTGAGCGGCTGTCAGCGGGTCCGCCGCCGGAGCAGGCTGAGCGGCTGTCAGCGGGTTCGCCGCCGGAGCAGGCTGAGCAGTTGTCAGCGGGTTCGCCGCCGGAGCAGGCTGAGCAGTTGTCAGCGGGTCCGCCGCCGGAGTAGGTTTTAGCGAGGCAGAAATGCTGTCCAGCAGCGAGGCACCGATCTGCGTTGCCGCCGGTTTCGCCACGAAGGCCGCCACGCTGTGGGACTGAACCGCTGGCTGTGGACGCGCAACGGGTGCGGCCGGGGCAATAAAGGTATCTTCAGCAATGGGTTGCGGCGCAGGAACGTCAATACTCTGTCCGTTGCCTAACCCCGTCTCCGCCCCTTCGTTCATCAGCTGTTTGATGATCGCCCAGTTGGCACTGTCTGAATTCTTAGTCTGTTCAGACATGTCCTTGAAGTCGATATGGTTTGTCTGCGTTTTTTCTTTAAAACGCTGCAGGTCATCATAACTTTTCATGGGAACGATCGCGGAGAGTGAGGGATTTTTCGGCAATATAACATACAATTTTTATTTGCATCAGATGATTCTTATCTTCAGTTAAGAATGAATGGAGTGAATAATTGACTCTTGAGGATAGATGAAATAAATAATTACGCAGGCTATCAATCAACTTTGTTATTAGTTTTCTTATTTAAATAATTTCGCCTGGCTAATTAAATTAGCCTTATAGAAATGATAGCGTTGATCGGAGGAAATACCTAACTTCTCAGATCTTAGCAATACTTTAGAACAAGTTATAAAAGTTTATGCTGGAAATGGAAAAAATTTGATATATATCACCTTCTACTGACCAAAAATTACGATGTTGTTCGGCGACGGGCTGATTCGCCCTGAGTGCAACTCGCGCCCGGTAGGGAGGTGACTCTTTTTTCGCTTACCAACCCGATACTGGCGTAAAAAAAGGGCGAATCGGAGATTCGCCCTGATGCATTACAGCCTTGCCGCTAGCTACTGGCTACCGGCTGGCCTTCATCCTGATCGACCGCGAAACAGGCAATCTGCTGGTCGCCATACTGCTTCAGCTGAGGCTGCAGCTGCGTGCAGGGGCCAAAGCGACGACGACAGCGGGCGTTAAACGCGCAGCCAGGCGGCGGGCTAAGCGGGCTTGGCAGCTCGCCGGTCAGCTTAATGCGCTCGCGTCGCTCGTCCGGGTTCAGACGCGGCGTAGCGGAGAGCAGCGCCTGGGTATAAGGATGACGCGGATTGGCAAAGATGGCTTCTTTGCTGCCCCGCTCCACGCAGCGCCCCAGGTACATGACCATCACTTCGTCGGCAATATGCTCCACCACCGAGAGATCGTGAGAGATAAACACATACGACAGGCCCAGCTCCTGCTGGAGATCCATCATCAGGTTTAGCACCTGGGCCCGCACCGACACGTCGAGTGCCGAAACCGGCTCATCAGCTATCAGCACGTCCGGGTCAAGCATCAGACCACGCGCAATCGCGATACGCTGGCGCTGACCACCGGAGAACATGTGCGGATAGCGATCGTAATGCTCGGTTTTCAGGCCGACTTTCGCCATCATCGACAGCACTTTTTCACGGCGTTCCGCCTTGCTCAGATCGGTGTTGATCAGCAGCGGCTCTTCGAGGATCTGGCTGACCTTTTTACGGGGGTTCAGCGAGCCGTACGGGTTCTGGAACACGATCTGGATTTTCTGGCGACGCAGCTTTTGCGCCGCCGGGTCATGCTTAAGCAGATCCTGTCCCTGATAGAACAGCTGCCCTTCGGTCGGCGTTTCAATCATGGTCAGCAGCCGACCCAGCGTCGACTTCCCACAGCCGGACTCGCCGACAACCGCCAGCGTTTTGCCGCGTTCCAGGTTAAAGGAGACGCCGTCCAGCGCCTTCACCAGGCGCTCCTGACCAAACAGCCCTTTCTTCACCGGGTAGTGTTTTTTAAGTTCGATCGCCTGCATCAGCAGCGCGGCGTTTTGTTCAGGCTTCATAAGTTGGTCTCCCGGCATCATCCAGAGGGTAATGGCATTTGGACTGACGCCCCGGAATATCACGGAGTTCAGGCTCTTCCGACCGGCAGCGGTCGTTGGCATACGGGCAACGCGGGTTCAGCAGACAGCCGTTCGGGCGATCATATTTACCCGGCACCACGCCTGGCAGCGAAGCCAGCCGCGCTTTATCAGCGGAAAACTCAGGCAGCGCTCGGAGCAGCGCCTGAGTGTAGGGGTGGCGCGGCGCCTTGAAGATGTCTTCCGCCTTGCCCGTCTCCACCACCTGCCCGGCATACATCACGATAATGTGCTGAGCGGCCTCGGCCACCAGCGCCAGGTCGTGAGTAATCAGGATCAGCGCCATGTTCTCCTGCTGTTGCAGATCGAGCAGCAGTTCGATGATCTGCGCCTGAATAGTCACGTCGAGCGCGGTAGTTGGCTCATCGGCAATCAGCAGCTTTGGCCGACAGGCAATCGCCATGGCGATCATCACGCGCTGGCTCATACCACCGGAGAGCTGATGCGGATAAACATCAAGGCGCGAAGCCGGATCGGGAATGCCAACCTGGGTCAGCAAATCAACGGCGCGCTGACGGCGAGTTTTCTTGTTGCCGCCCTGGTGCACCTTGATCGCTTCCATAATCTGGAAGCCAACGGTGTAGCAGGGGTTCAGGCTGGTCATCGGGTCCTGAAAAATCATCGCCACTTCGGAGCCAACCAGCTGACGGCGCTCTTTTTCCGAGAGGCGTTGCAGGTCGCGCTGGTCAAATTCCAGCTTTTCGGCCATCACTTTGCCGGGGAAATCAATCAGCCCCATTATCGCCAGCGAACTGACCGATTTACCGGAGCCCGACTCGCCAACGATGCCCACCACCTGGCCCTGTTCAACCCGGTAGCTGATGCGGTCAACCGCACGGAACGGCGCCTTATCGTCGCCGAAGTGCACCGACAGTTTGTCTACATTTAATAGTGCCATCTGGTGCCTCTTTACTGCTTGAGTTTCGGGTCGAGGGCGTCGCGTAAACCATCGCCCATCAGGTTAAATGCCAGTACGGTCAGCAGGATTGCGACACCAGGGAAGGTGACCACCCACCAGGCACTTTGCGCATACTGCAACACATCGGAGAGCATGGTGCCCCACTCCGGCGTTGGCGGTTGCGCCCCCATACCCAGGAAGCCCAGCGCGGCCATATCGAGGATCGCGTTGGAGAAGCCCAGAGAAGCCTGCACGATCAGCGGTGCCAGGCAGTTTGGTAAAATATTGACGAACATCTGACGCAGAGCGCCCGCTCCGGCAACGTTGGAAGCCGTAACGTAGTCCCTGTTCACCTCCACCAGCACCGCCGCGCGGGTCAGACGGATATAGTGCGGCAGCGCGACGAAGGTCAGCGCTATCGAGGCGTTAACGATGGAAGGACCGAAGATAGCCACCAGCACCAGCGCCAGCAGCAGGCTTGGCAGCGCCAGCATGATATCCACCAGACGCATGATCACCGCATCCGTCGCGCCGCCAACGTAACCAGCGATCAGGCCAAATATCACGCCCAGGATCAGCGACAGTACCACAACCAGACAGCCAACCAGCAGCGACAGGCGTGCGCCGTACATCAGGCGGGAAAGAATATCCCTGCCCACGTCATCAGTACCGAAAATAAACTTCCAGCTACCGCCATCCTGCCAGACCGGCGGATGCAACAGCGCATCGCGGAACTGATCGGAAGGCGCATGTGGCGCAATGAAGTTAGCGAAGGCGGCGATGATGAACATCACCAGCACGTAAACCAGGCCAATAACCGCGCCTTTGTTACGCTTAAAATAGTGCCAGAACTCCTGCAAAGGGGTCATGGGCTTAGGTGCAGCGCTCACGCTGCCTGGATCGATTGTAGACATCCTGGCCCCCTTATTTCTTGTGGCGAATGCGCGGGTTAACCACGCCGTAGAGCACGTCAACCAGCAAGTTGACCGCGATAATCAGAATGGCCACCATCAGCACCCCGCCCTGCACTACCGGATAGTCGCGGCGCTGAAGCGCATCGATCAGCCAGCGGCCGAGACCAGGCCAGGAGAAGATCGTTTCGGTCAGGATGGCTCCCGCCAGCATCGTTCCCACCTGTAAACCAATGACGGTTACTACCGGCAGCATCGCGTTGCGCAGCGCGTGAACCACAATGACGCGCATCCGCGTCAGGCCCTTGGCGCGCGCGGTACGGATATAATCTTCCCCTAACACTTCCAGCATCGCTGAACGGGTCATACGCACGATAACCGCCAGCGGAATAGTGCCCAGCACCACCGCCGGTAGGATCATGTGCATCAGGGCATCTTTAAAGTCGCCCGGTTCCCCCCAGATTAGGGTGTCGATCAGCATAAAGCCGGTCAGCGGTTGGCTGTCGTCGAGGAACACCGTATCGCCTATTCGCCCGGACACCGGGGTCAGGTTTAACTGCACGGACACCAGCATGATCAGCATCATTCCCCACCAGAAAATCGGCATGGAGTAGCCGGTCAGCGAGATGCCGACCACGGTGTGATCGAAGATAGAGCCGCGTTTAACCGCTGCAAGAACCCCCGCAGGGATACCCACGGCAACGGCAAAAATCATCGCGCAGATGCCCAGCTCCAGCGTCGCCTTAAAGCGCGGAACGAATTCCTGCCAGACCGGGATGCGGCTTTTTAGTGAAATACCCAGATCGCCATGGAGCACGCCATAGACGTAGGAGACATATTGTTGCCACAGCGGCTTATCCAGACCCATCTGGGCCAGCAGCTGCGCGTGACGTTCAGGAGACATTCCGCGTTCGCCGGCCATAATCAGCACCGGGTCACCGGGGATCATATGGACAAACGCGAAAGTTAACAGGGTGATGCCAATAAACGTTGGGATGACAAGTCCCAGACGTCGGAGTATGAACTGCAGCATATTCCGGATTCTCTTTTGGTTCCCGCAGGCTCATAGCCTGAGAGATTATATTTGCTCACATCTTGCGACGGATGTTCTCCATCGCGACGCCCTGAGGCGCCTTGACCATTTTTTTGCTTCCGAGCGATACAACCTTGAGAGGGGCCGAAAATGTTCGGCCCAACAGGGAGTGAGAAGGGGCCAGCTGACTGGCCCCGACTATTATTCCTGAATATCAACGTTCTCGAAGTGATGTTTACCTAATGGATCAACCACATAGCCAGTGACCTTTTTGCTGACCGGCTCGTACACGGTAGAGTGCGCGATAATCAGCGCAGGCGCCTGGCCATGCATCACAACCTGAGCCTGCTTATAGTACTCAATACGCTTGTTGTGATCGGCTTCAGCACGGGCTGGCTGAATCTGATCTTCAAACGGCTTGTAGCACCAGCGAGAGTAGTTAGAACCGTCTTTGGCCGCCGCGCAGCTGAACAGGGTAGCGAAGAAGTTATCCGGGTCCCCATTGTCACCGGTCCAGCCCATCATCACGGTCTGGTGCTCACCGGCTTTCGCGCGCTTCAGGTACTCGCCCCACTCGTAGGTCACGATCTTGGCCTTCACGCCAATTTTCGCCCAGTCACTTTGGATCATTTCAGCCATACGGCGGGCGTTCGGGTTATACGGACGCTGAACCGGCATCGCCCACAGGTCGATAGAGAAACCGTCCGCCATCCCCGCTTCCTTCAGCAGCTCTTTCGCTTTTGCCGGGTCGTAGGCGTAATCCTGTACCGAATCGTTGTAGCTCCACATGGTTGGTGGGATCAGGTTCTTAGCCGCCTGACCAGCGCCCTGGTACACCGCATCAATGATCGCTTTTTTGTTCACCGCCATGGTCAGCGCCTGGCGAACCTTCAGGTTATCCAGCGGCTTTTTCTCGGTGTTGAACGACAGGTAGCCGACGTTCAGGCCAGGCATCTGCATCAGGTTGATATTTTTATCTTCCTTCATGCGGGCGATGTCAGCCGGGTTAGGGAAAGGCATCACCTGACATTCGCCCTTCTGCATCTTGGCGTAGCGCACGGAGGCATCAGGCGTGATGGAGAAGACCAGACGGTCGATTTTTGGCTTGGTGCCCCAATACTGGTCAAAGGCTTTGTACAGGATGCGGGAGTCTTTCTGGTACTGCAACAGCTGGAACGGACCGGTGCCAACCGGGTTCAGGTCGATTTTTTCCGGGGTGCCGGCTTTCAGCATGTTGTCGGCATATTCCGCAGACATGATAGAAGCGAAGTCCATGCCCAGGTCGGCAATGAACGGCGACTCAGGACGGCTCAGCACGAAGCGTACGGTGTTATCGTCCACCTTCTCGATTTTGGCGATCAGTTTAGGCATATCCATGCCTTCGAAGTACTCGTAGCTGCCGCCGGAGACGCCATGATATTTGTTGTTCTTATCCAGCTGACGCTCGAAGGAGAACACCACGTCGTCGGCATTAAAGTCGCGAGTCGGCTTGAAATCTTTGGTGGTTTGCCACTTCACGCCTTTGCGCAGGTGGAAGGTATAGATTTTACCGTCCGCGCTGACGTCCCACTTTTCGGCCAGACCGGGCACGAGTTCAGTGGTGCCGGTTTTAAATTCTACCAGGCGGTTATAGATCGGCACAGAACTGGCGTCATAGGTGGTGCCAGAGGTAAACAGCTGCGGGTTAAAGCCTTCAGGCGAACCTTCTGAACAATAAACGAGGGTTTTAGCCTGGACGCCAGCGGCAACGGTAAGAGCGATCAGGCTCAGACCTACCTTTAGCATCCCTGTTTTAGAAATACTCATGCTTCTGCTCCAATGTGATGTGGTGTTGTGTGTAACTTCGCAAGACCCTGTATTTTTTTAGTGCGGTCTTTGCTGGTGCCTGACGGCAGTGGGAAAGGAGCGGCCAGCCGCGATCAAACTATCAGACTATTCCGTTTCCTTTTCCCGTTGACGCATCAATTTGTCAACTGTTGCAAGCAACGTCAATACAACTGTCAGGTATTTACACAGACTGTGAGAAACAGCAAGCAAACATAAAAAAAACCAATTCGTAACATTTTCAGAGGAAACCGTTATTCAGTCCGCTATAAACCGGACAAATGTAATGCCATTACCTTTAATTGTGGCAATTTGCTCTGAAAAAAAACTATTAAATTAGTCCGCTAAGTGGCTTTTTTATGAACGATACGCTTTGCTTATGTCACCTTAGGCAGCTAAATATGCTGCAACAGTGGCATAAGAAATCATCAACAACCCGATAACGGACATAAGCCAAACGCGACGCAAAATAAGCGGACGAAGCCAGACGGGAGAAGGGTTTTTCCGCCTGTTTCATGATTTAAATGAACATTTTTTTGTAACAGCGATTTTACTGCCGCAGCAGAATATAGTGTGATTAGCCGCTGAGGCGTTTCAGGCATAAAAAAAGCCCGGAACGATCCGGGCTTCTGTCTGGCACTGGCAGACGATCAGGCTTTGCTGTCCGCAGGCGCCGCTGCTTTTTTCGGGTCAGCGCACCAGTTATTGCTGTCTTTGATGCCGCCGTCCGGCGAGGTATAGCCCAGGCAGCCGAGGAGGGTATCAAACAGCTCAACGTGGCGATGGGTTTTGCCCACCCGCTGCTCGGCTTTCAGTCGTTCAAAGGCCCTCTGATTGGTCGGATCAGCCAGATACTTGTCCGATGCCCAGACAATCATCGGCACGCGGAACTGCTCAGGCGGCGCCATATTGCGCGGCGTACCGTGCAGGTGCATGTTGTCACTGATCGATTCGCCGTGGTCCGACGCATAGAAGACGATAGCTTTCTTGTCCCGTAGCTGGTCAAACACGTTGTCCAGCACAGTATCCGTATACAGCACTGAGTTATCAAAGGCGTTAATCAGCATCGCTTTGCTACAGGTGTCATCAACGCCCATACATTCCGGCTGATAGCGGGCAAACTCACGCGGATAGCGCTGGGAATAGAGATAGTGCGAACCTTTGGTGTGCAGCACGACCAGATGCTTACCCTGAGGGTGGCGATCCAGCGACTTTTTCAGCTCCGTCACCAGCAGCATATCGTCTACCGATTTACCCTGGTTCTCTTTTTCAGAGCCGATCTGCTCACGGAAAGCGTAGTTGTCCGCTTCGGTGTTGTTGTAGAACCACACTTCACTCTGCATCGCGAACAGCTCGGAGCTGAAGCCCAACGTTTTCAGCACGGAAAACACGTTCTTCTCTTTCAGCGTGCGGCCTGGGCCTTCGTCCGCTCCGCCCTCCCGGACAAACATACAGCGCAGAGAGAGCTTGGTAGCGGTATCGCAAGACTCACCGCGGAAGGCCACCAGATTCTTCTCTTTTGAAAGTTTAGGCGTAGTGTCCCGCTCGTAGCCCAGCATTCCCATGTGATCCCAGCGGGTCGTTTCGCCAATCACGAACACCACGTAAGTATCGTCCAGTCCGGCTGGCGCGCTGTAGGTGAACTTCTTCGCCGGGTCCAGCAGGTCTTTGCTGTCCATCTTCTCATCATAGCTGGTATAGGCAAACAGCCCCAGCGCAGAGAGCCAGTTAGAAGGGAGATAGGAGTGCGCCACCACGCCGCCATAGCTGGGCAGGTCAACATTGGTCAGCTTCTCATTAATGTTCTGCTGCTTATCAAAGTAGCGGATTGGCAACCAGACCAGCGCCACCGCAAGCAGCAGCGTCAGCAGGGGTTTAAAGCGATGCCCGGGGGTTTTTAGCTGTTCGATTAGCGTCAGGCGCAGCGAGTTGCGCCAGATCAGCAGCATAGGCAGCGCGCTGACCAGCACCATCCACAGCACAAAGTGATAGCCAACCACCTCTTTCGACAGATCCGTGTCGGTGGTCATCACCGAGGCGACGATGCCATAGCCAATCACCACGTTGAAGAAGCTCATATAGTAGCTTGCAGCGACGGAGATCAGCACCAGCGCCGTGGCGGTAATCCGCCAGAATAGTTTGCCGCCCAGCGACAGCAGCCGCATCAGGAAGAACGTCAGCAGGACGATCGCCACCACTTCAGCCACGGCGGAAACCCACTGTAAGACCTGAAAATGCGCCAGAAAGGGATCAAAACGGCGATAAAACACCGGAATATTCAGGAAGATTCCGATGTAAAATGCCAGCATTAGCGACAGCTTCTGCTGAGTTAGTGATTTTATATAGTTCATTAAACCTTTTTCCTGGCGTAACTTAAACGGATCTTAAACGTTAATCAGACCGTACCGTTGCGTCAGAGTTCGGAAAGCGGGTCGATTATCCTCTGACGCAAGCCTGATCAGAAGAGACTAAAGCGAAGGGGGGCTTGCGCAAGAGCGGCGTAGTTAACCATATAACGCGCACTTTTTCAGATCAATCTGTGCACGTCGCTTAGGAAATAGACAAGATTTGCGGCAGCAAAAAAGGGCAGACGACGCTGCCCTGGTGATGACTCACGCTCAGTTAATAATATTCAGAGTCACATCAATGTTGTTGCGGGTGGCATTGGAGTAAGGGCAAACGATGTGCGCCGCGTCGACCAACTTTTTCGCCTCGGCGGGGTCCATGCCTTGCAGGTGGATGTTCAGTTTGGCCTCGATGCCAAAACCGTTCGGAATTGGGCCTATGCCAACTTCACCTTCAATAAAGGCGTCTTTCGGCAACGCGATTTTGTCGCGGCCGGCGACGAATTTCATCGCGCCCAGGAAGCAAGCCGAGTAGCCAGCAGCGAACAGCTGCTCAGGGTTAGTCACTTCGCCGCCTGCGCCGCCCATCTCTTTTGGCACGCCCAGTTTTACGTCCAGCACGCCGTCGGAAGAGGTCGCACGGCCGTCACGGCCGCCGGTGGCTTTGGCTTTTGCGGTATAAACAACTTTTTCTAAAGACATGGTGAGACTCCTGCATAGTGAATGTTTACGCGATTTAATCGCGAGCGATATATAGCCATAAAACGGGTACTGTCCATCCGGGCAACCTGCGCCCGGTCGTTAAGCGTTAAGGTTATCGCGCAGCGTTTCCAGCCCGGTTTTCAGCGAGGTCAGCGTGTCGATATCGCAGGCTGAAGCGCAGAAGACGGCTTCCGGGATATTCACCGCTTTTGCTCGCAGTTCCCTGCCTTGTTCCGTCAACGTCACCACCACCTGACGCTCATCTTTACGGGAGCGCTGTCGCTGGAGCAACCCGGCGACTTCAAGCCTTTTCAGCAGCGGCGTCAGCGTGGCGGAATCCAGAAACAGGCGTTCGCCGATCTCCGAAACCGTTACGTCATCCCGTTCCCACAGCACCAGCATCACCAGATATTGCGGGTAGGTGATATCCAGCTGGGCTAACAGCTGCCGGTAGAGCTTGTGCAGCGCCAGATTGGCGGAATAGAGCGCAAAGCACAGCTGTTGATCAAGCAACAGTGGCGCGTCCTGGGCTTTTTTGTCATCTTTGATGATAGTCATGACTAAAATATAGATAGCGCACTATATAATTGCAAGCGATTATTTTTTTCACCTGCGGGAGAAACGGATGAACTCACTGGAAGAACAGGCACGTCGTTATGCCACCAGGGCCCACGCCGAAGCGGGCCAGCGGCGTAAATACACCGATGAACCCTATATCGTTCATCCGGCTGCGGTAGTCGAATTGGTCAGAAGCGTTACCAATAGCGAGATCATGCTGGCCGCCGCATGGCTGCACGACACGGTCGAGGATACGCCGTCGACGCTGAACGACATCAGCCGCCACTTCGGCCCGGCCGTAGCGGAACTGGTAGAGATGCTGACCGACAGCCACCCTGCAGAGGCGAAGAACCGCGCCGCACGTAAGGTCGCGCACTTTCGTCATACCGCCAGGGCTTCTGCTGACGCTCAGACCATCAAGCTGGCGGATATTATTGATAACACCCGATCGATCATCCACTTCGATGCGCATTTTGCCCGCGTCTACCTGGTTGAAAAGCGCGTGCAGATTGCCTTACTCACCGACGGCAATGCCGAACTGTGGCAGCAGGCCTCAATCATTATTGAACGCGGCATTGAGCAGCTAACTCAGGCCCCTCACCACATTCCTGCCGACTGGTTTACTCGCCAGCAATCGAAATATTCCGTCGCCAACTGAGGATGGAAAACGAACGATTTCGTAGCTAGCTTGATTGCTAGCAATTTTAATCCTATCATTGATCCTGTTTTAAACAGAGTAACGAGGTCATGATGGATTTTGTAAAAAGAACCATTGCGCTGGCAATGCAGAACGTTGAGGAAGGCGGCAGACCCTTTGCCACGGTGATTGTACGCAACGGTGAGATTGTTGCCGAAAGCGCTAATCAGGCCGCTCAGAGCCACGACCCGACCGCGCACGCCGAGATCCTGGCCATCCGCGAGGCCTGTAAAAAGCTGCAAACGGAGAATCTGTCAGACTGTGAGATCTATATTCTCGCCAGCCCGTGCCCGATGTGCCTGGGTTCGCTCTACTATTGCAGCCCTAAGCAGGTGATTTATATCACCACTCGCGAAGAGTACGTGCCGTATTACCGCGACGACCGTCAGTACTTTGAGCTGGAGAACTTCTATCAGGAGTTTGCTAAGCCGATTGCACAGCGCCGCCTGCCAATGAAGCAGCAGGCTGATGCGGAAGCGCTCGAAGTCTACAAGCGCTGGAAAGCGCTGAATCAGCCTGCGGGCTAAACGTTCAGCAGGCCGACTTCCGCTGCCGGGATTTCGGCAAACGAGAAAGATGCGGCAGTCACTATGAGGGAAACCCCTGCGGGTTTCCCTTTTTTCGTTCTACTGGTGGTAGAAGATGTCGCCGGATTCGGCCTGGATGATTTTGCCATCGGCTTTAGAGAACAGCACGTAGTTGCCGCCCATGTAAGTCCAGCTGGTGCCCTCATCAGGCTTAGGCAGGTGGCGGGTTTTCCAGTCGATAATCTCATATTTTTTAGTGCGGTAGCGGTCTGGCACCACGCTGCCAATGTTGAAGCGCTGGAAGTCCGCGAAAAAGGTTTTAACCGCATACGGATGAGCGGGGTCCGGCTGCTCTGGCGCATCCTGCTTGTGCTCAGCAGGCGTTTGCACGTCCGGCGTCTGGCCTGGCGTGGTCACGCCCTGATTGTCCGATGCGGACGGTGTTTGTGCGTCAGGCGCTGACGGGTCGGTTGTTGTCTGGTCCTGCGCCGCCGGATCCTGAGTTGTCTGAACGGGTTGAGCCTGTTCGCCTTCCGCGAACGCAGAGGAGATCGCCGGCAGGGCTCCTAATAATACTGCTGATAACAATACGATCTTGGTCTTACTCATGATTTCTCCAGATTGAACACCGCCAGCCCTGAGGCGTACTGATTAAATTCTACAAAATTAATCGGTTCGGTTTTGACTTTTTTACCCGTCAGGGTGATGGGAACGCGCACGTTCGCTAATTTGCTGTAGAAGATAAAGGGTTCGCGGCCGGAAGGCACAGAAATTTTGTAAAGAAGGGTTGTTTTAGCAGTGTTCACAAGAGAGCAAGGGGGTGAGGATAACGAAAGTGCTAAGGTGACGTCTGCAACTTAACAGGAAGAAAATGTACGCTAAGCTTATTTTTTAATTTCAGTACGTAATTACTATGGGTTAGTATTGGCGATACATTCAGGATGATGAAACATTCTGTCTGCTGGATGCTCAGATGGCTACAACCATCAGAAGTTGTGCATTTAACTTAATCATTGACCTTTAGTCTGAGGACTCACGACTCATAATTCATCGGTTTTTTATAAGGATATTGAAAATGGCAATTCCTGCTTACCTGTGGCTAAGAGATGATGGCGGCGCGCTTATCAAAGGATCTGTTGATGTCCAGTACCGAGAGTACTCAATAGAAATAACTTCATTCAGCCATAACCTCTATATCCCAACTGACGGCAATACCGGAAAACTAACGGGCACACGAGTGCACGGTGCGCTAATTTTTGAGAAGGATTTTGATAGCTCATCGCCTTACTTGTTCAAGGCTGTGGCAACCGGTCAGAATTTACAATCTGCTGAGTTCAAGTGGTACGCCATCAACAATGCCGGACAGGAGGTAGAATATTACAACATGCTGTTGGAAGGCGTGAAAATTGTATCAGTAACCCCGATGATGCATGACACCAAAACCGTGATTAACGTAGGGCATAAAGAGCAGGTGCAGCTTCGCTATAACAAAATAACCTGGCATTACCTTGATGGAAATATTCAGTACAGTGATGCATGGAATGAGCGCGTAACCAGATAGGTGCAACATGGATACGGTTGAAGAGCTTAACGGGACATATTTCTACAAAGGCTATTCTAATTTGTCAGCCGGTGAGCTGCTTTTTTGGATTTTCCTTGATGAAACCAGTGAGCAGTTTGACGTGACGGATTTCCTTACCGTAGGCCTTATCCTCCTTGGCCAGCCGACGATAGACACCAGGGGGAAACCCAATAAAGCAACGTTAGGAACCTCACCGCTTAGCTCAGAGTTGCGGCATTATCTGAACGTTGAAACCAGACGCTTGCCTACCCTTACCACCGGAAGTCTCAAACGCCTCAAATTCTCATATGTAACAAATCTTGGTGCGTTCGTTGGTCGGTGGATTCCAATTCTGGGGATTTTCGTTATTGCTGCGGATGTTTCTACCATCGCATATAAAGCAACCAACCGGTACAACACCATAGCGCGGGGTAATGACAAACTATGGTAAGTGATGACGATGTCATAGCCTGGTATAATTTAAGATTCAACAAGCCCGGCCTGTTTTCAAAAAAACGGTGGCCTGTAACTATTGATACAAGTCTTTCAACAGGTAAGTATGTTTGGGCGAGTGAAACAGGAGCAGATATTATGAATGAATATTTCGACACGTTCAGAGTTGAGCGTGCTAATTTTGATTTCTCTAAATACTGGCCGCCTGAGACATTCATACTGTATGCGCTGTTAACCTGCGGAGGGAATGACGATGAACCATTGCCGCTGACCCTCCGCATGTTGGCAAAATCAGCCCGAGAGGGTAAATGGCTCTATGACTGAACCCTATAATATTAATCATATTTAGGGGTATCCCGTTCGTTTGTACAACCCTCCAGATAGCGCTTAATGTCTAAACATTTATGAATACTACTCATAGTGCCTATCCTTCTGCCTGGCATTATCTGCCAGCAGAAAGTCGCTAACATCCGTTTATCTCTTAATGCCCCGATGGATGACTATGATTGACTCAGAGGCACGATCGCTAACCGCAACCCACAAATCGACCGGCCTTACATTTGTTCTGATCCTCAGCGCATTAATGGCCGTAACGTCCTTATCGACCGATATCTATCTCCCTGCCATGCCGGTCATGGCAAAAGATTTACAGGGCGATGCTGAATTAACGATAACCGGTTTTTTAATCGGCTTTTGCATTGCACAACTTATTTGGGGGCCGGTCAGCGATCATTTGGGCCGACGCCTGCCACTCTTCATTGGCATGGGCCTGTTCGTTACGGGTTCAGTTGGATGCGCATTATCGACCCATATCGTGCAAATCGTTTTCTGGCGCGTGTTTCAGGCTTTGGGAGCATGTACTGGACCGATGCTGGCCAGAGCGATGATTCGCGATCTGTTTAGTCGTACTCGTGCAGCACAAATGCTTTCAACACTGATGATCATTATGGCGATTGCGCCAATTGCCGGGCCGCTGCTCGGCGGACAAATGATTAAAATCACTTCATGGCATACTATTTTCTGGCTACTGGCGATTATCGGCGCAGTAATGCTGGCTTCGTTATTCTGGCTACCGGAGACATTAGCGGAAGAACAACGGGTTAAGGCCTCGGTATCCAGCGCCTTTCGTCATTATTACTCGTTACTGTCCAACGCTACATTCATGCGTTTCACGCTGTGTCTGACGTTCTACTATGTCGCCGCCTACGCTTTTATTACTGGTTCCCCCTTTGTTTACATCACTTACTTCGGCGTTGACCCACAGCACTACGGCTGGCTTTTTGCGGTAAATATTATTGGCTTGATGGCGGTAAGCATGGTGAACCGACGCCTGGTACAGCGTTATCCGCTTGAAGCCTTGCTTAAACTCGCCGTATTTGTCGCCAGCCTCTCCGCCGTCGTACTTGCCATTGCGACCGGACTGAGATTTGGCGGAATTAGCCTTATGGTGGGCGCAATATTTGTTTTCTTTTCCATGAACGGAATTATTGCCGCGACCTCTACAGCTTGCGCACTGGATGCCGTGCCAAACGTCGCCGGTTCAGCGTCGGCACTGATGGGCGCACTGCAATACGGCAGCGGCATAGTCTCTTCGCTGTTACTTGCTCTACTCAATGATGGCACGCCGTGGACAATGAGCTGGATAATCGCGCTATTTACGCTAGCCAGCGCCCTGATGGCACTGACCATTTCGGTAAAAAAGTAAAAGATTCATAGAAGAACGACGGAGAGGATGACCAGTTGGTTAGCAGTGATATGCATCTCAGGATTAATGAATCCAGCTAATTAACCCTAGCGAATGACCCCCTCTAATTAAGTAAATAAGGCTGCGTTATGCTTTTCATTCACTAAATCATTCAGATTGCAGCAAGGCGAAAAGTGAATGAGTCCCTGGCAGCGTAATAAGTACCGGACTGGGATGAATGCGCTTAGCCAACGCAGAGGTAGCCTGAAGAATGATGTGTATATACAACAGCCGAAGGTTAACGTCATGCACACAGTAACACTGAACAACGGGATTGAAATGCCCCGGTTAGGCTTTGGTGTATTTCAGATGACGGATGCCATCGAATGCGAGCGTGCCGTTATTGACGCCATCGAAACCGGTTATCGCCTGATTGATACTGCCGCTTCCTATCAGAATGAAATCCAGGTCGGGAATGCGCTGAAACAAAGCGGCATTGCACGCAACGAGCTTTTTATCACCACCAAACTGTGGCTGGGGGACACCCATTATGAAGGAGCTAAAGCACAGTTCGAACGCTCATTAAACCGCCTGCAGCTGGATTATGTTGACCTCTATCTGATCCACCAGCCTTACGGTGATGTTCATGGCGCATGGCGAGCCATGGAAGAGCTGCAGCAGGCCGGGAAAATCCGCGCGATTGGCGTTAGCAACTTCCATCCGGACAGGCTTGCCGACCTTATCGCGTTCAACAAAGTGACGCCGGCGGTAAACCAGATTGAAGTAAACCCCTTCAACCAACAGCTGCATACGGTGCCCTGGATGCTGAGCCGTGGAATTCAGCCTGAAGCATGGGCACCCTTTGCAGAAGGAAAAAACGGCCTGTTCCAGCATCCCGTATTAGCCGCGATGGCTAAGAAATATGGCAAAAGTGTAGGCCAGGTCATTTTGCGTTGGATTTTTCAGCGCGGCATTGTCTCACTGGCGAAGACCGTACGGAAAGCGCGAATGGAGGAAAATATCACCCTCCTCGACTTTGAGCTTAGCCAGGAAGACATGCTGCACATTGCCGCTCTCGATACCGCAACGAGCGCTTTCTTCTCACACCGGGATCCGGCCATGGTGGAATGGCTTACCGGTCGTGAACTTGATGTTTAACACCGCGCAAGAAGAGGTACTTCTTAATGCAAAAACGTTATCTCGGTAAATCCGGCCTTGAAGTGTCGGCATTGGGTCTGGGCTGTATGGGGCTAAGCTTCGGTTATGGTCCGGCCACGGATACCCGCCAGGCTGTCGAACTGATTCGCGCCGCTATTGAGCAAGGCGTCACTTTCTTTGATACCGCCGAAGTGTATGGCCCGTATCTGAATGAAGAGGTGGTCGGCGAGGCTCTGAAACCGTTTCGCGACCGGGTCGTTATTGCCACTAAGTTTGGCTTTACCTTTGGTGATGACAACAAGCAGCAGATTTTAAACAGCCGCCCGGAGCATATCCGCAAAGCCGTGGAAGGCTCCCTGCGTCGCCTCAAAACAGACGTCATCGATCTGTTATATCAACACCGTGTCGACCCTGATGTTCCCATTGAAGATGTTGCGGGCACGGTGAAGGATCTGATTGCTGAAGGCAAGGTCAAACATTTCGGTCTTTCAGAAGCCGGCGCACAGACTATTCGTCGTGCACATGCTGTACAGCCGGTTGCCGCTCTGCAAAGTGAATATTCCATGTGGTGGCGTGAACCCGAGCAGGAAATCCTGCCGCTGCTGGAGGAGCTGGGTATTGGGTTTGTCCCCTTCAGCCCGTTAGGGAAAGGCTTCCTGACCGGCGCCATCAAGGCCGGGGCAACGTTCGGTGAGGACGATTTCCGCAGCAAAGTGCCGCGTTTTGCTGCCGAAGCGCTTGCAGCGAATGAAAAATTGATCGCGCTGCTGGGCGAGCTTGCCGCAGAAAAAGGCGTGACCTCAGCGCAAATTGCGCTGGCTTGGCTGCTGGCGCAAAAACCGTGGATAGTGCCGATCCCAGGCACCACAAAGCGGCATCGGCTTGCGGAAAATCTGGGGGCCGCAGAGATCATTCTGTCTCAGAACGATCTGCGTAAAATCACGCAGGCGCTTGAGACGGTGTCAATCGTGGGCGAGCGTTATCCGGCCGCGCTACAGGCTCGGGTAGGGCGCTAACAGCGTAAACTGGCTTACGTATTTCGTAAGCCAGTGATTCAGGGCTGACGCAGAGCCTCTATCATCAGCGCAAACGCGGGGGGATGCTGTTTGCGACTGGGGTAGTAAAGGTAGTAACCGGGGAAAGACGGACAGTATTCCTGCAAAACCTGAATAAGTTCTCCGGACTCTACAAATTCCTGAACCATGTCCTCAGGCACACAGGCGATGCCAAATCCAGACAGCACCGCATCCATTCTTTCCGACAACGAATTAAACGTCAGCTGTCCTTCAACCCTGACGCGCAGCGGTTTCTTTTCCTTCTCGAACTCCCAGTGGTACAGCCCCCCGGCGGTTGGCAGACGCAAATTGATGCACCGATGGTGCTGAAGCTCATGCGGCGTTTCCGGAACAGGATTTTCAGCAAAATATTCAGGGGCGCCGACCACCACCATACGCATATCCGGCCCAATCCTTACGGCGATCATGTCCTTATCAACGCTTTCGCCCAGGCGAACTCCGGCATCGAAACGCCCTTCCACAATATTGACAAAGCCGTTATCTACAACCAGTTCGACCTTAATTTCTGGATATTCCTTTAGAAACGGCTTCAGTTTTGGCCACAGCAGGTTGCGTGCGGCATGCTCTCCCGCAGAGAGTCGGATATAGCCTGAGGCAGTGCCATTTAGTTGAATAAGAGCCTCCAGCTCCTGTTCAAGATCGGCAAAACGCGGGTCCAGACAGGCAATGATTCTCTCGCCCATTTCCGTTGGCGCAACGCTGCGGGTGGTTCGGGTCAGCAGCCGTATATTTAAGCGCTCTTCCAGCGCTTTCATCGCATGGCTAAGTGCCGACTGTGAAACGCCAAGCTTAGCGGCTGCTTTGGTAAAACTTCGCTCTCTGGCAACAACCAGAAAGATTTGCAGTTCGTGGAAATTTTCTTTCAGCATGGGCTAGTTCCCTGTTTATCCCACCCGCACGCAGAACTCATGAAGGCTGTTCATAGATATAGCCATTTTAGCGCTGTTAACAGCAATAATGACAATGGATACGATCACGGAAGCCAAACTCTCCAAAATCACTGACAACCCCAGCCGAATTTAAAATCCTCCCTACACCGAAAACGACAGTCTTCCTCTTTTAAAGATCCGCAGAATGTAGCTCGGGTATTCCACGAGTCCTACCCTGACAGGATCATGTCCGTTTTTGGCCTTCACTGCCTGGCCGATTCCCGCGATCATTGGGCTACCCCCTTGCTCTCTGGAGTCCAGAAATGACCAAATCCGTACTTTTAGTGATTGACGCGCAGCAGTCCTTCTATCATCGTGGCTATCAGGAGACCGCTGAAACGCCGGCTTTCGAGCGCAGCATTAGCGCCCTGATTGAAGGCTGCCGCCTTCGCGGCATTCCGGTTGTTGATGTATTCCATGTTGAGGAGGACGGTCCTTTCTCGCTGGCTTCAGGTCTGGTAGAACGTCTGCCTTTCCTCAAGCATGAGGTGGTGAAAACGGTGCGGAAACGGGTGCATAACGCGCTAACCGAATCCGGGCTGGAGGCGTGGCTGCGTGAGCAGAACATCGAACATGTGATTATCTGCGGCCTGCGCACCGAGCAGTGCTGCGAAACCACCGCCCGCGTGGCCTCTGATATGGGCTATCGGGTAACGTTCGTCACCGAAGCAACGCTAACCTTCCCAATTAGCCATAACGGCATCACGCTGAGCGTCGCTGACCTGCGTCATCGCACCGAAAGCGTCTTAATCAACCGTTTCGCCGCCATCCGTTCGGTGGAGGAGTGCCTGCAGGAGTTGCCATAGCATGACGATCCCGGTGTGGTTTTTGATGGTGCCCGGCATCATGTCGCTGGATGTGACCGGTCCGGCGGAAACGCTGAAGCTGGCAGGCGGCGCGTTTGAGCTGCGCTATATCGGCCCGGAGGAGAGTATTATGACCTCCACCGATATGACCGTCAGCCGCATCGAACCGCTGCCCGATCGGCTACCGGCCGGTAGCCTGTTAGTCGTACCGGGCGTGCATGATTCAGCGACCTGCTTCGATATGCCGCAGGGCGTAGCCGCGCGTAACTGGCTGATGCGCCAGCAGCCGGATATTCATGCCCGACAGATTTCCCTGGTCTGCATCTGCTCAGGCACGATTCTGGCGGCAAAAGCCGGATTGCTGAACGGCGTGCAGTGCACCAGCCACCACGAAGTCATTTCCCGGCTGAAAAAGGCCGCGCCTGCCGCTCTCGTGAAGGAAAATCGCATCTTTGTGGAAGATCGTGGCATCTGGACCAGCGCCGGCATTACCGCTGGTATCGACCTGTCCCTCCATCTGATTAATCAGCTTTGCGGCGCGCAAACTGCGCTCAGCGTGGCGCGGGAAATGCTGATCTATTTTCGCCGCTCGGGAGACGATCCGCAGCTCTCACCGTGGCTGCGCTATCGCAACCATATGCACCCGGCCATTCATCGCACCCAGGATTTACTGCTGGTGCACCCGGAGCAGAATTGGCAGTTGGAAGAGATTGCCGAAAAGGTGCATGTCAGCCCGCGCCATCTGACGCGACTGTTCAGGCAGCATCTGGGGATCAGCGTGCGGGATTACCATCAGCAGCTGCGGGTGGCGATAGCGCAGCAGCGGTTGCAGCAGGGAGAAGGGGCAGAGAAAGCGGCGCTGTCGGCCGGTTTCTCTTCCTCACGCCAGCTTCGCCGCGCGCTGCAAAGATGGCAGGTGTAGCGCCAGGTATTTCCCTAACTCACTAAGTGCGTCTTATCGATCCGACGTAATCCCAGCGCCAGCAGCAGGCTGCCCAGCAGCGTGATGGTGAACACCAGCGGAATATCAATCAAAGGGCGATCGGTATGGTCAAGGTGATGGGTGCGCATAAAGTGGATAAACAGCGCATGGAAGCCGTAAATCGGCAGAGAATAGCGGGAAATAAGCGCTAAAATCGGCAAAGGTCGCTGATTGAGGCAATTTTTGAACAGCACCAGCAGGCTGACCGCCGCGATAAAAACCACCGGCCCACAGTATAAATACCAGGTATCGGCAAAGGCGCCGTTAATCGCCATCTGCTTTTTGGTGCCCATCGCAATGCCCGCCACGCAGGCGATAAACACCCCTCCCGCCAGCCAGCTAACGCCCCGTTTGTTGGTCTCCATCGTGCCGATCGCCCGCCCAAACAGCGCATAAAGCAGGTAGTAGAAGCTGTCGCCACTCAGATACAGATTCAGCGGCAGCCAGTGGAATGGCCCGACGGACCGATCGACAGTATTCGGGTTTGCCAGCACCGCCAGCACCAGCGTCACTGCCGCCAGATATCCGGCGCGCACCGCCTTGACCTGAATCAGCGGCGAGAGCAGATAAATGGGAATAATGGCGAAGAAAAACCACAGGTGATAGAACACCGGTTTTTGCAGCAGATGCTTAACCGAAAGCCCTTCGCTGATCGGCGTCAGCCAGGTGATATAGGCCAGCGCCACGGCGCTGTAAAAGACCAGGCACAGCACGATGCGCAGGAAATGGCGGCCCTGCGCGCTGCGCTCGCCAAAGAACAGATAGCCCGAAATCATAAAGAAAAGCGGCACGCAGACGCGTGAGAGGGAATTCAGCAGGTTGGAGATATCCCAGGTGTGTTCTTCAACCGCCGTGCTGTTAGTCACATACCAGGTGGTGGTGTGGATCATGATCACCATCAGGCAGGCCACCGCGCGCAAATTATCAATCCAGACAATCTTTTCCTTCATCTTTTCCTCATTCATCGTGCATCAATGCGTATCAGAGGGTAGCCGGGCTACGAGTGTTGAACAACCTTTACGGTGAGAAATCGGAGAGCGGATTAGGGGTCAGGGTCATACACATCCTTTGTTGTAAATGGTAATGATTATCATTATATTTATTGTTTTTATTTACAATAAAAGGCATTTCCTTACACCAAGGTGATAATGACATTATGAAATTTATGAATCGGTACTCTTTATTGGTTCCAATTATTTCGTATGGCCTGAGCATCTCGCTGGTTATGGCAGACGATACCGGAACTGGGGTAAAACAGAACAACGGCCAGAGTGAAAAACTGACTATCTCGGAGAAAAATGTTCCCGCAGAAAATACGATGGTCGTGACCGCCAGAGAACAGACGCTACAGGCGCCAGGCGTCTCAACGATTGATAGCGAAGCGATTAAAAAGCACCCCGTACAGCGCGACGTTGCCGAAATTATTCGCACCATGCCCGGCGTCAATCTTACGGGGAACTCAAACAGTGGCCAGCGTGGCAACAACCGCCAGATTGATATTCGCGGAATGGGTCCGGAAAATACCCTGATCCTTATTGATGGTATGCCGGTGAGCAGCCGTAATTCTGTACGGTATGGCTGGAGTGATGAGCGTGATACCCGCGGCGACACCAACTGGGTTCCGCCGGAAATGATCGATCATATTGATGTTTTACGGGGCCCGGCCGCAGCAATTTACGGTAATGGCGCAATGGGCGGAGTGGTGAATATTATTACCAAACCGACCACCGACGAATGGCATGGTAGCTTTAACAGCTATTTTAATGTCCCTCAGCACAAATCGGAAGGCGCCACAAAACGCTATAACGCCAGCCTTAGCGGCGCGCTGACTGACAACCTCACCCTTCGGCTGTATGGCAACTGGAATAAAACGCAGGCTGATGCCCAGGATATTAACGAAAGCCACACCACTCCGCGCATCGGTTCTTATGCAGACACCTATCCATCCGGTCGGGAAGGCTTTATCAATAAAGACATTCATTCCGCTTTGCGCTGGGAATTTTTACCGAGGCAATCGCTGGAA
This sequence comes from Erwinia typographi, assembly GCF_000773975.1. Taxonomy (GTDB): domain Bacteria; phylum Pseudomonadota; class Gammaproteobacteria; order Enterobacterales; family Enterobacteriaceae; genus Erwinia; species Erwinia typographi. Next base: position 161,445 of record NZ_JRUQ01000019.1, read on the forward strand.
CTCGATACCGGCTTTAGTCGTCAGGGTAACCTGTACGCGGGTGACACGCAGAACACCAACAGCAACGCGCTGGTAAAAAAATATTACGGTAAAGAAACCAACATCTTATATCGTCAGACGCTTAGCCTGAAATACACTGGCGCATGGGATAACGGCATTACCACTAATAACTACGTTCAGTTTGAGAAAACCCGTAATACTCGTCTCAACGAAGGGTTATCTGGCGGCATCGCCGGGATATTCAGCCCCTCAAATGAGGGATTTTCTACCATAAACCTGACTGACACCAATCTGCATTCAGAGGTCAATGTTCCGCTTGACCTGTGGGTTAATCAGACCCTGACCTTTGGCGCCGAGTTTAATCACCAGGCGATGAAAGATCCCGCTTCTAATACCGAATCCACCTCTGCGGGTGGCGAAGTAAACGGGATCTCCGCTGAAGGGCGCGATCTGTATAGCTCTGCCGATATTTACGGCATCTACACCGAAGACAATATTGAGCTTACGGATACAACCCTGCTGACGCCGGCTGTCCGCTTTAACCATCAAAGCATTTCCGGCAGTAACTGGAGTCCTGCCGTGAATCTCTCCCAGGAACTGGGAAGTGATTTCACGCTGAAACTGGGTATCGCCCGGGCGTGGAAAGCGCCGAACCTCTACCAGACCAATCCCAACTACCTGTTATTCAGTAAAGGTCAGGGCTGCTATGCCAGTTCGGGATCCTGTTACCTACAGGGAAATAGCGATCTGAAAGCCGAGACCAGCGTGAATAAAGAGATCGGTATTGAATATAACCACGATGAGATACAGGCCGGGCTGACCTGGTATCGCAACGACTACCACGACAAAATTGAAGGAGGCTATGCGGCACAATACTCCAACGGTACGTCAGATATTTACAAGTGGGAAAACGTGCCTAAAGCCGTGGTTCAGGGTCTGGAAGGAACATTTAACTTCCCGATCTCCGATACGCTGAAGATGAAAAACAACTTCACCTATATTATCGAAAACAAAAATAAAACCACCGGCGATTACCTGTCGATTATCCCGAAATATACCATTAACTCGACGCTGAGCTGGCAAGCGACTAACGATTTGTCCTTACAGAGTACGCTGACATGGTATGGCACTCAGAAACCGAAAAAATATAACTATAAAGGCGAAGCGACTTCAGGCAGTGAAACTCGTCAGGTTAAACCTTATGCGCTGGTTGGCATGAGTGCGACTTATAACGTGACTAAATATATGGATGTCACTGCCGGTATCGATAATCTGTTCGATAAACGCCATTTCCGCGAGGGGAATGCCCAGAGTACTGGCAACGCCACAACAGGTGCCTACCTGTGGGGAGCCGGGGCAAATACCTATAACGAACCGGGCCGCATCTACTATGTGGATCTGGGGCTGCACTTCTGACGGTTAACCTTACCCGGCATAGCGTAATTCCCCGTCGTTAGGGACGGGGAATGTCAAAGAGGAATTATTATGTCTCATTGGTTATACCGCATTGAAAACAGGCGAATAGTGACAGGGCTGGCGATATGTCTGACCGCCTTATATGCAGGCAGCAGCTATTCCCGCCCGGATATGCGTCCGCTCGGGCCGAATATCGCGGATGAAGGCTCCTCGTTCTATCATTTTACAATAAGCAAATTTGATTCTGTTGACGGGAAAAGACACTACAAAGTGTGGACCGCCGTGCCTGATAAAGCGCCGCCAAAAGCAGGATTTCCGGTGCTTTATCTGCTGGATGGCAACTCCGCTATGGCTCGGTTATCAGAGCCTTTGTTAAAAAAACTCTCAGAACATAGCCCACCCGTTCTGGTTGCCATCGGTTATCAGACAGCGCTGCCTTTTGATCAGCTAGCCAGAACCCTGGATTATACCCCGGCCAGCAATAAACGGGGGAATGACATCCCTGAAGTGGATAGCAACGGCAGAATGCGTGGGGGAAGTAACCAGTTCCGTAATCTGCTGGAAAAGACCATCGCGCCTCAGGTTGAGAAAGGGCTTAAAATCAATGCCGCTAACCGGGGACTCTGGGGTCACTCTTACGGCGGATTATTTGTGCTGGAGGCCTACCTGTCCTCTGATTTTTTCACCCGCTACTATTCCACCAGTCCATCCCTTGGGCAGGGCTATTTTTTTCTGCTGGATGAGATCGAGTCCACTGCAAAGAACCGGGACGGTAGTAAACAATTAACGCTGTTGGAAGGCGATGGCGACCCGATTAATAAGCGACAGGCGTTTAATCCTGATGTACTGACGGCGGTCAGGAACAGCGTTAACCGACTTAGCGCAGAGGGCGTAGCGGCAAACTATCAGCTGTTTCCCGGCCTTTCTCATGGACCGATGTTCAAAGCCTCTCTTGAATACGTATTAGAGAAAGTGTCGGAAGAGGGAGAGAAGTAATCCGCTCAGCGCAGGTGGATAGTGTCATTCCATCGTGGAAAGGATTTAGGGTCGATACAACAAAAAACAGGCAACGGAGCACGTACCCACTGCGAAGGGATAATTATCAACCGGCAGAAATATAAAAAGGTGTCCGAACAGAACAGACGGTCACCTTTCAAAAGAAACAAAAAATAAAACGCAGCGAAATGATATCGCTTACGCTTTTTAAACTTCGGCTTTGCTCACAAAACAGGAATTCGCTGCTCAGTCACTTTTAGATTTAGTGATTTTCCCCTCTTTGGTGAGGAGGTAAGAAGAATATTTGAAGCTGAATTTAGTATCACCATTTCGGGTTACGTGAACGGCCATCAGAATGTCTTTATCAATACAATTTTTAGGTGGCGTAACGTCCTCGAAACATAATCTGTCTTCCTGGCTCGGTTCCTGATACCCCTTGCCAAATGCAAAAATCGTTATAAATTTCGGCCCACCATCTTCGTCAGGGACAATATGATATTTAGACAATATTTCAGACTTGTTCTCTATCCACCATGCGATGCTATCCGATTTTGATAGCGGCAGACGATCAACAAGAATTTGCGCCGTATATTCTCCATGATGCGCAGCTATCACTCTGACATCCCTACGATTCAGGTATAAATATGAACCAGTCACGATGATGACTAACGCAGCGAAAACGATCGGTAATTTCTTCATATCTCATCAACGCTGACCGGGCCATTGTCATCAGCGTTACTCCTTGTAACGGGAAATCCATGTAATCAGACTGGCGTTTTTTTGTACCAGGAGAGGCTAGCTCAAATTTAAACCAAATTAAATGCGCAGGATTAACCAGCCGGTCGCCCACAGATCAGAAGATTATTCTGACGACGGGGTTTTCAACGCCATTCGCCGCTGGAAAAGAGGTTTTCCATCGCCGCCGACGCCGCTGCACGTTGCCGTCTGTCCTTTGTCAGCGACTGCGGGCTGACTAACGGGCGGTCAAAGGGTATACTGACGCCCACTTTTTATAACCTCTCGTATCGCGTGCGGATCCAACATGCAAAAGTTTGATACTAAAACCTTTCAGGGACTGATCCTGACCTTACAGGATTACTGGGCTCGTCAGGGCTGTACCATCGTTCAACCACTGGACATGGAAGTCGGCGCTGGCACCTCTCATCCTATGACCTGCCTGCGCGCGTTGGGCCCGGAGCCGATTGCGGCCGCCTACGTTCAGCCGTCACGCCGTCCTACCGATGGCCGCTACGGCGAAAACCCAAACCGCCTGCAGCACTACTATCAGTTTCAGGTGATCATTAAGCCATCGCCGGACAACATTCAGGAGCTGTACCTTGGCTCGCTGAAAGAGCTGGGTATGGACCCCACCATCCACGATATCCGCTTCGTGGAAGATAACTGGGAAAACCCTACGCTGGGCGCCTGGGGCCTCGGCTGGGAAGTCTGGCTGAACGGTATGGAAGTGACGCAGTTCACCTACTTCCAGCAGGTTGGCGGCCTGGAGTGCAAGCCGGTAACCGGTGAAATCACCTACGGCCTGGAACGCCTGGCGATGTATATTCAGGGCGTGGACAGCGTATACGATCTGGTCTGGAGCGACGGCCCGCTGGGGAAAACCACCTATGGCGACGTGTTCCACCAGAACGAAGTAGAGCAGTCCACCTATAACTTTGAGTACGCGGACGTCGACTTCCTGTTTACCTGCTTCGAGCAGTATGAGAAAGAGGCGCAAAGCCTGCTGGCGCTGGAGAAACCGCTGCCGCTGCCAGCCTACGAACGCATTCTGAAGGCGGGTCATACCTTTAACCTGCTGGATGCGCGTAAGGCGATCTCCGTGACCGAGCGTCAGCGCTATATTCTGCGCATTCGCACCCTGACTAAAACCGTGGCGGAAGCCTACTACGCCTCTCGCGAAGCGCTCGGCTTCCCGATGTGCAATAACAAGAAATAAGAGACCGCCATGACTGAGAAAACTTTTCTGGTGGAGATCGGCACTGAAGAGCTGCCACCAAAGGCACTGCGCAATCTTGCCGAATCGTTTGCCGCAAACTTTACCGCCGAGCTGGATGCCGCAGGCCTGACCCACGGCGACGTTAGCTGGTATGCCGCGCCGCGCCGCCTGGCGCTGAAAGTGGCTAACCTGAGCGCCGCGCAGCCGGACCGTGAAGTAGAAAAACGTGGCCCGGCGATTGCCGCCGCGTTTGATGCCAGCGGCGTGGCGACCAAAGCCGCCGAAGGCTGGGCTCGCGGCTGCGGCATCACCGTAGACCAGGCCGAACGCCTGAGCACCGATAAAGGCGAATGGCTGCTGTACCGCGCCCATGTAAAAGGCGAGAGCGCGCAGTCGCTGCTGCCAGCCATGGTAAGCACCTCGCTGGCGAAGCTGCCAATCCCGAAACTGATGCGCTGGGGTGACTCCGAGGTGCAGTTCGTGCGTCCGGTGCACACCGTAACGCTGCTGCTGGGTGAAGAGAGCCTGCCAGCGACCATTCTGGGCGTGGCTTCCGCCCGCATCCTGCGCGGTCACCGCTTTATGGGCGAAGCCGAGTTCACTATCGACCACGCCGACCAGTATCCGCATATCCTGCTGGAGCGCGGCAAGGTGCAGGCCGACTATGAAGCGCGTAAGGCGCAGATCAAAGCCGATGCCGAAGCCGCCGCGCGCGAAATCGGCGGCGTTGCCGATCTGAGCGACAGCCTGCTGGAGGAGGTGACTTCCCTGGTGGAGTGGCCGGTAGTGCTGACGGCAAAATTTGAAGAGAAGTTCCTTGCAGTGCCGGCTGAAGCGCTGGTTTACACCATGAAAGGTGACCAGAAGTACTTCCCGGTCTACGACCAGGCAGGCAAGCTGCTGCCCAACTTCATTTTTGTCAGCAATATCGTGTCGAAAGATCCGCAGCAGATTATTTCCGGCAATGAGAAGGTCGTTCGCCCGCGCCTGGCCGATGCCGAGTTCTTCTTCAACTCGGACCGCAAAAAGCGCCTGGAAGACAACCTGCCTCGTCTGGAAACCGTGCTGTTCCAGAAAGAGCTGGGCACGCTGCGTGACAAAACCGACCGCATTCAGGCGCTGGCTGGCTGGATTGCCGCGCAGATCGGCGCCGACGTTAATCACGCCACCCGCGCGGGCCTGCTGTCTAAATGCGACCTGATGACCAACATGGTGTTCGAATTTACCGACACCCAGGGCGTGATGGGAATGCACTATGCCCGTCACGACGGCGAAGCGGAAGACGTTGCCGTGGCGCTTAACGAGCAGTATCAGCCGCGCTTTGCCGGTGACGATCTGCCATCTAACCCGGTTGCCTGCGCGCTGGCCATCGCCGACAAGATGGACACGCTGGCCGGCATTTTCGGTATTGGCCAGCATCCAAAAGGCGATAAAGACCCGTTCGCACTGCGTCGTGCGGCGCTCGGCGTGCTGCGCATTATCGTCGAAAAAAATCTGCCGCTCGATCTGCAAACGCTGACCGGGGAAGCGGTTCGTCTCTATGGCAGCAAGCTGAGCAACGGCAAGGTGGTTGATGAGGTGATCGACTTCATGCTGGGCCGCTTCCGCAGCTGGTATCAGGAAGAAGGCCACAGCGTGGATACTATCCAGGCCGTGCTGGCCCGTCGCCCAACGCGTCCGGCCGACTTCAACGCCCGCATGAAGGCCGTCTCGCACTTCCGCTCGCTGGAAGAGGCCGCGGCGCTGGCCGCCGCCAACAAACGTGTCTCTAACATTCTGGCTAAGGCGACCGAGCCGCTGAACGACAGCGTATCGGCTTCCTTGCTGAAGGAGAACGAAGAGATCCAGCTGGCGACCTACGTCTCGGCGCTGACCAGCAAGCTGGCGCCTTACTTTGCTGAAGGCCGCTATCAGGACGCCCTGATCGAGCTGGCCCAGCTGCGTACCGCCGTGGATAACTTCTTTGAGAAAGTGATGGTTAACGCCGAAGAGCGCGAAGTGCGGATCAACCGCCTGACGCTGCTGGCTAAGCTGCGCGACCTGTTCCTTCAGGTAGCGGATATTTCGCTGCTACAGTAGGCGCTAAGTAGCGCGCTATAAACACAAAACCCGCCAAACGGCGGGTTTCTTTTTTTATCCCAGCAGCTGCCTGCTGAGACAGGGATTGAATTGTATCAACTGCATCAACTTCTGTGCACTGCGCGAAGGCTTGGTGCGCTTTGCTTCCCAACTCTTCACTGACGACACGCTAACGCCCAATGCCAGGGCAAACTCATCAATCTCCATGCCGGTAATTTCCCTGATGCGTTTTGGTTCGGGTATCGACACTTCACCCTTTAATGCGGGAGCGGCCTGGATAACTTCGCGTGTTAATACAATATGTTCAAGACTGGACAACAATTCCCCCATGGGGTCTTTCATTTCCATAGAGCTCTCCTCATAAAACTCACTAATGTGAACGGCCAGAGGGTAAGAACCTGAGACTCAGGTTCAGAATGCTGGCGACAACAGCCGCTGGGTGGCTCAGAGAGGGGGCTCAGAGAGACAGCGCAGGGAAACGCCAGGATTCTAAGTATTAGATCAAATCTTGCGATTTGCGTCATATTTTTTGACTATTTTTCAACCTTGCAGTTCAGTCGGGATCGGCCTCCATCAGCAATAATAGCTGCCCGGCATGAACCTGCTGACCGGCCGATCGTTGCAGGGCGCGGATGATACCGTTTACATTCGCCACGATCGGGATCTCCATTTTCATCGATTCGAGAATACCCAGCGTTTCGCCAGCGCACACGCGGTCTCCCGGCTTCACCAGCCATTGCCAGATGCTGCCCGCCAGTTGGCTTTCCACTGCGGAATACCCGGCCGGGATCGACTCATCCTGCCCGCTCTCTTCCTGCAAGCTGCTGTCGAAAGTGAACTGTCCGTCCGCTCGCCAGCGGGCAAGCTCTTGATCAAAAGCCAGCTGACGCTGCTGCTGAAACGCCGCAATTTGCTGACTATTGTCAGACAGATTTTGCTGGTAAGCGGCCAGGCTGAATTCCCCTTCCTCGCTGCGCAACGGATAGCGCCCCCAGGGGAAGCGTTCACGGATGTCCAGCAGCGCTTCTCCGCTGACCGGATAGAAGCGGATCTGGTCGAAAAAGCGCAGCAGCCAGGGCTGGCTGAACGCCTCGGTCTGCCGGTCGCGGTTCCACATCTGCATTGTGCGGCCGACAAACTGATAGCCTCCAGGCCCCTCCATACCGTACACGCACAGATAAGCGCCGCCGATCCCTACCGAGTTCTCCGCCGTCCAGGTACGCGCGGGGTTGTACTTGGTGGTCACCAGACGATGACGCGGGTCGAGCGGCGTGGCGACCGGCGCGCCCAGATAAACATCTCCCAGCCCCATCACCAGGTAGCTGGCGTTAAACACAATCTCCTTCACCTCTTCAACAGAGGCAAGGCCGTTGATGCGCCGGATAAACTCAATGTTGCCGGGGCACCAGGGCGCATTGGGACGCACCGACTGGGTATAGCGGGTAACGGCTTCGCGACAGGCGTCATCGTCCCAGCTCAGCGGAAGCCAGACGGTACGCGAAGGCACGGTGGCATTTTCCAGCGTTCCCAGCTCGCGATCGGCCTGCTTCAGCGTCGCCAGCAGCCGCTCACGCGGCAGGATCAGGCTGTCGAAATGCACCTGTAGCGAGCGGATGCCGGGCGTCAGCTCCAGCCTGCCGCGCTGCGGATGCGCCTCCAGCCACTGCATCAGCGCATGGACGCGAAAGCGCAGAGCAATATCCAGCTGCGCTTCGCCGTATTCCAGCAGCAGGAACCGATCGCCCGCCGCACGGATAGTCATGGCCGGCTGGCCTTCGCTGGCCGGATGGTCGATCAAAATGGGATCTGCACGGCAAAGATCGCAGGGGATTTCCGCCACGGGCTGAAGATCTTCAGCGATCTGATCTTCCTGCCGGGCCAGACGATCCGCGTCGCTCAGTGAAACCGGCATAAACTGCACGCTATCGCCCGCCTTCAGCTGACCCAGCTTCCACAAGTCGGCCGCTATCACCGTGGCAGGGCAAACAAAGCCGCCGAGCGAAGGGCCATCCGGGCCGAGGATCACCGGCATGTCGCCGGTAAAATCCACGGTGCCAAAGGCATAGGCGTTATCGTGGATATTAGAGGGATGCATCCCCGCTTCACCGCCGTCGCTGCGCGCCCACTCGGGCTTGGGACCAATCAGCCGGATACCGGTGCGGCTGGAGTTGTAGTGCACCTGCCAGCGTGCCTCAAAGAAAGTCCTGATATCCTGCTGAGTAAAAAACGTTGGCGCGCCGTGTGGTCCGTAGATCACCCGAAGCTGCCACTCGCTGCGCCAGTCAGGTAGCAAGGCGACAGGCAAAGCCGCTTCAGGACGAGATACAGGCTGCGCCAGATGCAGCACGTCGCCGGTCCGCAACTGCCTGCCCGCGTGACCGCCAAATTTGCCTAACGTAAAGGTGCTGCGGCTGCCTAAATACAGCGGGCAGTCGATGCCGCCCGCCAGTAACAGATAGCTACGGCAGCCCGCACCGGTAATGTCGGCCAGCGTCAGCGTTTGCCCCGCGCGGGCGTTCACCACCCGCCCCATGCTGACGGTTTCCTCGTCCAGCCGGGCAGCTATGGCCGCGCCAGTCAGCACAAAGGCACAGTCCTGATTAAAACGCAGCGTTGGCCCGCGCAGGGTAATTTCCAACCCGGCGGCATCCTCCGGGTTAGTCAGCAGGCGGTTGCCGTGTCGGAACGAGCGGCCGTCGAACGGGCCGGAAGGCGGCACGCCAACGTGCCAGTATCCGGCTCGTGCCGGTGCATCCTGAACAGTGGTCAGCGTGCCGCCGCTCAGCACGTCCAGCGTGGCGGGCGACCAGCTTACCGCTCCCAGCGTGGCGGTGATCACCCGTCCCTGCTGCACTTCTGCTAGGGTCAGCAAATGGCGCAGCCAGCGCAGGTTGGTTTCAATGCCGTACAGCCCGGTGGCGGCCAGCGCTTCCGCCAGCGACGCCAGCGCCTGCTGACGATGGTCAGCCTTGACTATCACTTTCGCCAGCATCGGATCGTAAAAAGGCGAGACCTCAATGCCGCTTTCCAGCCAGCTGTCGATGCGCAGTTCACCCTGGCTGACGCCGTCAGGAAACTGCACCTGGCTTAGCAAGCCTGCGCTCGGCTGAAACTGTTTGGCGGGGTCTTCAGCGTACAGGCGCACCTGGATGGCATGACCGGAAGGCGTGGTTTGCAGCGAGGCGATCGGCGGCAGCTCGCCCGCGCCCAGCAGCAGCATCCAGCGGACAATATCGACGCCGTAGATCATCTCGGTGACGCCGTGCTCAACCTGGAGCCGGGTGTTCACCTCCAGGAAGTAGAACTGCTGCGTTTCATCGTCCAGAACGTATTCCACTGTGCCCGCGCTGCGGTACTTCACCGCCTGGCAAAGCCGGATGGCCGTCGCCTGAAGCGCCTCGCGCACGCTTTCGCTAAGGCCTGGCGCGGGCGTCTCTTCAATCACCTTCTGATTACGTCGCTGCGCCGAGCAGTCGCGTTCGCCCAGCGCGATAACGCCGCCTTCGCCGTCGCCAAACACCTGGACCTCAATATGGCGAGCGCGGGCGATGAATTTCTCCAGAAAGACGCCATCATCGGCGAAGTTGTGGCCTGCAAGGCGCTTTACCCGCGTGAAGGCCTCGTCGAGCTGCGAGCGATCGTTACAGCGCTGCATGCCGATTCCGCCGCCGCCGGCGGTACTTTTCAGCATCAGCGGATAGCCGATCTGCTCTGCTGCCGCTTGCGCCTCGTGCAGTGAGGTTAACAAACCGCTGCCGGCAAGCAGCGGCACGGCATTCTGCCCGGCCAGCTCGCGGGCGCGGTGTTTCAGGCCGAACGCCGCCATCTGCTCCACGGTAGGCCCAAGAAATATCACCCCGGCCTGGTCACAGCGGGTGACGAAAGCGGCGTTTTCACTGAGGAAACCGTAGCCGGGGTGGATGGCCTGGGTGCGCGATTGTGCGGCGATTTGCAGCAATTTATCCTGATTCAGGTAGGTATCGCGCACGTTGCCGTCGCCCAGCGACCAGGCTTCATCGGCCAGCCGGACGTGCTGTGAATGGCGGTCGGCCTCGGCATAGACCGTAATCGCTTTGATGCCCATCGCCTTCAGGGTACGGATAATGCGCACGGCGATCGCGCCACGGTTGGCTATTAATACACGCTCCAGCATGATTTCACTCTCTTTCCAGCAGGTCGTCCTGCATCTTCAGGGCGCGCAGTCTGCGGGTCGTCCCGCCGCGCCAGAGGGCTACCAGATAGCGACTTCTACCGGCGTCGGGTTATAGCCATTGCAGGGGTTGTTTAGCTGCGGACAGTTGGAGATCAGTACCAGAACGTTCATGTTCGCCACCATTTCCACGTATTTCCCCGGCGCGGAGATGCCGTCCGCAAACGTCAGGCCGCCTTCGCTGGTGACCGGGACGTTCATAAAGAAATTGATGTTGTGGGTAATGTCGCGGCGAGTGAGGCCGAACTCCGGGTGCTCCGCCACGGCCAGCATCCAGCTGTCGCGACAGGCGTGCATATGCCGCTTTTCGAGGTCATAGCGTACGGTATTGCTTTCAGTGGCGCAGGCTCCGCCAAGCGTATCGTGGCGGCCACAGGTGTCTGCGGTCAGGGTCAGCATCGGGTTATCATCATTGGATCGCAGCACGCTGCCAGCGGTAAGAAACACGTTTTTCTGCCCGCGCAGCGTGTCGCTGACGCTGTAGCGCTCCGCCGTATCATCCGCGTTGAAAAATAGCGTGTCCGCCGCCTGATTGCCCTCAAGATCGGTGATACGTAAGGTTTGTCCGGCTTCCAGGCGATGCAGCCAGTAAGCGCCCGCATCAATGGTTTCACGGTGCGTAGCCAGCGCCACGTCATTGGGACTGAGTTTAATCATCGCTGGCTCCTTACGGCTGCCCGGTTAAGTGGTAGAGGTCGTTATTGCGCAGGCCGCGCTGATTTTCTGCGCGCGTCAGGCAGTGGGCAGGCAGCGGCGCAACATGGCCGTCCAGCACAATGCCCAGCCGCTGTTGCGGGTAGTCTTTGCCCTCCGCCAGCGGATGAGGGCAGGTGTGCAGAATCACCAGCGTGTCCATGGCAAAGCGCAGCGTCACCTCCGCCTCTTTCTGGCCCTGCTGCTGAAGCCGCAATTCGCCGTCATCGCTGGCGGTCACCCGGGCGAAAAAGTTCACGCAGGAGGCCATATCCCGCTTGCCCAGTCCGTACTTCGCCAGCTCGACCAGAAAACTGTCGTAACCGTTTTGATGCCAGCCGTTGCGGTCGTGCTGATAATCCCGCGCGCCATACTGAGCGCTGACCTGACGGGCGTTGCTGCTGCCGCAGACACTTTCGTGCCAGCCGAAGCTGTCCTGCTCAATACCGCAGAAAATGCGGCCCATATCGGAATACAGGCAGTGTCCGGCCGTCAGACGGAAAGTGTGCTGGCATTTCAGCGTGTCCGGCGCGTTGTAGCGCTCCAGCAGGTTTTCCGGGTTGTACATCAGCAGGCCAGCGTTGATGCCGCCGTCAATATCGCTCAGGCGCAGCGCGCTGCCCCGACGCATCCGCAGGGACCAGTGCGATCCTGCCGGTAATAGCGTTTCATAAGTCATCATGGTTCCTCCTCAGGCAACCTGCGCGACAGGCGAGGCTTTAGCCGCCGCAGGCCGCCCGCGCTCCAGTGGAATATCGTAAGTAATGCTCGCGCCCCAGGCATCCGGCTGGTGGGGATCGTGGCGCAGCTTGTCAAAAACCCACAGCCGCGATCCGAGGGTGAAGCCCTCTTTCAGGTCGTGGGTGATCATAAAAATGGTCAGGTTATGGCTCTGCCACAGATTGCCGATCAGCTCGTGCATTTCGCCGCGAATACCCGGATCGAGCGCGCCAAAAGGCTCGTCGAGCAGCAGAATGCGCGGCCGTTTCATCAGCGCCTGAGCCAGCGCCAGGCGCTGCTGCATGCCGCCGGAAAGCTGATGGGGATATTTGCTTTGCGCCGAAACCAGCCCAACCTGAGCCAGCATCTCCAGCGCCCGCTCGCGAATTTTCCTGCGCTTTTTACCCCACACGCGGCCCAGCCAGCGCGCTTCGCTGAACTCATCGGCCAGCATCACGTTGCCCAGCACGGTCAGATGGGGAAATACGGAGTAGCGCTGGAACACCACGCCACGATGGGCGTCCGGCTCCTGCGGAACAGGCTTGCCATCCAACAGCAGCTGCCCTTTGCTTGGGCTTTCCGTTCCCAGCAGCATATTGAGAAAGGTGGTCTTTCCGCAGCCGGAAGCGCCGACGATCGAGACAAACTCGCCCTCCTCGACGCTGACGTTGAGCCGCTCCAGCACCACCTGCTGGTCATAATGTTTTTCCAGGTTTTTCAGCTCGATAATCGCCACGCTTCCCCCTTATTTTGCGTAATACCACGGCCAGCAGTGGCGGCTAATCAGCCGCAGCAACAGGTCGAGGGCGAAGGCCAGCAGGGTGATCCACGCCACGTACGGTAAAATGACGTCCATCGCCAGATAGCGCCGCATCAGAAAAATGCGGTATCCCAGACCTTCGGTGGCCGCAATCGCCTCCGCCGCGATCAAAAACAGCCAGGCCGAGCTAAGCGACAGACGCACCGCGTCAAACAGGCGCGGCATCAGCTGCGGCAGGATCACCCGCCAGAGGATCTGAGCGCTGTGGCCGCCCAGCGTCTGCGCTTTCACCAGCTGTTCGCGCGGTATAGTCTGCACCTGTAGCATCAGATCGCGGGTAATCATCGGCGTGGTGCCAATCACGATCAGCACCACTTTAGAGACTTCCCCAAGGCCAAAGCAGATAAAAAGGATCGGCAATACCGCCAGCGGAGGCACCAGCGCAAACAGGGTGATAAGCGGCGAGAGAAACGCGCGAAACACCGGCAGCGCCCCGCAGAACAAGCCAAAAACCAGCGCCAGCATCGCGCCAATCGCCACCCCCATCGCCAGTCGCAGCAGGCTGGCGAGGGTATCCGCCCACAGCAAATACTCGCCGGTGCGCGGGCTGGCCTCGAAGGCCATGCGGTACACCGCCTCGCCCATCGCGTTGAAACCCGGCAGCAGTTTATCCGCCGCGTTCAGGCTCAGCCGCGCGTCGGAAGCCATCAGATACACCAGCAGCAACGCCAGCAGCGGCAGAAATCCCATCATGAAGCGGGCCATCGGCACCGGTTGGTAATTGATCATTTTGCGCATCGGGCGTTCCTCCGGTTACAGCTGATTTGCCGCAGCCAGCCTGGTGAACTCATCGGTAAAGCGCAGCTTGACGTTGCCCGCGTTGCCCCAGCTTCCGGCAGGCGTTTCGATACCCACCACGTCGGCACCCGGCGCGGCTTCGCCCAGCAGGCCGTGCTTGAAGGAGAATTCAGCTACCAGCTGCATGGTGGCTTTGATTTGCGGCGTGTCGATAAAGTCGAGCGTCAGTTTGGCATCGCTGAACAGGTGCGTGGCGGCCAGCTGGCGATCGAAGCCCGCCAGGTCGGTGCCGGAGGCTTCGCCCATCTGCGTGCGCGCCCTGATAGCCTCAGGCGAACTGCCGGACATCGTTTTCAGCGTCTCGTACCAGGCGCCGGTCAGCGCTTTGCCCAGCTCAGGATGCTTTTTCAGCGTGGCGGTATTCACTACCAGCAGATCAAGAATTTCGCCGGGGATTTGGGCAGAGGAGAACACCAGCTTGCTGTTGGGCTGCTTTTCCGCTTCGGCCAGCAGAGGGTTCCAGGTGACGATAGCGTTCACTTCCGGGGTGCTGAAAGCCGCCACCAGATCGGCATCGGCGGTGTTGACTACCTTCACATCTTTCTCACTCAGGCCGGATTTATCCAGCGCACGAGCCAGCAGGTAGTGGGAGACGGAAAGTTCGACCAGGTTGATCGGCTTGCCTTTTAGCGCGGCGACGCTGTCAGCGCCTTTGACCAGGATGCCGTCGTTGCCGTTGGAGTAATCGCCGACGATCAGCGCGGTGCTGTCGACGCCGCCGCTGGCCGGGATAGTCAGCGCATCCATATTGGTCATGGTGCAGCCGTCAAAGCCGCCGGAGGTGTACTGGTTAACCGACTCGATATAGTCATTCACCTGCACGAACTGGATATCTACGCCGTATTTATCGGCCCATTTTTTGACGATGCCATTTTGCTGGGCAAAGTCCCAGGGCATCCATCCGGCGTAGATGGACCAGCAAATTTTGAAAGTGGGCTTTGCCGCAAGGGCATTGACGCTGAACAATGCGAGGGCACAGAGAAGAAGCAGGCGCTTGAAGGCTATGATCATGGTGGTTCCTCTGACATTGGCGGGTGAAATAAAAGCAGGAGGCAGCGAGTAACATCGCGCTATCCTCCCGGGCTTTTATCCCGCCGTGTAACCGCCAGAGGGCGGTCGGCCACTCTCGGACCAGCGTCTTGCGACCGGAACCCTAGTGACCCATTTTCAAATTGTGTGGCGACACCGGCTACCCGCTATCGCTCCTGCATAAGGTCATTAAAGCAAGATGGATACCAGGTTTTTAATTAACTGATTACTGGTCGATTTTGAATATATGAGGGGAAAACGGGCGGCTGGATGCTCTGTAAAGGCACAGCATTGCACCATTACAGCGCAAATTTGTTTGGTCGGCCGCTGGGCTGGGCTGCTTTATCCCTCTTGCCGTACGCCGCTGATAAGCCTGGAAAGTGAAGGCGTGAATTTATTCGTCTTTCCGGCCCTGTTACCCCTATCCTCCCCGGCACGGAGAGACTATCCTTCAGGGGCGGCGTTTGCCGCTCATATTGCTTGTAAGCCCTAAAATTACAGGAGTTACTCCCCATGACCACAGGAATATTTCGCGGCTGGTCGCGTCTGTTCGTGCCTTTTGTCGCACTTTTTCTGGTCTTTCAGCTCACCGGCTGCGGCGATAAAGAAGCCGACCAGCGCAAAGCCTTTATCGATTTCCTGCAAAACACGGTGATGCGCAGCGGCGAACATCTGCCGAGCCTCAGCGAAGACCAAAAGCAAAAACTCGGTAATTACGTCAGCGATTACGCCATCCTTTACGGCTTCTCTCAGCAGGTTAACCGCGCTGTGGATTCGGGCATGAAGCCGGTTGTGGATGAGCTTTCCGCGATCCGCACGCCGCAGGACTACCTGACGCACCGCGATTCACTGCGCCAGGCAAGCGGCTCGCTGAGCGTGCTGACGCAGCAAATTCAGGCGGCCAAAACGCAGGCAGACAGCAGCAAGGCCGCGCTTAAGCAGCCGGAAGATCTGAAAACGGTCTATGATAACGTCTACAACAAAGTGGTCACCCAGCCAGCCAATTCACTACAGCCGCTGCTGCCAGCTTTGCAGACGCTGAGCCAGGATGTGGTGCAGACCGGCGACTTCCTGCAGCAGCAGGGGAGCAAAGTGACCTTTAACGGCCCGGCCATCCAGTTCCCTACCCAGCAGCAGGCGACGCAGTACAATACGCTGATGCAAAACCTGTCCGCAAATGCGCAGGTGTTAGGCCAGGCTCAACGCGCTATGCAGGGTGGATTCCAGTAAGCCGTCAGGCTTATTTATCATGGCTCCCTCGTCATTATTACGGGCAGAGTGCTTTCTGCCCGTAAAATAATTCGCCCCGAAACCGGCGCGGGCAGCCCGCCAGTTTCCCCGACCAAACGCGACAATTTGCGTAATTTTCTTACATCCTGCTAAGCCGTTGATTTCTTATCCTGCTGAACTGTGATCGCACGCATTTTCACCGCTAAATTTATTGTGACAAAGATCACACAATGAACAGAAAGCCACCCAGCCATTTCGTGATATAAGTCACACAAATCAGCCCGTATTGCGCATTTATTCCACAAAGTCTTTTTTTTACACTGCATATATGTGATCCGCGTCACTAAAACACCCCCTGAAGGTCACCTAACATAGTGATATACATCACACTTTTTGTGATGACTACGCAGTGTCATATTCGCGTGATAGAGTCCGCCTGCATACAGTGATACAGACGGCTCCCCGCCGTAATGTCCTAAACAAAAATCAACGCGCTCTCTTATTGTCAGCGCGTACCAATAAGGGGTGTTTTTTTATGTCCTCATCAGATATCAAGATCAAGGTCCAGAACTTTGGTCGCTTTCTGAGCAACATGGTGATGCCAAATATCGGGGCGTTTATCGCCTGGGGTATCATCACCGCACTGTTTATTCCTACCGGCTGGCTGCCAAATGAAACCATGGCCAAGCTGGTCGCCCCGATGATCACCTACCTGCTGCCGCTGCTCATTGGCTACACAGGCGGCCGTCTGGTCGGTGGCGATCGCGGCGGCGTGGTGGGGGCAATCACCACTATGGGCGTGATCGTCGGTGCGGATATGCCTATGTTCCTCGGATCGATGATTGCTGGTCCGCTCGGCGGCTGGGCAATCAAACGCTTCGACCGCCTGGTCGACGGCAAAATCAAAAGCGGCTTCGAAATGCTGGTTAACAACTTCTCTGCCGGTATCATCGGCATGTTGTTGGCAATCCTCGCATTCATGGCCATCGGCCCGCTGGTAGAAGGTCTGTCCCATATTCTCGCCGCTGGCGTGAACCTGATGGTGCAGAACAACCTGCTGCCGCTGACCTCCATCTTTGTGGAACCGGCGAAAATCCTGTTCCTGAACAATGCCATCAACCACGGCATCTTCTCGCCGCTGGGTATCCAGCAGGCCAGCGAAGCCGGTAAATCCATCTTCTTCCTGATCGAAGCCAACCCAGGTCCAGGTATGGGCGTGCTGATGGCTTACATGTTCTTTGGACGCGGCAACGCCAGGCAGTCTGCGGGCGGCGCGGCTATCATCCACTTCCTGGGCGGTATTCACGAGATTTACTTCCCGTACGTGCTGATGAACCCACGTCTGCTTATTGCGGTGATCCTCGGTGGGATGACCGGCGTGTTCACCCTGACGGTGCTGCATGGCGGTCTGGTATCGCCTGCTTCTCCAGGCTCAATCCTGGCCGTGCTGGCGATGACGCCGAAGGGCACCTACTTCGCTAATATCGTGGCGATAATTGCGGCCTTCGCAGTCTCCTTCGTGGTTTCTTCCATCCTGCTGAAAACCAGCAAAGTAAAAGAAGATGACGATATCGAAGCCGCAGCGCGCCGCGTGAGCGAGATGAAAGCGAAGTCTAAAGGTCTGCCGGGAGCCGCCGCGGCGACCACCACTGCCGACGGCATGAGCAGCGACCTGAGCCACGTACGTAAAATCATCGTTGCCTGTGATGCCGGTATGGGGTCAAGCGCGATGGGTGCAGGCGTGCTGCGCAAAAAGGTGAACGATGCCGGACTGACCAATATCTCCGTCACTAACACCGCCATCAACAACCTGCCGGGCGACGTCGACCTGGTGATCACTCACCGCGATCTGACCGAACGCGCTATGCGTCAGGCTCCGCACGCTCAACATATCTCGCTGACCAACTTCCTCGACAGCGGCCTGTACACCGATCTGACCAGCCGTCTGGTTGAGGCTAACCGTACTGCCGGCCACCGTGAAAAGGTTTCCGAGACCCTGAGCGACAGCTACGACGACAGCCAGGAACATCTGTTCAAGCTGACCGCCAGAAACATTTTCCTCGGCAACCACGCCAGCGATAAAGAGCAGGCTATCCGCTTTGCTGGTGAGCAGTTGGTCAGAGGCGGTTATGTTGAGCCAGAATATGTTCAGGCGATGCTGGATCGTGAGAAACTGACCCCAACCTATCTGGGTGAGTCCATCGCCGTGCCGCACGGGACGATTGAAGCAAAAGACCGCGTGCTGCAAACCGGCGTGGTGTTCTGCCAGTACCCGGACGGCGTACGCTTTGGTGAAGATGAGGATGATATCGCCCGCCTGGTGATCGGTATCGCAGCGCGAAATAACGAGCACATTCAGGTGATCACCAGCCTGACCAACGCGCTGGATGATGAGTCCATCATTGCCCGACTGAGCACCACTACAGATGTTCAGGAAGTGCTGGACCTGCTGTCAGGTAAACAGCCGGCGTAAAGCAACCGTTCTTTAAGCATGACCTCCCAGGGCCGGGTATGCCCGGCTCTTTTCGGGTCGGGTTTGTCCGGCCTCTGATTTTTAATACGGGAAAAATTATGAAAGCATTACATTTTGGCGCCGGTAATATTGGCCGCGGTTTTATTGGTAAATTACTGTCTGATGCCGGTATTCAGCTAACGTTCGCCGACGTTAACCAGGTGGTTCTGGATGCGCTGAACGCCCGTCACGAGTATCCGGTTCATGTGGTTGGCGAGCAGGCTCAGGTTGAGATCGTCAAGGGCGTGAGCGCCGTTAGCAGCGCCAGCGATGATATTATTCCGCTGATTGCTGAGGTTGATATCGTTACCACGGCGGTTGGCCCGCAGATCCTGGAGCGCATTGCCGGCGGCATCGCTAAAGGTCTGGCAAAACGCAGTGATAGCGGTAATACCCGGCCGTTAAACATCATCGCCTGTGAAAACATGGTGCGCGGCACCAGCCAGTTAAAAGGCCACGTACTGAAGGCGCTGCCAGAGCAGTATCATGCCTGGGTCGATGCTAACGTTGGCTTCGTGGATTCCGCCGTAGACCGCATTGTTCCTCCTTCTGAAGCAGGCACCACCGATCCTCTGGAAGTGACCGTGGAAACCTTCAGCGAATGGATTGTGGATAAAACCCAGTTCAAAGGCGCGCTGCCGACTATTCAGGGCATGGAGCTGACCGATAATCTGATGGCGTTCGTTGAGCGCAAGCTGTTCACCCTCAACACTGGCCATGCCATTACCGCCTATCTGGGCCAGCTGGCCGGGCACCAGACCATCCGCGATGCCATCCTTGATGAAAAAATCCGCGCGGTGGTGAAAGGCGCGATGGAAGAGAGCGGCGCGGTGCTGATCAAGCGCTACGGCTTTGATGCAGACAAACATGCAGCCTACATTCAGAAAATCCTTGGCCGCTTTGAGAACCCGTACCTGAAGGATGACGTTGAGCGCGTAGGCCGCCAGCCGCTGCGTAAACTCAGCGCGGGCGACCGCCTGATCAAGCCGACGCTCGGCACGCTGGAATATTCTCTGCCGCACGCCAATCTGGTCACCGGTATTGCTGCCGCTCTGCACTACCACAGCGATCAGGACCCACAGGCGAAAGAACTGGCTGAACTGCTGAACAGCAAAGGCGTGAAGGCTACGCTGGCGCAGGTTTCAGGCCTCGGAGAAGAGAGTGATGTGGTGTCTGACGTCGTGAAGGCCTTCGACGCTATGGCATAATGCCGACTTCAATGGATGAACGGACAGGGCGCGGCTCAGCCGTGCCCCTAAAGGCGGTGGCCGCCTGGTGATGAACGATATGCAGGCTCTCATGGAAAAACCACAGGCTTTTGAGAATCGGGTGCTTGAGCGCCTGAACGCCGGTCGAACGGTCAGAAGCTTTCTGATCGCGGCGGTTGAGCTGCTGGCGGAAGCGGTGAACCTGCTGGTGATCCAGGTATTTCGCAAGGATGATTACGCGGTAAAATATGCGGTAGAGCCGCTCCTGCTCGGCGATGGCCCGCTGGGCGAACTTTCCGTCAGGCTAAAGCTGATTTACGGCTTAGGGGTGATTAGCCGCGGAGAGTATGAAGATGCCGAACTGTTGATGGCGCTGCGCGAGGCGCTGAATGACGACGGCACCGAGTACCGTTTCACCGACGACGAGCTGCTGGGACCGTTTGGCGAGCTGCACTGCGTGGCCGCTTTTCCGCCGCGTCCCGACCTCTCCAGCGACGATCCTGAACTGCGAGCCATGCTGCAACAGCGTTACCAGCAGGTGGTGCGTTCAACGATGGTTCTCTCTCTGACCGAACTGATTTCCCGCATCAGCCTCAAGCAGGCGTTCAAAAAGTAACGCGTCACCTTTCCCTCTTGCCGTCGCTTTCGTGTATCCTTGCGGCAATGAATCACTTCACGGTTAACTACAATGAAAGAACAAGTCCAGGCAGAAATCAGAACCCTCAGCGATAAGCTGGATGCCCTGACGCGCAAAGAGTCGGCGCTGCTGGAATCAGGCGATGCGGAAAAGCTCGGCGATCTGCTGAAAGAGAAAGACAAGCTGACTCAGGAGCTGGAACGTCTCAGAGGCGTGCGCGAAGAGAAGCTGAGCAAAGAAGCGCAAAAGCTGAAGCAGATGCCGTTCAACCGCGCCATCACCAAAAAAGAGCAGGCGAATATGGGCGCGCTGAAGAAAAGCGTTCGTGGCATCGTGGTGGTCCACCCGATGACCGCGCTGGGCCGTGAAATGGGCCTGAAAGAGATGACCGGCTTCGCCAAAACCGCGTTCTGAATACGGGGTCCTGGCCAGTAAAAATGCCCGCAGAATGCGTAGTCCCAACGCCAAATCGGAAATCCAGGCCCTACGGTACTTACCCTAAGTTCTGCTGGCGCAAGGTTTTGCAAATGGCCGTCACCAGTGGCTGATAGAGTGCAACTGGTAAGTCATGGCCCATGCCATTGATGAGCAGAAGTTCTGCGCCGTGAATTGATGACGCCGTATCCTTTCCGCAGGCCGGTGGAATCAATGCATCGTCAGCGCCATGTATAACCAGGGTTGGAACATGGATGCGGACAAGACGCGACCGAATGTCGCCGGTCGCAGCAATCGCGGCGATCTGCCGCCCAAAGCCGGCTGGGTCATATGCGCGATGAAACTCTTCCAAAATGATGGCACGATGCGATTCCTCATCAAAGGCGAAACCGGCCCCGGCAATGCGGTTTGCAAACAAAAGGGTATGCGTGACGTATCCCTCTAAATCTTCGGCAGGATTGGGGAGGCGCTTTGTCAGCATCGCCATTACATCGGGTTCCGCAGATGGAAGATTGGGATTGCCGGTGCTGGACATGATGGAAATCAGCGACAAAATCCGCTGCGGGTAATCGCTAGCCATCAGCTGCGCGATCATGCCTCCCATTGAGCGCCCGATGACGTGTGCCTGGTTAATGGCCAGAGCATTTAGCAGACCTATTGCATCTGCCGCCATGTCATGGAGCGTGTAAGGGACGTCCGGCTTTTGGCCAGCCGTTATTGACTTTGCCAGGACCGCAAAATCAGGTGAAGGCAAATTTGTGAAATGCGTCGAGAGGCCTGCATCACGATTGTCGAAACGGATGACACGAAAACCCTCTGCCACAAGGCTTTGGCAGAACAGCTCCGTCCAACGAATCATCTGGGTTCCAAGACCTGAGATGAGCAAGATGGTTTCATCGTTCTCATCGCCAAAGCTGTCATAGCAGACGTCGATACCATTGGCCTTTAAGAACTTCATTTTCTCTCTCTAACTCGCCGTTTCGATTTGCGTTAATGGAAGGAGACGAGAATCTTCGATCGCAGCCGTTCTATGCCCTATGCCAGCCAGATACTCTGAGTTATTCGCAAAATCCAGGAATGATTCAGCACTACTTTGCTTGACCATCATTGCAAGATCCCACCGTTCGTTTTCGGGGCCAATTAACAGCGGTCCTCCTGTACCAGGGAACAGGATATCTCCGCCGCTTTCGCGCAGAAACGGCAAGGTATGCTGGATGTAGCAATTGAACGCCTCGCTACCGCTGATGGGTTTACCGGGCGCCAGTTCTGGATTCGCGGAGTAGTCGGCGATTTCGCGAAAGCGCAACAGATTCAGCATGATGACGTTACCCTGTATTTTTCTCATAACAAATGCCCGGACAGATTGCTGTGTAGGCTCCAGGTAGCAAGTGTTTAGAGTGGACAAGGGCATTTCAAGATTTCCTGTTCGAGTCTTCAGAAGAAAACAAACTCTGATATTCGTCGCCAAATGCAAGGCGCATTGCATGGTCACGTACATCGCGAGGCCAGACAGCAAGAACTTCGCCGAGTCGAAGTGTGTCATTTGCGAACAATGCGCGCATGGCCTCCTCGAAGCCGGGTAGATCGCCGCCGATGGCTTCCATGAAGTGGTAAGCTCGCTGATGCGCCATCCGACGCTCATCTTTCTCAGCATTGGCACGCCGGGCTTCCTCAACCAGCTTTCTAAGAACCACGGAAGCCCCCCCAGGTTGGGTGGCAAGCCAATCCCAATGTCGGGGAAGCAGAGTCACTTCGCGTGGAATCACCCCTAACCTGGGACGTCCACGCCCTCTAGGGCTCGACACTTCCAGCTTGTCCTGGTCATCGGGCTCGGCTTCAGAGGGGGCTACGCTGGCGAACCGCGCAGCAACTTCCTCATCTGTTCCACGTATATCTACCTCAACAAAGCGGCCCGTCAGGTCATCAAAAGTGAGAACCGGCACGGATGATTTGTCCTCCATGGCTTTCCTGGCTGCCAGGGCATTTGCTTGTAGAGAACCCGTGGCGATACGGCGATGGCCATGGAAAGTTGTGTACGAATTGAGAGGCGGCTGTGTCATGGCAGGCATACAAGGTGAATTTGCCAGAATTTTATCCGGGTAAAATATTCAAGTCAATATTATCCGGATAAATATCCGCATGACACCTACATGGGACGGCTGCGCAGAACCAGCGCGAAACAGAAGTCCAGGGCTATAGCGATGCCCCCTTACGCGCTGTAGTGTCCCTGGACTCGCCATCGTGACGCGCCTGTGCGGTACCTGACTCGAAAAGCGGCAATCAGTGGCAGGAATCTGACCTAACCTCTTGCCCTACAATACCTTGTGCGCCGCTGCATGATTCTACAAAAAATTCGACAGCGGGCATTTTTCATTTCTGGGACAGGCTTATTTCTTCGCGTATTTCGCCTGCAACGTCGCGAACCACGGTGCGACGAAATCGGTAGATTCACCCCAGCCCGGGATGATTTTGTTCAGGGTTGCCACGTTCACCGCGCCAGGCTGCTGGGTCAGCTGCGCCTGAGAAATCGCGGCGGCCTTGAACTGGTAAGTCGCTGGCGTCGCTTCGCCGCCAATCTTGTTGGCGATCAGACGCATATTCGTGGCGCCAATCAGCTTACTGTCCACGGCAACGGTCTGCTTCCACGGGCTGTCCTTCTGGTGCATCAGCTGTAGATCCTGATTCGAGACGTCAATACTGTACAGCTTGATCTCAGTACGCCCATTCTCCTGCAAGGCTTTATAAGCGCCCTGCGCGAAGGCATCCCACGCGCCCCAGATCGCGTCGATTTTCCCTTTCGGGTATTTGGCGAGGATTGCACCAATCTTGTTCGCCGTATCGCCCTGCACGTCTGAAGAGACCGCGCCGATTGACTCCAGCTGGTGAATGCCTGGGTTCGCCTTCAGCACTTTCTCATAAACCACCTGACGACGTTCCATCGCCGGGAAGCCCGCCACCCAAAGCTTAACGATATTGGCCTTGCCGTTGCTGTCTTTTACCAGCTGATCCAGAGAGAGCTGAGCCAGCGAAGCATCGTCCTGCGCGGTCACGGTCACGCCTTCAACCGGCTGATTCACCGGCGTATCGAACACCGACACTTTGATACCCGCATCGGCAATGCGCTTCACCAGCGCAGTGGAGTAGGGATCTTTACCGTGCGACAGGATAATTCCGTCATATTTCTGGCCGATAGCCTGGTTTACGAAGTCCTGGAAACGGGCGTCGTCGCCGTTGCTGAGAAAGGTACTAACCTTAAAACCCAGCTTGCGGCCTTGCTGAATCGCACCGGCAACAAACTGCGTGGTGTTGTCGTCAGAGCCAAGATTGCGGATGACGGCGACGCGGATCGGGCCGTCATGATTGGCAATCGCGGCGGGAACGGCAGCGGTATCGGCAAAAGCAGGTATGGCGGTCAGCAGGCTGAGAGCCAGCAGCGATGTTGTCAGTTTTTTCATTTTTATTAATACCCTGTCTAAGGTGTAAGGCGCTTATCGGCGCTGTATGTAAGTAATTGCCAGCGCAATCGCCAGCACTAATCCTTTGATAATATCCATCGCGTAGTAAGGCACGGAGAGCATCACCAGGCCGTTCTGCAACACGCCAAGGATGATAGCTCCCACCAGCGTCCCCAGCGCGTTCGGCTTGCCGGAGCCAGCCAGAGAAAAGCCGATCCAGGCGGCGGCGACAGCGTCCATCAGATAGCCGCCTCCCGCATTGACCTGCGAAGAGCCGATGCGTGAAGCCAGTAAAATGCCGCCCAGGCCAGCCAGCAGCGACGCGATGACATAAGCCAGCACGCGGTAACGATTAGTGCGGATACCGGAGAGGCGCGCGGCTTCCGGGTTGCCGCCAATGGCGTACATGCGGCGGCCGTGCTTGGTCAGCGACAGCCCCAGCTGAGCGACGACGGTCACCACCAGCATGACGATGACGATGATCGGCACCTGCCCCAGCAATGAGAAGTTGGCCGGAATCGTCCCTTCCGCCATATCGCCACTCGGCATAACCATGTTTTCGGTGATCGAGCCACCGAAGCTGTAGGTCATCGCCACGCCCTGCACCACGAACAGGCTGGCTAACGTCGCTAACATGTCGGGAATTTTCAGGATAACAATGAGAAAGGCGTTAAACAGGCCGACCAGCGTGCAGAGCAACAGCGTAATCGCTATCGCCTCGGTCGAGCCAAAGCCGTACCAGACGAACAGCGAGATCACCAGCGAGTTAGCCAGAGAGGCCGTAGAACCCACGGAGAGGTCGAATCCGCCAATGGTCAGGGAAACCGACACCCCAATCGCAATGACCGTCACGATGGCAATAGAGCGCAGGATATTGATGATATTGCCCGGTTCCAGGAAACTGTCCGACGCCAGGCCAAACGCGGCGATCAGCGCGACCACCGTCAGCAACATTCCCCATTTATAGAGAAATTCAAACAGCTGGTGACGCACAGAGGGCGTCGCCTTCAGGGAAAGTTCTTTGCTGCTCACGCAGGCGTTCCTCCGGTGGAATAAAGTAAAAGTGTTTCTTCGTCAACGGCGCTGGCTTCCATTTCCGCCACGATGCGCCCGTCCCAGAGCACGCAAATGCGGTCGCACAGGCCCACCAGTTCGGCGAATTCGCCGGAGGCATAAATCACCCCTTTTCCCTGGCGGGCCAGACCGTCTATCAGTTCAAATAAATCGGTTTTGGCTTTGATATCCACCCCTTTGGTGGGCTCATCAAAAATCAGCACGTCTGCGTCGTTGCGCAGCCATTTGCCGATAGCCACTTTCTGCTGATTGCCGCCCGACAGGCGGCGCAGCGTCTGCTGCGGGCCAGTGGTGCGCACCCCCAGTTTCTGAATCACGCTCTCCGCCCACTGCCAGGCCTGACGGTGACCAAACAGGCTCCAGCGTGAGAAGCTGTTATCGGCGGTAACGCTGAGATTCATCGCCACCGACTCGTCAATAAAAATGCCCTCTTTACGGCGCTCTTCCGGGATCAGCGCCATGCGGTTTTCTACTGCCGCATGAGGTGAAGACGGTTTCCACGCCTTCCCGTGCAGTTCGCCGCGCGCAATGCGGCTGTTGCTTGCGCCAAACAACGCCTTGCAGAGTTCGGTTTTCCCCGCGCCAGCCAGTCCGGCGATGCCGAGGATCTCCCCTTTACGCAGCGTCAGCGAAATATTCTGCAACAGCGCGTCATCATGCAGGCCTTCTACCTTCAGCAGCGTCTGGTCGCTGAACGGCGGACGACGCGGCGGGTAGATATCCTCCAGCTGATGCCCCAGCATCTTCTCCACAATCTGCTCGCCGTTGAGCTGCGCCATCGGGCTGGTTTCAATCAGGCGGCCATCGCGCAGCACGGTTAACTGGTCGCAGATCCCGCGCAGCTCATGGATGCGGTGAGAGATAAACACCACGCCGATGCCGCTGCTTTGTAAACGGCGCACTACGGCGAATAAGCGCTCGCTTTCATGCTGATCCAGCGGCGCGGTAGGCTCATCCAGGATTAAGAAGCGGCAGTGGTGGGAAAGCGCGCGGGCCAGCAATATTTGCTGTTTCTCTGCCAGCGTACACTGGTCGATGCGGCGACGGACGTCCAGCCTGACGTCAAGCTGCGCCAACAGCTCTCTGGCCTGCTTACGCACCTCGCCCCAGCGATATACCTGGCCGCCCTCGGCGAGGCGATCCAGCATGATGTTTTCCGCCACGCTAAGCGTCGGCACCAGCGCCACATCCACCTCCTGCTGCACAAGGTGGATGCCAAGCCGTTTAGCATCACGCGGCGAGCGAATGCTGACCGGTTGACCATCCAGCAGGATTTCACCGCTGTAGCTATCGTAAGCGCCGGAAAGCACCGCCATCAGCGTCGATTTTCCGGCGCCATTTGCCCCGGTCAGCGCATGTACCGAGTGGCCTTCCAGGCTGAAATCAACGCCATTCAGGGCCGTGAAACCGCCAAAAGCGATGGAGATCTGACGCATTTCAAGGCGATTTACCGCAGTCATGGGCGAAACTCTCAGGCAGATGATGAAACGTGTCGCCGCATTTTTTAATGGATTATCACGGCTGGCAACGAACGAAAGCGCATAAGCTAACACAAAACGTTATTAGCCATCCAGACATCCAGCCACATAAGCGGTTAAAACCAGACAGCCGGAGCAATCCAGCAGAAAACGGGGAGATAATCATAATAAGCAGCATTTCTCTCGGTGCAGAACCAGTTGGTGGGCGGAAGCGAATCCTGAATGCAGGCTTATACGCCCATATGTCCCTTCGGTTATCTGCAATTTGACACGTATATCTGGGTAAGCATCAAAGGAAGGTCATCGACTGCTTGCGGCAAGCTTGACGGCGAAGAAAACAAATAATCCGCCTGTTGCTATGTCCATCCATTTGATGACTGAATTATTTTTTAACCACGCGGAGGCGTAACCGGTGGTCATGATTAAGATTAGCGACCACAGCGTACCCATGACGACATGTATGGCGACAAGCAAAAAAGTCCAGATGAGGGGGGAATGTCCGGTGGGGATAAATTGTGGCAAAAATGAGACGTAGAAGATGCCTATTTTAGGATTAAGAACATTGCCAAGCATTCCTCTTAAAAACCAGTTTCCTACCGCCTCTGCCTTACCATGAGACGGATTGAAGCTGGTTCTTGGTCGAAATATCAGTTGTGTACCTAACCAGCAGAGGTAGCAAGCCCCACACCATTTGAGGACTGAGTAAGCGATTTCTGATACAGCAAGCAGAGCGCCAAGTCCAAAAGCGACTATTGCACCCCAGATAAAACAACCTGCATCAATTCCAAGAGCGGCTTGAAAAGCCTTTTTCCCACCTTCAACAGAGGCTGTACGCAGGATTAATGCCGTATCAAGTCCGGGGGTGAGCGTCAAAATCAGGGCGGCGAGAGAGTAAGCCAGAAGAGCATCTTGAACAGACATTGCCTTTCTCCGAAAGAGCAGATTCTATTGAAATAACAGCAGATTCTCAAGTCAAAAAATCATTGTCATTTTTATTCGCACTGGCATTTGAAGGGGGTGTTGATCGTGCTTGCGGTCATGCTTTTTGCCATGTAAAAAACTCACAACGCGGGAATGCAGGAAATTAATCTGTTAATGTCGATTTCTGTAAGATGGGTCCTCAAATGCCGCAATAAAAAAACCGACGAAGCGAACTCCGTCGGTTTATCGTCACGATATAACGTGGTCGGGAATTATTTAGCGGCGGCAAAGCGTGCGGCGGCTTCGTCCCAGTTGGCAACATCCCAGAACGCCTTGATGTAGTCAGGACGTTTGTTCTGATATTTCAGGTAGTAAGCGTGTTCCCAAACGTCCAGTCCAAGAATTGGCGTACCGGAAGCGCCAGCGATCGCCTCGCCCATCAGCGGGCTGTCCTGGTTCGCGGTAGACACCACGGCCAGCTTGTCGCCTTTTTTAACCAGCCACGCCCAGCCTGAACCGAAACGAGTGGTTGCCGCTTTTTCGAATTCAGCTTTAAACGCGTCAACGCTGCCGAAATCTTTTTCGATAGCCGCTTTCAGCTCGCCGCTCAGGGTAGTGCCGGTTTTCAGGCCTTTCCAGAAGAAGCTGTGATTTGAGTGGCCGCCCGCGTTGTTACGCAGCGCCGTTTTTTTGTCCGCAGGAACCTGATCCAGTTTGGTAATCAGTTCATCAACAGGCAGGTTGGCAAACTCAGTGCCTTCCAGCGCCGCGTTAGCGTTATTGACATAGGTCTGGTGGTGTTTGGTGTGATGGATTTCCATCGTCTGCTTGTCGAAATGCGGTTCCAGTGCGTCGTAGGCGTAAGGCAAGGATGGCAGTGAATAACTCATGTTCATCATCTCCATGTAAATGGTGGGCGGCGCTGTTTCTGTAAGCACCGCGTAAGCAGTCGGATCATTATAGTTAAATAAACGATCCGTAAAAGGGTTATCAATGCCCCGACGTTAATGTGGGTTTAGCCCGCAGCAGGCACAGAGGCCGCTTTATGCTCTTTGCCTGCCCGGTTAAAACAAATCGGTCTAAGGTCTTATTTCCCTAATTCTGCCAATGATTTATCCAGCGCGCCAACCAGCCAGTCGATATCGCTCCGCTGGAAGGCCAGCGGTGGCCGCAGTTTCAGCACGTTGCCATAGGGCCCGGCCACCGAGGTCAGTACGTGGTTATCACGCAGTTTCTCGGTCACGTCCAGCGCCAGCTGCTTGTCCGGCGTTTTGCTGGCTTTATCGGTCACCAGCTCAAAGCCGATAAACAGCCCCGCGCCGCGCACGTCGCCCACGCAGTCATATTTGTCTTTCAGCGTCAGCAGCTCGCGCAGCAGCTCGTCGCCCACTACGCGGCTGTGTTCCTGCAATCCCTCTTCCTTAATCACTTTCAACACCGCCTGCGCGGCCGCCATCGCAACCGGGTTACCGCCAAAGGTGTTGAAGTAGGGGATGTCATCGCTGAAAGAGGCCAGCACGTCGCTTTTCGCCAGCAGTGCGGACACCGGGATGCCATTGCCCATCGGTTTACCGGTGGTGACGATATCCGGCACCACGCCGTGACGCGCAAAGCCCCAGAACGCATCGCCCGTGCGGGCAAAGCCCGGCTGAACTTCATCGGCGATAAAGATCCCGCCGTTTTTATGCACCACATCCACCGCTTTCTTCAGAAAACCTTTCGGCCCCGGCAGCACGCCGTCCGAGGAAAAAATGGAATCAGCCAGGAAGCCCGCGAATTTGATGCCGTTCGCCGCCATATCATCGATCTGCTTCTGAATTTCCCCGGCAAACCAGTCACCCAAATCTGGCGCCGTTACCCGGTAGCGATCGGGGGGAGAAACCAGGCGCGTCGTCGCAGCCAGCGGCTGGCCGGTGCCCAGCGCGGGAGAGACCCCGGAGGTCAGGTCGCTGGTGCCATGATAGGCTTCCTGGCTGACAATAATGCCCGTACCGCCGCTGTATGCCCGCGCCACGCGGATCGCCAGATCGTTGGCTTCTGAGCCGGTACACATGTACATCGCCCGATCGATTTCGCCAGGCATGGTCGCCAGCAATTCTTCCGAGTAATCAAGAATGCGCTCGTGCAGATAGCGGGTGTGCGTGTTCAGCTGCTGCATCTGCTGGTACACCGCATCAATCACCGCAGGATGACAGTGACCAATGCTCGCCACGTTGTTGTAGACGTCGAGGTATTTGTCCCCGGCGGCATCCCAGAGATACTGGCCTTCACCCCGCACCAGATGGACCGGCTTACGGTAGAACAGACGGTAGGATTCACCCAGCACCTTGCTGCGCTTATCGGTCAGTTTACGCACGTCAGCATCCAGGCCGTCGGCGTGCTCGGCGCGAAAGCTGTTGGTGTCCATGATGGTCGAACGTGTAGCCATAATAACTCCCGTTGCGAATTGAGGGGTGAGCGGGCAGCCGTTGCGCCCGGATGAGATTCATCATGGCAAATTTTCCACAAAATGCAACCAAATACACAAATACAATAAAATACACATGCACGACGACAGATTGTCAGTTAGGCTACAGCCATCCCAACTGGAAAAGGAAACCTTAATGTTGCAGGAAACCCGTTTACACCGTATCCGCGCGCTGCTGACTACCCTCAATCACGTCAGCACCGAACGGATCATCAGAGAGCTGGGGATTTCCAGGGAAACCGCCAGAAGGGATATTATTGAGCTGGAAACGCTGGGGCTGGCTCGCCGCGTACACGGTGGATTGATCGCGCTGGACGCGGAGCCAGAGCCGCCGCTGACCGTGCGCAGCGAAGTGCGGGCCAGAGAGAAACGCGCGATTGCCAGAGCGGCGGCCCAGCGCCTCAGGCCGGGTCAGACCCTGTTTCTGGATGCCGGTAGCACCACAACCATGCTGGCGGAAGAGCTGCGCACCATGTCCGGTCTGACCATTATTACCAATAGCCTGAATGCTGCGCTGAAGCTTTCGGCGGCAGAAGAGCATGACGTACTGAATAACACCATTATTTTACTGGGAGGCAGCATGGGTGCCGGGGCGCAGGAAACGCGGGGTGAGCTGACGGTAGGCGAAATCTACCGCTATCGCGCCGACGTAGCGCTGATGTCGCCGGTGGGTATCGACAGTAAAAATGGCGCCAGCAGCTTCCACCCGCATGAAGCCGCCATTGCCCGTGCGATGACCCAACAGGCCGCGCAGCTGATTTTACTGGCCGACAGCAGCAAGCTCGGCCTGACCAGCCGCATCAACTATGCCAGCGTGAAGCAGATCGCCGCGCTGATTACCGACGGCGGCGCGGCTGGCAAACCCGTTTTAGCCGCGCTGGAGAAGGCGTTACCTGAGGTGGTGCTGGCTTAAAAAATTCACTATCCAGGCCAGCACCAGCCGATCGTCCAGTGGAGCAGACAGGCTGTGCAGCGCCTCGCGAACCCGATTTGGCGGCAGAACAGACTGCCGGTATTGCATCAGATCCCGGGCATAGTCACGGGTGAATTCCGGGTGCCCCTGGATACCCAGCATTACCCCGTCATATTCCACCATATAGTTACGACAGAATTGGCTGGCTGCCAGCACCTGCCCCATTGAAGGCAAGTTGACAACCTGATCCTGATGGCTGACCAGGATTTCCAAACCGTCCTGCGACGGCTGCATCCACGCCCGGCTTTCAACGATCTGATTAAACGACACCCCGATCCCCCACCCCTGCGGATGGGGTTTCACCGTTCCGCCCAGCGCCTGAGCCAGTAATTGATGGCCGAAACAGATCCCCACCACCGGGCGCCGTTGCTGCCAGCACTGCCGAATAAACGCCCCCAGCTCGTCAATCCACGGCAGGTTGTCGTACACGCCATGGCGCGAGCCGCTGATTACCCAGCCGTCCAGTTCGTTGATCTGTTGGGGAATTTCACCGTCATGACAGCGAAAAACCTGCCATTCCACCTCGCTACCCACCTGGGAAAATGCCTGTTGAAACAAATGCGGATAGTTGCCGTGGCGCGGTTGCAGCGCCTCAGCCACATCGTCACACTGCAATAAGCCTATCTTCATCAGCAGTCTCGCTCACGATCAAATTGCGCTGGCTATAAACAGCCGCCGCTCGGTTTGCGTCAGCCGCTGGTGGCCATTCGGCGTCACGAGAACCGTTTCGCTGAATGCCATCCCGGCTGCGGACACATACATATGGAACACCATACCCGATTTCAGACGCCAATTGGCATCAGGCAGGAATACGCGGGAGAAATCGCTGGTATGGGGTGATGAGAGGGGATAGTAGCCCAGCGAGTAACCGGTGATATTGACGTATTCAGTCCGTAACCCAGCCGCAAGCATGGCCTCACGAGCCAATGCATCAATTTCGTTGGCGTGAGCGCCTGGCCGCATGGCCGCCAGTTGGCGATCCTGAATGGCAATCAACTGTTCCGCCAAACGATGCTGTTCATCCGTTGCGCTGCCGATCACCACTGGCCGCATCATGCGCGCGCTGTAGCCATGACAGAAAGGCAGCAGTTCCATATGCAGCACATCACCCACCGCTAGCGGCCGATCGTGCAGATTTCCATGCAGGAAGCTATTTCCGACGCCTGCGGTGATGATGCCGCACCGGTTGGTGTCCAGCCCCTGCGCCATAAACACCTGATGCAGCATCGCAGCGGCCTGGCGTTCGGTAGTGCCAGGTCCGGCAGCGGCCACCGTGCGGGTAAACGCCTCATCGCCTACCAGAGCCGCACGGCCAATGTACGCCAGTTCCTGTTCTGACTTACACTCTCGCACCTGCTCAAGTATGCCGGAAAAATCCACTATTTCCGTCTGCGGCAGACGCTGCCTGAGCGCACGAAAACGGTTAATGGTCATGCAGTAGGAATCCTGATCCAGCCCCAGCCGTCCCTGATGCCAGCCTCGTTCGGTCAGCGTCGCCGTCAGCACCTCCAGCGGCTGTTGCCAGTCGCTAAAGGTAACCATGCTGGTCATCCAGCTGCTTTCCACGAAGGTGGATTCATCAATGCTGCGGAAAATCATTACTGGCTCGCCGTCCAGCGGCAGCAAACAGGCGCGATACATGTTTTCTGAAATGCCAAACCCGGTGAGCCAGAACAGGAACTCGGTCTGATCGATCAACAACACATCGATCTGGCGTTCACGCATATGGGCGCGAACGTCACGCACCCGCTGTTGGTACTCTTCAACGGTAAACAACAACTGTTTTACACTACTCATCATTCAGAACCTATCTTGATACGCGCGTGTTCAACGCGATTTAGAGAACAGATTGGCGATAACCAGCGCCGCCACCGAAATCAAAATCAGTAATACGCTGACTGCCGCGATGGCCGGGGACAACTGAAACTGCACGCTATTCCAGATACGTACCGGCAGCGTCTGGGCCTCATTGCCCGCCATAAATAAAGCGATCATCAATTCGTCAAACGAGCTAAGGAAAGCGAAAATCGCGGCGGAAATGATGCCGGGGGCCGCCAGCGGCAGCGTAATGCGCCGCAAAATGGTCACCGCGCCCGCGCCCATACTCATCGCCGCCCAATCCAGCCGACGATCCATTCCTTGTAAAGTGGCGGACAAAATAATCGTGGCGATCGGCAGCGCAATAACGGCGTGACCGATGATGATGGCAACCACGCTGCTAAACACGGCGCTGGCGGAAAAGAAGAAAAACATCGACAGGGCGGTAATGATATTCGGCACGATCATCGGCATCAGTATCAGCGCATAAACCAGCTGTTTGCCGCCAAAGTGCATCCGCACCAGCGCAATGGCAGTGGACAAACTCAGCACCACCGCTAACACGGTAGCGGCAATGGCCACCCGCAGACTCAGCCACATCGACGCCAGCCAGTCCGGGTCCGTCAGGATCTCTTTCATCCAGCGCAGGGAAAAACCGCTGGGAGGAAAGGTCAGATAGCCGGTATTGCTGAACGCCAGAGGAAAGATGATAAGAACAGGCAGCGCCAGAAACAGCAGGACCATACCTGCCAGCAGCCTGGTCAATATGCCTGGAGATCCGGCAGTCATAGTCTGGCCTCGAACAGTTTTTCCAGCCCCACCACTCTCTGATACAGCCAGAACAGCAGCAGAGTACAGACGAGCAATACCGAAGATAGCGCCGCAGCGAACCCCCAGTCGAAATAGGTTTCGATCTGGTTCTCTATCACCATGGAAATCATGGTGTCCTGCTGTCCCCCCATCAGCGCTGGCGTGATGAAGAATCCCAGCGACAGAATAAAGACCAGCAATCCGCCAGCGGCGATGCCAGGCAGACTCAGCGGTACATAGATGCGCCAGAACGCCCGGGTGCGCGACGCGCCCAAACTTTCCGCCGCGCTCAGCAAGCTGATATCAATGCCGCGCATCACGCTGTAGAGCGCCAGCACCATGTAGGGCAACAGAATATAGGTCATGCCGATCATCACCCCGGTCGAGGTATACAGCAGCTTCAGGGGCGCAGGGATAATCCCCAGCCACATCAGCAGCTGGTTGATTGCGCCCTCGGTGCCGAGCAACACCATCCAGGCATACGTACGCACCAGGATGCTGGTGAAATACGGTACGATCACCACAATCATCCACAGATTGGCCTGCCGCACCGGCAGCCGCGCCAGCACGCAGGACAACGGATAACCCAGCGCCAGCGTGGCCAGCGTCACCATGACGGCGATGCGCAGGGTGATCCACAGCACTTGCCAGTAGGCGGGCTCTTCCAGCAACCGCTGATAGTGTTTGAAGGTCAGGCCGGGATCGAGCAGGCTCAGCAGCAGCATTTTGCCCAGCGGGTAGAGAAAAAACACCGCCAGCGCCAACAGCGCAGGAGCCAGCAGCAGCCAGGGACGCCAGCGTCTCATCCTGCCGAATCCGCTCATTCTGCCGCCTCTGCGTCGATCAGCCACAGATGAGAAGGTTGCCAGCTAACGCCAACGTGCGCGCCAGGCCGCAACGCGCCTTGCAGATCCCGATTCTGCGCGGAAACCAGCAGCGGCATTCCGTCCGCCAGCCGCACTGTCGCTTTTACGGTATGACCGAGATACAACACTTCGCTGACCGTAGCGGATAACATTCCCGTTGATGTCGCGCCCTCTGGCTGCGTCAGCAGAATTTTTTCCGGCCTCAGCACCGCCATTGCCCGACCTCCAACCTTGAGGCCGTTGACACCGGAGGCTGCCAGCGTCTCTCCGCTGTCGAGCCGCATCCGGTAGTGCTGCCCTTGCGCCTGCTCGATTACGCCGCCGATAAAATTGGACTGGCCGACAAACTCCGCCACCCAGCGGTTTTGCGGGCGTTCATACAGCATGTCCGGCGCATCAATCTGAGCAATACGGCCGTTCTGCATCACCGCCACCCGATCGGACAGCGTGAGCGCCTCTTCCTGATCGTGGGTCACAAACACGATGCTTGCTCCCAGTTCGGTATGCAGGCGTTTGATCTCCAACTGCATGTGTTCTCGCAGGTTTTTATCCAGTGCGCCCAGCGGTTCATCCATCAGTAGCGCCTGAGGTTCAAAAATCAGCGCTCTGGCCAGGGCGATGCGCTGCTGCTGGCCGCCGGACAGCTGCCGCGGGTAGCGCTGGCCCATCTCCGCCAGCTTCACCATCTCCAGCGCCTGATGAACGCGCTGCCGAATCTCCGACCGTCCCATCCCCCGCATTTCCAGCGGAAAAGCCAGATTGGCCGCCACTGTCATATGCGGAAACAGCGAATAGTGTTGAAACACCACCCCCAAATTACGTTTGGCCGGCGGCAATTCAGTCACGTCATAGCCGTTAATCAGAATCTGGCCGGCGCTGGGCGCGGTGAACCCCGCCATCATCATCAGAGCCGTAGTTTTACCTGATCCGCTGGACCCCAGCAGCGTAACAAACTCCCCCGGCTTGACGATCAGGTCCAGGTTGTCCACCGCCGCCGCACCGCCATAGCGCTTGGTGATGGATTCCATGCGCAGTTCCGCCCCCAACGTCCTGCGGCGAACGTCTTGCCCGGTTGTGGTTTGAGTCGCGCTTTGCATTAGCTGCTCCCCAGCACCCAGGCTTGCCATTTCTCGCCCACGCGGCTGACATTATCCGCCCACCACTGGGCGTCCTGCTGGAACGAGACGTCGAAATGCGCCGGGCTGCCCGGCAGCTTGGCGAGATCCTCCGGGCGCACCAGATCGAAGGCGCGGGTGTTGGTAGGGCCATAGGCGATATAACGCGTCAGCGCCGCCTGGACGCTGGGCTGCAAGGCGAAATCGATGAAACGCTGCGCGTTGCGGGCGTTGGGCGCGTTCTTCACCACGCTCCAGTACTGCACCTGCTGTTTGGCCTGATTCCAGTCGATAGCCAACGGCGCTCCCTGATCGATCAGCGCCTGCGCCCGACCGTTCCAGATGGCGCCCAGCACCGCGTCGCGTCGCTCCAACAACTGTGCGGACACCGCGCCGGTGTCCCACCATTTGGCGACGGCAGGTTTGATCCGCGATAACGAAGCGAATGCCCGATCGAGATCGATGGGATACAGGCCATTAACCGGTACGCCGTCCGCCAGTAGCGCCAGTTCCAGTTCAGCGGCGCCGGAACGTTGGTCCGCCAGCGTGCGCGGGCCGGGGAACCGTTTCAAATCCCAGAATTCCGCCCAGCCTTTCGGGTGATTATCCTGGCTAAACGCTTTAGTGTTGTAGGTCAGTACGGTGGCGAAAAACAGGTTGCCAACCATGTTGGGATGACGCACCGACGCACGGATATCGTCGGGATGGGTTAAGGTCATGCTCTGATAGTCTATCGGCGCCAGCGCGCCAGCTTTGTCCAGACTGATTTGCGCCACGTCCAGCAAATCCAGTACGTCAATATTGACCCGACCGGCGCGCACCATCGCCAGCACCTGTGCCGCAGTCGCCGGCTGCACTTTGACTTCAATACCGGTGGCTGCGGTAAAAGGCTGATAGATCGCTTTTTCCATTGCCTCCTGGTAAGCGCCGCCCAGTCCGCGCACGATCACCTGTTGACGCTCGCCAGCCAGCACGGCTGGCGCGCCAAACGCGCCCAGCGCCAATCCTGCTCCCGCCAGCAGCGACTGCTTAATAAACTGCCGCCGGCCGTTTTCCGTCTCCCCCTGAGCAAGGCGGGGGGCAATCGTTTGCTGCATCACCTTCTTCATCGTTTTCACCTGTCGTCAATAAGTTGACTTATGCCGTCCGGCGGCATAGCTATTTTTTGGGTGGCGAGGACGATCCCCCACGCCGCTGACGGGAAGTCCCGCTGGCCGTTTTCCATAACCCCAGCGCCTTAAGATTGTTATCCGAGCGCTCTAACCAGCGTTTCACGTTGTCTTCATCACTGGAGATCGCCTGGGCGATCAGCCAGTCAATCACCATCATGGTGCTGGTTTGCGACCACCAGCCCAGCGGCGAGCTGCTGCGCGCCACATACAGCGTTTCAACGGCCAGCGCCGCCAGCGGCGAGGTTACCCGGTCGGTCAGCGCCAGCACTCGTGCGCCCTGCAAGCGCGCTTGTTCCATAATGTCCAGGGTATAGGGCAGATAACGCTCATAACCGATGCCGATCAGCACATCATCGGAGGAGATGTGGCGCAGCCGATCGGCCAGATCGCCAGCCCCCAGCACAAACAGTTCCCCTTTGCCGCTGACGTGCTGTAGCATCCGCGCCAGATAACACCCCAGCGGATAGGTCGTGCCATGGGCGGTTACCCATACCTGGCGCGCCTGATTGATAAGCGTCGCCATGCGGGCCACGGTGGCGCAATCGTTGAGTTTGGCCGTTTCCCCCAGCAGCGCGCTGGCGTCATCAAACAGCGACTGACGCAACTCGTCATCCGTGGAAGGCGTGAGCTGCTGACTGCGAATGCCGCTGGCGCCAGCGCGTTCAATTAACCCTACGCGCAGCGCTTTGCGCATATGCGGGTAACCCTCGTACCCCAGCGCTTTGGCGAAACGGATCACCGCCGCATCGCTCATCCCCGCCGTAGCGGCCAGCTGCCGGGCGGTCATAAACGCCACCTGTTCGCTATGGCTCAGGATGTAATTCGCCAGATGCTGTTGCGAAGGGGTGAGCAGTTCGAAATGCGCCTTGATGCGCTCTGGAAAACTCATCATTCGCCTCCTGATTTAAATGCTACATAAATTTCTTTAACTGTAGCACTTTCAACAATGCTCATCTTCATCAGATTTTTGCCGAATGAAAAATAGGTTTTTGTTATAGATGTGACGCAGCGCTTAAAACAGAAGGGAAATCGCCAGGGGAACACGGGGAAACTCTGGGAGTGTAGGGGGGAAAAATCCCCCCCGATTTTACGCCAGCCTTTGCGGATGGGTATAAATTGTAGCGCGGCCTGGCTTGCAGAAGCCAACCAGCGTCAGATTACTGCGCTCGGCCACCTCAACAGCCAGCCTGGTGGCCGCAGAGACCGCAAACAGGATCTCGACGCCGCACATTGCGGATTTCTGTACCATTTCATAGCTTGCGCGGCTGGAAACCAGCACCGCGCCCTGCTGCCAGCCCGGCTGCTGACTGCGCATACCCAACAGCTTATCCAGCGCTACGTGCCTGCCAACGTCCTCGCAGCCGCCAGCGAGGTTGCCATCCGGCAGCATCCAGCCGGCAACGTGGGTGCAGCCGGTCAGTTGCCCGACCGGCTGATAGCTTTTCAGCTGCGATAAGGCTTCGTCCAGTCGCTCAATCTCAAAAGTCTGGGTAAAGGGCAGCGGCGTGATGGGCTTGCCGATTTCGGCCAGCTGTTCAACGCCGCAAACGCCGCATCCCGTCCGGCCCGCCATCGCTCTGCGCTGCTCTTTCAGCCCGCTAAAACGGCGGCTGGAAAGCTCTACCTGCACCTCAATGCCCGTACCGGCTGGCTGAATATCGATGCCGTAAATTTCTGACGGGGAGGAGATAATCCCTTCCGACAGGGAAAAACCGATGGCGAATGCTGCCAGATCTTTCGGCGTTGCCATCATCACTACGTGTGAGATACCGTTATAGACCAGCGCGACCGGCACTTCATCCGCCAGCCAGTCCTGCTCAGGGCTCTGCAACGAACGACGCTGCCGAACCTCTACCCGGCTTAGTCCTGCGTTCTCACTCATCTTCTCGTAACCTCACCGCTTTTATTCACCTGAAACCCATCTGCCCCCGCAAAGTCTGCGGCCATAGTCTAACCCTGTGCGTTCAGAAAAGATTCCTCAGATTCTGAACCTGCGACCGTTTGATCGCAAAGAAAACCGAGCCCCTGAGGCACAGCGTGACTAAGAATTGGGATGCTTTGCGCCAACTAATGCCAGGCAAGAACAGCCCTGTGGCTGGCAGGGAAAAATAATTACCCATGAACATTTAAAACATTAACGTCAAATATTAAAATTTAATTAGTATTATTTAATTTAAAAAATAACAATCATTATAACTGAATTAATTATAAGATTTTATCAAAAAAATAACTCTAAAGAGTAATTTTTGCGAGCCGCCAGCAATTAAATCGTGGCTTGTTGATTGATATCAAAAATCGCCTCTTGCAGACTGCTATTTTCGCTACCAAGGATATATAAAATTGAGCAAAATAGAAAATGCAAATAAACAGACGGAGCTTTTTTAAAATTTGCGCTGGCGGCATGGCCGGAACGTCCCTTGCCGTTCTTGGGTTTACACCAACCTTAGCGCAAGCCTCTCTTCGCGAATATAAATTACTTCGCAGCAAAGAAACCCGAAATAATTGTACGTATTGCTCCGTGGGCTGCGGCATGTTGCTTTACAGCCTTGGCGATGGCGCCAAAAATGCTCGCTCAACTATCTATCATATCGAAGGCGATCCCGATCATCCGGTTAGCCGCGGCTCTTTATGTCCCAAAGGCGCCGGGGTGCTGGATTACATTCACAGTGAGCAGCGGCTGAAATACCCTGAGTATCGCGCGCCAGGCTCCGATCGCTGGCAGCGCATTAGCTGGGAAGAAGCCTTTACCCGTATCGCCCGGTTAATGAAAACGGACCGTGATGCCAATTTCGAGGTGAAAAACGCGGCAGGCACCACGGTCAATCGCTGGCTGACCACCGGCATGTTGTGCTCATCCGCCGCCAGCAACGAAACCGGCCTGTTAGATTACAAATTTGCCCGGTCGATGGGTATGCTGGCGCTGGAGAATCAGGCGCGCCTGTGCCACGGCTCCACGGTAGCCGCTCTGGCGCCCAGCTTTGGTCGCGGCGCCATGACCAACAACTGGACTGACATCAAAAATGCCAACGTGATCCTGATCATGGGCGGCAACCCGGCAGAAGCCCATCCGGTAGGGTTCAAATGGGTGATTGAGGCCAAAACCCATAACAACGCCAAAGTTATCGTCGTCGATCCCCGCTTTAATCGCTCAGCCGCCGTCGCCGATATCTATGCTCCGCTGCGGGCCGGAAGTGACGCCGCTTTCCTGATGGGCGTGGTGAATTACCTGCTGGAACATAACCAGGTGCAGCATGAGTATGTGAAGGCCTATACCAACGCCGCGCTGATTGTCAGTGAAGGATATGGCTTTCAGGACGGGTTGTTCAGCGGCTATGACGAAACCAGCCGTCAGTATGATAAATCGGGCTGGCATTATGAACTGGACGCCAGCGGTAATGCCAGACGTGATGATACGCTCAGCCACCCACGCTGCGTGTGGAATTTACTGAAAGCCCACGCCAGTCGCTATACGCCAAAGCTGGTCAGCCGGATTTGTGGCACCGCCACGGAAGATTTCCTGACCATCTGTCAGCAGTTGGCTA
Source organism: Erwinia typographi (assembly GCF_000773975.1). GTDB lineage: Bacteria > Pseudomonadota > Gammaproteobacteria > Enterobacterales > Enterobacteriaceae > Erwinia > Erwinia typographi. The sequence goes on from NZ_JRUQ01000019.1 coordinate 201,873, forward strand.
CCACCTGCGTGCCGGACCGCACTGCCAGCGTACTTTATGCGCTGGGCTGGACACATCACTCAAACGGCTCGCAAATTATCCGCGCGGCGGCGATGGTGCAGCTGTTGTTAGGTAACATCGGCATGATGGGCGGCGGCATCAATGCGCTGCGCGGCCACTCCAACGTACAGGGCTATACCGATCTGGGTCTGCTGTCGCAAAGCCTGCCGGGCTACCTGACGCTGCCTTCAGAGAAGCAAACGACGCTTGAAAACTACCTTGAGCAGACGACCCCCGCCATGCTGCTACCAGGCCAGGTGAACTACTGGAAAAATACCGCCAGCTTCTTTGTCAGCCTGATGAAAAGCTTCTACGGAGACAAAGCGCAGAAGGAAAACAGCTGGGGCTTCGACTGGCTGCCCAAGTGGGATAAAGGGTACGATTGCCTGACCCAGGCAGAAATGATGGTGCAGGGAAAACTCAACGGTTACCTGATTCAGGGCTTCAACCCGCTGGCCGCCTTCCCTGACAAAAACAAAGCCTTCCGCGCCTTTTCAACGCTGAAATATATGGTCGTCATCGATCCGCTCAGCACCGAAACCTCGAATTTCTGGCAGAACCACGGCGAATTTAACGACGTCGACCCCAAAACAATCCAGACAGAAGTGTTCCGACTGCCCTCTTCCTGCTTCGCGGAGGAAGACGGTTCTATTGCTAACTCCTCCCGCTGCCTGCAATGGCACTGGACAGCAGCCAGCCCTCCGGGAGAAGCCCTGCACGATGGGGAAATTCTGGGAAATATTTTCCTGCGTCTGCGTGAGCTTTATCGACAGGAAGGCGGCGTGGCCGCTGAACCGCTGCTGGCAATGAACTGGGACTATACCAACCCCTGGTCGCCTTCGCCTGAAGAAGTGGCAAGGGAGAGCAACGGCAAGGCACTGGCGGATATTGTCGATGAAAACGGCAGGCTGGTGCTGAAAAAAGGCCAGCAGCTCAGCTCTTTTTCCCAGCTGCGTGACGATGGCACTACCGCCTGCGCCTGCTGGATCTACTCCGGGAGCTGGACGGAGGCGGGTAATCAGATGGCAAGACGTGATAACGCCGACCCTTCGGGCCTCGGCGCAATCAACGACTGGGCCTGGGCGTGGCCGCTAAACCGGCGCATTCTTTATAACCGCGCTTCAGCCGACACCCAGGGCAAAGCCTGGGACCCGCAGCGCAAGCTCATCGAGTGGAACGGTCGGCGCTGGGAAGGGCTGGACATTCCAGATTACCCCGTGACCACGCCGCCGGACCAAAATGTCGGGCCGTTCATCATGTTGCCTGACGGCATGGGGCACCTGTTCGCGCTGGACAAGCTCAGCGACGGCCCCTTCCCGGAACATTATGAACCGCTGGAAAGCCCCACCGGCACCAACCCTCTGCATCCTGCCGTGGTCTACAGCCCTGTGGCGCGACTGTTCAAACGCGACGCGGCGGCGCTGGGTAAAGCCGAACGCTTCCCTTATGTGGCCACCACCTATTCCATCACCGAACTGTTCCGTCACTGGACCAAACATGCGCGACTGAACGCCATCGCTCAGCCGGAACAATTCGTCGAAATTGGCGCTGAGCTGGCGGAAGCGAAGGGGATTAAGGCTGGAGAAACAGTGAAAGTCAGCTCGCAACGCGGGTTTATCAAAGCCAAAGCCGTAGTGACTAAACGCTTGCAGAGATTGGTTATTGACGGCAGGCAGGTCGATACCATCGGTATTCCCTGCCACTGGGGCTTTGAAGGCACGGCGAAAAAAGGCTTCCTGGCCAATACCCTGACACCTTCAGTGGGCGACGCTAATTCGCAAACGCCTGAATACAAGGCTTTTCTTGTTAACGTCGAGAAAATATAGAGAAACGCACTATGTCATTACAGACTCAAAATATCCTCCGTCGTTCAGCGACGAATGACTTAACGCCTCCCCCTAAGGCGCGGGATCATCAGCAGGAGGTGGCAAAGCTGATCGATGTGACCACCTGCATCGGCTGCAAGGCCTGCCAGGTCGCCTGCTCGGAGTGGAACGATCTGCGGGATAAGGTAGGGACTAACGTCGGGGTATACGATAACCCTGGCGATTTGACCGCCAAATCCTGGACAGTAATGCGCTTTTCAGAAGTGGAAGAGAACGGCAGGCTGGAGTGGCTGATCCGCAAGGACGGCTGTATGCACTGTGCCGATCCCGGCTGCCTGAAAGCCTGTCCGTCTGAAGGCGCCATAATTCAGTATGCCAACGGCATCGTCGACTTTCAGTCTGAGCAGTGCATCGGCTGCGGCTACTGCATCGCAGGCTGCCCATTTAACGTGCCGAGGCTGAATAAAGAGGACAACCGCGCCTATAAATGCACGCTGTGCGTCGATCGCGTGGCCGTAGGTCAGGAACCGGCCTGCGTAAAAACCTGCCCAACCGGCGCGATCCGCTTCGGCAGCAAAGAGGAGATGAAGCAGGTTGCCGCAGAGCGCATCAGCGAGCTGAAAAGCCGCGGCTACAGCAACGCGGGGCTTTATGACCCGCAAGGCGTTGGCGGCACCCACGTAATGTATGTCCTACACCATGCCCATAAACCGCAGCTTTATCACGGCCTGGCAGAGGAGCCGTCCATTAGTCCGGCGGTGACCTTCTGGAAAGGGGCCTGGAAACCGCTGGCGGCGATCGGCTTTGCGGCAACCTTCGCCGCCAGCGTCTTCCACTATGTGGGGATCGGGCCTAACCGGGTGAAAGAAGAGGATGACGAACGGGATGAGAAGGAAGAACGCAAATGAAAAAGCACGATCGTATTCAGCGCTACAGCGCGCCGGAGCGCATTAATCACTGGATTGTGGCGTTTTGCTTCGTGCTCGTCACGCTCAGCGGGCTGGGATTCTTCTTCCCCTCCTTCAACTGGCTGATGCACGTTCTGGGCACGCCGCAGCTGGCCCGCATCCTGCATCCTTTCGTCGGGGTGATGATGTTTGTCGCCTTTATGCTGATGTTTTTCCGCTACTGGCGGCATAACCTTCCTGAGCGTCAGGACCTCGAATGGGCAAAAAATATCCATAAAATTGCTCAAAACGAGGAAGTCGGCGATACCGGGCGCTATAATTTCGGACAGAAGTGCGTCTTCTGGGCGGCTATCATTAGCCTGGTGCTGCTGCTGGCGAGCGGCATCGTCATCTGGCGGCCTTACTTTGCCGGTGCTTTTGCTATCCCGGTAATTCGCCTTGCTCTGGTAGTTCATTCCGTTTCTGCGGTGATCCTAATCATCGTGATTATGGTGCACATTTACGCGGCGCTGTGGGTGAAAGGCACGATTACCGCGATGGTCGAAGGCTGGGTCACCTCCGCCTGGGCGAAACATCACCATCCGCGCTGGTATCGTGCCGTTCGTGAACGGCAGCCGGAACAACAGGAAAAACGTCCCTGATGAGTATTCGCATAATCCCGCAGGAGCAGCTGGAGAAAAGCGACAAAAAAACGGCGGAGTCGATTCCGCCGTTACTTTTCCCCGGACTGAAAAATTTATATAGCCGCCGTGCCGCCCGATTGCGGCAGCTGGCGGAGAAAAATCCGCTCGGCGACTATCTGCGCTTTGCCGCCGTGGTAGCCAGCGCGCAGGAAATCGTGCTCTACGACCATCCCTTACAGATGGACTTACATGCGCGCCTGGTGGAAACGTCCGCTTTGGGCAAGCCGCCGCTGGATATCCATACGCTGCCGAGAAGCGCCCACTGGCAGCGCCTGCTGCAATCGCTGATTGCCGAAATGAAGCCGGAGATGACCGGCCAGGCGCTGGCGTCGCTGGAAAACCTGGAAAAAGCCTCGGCCAGCGAGCTGGAAACCATGGCCAGCGCGCTGCTGAGTCACGACTTTGCGCAGGTGAGCAGCGATAAGTCGCCGTTTATCTGGGCGGCGCTGTCGCTCTACTGGGCGCAGATGGCGGCGCTCATTCCGGGTAAAGCCCGCGCCGAATATGGCGAGCAGCGGCAGTTCTGCCCGGTGTGCGCCAGCGTGCCGGTCGCCAGCGTGGTCCACATGGGCGCCCAGGGCGGCCTGCGCTACCTGCACTGCAACCTGTGCGAAAGCGAATGGTACGTGGTGCGCTCAAAATGCAGCAACTGTGAACAAACGCGCGATCTCCACTACTGGTCGCTGGACAGCGAAGTGGCGGCGGTCAAAGCGGAAAGCTGCGGTGACTGCGGCACCTACCTGAAGATGCTTTATCAGGAGAAGGACCCGGCGGTAGAGCCAGTCGCCGACGATTTGGCTTCACTGATCCTCGATGCCCGCATGGAGCAGGAAGGTTTTTCACGGAGTAGTTTGAATCCTTTCCTTTTTCCGGGAGAATAGTCCAGGCTTCCGGCAGAGCGGTTTTTGCTGGTCAGCGCTGCTATCCGTCACATCAGGCCGACAGAGGTCGGCCTTCACAGGAGAAACGCGGAATGAAATTAATCGGCAGCTATACCAGCCCCTTCGTACGTAAAGTTTCCATCATCATGCTGGAAAAGGGCATTACGTTTGAGTTTATTAACGAAAACCCCTGGACTGATGAGAGCCACGTCCCGTCTTATAATCCGCTGGGGAAAATCCCCGCGCTGGTCACCGGCCCGGACGAAATCTGGTATGACTCCCATATCATTGCCGCCTATATCGAGCAGATGGACATTGCGCCAGCGCTGGTGCCGCGTGAAAAGCTGGCGGCGATGAAGGTGCTACAGCTGGAGGCGCTGGCCGACGGTATTGGCGACGCCTGCGTCCTGCTGGTGCGTGAAGGGATGCGGCCGCCGGAGCGGCAAATGGAGGAGCAACTGGTGCGCCAGCGAGAAAAAATTCAGCGCGGGCTGGACGCGCTGGAAAAAGAAGCGGCAAAAGGCACCGTGCTGAACAGCGACACGCTGAACATAGCGGATATTGCTACCGCCTGCCTGATTAGCTACCTGAACTTTCGCCGTATTCTGCCGGGCTGGTGCGTCGATCGTCCTGCGCTGGTCAAACTGGCTGAAAAGCTGTTTCAGCGCGACAGCTTTGCCCGTACCGTTCCGCCAACAGCCTGAGCCAACAATCTGGGTTCGATGAAAATACTGCACACGCTGAAGCATTATTACCACGCGCGTCCCAGGCTACTGGCGGCCGTCGTGCTGGCAGTGGTCAGCTTTTTCCTGTTGCCGGCCAGTCAGCCACTGGTACAAAGGCTGCTGATTGGCTGGAACGTGCTGGGCTGGCTTTACCTGCTTTTCCTCTGGTGGCTGCTGCTGAGAACGCCGACTAAGGAAATTGCGAGAATTGCCCGCGAACAGGATGAGAGTGCGGCTACCGTGCTGGCGCTGGTGTGCCTTACCTGCCTGGTCAGCATCCTGACCATTTTGTTTGAGCTGGGCACGGTGAAGCCGTTGCCGCAGGCGCAGCAGGCCTGGCATATTGCCCTCACCGCGTCGACGCTGGTGGTTTCCTGGACGCTGCTGCCGACGGCTTTTACCATGCATTATGCCCATATGTACTATCAGCAGGGCGCGAAAGGCCACAGGACGCTGCTGTTCCCCGATAAGCCGTCCGAACCGGGCTACTGGGATTTTGTCTATTATTCCTTCACCATCGCGGTGGCGGCGCAAACGGCTGATGTAGCAACCGGTAATACGGCGGTCAGGAAGATCACCACCTTGCAGGCCGTGCTCTCATTTGTCTTCAATCTGGCCATTCTGGGCCTTTCAATCAACGTAGCCGCCGGGCTGCTGAGCTGAATCAGCGGCGGCTGATGACCAATCCCCGGTAATAATTGCAAGCCGCCGCGCATATTTTTCCCTTCCCCCGCGCCAACGTACCCCTTTTTGATTAGCCGCAAAATACGCCTTCTTTTGTTATGGGATAAGTGACTACTTTTCCATTTGGGATGGAAATCAAAAAGAACACAGGGGTCAGAATGGCATTTTTAAGGAAAATTAGTCAGCTACGCTGGCTGAGAGGATGGCGAGGATGGGCATTAATCTTGTTGGGGATGCTGCTGGCGATGCTGGCCATCGCGGGTAGCGTTACCGTTCTGCATAAGACCAGCGACAGCGCATTCTGCGTATCCTGCCACAGCATGGAAAAACCTTTAGCCGAGTACATGGGCAGCATTCACTTTCAGAACCACGCGGGGATCCGTGCCGACTGCGCCGACTGCCATATCCCCAGCCAGCCCGTCGCCTATATGGCGACGAAAATCGGCGCAGTTAAAGACATTTTTGGCGAAATTACCGGAAAAATAGACAGCGAAGAGAAATATAATGCTCACAAGCTGAGCATGGCCGAATCGGTATGGAAAAGCATGAAGGCCAATGATTCGGCCACCTGTCGAAGCTGCCACAGTTTTGAGGCAATGGATATTCTTGCCCAGCGACCCGATGCGGGCAAAGCGCACCCCACGGCGATAAAAGAGGGCCAGACCTGTATCGATTGCCACCGGGGCGTTGCGCATATCCTGCCTGATATGCAGGCCAGCAACCAGGCGGGGGCAGCCCATCTGGCCGCTATCGCCGCCAGTACGCCGCAGGACGCCAGCCCGCTTTACAGCATCGCCACGCAGCCCTTTACGCTACAGCCTACCGCAGGCGCTTCTGCCGGTACTCTGTTCCCCTCCACCGAACTGATCCCACTTAAGCACGAAAACGGCAGGGTACAGTCGCGGCTGGACGGCTGGCAGCAGGAAGAAGTGCCCAGCATTATTTATGCCGCCGCAGGCAAGCGCATCATCAGCGCCGTGCTGGGTGAGCAAGCCGCCAGCGCGGTTGAGCGCCATCAGTCAGCGATTGACAGCCAGACAGGAACCTCCTGGCACAAGGTTTCTCTCACGATCTGGTTACCGACCAGCCAGCTGATTCAGGATCGGCAAAAAATCTGGCAGTACGCTTCCGGCCTGATGACCAGCAGCTGTACCGGCTGCCACGGCCTGATCCCGACCGATCGCTTCACGGCCAATCAGTGGATTGGCGTGATGAAAGGAATGGCCTCACGGACGTCACTGGATGCGGAACAGCTGCGGCTACTGACGCAGTTTGCGCAATACCATGCCGGCGACATGTCCGCCGCCAGCCTGGCGACATCAAAAGGAACCGATGATGAAAAATAGCAGCACAGGACTCAGTCGCCGCCGCCTGTTACAGGCTGGAGGGGCCTTAATCGCCGTGGGCACGTTGGATCTGCTTTACAGCAAGTCAGCGGTGGCCGTCGCGGTCAGCGAGGCTATGCCGTTATTTACCGCCCTCCGTCCCGCCCGCAAAGGGATACTCACCGCCACCCACTGGGGAGCTTTTGAGGCGGTGGTAGAAAATGGCCGGATGGTCGGCGTGCAGCCGGTAGCTGACGATCCGGCTCCCAACGAGCTGATTAGCATGGCCCCCAGCCAGCTCTACGCGCAAAACCGCATTACCTCGCCGATGGCGCGAAAAAGCTGGCTGGAACAGGGACCGGGTAGCAGCAATGAGCTGCGTGGACGCGACGAGTGGGTCAAAATTAGCTGGGATGAGGCGATTAAGCTGGTCAGCAAGGAGATCGGCCGTTTGCAGCAGAGCCTTGGCCCCTCCTCGATCTACGCTGGCTCGTACGGCTGGAAAAGCACGGGTATGCTGCATAACTGCCGCGCCCTGCTGCACCGGTTAATGAATCTGGCGGGCGGCTTTGTTGGCTACAGCGGTGATTACTCGACCGGTGCAGCGCAGGTCATTATGTCGCACGTTGTTGGGTCGATGGAGGTCTACGAACAGCAGACCACATGGCCCAACGTTGTCGATAACGCGGAACTGGTGATCCTCTGGGGATGCAATCCGCTGATCACCCTGAAAAACAGCTGGAACGTTCCCGATCACGTCGGGCTTGATGGGCTGGCAGCGCTGGCGCAGAAAGGCACGCCCGTCGTCGCCATTGACCCGATCTTCAACGCGAGTGCGAAGAAGCTGAACGCTGAATGGCTGGCTCCCAACGCCTACACCGACAGCGCAACGATCCTCGGTCTGGCCCACACGCTGCTGACCGAAGACCTGCACGACCAGCCCTTCCTTGACCGCTACACGACCGGTTTCGATAAATTCCGCGCCTACCTGCTGGGTGAACCGGACGGCATAGTGAAAAGTGCTGAATGGGCGAGTGAGATTTGCGGAGTGGAGGCGAACACCCTTCGCCAGCTGGCGCGCAGGATGGCAGGAAAACGGACGATGATCATGGCCGGATGGGGCATCCAGCGCCAGCATCGCGGCGAACAGCCCCACTGGCTGCTGGTTACGCTGGCGGCGATGATCGGCCAGATTGGCCTGCCGGGCGGCGGTTTTGGCTTCAGCTATCACTACTCTTCCGGCGGCAGCCCGACGGCCAGAGGCGGCATTCTTTCCGGTATCAGCGCGGGCGATCCGCCAAAAAATTCGCCGCCGCCCATTCCGGTGGCCCGTATCGCCGACTGCTTAGCCAACCCGGGAAAACGCGTGCAGTTCAACGGGAAAACCCTGACCTGGCCTGATATCAAAATGGTCTATGTCGCCGGGGGCAACCCCTTCCATCATCATCAGGATACCAATAACCTGCTGAAGGCCTGGCAACGGCCCGACACTATCGTCGTGCAGGAACCGTACTGGACGGCGACGGCCAAACATGCCGACATCGTTCTGCCCTGCACCACCAGCTTTGAGCGCAACGATATGGATATGGGCGGCGATTATTCACAGCGCTATGTTTTCCCGATGCACCAGTGCGTAACGCCGCAGCATGAGGCGCGCGATGACTTTGCTATTTTTCGTGATATTGCCGTCCAGCTTGGCGTGGAGCAGAGCTTTACCGAAGGCAAGAATGAAATGCAGTGGCTTAAATCGCTGTATGACGACATGAAAAGCCAGGCCAGAAACGTCGGCATCCCGCTACCGCCTTTCGATCTGTTCTGGCAGTCCAACAACTATATTCGCTTCCCCATTCCGCAGGAGAACCAGCAGTGGGTACGCTTTGCCGATTTCCGGGCCGATCCGCTACTGAATCCGCTCGGCACGCCCAGCGGTAAGATCGAAATCTTCTCGCAGACCATCGCCAGAATGCAATATGACGACTGCGCCGGTTTGCCCGGCTGGGTGCCGCCAAAAGAGTGGCGCGGCAGCCCGGAGGCCAAACGTTTTCCTTTGTCGCTGAACACCGCCCATCCGGTAAATCGCCTGCATTCACAGCTGGATAATGCGCCGCTGAGGGAGAAATATGCCGTCAGCAATCGCGAAGCCATCCTGATCAACCCTGAGGATGCCAGGGCAAGAGGGATTGAGTCAGGGGACCTGGTCAGAGCCTTCAACGATCGGGGACAGATTCTGGTCGGCGCCACCCTCTCCAGCGATATCCGCCCCGGCGTCGTACGCATCAGCGAGGGAGCCTGGTACGATCCGGCCGAGCCGGCCAGGCCAGGCTCGCTGTGCAGGAACGGTAACGTAAATTGCCTGACGTTTGATATCGGCTCTTCACAGCTGGCGCAGGGAAACTGTGGACATATGGCGCAGCTGGAGATTGAGAAATATCAGCATGAGGCGCCGCCGAATACCGCACACGCCATACCAGCAACGGCAGTTTAGCCCTTCACGGCTGTCTTGCATGACCTGGAGACAGCCGCAAAATTCACCCGCCCCCCAGGCCGACGGGACGCTGGCAGCAATCTGCATTAATACGCCCTTAGTGCTATACTGTACGTATATCCATTTATGACTGGAGAATATGTGACTGAAAACGCCCTGCGCGGAGAAGATGTTTACACCGTCATTGGAAAGGTGGTGTCCAGCCTTTTAAGGCCGGACCATACTCTTACGCTTCATGAGATTATTAACGCACTGCACCTGATGGGTGAAGGCGCCAGCCTTCAAAGCATAAAAGATACCTGTAGCGAGGCCATCAGAATTCTTGCCCGGCAGATGCACTAATTCTGGCGGATAAACCGACGGTACAACAGGCCAGGGCAACAGCGGAGCTGAAGCCCCTTCAGCAGGTCGGGTCAGAATCCCTCGTCATCCGGGGTGCGTCCCACGACAACTTCCAGCACGTTACGCAGCACGTCAAGTTTAACCACGTCAGAGGTACATTCCATCTCACCAATGAGGCTAAGAATAATGGCCTTGGTAGTCACCTGTTGCCCCCGGACCGCCAGCTCCCGGATTACCGAGTCCAGCACGGCCGCTTCGTCAGCAAGAGAATCGCCAGCGCTGCGAAAGTGATTGATAATTTCTGCTTCTAAACTGGTCTGCTGCATGTTTTTATCCATTATGTTCGCATTATTGCGGCCAGAAAGCCTGGCGAAATTAACCCATAAAAAAGACGGCCACCCCTGCGGGGGCCGCGCTCGGTGGTTTGCTCCCCTTTCCAGCGGAGCGGGGAAATATAATGTTAGTGCTTTTTACGGCTTTGCGCGTCAGCAGCGCCAAAAACAGGTGCGCCAACACTTTCACGCGCGGATAAAAATTCGGTCTGGACTTCGTCAAGCGCCGCACGTAACCCTTCCAGCCGCTCAGGATCATTCTCGACCGCAGCCATCTCTTTAAGCCGGTGGGCCAACATGGCGCCATTTAGCGCAAGGTTTTTATCCAGCAGATGTACTGCTGCCTCGCCAATCAGTATTTCGGTTAATTTTTCAAGCTTACTTTTGTGCATACCCGCATTCCAATGGTTCGTTCTCAGACGCACGGAACAGAAGTTCCGATACATCAGGCAGGCTCACGCACCGGATTTGCAGTTCAAAACGTGCAATACCCGGTATATATTAACGGCCAAACAACATGCCAATCAGAGCCTGGTAGTGCTTTTCCTCCTCCATACTGGTGGCATGTTCGAGTTTGCGCAACAGTTTGGTGCAAATCATCTTACGATTCAGGCTCTTACCTGAACGGAGGATCTCCACCACAATACTTCCTAAAGTCTCTTGCTGAGAAGGAAGCGATGCCTTGCTAAAATAGTGAGTAATTTCACTGGCGGTGCCTGGAGCGATACCGTTCTGATTCATAGTTAGTCTCTCAGGTAGTTAATTTTAATCAGCATTGACTACACGTAAAGTTGTACAAACATAGCAAAGTTGTACAGAAATAGTGTGCAAGATCGGCTTCTTATTTTTTGCAAAAAATGCTATTACTTAATTAACAATAAGTTGCATCAATATCAGGCCGCTAACCTTATGAGGGATGTTTGGCTGGTGTGTTGTAAAGCGGTTCCGAGGGCGGGCATATGGGTGCGGCGGGTTTAAACGTCATCCCTGACAGATTTCTCCAGGCGGAGCGCCTTCAGGCACATCCGACAATCCCCTGATGAGGTTATCTTTCATCGTCGTTATCCGGACGAAACCGGACTACGTCTCCGCTCAGGCTTATTTCACCTTCACTGCCAGCTTCCGTTAGCCAGTGCCATGCTGAAGGATACTTCTGTCCGGGTTGCCTGAAACTTTTCAACCAATTGCGGGCATCGGTAATCTGTACCAGGCGAGCATCGCTGGTTTCATTTTCGGCGATCAAACTGAGCTGTTCAATGAGCGTTTCAACGCTGATGTCTTTATCACCCAAAGCCAGGCTCAGTGCAGCTTCGCCAATTATGGTGTGACCTAATTCATCGTCGTGAAATAACACGATACAACCTCCATTAATGAATTAAAGATAACCTCAATATCTATTTTAGTTCTTATTTACAACATTACAAAAAAACATCTTTAATCGCAGGATATAATTTAATTGCTTTAATCAAAATGCATATTTATAACCTCATGAAAAAACTCAAATATTATTTCCAACCACCCGACGGAGGCCTTTCGCCGCCGCAGGTTATAAGTTTTAGCATCGCCGCCTGCAACTGCTCGCGGATCTGCAAAAGGCCAAAGCCAGCATTCGTCAGGATCCTCTGCGGTCACCTGTGTACAATACATCCTCCAGGCCATAAATTGGTTGAGGCTGTGTCTATAAACGATGCTGGCCTGACGACAGGGTGATATCAATGATTTTCAGTCAATTATCTAAGGAAAACTAACGATGCAGCGCTGCGGTTGGGTTACTCAGGACCCTCTTTATCTTGCCTACCACGATACTGAGTGGGGCGTGCCCATTACCGACAGTCGCGGGCTGTTCGAAATGCTCTGTCTGGAAGGACAAATGGCTGGCCTTTCATGGCTGACCGTGTTGAAGAAGCGTGAGAACTACCGCCGTGCGTTTCATCATTTCGATCCGCAGGCCGTCGCCCTGATGGGAGAAGCCGATGTTGACCGGCTGATGCTCGACAGCGGAATTATTCGCCATCGTGGGAAGCTATCCGCCATTATCGCCAATGCGCGAGCCCTGCTGGCGATGGAGGCGCAGGGTGAAGCCTTCAATACCTTTATCTGGCATTTTGTTGATAACCAGCCGCAAATTCATCAGCATACCGATTTCCGTACCGCGCCTACCTTCAGCCCTGTCTCGAATGCGCTTTCCAGGACCTTAAAAAAGAAAGGTTTTAAGTTTGTGGGCACCACCACCTGCTATTCATTTATGCAGGCCTGTGGGCTGATTAATGACCACGTTACCAGCTGCTTTTGCCACCCAAACAACCAGCCGTAGCGCCTCTTTACACTTTCAGACCAAAGCCCCGATTTTTTTACATTTTTTGGCGGCATAATCTGAGTTTTATGGGCAAGTTTGCCTGACGTTGCATTTGAGAAGGATTCTATGAAAAAGCGCTATATCACCCTTGCTCTGGTTTTGAGCGGCACCATTGCCCTCTCGGGCTGTACCACTAACCCCTATACCGGCGAACGCGAAGCAGGAAAATCCGGAATTGGCGCTGGCCTGGGCGCCGCGCTGGGCGCAGGCGTTGGCATGCTCTCTTCCTCCAAAAAAGATCGTGGTAAAGGCGCCCTGATTGGGGCGGCAGCAGGCGCCGCTTTGGGTGGCGGTGCGGGCTATTACATGGACGTGCAGGAAGCCAAACTGCGTGACAAAATGAAGGGGACCGGCGTCAGCGTGACGCGTCAGGGTGATAATATCGTGCTGAACATGCCAAATAACGTCACCTTTGACAGCAGCAGCAGCACGCTGAAGCCAGCCGGGGCCAACACTCTGACCGGCGTGGCGATGGTGCTGAAAGAGTATCCGAAAACCGCCGTTAACGTGGCGGGCTACACCGATAGCACCGGCGGCCGTCAGCTGAATATGACGCTGTCCCAGCAGCGCGCGGACAGCGTTGGCAGCTCGCTGATTACCCAGGGCGTCGCGGCTAACCGTATCCGCACCACCGGGATGGGGCCGGATAATCCGGTGGCCTCCAACGCCACCGCCGAAGGTAAGGCGCAAAACCGCCGCGTCGAAATTACCCTCAGCCCGCTACAGTAAACTCCCCTCGCCGGGCTGCCTACGCGGCCCGGCAACAACGCCTGCTGTGCTGCTGTGTCCTTAAAATCCCTGCCGCGTTGCCTGGAGATGGGCGAGCCTGAGCTTATGCTTTATGATGATCCGATCCGCTTTCGGTTATTCCGCGCTATCTTAGGGTAGGAAGTACTGAGAAGGCTGCAATCCCATTTATCCTCACTGTTTACTGTTCAAAGGATCGCTATGAACCGCAAGGCTGCACGAGCCACTATAAGCGACGTCGCGAAAGCGGCAAAGACTGGGAAAACCAGCGTTTCGCGCTATCTGAACGGTGAGCAGAACGTGCTTTCGGCTGATTTGAAGCAGCGAATTGAAACCGCCATCGCCGAGCTGAATTACCGCCCAAGCCAGATGGCCCGTGGCCTGAAGCGGGGGCGCACCCGGTTAATCGGACTTATTATCGCCGATATCACCAACCCCTATTCGGTGGACGTAATGGGCGGGATCGAGGCGGCCTGCCGGGCGCGGGGCTTCACCCTGCTGATGTGCAACACCAATAACGAGGTGGATCAGGAGCAGCATTACCTGAACCTGCTCAACAGCTATCAGGTGGAAGGCATTGTGGTAAACGCCGTAGGGATGCGTGAAGAGGCACTGAGCCAGCTTCAGCAATCTCTGCTGCCAATGGTGCTGATTGACCGTAAAATCCCCGATTTCCCCTGCGACGTGGTGGGCCTGAATAACGTCGAAGCGGCGACGCAGGTGACCAGCCATTTGATTGAACGGGATTATCAAACGGTAATATTCGTCAGCGAACCGCTTGGCCTGGTGAATACCCGGCACGAACGTTTGCAGGCTTTCAAAGAGACGATGGCGCGCTACCCAGACCGCGAGGCTGTGCAGGCGGAGGTTTCTCTGACCGACGGCGCCGAGCTGGATCGGGTGCTGAAAACGTTCTGGCAGCAGCATGGTTCCCGGCGCTGCGCGGTGATAGTCGTCAACGGTGCCCTGATGTTGCAGGTGGCGCGCTCGCTCAAACGCCTTGGGCTGAGCTGGGGTGAGCAGCTTGGTCTGCTGGGCTTCGACGAACTGGAGTGGTCAGAGCTGGCTGGCGTGGGGATTACCACCTTGAAACAGCCGACCTGGCAGATGGGCTATACGGCGCTGGAGCAGGTTATTCGCCGCATTGAGGGCGATAACGCACCGCCTGCCGATCACGTTTTCTCCGGCGAGCTGATTATTCGCGGGTCGACAAGCCTGACGCAATAGAGGCCGGTAGATTGGGCAAGGGTTGGCCCGAAGTAGGTCAATTATTGAAGATATTATTACTGGTCTTTTAGTTTTATAATCTCGCCGTCTTTTTTCTTCATATAACTATGGTTGTAAGTATCATAATAAGTTACATCGCCCCCTCTGGAACTCACCCTGAATAAGATGTCCTTTTCGATACAATTATCTTTTACCTTTCTGTCGTCGAAACAGCGCAGATCCGTTGTTTCAAAGCTCAATCTTGGAACGCTTTTAGGCATTACTTTATAACCATCATTGAATCCCCAAAAAACTATCCTGAAGTCCCCCGTTTCATCCTCTTCTGGAACGCCATACTTCTCTTTTAACATTTCTTCGTTTTCTTTCCACCATGCTAACTTACCTGCGTCGGTATAGGGAAAGTGTCTGACCAACACATTACTCCCATCGGATTCATGATGGATATCCACTATTTCAACAGGCTCAGAAATTTTCAAGATGAAGAAAATTACGCCGAGTAATGCCAACACAGCGACCAGCACCTGAAGAAGCTCATTTTTTATGCTTTTCATTTTTCTGCTTTTTCTCCATGAATTTCAACAGTCGCTTCCATATTAACCATAAACGGTTTGAACCCCATTTTTTCCCAGCGTTGTAGTAGGAACCAGATGCGGAAGATCGGCATATTGTGGTAACGCGGTTTCATCATATCACGATCGTCCAACCCGAAATGATCCTGTCCTTTAAAGTGTACCTTTGCAGTGAATTTACGCCCTTCAATGCGTAGCGCCATTAACGTTATTTGGGTTGCATGAACATCATGCACAGAAATTCCGAGACCATTTACGCAGTCAATCCAACGGTCAAATTTCGGCAAATAGCTATCACTGATTTCAATCGCTATGGAGTGTCTGATTTTATCTGAAAAATATTTCAGATCTGTATCTTCTGATAGCGCTATTTTTATGCCATTCAAAGCGCTTTTTTTCGAGCGATCGTTCCTGATCAGATTAGCATAAGCAAAGTTCAGCAATGAATCACTAAATGGCCTGCCGTTACCGTTTTGCAGATGATTAACCAATCTTAAAAAGAGCGCCCGATGGCCAAAGAATGAAGCCACCCGTGAGTGCTTGCGCATCTCATCAAAAAGCAGTCTGGAAACGTCCTGATAATTCACCCTCTCTTTGATGATTGCCGGTCTGGCTAAGGCGTGGGTGCCAAACGGATAGCGACGCTTTTCACCCGTCCAGGGATCAAAGCTCTCTGACACACTGTCCAACAGGTAATGTTGCCGGAGAACCTTCTCACTCAGATCGCCACAATGCATATCTTCCGCGTAGCCATCGTCAAAGCGATGCTGGGTAGTGAAAAGTACGTTGGGGAGTTGCAGTTCGCAGGGAAGGGAGATGCTGCTGTCTGTCATCGTGAATTCCTTTTAGACGTTATCGGGCTTCATTGCCCATCGGTGGCTATTTTCCCTAAACCTCAGATTTCCAGGCGCGTTCAGATCGCATTTTCAGACCATCCCCCAACAAAAATTGTTCACATCGTGAGCGCGATCATAAAACCATACACTGCCCCTTTGCTTTGGAACCGGTTCCATTTAACGTTTTTATAACGTCGAGGCCACACCGAGCCTGGAGGAAGGTATGAAAAGAGAAGTGATAGTGGTGACGGCAGCCTATGGTCGCGAGCAGATTGCCGCCATGGGCGGTCAGCAGGCCGTGGTGCCCATCGTTGCCGCCGCCGGTGCCGACGGCATTGAAATCCGTCGCGAATTGTTCAGCGACAGCGAGTTAAGCACGCTGCCTGCACTGGGAAAAACGCTGGCCGATGCCCGGCTGGTGGTGTTCTATTCCGTGCCGGAAGCGCTGTTTACAGAAGACGGGCAGCTTAATCCCAGGCTCGATGCGCATTTCGCCGAAGCAAAGCAATTAAATGCTCAGCTACTAAAATATTCGCTGGGACACTATCGCCGCGGCTTTGACTACGCCGTCCTGCGCGAAAAGCTGGCGGGTCAGACTCTTCACCTGGTTGTAGAGAACGATCAGACCGACTGCGGCAGGCTGTCCGCCCTGGACAGCTACTTTCACGATTGCGGCGAAACCCGCACCTGTAGCGGCATGACCTTTGATATGGGCAACTGGCTGTGGGTGGGCGATGACCCTCTGGCCGCCGCCGCAAGCCTTAGCCGCTTCGTCAGCTATATCCATGTTAAAGCCGCCACGAAAGAGGCCAACGGCTGGCGCGCCGTGGCGCTGGATGAAGCCGACGCTCTGTGGCGCGAGACGCTGGCGCGGCTGCCTTCAGGCGTGCCTCGCGGCATTGAATTCCCGCTGGCAGGCGACGATCTGCTCGCCGTCACCCGCCATTACGTTGATCTGCTGCGAGAGGAGTAACCGATGACCTTCCATGAAAACGGCACGCTTGACGTCGTGACCATTGGTGAAGCGATGGCGATGTTTGTCGCCACCGAAGCCGGTGAGCTGGCCGCAGCCGAACGCTTTGTAAAACGCATTGCCGGCGCCGAGCTGAACGTGGCGATTGGCCTCGCCAGGCTGGGCCTGAAAGTGGGCTGGGTCAGCCGGATTGGCGATGACTCGTTCGGTCGCTTTACCCTTCAGCAGCTGGAAAAGGAGGGCGTGGACCACCGCCAGGTGACGACCGACGGGCGTTACCCGACGGGCTTCCAGCTAAAATCAAAGGTGGATGACGGGTCAGATCCGCTGGTGGAATATTTCCGTAAAGGCTCTGCCGCCAGCCATCTTTCTGCTGAAGACTTCAGCCGCGACTATTTTGGTTCGGCGCGTCACCTCCATCTGAGCGGCGTCGCCGCCGCTCTCTCTGCTTCCTCGCTCGAACTGTCCAGATACGCCGCGCAGGAGATGAAACAGATGGGTAAAACGCTCTCTTTTGATCCCAATCTGCGCCCCGTTCTGTGGCCGGATAAGCGTGAAATGGTCAGGCAACTGAACCTGCTGGCAGGCTTTGCGGACTGGGTACTGCCAGGAATCGGCGAAGGAAAAATACTGACCGGTTACGACCAGCCTGAAGCCATTGCCGACTTTTACCTCGATATGGGCGTGAAGGCGGTAATAGTGAAAACCGGCTGCGACGGCGCCTGGTACAAAACCTCGCAGGGCGAAAAAGGCCCGGTTGCGGCCATCAGAACGGAGAACGTGGTGGATACGGTTGGCGCAGGCGACGGCTTTGCCGTTGGCACCATCAGCGCGCTGCTGGAAGGTAAAAGCCTGCCCGCGGCGATCCGTCGCGGTAACAAAATTGGTTCACTGGCCATTCAGGTCATCGGCGACAGCGAAGGCCTGCCGACGCGCGCTGAACTGGCCGATGACTGACCCAAAATAATAAAAAAGCCCCTACACTCTTTTAGCCTCAACAGAGGAAACACCTATGAACAAGCAGACAATCGCGCCAAAACGCTGGTGGTATATTATGCCCATCGTGTTTATCACCTACAGCCTGGCGTATCTGGACAGGGCGAACTTCAGCTTCGCTTCCGCAGCAGGGATAAACGACGATCTGGGGATCACCAAGGGCATGTCATCGCTGCTGGGTGCCCTGTTCTTCCTCGGCTACTTCTTTTTCCAGATCCCCGGCGCTATCTATGCTGAACGCCGCAGCGTGAAGAAACTGGTGTTTATCTGCCTGGTACTGTGGGGCGTCTGCGCTTCGCTAACCGGCATGGTCAGCAATATTCCGATGCTGGCCGCCATCCGCTTTATCCTTGGCGTGGTAGAGGCGGCAGTGATGCCCGCCATGCTGATCTACATAAGCAACTGGTTCACCAAATCTGAACGTTCCAGGGCCAACACCTTCCTGATCCTCGGTAACCCGGTGACCGTGCTGTGGATGTCCGTAGTGTCAGGCTATCTGATTGAGTCGTTCGGCTGGCGCGAGATGTTTATCTTTGAAGGCATCCCGGCGGTGATCTGGGCGATAGCCTGGTGGTTTATGGTGCAGGACAAACCAGCACAGGCGAACTGGCTGAGCAACGACGAAAAAGCCGCCCTCCAGGCGCAGTTAGAGAAAGAGCAGGAAAACATCAAGGCGGTGCGTAATTACAGCGAAGCCTTTAAGTCACGCAACGTCATCATCCTTTGTATTCAGTACTTTACCTGGAGCATCGGCGTTTACGGCTTCGTGCTCTGGCTGCCTTCTATTCTGCGCAACGGCACCCAGATGGGCATGGTTGAAGCGGGCTGGCTCTCGGCGGTTCCTTATCTGGCGGCCACCCTCGCGATGATCGTCGTCTCCTGGGCGTCGGATAAGTTACAAAACCGCAAATTATTTGTCTGGCCGTTGCTGCTGGTTGGCGCGCTGGCGTTTTTAGGTTCCTGGCTGGTGGGAGCAAACAATTTCTGGCTGTCGTTCACGCTGCTGACCGTCGCCGGCGCGGCAATGTATGCCCCTTACGGGCCGTTCTTTGCCATCATTCCAGAGATGCTGCCACGTAACGTTGCCGGCGGCGCAATGGCGCTGATCAACGCTATGGGCGCGCTGGGTTCATTCCTGGGCTCCTGGGTGGTAGGTTATCTGAACGGTGCCACGGGCAGCCCTGCCGCTTCGTATATATTTATGGGTGGTTCGCTACTGATTTCGGTCTGGCTGACGCTGATAGTAAAGCCCGCGAAGAACAAACAACCGCCGATGCCGCGCGGCGCTAAACACGCTTAAAAATGCACAGCGGGCCAGCAGGCCCGTTCCTCAATTCAAGGGAGACGAGAATGAAACCTTCTGTGGTGCTGTACAAGAAATTACCCGAAGATCTGCGCACAAAGCTTGATGAGCATTTTACCGTTACCGAAATCAACGGTCTTACCCCGGAAACCCTGAGCCAGCACGCGGCGGCATTCCAGCAGGCCGAAGGGATTTTAGGATCGGGCGGGAAGATTGATGCCGAATTCCTGGCCAAAGCGCCGAAGCTGCGCGCCGCCTCCAGCGTCTCCGTTGGCGTGGATAATTTTGATATCGCCGCGCTGAACGATCGCGGTGTGGCGTTGATGCATACGCCAACGGTCCTGACCGAAACCGTGGCCGATACTATGATGGCTTTAGTCCTCGCCGCGGCTCGCCGCGTGACCGAAGTTGCCGAACGCGTGAAGGCCGGAGAGTGGCAAAGCAGCATCGGCGCTGACTGGTTTGGCATCGACGTGCATCATAAAAAATTGGGCATTCTGGGTATGGGACGTATCGGCCTGGCGCTGGCCCAGCGGGCGAACCTGGGGTTCAGTATGCCGATCCTCTATAACGCGCGTAAGCATCATGAAGAGGCCGAGCAGCGTTTTGGCGCCACCTGGTGCGATCTCGATACGCTGCTGCGCGAGTCCGATTTCCTGTGCATCAGCCTGCCGCTGACCAATGAGACGCATCATCTGATTGGCCGCGAACAGCTGGCAAAAATGAAACATTCCGCGGTGCTGATTAACGCCGGACGCGGCCCGGTGATTGACGAAGAGGCGCTGATTGCCGCGCTGAAAGACGGCACGATCCATGCTGCCGGTCTGGACGTCTTCGAGAAAGAGCCGCTGCCGGTTGATTCTCCTCTGCTGACGCTGCCCAACGTTGTGGCCCTGCCGCATGTCGGTTCCGCCACCCATGAAACGCGCTACGGAATGGCCAGAGATGCGGTCGACAACCTGATCGCCGCGCTGAGCGGGAAAGTGGAGAAGAACTGCGTTAATCCGCAGGTGATAATTGCATCACGCCAGGGCTGACGTTAAGGTAACCCCCCCTACGACCTGACTAAGCAGTTAATACGTTATGAGCTTTTCCGCCTTCGGTGACAAATTTACAAGACATTCAGGCATTACGCGCCTGATGGAAGATATGGGTGAAGGATTACGCACACCGGGTGCGGTTATGCTGGGCGGCGGCAATCCCGCGCAAATTCCAGCCATGAATGCGTATTTCCAACAGCTGCTACAGCAGATGCACGATCAGGGCAAGCTGGCCGAGGCGCTGTGCAACTACGACGGCCCGCGTGGAAAAACAACGCTGCTGGAGTCGCTCTCAGCCCTGCTGCGCGAAGAGCTGGGCTGGGAAATTGGGCCGCAAAATATCGCTCTGACTAACGGTAGCCAGAGCGCCTTCTTCTATCTGTTCAACCTGTACGCCGGACGACGCGCCGACGGCAGCAAGAAACGGGTGCTGTTCCCGCTGGCGCCGGAATATCTGGGCTATGCGGATGCCGGGCTGGAGGAGGATCTTTTCGTCTCTACCCGTCCCAACATTGAGATGCTGCCCGAAGGGCAGTTCAAATATCATGTGGATTTCGAGCATCTGCACATTACCGAAGATACTGGCCTGATCTGCGTTTCCCGCCCGACTAACCCAACGGGTAACGTTATTACTGACGAAGAGCTGATCAAGCTTGACCTGCTGGCGCAGCAGCATGACATTCCGCTGCTTATCGACAACGCCTACGGCGTGCCTTTTCCCGGCATCATTTTCAGCGAGGCCAGGCCGCTGTGGAATCCGAATATCATCCTGTGCATGAGCCTTTCCAAGCTCGGCCTTCCCGGCGCGCGCTGCGGCATTATCATCGCCGATGAGAAAACGATCTCAGCCATCAGCAATATAAATGGCATTATCAGCCTGGCGCCGGGCAGCATCGGCCCGGCCATCGCCAATGAGATGATCCAGCGTGGCGATCTGCTGCGCCTGTCGGAACAAACGATAAAACCGTTTTATCAGCAGCGCGTAAACCAGACCATCGCCGTCATTCGCCGCTATTTATCCGAAGATCGCTGTCTTATTCACAAGCCTGAGGGCGCAATTTTCCTCTGGCTGTGGTTTAAAGACCTGCCGGTTACCACCGAGGTGCTCTATCAGCGGCTGAAAAAACGGGGCGTGCTGATGGTGCCGGGCCACTTCTTCTTTCCCGGCCTGGAGCAGGCGTGGCCGCACACGCATCAGTGTATGCGCATGAATTACGTGCCGGACAGCGACAAAATTGAACGGGGCATTGCGATACTCGCGGAGGAGATAGAGCGGGCGCATCAGGAAGGATGAAAAAAGGGCCGCTGATGCGGCCCTTTCTACTGGCGGATTACTTCAGAATTTCAATCTTCCGCGGCTGATTGGCTTCAGGCACGACGCGCTCAAGATCGATATAAAGCAGGCCATTTTCTAATTTGGCATCGCGCACGCTGACGTGTTCAGCCAGCTGGAACTTGCGCTCAAAATTGCGCTCGGCAATGCCCTGATACAGATAGGTTCGCTCCTGCTGTTCGTCAGGATGGGCGCCGCGCACGGTCAGCATATTGTCGTGGGCGGTGATATCCAGCTCGCTCTGAGCGAAGCCTGCCACGGCAATGGTGATTCGGTATTTATTTTCCGCCACCAGCTCCACGTTATAAGGAGGGTAGCCGCCGTTGCTCTGGCCCTGATTAGATTCCAGCAAATTGATCAGGCGGTCAAAGCCGATAGAAGAACGGTAAAGTGGGGCAAGATCGAAATTACGCATGTTATTACTCCTGAATTTCAGCGAGAATTGAGGTCAGACCTTCCACTATGGACAGGTCGTGGGTCAGGATGACGTACCCTTACGGCGTACTCATTTGTGACCCTGATAGTAAAATGGTGACTTCAGGTCGGCTTTCAAGGGGCTAAAACGCAATTTTTTTAACCATTGAGCCACGAATGTCATACACTCAGGGAAGAATTCGTCGAACCAGTGCAAGAGTCGCCACAGAGCGGCCGGGAACTTCCCAGCACATGACGATAACAATCAGGCCGGCGTTGCCGTGACTGAAGGGATGATGATGATGAGAGTAATAAACAAGTGTCGCTGTGCCGGTCTGCTTGCCTGCCTTTCGCTGGCTGGCACTACCGGGTGCTCCAGCTTTATGACCCATTCCGGCCCCGACCAGGGCTATTATTCCGGTACGCGTGCCGGTGCGGCGATTGTTGCCGACAGCAATAGCGGCTGGGTCATGCGCCCGCTGGCCGCGCTGGACCTGCCGTTTTCCGCCGTAGTGGATACGCTGTTCCTGCCGTGGGATTATTACCGTAAGGACAGCGACAAGGCCAACGACTCCCCGCGTGAGCGCGTGTTGCGCAGCGAACAGCAGAACCATACCAACGACAGCCTCGCTCAGGCCGCGCCAATGCCAGTTAGCACGCCTCCCCAGCAGTAGCTTTCGCCCGCCCGGGCTACTCGCCCACGCCGACGATAAAGATTTGCTGCCAGCCCCCGACGTTACGCAGGTAGGCTACGTGTAACCCATCGGGGGAGCAGACCACCGCATCAGCCAGCGGGGCTTCATCCGTCCTCACGGTCAGACGATTGAGCTTGCCGGTTGCCATATCGCAAAGCATCACGCTGTTATCATTGATCAATGCCACTGAACGCCCGCCAGGATGCCAGCTGAAGGCCGACTGAATATCGCTCTTCGCCCGCGTAATCTGATGCGGCTCGCCGCCGGTCGGCGCAACGGTCCAAAGCTGTACCACGCCCGCCTCATCTTTCATTAAAAAGGCAATGGCCCGGCCGTCTGGCGAGCTGCGCAGCCAGTGGCGGGGCAGCATTGCCAGCCCCGGATGCGCGCGCCGGTGGGTAAAGGTCAGCCTGCGCTGGACAACGTTTTCAGGCGGCGCAGGCAGCCGGGTTGCCGTCCCGGCCAGCGGCGATTCGCCTTCCAGCGCGTAATCAGCCATCTTATCGGGCAGATCGACGATAAACACCTCCGGCACTTTTTCACCGTTTTCAGCCCGGGTGTCGCCAATAAAGGCCAGTGCCCAGCGCTGCCGGTGACCATCGTGCTTCAGATAGCCCTCCTCGCCGATCCAGCCTTCTTCATAAGCCCGGCTGATTTCGTCGCTGCCTGCGGCGGGGTTTGCGGTCGTTTTGCTAACCAGCACGCAGAAGTGGCTGCCATCGTACTCGCGCGGGTGCTGCTTAGGCGGGCAGACGGCGTGCAGAGGCACCGCCACGCCAACGTTGCGCAGATCCTCTTTGCTGTCGAATTCGTGCATAACGTGGTCGTTATAGGTGTAGCTGAGGCGTGAGCCGTCCGGGCTGAAAACGTGTACATGCGAACCGCCGCGCAGCGCGCCGGGCGTGAAGGGCGGCGTAATATCGCAGGCGTCCAGATTCTCCGCGCGACCGTGCTGGATAATCACCCCGCGCCGATGGTGAAAGTCATACTGCCACTGGCTGTCCGGGTGTTCCGGGCCGTGGATGCAAACATAGCGAGGAGGCAGGTCGGGGCTGACGGTGACCACGCCAACATGCGCGCCGTCTTTAGCCTGGTACAGCACTTCCGTCTGGCCGCGAAGATTCACCCGCTCAACGGTTAAGCTGCTGAACGTCGCGCCATTTGGCCGCATGTCGTATACCAGCCACTGGCTGTCAGCCGTCCAGATATTAATATTGGTAAGTTGATGGTTACGTTGATCAAACGTCAGCTGTGTTTCCGTCATCGCGCTTTCCCCAGGACCTGTTCTGCCCCTAAGGGTAATGCATTCAGCGGCTTTCGGGTACTGGCGTTGCCAGCGGCTGACCGTTAAAGAAGGCATCCACGTTTTTCGCCACCAGTTGTGACATAGCCAGACGCGTTGACCAGGTTGCGCTGGCTATATGCGGAGTCAGGACAACATTGGGCCGGTGAAATAGCGCGGAAGGAACCTGAGGCTCCTCGCTGAACACGTCCAGCCCTGCGCCACCCAGCGTCCCGGCATCCAGCGCCGCAATCAGGGCCTGCTCATCCACCACGCTGCCCCGACCTACGTTTATCAGGATCCCTTCACTCCCCAGCGCCTCCAGGACTTCACGATTAATCAGATGGCGGTTGCTGGCCGTGCCCGGCGCGCAAACCAGCAAAAAGTCACTCTCTCTGGCCAGCGCCACGACATCAGGCTGATAGCGATAGGCTACATTACCGAGCGGCGTCCGGTTGCAGTAAGCAATCGACATATCAAAGGCCTGCGCGCGTTTGGCTGCCGCCAGTCCAATTCGGCCCAGTCCCACAATCCCCAGCGCAGATCCAGAGACCTTTCGCGTCCACGGATAGCTTGCCTGCGGCCATTTGCCCTGCTGAATAAATGCCTGCGCGCCAGGGATCTGGCGGGAAGTTGACAGCATCAACCCGATAGCAAGGTCGGCGACATCCTCTGTCAGTACGTCCGGCGTATGGGTCACCTTAACCTGATGCTCTTTTGCCGCCTGCACGTCGACACCGTCATAGCCAACGCCAAACACCGCAATCAGCGCCAGGTTAGGTAACGAGGCCATCAGCTCGCGGGTGACCACCGCCTCCCCATTGGTCAGCAGAACCTGAAAATCAGCCGCCATACCGGCAAAATCGCTGCTGGTTAGCAAGGAGAATTCTACAACCTCATAGCGTTGCTGTAAGTCGGACAGTAGCGGAGCAGGCAGAAACGCCTGCTTTAACACTTTCATTTTCATATTACTTACCTGGCTGATGATGAGGGACCGATTTCAGCGAACCGCGCGAGGGATGAGAGACGATAATGCCGATTACGCCGCCAACAATCAGCGCTACGGCGACGATGAGCAGGCCGTAGTGATAGCTGTTAGTTATGTCCTTGATTTTGCCGAGAATAGGGGGTAAACCCAGTCCGACAAAGTTCGCCACCGTATTAATAAACGCGATGGAAGCGGCCGCCGCCACGCCAGCCAGCTTTTCGGTGGTAACGGCCCAGAAAACGGGCGTCAGCGCAAAGTTAAAGCCAACGGTCAGCACCAGCAGCAGGTAAGACACCAGCAAATTGCCCGACCAGACGGCCATGGCCAGCGCCAGCCCGGAGAAGATCAGCGGCAGACCCATATGCCATGAGCGTTCGTTGGTCTTATCTGAATGACGACCGTTTAAGTACATAAACAGGCAGGCCAGCACGAACGGCACCGCAGAGAGCAGGCCGATAACAAAATTGCTCTGCCCGGCCGCCATGCTTTTGACGATCAGCGGCATAAACAGCGTGATGCCAATCGAGCCAAAGGCCTGGAGGAACCAGACAAGACTCAGCAGCAGCACGGTTTTATCCTTCAGCGCGCTAAGCCAGGAGTGATTCTTTCCGATCTCCACGCCAACGTTATCCTGCTGCAAACGCTGGCGTAGCCACGACTTCTGCTCCGGGTTCAGCCACGGCGCATGCTCCGGCGTATCGGGCAGCCGCCACAGCACCAGCACGCCCAGCAGTACGGCGGGGAGCCCCTCCAGCGCGAACAGCCAGCGCCAGCCAGCTACGTCAGCAATCCCGTGCATGTTCAGGATCGCACCCGACACCGGCAGACCAATAATTGACGCCGCCACGGAGCCCATATAGAAAAAGGACATCGCGCGGGCGCGGTTGCTTTTCGGGAACCAGCAGGAGATGTAGTAGATGATCCCCGGGGCAAATCCGGCTTCGCACATGCCCAGCAGAAAGCGCATCACGTACAGCTGGTTAGCGCTATGCACCAGCGCCATTCCGGTGCTGACGATACCCCATGTAATCATGATGCGGGCAATCCAGCGGCGCGCGCCGACCTTTGTCATGATCACGTTGCTGGGGATTTCGAACAGGATATAGGAGATGTAAAACATACCGACGCCGAGGCCGTACATGCTGGCGGAAAGGCCCAGATCCGCGTTCATTTGCAGCGCGGCGATGGAGATATTGGTCTTATCCAGATTGGCGACAAAATAGCAGATAACGATAAAGGGAATAATTTTCGCGTTCAGCTGTTTCAGGGTGGAGGTGTACAGATCGGTGTTCATCATCACTACCTCAACGGGTGGCGTGGCCGGGCTCGGGCAGCAAAAGGACCGCCCGCGGCGCACGCAGGGTATTTTGTGGGATGTTTGTTATGGCGCTTACTGACAGAGAGGGCGATTTACCACTCGGCGACCGTGCCGTCGCCAAACCGCCACAGCGGATTTCGCCAGTCCGGCGCGGTCTTGCTGCGTTCAATCACCAGCTGCTCGTTAATTTCCACGCCCAGACCAGGTTTGCTCAACGGCGCAAAGTGGCCGCCCTGCATCGTGAAGTCTTCTTTATTCACCACGTAATCCAGCAGCTCCGCGCCCTGGTTATAGTGAATTCCCATGCTCTGCTCCTGGAATACCGCATTGCGGGAAACAAAGTCCACATGCAGGCAGGAAGCCAGCGCAATCGGTCCCAGCGGGCAGTGAGGAGCCAACGCAACGTCATAGGCTTCCGCCATGGCGGCAATTTTAAAACATTCGGTGATGCCGCCAGCGTGGGAGAGATCGGGCTGAAGGATAGCCAGACCGCCCGCGTCCAGCACGCGTTTGAATTCAAAGCGCGAGTACATACGCTCACCGGCCGCAATAGGCAGATGCGTCTGGGCCGCCAGCCGGGGATAGTATTCCGCCTGCTCTGCCAGCACCGGCTCTTCGATAAACAGCGGACGATAAGGCTCCAGCTCCTTAATCAGGATTTTCGCCATCGGCGCGCTGACACGGCCGTGGAAATCCAGCCCGAACTCAATGTCGTTGCCAAACGCCTCGCGGATCTGCGCCACGGTATTGACCGCCGCATCCACTTTGCGTGAGCTGTCGATGATGCCCATCTCTTCGCAGCCGTTCAGCTTAAAGGTATCAAAGCCGATTTCACGCAGCTTTTTAATACCGTCAATCACTTCCGCCGGACGATCGCCGCCGACCCAGCTGTACGCTTTGATGCTGTCGCGCACCAGGCCGCCCAGCAGTTGCCAGACGGGAACGCCGAGGACCTTGCCTTTGATATCCCACAGCGCCTGATCAATACCGGCAATGGCGCTCATTAAAATCGGGCCACCGCGATAGAATCCGCCGCGATACATCACCTGCCACAGATCGTTGATCCGCGCCGGGTCCTGACCAATCAGAAATTCTGAAAGTTCATGCACGGCGGCCTCGACGCTTCTGGCTCGCCCTTCGATAACCGGTTCTCCCCAGCCCACCACGCCTTCGTCCGTTTCAATCTTCAAAAACATCCAGCGCGGAGGCAGGCGATAAGTAGTCAGTTTTGTAATTTTCATTGTACGGCGTCCTTATAGGCTGCAACGAAAGCGCGCGCCTGCTCTGCGGTGCGGGAAACGGGCTGTCCGGCACGATAGAGATCGCTACCGAGGCCAGCGCCCACGCAGCCCGCAGCCAGAAACGCATGGAGATTTTCCGGAGTGACGCCGCCAACGGCAAACACCGGCACGTCCGGCGGCAGTACGGCTTTCAGCGCCTTAATGTAGTCCGGACCGAAGGCGGAAGAAGGGAAGATTTTCAGCGCCTGGGCGCCAGCTTTCAGCGCGGTAAAGGCCTCGGAGGCCGTAGCGCAGCCAGCCGCCACCGTCATGCCTTTTTCTACCGCGCGTTGGATGACCGCCACGTCAGTGTTTGGCGTCACCACCAACCTGCTATTAATTACGGACAGCTGGTCAACCTGCTCCGGCTCCAGTACGGTGCCCGCGCCAATCAGTGCTTGATGGCCGAAGGCGGCAACCATACTGGCAATACTGCGCGACCATTCCGGCGAGTTAAGCGGGATCTCAATAGCATCAAAACCCGCGTCAATTAACGCGGCAACGTGTGCCTCCGCCTCATCAGGGCGAATACCGCGCAGGATAGCGATCAGCGGCAGCTTAGTAGGCCAGTTCATCGGCAATACTCCTGATTCCATGCTGGAAGGCCCGGTCGCCCTCCAGCAGTTGAGCGGACAGCCCGGTAAGCTGCAACGCCTTCAGATAGCGTTCGGCCAGCGAGCTGCCTGCAATAAGGGTTAGCGGGGTTTTATGCCCCTGCATAAAGGTCGCTGCCATCAGCGCCGCTTCATGACCTATCAGCAAACCGGAAAGAAAATCGCTGACCGACTCACGAGAACGAGCACCCAGCACATGCGCTGCACGCACCTCAAATAACCGGCTGAGAATGCTGCGATCGTTAGCGCCCGTTTCCAGCCCCTGAGAGAAGGCCTCTGCGTCCGGGCGCTGCGCTGGCAGCCCGCTGCCAATCAGCGAATGGTTAAGCAGAACATGGTGAAGTTCTCCGGTCATCACGGTGCGAAAATCCACGATCTTGCCCGCTTCTTCCTTCACCCACTTACAGTGGGTGCCGGGCATGACGTAATGAGTGGCAGGACAAAGCCGCGCGGCGCCAAGCAGCTGCGTCTCTTCTCCGCGCATCACGTTAAAATTATCGCTTTGCACCATGCTCAACCCCGGCACAATCCAGGCTCTGTTTTCCACCCTGGTCAGGCGGAAGGCAATCTCCCCCAGCGAGACCGGACAGGGCAGATAGGGCACATTCAGCCAGCCCGCGTTGCTCCCGACCATCCCGGCCATGATCACCGGCAGCTCGCTGACCGGCCATCCTTCAGTGATCGTTGTAAAAACCCCGGCTGGCGTCCGGCCGTTCAGCCGGGTAACGCCGGATTCAGAACGGCGTTCCTCCTGACAGATTCCTTCGCGGAAATACCAGGCACGGAGGTTAGTGGAGCCCCAGTCGATAGCAATATAGCTGGTCACGTAATGTCCTTTAGTCTTCGGGTCGAGCTGGCAATCATCGTCAGTGCCGCCTGCTCAGCCTCATCAGGTTTCTGATGGCGAATCGCGTTAAACAGCGTTTTATGCTCGAGCAACGTATTCGGCATGTTGTCGCTGTCCGGCATGTAGGTTCGCTCGAAGACCGCCCGCTGTAGCGAACTGATGGCTACGCTGAGCTGCTGAAGAACCGGGTTATGCACGGATTCCAGCACGGCTTCGTGATAGCGAATATCGGCCTGATTGAACGCCGCACGGTCATGGTGGTGGGTCACCATATCGTTGAGCGCCGCTTCAATTTTGGCTAAATCGCTTGAGGTGGCGCGTTCCGCCGACCAGCGAGCGATTTGCGGCTCAACCAGATTTCGCACTTCGCTCATGGCCGCAATCAGCCGCGGGTCCCGATCGTGCTTAAGCGACCACTGCAGCACGTCGCTGTCGAGGAAGTTCCACTGGCTGCGCTGGGTGACAAAAGCCCCCCGGTAACGCTTCATCTCTACCAGCCGCTTTGCCATCAACGATCGAAACACTTCACGGATAATATTGCGCGAGGTGCTGAACCGTTCGCAAAGCTCGGCTTCTGCCGGTAAGGAGGCGCCGGGCAGGTAGTTTCCCGACACAATGTCTTCACCTAAGGTCAGAATGATACGGTCCGTTTTGCTGAGATCGTCTTTCATGGTATTCCGTGCAGTTGAGTAAGAGTCCCTGGCACTGTACCGCCGTCAGCCACACATTTGCACGACTAAAGCTGGTGAGGAGTGGATAACGATGGGTTATTGTAGTACCTATATACAATGTTGTACTACAATACAGATCACAAAACAGACAAACCCTGACTGAAAAAGGGAATGAATCAGCTATCGTAAGCTGCGGGAGAGATGAACTGGTTTCCAGGCTGAAACTGAGGTGACGGAAAATCTGGGGTTCCGACGTAGAACCCCATACAGGCTCCTAATTTTTAAGCTTCCAGGCATCTTGCCAGTTACTGCCTACCCCCGGTTCAAACTGGTTTGATGAACGGCTCCATTGAACACAAAATCCACTATAGGGGAAGGGTTTGCATTCATATAACTTCCCGTCCCTGGGCTGTAAAATAACGGTACCGGCTTTATATGTTCGAAGATTTTCAGGAAAAGAATGATCATATTTTTCTGGTAAATCTTTCAATTCAGATAAGAAAAGCGCCTCAGGATAAACAGATTTTATCCAGTCTTTATACTTTGACACACGAGCGCCGGTTGAGTAGGAGCCGCCATGGCCATTAGTCGTCGCTATGATGACGTTTCTGGAATTTTTCTTCTGCCACCATGATGAGCCACTATCCCCGGGAGCAACTCTGGCCCAGAATTCAGAAGGGCCGACAGGGGAATATGACGCACCTATCCCATAATCAAGTTCGAAAATAGAATCTATTTTACTCTGACCGAATAATCTTCTGTCACCTTTTTCAGGCCAATAACTACCATGCTGATTTAAACCAACGCCCCAGGTTCCGTAACCAACGTAAGTTACCGTTTCATTCATTTCATCTGACGAATCGTTTAAAACAGGTTTTACTACAGGCTTACCGTTGGCATCAGTTAATACTGCTCTGAAGGGTAATTTTAATATAGCTATATCCGTTGATGCGCCTCCCATGCCTGCGGGTCTGTTTATTCTTTCTTTAGGTACAAATGAGGTACCTTCACCATCAGCAATGACTTTGTTGTTCCAGGAGGTGAACGATGATTTTGTTGAAGTTTTTGTATTGGCATAGTCAACACAATGAGCCGCTGTAAGAATATAACTCCATTTATTTTTATCATCATTCCCGATCCATGTTGCAGTACAGCCAGGGATCGCACCCACAGAGAGATATTCTTTAGCGTAGCTCAACTCACGCAGTTTCTCATTTTTATTTTTAAGTCCCTGACGTACATCCGTGATGTCACCACCATTTTCTTTAAAGGTATGCTCGTCAATCAAAATAGCCTGAGACAATGGGGTTGATAAAATAAATGGAATAATTATCGTCAGCTTGTTCATAAAAAATCCTTTTGAAATAAATCAATAACAAACAAAAACACTATATTTAGCATTCTGACGCCATGGCCTAACGCGCAGTAACACTAGCCATTCCCTTACCACAACTCCATAAAAAACCAATTTATTAATTAAATTAATAAATATGAAAAAACTTAAATTACTGACATTTGTCGTTGCTGTGTTTTTCTTTTTTAACAGTACGTTGAACCTTAGCAGATTTGCGCTACAAGGCATTATTGACGCGGAATTTCTGGCGTTCAGGCTCAATTTCAGATATTAAATAAATCCCCATGACCTTAGTGCATAAATAATTTCGTAAGGGTTGATATATTCTTTATTACGGATTAATAGTACCGGATGTCATGGAATGCGATCGCGGCAAGTTGAAACGGAGAATCAGCGCAATGGATCGCCTGGGGCTTAACGCTGTTGACACGATCGGTGTTGTTGATGGCCGTTGGGGGATTGCTATCCGGTTGCTGGAGAATCACCCGTCAGAAAAACGCCTCCCGTAAAGCGTATCTACGGTTAAAAATAAAAAAAGATGCAAACAATGAAAATTTTCCAAATAAAATTCAATGTCATATCTAATCAGGACGAGGCTCAGGAAGAAAGGGGGGCGGCCTCCCCAGACAAACATTGACGATTCGTTTATGTTTCCTGGCGCAGAATGCTGTCGAAATTTCAAGCAGGTCTATATTTGCCGACGTTGCACATCCCATGATTTTATCGGTCGCAGCGAAACAGCTTAGCAAAAAACCTGAAACGCTCACCGTAATGATATTGCCACGGCAGCATCAATCCTGATAAAAAGAGAACAGAAACGTTTTTTACTGTATACACAGAGAACCATTACTGCGCGAACAACAGGAAAATAACGATTCTTTGGGGGATTAAGACATCTCTTTTTATTTACATGGCGGTGATTTTATATATCTTTTCTGACCAGAAATAATGATGAAATATTGCGTATTTGTTTTTTTATTGTTACTGACCGGGTGTTCTGTAGGGAAATATGAATACAGTAATGAAGCCCGTGAAAAGGTCGACATGACCTTCACCGGCATTCCCACCATTCTGGGCGCTGGCGCACTGGGTACAACCATCCCGCTGACAGAGGAATACAGTCTTACCGCCGCCCACGTTGCCAGATATTCGCTTTATCGTGTGAAATCAGAGCATCCGGAGTGTGACCTGGCAATTGTTTATCATAAAAATAAAATGCTGAAAGCACCTGTTTTTCGCAACGGTAATATCGGTGACCGTGTTGACCTGTTCGGCTACAGCTTTATCTCTGCCATGCCCGTAAAATCAGAGGGAACCAACCTCACTAACACGCTATTTAAGAGCGAATGGAATAAAAATAACTGTGTGGTAGTTGCGTCAGATGCAGGAACGGTGAAAGGCATGTCCGGTGGTGCCGTCTATAACAACAGTGATGGCACAGTCGCGGGTGTGATAATCGGTTACGCTGACAGAATTAAAGACGGGAAGAGCGGAAAGGTTAAATACAAAAACGTCTCAATTTATATTCCTTATGCCAGTTTTAAAGAATGGCTTAATACAGAAGTCCAGAGATGATATTACACATGGACACTTACAACAGAGTACCCATAAACGTGCATTGAAAACCGAAAAAAACATCAGAATGATGTATTCATCGGACGTATTTTGGTCACTCCAGTGCGGCACTGCCAGTTGCGGGATTGCCCTCAGCCCGCTGCCAGGCTTTAAATAAAACAAAAGGTGACTTCATAGCGAACTTTGCAACGGTGTCGCAGGTATTGGGAAGGTTAAAACGCCCCGGCAGTGCGGGACGTTTTAACAGACGCTAGCGGGTAAATTTCTCAATGGCGTACGCCACACCGTCTTCCATATTGGTTTTGGTGACAAACTGGGCGGCAGCCTTCACCGACTCAATGCCATTCCCCATCGCCACGCCGGTCCCGGCGAACTGTAGCATCGCCAGGTCGTTTTCCTGGTCGCCAATTGCCATCACCTCATCACGGGACAACCCCAGGCGTTCGGCCAGCGCTTTGACCCCGGCACCTTTATTTACCTGCTTATTAAGAATTTCCAGGTAGTAAGGCGAGCTTTTCATGATGGTCGCACGTTCGTGAGCGGCCTGCGGCAGGCGCGCAATTGCCTCGTCCAGCACTTCCGGTGGATCGATCATCATTACCTTTGGAAAGGTCAGCGATCGGTCCATCTCTTCCACCGCGCGGTAATGCAGCGGTATCCCGGTAAGAAAAGCTTCGTGAACGGTATAGGCACTGATGTCTTGATTTGGCGTAAACAGCTGGGATTTCGTCAGCGCCTGGAAATGAACGCCAAGCTCGCGCGCCAGCTTTTCAAAATAGAGAAAATCGTCAAATGTCAGCGTGACTTCAGCCACACAGTCGCCGGTAGCCGCCTGCTGAACCAGCGCGCCATTGTTGGTAATGCAATATTGTCCTTCCTGCTGGAGATCCAACTCCATCAGATAGCGCTGTACGCCGACAAAAGGGCGACCGGTCGCCAGCACAATAGCCACGCCTTTGTCGCGGGCGGCCTTAATGGCCTTTTTTACCCCGGGAGTCACTTCATGCTGCGGGTTAAGCAGGGTGCCGTCCATATCAATTGCAATCAGTTTTATTGCCATAACGTCCTCGTCAGCTAACGGTTTGTTCTTATGCTAGCGCGATTCAGCTCACATTGACCAGCCCGGTTAAGGATATACGGCGGTTAAACGCAGCCAGAACTAAAGTCACTTTAGCTAAATCTGGACGTATTCTGTGTGTGACTTTTGAGCAACTGTGAGAAAATAACCCTGCATGACATTCACGGAGGAAGCGAATGAATATTGTCATTGTCAGCAAAGACAGCTTTTTTGTCTCAGGCACTATCGGTTTGATTAATGAAGTCTGGCTGCCCACGATTACAGGCAACCCGGTGTTTCTGGTCACGGAAGAGAACAAGGCGTTACTCACGCCGGATATCGTTATCACCGACGTCTACCAGACTGGTTCAGTGAAAGCGCATTCCCTTCCCGCAGGCCAGGACGCGAAAGGGGAAGATAAGCCAACGGAACGTTACGTTTCGATCTTTCTGGCCGCACAGTGCCATGTCGGCGACGGTTCCTGCCATCAACATCTGCTTCAGATAAAAAAAAGCGACGCTGCGCAGTGGTTGCTACAGCTGTTCAAACGTAAAAACTCTTCCGGCTACGCCATGAAAAGTCTGCTCACCCCGCAGAACTGCAAGCCTCAGGATGCCATCATTCTCAGCAGACAGCAGGAGATGGTGGTCAAATACACGCGCATGGGCCTGTCACTGACCGATATTTCGCGAGTCACCAGCCTGAGCGTGAAAACCATCAGCACCCACAAACGGGCGGTAATGCGTAAGCTCGGCATGAAAAATAACAATGATTTTTACCGCTATGCGTTAATGGGGTTTGAGCAGCAATGAGTAAAAGCGCCATAAAAAAAGGCAGATCCTCAGACCTGCCTTTCTGTTCAGCAAAGCGCGCTATCAGATATCGATATTAGCGGCTTTCAGCGCATTCTCTTCGATAAACGCACGGCGAGGCTCAACGGCGTCGCCCATCAGCGTGGTGAACAGCTGATCGGCGGCAATCGCATCTTTCACCGTCACCCGCAGCATACGGCGGCTGTCTGGGTCCATCGTGGTTTCCCACAGCTGCTCCGGGTTCATCTCGCCCAGACCTTTGTAGCGCTGTACCGAAAGGCCGCGGCGCGACTCCTTCACCAGCCAGTCCATCGCCTGCTCGAAGCTGTCGACAGGCTGACGGCGCTCGCCGCGTTCGATAAAGGCATCTTCTTCGATCAGACCGCGCAGCTTTTCACCCAGCGCGCAGATTCTGCGATATTCGCCGCCGGTGATGAACTCGTTATCCAGCCGGTAATCGGTATCGACGCCGTGAGTACGAATGCGTACCACCGGTTCAAAGATATGCAGCTCAAGGTTCTCGCGCACCAGCCCCTGATAGGCGCTGCCGTGCTGCTCTTTCTCGTTCAGCATGGCTACCAGCCCGTCAACCCAGGCCTGAACCGGAGCCTGAGCGGAAAGGTCACTCAGGGTTGAATGATAGATCAACGTGTTCAGCAGGGCGACCGGGTAGCGGCGCTCCATCCGCTTGATCATTTTGCGGGTGCTGTTGAATTCTGACACCATTGTTTCCAGCGGTCCGCCGCCCAGCGCCGGCGCATCAGCATTGGTATGCAGCGTCGCGCCATCCAGCGCAATAGCGATTTGATATTGATCCATCGCGTCATCATCCTTGATGTACTGCTCCTGCTTGCCTTTCTTCACCTTGTAAAGCGGCGGCTGGGCAATATACACATGGCCGCGCTCGATGATTTCAGGCATCTGACGGTAGAAGAACGTTAGCAGCAGGGTACGAATGTGTGAACCATCCACGTCCGCATCGGTCATGATGATGATGCTGTGATAGCGCAGCTTGTCCGGGTTGTACTCGTCACGGCCAATGCCGCAGCCCAGCGCGGTGATCAGCGTGGCAACTTCCTGCGAAGCGAGCATTTTGTCAAAGCGCGCCTTCTCAACGTTGAGGATTTTCCCCTTAAGCGGCAGGATCGCCTGGTTTTTACGGTTACGCCCCTGCTTGGCCGATCCGCCAGCAGAGTCACCTTCCACCAGGTAGATTTCGCACAGCGCCGGGTCGCGCTCCTGGCAGTCCGCCAGCTTGCCCGGCAGGCCAGCCAGGTCCAGCGCGCCTTTACGGCGGGTCATCTCGCGTGCGCGACGGGCCGCTTCACGGGCGCGGGCCGCATCGATAATTTTGCCAACAACGATTTTCGCATCGCCTGGGTTTTCCAGCAGGTATTCCGCCAGCAGCTCATTCATCTGCTGTTCAACCGCGCTCTTCACCTCGGATGAAACCAGCTTATCTTTGGTTTGCGAGGAGAATTTAGGATCGGGCACCTTCACGGAAATTACCGCAATCAGCCCTTCACGAGCATCGTCACCAGTGGCGCTGACCTTGGCTTTTTTGCTGTAGCCTTCTTTGTCCATGTAGGCGTTGAGGGTGCGCGTCATCGCGGTACGGAAGCCGACAAGGTGCGTGCCGCCATCGCGCTGCGGAATGTTGTTAGTAAAGCAGTAGATGTTTTCCTGGAAACCGTCGTTCCACTGCAGCGCCACTTCCACGCCAATGCCGTCTTTTTCCGTTGAGAAGTAGAAGACATTCGGATGAATTGGCGTTTTGTTCTTATTCAGATACTCGACGAATGCCTTGATGCCGCCTTCGTAGTGATAGTGATCCTGGCGGGCGTCACGCTTGTCTTCCAGCCTGATGGAGACGCCAGAGTTAAGGAACGAGAGCTCACGCAGACGCTTGGCAAGGATTTCATACTCAAAATCGGTGACGTTAGTAAAGGTCTCATGGCTTGGCCAGAAACGCACGCGGGTACCGGTCAGATCGGTTTCACCCGTCACGTTCAGCGGAGCCTGCGGCACGCCGTGGACGTAAATCTGCTGGTGAACCTTGCCTTCGCGACGAATGGTCAGCTCCAGCTTTTCGGACAGCGCGTTAACCACCGACACGCCCACGCCGTGCAGACCACCGGATACTTTATACGAGTTGTCATCAAACTTACCGCCTGCGTGCAGAACGGTCATGATCACTTCCGCCGCAGAGATACCCTCCTCTTCATGGATGCCGGTAGGAATACCACGGCCGTCATCCTGCACGGAAACGGAGTTATCTGCATGAATAGTAACAATAATATCTTTACAGTGACCGGCGAGCGCTTCATCGATAGCGTTATCCACGACCTCGAATACCATGTGATGCAGACCGGTACCGTCATCCGTATCGCCGATATACATACCTGGGCGCTTGCGTACTGCATCAAGCCCTTTCAGAACTTTGATACTTGAGGAGTCATAAGAATTCGACATCAACGTTTCTCGCTCGTTTAATCTTCAGGTTGAACCGCTATTTTACCCTGTTCTACGTGGAACATCTTGCCCTTTTCGTCAGCCATGTCGAACACATGCTCAGCACCAATGGCGCTGACAAAAACCTGGGCATGAGTGGCCTTCAAACGTGACGCCAGCAGTTGCCGACGCGTTTCATCCAGCTCAGAGGCAAAATCATCTATCAGATACAGGCATCGTTGCCCATTCTGTCGGGTGAGAAATTCACCCTGCGCCAGTCTCAGGGCGCACATCAGCAGCTTTAACTGGCCGCGTGACAGTAAATCTTCAACCGGCGTGCCGTCAGCGCGGATGCGAAAGTCCGCCTTGTGTGGCCCGCTGGCGGTGTAGGTCAGCGCCCGATCGCGTTCAAACTGACGCTCAAGCAGCTCGCCGTAATCCGTTTCTTTATCCCAGCCGCGCTGAAAAGAGAAGTCCAGCTGAAACTCAGGTAAAAATTGCGCGCAGGTGGCGTTGATATCTCCGGCGATGGCCTCACTGTAGGCCGCTCGCCAGCGGCTAATCTGTTCAGCCAGCGGAGCCAGCTCCTGATCCCAGGCGCGGATCTGCTGGTAGCGCGAAACCTGGCGCAGAGCCGCATTTCTCTGCTTCAGCAGTCGCCGGAGATTGCTCCAGGCGGTGAAAAAGCCGGGTTCATTATGAAAACAGCCCCAGTCAACATAGGCTCGGCGGTATTTAGGGCCGCCGTTAAGCAGCGTAAAGCCTTCGGGGGTGATCAGCTGCATCGGCAGCATCTGCGCCAGCTCCGCCACTTTGTGTCCGTCGCTGCCATCGATACGCACCTTGCTGTCTCCGGCGCGATTTTTAGTCAGGCCGACGGAGATTTCGCGTCCTGCCCCCTCAATACGACCGTGCAGGACAAAGGCATCCTGTTCATGGCGGATCACCCTTCCCGCCTGCAGGCTGCGAAATGCCCGACCGTGGCCCAGGGTATAAATCGCTTCGAGCACGCTGGTTTTGCCGCTGCCGTTGGCGCCAACCAAAAAATTGAAGCCGGGCGCCAGCGCCAGATCCGCATTTTCAATATTGCGAAAGTCTTTGATTAGAAGGCGGGTTAAAGCCATGAGTAGGTGATCCGGTACGATATCATAAATGCTGCTGCGATCCGTAAACGTGGCAAATCAGGACCAGAGCGTTAGCGGCGTGACCAGTCTGACTGCGGCCAGCGCGCAAAACCGACGAGGACATAAAGTACCTGAGGATCTGCGCGCTCACCACGCCCAACATGGCAGGCAAGTTAGCCCGACAGATTATAACCGCATTGGCATCACGACATAGGCCGCGCTTTGGCTGGCGGCGTCTTCAATCTGCACGCTGGAAACGGAATCGGTCAGCAGCAGCCGGACATTCTCGCATTTCAGGGCGTTGAGCACGTCCAGCACGTAGCTGACGTTGAAGCCGATTTCCAGATCGGTGCCGCCATAGGTCACGTCGAGCATCTCTTCCGCTTCTTCCTGCTCAGGGTTATTCGCAGTGATTTTCAGCTGATTTTCGCTGACATAGAGGCGAACGCCACGGAACTTCTCGTTTGAGAGGATGGCCGCGCGGGCGAAGGCCTGCTTGAGAATGTCACAGCCGGCATCCAGCGTTTTGTCAGGGTTCTTCGGCAATACGCGGCGATAATCAGGGAAACGACCGTCAACCAGCTTGGAAGTGAAGATAAAATCGCCAACGTGAGCGCGGATATTGTTGCTGCCAATCTGTACCTGTAGCGGCGTGTCTCCGCCGTCCAGCAGACGAACCAGCTCAATCACCCCTTTACGCGGCACGATCACCGAATGACTCGGCAGCGACTGGCCTACCGGCATTGAGCATACGGCAAGGCGGTGACCGTCGGTGGCTACCGTACGCAGCTCTTCCCCTTCGGTTTCAAACAGCATACCGTTCAGATAATAACGAACGTCCTGATGCGCCATAGAGAACTGCGTGGCTTCGATCAGCCGCTTCATCGTTGCCTGCGGCAGGGTGAACTCTACCTCGCTCTGCCAGTCGTCCAGGTTCGGGAAGTCGCTGGCCGGCAGCGTAGAGAGCGAAAAACGGCTGCGGCCTGACCGCACCAGCATTCTGTCGCCATCCAGCATCACGGTAATTTCTGCGCCTTCAGGCAGGCCACGGCAGATATCAAAAAACTTACGCGCCGGCACGGTCGTGGCGCCCGGCTCGTGATCCTGTGTCAGCGCGACACGGGCCACCATTTCCATTTCAAGATCGGTGCCGGTCAGCAGCAGACTGCCTTCATTCACCTGTAAAAGCAGGTTGCCGAGGATCGGTAACGTCGGCCGTCCCCCCAGGGGGCTGCTGACCTGCTGTAAGGGCTTGAGTAAATGCTCGCGTTCTACAATAAATTTCATAGCGTCAGGAAGATAATGTTCTGATTAGATTTGAGAAATCTTCTTTAATATCGTGACTTTCTTCACGCAGCTGTTCGATTTTACGACAGGCATGCAGCACCGTAGTATGGTCACGACCCCCGAAAGCATCACCGATTTCCGGCAAACTGTGGTTGGTCAACTCTTTAGCCATCGCCATTGCCATCTGACGCGGGCGGGCCACCGAGCGGGAGCGCCGCTTGGAAAGGAGATCGGCCACTTTGATTTTATAATACTCTGCCACCGTTTTCTGGATGTTGTCGATGGTAACCAATTTCTCCTGAAGCGCCAGCAGATCGCGCAGGGCTTCCCGCACAAAATCAATGGTGATCGCCCGACCGGTGAAATTGGCGTTGGCAATGACGCGGTTCAGCGCGCCTTCCAGCTCACGCACGTTAGACCGTAATCGTTTGGCGATGAAGAAAGCCACCTCGCCCGGCAGGCGGATGTCGTTCTCATCGGCCTTTTTCATCAGGATCGCTACGCGGGTTTCCAGCTCCGGCGGCTCGATCGCCACCGTCAGCCCCCAGCCAAAGCGTGATTTCAGGCGATCTTCCACGCCGTTGATCTCTTTCGGATAGCGATCCGAGGTCAGGATGATCTGCTGATTGCCTTCCAGCAGCGCATTAAAAGTGTGGAAAAATTCTTCCTGAGAACGTTCTTTATTGGCAAAGAACTGAATGTCATCGATGAGCAGCGCGTCCACCGAGCGATAGTAGCGTTTAAACTCTTCAATCGCGTTATTTTGCAGCGCCTTGACCATGTCCTGCACAAAGCGTTCAGAATGCATATAGACCACTTTGGCATTCGGTTTGCGCGCCATAATCCCGTTGCCTACCGCATGTAACAGGTGCGTTTTCCCAAGACCCGTGCCGCCATATAGGAATAAGGGATTGTAGGCGCCGCCAGGATTATCCGCGACCTGGCGGGCGGCCGCGCGGGCCAGCTGGTTTGATTTACCTTCAACAAAGTTATCAAAGTTGTGCTTGGTGTTGACGTTTGAGCGGTAAGACAGCTCTGCCGGCGCCGGCATGTTGTCCCAGCTGGGTCGCGAAGGCGCCGGGCGGGTTCCCTGTACTGGCACGCTGGCCTGCGCGCTGGCCATCACCGGCTGACTGATCTGCCGCGTAATGGGCTTGCTGCCCACTTCAAAGCGCAGCAACGGCACGTCCGTACCGCAGAAATCATTCAGCAGCCCGTTAATATTGTTAAGGTATTTATCCCGAACCCAATCGAGCACAAAACGGTTTGGTGCATACAAGGCCAACGTGTTGTCGTTTAATTCTGCCTGCAACGGGCGTATCCACATGCTGAATTCGGTGGCAGGTAGTTCATCCTGCAAACGGGCAAGACACTGTTGCCAAAGCGTTAGTGACACGGCGGACTCCACTCGAAAAAATTCGATAAGAAAAAAGGCGCTGAAGCGATAAATTCATCATTGTTGACGCATGCAGATGACGCACATACGAACCGCTGTCCACGGTTATCCCGTCCTCGATCGACCCGAAGGATCGCAAACGGAAGGGCGGATCATAGCGTAAAGCGAAGCAGAGATCTTCACTTTCTACACAGTTTTGATCCAATTTATCCACAGGCCATCGCTGCGGGGATACGTTAACGCGATCGCGCTCAAAAGGCATTCAGGATCGTCTGCATTCATTGAATTTTAAAGGTGGCGTCACGTTATTGTCGCAAACACGATGTAAGAGATCGCAAGAAGATCCTGCACGATCCTTGCGCTTTACCCCAGACGCCGTATAATTCCCGCCCCGGCGTGTTGCGCTCTGGCCCGTACCGGCTGGTTTAGCGGTCGAACGGGATATCCAGACGCGGCTTTTAACGCGAAGTAAATTGACTCCGGGCTGTACAATTATTACAATCCCGCCTCTTTATTAAAGACACACTGAGGCGTCGGTCGGTTTTCTGACCACCAAAACGCGTCACCCAGTGAAAATTTTCCAAGTTTAGGTAGAAATCGCCATGAAACGCACTTTTCAACCGTCCGTACTGAAGCGCAACCGTTCACACGGTTTCCGTGCTCGTATGGCAACAAAAAATGGTCAACAGGTTCTGGCACGTCGTCGTGCTAAAGGCCGTTCACGCCTGACCGTTTCTAAGTAATAAAAGCTAACCGCTGAGTGGTTAAGCTCGCATTTCCCAGGGAGTTACGTTTGTTAACTCCCACTCATTTCACTTTCGTCTTCCAGCAGCCACAAAGAGCTGGCACGCCGCAAATTACTATTCTCGGCCGCCTGAATTCGCTGGGGCATCCCCGCATCGGTCTTACCGTCGCCAAAAAACACGTTAAGCGCGCGCATGAACGCAACCGGATCAAGAGATTGACCCGCGAAAGTTTTCGCCTGCGTCAGCACGAACTTCCAGCAATGGATTTTGTGATCGTGGCGAAAAAGGGCGTGGCTGACTTGGATAACCGTGCGCTGACGGAAGCGTTGGAGAAACTATGGCGTCGTCACTGTCGCCTGGCTCGCGGCTCCTGATCGCGTTGATTCGGGTGTATCAACGCGCGATCAGTCCGCTGTTAGGCCCCCACTGTCGTTTCCATCCGACCTGCTCTCAATACGGTATTGAGGCCTTGCGCAGGTTTGGAGTGATAAAAGGCAGTTGGTTGACGATGAAACGCGTATTAAAATGCCACCCTTTGAACCCGGGTGGCGACGATCCGGTCCCGCCAAAAACCGACGATAACAGAGAACATTAACGATGGATTCGCAACGCAATCTTTTTCTCATCGCTTTTCTGTTCGTGTCTTTTATGATCTGGCAAGCCTGGCAGACGGACCACGCTCCGCAGCCCGCGCAGACTCAGACCACGCAAAACACGACCAGCTCAGCCGGTGATGCCGCAAACCAGGGCGTTCCTGCCAGCGGCCAGGGCAAAACGATCACCGTTAAGACTGATGTCCTGTCTTTACATATCAACACCCGTGGTGGCGATATCGAACAGGCGCAGCTGCTGACTTACCCTGACAAACTGGGTTCTTCACAGCCATTCCAACTGCTGGAAACCAACCCTGGTTTTCTGTATCAGGCGCAAAGCGGTCTGACCGGCCGTAACGGCCCGGACAACCCGGCTAACGGCGATCGTCCTCTGTTCACCACCACTCAGGACAGCTTTGAGATGGCGGACGGCCAGAGCGAACTGCGTATCCCGATGACCTGGACCGCTGAAAACGGCGTAACCTACACCAAAACCTTCGTGCTGAAGCGCGGTGAGTTTGCGATTAACGTGGATTATCAGGTTAACAACACCAGCCAGCAGCCGCTGGAAGTGGCGATGTTTGGCCAGCTGAAGCAGACCATCGACCTGCCTAAGCACCGCGATACCGGCAGCAATAACTTTGCGTTGCACACCTTCCGTGGCGCGGCTTACTCCAGCAGTGAGAGCAACTACGAGAAGTACAAGTTCGACAAAATCAGCGATAACGAAAACCTGAACACCACCACCACCAATGGCTGGGTGGCCATGCTTCAGCAGTATTTCGCTACCGCGTGGGTGCCTCGTACCAATGGCGCCAACACCCTTTATACCAGCAACCTGGGTAACGGTATTGCGGCCGTAGGCTACAAATCCGCACCGGTTTCCATCGCGCCCGGCGCGCAGCAGAACCTCTCTGCCACCCTGTGGGTTGGCCCGGAAATTCAGGACAAGATGGCCGCTATCGCGCCACATCTGGACCTGACGGTAGATTACGGCTGGCTGTGGTTTATCTCTCAGCCGCTGTTCAAACTGCTGAAGTTCCTGCACAGCTTTATCGGTAACTGGGGCTTCTCTATTATCGTTATCACCTTTATCGTGCGTGGCATCATGTACCCGCTGACCAAAGCGCAGTATACCTCCATGGCGAAAATGCGTATGCTGCAGCCGAAGATTCAGGCGATGCGTGAGCGTTTAGGTGAAGACAAGCAGCGCATGAGTCAGGAGATGATGGCGCTGTATAAAGCTGAGAAAGTGAACCCGCTGGGCGGCTGTCTGCCGCTGGTTATCCAGATGCCTATCTTCCTGGCGCTGTATTACATGCTGATGGGCTCGATTGAACTGCGCCACGCGCCGTTCGCCCTGTGGATTCATGACCTGTCTGCGCAGGACCCGTACTATATCCTGCCGATCCTGATGGGCATCACGATGTTCTTCATCC
Source organism: Erwinia typographi (assembly GCF_000773975.1). Taxonomy (GTDB): domain Bacteria; phylum Pseudomonadota; class Gammaproteobacteria; order Enterobacterales; family Enterobacteriaceae; genus Erwinia; species Erwinia typographi. The sequence goes on from NZ_JRUQ01000019.1 coordinate 245,426, forward strand.
AGAAGATGTCGCCGACCACCGTGACCGACCCGATGCAGCAGAAGATCATGACCTTTATGCCGGTCATCTTCACCGTGTTCTTCCTGTGGTTCCCATCAGGCCTGGTGCTGTACTACATCGTCAGTAACCTGGTGACCATCATCCAGCAGCAGCTGATCTATCGCGGCCTGGAAAAGCGTGGCTTACACAGCCGCGACAAGAAGAAAGCGTAACCTGTGAGGCGAGCGTCTTCGCCCCGGCAGTGAGATGCCAGCAGAACGAAAAAGGGCGGAATTTATTCCGCCCTTTTGCACAATAAGCAGCGGCAAATTCCCTCCGTGCCAGCCGTGCTAACAATCGTTATGATTAAGGCGGTCAAATGGCCGCCTTAATTTTTGCCTTAAAAAGAGAGTCCAGTATGAGTCAGAGTGAGACTATCGTCGCCCAGGCGACGCCGCCAGGCCGCGGTGGCGTAGGTATTCTGCGCGTTTCCGGCAGCAAAGCCGCTGAGGTGGCACAGACGCTACTGGGCAAGCTGCCGACACCCCGCTACGCCGACTATCTGCCTTTCCGCGATAGTGAAGGCAACGCGCTGGATCAGGGTATTGCGCTGTGGTTTCCTGGCCCTAACTCCTTTACCGGTGAAGACGTTCTGGAACTTCAGGGACACGGCGGCCCGGTGATCCTGGATTTGCTGCTTAAGCGGATTGTTGCGCTGCCGGGCGTGCGGATCGCGCGTCCTGGCGAATTCTCAGAACGTGCGTTCCTCAACGATAAGCTTGACCTGGCGCAGGCCGAAGCGATTGCCGACCTGATCGACGCCAGTTCAGAACAGGCCGCCCGCTCCGCGCTGAATTCGCTTCAGGGCGCCTTCTCGCGGCGGGTTAACCATCTTGTGGAAGCACTTACTAACCTGCGAATCTACGTGGAAGCAGCGATCGACTTCCCTGATGAGGAAATTGACTTCCTGTCAGACGGTAAAATCGAAGCGCAGCTCAACCAGGTTATTGCCGATCTGGACGGCGTGCATGCCGAAGCGCGTCAGGGAAGCCTGCTGCGCGAAGGGATGAAGGTAGTGATTGCCGGTCGTCCTAATGCTGGAAAATCCAGCCTGCTGAACGCGCTGGCAGGTCGGGAAGCAGCGATTGTCACCGCTATCGCCGGAACCACGCGTGACGTCCTGCGCGAACATATTCATATTGACGGTATGCCGCTGCATATCATTGATACGGCAGGATTACGCGAAGCCAGCGACGAAGTGGAGCGTATTGGTATCGAACGTGCGTGGAATGAGATCGAACAGGCGGACCGGGTGCTGTTTATGGTTGACGGCACCACGACCGGGGAAACCGAACCTGCCGCGATCTGGCCTGACTTTATTGCCCGCCTGCCGGCGACGTTACCGATTACCGTAGTGCGTAATAAAGCCGACGTCACTGGCGAGACGCTGGGTATCAAGGAAGTGAATGGTCACTCACTTATTCGCCTGTCCGCGCGAACCGGCGAAGGCGTTGATCTGCTGCGCAACCATCTGAAGGAAAGCATGGGCTTTTCCGGCAATATAGAGGGCGGTTTCCTGGCGCGCCGTCGCCATTTGCAGGCGCTCGAGTTAGCATCCACTCACTTACTTGAGGGCAGAGCGCAGCTGCTGGGCGCCCGGGCAGGCGAGCTGCTGGCGGAAGAATTACGAGTCGCTCAGCATTGCTTAAGCGAGATTACCGGGGAGTTTACCTCCGACGATTTACTGGGCCGCATTTTCTCCAGCTTCTGTATTGGCAAGTAAGCATTATCCTAACCGCCTGCTGATACGATCTGCCGGTTTCACCCTCCTGCTGCGTACACTCCTCCTCTGAGTGAGGAAAAAGCATGATCTTAATCTGAAAAACCCCACATACCGGTAAAGTGGGGTGTTTTTTCCTAAGAAAATTCTTACAATAGCGATGATGATTTTCCGACCATTTTCACGGAGCGACAGATGGCAAGTCATTTTGCACGCAGGACCCTTGTCCACGGCACCCCCTCGGTGCAGCGACTCCCTCAACACCTGATTGATTTTGCCAGCACCCTGGCTGAAAAACGCCGTGCGCGCTTTCTTACGGCCCGCTCTCTGCTGGCCGACCTGATGCTGCGCGTCTATGGCATTACTCAACTTCCTGAACTGACCCAGAGCCTCTGCGGTCGCCCGTGCTTTGTTGACCGCGATCTCCCTGACTTCAGCCTCGCCTATGCGGGTAACATCATTGGCGTACTGCTGGCGGAGGAAGGCGGCCGCGCCGGTCTTGGCATGGAGATTATTCGCGCGCACAGCCGTCAAACCCAGGAACAGTATCTGCGGGATTTATCCTCAGGCGAAAAAGCATGGATAAACGCGCAAAACGATCCCAGCGAGGCGGCCCTGCAGCTTTGGTCAATGCGTAAAAGTTTGCTGAAACTGACCGGGATCGAGGATGTCAGCAGCGACTCGCTACGCCTGCATCCCGCTTCCGGCCGTTTACGCTCCCTGCGCTTTCCTGATATTCAGGCCATCTCTGACGTTGACCCGTTGATGATCTGGTCCTGCGCGCTGTCGCCGGGCAGCGAGCGCCTGCACCTCTGGGAGTATGACGAGGAGAAGCACTGGACGAGGCTACAGGAAATTCAGATAAACAGGCCGGAGATGGGCCAGCGCGTGCTGCGTCTGACCAGCCTGCCGCAGGAGAGAGTGCTGCAAAGCTGAACCCGTGAGCAGGCAAGCGGGACGCCGCCTGTGAAAGAGTAAGCAGGCCAGCCTTAGCGGGCCTGCTAAACGCCCTTAGTGGGCGTCGATAAAGATGATTTTCAACACGAACAGCAGCGCCACAACCACCACGCAAGGGCTGATTTCACGCCAGCGCCCCGTCCCCAACTTCATCACGCAGTAAGAGATAAAGCCCAGCGCAATGCCTTCGGTGATCGAGAAGCTGAACGGCATCATCGCGGTAGTGACGAATGCGGGAACGGCCTCGGTGAGGTCATCCCACTTTACGCGAGCCAGGCTGGAGGTCATCAGCACACCCACATAGATCAGCGCGCCAGCGGCCGCATAGGCAGGAACCATGCCCGCCAGCGGCGACAGGAACATCACCAGCAGGAACAGGATGCCGGTTACCACCGCCATCAGGCCGGTACGACCGCCGACGGAAACGCCTGACGAGCTTTCGATATAGGCGGTAACGGAGGAGGTGCCGATATAGGCGCCCGCTACGGAGCTGATGCTGTCCACATACAGCGCCTGCTTCATGCGTGGGAAGGTCCCTTTCTCGTTGGTCAGGCCAGCTTTGTCCGTCACGCCAATCAGCGTGCCGGAGGAGTCGAACAGGTTGACCAGCATGAAGGAGAAGATAATCCCGGCCATGCCAACGTTCAGCGATCCGGCAAGGTCAACCTGGCCCAGAACGGAGCTAATGCCGGTTGGGGCGGAAAACACGCCGCCGTATTTCACGTCGCCAATCGCCAGGCCGATCAGTGTGGTGATCACAATAGAAACCAGCACGGCGATATGAATATTACGCGAGGCCAGGATGGCAATAATAAAGAAGCCGAGCGCGCCCAGCAGCACGCTATGCGAGCTTAAATCCCCTACCGCCACCAGCGTGTCTTTGTTTGGCACCACAATACCGGCATTTTTCAGGCCGATCATCGCAATAAACAGACCGATACCGGCGGTAATCCCCACGCGCAGGCTAACCGGGATGTTGGCGATCATCCAGTAACGAATACGGAAAATGGTCAGCAGCAGCAGGCCGACAGCCCCCCAGAAGATGGCTCCCATGCCTACCTGCCAGGAAATACCCATTGCGCCAACGACCACAAAAGCGAAGAACGCGTTGAGGCCCATGGCCGGTGCCAGCGCAACCGGCAGGTTAGCCACCAGCCCCATCAGAATGCTGCCAAAGGCCGCAATCAGGCAGGTGGTGACAAAAACGGCCTGGGTATTCATCCCGGCCACGCCGAGAATTTGTGGGTTTACAAAAACGATATAGACCATCGTCAGAAAGGTGGTGAAACCCGCAATCACTTCAGTACGCGCCGTCGTACCGTGTTCCTGCAGTTTAAAGATCCGCTGTAGTAGACCTGGATTGTTCATTATGTGATTCCAAAACGGAGAAAAGTTATCGTCGGCTATCCTAACCTATAATTGTGATTTTGGGAGCTTGCCGCCGGGGTTTTTCGCAACCGATTGCGCTGCTTTTTCACAAGGTGTGGAAAAATTGTCGCGAATACCACCAGGCCTCGCGATACTAGCGCTTACCCTACTTTAATCATGGACCTTTGCATGAAGACACCGGGCATCATCATTCTGGCTGCTGGCCTGGGTACACGCTACAAGCAAGCCGGAGGACGGGGCAATAAACTGCTGGCTCTGCAACAGAACCAGCAAAGCTTACTGGCGCTAACCCTGCAACAGGCGCAAACCTCGGGCCTTCCACTGCTGCTGGTAACCCGCCCCGAATATGACACCATCCTCGATCTGGCCGATCGGCGCCACATTCCCGCGATCGCCGTTGCCAGCAACGGCAGTGGCGAGAGTATTGCGGCGGCCGTGCAGCACACAAGGAACTGGTCAGGATGGCTGATCCAGCCAGGGGATATGGCATGGGTGACAACGCAAGACCATCAGCGCGTGGCTCGCGCGCTTGCAGATGGCGCTCAGCAGGTCAGGCTCTGCTGGCAGGAACAACCCGGCCATCCGGTGGGGTTCGCGGCAAGTTATGGCGAAGCGCTAAGCCGGTTAACCGGGGATAACGGCGCACGCGCACTGCTGGACCCAATGATCCTGCAAAAAATCAGCGCCCACGCCGGGGTGATTGTCGATGCGGATCTACCAGAAACTACAAACCGTTCCTGACGCGCACAATATCTGCCAGCGTTGCCAGCGCAATCTCTCCGGGAGTTTTGCTACCAATCGGCAGCCCGACCGGGGCATGAATGCGCGCCAGCGCCTGATCCGATAAGCCTCCCAGCTCGGCCAGACGCTGCAGACGTTTCTGGCTATTGCTGGTCGATCCCATTGCGCCAATGTAAAACGCGGGCGTATGAACAGCTTCCATCAGCGTCAGATCATCGACACGCGGATCGTGGGTAAGACAGAGGATCGCCGTTCCCGCCGAGGCACCCGACTGCTCCAGATAGCGTGCCGGATGTTGCTGGATGCAATGCAGATTTTCGCAGGCCATTACCGCCGCACGTAATTGATCAAATTCAGCATCCCGGTGTTCACAAACCACCACGCGGAAACCCAGCATCAGCGCCAGAAGAATACAATCACTGGCGACGGCGGAAAAACCGGCAATCAGTACCGTAGTCACCGCACCCACCGGCAGCACAACGCTATCATCGTCGTATCTCAGCAGGGCCAGAGGCTCGTCCGCTGCCAACGTCTGCCACTCATGATCGCGGCCAGGGGTGATATAACGTGTCAGCCGTGAGCCGCCACTCAGTGCCTCCTGCATGGCGCTCAGCAACGCCAGTGACCGCTCCTGCGGTTCAATCCGCTCCACCAGCACATCCAGGATGCCGCCGCACGGGAGCTGAACAGGTGGCGACAACCCTCCCGCGCCGTAACGAACCCGCTCGCTGGCATGGGGATAAGCGCCCTGTTGCAGCCGTGCGAGAAAATCCTCTTCGATACAGCCTCCCGAAAGCGAACCGCTCCAGTGACCTTCCGCGTCCGCTACCAGCATCGCTCCCGGAGAGCGCGGCGCCGAACCCCAGCTATGCAGTACGGTGCATAACCAGATCGCTTTTCCCTGCTGTAACCACTGTAATCCCTGGTCAACCACGCGTTGATCGAGTGATAACATACATTTCCTCCGCGTCAGTGACTGCTGGGATTCGCGCGTACCTGCGCCACTTTTTCCGTTAAGTCGGCCCAGGCAGGTTCGTTCGGGGCGTAACGCTGGCGCAGATACGCCGCGATATCCGCTACCTGCTTATCCGACAGGCTGCCAGCGAAACCGGGCATATAACCCAGTGCATCGGTGGCTGGCTTATCGATCCCGTGTAACACCACCTGCAACAGGTTATCCGGCGTTGCGCTGGTCAGGCTGCTGCTGTTCGCCATGGACGGGCTGACGCCGAACAGCTTCGGTCCACCTTCACTGGCGCTATGGCACGCCTGACATGCGCCTTTAAACAAGCGTTCCCCGGCGGCGGTATTCCACGCTGGCTTCATTGACGGCTGTGCCGTTGGCTCGGGTATCACCGTCTGGCCGTTGATATCCGCTAAATAGCTTGCCATAGCACGGACATCAGCCTCCGGCAGCGTAGCCAGATGACTGACTACCGGGGCCATCGGTCCGGCAGCCACGCCATGTTTGTCGTCGTAACCGTTGCGCAGATAGGTATAGAGCGATGCGGCGCTCAAGGGCTGAGGCGATTTACTTAACTGATTGAGCGCAGGTGCTTCCCAGCCGTCGACCCAGCCACCGGCGAGGAACTGATTACCGCCTTTTTCCGCCCCCATCAGATTGCGCGGTGAATGGCAGGCGCCGCAGTGGCCCGCGCCATTCACCAGGTACGCCCCCCGATTCCATTCGGCGCTTTTGCCAGGGTCGTTCTGATATTCACCCGTGCGCAGATAGAGGGCATTCCAGCCAGCCATCAGGAAGCGCATATTGAACGGAAAACGCATCTCATTGGCGGGCGGGGCCTGCTCCACCGCCGGTTGCGACATCAACCAGGCATACAGCGCCTGCATATCGCCTTCGCTCAGCTGACGAAATGAGGTGTAGGGAAATGCCGGGTAGAGATGATGGCCATCGCGGCTGATACCCTGGCGCATGGCGCGGTCAAAAGCATTAAACGACCAGTTGCCGATACCGGTTTTTTTATCCGGCGTGATATTGGTGGAAAAGAGGGTGCCGAATGGCGTGTCCATCTTCAGGCCACCGGCATTGGTAGCCCCGCCTTCAGTGGTATGACACACGGCGCAGTCACCGGCCGCGGCCACCTGACGCCCCCGCTCCAGCATCGCCGTCGACCAGCTCCCGGCCTCAGGAGGCGCAACCGGTTCGATAGCGGCACGCCATGGCAATGCATTGGTGGCGATACCCATCGCAGCGCCGAGCAAACCGGCAGCGCCGCCCAACGCCCACCGGCGGCGGGCCGTTTTTTTCCTTTCAGGTGCAGGTAACTTCGGCTCTGGCTGCGGGTCCGGCCCATTCATCGCCTGACGCAATTTATCCGAAGTGATCGGTAACTCGCGAAAGCGAATACCGGTAGCGTCGAACACCGCGTTGGCGATAGCGGCAGCGCTGGGAACCGACGCCGATTCCCCCGCGCCCAGCGGTGGCTCATCAGGGCGTGGCACCATCATCACATCAATATCCGGCACTTCCGGGAAGGTCAGGATCGGATAGCTGCCCCATTCCTGGCTGGCGATCATATTGCTTTCAATCGTTACCTGCTCTTTCAGCACGCGGCTGGTGGACTGGATAACGTTGCCGTGGATCTGGTGCTTCACGCCGTCAGGATTGACCATCATGCCGGCATCGTGACCAACGGTGATGCGCGTTACGGCAATTTCGCCGCTCTGCTTATCAATCGCCACATCGGCTACCCAGGCCGCCCAGGCCGCGCCGAAGCCGGGAAATTTACTGTGGATGTAGCGCGCATAGGCGAATCCGCGACCACGCAACACGCCGGGTTCGCTGGTGTTTTGCATCGGTTCAGCACGCGGCGTCCAGCCTGCGCGGTCGGCAGTCGACCGGATCAGTTCCGCCGCACGTTTATCCGGGATATAGCGCAGCCGGTACTCGACCGGATCAACACCTGCCGCGTGCGCCAGTTCATCCATATAGGATTCGTGGGCGAAGGTATTGGGCAGCGCCGAGACGCCGCGCATCCACGAGGCGCGCACAATTGGCGCCATATCTTCAATGGTAATGCGCATATGAGGAAAGTCGTAGGGTGGGATCGAGGTGCGATCGCCCATCTCATAAGCCAGCGCTACCGGCTCCACGCGTCCGGTCAACAGCAGCGCCAGCGTGGGTGCGCCGTTAGAAGGATAGGAGGTAGTGAAATCATAGACCTGCGGGTTGCCAGCGGCATCAAGCCCACCATCCACGTCCATCAGCTGTGCGGTGCCTTTCGGCTCCCAAATGTGTTCCTGCGCGCGAGTCAGCTGGACGCGCACAGGCTTACCGACGGCTCGGGAAAGCAGCGCGGCATCGGCGGCCACATCATCGGCGCAGTTGCGGCCATAGCAACCTGCCGCTTCCATACGATTCACGTCGATGTCGCTTTCCGGGATCTCAAACAGCCAGGCGAGATCGGCACGCAGCAGATGTGGATTCTGCGTGCCGCTCCACACCTGCAGGCCCGTCGCATCATAAGCGGCTACGGCGCAGGAGGGACCGATAGAGCCGTGCAGCTGATATGGCCAGACGTAGCTGCGGGTAAAACGCTGCGCGACGTTTTCCAGTGCGGCATCCACCTCGCCGGTATCGTGCACCACGCGCGAAGTCCTTGGGTTATCACGAATCGCCTGTTCCACGTCGCGCATATCCGGCAGCATAGGCTTCCATGGCTTCCAGTGTACTTTGAGGGCTTCCATTGCGGCGATGGCCTGCTCTTCACGTTCGGCCACTACGCCAACGAAATCAGCGATTTGCACCACTTTGACGATACCGTCGAGATGCGCAATTGAATTTTCATCGATGCTAAGAAATGACGTACCCACAAATTGCCCGGTGTCATAACCGGCATAGGGTGGGCGGATCACCCGGCCATGTAGCATGTCGGGCAGGCGCATATCGTGCACCCAGGTCAGTTCACCGGTGGCTTTGCCCGGAATATCAACGCGCCGCGAGCTGGTGCCCACTATCCGGTATTCACCGGCTGGTTTTAACGGGACATCATCAGAAATGCGTAACTGGCAGCGCTGGCCGTTAACCAGCTCGGCAAAGCTCAGGGTTGTGCCATTTGCCAGGCGGAATTCCCCGGCATCAAGCGATAACGCTTCCGCTGGAACCTGTAAACGTTCTGCCGCACGCTGTGTCAGCCAGCGGCGCGCCTCGGCGGCGGCTTTGCGTAACGGCACGGCGGAAATCTGTAAGGTGGCGCTGGCAATGGTCGCCCCCTGATTTGGCACGCGGAGCGTATCGCCCAGCACCATCTGTACCTGGTCCATGCGCAGATTAAGTTCTTCCGCGACAATTTGCGTCAGTGAGGTTTTTACCCCGGTGCCGAGATCGACATGGCCGTTAAAGGCCCATACGCTGCCCTGACCATCGATGGCAATGAACAGCGCCAGCTCTTTCGGTTTGAGGGTTGGCGTCTGGCCCTTTGGCACCAGGCCGGGCGGCGGCTGGACCTCATCAACAATCAGCAACACATTGTCTGCTGCCAGTAGTTGTTGCTGGGTCGGTACAGCGGAATGGCTCATTGCTGCGCCTCCGCCTGCTCCAGGCAGAGTTGTACCGCGCGCTTCACCGCGCAGAGGATCTCCTGATGGGTACCGCAACGGCACAAATTGCCACTCAGGGCGGAACGGATTTGCTGGTCGCTGGGGCACGGTAGATCTTGCAGCAGCGCGGCGGTGGTCATGATCATGCCGTTCAGACAGTAACCGCATTGCGCGGCCTGTTCATCAATAAACGCCTGCTGCACCGGATGCAGCGCGTCGCGCTGGCCTAATCCTTCAAGGGTAGTAATGGCGCGCTGCCGTACGCCATACGCCGGGATGACGCAGGCGCGCGCGGCAACGCCGTCAATCATCACGGTACAGGCACCGCATTCGCCCAGACCGCAGCCGTACTTCGGGCCATTGAGAGATAATTCATTGCGTAGCACCAGCAATAACGAGGTATCGCGATAGCTGGTCACTTCTCTCTCTTCGCCATTAACCTTTAAAACATAACGGCGTAAATTTGCAGGTGAAACCGTCGTGGCAGACTGTTGTGCCATCATTTTCATTATTGACCACCTTACCAGGGCGGCTCACTCGTCCTGGGTTATGACTGGCTCGTGTCGTCCAGCATTTTCCTGAGCAGATAAACCAGCGCGACTCGTTCGGCTGGATTCAGCTGCCCGTACGTCATTTCAGTGATGTGAATCGCGTTGTTTGTAGTGTGCTGAATCAGCGCCTGTCCGGCCCCGGTCAGCATCACAATAACCTTGCGTTTATCGGTCGGATCGGGGCCAAGACTGACCAGATCGCGTGCTTTCAAACGTTCAACCACACCGCGAATGGTGGCCTGATCGACGGCGGTATAACGCACCAAATCGTTCTGCGCGCTGGGGCCGTGGTCACGTAGCGCACAAAGGGTAATAAATTGCACCGCCGTGATCTGTGAATCACCCACATGCTGCTGAAAAATCGCCACATGGCGCTGGTAAACTTTACGCAGCAGATGGCCAACCTGCTGGGTGTAGTCGTAATTTTCTTCCGCGAGGGAAGTAGGGTCGTGCGACATAAAAAGGTCCTTTTTCCCGGATACTGCCAGGCAGTGTAATGCATTGTCACTGCGCTGACAGCCGCTCCCTGCGCAATATTAACGTGCCAGTGAAGCTTCCGGCGCCACTACCTGGCCTTCGGCTACCACCAGCAGATCGTCAACTTTGATGTCACAACGACGAAGCGCGATATCCATATGGCATGGCGTTTTACGTTTGCCGCCGACCTCGGTATTCGGGCCGGTGGAGAACAGGAAATTGCCGTAAAACGCGCGCGCATCCATACACATGCCGTCGTTTTTATCGTGCAGGCCCATTGCGGTCCACTGCGCGCGAGGCTGTAAACCCCAGCCGATATGTGAAATGCCATACACTTCCGGGTCGTTGAAGTAGCTCATATAATCACGCAGATATTCTGCTTCAAAGCCGCCGTGGATCCTGGTGACAAAACCTTTCTCTATTTCCAGCGTGATGCGTTCACGGGCATACGATTTGAACGGCAGCAGGATATCGCCCACTTCCAACACCAACACCCCTTCCGCCTGATCTTCGTTCGGCCAGGTGAACAAGAAACCGCTGGGCCAGTGATCCCAGCGGCCCGGCTCATCGGCATAGCCGTATTCGGTCACCGTCGGATACTGTCCCAGCGGTGCGCGGAAATCGCTGCCCGCCTGCGATTTCACCGTCATGATGCGCGCTTTCTCCAGCACAGCGGCGGCGGCCAGCACTCGCGTCTTGTCCTCTTCCGTTGGCAACATTCGTGCCAACACTTCTGGCGGTTCAACGGCCAGCAGGATCCGGGTCCCGGTTTTCAGGATCTGCTCCTGCTCAGGCGAATGCAGCAGCATCATGGTATCGACAATCAGGTCTGCCGCTTCCAGCGCGCGCTGGGCCGCAATGTTGCCCGTCAACGCGGTATCGCCGCAGTAGGCGGTCATGTCGTTGCCCATCGCCGTGGGATGATTAAAGGCTGGCAGCTCCACGCAATACACCTTAGCGCCCAATCTTAGTGCAGCATCGGTCGCGGCCTGCACGGTGCGAGCATCAGAATAATGACTTTTCAGAATGGCGACGCTCTGGGTGGCATCGACTTTAGACAGATGTAACACCTGCTCAAACATCTGTCCTAACTGACTCTGGTTAACGGCCATTGCGGATTCCTCTCAGGTTAGATGTTGCTGGCTAAAAATTCAGCTTTTTATAGCGAACACACTACATCTATTTGTTATAGACGTGTTGCAAAGAAGAGTGCAAGCATTTCTTTTGGTCATAAGAAAAGCCTATTTAACTCAGAGTCAATGCTGTGATTAACATCATGTCATGAAGTTTTAACCATGATAACCATTGCAATTCACAAAAAAATAGCGTCAATAATTAAAGCGTACACACTACATAACCCAAGCAAAGTAAGAAACCAATGCTGCAGGTGTACCTTTAAATTAGCCTGAGTTTTGAGAGGAAAATATGAGCAATATGAAACGCATTGCGATCGTTGGCGCGGGTCTTGGCGGCCTGGCCGCTGGGTCTTTGTTACAGAAAGCCGGCTTCAATGTGCAGGTTTATGAGCAGAGTCCGGTTTTTTCGCGTCTCGGTGCCGGTATCCACATGGGACCCAACGTCCTGAAAGTGTTTCGTCGTATGGGGATCGAACAACAGCTGGAAGATTTGGCCTCACACCCGGACTTCTGGTTCAGCCGCGATGGTGAAACCGGTGAATACCTCTCGCGGATTCCGCTGGGCGAATTTGCGCGCAAAGAGTACGGCGCGGCTTACGTCACGGTCCATCGCGGCGATTTGCAGGCGATGCAGATGACCAGTATGTCGCCAGGTTCGATCCACTTTGGCAAATGCCTGAGCAGCGTAGAAGACAGCGGTAGCGACGTGGTGCTGCGTTTCCAGGATGGCAGCGAAGAGCGCGCCGATATCGTGATTGGCGCCGATGGCATCAACTCGAAACTGCGTGAACACCTGTTAGGCGTGGAGGCGCCAACTTACAGCGGCTGGGTGGCGCATCGCGCGCTGATCCGTGGCGAACAGCTGCGTAAGTACAACCTCGATTTCGAAGATTGCGTGAAATGGTGGTCGGAAGATCGTCACCTGATGGTTTACTACACCACCAAATCACGCGACGAATATTACTACGTCTCCGGTGTACCGCACCCGGCGTGGGATTTCAAAGGCAGTTTTGTCGACAGCAGCCAGCAGGAAATGCTGGAAACCTTCGGCCATTACCATCCGGTGGTACAGGCGCTGATCGAGTGCAGTGAGAGCGTCACCAAGTGGCCGCTGCTCAATCGCCAGCCGCTGCCAGTGTGGAGTGAAGGGCGCATTGTGCTGCTCGGCGACGCCTGCCACCCGATGAAACCGCATATGGCGCAGGGCGCAGCCATGGCTATCGAAGATGCCGCGATGCTGACGCGCTGCCTGACGGAAACCGGCCTTGAAGATTACAGCACCGCCTTCCGCCTGTATGAAGTCAACCGCAAAGAACGAGCCTCTGGCGTGCAGGCGGTCTCTAACGCCAACACTTTCCTGCGCACGCAGGAAGATCCGGCCTGGGTGTACGGCTACGATGTCTTCGCCGCACCGCTGAAAAGCGAGGGGGCGTAATGAGCACTTTTATCAACGGTGGTCAGGTGCTGGCTAACGGCATTCGCCAGCACTATCTGCGCTTTGGCGGTAAAGGCCCGACGGTGATTCTGGTGCCAGGCATCACCAGCCCGGCAATAACCTGGGGTTTTGTCGCGGAAGTTTTTGGTCAGCAGTTTGATACCTGGGTGCTGGATGCGCGCGGTCGCGGGTTATCCAGCAGCGGCGAGGATCTGGACTATGGCACAGAAAGTTGCGCTGATGATATTAACGCCTTTGCCGGGGCGATGGGCCTGACTCAGTACCATCTTATCGGCCATTCTATGGGCGCGCGTTTTATCATGCGCGCGGCGGTTAAGCAGCCGGAAGGCGTACTGTCGCTGTCGCTGATTGATCCCCCAGTCTCGGGACCAGGCCGTCGCCCCTATCCGGGCCAGTGGCCGTGGTATCAGGATTCGATCCGCGAGGCGCAGCAGGGTATGGATGCTGAAGCGATGAAGAAATATTGCCCGAGCTGGACGGAAGAACAGCGCCAGCTACGCGCTGAGTGGCTACCCACCTGCTATGAACCGGCTATCCGTCAGGCCTACGACGATTTTCATCAGCTCGATATCCATCACTGTTTTCACCAGCTGCCGGCCAAAACGCTGCTGATGGTCGCGGGCAAAGGCGGGGTGATCCTGCCGGAAGATGAAGCGGAAATTCGCGAACTGCTGCCCACTATTGCCATCACCCATGTGGAACAGGCCGGACATATGATCCCCTGGGATGACTTCCCCGGCTTCTTCGCTGCCTTTGGTACTTTCCTGGGCGCCCCCCTGCAAGCGGAGGCCCAGCCATGACCCGCCCATACCGTATCGGCCAAATCGTGCCGAGTTCCAACATTACGATGGAAACTGAAATCCCCGCCATGTTGCAGGCGCGTCAGCTGATCCGCCCGGAGCGCTTCACCTTTCACTCCAGCCGCATGCGTATGAAGCACGTCAACAAAGATGAGCTGGCGGCGATGGATAAGGAGTCGGACCGCTGCGCCCTGGAACTGTCGGACGCAAAAGTCGATGTGCTGGGTTATGCCTGCCTGGTGGCGATCATGGCGATGGGGCCGGGTTATCACCGCCAGTCACAACAGCGTCTTACCGCCGTCACGCGCGGAAATGATGCCCTTGCGCCGGTGATCACCAGCGCCGGGGCGCTGGTAGATGCGCTGCATATTATGGGCGCGAAAAAGATCGCGCTGGTCGCACCCTACATGAAACCGCTGACCGAGCTGGTGGTGGATTACATCCGGCGCGAAGGCATTGAAGTTACCGTGTGGCGCGCGCTGGAGATTGCCGACAATCTCGCGGTCGCCCAGCACGATCCCAGTAATCTGCCGGGCATTGTTGCCGATATGTCGCTGGATGACGTCGATGTGGTAGTGCTGTCGGCCTGTGTGCAAATGCCCTCACTGCCTGCGGTAGCCAAAGTCGAAGCGCAAACCGGTAAACCGGTGATCACCGCCGCGATCGCCACCACGTACGCACTGTTGAAAGCGCTGGAGCTGGAACCGGTGGTGCCCGGCGCCGGCGCCTTGTTGTCCGGCGCCTGGTGAGGAGATAGCTGATGACACAAAGTGCCAGTGACAATTATGCCGGTGTCTGGGGTAACCGTATCGGCTTTGGCAAACGCCCGGCTCTGCTGATGATCGATTTTCTTCAAGGCTATACCACGCCGGGTGCGCCGCTGTTTGCGCCGGGTGTAGTCGCGGCAGTGCAGGAAGCGGAGACATTGCTGACCACGGCGCGCCGTAACGGCATTCCGGTGATCCACACTCAGATCCGTTATCACCCGCAGCATCAACGAGATGGCGGTATCTGGGTGCAGAAAGCGCCGGTAATGCGCGACATGGTGGAAGGCAATCCGCTGGCCGCGTTCTATCCGGGCGTACTGCCCTTGCCGGACGAGGTCGTAATCACCAAGCAGTACGCCAGCGCGTTTTTTGGTACGGCACTGGCATCGTTGCTGATGACGGAAGGGATCGACACCCTAATCATCGCCGGGTGCTCCACCAGCGGCTGCGTGCGCGCCAGCGCCGTAGACGCATTGCAATACGGCTTACGCGCGATGGTGGTGCGGGAATGCGTGGGCGATCGCCACGCTGCGCCGCACGAAGCCAACTTGTTTGATATCGACAGTAAGTACGGCGATGTGGTGTCCAAGGCCACCACGCTTGAGTATCTCGGACAGTTCAGCGCCCGTTAAGGGCGCTTATCCACCTGCACGGAGTGCGCACAAAGAACAGGTTTCATGTGTCAGTGAAACGCATAACTATCTACCCATCAGGGTTTGCGCCCGGAGAAAATCATGACTGTTGCTACAACCCGTCCTGCTGTGCTGGCAGCCAGGGACACTGCCGCGATTTACCGCAAAATCACCTGGAAACTGATCCCTTTTCTCTGTTTATGTTATCTGGCGGCGTATCTGGACCGTATCAACATCGGTCTGGCGAAGCTGCAAATGGCCAGCGATCTGTCGCTGAGCGAGACCGCGTTTGGCCTTGGAGCCGGGCTGTTTTTCGTGGGCTATATTCTGTTTGAGGTGCCGAGTAACCTGATTTTGCAACGCGTCGGAGCAAAGATCTGGATTGCGCGCATCATGATCACCTGGGGTTTGCTCTCCACCGCCACCTTGCTGGTGCAAACGCCGATGCAGTTCTACATCATTCGTTTCTTGCTCGGCGCGGCGGAAGCCGGGTTTCTGCCGGGCGTGCTGTTCTATCTCACCAAATGGTTTCCCAGCTGGCGCCGCAGTCGCATCATCGCGCTGTTTATGATTGGCCTGCCGCTCTCCAGCCTGATTGGCGGACCGCTTTCTGGTTGGATTATGGGCCATTTTCATCAGGTTTACGGTATGCGCGGCTGGCAGTGGTTGTTTCTGCTGGAGGGCATACCGAGCGTGCTGCTTGGGGTGATGACTTTTTGGTTGCTGCCAAACAGCGTGGAAAGCGCCCACTGGCTGAGTACGGAAGAGAAGCAGGTGGTACAACGCGATCTGGATAACGATGAAGGCGAGGCGAAAGAGGTAAAACATCGCCTGCGTGATGGCCTGCTCAATATTCGCGTGGTGATGCTCGGCGGCATTGACTTCTCCATTCTGCTCAGCGCTTATGCGATGGGTTTCTGGATGCCCACCTTCATTAAAAACGCCGGAACCACCGATATCAGCACCATTGGCTATCTGACGGCAATCCCCAGCCTGGCGGCATTGATCGGCATGTTGGCGATTGGCAGCAGCTCGGATCGAATGCGGGAGCGTCGCTGGCATATCATCGTGCCGTTTATCGTTGGCGCGGCGGCGATGGGGGCCAGCACCTTTTTCTCCCATAATGTGATGATGACGGTGCTGCTGTTCTCGGTTGCCCAGGCGATGATCATTGGCGCGGTGCCGGTGTTCTTCAGCCTCCCGGCAACTTTCCTGAAAGGCACGGCGGCGGCGGCAGGCTTTGCGCTTGCCTGCTCCATCGCCAATATCGCCGGACTGGTAAGTAACTCGGTAATGGGGATCGCGCTGGATCTCACCGGTAGCGGCAATGGCGCGTTGTGGTTTTTTGCTGCCTGTTTGCTATTCAGCTGCCTGCTGGTGATCGCGTTACCGGCTAAACTGGTTAACCGCTAATCCTCTTTCCTGACAGCGTGTGATTTGCTTTCACACGCTGGTCTGCTTAAACCCAAACCTCACTGCAACAAAACCAGCCTTCTCATGCTCTCTCCTCTGCGCTCTTCCATCCTCCCTGACCGTTAACCATCGGTAAAAAATATGTGGACAAGGTCAAACTATCAGCTAAAGGTATTACAAAGGCATTATAAGTGGTGCTAAGTTGGTTATACCAACACCGGGGAGTAAGTTCGATGAAAAATACAATACCTAAATTGTCGTTCATGATGTTCCTTGAATGGTTTATCTGGGGGGCATGGTTCGTGCCACTCTGGGCCTTTCTGAGTAAAAACGGCTTCACGCCAATGGAGATTGCCTGGTGCTATGCCTGCACCTCCCTCGCCGCCATCCTGTCACCCATTCTGGTCGGTTCACTGGCAGACCGCTTCTTTCAGGCGCAAAAAGTGCTGGCACTGCTGATGATTGCGGGCGCCATCCTGATGTTCTTTGCCGCCCAACAGACGCACTTCGGCAGCTTCTTCCCGCTGCTGCTGCTGTATGCGCTGACCTATATGCCAACCATTGCGCTGACCAACAGTATCGCTTTTTCCCACGTCGGGGATGTTGAACGCGATTATCCGCGCGTGCGGGTGATGGGCACCCTTGGCTGGATTGCCTCCGGCATTGCCTGTGGCTTCCTGCCCCCGCTGCTCGGTTTCGGCGATATCTCGGCCAGTAATATACCGTTGCTAATCACCGCGGCCAGTTCATTGCTGTTAGGGATCTTCGCCCTGATGTTACCGGCGACGGAACCGAAAAGTACCGGCAAATTCAGCCTGCGCGTGGCGCTGGGTCTGGATGCGCTGCACCTGCTGAAAGATCGCAGCTTCCTCGTGTTCTTTGTCTGCTCGTTCCTGTTCAGTATGCCGTTGGCGTTCTACTACATCTTCGCCGAGGGCTATCTGACGGAAGTTGGCCTGCCACATGCAACCGGCTGGATGACCCTCGGCCAGCTATCGGAAATCTTTTTCCTGCTGGCGCTGCCGTTCTTTATCAAACGTTTCGGCATCGGCAAAGTGCTGCTGCTGGGGCTGGTGACCGCCGCGCTGCGCTATGTATTCTTCGTCTTTGGCAGCGACCAAAACCTGCTGACCTTCGGCCTGCTGTTTATGGGCATCCTGCTGCATGGCGTTAGCTATGACTTCTACTTCATCACCGCCTACATTTACGTAGATAAGAAAGCGCCGGTGGCGATGCGCAATGCGGCGCAGGGATTGATTACCCTCGCCTGCCAGGGTATCGGCAGCCTGCTGGGTTACCGGCTCGGCGGCTACCTGATGCAGGAGATGTTTGCCTATGATAAGCCGCAAAACGGTCAGACATTTAACTGGGCCGGGATGTGGATGTTCGGTAGCGTGATGATTGTGGTTATCACCGTCGCTTTTATCGTGCTGTTCCGTGACGGTAAAAAACGCAGTGATGAGTTAACCGCGTTCGAGGCTTCAGCACCCGCTGAAAGCCATAAATAAGAGAAGTAACGATGACAATGACACACCAGGAAAAACGGATTTTAGGCGCCTTTTATGGTCAGGCGCTGGGCGACGCGATGGGTATGCCATCAGAACTCTGGCCACGCAACCGCGTGAAACAGCATTTTGGCTGGATCGATCGCTTCCTGCCCGGTCCGGCTGACAACAATGCCGCCTGCTATTTTGCCCGGGCGACCTTTACCGATGATACCTCAATGGCGCTGGCGCTGGCCGACGCCATCATCACTCATGATGGTGATATCAATGCCGAAACCATCGGAGCCAATATTTTGCGCTGGGCAGAGGATTTTGATGCATTCAACAAGAACGTTTTGGGCCCCACCTCGAAAATCGCCCTGAACGCGTTAAAAGCGGGTACGCCGGTGGCGCAGCTGGAGAACAACGGCCTGACCAACGGAGCGGCGATGCGCGTTTCTCCGCTGGGCTGTCTGCTACCTGCGCGGGATCTGGACAGCTTTATTGATGCGGTAGCGCTGGCCTCGAGTCCGACCCACAAATCCGACGTGGCGATTGCCGGAGCCACCGTTATCGCCTGGGCGGTTTCACATGCTATTGACGGCGCGAGCTGGGACACAATTCGCGATGAGCTGCCGTCGATTGCCCGTGCGGCACAGGAAAAACGAGTCACTACCTTCAGCGCATCAATGGCGGCACGCGTGGAACTGGCGTTGCAGGTGGTGACTAAGGGCAGAGGAACGGAATCGACCATGCAACAGATTTACGATCTGGTTGGCACCGGCACCAGCACCATTGAATCAGTGCCTGCGGCCATTGCGATGGTGGAGCTTAGCGCCTGCGATCCCAACCGTTGCGCCATTCTCTGTGCCAACCTTGGTGGCGATACCGATACCATCGGCGCAATGGCGGTGGCGATTTGCGGCGCATTGCGGGGGATCGAAGGGATCGATCCGGCGTTAAAAGCCGAACTTGATGCTGCCAATAATCTGGATTTCACCCGCTACAGCCGTGCGTTCAGTCGTTTCCGTCAGCAGCGTGAGGCCGCCCATGCTGACGCCTGACGATCTTACGCGGTTGACCGGACATCTTCCGGTTTGCGTGGTAGGCGCGGCGGTGGTGGACGTTATTGCCGATGCCTGGTCGCTGCCGCATCGCGGCAGCGATATCGAGCTGCATCAGCAGAGCGTCAATGTCGGCGGTTGCGCGCTGAACGTGGCGATTGCACTGCATCGACTGGGCGTGCCAGCAGTCAATGCGTTGCCGATCGGTCAGGGCATCTGGGCCGGTATTGTGCAGCAGAAGCTGACCGAATATGGCATTCACAGCGTGCTTGAAACCGCCTCTGGCGATAATGGCTGGTGTCTGGCGCTGGTTGAGCCGGACGGCGAACGCACTTTCCTTTCGGTCAGCGGCGTGGAAAACCAGTGGGATGCGACGCTGCTTAACACCCTCCCGCAGCCGGCGAACCGCTGGATCTATCTCTCCGGCTATCAGCTTGCCAGCCAGAGTGGCGAGGTGCTGATCGCCTGGCTGGAACGCCAGCCTCAGCCGTATCAGCTACTGGTGGATTTCGGCCCACGCCTGGCGGATATCAGCGATGCCTCTTTCAGGCGCATAATGGCGCTGCATCCCCTGATTACAGTGAACAGGCAGGAAGCTGAACTGCTGTGGCAGGAGCGTCTCGGTGAGACCGCCCCATTTGATGCCCATGCCCTGCTAACCCGCTGGCAGCAGCGTTTCAGCAATGCGATAGTGGTGCGTCTCGACAGTGATGGCGCAGGCTACAGCGATGGCGATACTCAGGGATGGGTGCCGGCTCTGACGACCACCGTAGTGGACACTATAGGCGCAGGCGACAGCCATGCGGGTGGAATGCTGGCGGGACTCGCTTCCGGCTGGGCGCTGGCAGACAGCGTGGCGCTCGGCAATGCGCTGGCATCCTATGTGGTGTCGCAACGCGGCGGTGATTGCGCACCAGATCGCGCAACATTAGCGACGTACTGGCAGCAGCGGCTTACTCCGCAATAAATACGTACATATCGCTGCGGCAGTAGCTGATGCTGTACTCCAGCGGGTTGCCCTGTGCGTCAAGCGCCAGCTGCTTAATCACCAGCACCGGCACATTCACGGGCAGGGCGATTTGCAGTTGCAGCGCCTCATCCGGCATACGTGCGCTGACGCGGCTTTGCGATTTCACCGGATGGATTTGCCGATCGCGAAAGTAGTCGTACAGCGAGATACCGATATCGTCGGCATCGGCAATCAGCTGCGTTGAGACCCACGACTCTTCAACCGACACCGCCTGTTGATCAACATAGCGAATGCGCTTCAGCTGCCAGACCTCGCTGCCGCCGCTCAGCCCGAGTTTTTCCGCAATCTCAGCATTGCAGCGGATTTTGCTTTTATTAATCCACACGGTATCAGGCTTTTTACCGCGTAATACCACCTGCTGAGACAGCCCCTTTGGCTCTTTTAGCGAATATTCGAACTGGCTACAGATTTGCGTACCGTATCCGCGCGAACGAATCACCATGCCCTCTTTTTCCAGTTCATCCATCGCCTTACGCACCGTAATGCGCGAAATACCCAGCGACTGACTGAACTCGCGTTCACCCGGAAGGATTTGCTCATGGATCAGCACGCCTTCGCGTACGGCGTCTTTAATGGCGGCGGCAAAGCGTTTATACAGCGGCGTACGGCTCTCATCCGCCAGAATGGATTCAAGCCGCGCAAACAGGGAACCGTGTTGATTCGTCATATCAGGCAGTCGCACGCAATCGGGAAAACGGCAACGCCTGTAAAGTCAGGCAGAATCATTTTATTTTGGCCATCCTCAGGGCGAGATGCGTCTGCTGAGCAGAGTATTTGAAATGTAACCCTCTGTCATCGGAAAATTGCGGGTCGCATTTCAGCGTCAGATAAGTAAAGTGGGAAGGAAGGATAACAAGGAGATTTCACCCATGACGGTTCAATGCGTGTTCTTTGATTGTGACGGAACGCTGGTAGACAGCGAAAGATTATGTACCCAGGCCTATGTGAATACCTTTGCCCCGTTTGGCGTCGAGCTATCAATGCAGGAGATGTTTGAAAAATATAAGGGCGTGAAGCTGTATGACATTATCAGTGACGTTTGTACGCAGCATCAGCTTACGGCTACGGTTGAAGAGCTGGAGCCTGCTTACAGAAAGGAAGTGGCGCGCCTGTTCGATCTGCAACTGGAACCCATTGCAGGCGCAAAAGCGTTACTGGAGAAAATGGCCGTGCCGATCTGCGTGGTCTCCAACGGCACCGTAAGCAAAATGCAGCACTCGCTGGGTCTGACGGGAATGCTGAGCTTTTTTGATGACCGTTTGTACAGCGGCTACACGATCAATAGCTGGAAACCCGATGCGGATCTGCTGCTCTATGCCGCAAAGCAAATGGGCATTCCGATTGAAAATTGTATTTTAGTGGATGATTCAGCTGCGGGCGCGCAGGCGGGGATTAGCGCCGGTATCCCGGTATTCTATTTTTGCGCAGACGCCCACAACAAGCCGTTGGATCATCCGCTGGCCACTTCTTTTACCGATCTGGCGCAGCTGCCGGAGATATGGCAAGCGCGGGACTGGCGGCTTACAACTGAAGATGTGCAGTGAACACTCTCAGATGAGAATGTTCACCGCACTAACAACGGTTATCTGCTGTTACGG
Organism: Erwinia typographi; assembly: GCF_000773975.1. GTDB lineage: Bacteria > Pseudomonadota > Gammaproteobacteria > Enterobacterales > Enterobacteriaceae > Erwinia > Erwinia typographi. The sequence continues at coordinate 267,240 of NZ_JRUQ01000019.1, forward strand.
AAGATAAACGTCATAACTTAGTTGGCATCTGGAACAAAAGTCCCGCGAATTGGATTGATAACGCCAACCTTTTTCCATGCCATCTGCCAGTTGGTGGAGCCTGTACATAGATTTG
>NZ_JRUQ01000002.1 GCF_000773975.1 Erwinia typographi
CCTCTGGGGCGCTACGTTCTTTTACCGTTACGGACCACGCCTTCAGTAGCTGAACAGGAGGGACAACTGATGGAAATAGGAGCCACTGAAGCACCTTAAAGCACCATCATACACTAAATCAGTAAGTTGGTAGCATTACCCGCTAAGCCTATCTCGTTTTCTGAGGATTCCACAGCTTAATAGGGTGAGGGGTATTTTTCAACCGACGTTGACATTAAAATAACGCAAGCAAGAATTACATTCAATATAACCCCACAAAAAAACAAATCATTTATTGATTCAATTTTACCTGCAACTAATATTTCATTCTTTATGAAGCTCAGTGAATTATAATAAGAAAGTCCTTTTGATATCATTATGCTATTTTCACTGCGAAATAACTCGGAGTAATAATTGACAGAGTCAGAGAGCCTTGATGTATGTAAAAATAATCTTGAGTTCCATATCCGGTATGTAATGGATGTCCCTATAGCACTACAGATGGTTTTACAAAAGCAATTAAGTGTAAGTGCGGAACCTATCCTTTTCCTTTTTACATAAGATATAGTAATATCTGTTATCGGGATAAAAAAAAGCGTTGACGCCACCCCAATAAAAAACTGAGAAATGCACACGGATTCGAAGGAAGTATTTGTCTGAAACATTGAAGTCCGCCAATGCAAACAGACTGCGTACAAAACAAAACCAGTAAAAACAAGGTGCTTGGGGTTTACTATAGACATTATCTTCTTTATTTTAGATGAGATTAGAAGTGGCGGAATTCCAGCTGATGCACAGGCCAGACCGGCAGAAAGAAGATCATAACCATGAACCTCTATCAAAAAAATTGGTAGCACAGTGCTTAAGTTAATTAAATAAGAGCAGGATAAACACACCGTGCCTATTAAGTAATTTTTATTCAAAAAAAGAGACACATCGAACATGGGGTTTTCTCCATAAATTTGTGATATAAAAAATAAAAATAAAAATAATATACACAAGAAAACCAAGTAAAAGTCCAATGGGTTGTCGAAAGAAAACGAATTATCGTGAGATATAATCACCTGCCACAGGATCATAAATATTGATACTGAAAAATAACCAAGTATATCGAAACAATCACTAGATGCAGTATCGTCTTTTGAGGAAGAAAAGAAATCTTTGAAAAGAAGGTTAAGGCAGATAAGTCCAACTGGCGCATTAATAAAGAACAGCCATCGCCACGAGAGATATTTACATATCACGCCACCAATTACCGGTCCTACAGCCGGAGCTATAACAACAATTGAAGACCACAGAGAAACACCAGAAGTTCTATCTTTTTTTCTGTAAGTAGAAAGTAAGATAGAAAGCGACAGTGGTATTATCGGCCCTGAACTCACGCCCTGAATAACACGAAAAAAAAGAAGAGGAAACATACCCAATGATAATCCACAAAAAATGGAAGACAATACAAACAAAAGGAAAGAAAAAATATAGGTCTTTTTCTCCCCCAGCGTAGATGATAATAATTTCATCAATGGTATTGATAGTGCATTCGATAACCCGAATACAGATGAAATCAAACCACCTTCAAACATTGACATACCTAAACTTCCAGATATCACAGATGTTGACACATTTGTTATAGTTGAATCCATAACAACAACAAAGGCAGAAATGGAAAGTGCAACTCTTGTGATGAAATGTTTTTTAATTTTCATAGGGTAATAATATTTCACAATGTGATTAACAAGGATTTTATGTATTTATTATTGAGGGTAATAAATTTCATAAAGTAATATTGGGTTTTATTTTTCTAATGCAAAGGGCATCCTCAAAGGATGAAGAATGCTCATGAAAACTTAGGGCATGTTTTTGTTGCAGAACAGAAAATGTCACGAAACTTGATATCCTGAAATGAGTGGAATTCCTTCCGGTTGCGGGATTCTGGCACAGGCTCCATAAATCAGACTAAAACAGAAAGCTATTAAAACATTTTGGTAATGCCTTCAATCCCCCAGGGATGCATGTTGTAAAAAAAACGGCAAGGACGTCACCCGATGACCCAGTCGTGAGGGTCAGACTAAAAGCACTGTGTAGTGGTTGAATAATCAGGACACTAAACTTACATCCAGAGTAGAGGTGTTTAGTGAACCAGAAACGAAGATTTACCTATTAGACGACAATAATTCAGCCCGCCGAGTTGCCTAACCAGTTAATGTTACTTTCTTGATGGTTGGGAGATTGAATCGCATCTTTTGAAAGCACATAACCATGAATATCATGCATGGGCTATCCCATTATGGTGCAGATATGTGTGAGTTTATGTATGAAAATGCTGTCTTTGCCGTTTTTTTAAACTGAAATCCATTTTTCAGGCGCACTGCTCCAGAACCGGCATCCGCAGCCATCGTTTTTTCTCCATTCCATGCAGCCTTACTGACAGCAATTCCGTTGCATGCGTGCCGGCCTGAGCGCCGGTAAAACTGTAGTGGTCAACTAATTTTGGCCACACGACCTGACTGTTCGTGGAACAGTCGCTCTGATTCATTTGGCGTTAAGCCGCCGTTATACCAGTGGGGCCTGAGAATGCTGTAGTACCCCGTGATATAACGGATTATAGATGCTCTCGCTTCCCCGAAGTTCTCATAGCCCGTCGCCGGTACCCATTCGCTCTTCAGACTACGGAAGAACCGTTCACGTATAGGAAATTCAAACCATCCGTCCCCCTGAGCCGGGTGCTGAAATTTTCATCAACGCGGAATGCCGGGGCGGGCAAACGCTCTGCGCTCAGGATGGGTGGTGTTTTTTTATATTGATACTGACTGTTTTACATCCGACAACCGTGCAACAGACAGATCTGCCCTGCGTCAGCCCGGCACGTACCGCATCAGGCTGATTTCCCGCGCATGCACTTTAAGGGCCTGCACATTCAGACCCGCGATCGCCCGACGGTAAGACAGGTGCCCACCGCACAGGATGCATTCAAACGGATCACGACGCAGGAGCTGCTTACTCAGCTGCGCGTAGCACACCTTCACCACCGGCTCCGGTTTAGCCATACCCAGCGCACTGTAAACCTGCGGCAGTTTTTCCCCGCACACGCGGTTGGCCAGAAAACCAAAATAGCGCACCATCCGGAAGTGCTTCTCCGTGATATGCTGCTTCAGGCGGGCCACCATCTCATGCTGCGTCAGCCTCTCCGTTGCCTGCTGACCCGTGTTGTGGTCGTGATAGCGGAAGCTCAGCGTGGCGCCCCCGGCGTAGTGCGCCAGCCGGGAACCGGCTATCGGGGGCTTTTTCAGATACCGGCCCAGGTATCTTACGGTGTTTTTGCCGCCTGCCGTCTTTTTCGACATGTACACGTGCCAGTAATCGCCACCGGCGGTCAGCACCAGACTGCGCCACTGTGATTCAGTGGTGATGTGCGCCAGCGGGGACGGCAGCGCAATACCCTCTGACCAGACAGCCAGCAGCAGCTGACGGACATTCCACATCCAGCGGGCGCGCAGGACGTCTTTACGGAAGCTGATTTTTCGCCACTTCCCGTGCTTATTAATCCCCCCGCAGGTGACGGAGACGTGGACATGGGGATGCCAGTTAAGGCGGCGGCCGTACGTATGAATGGCGCAGAAGATACCGGTGTCCAGCCCGCGTTTTCCTGCCGCATACAGCAGGTTGTCGACGGCCAGGCGGCAGAGGTCGTTGAGCAGGCAGCGGTTGACTTCAAACAGAGCCCACAGCGTGTCGGGCAGGGTGAAGACCAGATGTTGCCAGTCGCAGTCCGGCAGTCGGTTAAGCTGCGCGGCAATCCACAGGTCAGTGGCTTTTTTACCGCAGGACGGACAGGCCCTGCTGTGGCGGGCGTTGGTGATATACCTGATGTGAGGGCACTGCGCGTTGTCGCAGGCATACTCCTTCACGCCGCTGATGCGGGTGCCACAGGCCAGCATTTTTGTGACGGCTTCGACTTCGATATCACGCAGGCCGCCCGCATCCAGAAAGGAGGCCCAGCACTGGTTGGTGGTGAAGAGCTTTTTGAGCGAACGTGGGGTAAAACCGGACAGCATGGGACGGGTTAATCCACTGTCTGTGGCTGCCGCCCCGGAGCTTCAGTATCACCGCGGTGCTCCAGTATGGCGCGGGCAACCATTGTCGCTGGCGGATCCATGGGCTTCATTAACTTTATCCAGTCCCATTCACGTTGCGAGAGCTTATCAGCGGCAACGGAGATAAGGACGGTATCGATACTCTTACGGGTCATAATGGTGGTGGTCTCTGAGCAAAATATGTCGTCAGATCATACATATTCCACTCAGGGTTTGGCTACGGCATAGCAGGACAATGGCGGGGTTTTCGATTTTCAGCCGTCAGTCTGGCCTGTTCAAAATATATACGCCCTCATCATACAGGCTATCCTTAAAATGCCGTTCCGCAGCTTAGATCTGCGTCACGACCCGTTCGAGCTTCAATTAACCACTTGATCCGATTTATTAAATGAAAATGTAGCCTCATCGCCAATTTGGGATGGGAGTTTAATCTCAATAATGGGGATTTTCTCTGAAAACTCAGAATAAAAGTCCGATTGATCTTTCTGTGAGCTCTGTAATCCGATAGAGCTTCCCGATATATAAAAAAAAGCTTCAATCGGTACATCTATTTTATCTTGATCCCAAGTTTCCAGTCGTAGTTCATTGTTTACTTCAAAAGAAGATTCTTTTAAAAGAATCTGAGATTTAATCATAGCATCAAATGCTTTTGATGTGTTAACTGCGTTTCCTGACGAATATAACACAAAACCACAAGCGATCTCACCCGAGCTCCCATTGTATCTATCATACCATTGACTTGCAGTTTCTATTCCTAGATCTGAGCATGGTTTGCTACCATCCGGATTGGATGAAGATTCTCCACACCCCTTTTCAGAACGAAGTCGTGTCCATCCATCAATAGGGAATCCACATAACACATGAATAGAAGAATCCTTCCCTGTCGGGGTAAAAATCTGGGGATAGAAGATAAAACCTGTAACATAATTACCAGCTAACGCTCCGAAAGATGAATCCGCTCTTAAATAAGAAAATGACACTCCCCCCGAGATAACTGAGCTGGGAGAGGGATTCCATGAATGAAAAGTACGAGAAAGGGATGAATCCGTCCCTCTAATGACCAACCCACTACAAAGAACTCCGGGTGAGTTATCATTTTGATCGCATCGAGTTGGCGTATTGTTGTAATCATACTTTATGTAACATAACGTTTTCTCGCCAGTATCAGTTACATCTGCGCACGCACGCTCTCTTTTTTCAAAATCAACAGAAGTTGATAGTCCCTCACTTCTGACTTCAACTGAATGTGATACGACTAATAGAATAAAAAGTAATCTCACATAACTCATCATATCCACCATGCTTTAGGTCCTCTTCTAATGGGGATCTATTCCAAACGATAAGACCGCAGACAATATACAACATCGCCTTGTGCCCGGTCCCGCTGATGAATATGCTTTTGCAGCAGGGTCAGAGCAGCCATATTGCGATGGCCAGCGATTTCATAATCCGGAATGACCGTAACGTCTACCAGCGGGAAAGCGCTACTGTAGAGTTTACCTGCCAGCACCGGATCGTCAAACTCATCCAGCCATCGAGTGGAGTACGGATACGGGCTGCGCTATACCTGTACAGAACAGCACCGGTATCCCCCCATGTCAGGTTAGTTGTCGCCTCTAAGTGGCTTTGTTGAATAAATCGAACTTTTGCTGAGCTGAAGGATCAGAGTGCGCATCCCCTGACAACGCAGGCAGTTCATGTTCCGGTTCGTCAGGGTCAAGGTACTTGCGGCATTTGGCATGAAGCCAGATATTCATAGGCCGCAGATTAACAATTTCCGCTTCGTCAAATTCAAAATCGGCATTATCAATCAGCCAGTCCTGAATAATTTCCTGGATATCATTATCGTCAAGCTCGATTTTGCGCTCAACAAATCCTTCGTCTTTATAGTATTTGACAGGAAAAACCGTCCGCATTTTCAGCTATCCTCTTTCCGTTGGGGTAAGCCGGAACCGCCGAAAGTTCCGGCTTCTGAAACGCTGCCGGGGTGCCGCTCGCATTTTAATT
>NZ_JRUQ01000020.1 GCF_000773975.1 Erwinia typographi
CCACCTTGACGGACTCGACCGTTCGTTGGATACGTATTCGAAAGTGGCACATTGCAAGCTGTATACGAGTAAAACGCCGATCACCGCTGCTGACCTGCTCAATGATCGCGTATTGCCGTTCTATGAGTCTCAGGGGCTGCCGATGCTGAGAATACTAACCGACAGGGGGACGGAGTACTGTGGTAAAGTGGAACAGCATGATTACCAGCTGTATCTGGCTATCAACGATATTGACCATACGAAAACGAAAGCGATGTCTCCGCAGACGAACGGTATCTGCGAGCGCTTCCATAAAACCATTTTACAGGATTTTTATCAGGTTACGTTCCGCAAGAAGTTATACGGAGACCTGGAAAGCCTTCAGACGGATCTGGACAACTGGCTGTGGCATTACAATAATGAGCGAACGCATCAGGGGAAAATGTGCTGCGGGCGTACGCCAATGGCCACTTTACTTGATGGGAAACGAGTCTGGGCAGAAAAGAATCTGAACCAGATTTAATCCGACAGACACCTGTATAAATAATCAGTGACTGTCAGATCAGGTCTGACTAGTACAGTTTTATCATTTCCCGATTTTTGCACCAGCGCCCGGATGTAATTATTAAGCTAAAAAAAATAGGTGACTTATGTTAAATGTTATTGTCAATGACTTCAAATTAGTTGCAAAAAATAAAATGTTCCTTCAAAGCTCTAAAGGAAGATCAGCTGCCCCAAAAAAAATCATATTTGATCTTCTTGATTCTGAAGGAGGAAAAATTTTAGATATTGGATTTGGAGTTGGCGACTTGGGGAGATTAATAAAAAATAATGCATCAATAATAAATTGGGAGATTGATGGCATTGATGGCTTTGAACCAAATTGTTATAATGGTGAATTAATTTCAAAGAAAATATACAGAAATATCTGGCATGGTTTAGCACACGAAATCCCCATTAATAAACTGAAAGAATATGACATTATATGTCTCTTGGATGTCATTGAGCATATTTCTGCTGAAAATGCTAAAGAGTTGATTAGATTCTTGTTACTGAATATGCATGAAAATGCTTTCTTATTTATAAGTACACCATTGTATTTTTATATTCAGAATACACAGCAGGATGGCGACCTTGAAGAACACTTAATCGGCCTTCCTGCTACTTCAATGATGGGGTTAGTCCCCGTTATGTATGCCATTGTTCCGCCACTTATTGGTGGTTTTGTTTATAAAAAAAACAGTATTGATTTCATAGACCTTTTCTGTCCGATCACTGATAAAACATTCACCAAAGAAAAAGGATTGATGGTAGTGAAATCACTGAGTATGGATTTTTCTATGGATGGGCGTACCATAAAAATGGATGTTGCCACATATTAGGGGTTAAGTATTCAATGCGTTGATCGTAGTGTGAAATCTGGTTGTGACGTAGATTTAGAGGTAATGGTTGATCGTCATATACTACCCGATGATCTTATCGTGCATTTTTTCTGGCGTTGAGAATAAGATAGTCTTGGGGCCAGCCGTTTAAGATGGGGTTGCAAATATGACTTAATCTTAAGTACTGGGAGTGATAAGGGGATGTTAAGCGATGAGTTTTGATAAGCGGTTGCACCGTGCTGTCATTGTCGGCAGTGGCCCCTCAGCAAGGGGATTCATTCCGTCTAATGATGTGACCGTCATTGCTGTTAATGGCGCAGTTGACTGGCTTCCCCGTGCCGATCATTTTTTCACGCTCGATCCATCGGCTGAAAATCTGCGCCGACTTTCCCAGCGGCGCGATGGCGTTCACTATCATGCTGCGGGGCTGTCGTGCACGCTTCCGGGGGTCCAACTGTATCATCGGCTCGCCCGGCGTGGTGCCGAGCCGATGATCAGGTATTCACCGGCGTGGTGGTTATGGCGGTGGTCGGCAGTTCTTGGGCTTTCTGAAGACGAAAACATCATTCATTCTGGTAACAGCGCTTGGGGGGCGCTTGGCCTGGCTTATCATCTGGGGTTCAAGGATGTAGCCCTGATTGGCGTTGATGCTACTAAAGAGTCGCGTATCGAAGGAGGTCGAACCCGCGATCTCAGTCACCTTCCGTTGCTGTTTGCAAGTGCGTTGGGTCAGATTAACGTCGTCAGTTGTGGTAAGCTAAGCGGCATCCCACAGATGGCAATGGAGGAATGGCTTAATGTATAGCCCCGTATTTGTTTCATTTTTTACTGGAAACTGGATTTATCCTCAGATGGCCGAACGGCTGGCGGATTCACTGGATGGTCTGGGGCTGCATCACGATATTCGCGGCATCGAAAGTGGTGACAACTGGCTTGCTAACACGCGCCTTAAGGCGGGCTTTATTCGCCAGATGCTTGATGTCTACCCGCGCATTGTTTGGGTCGATGCCGATAGCGATATACATAAATTGCCGCATATGCTCCTTAATTTTCGTGAAGATCTGTTTCTGCGGCCGCATTCTACTGTCCCAGGCAGAGCGTGGCATGTTTCAGTTATGGGCTGGTCGTCGAATAATAGGACAAAGGCCCTCTGCGATGATTGGAGCTGGTTTGCTGATGCCTATGGCGGCACAGATGAAGCAGCTTTTGATGCCGTGATTCGCCGTCACCAGATGGGACTGACTATCGGCAGTATGCCGCTTGAATACCATCGTTTGCCGCATGAGACGGCTGAGAACGTGGTTATAACTATCGGTATTTCTAAAGATTCTGATAAAATGCGAATTAAATACGGAGATGGCTTCAAATGACCATAATTGCAACCGTTTTAAAATCCGGCGGAGAATATTTGCCGACTCACGTACGGCGACTGCACGAACAATTTTATGATCTGCAATCCATCTGCTAATCTGATGTTCCCGTTCCGGGCGTTAACATACTCCCATTGCGGTATGGTTGGGCGGGATGGTTCATGGTTAGGAGATTGAATCGCTTCTTTTGATAGCACATAACCATGAATATCATGCATGGGCTATCCCCTTATGGTGCAGCTATGTGTGAGTTTATGTATGAAAATGCCATCTTTCGCCGTGTTTTTAACCTGAAATCCATTTTTCAGGCACACTGATCCAGAACCGGCATTCGCAGCCATCGGGTAGAGTCTTAGGGCGTG
>NZ_JRUQ01000021.1 GCF_000773975.1 Erwinia typographi
GGGCGTACGTACGTTCTGGCAGAATGGCTGGATGTATGGCGGGAACGTCTTTTTTGATGATGACTTCACCGGTAAAAACCGCCTTGTCGGTCTAGAGGGGGAAGCATGGACTGGCTAAAGTGTAGCTGTATTAGGATCAGTTATTTAGCGCTGATTGCCTTTACAGCGTACATATGAGCATTGCTCATCAGCTTCACAGCAAATAACAACTTCTGCGTCCGGCTAAACGCGTTGCGCAACCTGGTGCGGTGATAATTATTTAGATGCCGCAGAACGGTCTTGAGGCTTATCCGAAGAGCTCTTGCCGTATCGCGGCATCCGGAACAGTTTATGGCCATAATGACCGAATCTTAAGCACTGAGAGTGAGAAGGGGATGTTCACCGATGAATTCTAATAAGCGATTGTTCCGTGCTGTCATTGTCGGCAGCGGCCCCTCTGCAAGGGGATTCATTCCGTCTAATGATGTGACCGTCATTGCTGTTAATGGCGCGGTTGACTGGCTTTCCCGTGTCGATCATTTTTTCACGCTTGATCCATCGGCTGAAAACCTGCGCCGGCTTTCCCAGCGGCGCGATGGCGTTCACTATCATGCTGCCGGGCTATCGTGCACGCTTCCGGGTGTTCAGTTGTATAATCGGCTAGCCCGGCGTGGTGCAGAGCCGAGGACCAGGTATTCTCCAGCGTGGTGGTTATGGCGGTGGTCGGCAGTTCTTGGGCTTTCTGAAGAGAAAAGTGTTATTCATTCTGGTAACAGCGCTTGGCCTGGCTTATCATTTGGGGTTCAAAGATGTGGCCCTGATTGGCGTTGATGCGACTAAAGAGTCGCGTATCGAAGGAGGTCGAACCCGCGTCTCAGCCACCTTCCGTTGCTGTTTGCAAGCGCGTTGGACCAGATTAACGTCGTCAGTTGCGGTAAGCTGAGCGGCATCCCACAGATGGCAATGGAGGAATGGCTTAATGTATAGCCCCATATTTGTTTCATTTTTTACTGGGAACTGGATTTATCCGCAGATGGCCGAACAACTGGCGCACTCACTGGATGGTATGGGACTACATCTCGATATTTGCGGCATCGAAAGTGGCGACAACTGGCTTGCTAACACGCGGCTGAAAGCTGGCTTTATTCGCCAGATGCTTGATATCTACCCGCGTATTGTTCGGGTGGATGCAGATAGCGACATTCATAAATTACAGCATATGCTCCTTAATTTTCTTGAAGATCTGTTTCTGCGCCCTCATTCCTCTGTCCCTGGTAGAGTGTGGCATGTTTCAGTTATGGACTGGTCGTCGAAAATAGGACAAAGACCCTCTGCGATGATTGGAGACGGTTTGCTGATGTCTATGGCGGCACCGATGAACCGGCTTTTGATGCCGTAATTTGCCGTCACCAAACGGGGCTGACTATCGGCAGTATGCCTCTTGAATACCATCGTCTGCCGCATGAGACGGCAGAGAACGTGGTCATCACCATCGGTATTTCTAAAGATGATGATAAAATGCGAATTAAATACGGAGACGGCTTCAAATGACCATAATCGCAACAGTTTTAAAATCTGGCGGAGAATACTTGCCGACTCACGTACAGCGACTGCACGAGCAATTTGATGATCTGCAATCCGTCTGCTTTTCTGATGTTCCCGTGCCGGGCGTTAACACACTCCCATTGAGGTATGGTTGGGCGGGATGGTTCTCTAAAATGGAGTTGTTCAACCCTGAGCTGACCATGTCAGATATTCTTTACTTTGATCTGGACACCATCATTACCGGTAATATTGTGCCGTACTTGAACGATGACCGCTTTCGAATGCTGTCTGATTTCTACTTCCCTCAAACCCCCGCGAGTGGGATGATGTTTATTCCTCATAGTGCAAAGGCTCCTATATGGCAGGCATGGATTGCTAAACCTGCACAATGGATGTCAATGTGCCGTGGCGACCAGGACGTGCTGGCCAAAATCTGCGGTTGCGGTGTGGCGAGGTTTGGAGAACGGGTTAAATCATACAAAGTTCATGTTGCGAGCAAAGGGATGCCTGGCTGGCACAGGAGCAGGTCTACGGGAAATGGAACAATTCCTCCGGGGACGGATGTACTATGTTTCCATGGTAATCCCAGGCCGTGGACTGTGTCAGCGGATATTCTAAATAAGTGAACCACTCCGGGATGACCCTGACCCCGAATATGCTCCAGTCATAATCAGGAATAACCGGCCTCATGTTGGTTGCATATTCTGGCAACCGGCAGATTTCTCGGCGAATTCAGATGGGGTCATCCAGCCCAGTGCAGAATGGGGACGACTCTGGTTATAGTGTATGCGCCAGGCCTCGATTTTGCACCGGGCATCCTCCAGGGACATGAACCAGTTCTCGTTCAGACATTCCTGCTTTAACCTGCCGTTGAAGGACTCCACGGTCGCATTGTCCGTCGGTGTTCCCGGGCGTGAGAAGTCAATGCGGATACCCCTTTCATACACCCACCTGTCCAGCATTTTCCCTGCAAATTCAGAACCATTATCGGTTTTCAGCAACTGAGGTAAGGGCCGTCTGAGCGCGATGCTGTTCAGCATTTCTGCCACTTCTGTTGAACGTAAGCGTCCAGCGAGAACCGTATTGACGGGGATGTGTTATTCAGTTGGCAGTGTGATGCGCCAGGGTAGCAGCTCGCTGACCCGGTTGACCGGCCAGTCAGCTATGACGTCAAGGACATGGCGAAGGTAGCTTTCTGGATCCACGCCGTTCAGTTTGCACGTCCCTATCAGACTATACAGCAACGCTCCACGCTCACCACCGTGGTCTGAGCCGAAGAACAGCCAGTTCTTTCTCCCCAGACTTACCATCCGCAGCGCATTTTCAGCGATGTTGTTATCGGCTTCGGCCCAGCCATCCTCCGTATAGTACGTCAGTGCTGGCCACTGGTTTAGCGCATACGTGAACGCCTTCGCCAGCTCCGAGTGCCTCGACAGCGTTTTCATCTTTTCGCGCAACCAGCTTTCCAGGGATTTCTGCGTATTCCGACCCAAACCGCCCCCCCAGTGGCAGGATAGTTGTCGCCTGAATTTTTCACTGGGGGCCGGAGCTGTAAAATGGCTAACCACCGGATTGCACCTGAGTTAAGAGAACGCGCTATCATGCACCTGATGCCACCCTTTAGCTGGAGCCTCAGGCAGGTTGCAGATGATATTGGCGTTGGGATCGCCACAGTACATGGCTGGCGCAAACAACTGGAACTTGAGGGCCTGATCATTCGAAAAGGGTAGAGTCTTAGGGCGTG
>NZ_JRUQ01000022.1 GCF_000773975.1 Erwinia typographi
TTGTGGCTCTGGTTGTGGTTGTGGCTCTGGGTTAATTATCAGAGAAGCATCAATAAAAAATGAAGCCGTCGCGCCCTCTACAGTATAACCATCCGGGGTCCTGACTTGGGTCGTAATCAGATTCATTCCCTCGCCCATAGCTTCAGGTTCAAAGCTCCAGTTACCCTCGGCATCGGCGGTAGCAACGCCGATCGACTCACCGTTATTACGAATAAAAATCACGCTACCTGGCTCAGCTTTGCCAGCGATACGGGGATGAGTAATACCGGTAACATCGCCATCAGCGACCTCGCCGGTGATATCTCCCGTGCTGTCAGTTATAACCAAAGGTGGATATTTATAATGATCCAACCTCCGGCCAAAGATTCGGGAGGAATTTATCAACTTATTTGATAAAGATGCACTATTGTGCGAATTCGTTGAGTTATCCATAACTTTCCTTAACATTTATAATAAAGAGATAACAACCGTTATTAAACCCCGATCGCTTCGAGTTAAAAGATCGGGGGCCTGACGCTTCCAATTAGAATATGCAGCACATTAATGGAAATATATCCCTTACCCCAGAATTAAGCAACTCAACTTAAAGAGATTGCACTTTGTTTTTTCTGGCAAATTCAAGAAAACAAACCAGTAAAAATCAATAAAATACTATTTTAAATACCAAAAAAAATTGATTTAATTATATTGATATAATTAAAATAAAATAATTAAAAGTGATATTATTTAATCTTCATATAAAACAAAATGATGTACCAATGATACCTTCAGCGCTACAGTTCGCCCCCTTCCCCCTTTACCTGTTCACATTGAATAAAGGACGCCCGTAGAGATCAAAGGAAAAAGGAACTCTCCATGTGAGGATCCTGACAAAACCCGCAGAGTAAAAGTCGACCAGACTACTATGGGTAACATCAGATAATAATTACCAGCAAGCGCCTGTAATTAACTCAGCGTCTGTAAGCGGTCTGCCTTCTCTGTTATAATTATTTCCAGAAACTCAGCCATATTGAACCATGGAACCTGCTCTCTTATGCCCCAAAAAAACATCGTTATAACCGGCAGTTCCAGCGGCATTGGTTTGGCTGCCGCCCACGATTTACTGCGGCGTGGCTATGGTGTTTTCGCCGCCTGTCGGAAACCGGAAGACGTTCAGCGTATGAACCAACTTGGCTTTACCGGCATTGAGCTGGACCTTAACGATCGAGACAGCGTGAGTCGTGCCGCCGCTGAAATCCTCGAACTGAGCGATAACCAGCTGTTCGCCCTCTTTAACAACGGCGGCTATGGCGTTTATGGTCAGCTTGACTCCATCAGTCGTGAACAAATGGAACAGCAGTTTGCCACTAACGTGTTCGGCACCCACCAGTTGACCCTATTATTGCTGCCAGCGCTGCGCGCCAGCGGCGATGCGCGTATCGTGAATACCAGTTCGGTTCTTGGGCTGATCTCTACCCCTGGACGGGGCGTCTATGCGGCCAGCAAATACGCGCTTGAAGCCTGGTCAGATGCGTTACGCATGGAGCTGCACGACAGTGGCGTTCGCGTCAGCCTGATTGAGCCTGGCCCAATCAGAACCCGCTTCACCGACAATGTCACCCAGGCGCAACAGGATAAACCGGTGAAAAACCCCGGTATTGCTGGCCGTTTCACGCTGCCGCCTGAGGCAATTCTGCCAAAACTGCGCCATGCTTTAGAGAGTAAGCATCCGCGTTTGCGCTATCCGGTGACGATTGTCGCCCACGCGATGTCGGCGTTACGGCGTTTGCTGCCGGGCTGGATGCTGGATCGCATTCTACGCGGGAAATAAAGCAGAAAGCTGCGATAAACCTTGAAGCACTACGGTGTGCCCCAATAAAGTAAGAAACCCTGTAAAAGAGACGAATTCATGTCACCACAAGCCGCTATTGTCACCATCAACGAAACCAACCTGCAGCAGACGCTTGAGCAGTCGATGCAGGTTCCGGTGCTGTTTTACTTCTGGTCGGCCCGCAGCCAGCACTGCCAGGAACTGACGCCCGTTCTGGAACGCCTGGCCCAGGAATATGCCGGCCAGTTTGTGCTCGCCGAATTAGATTGCGATGCCGAGCCTGGCGTGGCGCAGCAGTTTGGCCTGCGCTCTATTCCCACCGTTTATCTGTTCCAGAATGGTCAACCGGTGGATGGCTTCCAGGGGCCGCAGCCGGAAGAGGCGATTCGTGCCCTGCTGCACAAAGTATTGCCAAAAGAAGAGGAGCTGAAGGCGCAGGAAGGGATGCAGTTGATGCACGAAGGCAAAGTGCTGGAAGCTCTGCCGCTGCTGAAGGAAGCCTGGCAACTGAGCAATCAGAACAGCGAAATGGGCTTCCTGCTGGCCGAAGCGCTGATCGCGCTAAACCGCAGCGAAGAGGCGGAAGCGGTGTTGGACGTGGTCCCTTTGCAGGATAAAGATACCCGCTATCAGGGACTGATTGCGCAGATCGACCTGCTGAAGCAGGCGGCAGACACGCCGGAGATCCAGCTGTTGCAACAGCAGAGTGAAGCCGAGCCGGAGAACGCCGAGCTGGCGACCAAGCTGGCGCTGCAACTGCATCAGGTTGGACGCAATGAAGAGGCACTGGAGCTGTTGTTTGGCCACCTGAAAAAAGATCTTGCTGCTGCGGATGGTCAGGCGCGTAAAATGCTGCAGGAGATCCTTGCCGCGCTGGGAACAGGCGATGCGCTGGCGGCGAAATACCGTCGGCAGCTTTACTCTTTACTGTACTGATTTTCCTGGATTGTTCAGCCTGCTGCGGTAGCAGGCTGGACAATGGCGGGATTGGGCCGAATGAATTGGTCCGGGTAAAACAATCTGGAGGTTATATGCTTACAGTCATTCCTGTCATTATCATTCTGGCGCTGATCGTCGTCTGGTCAGGTATTAAAATTGTCCCTCAGGGCTATCAGTGGACGGTGGAGCGTTTCGGACGCTATACCAAAACACTCCAGCCCGGTCTCAATCTTCTGGTGCCATTTATGGATCGTGTCGGTCGCAAGATCAGCATGATGGAACAGGTGCTGGATATCCCCTCGCAGGAAATCATTTCGAAAGACAACGCCAGCGTCACCATTGATGCCGTCTGCTTTACGCAGGTGGTGGATGCGCCGCGCGCCGCCTACGAGGTCAGCAATCTTGAGCTGGCTATCGTTAATCTGACGATGACCAATATGCGCACCGTGCTGGGCTCGATGGAGCTGGACGAGATGCTCTCGCAGCGCGATAACATCAACACGCGTCTGCTGCGGATTGTGGATGAAGCCACTAACCCGTGGGGCGTGAAAATCACCCGTATTGAGATCCGCGACGTGCGGCCTCCGGCGGAGCTGATTGCCTCGATGAATGCGCAGATGAAAGCGGAGCGTACCAAGCGAGCCGACATTCTGGAGGCCGAAGGCGTACGCCAGGCCGCGATCCTGCGGGCTGAGGGCGAGAAGCAGTCGCAGATCCTCAAGGCGGAAGGAGAGCGGCAGTCGGCCTTTCTACAGGCCGAGGCGCGTGAACGAAGCGCCGAAGCGGAAGCCCGCGCGACCCAAATGGTCTCCGAAGCGATCGCCGCCGGTGATATTCAGGCCATCAACTACTTCGTCGCTCAGAAATATACCGATGCTTTACAGAAAATTGGCACCTCGAACAGCAGCAAAATGGTGCTGATGCCGCTGGAAGCCAGCAGCCTGATGGGATCTATTGCCGGCATCTCCGAGCTGCTGAGCGAGACCAAAAAGGATCGGGGTGCAAAATGATCGCAGAACTGCTGGCAACGCCCTGGTGGCTGTGGCTGAGCGTGGGAGGTATTTTGCTGGCCGCTGAGATGTTAGGGGCCAGCGGCTATCTGCTGTGGAGTGGTGTGGCGGCGATCCTGGTCAGCCTGTTGGTCTGGCTGGTGCCGCTGCCGTGGGAATGGCAGGGCGTGAGTTTTGCGCTGCTCACCGTTCTTTCCGCGCTGTGGTGGTATCGCTGGCTAAAGGGCCGGGACCGTCAGCAGCCCCCTTCGGGGCTTAATCAGCGTGGAAATCAGCTGATTGGCCGCGAGCTGACGCTGGATGAAGCCATCGTCGATGGCTTTGGTCACGTACGCATAGGCGACAGCGGCTGGCGCGTGCAGGCGGCAGAAGACTTTCCGGCAGGCACGCCAGTAACGGTGGTCGCCGTGGAAGGTGTGACGCTAAAGATAGTCAGACGGGCCAGCCTGTAACCAGGCACAGAGCCTGGCACACAGAAGAGTTTCAGCGGTTTGATCGAGTTGAAGATCGGTGCATCAGCCGCGCAGACTTATCGGACCGGACTCAGACAGCTTTATTAGCATGGCAACAGCCGGCAAGGTCATTAATAATAGGGCAGTCGGCGCTGTCATCGCCAGGGCAGCTTGCCGCCAGCGCAACCAGCCGGTCACGCATCAGGTTAAGCTCACGGATATGCGCTTCGATTTCCGCTACTTTATCCAGCGTGCGCGCCTTGACATCCGCGCTGTGGCGCTGCGGGTTGTTGAAAAGCGTGACCATCTCGCGGCACTCTTCCAGGTTAAAGCCTACCTGCCGCGCCTGACGTAGCAGCGTCAGCTCTTCAAGGTGCTTCGCGGTGTAGCTGCGGTAGCCGTTTTCACTGCGTAAGGGGGCGGTGACCAGTCCCTTTTCTTCATAAAAACGGATCGCCTTGCTGGTTAAACCGGTTTTTTTCGCCACGTCGCTGATGTTCATTTTCTTCCCTTGACCTTCCCCTTGATGGAAGGTTTAACCTTCATTACTACTGTAAAACCCTGTCAGGGTCAAACCGGATAATCTGGAGTGTTCAATATGTCACAGACCACCCTTCTGAGGCTGGACGGCCTGTCCTGCGGTCACTGTGTGAAAAGAGTAAAAGAGGCGCTGGAACAGCGTGCCGATGTGGAGCTGGCGGACGTGTCCATCACCGAAGCCCGCATCAGCGGCAGTGCTGAGGCGAATGAGCTGATTGCTGCGGTCGAGCAGGCCGGCTATCACGCCAGCCTGGCGCAGGACGACACCTTCCCAAAATCTGAACCGCTGACAGAATCAGAGTCACAGCCGGAAGCGCTGACAGCGGTCCCCCACCAGCTTCCGGCAGCGACGGCGGAGAGTTTTCAGCTGTTGATTGACGGTATGAGCTGCGCCAGCTGCGTTAGCCGGGTACAAAATGCCCTGCAGCAGGTAAACGGCGTCAGCCAGGCGCGGGTCAATCTTGCCGAACGCAGCGCGCTGGTTATGGGTGATGCCGATCCTTCTGCGCTGATCGCCGCCGTCAAAAACGCGGGATACGCGGCTGAAATTATTGTTGATGACGGCGAGCGGCGCGAGAAACAGCAGCAGACAGCTCGCCGCGCCATACGCCGTTTTCGCTGGCAGGCGGCTCTGGCCCTGTCGCTGGGCATTCCTCTTATGCTCTGGGGCATGGTTGGCAACCCTATGATGCTGACTGACAGCAACCGGACGGGCTGGCTGGCCGTGGGCGTCGCCACGCTGTTGGTCATGATCCTGGCGGGCGGCCATTTCTACCGCAGCGCCTGGCGCAGCCTGCTGAAAGGCACCGCGACGATGGATACGCTCGTCGCGCTTGGCACCCTGGCGGCCTGGCTGTTTTCGATCGCCGTCAACCTGTGGCCAGAGGCATTTCCTCATGCAGCCCGACATCTTTATTACGAAGCCAGCGCGATGATTATCGGGCTGATCAATCTTGGACATATGCTGGAGCAGCGCGCCAGGCAGCGCTCGTCTCAGGCTCTGGAAAAATTACTGGATCTTACGCCGCCAACGGCG
Source organism: Erwinia typographi (assembly GCF_000773975.1). Taxonomy (GTDB): domain Bacteria; phylum Pseudomonadota; class Gammaproteobacteria; order Enterobacterales; family Enterobacteriaceae; genus Erwinia; species Erwinia typographi. Next base: position 5,788 of record NZ_JRUQ01000022.1, read on the forward strand.
CGCGTGGTGACGGAAGCCGGTGAAAAAGAGCTGCCGCTGAGCGAGGTTCAGCCGGGCATGACGCTGCGTCTGACTACCGGCGACCGCGTTCCCGTTGACGGCACGCTTAGCCAGGGCGAAGCCTGGCTTGATGAAGCGATGCTGACCGGCGAAGCGATGCCGCAGCAGAAGAGCGCTGGCGATGAGATCCACGCCGGTACGGTGATGCAGGATGGCAGCGTGCTGTTCGTCGCCCGCGCCGTCGGTAAAAACACCACCCTGTCGCGAATTATTAACAGCGTGCGCCAGGCGCAGAGCAGTAAGCCAGAAATCGGCAGGCTGGCGGACAGAATATCAGCGGTGTTTGTGCCCACCGTTGTCGCCATCGCCGCACTGAGTGCCGCCGTCTGGTTCTTTATCGGCCCTGCTCCGCAAATTGTTTACACCCTGGTCATTGCCACTACCGTGCTGATTATTGCCTGCCCCTGCGCGCTGGGGCTGGCCACGCCGATGTCGATTATTGCTGGCGTGGGACGCGCGGCAGAATATGGCGTGCTGGTGCGCGATGCGGATGCGCTACAGCGCGCCAGCACACTTTCCACCCTGGTATTTGATAAAACCGGCACGCTGACTGAAGGCAAACCGCGGGTGGTAGAGATCGCCCTGTATAACCACGCTACGGAGCAGCAGGTTATTCAATGGGCCGCCTCGCTGGAACAGGGGTCTTCCCATCCGTTAGCCCATGCCCTGCTCGAAAAAGCGGGCGGACAGCGTCTGCCTGCCGTTGAGCAATTTCGTACTTTGGCGGGACAGGGCGTGAGCGGTAAGGTTAATGATATCGACCTGTTGCTGGGTAGCCGGGGTCTGATGGCGCCGCAGATGATCCCTGATGACATCGGTGAACAGATCGACCGGCAGGCCGCCACAGGCGTTACGCCCGTGCTACTGGCCGCCGGGGGGCGGATTGTGGCGCTGTTTTCCATCCGCGATCCGCTGAGGGAAGAAAGCGTGTCGGCGCTTAAGCGCCTGCGCGACGGTGGCTATCAGCTGGTCATGCTCACTGGCGATAATGCGATCACCGCCGGAGCTATCGCCAGGGAAGCCGGCGTGGATAACGTGATCGCTGGCGTCCTGCCGGAGGGGAAAGCCGAAGCCATTCGTCATCTCCAGCAGCAGGGCCGCACGGTAGCGATGATCGGCGATGGCATCAACGATGCTCCCGCGCTGGCCCAGGCTGACGTGGGGATTGCCATGGGCAGCGGCAGCGACGTGGCAATTGAAACGGCAGGAATGACGCTGATGCGCCACGATCTGCACGCGCTGGTGGATGCGCTGGCGATTGCCAAAGCCACGCTGCGCAATATGAAGCAGAACCTACTCGGCGCGTTCATCTATAACGCGTTGGGTATTCCGATTGCCGCCGGGGTGCTTTATCCCCTGACCGGTACTCTGCTAAGCCCGGTCGTGGCAGGCGCGGCGATGGCGCTGTCATCCATCACCGTGGTCAGCAACGCCAATCGCCTGATCCGCTATCGACCGCCGGTAAAATAAAGGGAATTGTAGCGGATAAATGCGCCGTTTTTACCTGTTACTCAGCCAGTTAAACCGTTAGCATGGCTGCATAACTGATAAGGCGGAAAGTATGGGAAAACTAATGCGCTTGGCGTCCTTTCTCTGGCGGAAACTCCTGCCGGTGCGCTACGCCTATCCGGCACAGGATGTCACTACCGACCGCAACGGCCAGCTCCACCTGGTGGGCAGCATTCACATGGGCACTCAGGAGATGATGCCCCTCCCCGCCCTGTTACAGACCCGGCTGGAACGAGCGGATGCGCTAATAGTTGAGGCGGATATCACCGCCAGCGTTTCACCGTTCAGCGACAGCGAAACCTGCCTGCCGCTGGCGGAGCGTCTGACCAGAGAAGAACTTGCCAGGCTCCGGCAGCTCTGTGAAGAGGTCGCCATCAGCCCGGAGGCTATCGACACCCTTCCGGCCTGGCAGGTAGCCCTGATGCTCCAGGCTCAGCAGGCTCAACGTCTGGGGCTGCGCGCTGATTACGGCATTGACTTCCAGCTGCTGAAGGCGGCCAGGGCGCGGCAAAAGCCGGTAATTGAGCTGGAAGGGCCGGAGACCCAGTTGGCGCTGCTTAAGGCGCTGCCGGATAATGGCCTGACGCTGCTCCAGGACACGCTGACCCACTGGCATACCAATGCGCGGCTGCTGCAAACCATGATTGGCTGGTGGCTGGAAAGCCCGCCCAACCAGAAGCGTACAGCGCTGCCAACCACCTTCAACAGCGCGCTGAACGATGTGCTGATGCTGCAAAGGAATCGACGCTGGGCGCAAACGCTGGAGGCATTGCCGGAGGGTAAATATGTCGTGGCGGTGGGCGCGCTGCACCTTTACGGCGAAGGAAATCTGCCCGATTTACTGAAAAAATAGCGAAAAAAAAGGCCAATATTGCTACTGGCCCGTCAAAGAGGAATTTTTTATGATTTTAGTTATCCGTCAGCAATCAGGTTGCTGACGGGGGGCAGATTGTCGCTCAAAGCCTGGATTTTCGCCACTATTTTTCATAGCTAACGGGCCAGCCGGACGCTTGCAGAAGGATATGAAGTATGACACCAGCCGTAAAAATCCTGGAAAAACAAAAGGTCAGTTTTCAGCTACACGCTTACGAACACGACAGCAACGACAGCCATTTCGGTGACGAGGCCGTACGTAAGCTAAATCAGAATGCGGAGCAGGTGTATAAAACCCTGCTGGTAGCGCTGAACGGGGACAGCAAAACGCTGGCCGTTGCCGTCACGCCCGTGTCCAGCCAGCTGGATCTGAAAAACGTGGCCAGGGCGCTGGGCGCGAAAAAGGCGGAGATGGCCGATCCTCAGCTCGCCCAGCGCACCACCGGCTACCTGCTGGGGGGGATCAGTCCGCTGGGGCAAAAGAAACGTCTGCCCACCGTGGTGGACAGCCTCGCCCAGCAATTCGCCACTATTTTTGTCTCCGGCGGCAAACGCGGGCTGGAAATTGAGCTTTCGCCGCAGGACCTGGCCCGACTGCTTGATGCGCGTTTTGCCGGGATTGCCCGGCGCGATTAGCCCGCCGTCTGGGCCAGCAGTTGGTCGATCAGCCAGCGGCCTGCTGGTCCCGGCGGCGTACGGCGCGACCAGACCACATCTACCGAAATTTTCTGCGGCCAGCCGTCAACCGGCAGCTGGCGCAGAAGCTGGTGACCAAACTGCTCCACCAGCCAGCGCGGTAAAATACTCCAGCCAAAGCCCTGTTCGGCCATCTCCAGCAGCAGCAAATATGAAGGCGCCAGCCAGATTCCTTTCCCCGGCTGATACCGTTCCTTTTCCGCGAGAGTATTCAGGCAGAGCTGACGCAGGTTTTTAAGCGCTGATTTGTTAACGCGCGGACTCTGCGCCAGCGGGTGATCCTGGTGCAGATAGATAGCCATCTGCGCTTCAACCTGTAGCCGGGCGGTGGCAATATCCGCCGGATAATCACGCTGAGCGCAAATTACGCCAATATGTACCCTGCCCGCCTGAATCAGATCGAGCACATCCGCATCCTCCGCAATCATGCATTCAAACTCGATTTCCGGGTAGCGGGCATCCAGACGCTTGAGCAGCGATTCGTGATAATCCGCCTGCCAGAAGTCCGAGACGGCCAGGCTCAGGCAGGGTTCGACCTCGCCGCCCAGCCGTACGGCCAGCTCATCAAGCCGCGAGCTGGCCTCAAGGATCTCCTGAATCTGCGCCAGCGCCCGTCGTCCATTTTCGGTCAAAACCGGCGTGCGGGCATCGCGATTAAACAGGGTAAATCCCAGGTCCATTTCCAGATTAGCCACCGCGGTGCTGATGGTGGACTGGCTTTTGCGCAGCGCCCTTGCGGCAGCAGAGAACGAACCGCTTTCTACTGTCTGGACAAAAGCCTGCAATGATTCCGGTGAATATCGCACGAAGGTATCGCTTTTCTCGATAGGTAATCATTTTATCTTAGCAGAGAAACCGGGGAAAATAGCGGCTGGTATCAACTAAGGAGCATTTATGCGTACCAAATCGCTGAAAGAACGTTTTTATCATGCCGCAGGGTTTGAGGTGCTGGCAATTCTGCTGGTTTCTCCTCTGGCCGCCTGGATCATGGAGAAGCCGCTGTTTCAGATGGGTGCGTTAGCCATCATGCTGTCAACCGTGGCAATGGGCTGGAACATTGTTTACAACGCTATGTTTGACCGGATAGTGCCGCCAGCGGTAAAACGCGGGCTGAAGCTGCGCATTCTTCATGCCCTTGGCTTTGAAGGGGGCTTTATCGGCATCGGCCTGCCGATTGCGGCCTGGATGCTGGGGATCACGCTTTGGCAGGCGTTTTTACTGGAGATCTCTTTCTTCCTGTTCTTCCTGCCCTACACGGTGGCCTACAACTGGCTTTATGACATGCTGCGCACCAAGCTTATGCAACGCAGACAGTGCCGAATCTAACCTGACAGGCACAAAAACGGCACCGCCAGTTGGGGTGCCGTTTTTCATTTCGCTGCGGCGAGGTTAACGCATCGCGGTATCAACCTTAGGGATACGCCAGACTTTCGGCCTGGCCGGTTTTTCATCCGTCGGGGCTGGCTTCGCCTCTTCTGGTGCGGCCTGCTGATAAACAATCTCACCCTTTGGCGCGAAGTCGGCCGCGTTGAGCGGAGAGTGGCTCTGGATGTACTGCTTCAGCACTTCCGCATCCACAAATCCCGTGTTGACGTAGCCCGGTAGCTGGTTCACCGCCGGATAGCCATCGCCGCCGGTCGCATTGAAGCTCAGCGTCGCCATTCGGTAGGTTTTGTCCGCCTGTAGCGGCTCGCCTTTGATTTTAACCTCGCTGACGCCAGTGCCATCCGCGATCAGGCTGACGTTGGCAAACTGCGCGTACCCCCCGGAATCCACCTGCTTATTGGCGACCACGGCGAGGTATTTTTCCACCTCGCTGCCTTTCATCTCGACATAAGTCAGGGTGTTGCCGAACGGCTGCACCTTCAGCACATCTTTATAGGTAATGGTGCCGGACTCAATCGAATCGCGCACGCCGCCGCCGCTCATCACCGCAAAATCGGCCTTAGTGCGTTCAATCTGCGATGCGAGGATCACTCTGGCAAGATTGGTCTGAACGAAGCGAACCTTGCTGCGATCCCCTTCCAGATGCCCGGTTACGCTGCCAATTTTCACCCCCAGCTGCGCTTCCCCTTTTTTCTGAAAGGGCGTCAGCAGCTTCATCATCGCCGGGTTTTTCGCGATTTCCTGGGTGTAGTTCACCCAGCTAACGCTGCCATCAGCGTTTTTCACCTTATGACGCAGGTTGATCGGCACCAGCTCGTAGTGATCCAGGGTAAGTTTGCCGTTCAGGAAGGTGAAGTCGGCACGGCCAATATATTTCCCCCACTCGTGGGCCTGCACGATCCAGGTCCCGTTTTGCCGGTCGGGCGTACAGGGGGTGCCCGGCACATAATTCGCCTGGCTGACGTTATCCCGAGCCATACAGACCGGGTCCTGCGAATGGCCGCCAACAATCATATCCAGGTAGCCAGCCGGTAGCTCGCGCGCCATCTCCACATCGCCCGGTGCGTTAGAACCGTGGTTGCCGTTATCGTAATGGCCCATATGGGTAACCGCGATAATTACATCCGGCTTCTCTTTCTTCCTCAGCTCTTCCACCACCCCTTTCGCTTCGCTGGCTGGCTTGTGAAACACCATATCGGTGAAGTATTCCGGGTTGCCAATTTTTGCCGTGTCGTCGGTGGTCAGGCCGATCACCGCTATTTTCAGACCAACGCGGTTAAACAGAGCGTACGGTTGAAAAAGACGCTTGCCGGTGCTTTTTTGATAGATATTGGCCGAAAGCAGCGGGAATTTTGCCCACTTTTGCTGCTGGCGCAGTACGGAAAGAGGATTATCAAACTCATGGTTGCCAATGGCCATCGCATCGTAACCCACCAGATTCATGCCGCGAAAATCAGGCTCGGCATCCTGCAAGTCTGACTCCGGTACGCCGGTATTGATGTCGCCGCCGGAGAGGATTAATACCTGTCCGCCATGCGCCTGAACGTCATAGCGGATCTGGTCCATCATGGTTTTCTGCGCGGCCAGACCATATTCGTCATGCTCGTTCTGCCAGAAGCGCCCGTGGTGATCGTTGGTATGCAGCACGGTAAATTTATATACCCGATCTTTAATCCAGGCCTGCGCCATCAGCGGCGCGCTTAATAAAACTACCGCCAGAGCCGGCAGAAACCGTTTTTTCAATGAAAGCACAACAAATCTCCTTGTTATGAATCGCTAATGCGTTTTTAACGTAACGTAATTGTCAAAATATATGTCGGTTATGTCATTTTTTTGTGACTATTTGTCGATTATGCCGCAGGATAACCGGGTGGGGTCATCATGATGGCTTATCACCGTTTTTAATACCGGCCAGACCTCGCAAAAACTCACTTTCTGCCCCTACAACCGTCTGAAGCTACAGGTTCTCTAATGGCAAGCGAACGCACTCTTTCGTCCTCTTCTTCTCCCGTCTCGCGGACGGCCTTCGGTATTCTGGGCGCCATCAGCGTGGCCCATTTGCTTAACGATATGATTCAGTCGCTGATTCTGGCGATCTATCCACTGCTACAAACTGAGTTTACCCTCAGCTTTGTGCAGATTGGTCTGATTACCCTGACGTTTCAGGTAACAGCCTCACTACTTCAGCCGGTGATTGGCTATTATACCGATAAACATCCGCAGCCGTGGTCGCTGCCAATCGGCATGGGCTTCACGCTAAGCGGGTTGATTCTGCTGGCGCTGGCCGGCAACTTCCCTACAATCCTGCTCGCCGCTGCGTTAGTGGGTACAGGCTCCTCGGTGTTCCATCCCGAATCTTCCCGCGTGGCGCGCATGGCTTCCGGCGGACGACATGGTCTTGCCCAGTCGCTGTTCCAGGTCGGCGGCAACTTCGGCAGCTCGCTCGGCCCTCTGCTGGCGGCGCTGATTATCGCCCCTTACGGCAGAGGCAATGTGGCCTGGTTTACCCTCGCGGCGCTGCTGGCGATTGTGGTGCTGCTGCAAATCAGCCGCTGGTATCAGGCTCAGCACCGGGTTGCTAAAAACAATGCCAGGCCAAAAGAGCTGACAACGCTTCCCCGCCGGAAAGTAGCGTTTGCTATAGCCATTCTGCTGGTGCTGATTTTTTCAAAATACTTTTATCTCGCCAGCCTGAGCAGCTATTACACCTTCTACCTGATGCATAAATTCGGCCTCTCGGTGCAGAACGCTCAGTTCCATCTGTTTGCCTTCCTGTTTGCCGTCGCCGCAGGCACCGTGATTGGCGGCCCGATTGGAGACAAGGTTGGCCGTAAGCGGGTTATTTGGGTGTCGATCCTTGGCGTAGCTCCTTTTACCCTTTTGCTGCCTCATGTTTCGCTGTGGTGGACCGGCGTACTGTCGGTGGTGATCGGTTTCGTGCTGGCCTCAGCATTCTCAGCCATTCTCGTCTACGCGCAGGAACTGATGCCGGGCCGCATCGGCATGGTCTCGGGTCTGTTCTTCGGCTTTGCCTTCGGCATGGGAGGGCTGGGAGCCGCAGTTCTGGGCGTGATTGCTGACCACACCAGTATTAATACTGTCTATCAAATCTGCGCTTTCCTGCCGCTTCTTGGGATTCTGACCCTATTCCTGCCTGATAACAGGGCTAAATAAGCTTCTCCGGCGCGGATGATTGATATCTGCGCCGTCTTTTTTCTGCAACATATCAGGCTATCGCCCTGATAAGTAGCCAAAACTCCCCTTCCCCTGATTTTTTCCTGAATAATTGATATTTATTGCCATTATCACCATTTATATCAAGCGCGACGCCGAAATATGTTATACGCTTACAAGCTGACACACTTTCACACAAAGGAGAGAGGCATGCACCATACCACACCGCTTATCACCACCATTGTGGGGGGCCTGGTCCTCGCCTTCCTCTTCGGTATGCTGGCTAACCGGCTGCGTATTTCTCCTCTGGTCGGCTATTTATTAGCGGGCGTCCTTGCCGGCCCTTTCACCCCTGGCTTTGTTGCGGATACCAACCTGGCCCCCGAGCTGGCCGAGCTGGGGGTGATCCTGCTGATGTTTGGCGTGGGTCTGCATTTCTCCATGAAAGATTTGATGGCGGTGAAAGCGATTGCTATTCCGGGCGCTATCGCCCAAATCGCGGTGGCTACGCTGCTGGGGATGGGGCTGTCCTGGGCGATAGGATGGCCGTGGTTAACCGGCCTGGTGTTTGGCCTCTGCCTTTCCACAGCCAGCACGGTGGTGCTGCTGCGCGCGCTGGAAGAGCGTCAGCTTATTGACAGCCAGCGTGGGCAAATCGCCATCGGCTGGCTGATTGTAGAAGACCTGGTGATGGTGCTGGCGCTGGTGCTGCTGCCCGCTATTGCAGGGATGTTTGAAGAAGGCAACGCCAGCGTCAGCATGGTGCTGCTGGATCTGCTGATTACCATTGGCAAGGTGGTAGCGTTTATGGTGCTGATGATGGTGGTAGGTCGCCGCGTAGTGCCGTGGATACTTGCCCGCAGCGCGGCCACCGGCTCGCGCGAACTGTTCACGCTTGCCGTTCTCGCCCTGGCGCTGGGCATCGCGTTCGGTGCCGTCGAGTTCTTTGACGTCTCGTTTGCGCTGGGCGCTTTCTTTGCCGGTATGGTGCTGAACGAATCAGAACTCAGCCACCGCGCCGCACACGACACGCTGCCGCTGCGCGATGCGTTCGCCGTGCTGTTCTTCGTCTCGGTAGGTATGCTGTTCGACCCGATGGTTCTGCTGAAATCGCCGCTGGCGGTCATTGGCGTGCTGGCGATTATTGTGCTGGGCAAATCACTGGCGGCGCTGCTGCTGGTGCGGATGTTTGGGCACTCGCAGAGCACGGCGCTGACGATTTCCGTCAGCCTCGCGCAAATCGGGGAGTTTGCCTTTATCCTCGCCGGGCTGGGCATTTCCCTCAATCTGCTCTCCGAAGAGGCGCGCAATCTGGTACTGGCCGGGGCGATCCTGTCAATTATGCTCAACCCGATTCTGTTTGCGATGCTGCAGGGCTATCTCGACAAAATTAAAACGCTGGACGATCAAAACCCAGGAGAGGCCGTTGAGGAAGAGAAGCAGATCCCGGTCGATCTCTGCAATCATGCCATTATCGTTGGCTTTGGCCGCGTTGGCGGCCTGCTGGGAAGAAAGCTAATTGGAGCTGACGTTCCTCTTGTGGTGGTTGAGAACAGCCGTACCAGAGTCGAGGCTCTGCGAGAACAAGGGATCAACGCGGTGCTGGGTAATGCTGCGCGGGCGGAAACCATGGAACTGGCGCGTCTGGACTGCGCACGCTGGCTGCTGCTGACCATTCCTAACGGCTACGAAGCTGGCGAGATTATTGCCGCCGCGCGGGAAAAAAGGCCAAACATTGAGATCATTGCCAGGGCGCACTACGACGATGAGGTGGATTACATCACCGAACGCGGCGCCAATCAGGTGGTGATGGGAGAAAGGGAAATTGCTAACAGTATGCTGATACTGATGGAGAGCGAACGCAGTGAGCCGCCGGTAGAGTGCCCAATCTGAACCCTCTCCCCGGCCGCTGGTTAACCTCAGCCGGGGAGACCTTTAACGTTCCCAGTAGGATTCTTCCAGACTATCTTCCCGCTCCGGCAGGCCGCGCGACAGGCGCGGCGAATGCTGATTCAGTACCTGATAACTGACCCGGTTGGCATATTTGCAGACCTGCGCCAGCGAAGAGTAGGTCAGATAACTGCGCCCGTGTTTGCTGGAGTTCGGCACCTTCAGGCGGTGGTAATTATTGGCGGTAATGTCATGCAGCATCGCGGCCAGCGCTCCGTCGCCTGCCCCGTTGGTATTCATGATTTTCTCCGGGCCTCCCATGTAGGGCGCAATATGGGAGAAAATCCGCCGCGGCTGTTGGCAATCCTTGTGGCGCATTGCCCGGCTGAACTCGTACTGGTTAAACTCCGGGATCGCGCCGGGCAACAAAGGATGCTGCGTAACGCGCTTGCCCTCCTCCTCGGTAAATCCAGCCATAAACAGGCCGTTCGGGCCCGCCGTGCAGAGCACCAGATCAACCCAGTCCAGCGCCATATTTGAAGCCATCAGCGGATCGCTTAGCCCGGTCAGCGCCTCGGCCTCGTCTTCGTTCATGGCCAGGATCGAGACATGATCGCGCAGGAAAGCCTGCCAAAAGTCGGGATTATCACCAATCACATATTTCGTGCCCAGGGTCAGCACCACCGGGACGTTGTGCTTTTTGGCAAAGCCAATCGCCTGCATGGTCGCTTCGGGCATTGGCTCTCCGGGGGCGCAACGTACCAGATAGGAGGTTAAAACCAGCGCCGAGGCTCCGGCAATCACCTCTTCCGGGATACTCTCTTTGTGCAGCTGGTTCATCAGCCCAGGGCTGATAGCAAAGGTTCGCTCTCCGTTCTCCCCTATCAGGGTAAAACAGCGGCCAATCGCCCCGTCCACGCCCTGAAGATAGTTCAGGTCGGTGCGGCTTGAGGTATTGCAGAGATAGCGATAGGCATAGCTGCCGATCTGCACGTTATTGCACATTACGCCCAGCAGCACCGAGCGATCGTCCGCCAGCACCGAGTAATTGTGCAGCGTATTGCCGATGGTGCCGCCGGCAAACTGGTGGGTAATCAGGTTTTCCCTGGTCAGTTCGTTATAGAGCGCTTCCGCCACGTCATCGGCTATCACCAGCGAGTGGCCGCTGCTCAGCCCATAGCGGGCCACAAACTCGTCATCCACCTTCGCTTCGATATCCACCAGCGTCTGATCGATGCCGACGATCCAGCTTCCCATCGCTTCCTGCTCAGGCTGCGCCTGCTGAAGCAAAGGATCGCGCGCGCTGACCGGGAAGTAGTGTTTGGATTTACGCTTGCCGGGAAATTTCATCTGGCTCTCTCCGCCCGTTGACCAGCTCGACCATCATATCTATATGCAATGGATCATCGTTCAGGGCAGGAATATATTCAAATTTGCTGCCGCCCGCGTGCAGGAAGAATTCACGATTTTGCTCGCTGATCTCTTCCAGCGTCTCCAGACAGTCTGCGGAGAAGCCCGGGCTCATAATCTGCACATGGCTGATGCCTTGCGCGGGCAGCGACTTCATGGTTTGGTCGGTATAGGGCGTCAGCCACGGCTCGCGGCCAAAGCGGGACTGGAAGGTCAGCATCGCATTCTGGCAGCTGAGGCCCAGTGCGGCTTTCAGCGCTTCGCTGGTATCGTGGCAGCGCTGAGGATAGTCATCGCCCTCGTCGGCAAAGCGCTGCGGGATGCCGTGGAACGACATCACCAGCAGGTCGGGCTTGCCATGGGTAGCGAAGGAGCGCTCGACGGATGCTTTCAGCGCCGCAATATAGGCCGGGTGCTCCGCATAATCACGAATAAATTCCACCGACGGCAGGCTGCGATAACCGGCAAACACCTTGGTTATTCCGTCCCAGACGGCAGCAATGGTTGAACAGGAGAACTGCGGATAGAGCGACAGGACGATAAGCCGGTTCACGCCCTGCGCCATCAGGCTGTCCAGCCCGCTCTTCAGGCTCGGCTTGCCGTAGGTCATCGCCAGCTCAACGGGCATATCCAGACGGGCGGCCAGCGCGTTACGCTGCCGCTGGCTGTACACCATCAGCGGCGAACCTTCGTCCATCCATACCGAGGCGTAAAGCTTAGCAACGCGCGGCGAGCGGATGGGCAAAATGCCGCCATTAAGCAGCGGCCACCATAACCAGCGCGGGGTATCTACGACGCGCGGATCGCTGAGGAACTGTTTCAGGTAGCGTTTGACAGCTGACGTAGTGGGCGCATCAGGCGTGCCTAAGTTCACCAACAGCACGCCGGGTTTGTCTTGCCTCATTATTATTCCTTATCCGGGCATTACAGGTGTTGAAAACGAAGACTTATTCTAGCGGAAAAATGCGGGGGGAAAACCAATTGCTGCGGTAGGGGCCAGACAAAGCCTGACCCTTTACGACTTACCCGAGGATTTTTGCCAGCTCGGCACTGACTTCGGCCACTTTGCGCGTCCCGTCGATTTTGTGATACGCGGTGTTACCGGCGGCCGCTTCTTTGCTGTAATAAGCAATCAGCGGAGCCGTCATCTGGTGATATTCCACCAGACGCTTGCGCACGGTTTCTTCCTGATCGTCTTTACGCGTGGTCAGCTCTTCGCCAGTCACGTCGTCTTTGCCTTCCACTTTTGGTGGATTAAAGGTGACGTGATACACACGACCAGAAGGGGCATGAACGCGACGGCCCACGATGCGCTCAACGATCAGTTCGTCTGGTACGGCAAATTCCAACACGTTATCAACCTTGATCCCCGCGTCCTTCATGGCGTCAGCCTGAGGAATCGTACGAGGGAAGCCGTCCAGCAGAAAACCGTTACGGCAGTCTTGCTGGGCGATACGCTCTTTGACCAGCGCAATAACCAATTCGTCGGTAACCAGCTTACCGGCGTCCATGATCTCTTTGGCTTGTTTTCCCAGTTCGCTGCCGGCTTTTACCGCCGCACGCAGCATGTCGCCCGTGGAGATTTGCGGAATACCGTATTTCTCCATAATGAACTGAGCCTGAGTCCCCTTACCTGCACCCGGTGCACCGAGCAGAATAATACGCATTGCGTAAATCCCCTTGCGAATCGCTTAAATGATCTCATTATCCAGGCGAAGAACATACCATTATGGCCCTGTATCCACAAGGAACGCAGCGGTTAACCTGCATCGGCATAGCGTGCCGGGTCAACCTGAGCACGGGCGTGGAGCGTTTGTAAAATCACCGCGGCCACGATCGTCGCCCCGCCAATAACCGCCTGTATTGTAGGCATTTCATCCAGGAACAGAGCCATCCACAGCGGGGCAAGCGCAGTTTCCAGCAGCAGGAACAGGCCGGCATTGGCTGGGGAAACATAACGGGTCGATAAAGTGATTAACCCCATCGCCAACGGCATGATTAGCGCACCTTCGGCCAGCGACCAGCCGTATTGCGCAAAACTCAGCGTTTTCAGATTTTCACCCAGTTCAGGCCCCATTAGCAGCGCAATCACCAGCGAGGCCAGCAGACCGCCCAGAGAGGGCAGCCCCACCGTGCCGCCTTTGATCCGTGAGGCAAAAATAAAGGCCAGCGCCATTGAAACGGCCGTAGCCAGCGCAAAGGCGTTAGCCAGAGCATGGTGCCCCTCCGTTCGGCCGGACATGACGATGATCACCCCAGCCACCCCGGCCAGAGCGGCGATCATCACGCTGCGATCGCTTTTGATGTGAAAAAATACCCTGGAGATCAGCGCGGAAATAAACGGCGTCGAGGAGATGATCACCAGTACCGTTGCTACATTCCCCCGGTTCAGCGCGTTGACAAAACAGGCAGACGCGATGCAGAAAAACAGCGTCGCCAGCGCATTGTCTTTCGTCAGCCAGGGCTGACCAAGGGTGCTGCGGCTTCTGCCCCAGAATGCCCAAACCAGCAGGCAGACAGCCCACATAAAAACGCCCCGTAGCGCCACGATCGTCCATGAGTCAGGGATGTTCATCATGCGGATAAAGACAGAGTCCGTGCTGAGGATCACCCCGCCCAGAATGCCGATCATATTGCCGTTTACCTGAGTATTCCGTTTCATTGCTGCTCCCATAGCTGAGCCAGATTGCGTTCAACCTGCGCGGTCATATCGACCGGCTTTTTTCCGTCGCCTCTTGCCCAGCAGGAAAGCCGGATGGTTTTTGAATGCGGGAAATAGCTGGCGCCCGCAGCTTTGACCTGTCGCTCCAGCGCTTCGCTAAGCGGCGGCACGTTAAAGCAGCTGAACGGCAGATTTGGCTGGCTGATCGAGTTGAAGTCCATCCCGGCCACGTCCTTCATCTGCACCTTCATCACCTGCGCCACATTATAGGGCTGCCAGCTGGCGCTGCGGATATTGCTCAACGCTTCCTCCAGCGGCCGGGAAGAGGCGGTGGACTCTTCAAACAGCCGCAGTTCGCTGCGCATCAGCGTGCTGAAGTGCTCCGGCCTCAGCGCTATCATCGCCAACCCCACGGCCAGCGAGGCGTGTTTGTGCAGCGGCGCGACAAAAATTGAGCTGTGCTCAACCAGATCGCTGTGCAGGTTAGTCGCAAAGCTGTGGGAAGCATCTACTACGCCCTTCCCTTTACAGTCGCTCAGGCTATTTATTGCCCCGGTGTAAGGATTGACGTGGGTAATAATCGGCACGTTGCCAGGCCCGGAAAACTGCGAAGCAGGATGATGGAAAAGCTCGCTGACCGGCTGATAATGCGCATGTTTCGCCAGGCAAAGCGTGGTCTCCTGCTTGTGGAAAAGATGCGACAGGATAACCAACCCCACCCGCACCGACTGCACGAAGAAAATGTCGTATTCCTGCAATTTATAGACGCGGGAGATCTCTTCACGTAATTCATCTCTGTACATACGCGCTCGCTTAAAAAATTGATCGCCATGAAGCGACTGTAATTGGGGAGATAAGGAGGATGCGTCCATTAGTTGATCAACTCTTGCTGATAAAGCAGTGGCATAACGTTATCGCGGAAAATCGAGCCTACCGCGATCTCACAAGGCGGCCTGCGGTAATTCACCCAGGCAATTTCTTCAATTTCTGAACCAGCGCTGGGCTGACCGCCGATTTCAACGTGATAGACATGGTTCTCAATGGCCGCCGCCTCAAACTCGGCCAGGCCATGAAACAGACCAAAGGGCCGGAAGGTTTTGATTTGTACCCCCAGCTCCTCCTGAAGCTCACGCCGCAGGCAGGACAGATGGTCTTCCCCCGGCAGCGGCTTGCCGCCGGGGGAGATGAAGACAGAGGTGCCGCGTTTGCGCGTCAGCAGCAGAGAACGCTGAAAAATAATCACGGCGGCGCACTTCACGATGACTTTCATACTCAGGCTCCAGAAAAAGACGTAACCCGGAGGTTACGTCGCGCAAAGAGAGCGTCTCAGGCCGCGGCGCTGGTCATTTTTCCCATTAGCGGGGCCGCCAGCGTTTCTCCCGACAGAAAACGCACGATGTTGAGGGCCAGAGGGGTTTTATCTTTCAGATAAGAAAGGATCACCTCATCACTCGGCGTGGAGAAGCTGTCGGCAAAAATGCTGATACCTTCCAGCGATTTGGTGGAAATCCCGAGCTGTAGCAGGCGATACTTCACGTCTTCCGCCGACTGAGCGAATTCATAGATTGGCGACTGATAGTTAATATCAAACTGCGCCATCATCTCCATCAAAAACGATTTCGCTACCTGCCGCTGCTCCGGGAACTCCATTTGATAATGGGTGATGCCATCGTTGATGGTATTGATGTCGTTACGGCGACAGAAATCCACCAGATGCGCGTGGATAGCCAGCTTCTCTCCCAGCAATACCAGGTTTTTCCGGTACTTAAGGATGTCCTCTTCCAGATGTTCAATCGCGATAGAGCGAAAGGCCCCGCTGATGTCGACCACGGTATGGTCGACGACCAGGTCGCCAAAGCGGCTTTTCAACTCCTCCACACGGTGCGATAAAATGCCACGATGCAGTGAACATCCACTGTTTCCTGACCAGAGGTGCACAGGGATACCCTGTAACATCAGATAACACGCTGCCAGCGTGCTATCCCTTCCCCCGGTAAACATTACGAGCTGTGTTTTTACGGAATGCTGATTGGTCATTTTCCTTTCCTTCACGTAGCTGTTGAATGTAATAGTGGGATTTCTGGAAGAAACGGCTGCTTAAGGAGTGATATCGGCAGGGCCGTCGCTTCGCTGCGGCGCAGATCCTGCCGTCTTCAACCTCAGACTAGGGAAAACAAGCTGGACTTTAAAATGATATAAACAGACACTAACTGTTATTTTTTCTCACAGGGGTCATCATGTCCGGCCTACCTTCCCTGCGCGCTCTGCGCTATTTTCACCAGGCGGCATTGCATCAAAATTTTAGCCTGGCGGCGCAGTCGCTGAACGTCACCCACAGCGCCGTCAGCCACCAGATCAAGCAACTGGAGGAGTGGCTTGGTAAACCGTTGTTTTTACGGGCTAATGGTCGGGTTCAGCTGACCGCTGACGGCGAACGCCTGAAGGTGTGCTGTATGCAAACGTTCCGGGAGATCGAAACAACCTGTGAGAAGATCCGCGAAAGAAACCTCAACAGCCTGACCGTCTCCTGCGCGCCAAGCTTTCTGGCCCAGTGGCTGATCCCGAGGATCAGCCGCTTTACCGAGCGCTATAAAGATATTGCGCTGACGTTTCAGACGCATGTGGATATTGAGCGCGTGCGCCGCGAGCAGTCCGACGTGCTGATCCTCAGCCACGAGCAGCCGGTGCAGGAGGATATTACCGCCACGCTGATTACTGTGGATTACATTGGCCCGGTTTGCGCCCCCTCGTTCGCCAACCGTTTCACTTATGAAACCGACTTTTCCACCCTGCCGCTGCTGCACGCGGATACCAAGCTGCACGCCTGGGCGGAGTGGGCGAAAAAGACCGGCGCGCGGGGCGATTTCTGGGCAGGCAAACACTTTGATAATCTGACGCTGGCTATTCAGGCCGCCAGAAACGGGCTGGGGATCATCATGACGCCGCAAATTCTGGTAAAGAAAGAGGTGCGGGAAGGTACGCTGATTGCGCCGTTGGGGTTTGCTGAGGTCGACCGGGCCACCTGGATGATGGTTAAGGCCTCACGCCGGGAAGAGATGGAAATCGAGGCGTTTCGCCGTTGGCTGCTGGAAGAAGCCGCGATGGTGGGGTAAATGGCCCCTGAGATGGCGAGAGTCAGTGAGCTAAAAACGAGGCGGAACAGATTCCGCCTCGTGAGGAGGGTGTGAACAATTAGCCCAGCAGCAGCTGGTTCATGCGACGGATAAACTGGTTAGGATCTTCCAGCGTGCCGCGCTCAGCAAACATGGCCTGATCCAGCAGCAGCTCAACCCACTCGGCAAAGCGTGCATCATCCTGAGTGTCTGCGGCGCGCTTCACCAGCGCGTGATCCGGGTTCAGCTCAAACAGATACTTCACTTCCGGGACGGCCTGGCCCGCGGCGGCAAACAGTTTTGCCATCTGGGTGCTCATGTCATTCGCTTCGGTGGTGACAATCGCTGGCGTATCGGTCAGGCGGTGAGTCAGACGCACTTCCTTCACGCGGTCGCCCAGCAGCGTTTTCACCCGTTCAACAAACGGCTCCAGCGCTTTTTCCGCTTCTTTCTGCTCTTCGCTACCCTCTTCGTCGGCCAGCTTGCTCAGCTCATCATCCGCCTTGCTGACGGACTGGAACTGTTTGCCGTCGAACTCGGTCAGATAGCTCATCATCCACTCATCGATGCGATCGGAGAGCAACAGCACCTCAATGCCTTTCTTGCGGAACAGTTCCAGATGCGGACTGCTTTTCGCGGCGGCATAGCTGTCGGCAGTGATATAGTAAATCTTCTCCTGGCCTTCCACCATGCGGCTGACGTAGTCTTCCAGCGACACGGTCTGGGCAGAACCCTCGCCGCTGGTGCTGGCGAAGCGCAGCAGTTTAGCGATAGTTTCGCCGTTGCTGCTGTCCTCGGCCGGGCCTTCTTTCAGTACCAGGCCAAACTGCTGCCAGAACTGCTGATATTTCTCTTCATCATCCTTCGCCACTTTCTCCAGCATCTGTAGCGCACGCTTGCTCAGCGCGTTGCGCAGACTTTGGGTGATACGGCTGTCCTGCAAAATTTCACGGGAGACGTTCAGCGGCAGATCGCTGGAATCTATCAGGCCGCGCACAAAGCGCAGGTAGTTCGGCATAAACTGCTCGGCATCGTCCATAATAAACACGCGCTGCACGTACAGTTTCAGCCCGTGCTTGTGGTCGCGGTTCCACATGTCAAACGGTGCCTGAGTGGGGATATAAAGCAGGCTGGTATATTCCTGCTTCCCTTCAACCCGGTTATGGCTCCAGGTCAGCGGATCGGCGAAATCGTGGGAAACATGCTTGTAGAACTCTTTGTATTCTTCTTCGCTGATATCGGACTTATTCCGCGTCCACAGCGCCTGCGCCTTGTTGATTTTTTCCCAGCTGGTGGTGTCGTCTTCTTCGTTGTGGCTCTCGATTTCGACAGGCAAAGCGATATGGTCGGAATATTTGCTGATGATGCTACGGACGCGCCAGGCGTCGAGGAACTCGTCCTCACCTTCACGCAGGTGCAGAGTGATTTCAGTACCACGATCCTCGAGGGTGATATCGGCAACGGTGTATTCGCCTTCACCGGCGGATTCCCAGAACACGCCTTCATCAGCCGACGCGCCAGCGGCACGAGTGCGAACCGATACTTTATCCGCCACGATAAACGCCGAGTAGAAACCTACGCCAAACTGACCAATCAGTTGGCTGTCTTTAGCCTGATCGGACCCCAGCGATTCTAAGAAGGATTTCGTCCCGGATTTAGCAATGGTGCCCAGGTTTTCAATGACTTCATCACGCGTCATGCCGATGCCGTTATCGCTTAGCGTCAGCGTGCGCTGCTCCTTATCAACGGAAACTCGTACGCGCAGATCGCCGTCGCCCTGATAAAGATCCGGCGTGGACAGCGCGCGGAAGCGCAGCTTGTCGGCGGCATCGGAGGCGTTGGAGATCAACTCGCGCAGGAAGATTTCTTTGTTTGAATAGAGGGAATGGATCATCAGGTGCAGAAGCTGTTTTACCTCTGACTGGAAGCCACGCGTCTCTTGTCCTTTCATGGTCATTGCTACCTCAACTAATACAGATGGATAAACGTTGAAAAGTAGTGTGGGGGCGAAAGGAAGAATTTCAAGCAGGCACGACGAATCGTGCCGTTGAATGGCTAGAATCTAATCTTGTGACGTCCGGCCAGAGAGTGCGACAGCGTGGTGCCATCGACCATTTCCAGCTCACCGCCTACCGGCACGCCGTGAGCAATGCGGCTGGCGTCAACGCCATACTGCCCGCACATCTCGGCGATGTAGTTGGCCGTAGCTTCGCCTTCCACCGTGGGGTTGGTGGCGAGGATCACTTCCTGAATCGACTCTTTCTCCAGCCGCTGCTCCAGCCGATCGAGACCAATGTCATTGGGGCCGATGCCGTCAAGCGGCGAGAGGTGCCCCATCAGCACAAAGTAGCGTCCGGCGAACTGCCCGGTCTGCTCGATGGCGTGAATATCCGCCGGGCTTTCCACCACGCAAATCAGCCCGTTTTGCTGTCGGCGCGGGTTAGCGCAGATGGTGCAGACTTCCTGTTCGGTAAAGGTCCGACAGTCGGCGCAGTGACCAATTTCCGACATGGCGCGCGTCAGAGCCTGAGCCAGACGCATGCCGCCGCTGCGGTCACGCTGCAACAGCTGAAACGCCATACGCTGGGCCGACTTCGGCCCAACGCCCGGCAGACAGCGCAGCGCCTCCATCAAACTTTCAAGGAGCGGGCTGGTTTGCATCAGAACGGCATCTTGAAGCCAGGCGGCAGCTGCATTCCACTGGAAACGCTGGCCATTTTTTCTTTCTGCACTTCGGCGATACGGCGCGCGGCATCGTTAAACGCGGCGGCGACCAGATCTTCCAGCATCTCTTTATCATCTTCCAGCAGGCTTGGATCGACCTCAACGCGACGGCAGTTATGCGCGCCGTTGATGGTGACCTTGACCAGGCCTGCGCCCGATTCGCCAGTCACTTCCAGGGCCGCGATCTCTTCCTGCACCTGACCCATTTTGTCCTGCATCTGCTGGGCCTGTTTCATCAGGTTACCCAGTCCGCCTTTTCCAAACATAGTTTTCTCTCTCAGATCGGGCCGCACGCCGCCAGGCGATCGTGCAGCGTTTCAAACGGGGCGAATACTCTCTTCATCCACGTCCGCGTCGAAGAACCGACGCAGCGTCTGAATATGATTATCCGCACTAATCGACTGGCGCGCCTGCGCCAGCTTTTCTTCATAAATCGCCTGACGCCACTCCAGCGGCGTTAATACCGCCGGATTATCATCTTCTACCAGCGTCAGTTCAACCGGCTTACCGGCGACGGCGCTGATAGCTTCGGTCAGCGCTTTTTGCGCCGACGGGGAATTCAGGTGACGCTGGTTGGAGCGCAGGTGCAGACATATTCCGCTTTCCGTCTCCTCTTTCCAGGCATTCAGCGCCAGTTGCTGAACCAGCTTGGGCAGCGTCAGACCGGCAATCTCGGCGGCCCATGCGTCCCTCAGCAGCGATTCGGCAGCCAGCCTGGCCATCAGCTCTGGGGTTTTCTCATGCTCCAGCGCGGTACGCAAGGCTTTTGGCGTGGCGACCGGCTGCGGTTTCACCTCGTCCTGGACCTGCGCCTTCCAGCGATAGGCTTCTTTTTTTACCGGTGCGGCAGGCTCAGCGGCAGCCTGCCGCTTCTGACTGCGCTCGGTAACTGAAGCCAGCCGCTCCAGCGCCGAACTTGCCGGCCGCGCACCTTGCGCCGCCGGCTCAGCTTTTTTTGGTTTGGTCGCTCCCTGCTGCCGCATTAGCTGCGTTCGCGCCTGCAACAGCTGGCTGGTGGTGTCCGACATGTTGCCCGGCGGCGGCTCGGCCTGCTGCACCGTGTGGGCTGGCGTAGTCGCCGCCGGAGGCATCGCTGGCGCAGGCGGCGTCGGGGCAGGCTGAGCCTGCGGCAGCATAGTCGGGCGGGCTAGCGGCTCCGCAATCACCTGTTTAGGGTGGAAAGCCAGCGCGCGGAGCAGCGTCATCTCAACGCCCATCCGGCGATCCGGCGCCAGCGGCAGCTCTTTACGGCCCACCAGCAGCGTCTGGTAATAAAGCTGTACGTCTGCTGGCGGCAGCACGCGGGCCAGCTCGCGCAGACGCTGCTCAACCGGCGCATAGTCTTGCCCCAGAGCAGAGGGCAGCAGCTGAATCATCGCCACCCGGTGCAGCAGGGTCAGCATTTCAACCAGCAGGGCTTCCCACTCCACCCCGCGCGACGCGGCCTGATTCAACAGCGACATCACCTGTTCGCCTTGCGCATTGACCAGCGCCTCAATCAGCGCCAGCGGCTGCTCGTCATCCAGCGTACCGAGCATGGCATTAACCGTCGCGGTAGTGACCTGCCCCTCTCCCATCGCGATCGCCTGATCGGTCAGACTCAGCGCGTCGCGCATACTGCCATCGGCGGCGCGCGCCAGCAGTTGCAGCGAGCGAGGCTCTGCGTCAATTTTCTCTTCCCGCAGGACGTATTCAAGCTGGCCGCGGATCTGTTCAACGTCCAGCGCTTTCAGATGGAATTGCAAACAGCGCGACAGGATGGTGACCGGCAATTTTTGCGGATCGGTGGTCGCCAGCAGGAATTTCACATGCTCGGGCGGCTCTTCCAGCGTCTTTAACAGCGCGTTAAAGCTATGGCGCGAGAGCATGTGTACTTCATCAATCAGGTAGACTTTAAAGCGACCGCGCGCAGGGGCGTACTGGACATTATCCAGCAGGTCGCGCGTGTCTTCGACCTTAGTACGGGACGCGGCATCGATCTCGATCAGATCGACAAAGCGCCCCTGCTCAATTTCACGACAGTTATCACACTGGCCGCACGGGGTGGCAGTAATTCCCGTTTCGCAATTCAGCCCTTTCGCCAGCAGGCGGGCAATAGTGGTCTTTCCCACACCGCGGGTGCCGGAAAACAGATAGGCGTGATGGATGCGGCCGAGCGACAGGCCATTAGCCAGCGCTGTCAGGACATGCTCCTGACCGACGACATCAGTAAACGCTTGTGGACGCCACTTGCGGGCCAGTACCTGATAGCTCATTAATTAGCGGGATGTGTTGAGTGAACCGGAGGGTAATGCTAACACAGCCCCACCTTTACGGCGAGGCTGAACGTTGACGGATCAGTGACCGGGGAAGTTCACCAGGCTGAAGGACTCAATGCCCTGCGCCTTCAGGCGGGCTTCACCGCTCAGATCAAACAGATTGATAACAAAGGCGGCGTGTTTCACTTCTCCCCCTGCACGGCGGATCAGTTTGACGGTCGCTTCAATCGTACCGCCAGTGGCTAACAGATCGTCGACCACCAGCACGCGATCACCGGCGCTAATCGCGTCACAGTGCAGCTCCAGCTGGTCAGTGCCGTATTCCAGCTCGTAAGATTCGGCGAACGTTTTACGCGGCAGCTTGCCCGGCTTGCGCACGGGAACAAAACCGACGCCCAGGCCTAAAGCAACCGGCGCGCCAAATAAGAAGCCGCGAGCTTCGGTGCCCACCACCTTGGTGATGCCCATATCACGATAACGCTCCACCAACAGTTCAATACTGAGCGCAAACGCTTGGGGATCTTCCAGCAGGCTGGTCACGTCACGAAACAGAATGCCCGGCTTAGGGTAATCCGGGATGCTTTTGATGCTGTTTTTAAGGAATTCAAGCTGCTGCGCAGTTGCGGTCATAGTGTTATGCCTGGTAAATACAAATCTGACTCGCGCGGCTTCCTCTGCGCTGACGATGAAAAAATCGCCAGGCAAAATGAAGCGTCCAGGGAAGCCGCACACGAAAACGACCAAATTTATGCAAAGCGTCGGGCAATTGCAACCAGACGCCACAAAATCACGGTTTTTCTTGCCTTTCCTCAACAACCGGAAGCCGGACCATAAAGAGGAGCAGAAGGCAAAGCATACAAAGTAACATCAGCCGCAGCCAGAGGATTTTGACCAGCCACAATGAAACGGCAAAGGTGATTAGGGTAAACGTCACCATACGTCCTTTAGCCCCGGGCGGCAGGGCGCGATACCGTTGCCAGTGACGCAGATAAGGACCAAACACCGAGCGGTGCAGCAGCCAGTGGTGAAACCGGGGAGAGCTACGGGCAAAGCACCAGGCAGCCAGTAGCAGAAAGGGCGTAGTCGGCAACAGCGGTAAAATCACGCCCAGCGTCGCTAATCCCATCGCCAACCAGCCAATAATCAGTAGAATGATACGTTGCGTTGCCTGAAGCCCATTCCGCACGAAGGTCTGAGCGTAACATAAGCAGGGCAATCACTGGAGACCCCAACATGAAAAGTGCCCTCTTGCTTCAGCAGCTGGAAGCAAAGCTGGAACAGCTGGCTGAAGCCGTCGCCCCTCATAGCGGCAGGCGTACGCCCAAAGCGCGTTTTGATGAGCAGCTGTTTCACTCGCACAGCACCCGACTGGGAGACTATCTGCTGGAGATCCGACAAAGCCTCGCTCTGCTGAAACAAAGCGTGGCTGACCAGCGAACCGATCGCGTAGCCTGGATGGCCGAGCGCGTGGTGCTACAGATGGGCGCTTTGCAGCGGGAGCTGGCGACGCAAACCCTGCGCAAAAGCGAGATCGTTGCCGAGCCGCTCGGCGAGAGTCTCTACGAAAAGCTGGCAAAGCATCAGGATTACGAACGACGCCTGCGCACGATGATTGCCGATCGGGAAAGTCAGCTGAACCGTTGTGAAACGCTGGCCCAGCAGCAGACCTTGCAGCGCGAGATAGCGGCGCAGGAAGGCAGGCTGCAACGCTGTTTGCAGGCCACCAAACGTATTGAGCGAGCGATCGAAAAAGACGATCGCTAACGTCAGACAGCTGAACCGGGCGACTATACTTGCATAAATTTCTTTCTGAGGACCGCAGATGGGACTTCTCTCCTGGATAATCATTGGGTTGCTGACAGGATTTCTTGCCCGACGTTTTTTCCCAGGGCGGCCTGGCGGCCTGATCCCCACCCTGGTACTGGCAGTGGTGGGCGCCCTGATCGGCGGCTATGTCAGCGCCTTCTTTAATTATGGCACCCTGGCTGAAATGGAGCCCAGAGCGATACTGATAGCGCTTGCTGGGGCGTTAATGATGGTGCTGGTGGTGAAAAAGCTACGGATTTAGTCCCGGAAAACCTTGAGGAACAGGCTATGTCGCTGGAAAACGCCCCTGAAGAAGTCAAGCTGGCGGTGGATTTGATCATGCTGCTGGAAGAGAACAACATTGCTGCAAAAACAGTGCTTGCCGCACTGGCAATAGTGCAAAAGGATTTTGAAAAGAAAGTGGCCAGCCAGGCTTAGCCGTCGGGCATTTAGCGAGGAGCCGCACGCAGCGTGGTCGTATGTCGCAGCATCTCAATCAGGGCTTCAACCAGCTGCGGCGCATCGGCAGCCAAATCAAAGCTCTCGGGCATAAATAACCAGTTTTCCATTAACCCCGTAATGTAGGCTCGCATCACCACGGCAGCGCGGCGCGTGTCGAGAGCGGGCGGCAGCTGTCCGGCTTCAATACACTGGCGAAGCACGTCTTCAATCTTCTCGTAACATTCAAGGTACAGGGTTTGCTGCATCAGCTGTAAAGTGGTCATTTCGCCCACAAATTCACATTTATGAAAAATTATTTCCATAAGTGAGCGTCTGCGCTGGTCTCTGACCGTGGCTTCAAGGACATAGATAATCATTGCGCGCACAACGGACAGTGGATCGGAAGGGTATTTTAACTGATACTCATGTTCTAAGTCTTCCAGCCCTGATTCGGACTGGGCCCAAATTTCATTGAGCAAGTCAGTTTTGTTTTTGAAATGCCAGTAAATTGCCCCGCGCGTCACGCCTGCCGCAGCCGCGATATCAGCCAGTGACGTTTTGGACACACCGTGTTCGGAAAACCGTTCAATTGCCGCGTCAATAATGTGATTTCGCGTTTCTAACGCCTGTTGTTTGGTTTTTCGTGCCATAGGGTGATTTTTACAAAAGGGTGTACTTACATACATTTGCGAATGTATGTACCATAGCACGACCATAATTTAAACGCAGCAATGGGTTTATGGGTTTGTGATCCATTGGACAATCGATATCGGACACTCGAGGTTTATTTATGAACAAAAACAGAGGGTTAACGCCTCTGGCGGCCGTCCTGATGCTTTCAGGCAGCTTAGTGCTGACAGGATGTGACAACAAAGAAGCGCAACAGGCCGGACAGCAACAGGCACCCGAAGTGGGTGTTGTTACGCTGAAAAGCGCTCCGCTAAATATTACTACCGACCTTCCGGGTCGCACCTCTTCGTTCCGTATTGCAGAAGTTCGCCCGCAGGTTTCGGGCATTATTTTGAAACGTAATTTCGTAGAAGGGAGCGACATCAAAGCTGGGGAATCTCTTTACCAGATCGATCCGGCGACGTACCAGGCGGCTTATGACAGTGCCAAAGGGGATTTAGCGCAGGCCGTGGCCAACGCGCAGATCG
The DNA here is from genome assembly GCF_000773975.1 of Erwinia typographi. Lineage (GTDB taxonomy): Bacteria > Pseudomonadota > Gammaproteobacteria > Enterobacterales > Enterobacteriaceae > Erwinia > Erwinia typographi. The sequence continues at coordinate 30,947 of NZ_JRUQ01000022.1, forward strand.
CTGCCGTCACCGTCAAACGCTACCAGCCGCTGCTGGGAACGAAGTACATCAGCCAGCAGGATTATGACACGGCGAAGGCCACCGAAAGCCAGACGGCCGCCGCCGTTCAGGCTGCGAAGGCCAACGTTGAAACGGCGCGCATCAACCTGGCCTATACCAAAGTGACCTCCCCTATCAGCGGACGCATTGGTAAATCTTCCGTGACGGAAGGGGCGCTGGTTCAAAGCGCTCAGACCACCGCGCTGGCTACCGTGCAGCAGCTTGACCCTATCTATGTTGACGTCACTCAGTCGAGCGAAGACTTTATGCGTCTGCGGGATGAGCTGAATTCCGGCAAGCTGGAGCAGGTTAACGGGAAAGCTCAGGTAAAACTGCTACTGCAAAATGGTAATGAGTATGGTCAGAGCGGAACATTAGAATTCTCTGATGTCACCGTAGACGAGACGACCGGCTCTATCACGCTGCGTGCGGTATTCCCGAATCCAACCCACTCGCTGCTACCGGGCATGTTCGTTCGCGCCCGTCTCGATGAGGGAACCAACCCAAGCGCGCTGTTAGTGCCGCAGCAGGCGGTTACCCGTACGCCAACGGGCCAGGCGACGGCGATGATTGTCGGCGCAGATAACAAAGTGGAAGTTCGCACCCTGACGGCCGATCAGGCTATCGGTGATAAATGGCTGGTGACCAGTGGCCTGAAAGAAGGCGACAAAGTGATTACTGTTGGTGTTCAGCGAGCGAAACCGGGTGCGCAGGTTACTCCGCAGGAAGTGAGTACAGACGAGGCTAAACAGGCTGGTTCTGAACAACCGAAGTCTTAAACAGGAGCCGCTGATACATGGCTAAGTTCTTTATCGATCGCCCCATATTTGCCTGGGTAATCGCCATCATCATCATGCTGATGGGTGTGCTGTCGATTCTAAAACTGCCGATTGAGCAATACCCCAATGTTGCGCCACCGGCCGTGCAGATTCGAGCTACCTATCCTGGTGCCGATGCTAAAACGCTGCAGGACTCAGTAACTCAGGTTATTGAACAAAACATGAATGGTATCGATGGCCTGATGTATATGTCATCGAACAGTGATTCTTCCGGTACGTTGCAGCTGACGCTGACCTTCGAGTCAGGCACCAACCCGGATATCGCTCAGGTACAGGTGCAGAACAAACTGCAGCTGGCTACGCCATTGCTGCCGCAGGAAGTTCAACAGCAGGGGATTCAGGTTCAGAAATCCTCCAGCAGCTTCCTGATGGTTGCCGGTTTTGTCAGTGATAACGACAACATGACGCAGAACGACATCGCCGACTACGTGGCGTCGAATATCAAAGATCCCATCAGTCGTACGCTCGGCGTGGGTGATACCCAGATATTCGGTGCGCAGTATGCGATGCGTATCTGGATGGATCCGCACAAGCTCAATAACTTTCAGCTGACCCCGGTAGATGTGATCAGCGCCATTGATTCACAAAACTCCCAGGTTGCAGCCGGTCAGTTAGGCGGCTCGCCGCCGGTGCCAGGCCAGCAGCTTAACGCCTCAATCATTGCGCAAACCCGTCTGACCTCAACCGATGAATTCGGCAAAATTTTGCTGAAGGTGAATGCCGATGGCTCACGCGTGCTGCTGAAGGACGTGGCGAAAATTGAGCTGGGCGGTGAAAACTACGAGATTGTTGCGCGTTACAACGGTAAACCGGCCTCCGGTATCGGTATCAAGCTGGCGACAGGCGCGAACGCCCTGGATACCGCAGCAGCGGTAAAAGCCGAGCTGGCTAAGCTGGAACCCTTCTTCCCAGACGGGTTGAAGACCGTTTATCCGTACGACACTACGCCGTTCGTTAAAATCTCAATTATGGAAGTGGTAAAAACCCTGATTGAAGCGATCGTGCTGGTGTTTATCGTGATGTATCTGTTCCTGCAGAACTTCCGCGCCACGCTGATCCCAACCATTGCCGTACCGGTGGTGTTACTGGGAACCTTCGCCATCATCAGTGCCTTTGGCTACTCGATAAACACCCTGACGATGTTCGGGATGGTGCTGGCGATAGGCCTGTTGGTGGATGACGCCATCGTCGTGGTCGAGAACGTCGAGCGCGTGATGGCTGAAGATGGCCTTCCGCCGAAGGAAGCCACCCGTAAGTCGATGGATCAGATTCAGGGCGCCCTGGTGGGGATTGCTCTGGTGCTGTCAGCGGTATTTATCCCGATGGCCTTCTTTGGTGGGTCGACCGGGGTGATTTATCGTCAGTTCTCGATCACGATTGTTTCGGCAATGGTGCTTTCGGTAATTGTGGCATTGGTGCTGACGCCAGCGCTGTGTGCCACCATGCTGAAGCCGATCAAGCAGGGCGACCACGGTATCACTACCGGATTTTTCGGCTGGTTTAACCGCATGTTCGACAAAAGCACCCATCACTACACCGACAGCGTGGGCCACATTATCCGCAGCACCGGGCGTTATCTGGTGATTTATCTGCTGATTGTGGTCGGCATGGCCTATATGTTCATCAAGCTGCCGACCTCCTTCCTGCCGGAAGAGGATCAGGGGCTGCTGCTGGCTCAGGCACAGCTGCCGGCGGGTGCAACGCAGGGACGTACTCAGAAAGTGCTTGACCAGGTGACGGATTACTTCCTGACCAAAGAGAAAGACAACGTCCGCTCGGTCTTTACCGTTAACGGCTTTGGCTTTGCCGGTCGGGGACAAAATACCGGTATCGCCTTCGTCAGCCTTAAACCGTGGGACGAACGTCATGACGCGGCAAACAAGGTTGATGGGATTGCCGGACGCGCGATGCAAGCGTTTGGCGCGATCAAAGACGCCATGGTCATTCCGTTTAACCTGCCGGCGATTATTGAGCTGGGTAACGCCACCGGCTTTGACTTTGAGCTGATTGACCAGGCTAACCTTGGCCACGATGCGCTGACTCAGGCCCGTAACCAGCTGCTTGGCGCCGTTGCCAAACACCCCGATACGCTGGTCGGCGTTCGTCCAAACGGTCTGGAAGACACGCCGCAGTATAAGCTGTTGATTGACCAGGAGAAGGCAGAGGCACTTGGCGTCTCGATTTCCGACATCAACACCACGCTGGGCGCGTCCTGGGGCGGCTCTTACGTCAACGACTTCATCGACCGCGGTCGCGTGAAGAAAGTTTACGTAATGGGTCAGGCGGACTCCCGCATGTTGCCGGAAGACGTCAACAAATGGTTCGTGCGGAATGCCTCTGGAGAGATGGTGCCGTTCTCCGCGTTCTCTTCTGCCAAATGGCAGTATGGTTCGCCGCGTCTGGAGCGTTACAACGGTCTGCCTTCGATGGAGATCCTTGGACAGGCCGCGCCAGGCAAGAGTTCGGGTGAAGCCATGGGCCTGATGGAACAGCTGGCTTCTCAGCTGCCGCAGGGGATTGGCTACGACTGGACGGGCATGTCCTACCAGGAACGTCTCTCTGGTAACCAGGCTCCGGCGCTTTACGCTATCTCGCTGATTGTGGTGTTCCTCTGTCTGGCCGCGCTGTACGAGAGCTGGTCTATCCCGTTCTCGGTCATGCTGGTGGTGCCGCTAGGGGTTATCGGTGCGCTGCTGTTTACCACCTTGCGCGGCCTCAGCAATGACGTTTACTTTGTGGTGGGCCTGCTGACAACCATTGGCCTGGCGGCGAAGAACGCGATACTTATCGTGGAATTCGCCAAGGACCTGATGGAGAAAGAGGGCAAGGGCCTGGTTGAATCGACGCTGGAAGCCGTGCGTATGCGTCTGCGTCCGATTCTGATGACCTCTCTGGCCTTTATCCTCGGCGTACTGCCGCTGACTATCAGCACCGGTGCAGGTTCCGGTGCGCAGAATGCGGTAGGTACCGGGGTTATGGGTGGTATGGTGACCGCAACGATTCTGGCAATCTTCTTCGTTCCCGTGTTCTTTGTGGTGGTGCGCCGCCGCTTCGGCAAGAATAAAGAAGAGATTGAGAAGGGTCATCCTGAAGAGCATCACCCGCATTAATCAGCACTCCGTTGCTGTACTGCAAGAGGCCGCTTATGCGGCCTCTTTTTTTTCCTCTCTTCCCTGCCCTTTTTACTGTTGCATTCCTGCGGCGGCGCGCGCATAATTATTGTTATGTTATAACATATCTCAATTCAGTGGGGATTTATGAAAAAGGATATCCATCCGGCTTACCGCACCGTGGCGTTCCACGACACCAGCGCAGACACTTATTTCACCGTAGGCTCAACGATCAAAACCGATCGCACTATTGAACTGGACGGCAAGACACTGCCCTACGTGCCGCTGGACGTTTCCTCCGCCTCCCATGCTTACTACACCGGCAAGCAGAAAGAGTTTGCTAAAGAAGGCAGCGCGCACCGCTTCAATCAGCGCTTTGGCCGTTTCTTCACGTCAGTGAAATAAGGAGCCATCATGCAGGTATTAAGCTCACTGGCTTCGGCTAAAAAACGCCACAAAGACTGCAAAATCGTGCGCCGCCATGGTCGCGTATACGTCATCTGTAAAAGCAACCCGCGTTTCAAGGCCGTACAGGGCCGCAAGAAAAAACGCTAATTTACTCCGTTGCTGAAAAAGCGAGCCGTTGCACTGAGGCTCGCTTTTTTTATGCCTGATGCAAAAAACGGCCAGCCGGCTGGCCGTCTTCCGCGATTACTTCATGCTGCTGACCATAGCCGTCACGTTGTGGGTGAAGGCGGCAACATAGGTCGCTGCCGGCCCATCTTTTTTAGTCAGAGCTTCAGGATAAAGCTCGCCACCCGGCTGGGCGCCCGTCGCCGCGGCAATCTGCTTCACCAGACGCGGATCGGTCTGATTCTCAATGAAATAGCTGTGGATATGCTCCGTTTTAAGCTGATCGATCAGCTTCGCGACATCGGAAGCGCTGGCCTCGGATTCGGTGGAGAATCCGACCGGCGACATAAAGCTGACGCCGTAGCGCTGCCCGAAATAGCCGAAGGCATCATGGCTTGTCAGCACCTTGCGTTTTGCCACAGGAACAGCGGCAAAGCTGGCGGCAGCCCAGCTATCCAGCTTATTCAGTTGAGCAACATAGGCTGAGCCACGCTGGCGGAAATACGCGGCATCTTCAGGATCGGCCGCAATCAGCGCGTTCATCACATTATTGGCATACACTACGCCATTCTTCATGCTGTTCCATGCGTGGGGATCGGTAATTGTTTTGCCATCCTCCTCCATTGAACGGGTTTCAATCCCCTCTGAGGAGACAATCACTTTGCCCTTGTACTCAGACGCGGAGATCAGCCGATCCAGCCACCCTTCCAGCCCCAGACCGCTGACAAAAACCACATCCGCTTTAGTCAATGCCTGGCTATCCTGTGGCGTAGGTTCAAAGCTGTGCGGGTCGCCATCTGGCCCCACCAGGCTTTTCACCTTGACGTGATCGCCGCCCACTTCTTTTACAATATCCGCCAGCACAGAAAAGCTGGCGACGGTATTCACCGTTTTTGCCATCACCATTGGGGTGAGTAGAATCCCCGCCAGAGCCAGCGCTACAGGTAACTTCTTCATACTTTCTCCTTACCAACTGAAAACGGCCGCAGCCGAAAAATACCGCCGCGAGGCCCCACTAGAATTGAGATAAAAAACAGCATGGCTGCACTGAGCACCACCGCCGGACCGGCAGGCAGTGAGAGATAGAAAGAGGCAATCAGCCCGCTCAAGCTGGCAATCAGCGCGAGGATCATCGCTGAAGCAATCATGCCCGGCAGTCCCCTGCCCCAAAACCGGGCGGCCGCAGCAGGCAGCATCATCAGCCCCACGCACATCAGCGTGCCCAGTACCTGAAAGCCTGCAACGAGATTCGTGACCACCAGAATCAGGAAAATGCCGTGCACCAGTAACGCCGTCCAACGGTTTTGCGCACGTAAAAAACCGGGGTCAAAAGCATCGATCACCAGCGGGCGATAGATCAGCGCCAGCAACAGCAGTGAGACGGCGGCGATACTGCTAACCAGCAGGAGGGAGGGGTTATCAACCGCCAGCAGTGAGCCAAAAAGTACGTGCAGCAGATCGACACTGGAGCCGCGTAACGAGACCAGCGTCACGCCTAACGCCAGCGAGCCAAGGTAAAAACCGGCAAAGCTGGCATCTTCTTTTAATGGGGTATAGCGGCTGACGGCCCCGGAAAGAAGCGCAACGGAAAGCCCGGCAATAATTCCACCGACGCCCATCGCCACCAGCGACAAGCCAGAGATCAGATAGCCGATAGCCGCGCCAGGCAATACCGCATGGGATAATGCGTCGCCGACCAGGCTCATTCGCCGCAGCAGCAAAAAAACGCCCAGCGGCGTCGCGCTAAGCGAGAGGGCCATGCAGGCAACCAGCGCACGGCGCATAAAACCAAATTCAATAAAAGGATGAAGCATCGCCAGCATCAGGATGCTCCATGAGTACGATTAAAATTCAGCTGCGTGACCGCTGAGCCGAAACCTGACCATTCGGCATGGCTATTTTTTAAACGTAGCGTTTGAGGGAAATACTTTTCTACCGTAGCCATGTCGTGCAGCACCACAATCAGCGTGCAGCCAGCCTGATGACGCTCCTGCAACAGGTGCAGCAGGAGTTCGGTCGTCTGACTATCTACGCCGGCGAAAGGCTCATCGAGCATCATCAGCGGCGCATCCTGCACTAAAAGGCGAGCGAACAGCACTCGCTGTAGCTGACCGCCGGAGAGCGTGCCAGGCTGGGCGGTGGCAAAAGCCTGCATACCGACTTTTTCCAGCGCCGTCATGATCGCCTCACGCAGGCTACGGTTAATGGCGCCAAACCAGCCGCATTTTTGCCAGCATCCCATGGCGACCAGGTCGAATACGCTGATGGGGAACGTTTTCTCAATTTCTGATTGCTGCGGCAGCCAGCCGAGGTTTATCCTCGGGCGTGGCATACTCACCGAGCCACTGACAGGTCTTAACAAACCGGCCATGGTCTTAAGTAAGGTGGATTTACCGGAGCCGTTAGCCCCCACCAGCGCAGTCATCGACCCGGTGGCAAAAACACCCTCGAGCGCCGGGGTAACAGCATTCCCCTGGTAACCTACGGTTAGCTGATTCAGCGTAATCATCAGGCCGTCGCCCAATAAGTTAAGGCCAGCAGCAGCAGCACTATGGCAGCAGCCAGCGCCAGCCGCGCCAGTGCAGACTGGGTGAGTAGCGTACCAAAGCTAATTAAAGAAGAAGAAGAGTGAGACATAGCGACAACCGACATGATGTTATAACATAACATCATATCATACGGCGTCCTGCTTAAATTACCTCAGGCAAAGTGTATCCAATTATTACCTTACTTAAGTCATTCATTACTCAGGGTTATATAAACTTTTTTCAACTTCTTAGAACGGGCATCGCGGAGAATGGCATTTTCTACTAAGATAATTAATAACCAAATCATTAAGATAGTTAAGAAAGTAGTTCAGGTACTTGATTATTTCTTCGTGTCGACCAATTATCTCTATAAGCGCTAATTAACTCTGTGAGGAAAAAATGCGCAAAACCATTCCCTTTCTCTACGCGGGTAATGAACAGGATCTGATTCAGCTGAAGGAAAACATTCAGCCGTTGATTCCCCAATTAGAGGAGGGACTCACCGGTTCGTTGTTATGGTATTCACAGAATGCGCAATATGTTCCCGAAAGCGTAAAAATTATTTCTATAGAATATTTAGCTGAATCGCGTTATAAGATGACATACAGCTTTCGCTGGAACGTTTTTAATGCCTGTCTCGATATAGATGCAGACCAGACCATAACTGAAACGGTCAATTTCAAATGGTACTCTGGTCACCTGATTTTCGATTTCATCGACAACCAGCAGGCCACAACAGCAGATGAATTGTAATATTGCGTAATAGCATCCCAAATACCCTTTTATTACGTTATATTTATTAATAGATTTGCTTGAGCTTAATTATCGCTTCCTGGCACACTCATCGCTGAAAGCCCGCGCTATCGGCATCTTTCACTCGCTATGGAGGGGAAAAAGATGGACGAATACTCACCAAAAAGGCATGATATCGCCCAGCTGAAATTCTTGTGTGAAAATTTGTACGATGAAAGCCTGGCAACAATAGGCGACAGTCATCACGGTTGGGTTAACGATCCTACCTCTGCGGCCAATTTGCAGCTCAATGAACTGATTGAGCATATTGCTGGCTTCACCATGAATTACAAAATCAAACATATCGAAGATAGCGACTTGATTAGTCAGATAGATGAATATCTCGATGATACGTTTATGCTGTTTAGTAATTACGGCATTAACGTTCAGGATTTGCAGCGTTGGCAAAAGTCAGCCAAACGTCTTTTTAGCATTTTCGCAGAGGAATGCGCTCTTGTTCCTGTACAGACGAGCCATTCATTTTAGCAACCCTTTATTTTTTCAACGGTTTAACAATGACAGATAAACTTCTCACTAAAACTGATTATCTGATGCGTTTAAGACGCTGTCGGTCAATCGATACCCTTGAACGCGTGATCGAAAAAAACAAATACGAATTATCCGATAATGAGCTGGCCGTATTTTATTCCGCTGCGGATCACCGTCTGGCTGAACTGACTATGAATAAGCTCTACGACAAAATCCCTGTATCCGTGTGGAAATTCGTCCGATAGGTTTAGCGTCTGAATGATGTGTTGGCTGGCATTGAGCGGCAACATGGGGTCGCCCTCCTGCCAGCTAAGTTTTATCCACAAAAACTTTTCTCTTCAATGCATTAAATGCATAAAGTTAAACATGCCGGCTGTATAATTTACGTTTTGACCCTCTTCAGAAGGCATGTCAGCGCTACCAGCTATTCAGGTGGGTAATCGATTGCATCCAAAAAGCGGAGCATGGATTCGAGCTGACTAATATGACAACTTTCCCTGCTTTCTGTGTTAAACCTTTTCTCCTGTTACAGAGACTGGCGTTGCGTAAGCGCCAGAGGGATTAGTGCAAGCCGTTCGCTCGTCTACGAAAGGATTAAATACGATATGACTGACAGAAAATTCATTATTCCTGCCTCTATGCGGGAGCTTTCTGAACGAACGGGCTATGTCCCCGCCGTGCTGGTCGGTAAGACGCTTTATTGTGCCGGACAGGTGGGCCGGACGAGTGAACTCGAAGTGATTACAGACCCTGAACAACAATTCATTGCCTGCTGGCGTAATCTGGAATTAGTGTTGAATGAAGCGGGTTGCAGCTTTGATGACGTGGTTGAGATGACCACCTATCACGTTGATATGGCAAAACACATGGATACCTTTCGGCGTGTCAAGGATAAGCTTTTCCCACGCGGTAGAAGCGCGTGGACCTGTGTCGGTGTGACCAACCTGGCGCATCCGGGGCTGCTGGTGGAAATAAAATGTGTTGCCTGTCCGCCCTGGTGACGGACATAAGACACGCCAGCGATGAGCGCCCTGAGTGATTCACAAAAGTGTTATCGCCACATTTTCAAGGTACGAAAACAAAGGGGATTATAGAGTGGGCATCATGCAGTTAGCAGAATTGGGTGGGGGCCCTGCCAGCTAAGGTTTTTAGAATAAACCCGATGTATTTCAATGCACTAAAAAGCAGTGAGGCAATGAATTTGTATCACCAAATGATGACACTGGCAAGCCGTTTTCTCATGCGACAGACACAAAAAAGGCCGGGTTGCCGAGCCTGTACATAGATTT
>NZ_JRUQ01000023.1 GCF_000773975.1 Erwinia typographi
CTATATCAGGACTAGTCACGGGGCTATTACAGCTTAGCCGCGTTCGCAGACAGGTATTTAGCCACGCCGTCTGGTGACGCGCCCATACCTTCTTTTCCTTTTTCCCACTGAGCCGGGCACACTTCGCCGTGCTCTTCGTGGAATTGCAGCGCGTCAACCATGCGCAGCATTTCATCAATGTTACGGCCCAGCGGCAGGTCGTTAACAACCTGGTGGCGAACCACACCGGCTTTGTCGATCAGGAATGAACCGCGCAGCGCAACGCCTGCGTCCGGGTGCTCAATACCGTAAGCCTTCTGCACTTCACGCTTGATATCAGCAACCATGGCGTATTTGACTTCGCCGATGCCGCCTTTTTCGATTGGCGTTTTACGCCACGCGTTATGCACGAACTCAGAGTCGAAAGAGACGCCGACAACTTCCACGCCGCGTTTCTGGAACTCTTCGTAACGCTTGTCGAACGCAATCAGTTCAGAAGGACAAACGAAGGTGAAGTCCATTGGCCAAAAGAACACAACGGTGGCTTTACCAGCGGTGTGTTTTTTAAAGTTGAAGTTTTCAACAATTTCACCGTTGCCCAGTACGGCTGCGGCAGTAAAGTCTGGGGCTTGACGAGTTACCAGGACCATGTTCACTCCTGTAGAAAGTGGTTGGATTAAAATTACAAAACGCCTGCAGTATAAGAGCGGCGAGTGCGAAGGTACTAATGCTAAAAGCCGATTATTCGTATAGGTATAACCTATCAAAAAATCAAAATCCTTAAAGTTGCCTCATACAATAACCTTTTTCGCCAAAAGGGCAAGCGGCAAACTTTTTTACGCCCGGTTAAAGTGCCTTACGCGAGGCTTTCTCCATCATAACAGGATAAAACTGCCAGAAAAAATCGTTAAATCGTTGATAGTTATCGATGAAGTCCTGCCAGGAGTCCTCCAGCGCCGCCAGACGCGGGCGGCGGCTGGCCATGCCGCGCAGGACCGCCTGTAGGTAATCTGCGTCGGCATATTTCTCCATCCAGCGATCCGTCCATAAGTAACGGTTAAGCGTTTGAAAGCGCTCGGGCGTTGCGGCTAATTCGGGCTCGATCACAGTTTTTACCTGGGCCAAAAAATCTGGCAAGGATATTTCCGGGACGAGGTTATCCCAGTTGCGTGACAGAAAATGATCCCAGATAACATCCAGCGTGATGGGCGAAACCCGGCGAGTTTCCGCGCGGAAAAATTCGCGCGCCGCCCGGACTTCAGGCAGCGAATCGGTCATCATATCAATCCGGCGATGATGCAGGATGCCCTCGGCCACCGCTTCAGGCCACTCGTTATGCGGGTTGCCACGCACATAATCGGCCATCAGATTGCCAAGAAGGGAGCTGTCGGCCAGCGAGGCCAGGTGCAGATGAGCAAGAAAATTCATCCGTGGAGTATATCGTCTTCCCCAGTTACAGGGTACAGGTGTTAGCGCTGATTCTGGCGGCGGAGGGATTAGGTTGTTTAGAAATGGGGTATTTTCAGCTAGAATGTGCGCCCTGATTTCTCTGAATGTGAATGGTCATGCGCGTTGCCGATTTTTCTTTTGAGTTGCCCGAATCTTTGATTGCCCATTATCCGCAGGCCCAGCGCAGCGGATGCCGTCTTCTGTCGCTTAACGGGCCGGACGGGAAATTGTCGCATGGGATCTTCACCGATTTGCTGGATTTGCTCAATCCCGGCGATCTGCTGGTATTCAACAACACGCGGGTGATCCCGGCGCGCGTATTTGGCCGCAAGGTCAGCGGCGGTAAAATTGAAGTGCTGGTAGAACGTATGCTGGACGATCGTCGCGTGCTGGCCCATGTCCGGGCCTCGAAAGCGCCTAAGCCTGGTGCTGAGCTGCTGCTGGGCGATGATGAGAGCGTTAAGGCGACGATGGTTGCCCGTCACGATGCGCTGTTTGAACTCCAGTTCGACGATGATCGCGCGGTGCTGGATATTCTTAACGACGTTGGCCATATGCCGCTGCCGCCTTATATCGACCGTCCCGATGAAGAGGCCGACCGCGAACTTTATCAGACCGTCTACAGCCAGCGCCCTGGTGCGGTAGCCGCGCCGACGGCGGGCCTGCACTTTGATCAGCCGATGCTGGAAGCCCTGCGCGCAAAGGGAATTGAAAGCGCCTTTGTTACGCTGCACGTTGGCGCAGGAACTTTTCAGCCGGTACGGGTGGAAAACATTACCGATCACATCATGCACGCCGAGTATGCGGAAGTGCCGCAGGATGTTGTGGATGCGGTACTGGCCTGTAAGGCTCGTGGCAACCGGGTGGTAGCCGTTGGCACGACTTCAGTGCGTTCGCTGGAGAGCGCAGCGCAGGCGGCCCAACATGCGCTGATTGCGCCGTTCTTCGATGACACCAAAATCTTTATCTATCCTGGCTATCAGTACCAGGTGATTGATGCGCTGGTTACCAACTTCCATCTGCCGGAATCCACGCTGATTATGCTGGTCTCGGCTTTTGCTGGCTATCGTCATACGATGCAGGCCTATCAGCAGGCTGTCGCTGCTGAGTACCGCTTCTTCAGCTATGGCGATGCGATGTTTATTACCCTTAATCCGCAGGCTATTAACGAGCAGGTTGGCAAGTAAGTGGCCAACCTGTAGAACACGCGGCTGCACAGCATTTGCTGTGCGGCTGTTAACACTTAACATCAGACCGTTTCTTTGCAACGACCAGGCGCGGTCGCGATGAAGGTGTGCCTGTTTATTGACCCTCTCCAGCGTCTCCCATTCTCTCATTCTCCCATTTCCTTCAGCATTACCAGCGGCACCTCGTTGCGCCAGTAACTGTTCAGCCAGGTCTAAGAAATGACGCGCTGCTACACCGACGTTGGCGAGAGATACTCACAAGATTTGCATGGATGAGATGTAGTAGTGAATAAAATAATACAGGCATAGAAAATAAGGGAAATCACAGGCGATTAGTTGTTTTTTATGATAATTGATTTGTTTTTACTTATTGAAAGTAAGGTGTTTTTTAGGCGATTCTGGGCGTGTTTTTTTGTGGTGATTCTATCGCAATTATATGTAGTGATTGTGTTGTTTTTTATATTTACTACTACATTTGTTCATGTTTGAATGATTATCAATTACATTAGGGATGCACGTCTTACCATGATTAAAATACCGGCCTTGCCGATCAAGTAACCCCACTCAACAACAGCTTGAAGCGGGACGGGATCGTGTCAAAGCATAAAAATAGCCTGTGTTAATGGTTTGGAAAAACAGCAGAAATGAATCAATATAAAAACGTTCAGTACTACAAGCGACCTTTGGGGAAAATAAGGCTTGCGGTTTACAGCGGCGTGTTAATTTCGTCAGTTGGCAGTTATGCCGCTGATGAGAATAATACCCTGACGGTGACTGCTGCCGAACAAACTGACAGTGGATATTCCAGCCCGACCACTTCAGTCGCAAGTAAAACTCCCACATCCAAATTGAATGAAGCGCAGTCGGTTAGCGTGGTGACCAACAAGCAGCTGAATGATTATCAGTCCACCACCGTGTCCGACGCCATGCGCTTTGTCAGTGGCGCGACTCAGGCGAATACGCTGGGCCAGACGGAGGACGGTATCGTTCGCCGTGGCTTTGGCTCTAACTCAGACGGCTCGGTGTTCCGTGACGGTATCCGCAGCAGTCAGGGGCTCAATCTTGATGCCACCACGGATCATGTTGAAGTGCTGAAAGGCTCGTCTTCGTTGTTGTACGGTATTTTGAATCCCGGAGGGATGATTAATGTCGTCAGTAAAAAACCTCAATATGAGTGGCACACCATTGTTGGCGGCCATTACAACAGCACGGGCGGCGGCGCTGGAAGTATAGATATTACCGGACCGTTGGGAAATGGTTTTGCTTTCCGCCTGATTGCCGAGAAACAAGCGCAGAATTACTGGCGCGGATACGGCAACGAAAAACATAATCTGCTGGCGCCGTCATTACAGTGGTATGGCGATAAAGCCAGCTTCAATATCAGCTATGAAAGCTTTCAATACGATATTCCGTACGACCGCGGCACGGCGTTTATTAATGGCAAACCGATAGACATCGGTTACAAAACCCGTCTGGATGATTATTCAAACCATGCATGGGGACGTAATCAGACATTTAGTTCGCACTGGGATTATCAGTTCAACGACATCTGGTCGACCCGCGTTACCGTTGGTATGAACCAGCGCCAGTACAGTAGTAATACTGTTACAACCACCGCCATTAATGCCACCACTGGCGTTGTGACCCGGCGTCCGGATGCCTTCCGCGGTTTTAACCACAAAACGAAATATGTTTCCTGGGATGCCATTGGTACGCCGGAAATCTTTGGAATGACGCATAACCTGGTCGTCGGCACCGATTATGAAATGAATCAAACCTATCGTGCTCACGCTTATAACGGCAAAAAGAATACCGACTTCACGCTGAGCAACCCGGTTTATGGATTGGAAACCGTCACCGACAGTAGCACGGAAAAATCCTCGGACAAGAATCTGCTCAACCGCATTCACAACCGCTCTGTCTATCTCAAAGACAGCATTGATCTGACGTCACACTGGACCGCGGTGGCCGGCGCCCGTTATCAGCATTATGAACAGCGCGAATCAAAAGGTTATCCGGCCACGCTGAGCTACAGCAGCGAAGGCAATAAGTTTTTGCCGCAAACGGGCCTGATTTATAAGTTGACGCCGGACGTCTCCTTCTATGGCAGCATGAGTAAATCATTTACGCCATCGACCAATCCTGACAACAACGACCAGGTTGAAGAGCCGGAGCAGGGCACCACCTATGAAATCGGCAGTAAATGGCAGATGACGCCAGCGCTGTTAGCCACGGTCGCGCTTTACCGTATTGATGAGCGCAATGTTGCCTTATCATTAAATGATGAAACCTATGCCGTAGATAAAGCCCGCTCCAGCGGCGTCGAAGTGGAAGTGAACGGAGAGATTTATCCAGACTGGGATATCAGCGCCAATTACAGCTACAACCAGGCGGAAATTGTTAATGATAAGAATGACTCGGGTAATAATGGCAACCGTTTGCAAAACGCACCACGTAATTCCGGGGCGTTATATTTAAGCCATAATGTGCGCGTTAATCTGCTGCCAGGCAGTTTCCGTCTCGGCGGCGGCATTCGTTATGTCGGCACTCGTGCGGGCGATCCAGACAACAGCTTCACGCTGCCAGCGTACACCGTGGCAGACAGTTTTATCAGCTGGGATAACCAACTGCTGGGGAAAAATACGCACCTGCAATTAAACCTTAACAACTTGTTTAATAAACACTATTACACCTCAAGTGGGGGTAATCTGCGAGTTGCCGAAGGCGAAACGCGGAACCTGGTGCTCAGCGCAAGCGTAGAGTTCTGAGGCCAACGCTTTTAACTATTATCTCAACCATGGGGCGGTAAGCGTAAGCCGCTCTGCCGGGCAGGAAGCCTTCTGCCCGGCTCCCGATAAGCTTCTCATCCCATCTGACAGCACGCGCGACATCATCCGGTTAATCATAAAGAAAAAAATCGTCGACGCACGATAAACGCTAATTTTGCGGGCTGGCTTGTGTAGCGGCTTTCACGGTTGTTAGAATGCCCCACTTTTTACTCATCATCAGACTGTTTCTCTGGTGGAGGCACTATGAAGTTCGAATTAGACACTACCGACGGGCGCGCACGCCGTGGCCGCCTGGTTTTTGATCGCGGCGTGGTAGAAACCCCGGCCTTTATGCCGGTGGGAACCTACGGCACCGTTAAAGGTATGACCCCGGAAGAGGTCACCGATACCGGCGCGCAGATTATTCTGGGCAACACTTTCCATTTATGGCTGCGTCCGGGCCAGGAGATCATGAAGCTGCATGGCGATCTGCATGACTTTATGAACTGGAAAGGACCGATCCTGACCGATTCCGGCGGCTTCCAGGTGTTCAGCCTGGGAGACATCCGTAAGATCACCGAAGCCGGCGTGCATTTCCGCAATCCGATTAACGGCGATGCGATCTTCCTTGATCCGGAAAAATCCATGGAAATTCAGTACGATCTCGGCTCCGATATCGTGATGATTTTCGACGAATGCACACCTTATCCGGCCGACTGGGATTACGCTAAACGTTCCATGGAGATGTCGCTGCGCTGGGCGCGCCGTAGCCGCGATCGCTTTGATTCTCTTGGGAATAAAAATGCGCTTTTCGGCATAATACAGGGCGGGGTTTACGAAGATTTACGAGATGTGTCGGTAAAAGGACTGGTAGAGATTGGCTTTGATGGTTACGCTGTGGGCGGCCTGGCGGTCGGCGAGCCAAAAGAAGATATGCATCGCATTCTTGAGCATGTCTGTCCGCAGATCCCTGAAGACAAACCACGTTACCTGATGGGCGTAGGTAAGCCACAGGATCTGGTGGAAGGCGTACGACGCGGCATCGATATGTTCGACTGCGTAATGCCAACCCGCAACGCCCGTAACGGCCACCTTTTTGTGACCGACGGCGTCGTAAAAATTCGCAATGCGAAGTACAAAGATGACACCGCAACGCTTGACGCGGAGTGTGATTGCTACACCTGTCGCAATTACAGCCGCGCCTACTTGCATCATCTTGATCGTTGTAACGAAATACTGGGTGCGCGTCTGAATACCATTCATAACCTGCGCTATTACCAGCGTCTGATGGCTGGTTTACGCAAGGCGATTGAAGAAGGTAAATTAGAGCACTTTGTGACTGAATTCTACAACCGGACGGGCAGCGCAGTTCCATCGCTGGCCGTCTGATAATTAAACAATGAGGGAAATTTAATGAGCTTGTTCATTTCTGACGCAGTGGCAGCAGCTGGCGCGCCGTCTCAGGGAAGTCCGTATTCGCTGGTTATCATGCTGGTGGTTTTTGGTCTGATCTTCTACTTCATGATCCTGCGTCCCCAGCAGAAACGCGGTAAAGAGCACAAAAAACTGATGGACTCGATTGCCAAAGGTGACGAAGTGCTGACCACCGGCGGCCTGGTTGGCCGCGTGACCAAAGTGGCTGAATCGGGCTATGTCTCTATCGCGCTGAACGAAACGACGGAAGTTGTGGTCAAACGTGATTTCGTGGCTGCCGTTCTGCCGAAAGGTACGATGAAGGCGCTTTAATTTTTTGATTTCCCTAAGGGAACTGCCGTGTTAAATCGTTATCCTTTGTGGAAGTACATTATGCTGATCGTCGTGCTAATCGTCGGTCTGCTGTACGCGCTTCCCAACCTTTATGGTGAGGATCCGGCCGTTCAGATTACTGGTGCGCGCGGAAGCGCCGCCAGTGAGCAGACGCTGGTTCAGATCCAAGATGCATTAAAGCAGGACAATATTCAGAGCAAATCGATTGCCCTGGAAAATGGCGCGATTATGGCGCGTTTTGCTAACGGCGACGTCCAGCTGCGCGCCCGTGATGCCATTACCAAACTGCTTGGCGAGAACTACGTTGTAGCGCTTAACCTTGCCCCAGCCACCCCAACCTGGCTAAGTCTGCTTGCCGCAGAGCCGATGAAACTCGGTCTCGATCTGCGCGGCGGCGTACACTTCCTGATGGAAGTCGATATGGATACTGCTCTGGGCAAACTCCAGGAGCAGAACATTGACAACCTCAGAAGCGATTTGCGCGATAAAAATATTCCTTATACCAACGTTCGCAAAACCGATAATTACGGCCTGGAAATTCGTTTCCGCGATGCCGCTGCGCGTGATGCCGCCGTCAGCTACCTGTCTGACCGTCATCGTGACCTGGTCATCAGCCAAACCGGCAGCAATGCGCTACAGGCGGTGATGACAGACGATCGCCTGCGCGAAGCTCGAGAATATGCTGTTCAGCAGAACATCAATATCCTGCGTAACCGTGTTAACCAATTGGGCGTTGCCGAACCGCTGGTTCAGCGTCAGGGTTCCGATCGTATTGTGGTTGAGCTGCCTGGTATTCAGGATACGGCCCGTGCGAAAGAGATTCTGGGCGCAACCGCCACGCTGGAATTCCGTCTGGTAAACACCTCCGTTGATCCCACTGCTGCGGCCAGCGGCCGTGTCCCTGGTGATTCAGAAGTGAAAAACACCCGCGAGGGCCAGCCTGTCACATTGTACAAGCGCGTGATCCTGACTGGTGACCACATCACTGACTCCACGTCGAGCCAGGATGAGTACAACCAGGCACAGGTGAACATCTCGCTGGACAGCGCGGGCGGTAACATCATGTCCAACTTCACCAAGGACAATATCGGCAAGCCAATGGCAACCCTGTTTGTGGAATACAAAGACAGCGGTAAGAAAGACGCCAACGGCAGGGCGATCCTGGCGAAGCAGGAAGAGGTGATTAACGTAGCGCATATCCAGTCTCGCCTGGGTAACAGCTTCCGCATCACCGGTATCAGCAACCCGAACGAAGCCCGTCAGCTGTCGCTGCTGCTGCGTGCCGGTGCGCTGATTGCGCCAATTCAGATTGTTGAAGAGCGTACTATTGGCCCGACCATGGGTCAGCAGAACATCACTCAGGGTCTGGAAGCCTGCCTGTGGGGTCTGATCGCTTCTATCGTGTTTATGGTGGTTTACTACCGTAAGTTCGGGGTGATCGCCACGACTGCGCTGGTGGCTAACCTGGTGCTGATTGTCGGCATCATGTCGCTGTTGCCTGGCGCTACGCTGACCATGCCGGGGATTGCCGGTATCGTACTGACGCTGGCGGTTGCGGTCGATGCAAACGTACTGATTAACGAACGTATCAAGGAAGAGCTGAAGAACGGGCGTTCCGTTCAGCAGGCTATCCATGAGGGCTATAAAGGCGCGTTCAGCAGTATTGTCGATGCTAACGTCACCACGCTTATCACCGCGATTATTCTGTACGCGGTAGGAACCGGGTCGATCAAAGGCTTTGCTATCACTACCGCCATCGGCGTTGTGACCTCGATGTTTACCGCTATTGTCGGTACCCGTGCCATCGTCAACCTGTTGTACGGCGGCAAACGCATCAACAAGCTGTCTATCTGAGGAGTGCGTTGTGGCACAGGACTATAGCGTTGAACAACTAAACTACGGGCGTAAAGTTTATGACTTTATGCGCTGGGACAAACTGGCCTTTACTCTCTCCGGGATGCTGCTGATTGCGTCGTTTGCGATCATGGGCGTGAAAGGGTTTAACTGGGGCCTGGATTTTACCGGCGGTACGGTCATTGAAATTACCCTGGAAAAACCAGCGGAACTGGACAGCCTGCGCGATGCGCTTCAGCACTCCGGTTTCACTGACCCACAGGTGCAGAACTTCGGCAGCACCCGTGACGTGCTGGTGCGCCTGTCTCCTCACGAGGGGACTGCGGGGCAGGAGCTGGGTAACAAGGTGGTGACCACCATTAACCAGAGCAGCCAGCAAAACGCCACCGTGAAGCGTATCGAGTTCGTCGGTCCGAGCGTGGGCAGCGATCTGGCGCAGACTGGCGGCATGGCGCTGCTGGTCGCGCTGATTGCCATCCTGATCTACGTTGGTTTTCGCTTTGAGTGGCGGCTGGCGTTAGGGGCCGTGCTGGCGCTGGCGCATGACGTGATCATCACCATGGGCATTCTCTCTTTGTTCCATATTGAGATTGACCTGACGATCATCGCGTCGCTGATGTCGGTTATCGGCTACTCGCTGAACGACAGCATCGTGGTATCGGACCGTATCCGTGAGAACTTCCGTAAGATCCGTCGCGGCACGCCTTACGACATCACCAACGTATCGCTGACCCAGACGTTAAGCCGTACCATCATGACTTCAGCGACTACGCTGGTGGTCGTACTGATGCTGTTTATCTTCGGCGGCAAGCTGCTGGAAGGGTTCTCGCTGACCATGCTTATCGGCGTGACTATCGGGACCGTTTCATCCATCTACGTAGCTTCGGCGCTGGCGCTGAAACTGGGGATGAAGCGCGAGCACATGCTACAGCAGAAAGTGGAAAAAGAAGGCGCCGATCAGCCTTCGATTCTGCCGTAAGCTGGCATGATGTAATGAGGAAGGGCCGCGTAAGCGGCCCTTTTTTTATGGCGTGGCGTTAGCCGGTTGTGGCGAACCCTGCACGACGATGCCGTGGACCCGCACATAGCCCAACTGCTCAGGCGTAATGTTGCTCAGGCGCAGCGGCACAGTCACTTCACTCCGGGGCAACAGGGAGTCCTTCACGCTGATTAACTGACTCTGGCTGTCTACCTGTAAAGGTTTACCGGTGATGGGGTCCATCTCTCCCCACTCGACCTGGGCGGTAAAGGGAGGGAGGGTTTTTTCCGCTGTTGCACGGATATGCAGCAGGGCGCGCGTACCGTTGGCTTCGCCTTCAATGTGGCTCAGAGAAAGACGCACTTCTCCCGCCTGGCTTTTCAGCGCCACCGCCGTATTGGTAGCTGGCAGCAGCCACGCGCCCTGATCGGACGTGCTGTTGAGCATATTTTGCTGTTCAAGACTGGCAGCCTGCTGGGTAAGCTGGCGCATTTCGGCGTTCAGTTTACCCACCTGATTGTGCAACTTATTCAGCTGCGGCTGCTGCTTTGGCGCAGCACAGCCTGCCAGCATTAACGCTGCAATGAGCAGAAAAGGTGTCCTGTTTCTTTCTTTCAGCATCGCCACTCATCGCTCCTTGCCATTAATTTATTCAGGGATGCGCAACGTCTGCCCCGGATAAATTTTGTCCGGATGCGACAGCATCGGCCTGTTAGCTTCAAATATCTTATTGTATTTGCTTGCGTCTTTATAGACTTCTTTCGAAATACCGCTCAGCGTATCGCCTTTTTTCACCGTGTAAAATGTGGCTTCGGGTGCCGTCTGCTGAACGCTGACGTTGTCTTCTACCGCGGTGATCCCGGCCACATTGCCTACCGCGATCAGCACTTTCTCCTTCAGCTCCTGTGAGAGAGCCTCGCCGCTGATGCTGGCTTTACCGTCCGCTACCTTCACCTCGATCTTATCGCTGCCCGGTAAATTCAGGCTGGAAATATGATCCTGTAGCTTTTTGTTCTGGTCATCGCCGCCAGTCACGGAGTCCCATAATTTCTCACCTGCTTCTTTAACGAAGTTAAATAGTCCCATATATCCTCCGGTTAATCCTTGATAAGAGAAAAAATTACGCCATATAGCCAGCTAATTATAGCGGTTAAAACGGAAAATACCCCTAAGCGTCTGCCTGAAAATGGCACGCTTGCTGGCAGAAGGCAAAGCCTGTAAATGATGCCCCTGTTATTTTGTTAGCTGTCACTTCGCGCTACACTGTGAACCCATTTTGAGGATTATCAGGAAGCATCATGCATTGCCCGTTCTGTTCTGCTGTGGATACCAAAGTGATTGATTCCCGCCTGGTAGGGGAAGGCACTTCGGTGCGCCGTCGCCGCCAGTGCCTGGTTTGTCATGAGCGTTTCACCACCTTTGAAGTGGCCGAGCTGGTGATGCCTCGGGTGGTGAAGAGCAATGATGTGCGTGAACCCTTCAACGAAGACAAGCTGTGCAGCGGCTTAATGAAGGCGCTGGAGAAGCGTCCGGTCAGCTCCGACGATGTGGAAAACGCGATCAGCCATATTAAAAGCCAGCTTCGTTCGACCGGCGAGCGTGAAGTGCCCAGCAAGATGATTGGCAACCTGGTGATGGATGAGCTGAAAAAGCTGGATAAGGTCGCCTATATCCGCTTTGCTTCGGTTTACCGCAGCTTTGAGGACATTCGTGAGTTTGGCGAAGAGATCGCCCGTTTACAGGACTGAGCCATGAGCGATGAAATCTGGATGGCGCGCGCCCTTGAGCTTGCCGCACGCGGCCGCTTTACCACCACGCCAAACCCAAACGTTGGCTGCGTGATAGTCCGCGACGGACAGATCGTCGGCGAGGGCTACCATTTCCGCGCCGGTGAGCCTCATGCCGAAGTCCATGCCCTGCGAATGGCGGGGGAGAAGGCGAAAGGGGCAACGGCTTATGTCACTCTTGAACCCTGTAGCCACCATGGACGTACGCCTCCCTGCTGCGATGCCCTGATTACCGCAGGCGTCAGCCGGGTGGTAGCCGCCATGCAGGACCCCAATCCTGAAGTAGCCGGACGCGGACTGTACCGTTTGCAGCAGGCGGGCGTTGAGGTCAGTCATGGACTGATGATGCAGGACGCCGAAGCGCTTAATCGTGGCTTTCTCAAGCGGATGCGCACCGGTTTTCCGTGGGTACAACTCAAGATTGGCGCCTCTCTGGATGGTCGCACGGCAATGGCCAGCGGCGAGAGCCAGTGGATTACCTCGCCTGAAGCCCGTCGTGACGTGCAGCGCCTGCGCGCGCAGAGTTCCGCCATCCTCAGTACCAGCGCAACGGTGCTGGCGGACGATCCCACGCTGAACGTTCGCTGGCGGGATCTGCCGGTCAGCACGCAGGCTGTTTACGCCGAAGAGGATTTGCGCCAGCCGGTGCGCGTGATTATCGACGGTGCAAATCAGGTCACCCCAGCGCATCGCCTGATATCTCAGCCCGGCGAGATCTGGCTGGCGCGTCAGCAGGCAGACGGTCTGAGCTGGCCCAACAGCGTTGAGCAGTTCACCGTGCCACGCCATAACGGCCAGACTGACCTGGTATCGCTGATGATGCTGCTGGGACGTCGGCAGATTAACAGCGTCTGGGTCGAGGCTGGCGCTAAGCTTGCTGGGGCGCTACTGGCCGCCGGGGTTGTCGACGAGCTGATTATTTATCTGGCGCCTAAATTACTGGGCGATAGCGCGCGCGGTTTGTGCCATTTACCCGGCATAGCACAACTGGCTGACGCGCCAGCTTTTGCCTTCAGCGATATTCGTCAGGTCGGGCCGGATTTGCGTCTTACGCTCACGCCCGGACAGAGTGCTGCGTAAAACCCAGAGCAGACCCCGAAAGAGTATGATAGAATCCGCCCCCCTGCGGGGCCATAACTGAACCCTGAAAGGAAGATTATGAACGTTATTGAAGCTGCTGTTGCCACTCCTGACGCGCGCGTTGCTATCGTTATCGCCCGCTTCAACAACTTTATCAACGACAGCCTGCTGAGCGGCGCACTCGATGCCTTAAAACGCATTGGCCAGGTGAAAGATGAAAACATCACCGTGGTTTGGGTGCCGGGCGCTTATGAAATGCCAATGACCGCTCGCGCGCTGGCGAAAGCCGGTAAGCATGACGCCGTTGTCGCCCTGGGAACCGTTATTCGCGGCGGCACTGCCCACTTCGAATATGTCGCTGGTGAAGCGAGTTCTGGCCTGGCCAGCGTGGCGATGAACAGCGATATTCCCGTTGCTTTTGGCGTCCTGACGACGGAAAACATCGAACAGGCCATCGAACGCGCCGGAACCAAAGCGGGCAACAAAGGTGCAGAAGCTGCGCTGACCGCACTTGAAATGATTAACGTATTGAAAGCCATCAAAGCCTGATTTTAAGGGGAATTTCGTGAAACCTGCTGCTCGTCGCCGCGCCCGTGAATGTGCTGTCCAGGCGCTTTACTCCTGGCAGTTGTCTAAAAACGACATCTCAGATGTCGAATACCAGTTTCTGGCGGAGCAAGACGTCAAAGACGTTGATATCAGCTATTTCCGCGAGCTGCTGGGCGGCGTTGCAACCAACAGCGCGTATCTCGACGGCCTGATGAAGCCTTACCTGTCGCGCCAGCTCGAAGAGCTGGGCCAGGTGGAAAAGGCCATTCTGCGCATTTCGCTGTACGAGCTGAGCAAGCGTGCCGATGTTCCCTACAAGGTGGCCATCAATGAGGGCATTGAGCTGGCAAAAGTGTTCGGCGCCGAAGACAGCCACAAGTTTGTCAATGGCGTGCTGGATAAAGCCGCTCCGCATATTCGCCCCAACAAGAAGTAATCCTCCCAGGCCGGTTTTCCGGCCTTCTTCATTTTCCAACCTCGGAACGCATTGTATGGCATGTGGAGAATTTGAACTTATCGCGCGCTATTTTGACCGCGTGACAAGCTCCCGACGCGATGTGGAAAAGGGCATCGGCGACGACTGCGCGCTGCTGACGCTGCCCGAAAAACAGACCCTGGCCATCAGCACCGATACGCTGGTGGAAGGCGTTCATTTTCTGCGTGATATCCATCCAGCCGACCTTGGCTATAAAGCGCTGGCGGTAAACCTGAGCGATCTGGCCGCGATGGGTGCAGACCCGGCCTGGCTGACGCTGGCGCTGACGCTGCCCTCGGTTAACGAAGCCTGGCTGAAGGACTTCAGCGACAGCCTGTTCCAGCTGCTGGATTATTACGATATGCAGCTGATTGGCGGCGATACCACGCGCGGGCCGCTGAGCCTTACGCTGGGCATTCACGGCCTGGTGCCTCAGGGCCGGGCGCTGAAGCGTTCCGGCGCTCGCCCCGGCGACTGGATTTATGTCACCGGCACGCTGGGAGACAGCGCCGCAGGGCTGGCGCTGCTTCAGCACCGGATGAAGATCGGCGATCCGGTCGCCCATGAAGCCTTGCTCAAGCGCCATCTTCGCCCGATGCCGCGTATTTTACAGGGGCAGGCGCTGCGCGACCTGGCCAGTTCGGCTATCGACCTGTCTGACGGCCTGATTTCCGATTTGCGGCATATTCTTACTGCCAGCGACTGTGGGGCGCGCCTCAACCTGGATGCGCTGCCGCTCTCAGAAGTCATGAAGCAGCACTTTGAGCCGGGACAGGCTATCCGTTGGGCGCTGGGCGGCGGCGAGGATTACGAGCTGTGCTTTACCGTGCCGGAGATAAACCGTGGCGCGCTTGACGTGGCGCTGGGGCATTACGGCGTGCCGTTTACCTGTGTTGGGCAAATTGCGCCGCAGTCGGAGGGAATGGTTCTGCTGCAGGATGGCAAGCCGGTGGATTTCAGCCTGAAAGGATTTGATCATTTTGACGCGCGATAAAGACGTGGCGAAAAGTCGCCTGAAAATGAGTAACCCGTGGCACCTGCTGGCGACGGGGTTTGGCAGTGGCTTAAGCCCGTACGTGCCTGGCACCATGGGATCGCTCGCGGCCATTCCTTTCTGGTATCTGATGACCTTTTTGCCGCAGGATATCTACTCTCTGCTGGTGATGTTTGGCATCTGTATCGGCGTCTATCTTTGTCACCGTACGGCGAAGGATATGGGCGTGCACGATCACGGCAGCATCGTCTGGGATGAGTTTATTGGGATGTGGATCACGCTAATGGCGATCCCGGTTAACAGCTGGCAGTGGGTTTTGTCAGGGTTTGTGATCTTCCGTATTCTGGATATGTGGAAGCCCTGGCCGATCCGCTGGTTCGATCGCAACGTGCATGGCGGGATGGGAATTATGGTCGATGATATTATCGCCGGAATAATTTCCGCTGGCATCCTTTATTATGTCGGGCATCATATAGTGTTTTAAAAATGATTTTTGTATTTAATAATAAATGTGGCGTGTTTTTATAATTAATGTCCTGAGTTTTTATGCTGCGCTTTCATCATTTTTAGGATAAGAGAAATCACTCAGGTAATGTATAAGACCATTTCCTGAGTGAATAAATTAACGATTAACCAGTATAATCCATGATATTGTTAAAGAACTGTTCAACTTGATCCGAGGTGTGAGTTGCCCCGTAAAGTGCGCCGCCAGTCCCTCCAACCAGCAGGCCCAGACCAACGCCGATAAGCTGTCCGATACCAAAGTTCAGAATGCTGAGACCGCCCCATTTTCCGCCAATAAATGCAAAGGTGGTCGCACCGATCACTGCCCCTTCATACATCTCCTGCAGGCCCGCACCGGAAACAGCATTGATTTCATTTACGGATAATTTTTTCATCTTAATTTTCCTTAATTTAAGCTGATTTAAATATTTTACTGAAGCAACATGCTTCGGGTGAGAATTATAAGTAGATCAAATTTAAAATCTATAGAACTTTATCTAAATATTGCTGGTAACGTAATGGTAATAATGAGGTGGAGTGAGCAAAACGTTATATCTTTATAAGAAGAATGGTGCGAATTATATCCGTTTTTTTAAGATGCTTATCTGAGTGCGACAACGACGAGACCGAATCGCCTGTTACCAAAAGAAGGGAGAAACACAATGTCCTCAGGCGCGAAAAAATGTCTTTTCCCGCGTCTGAGAACAAAGGAAGGTTACTGTGCCAGCCAGCGGCTGATTTGCTGAGCTATGCCAGCAGCATCCAGCTGATAGTCATGGCGGATCTCATCCTGAGTACCCTGAGGAATAAACTCGTCCGGCAGACCGAGTGTCAGCACCGGAGTCAGCAGGCGTTTCGCCATCAGCAGCTCAATGACGCCGCTGCCCGCGCCGCCCTTGATTGCCCCTTCTTCCAGCGTAATCAGCGCTTCATGGCTGGCGGCCAGCTCGACAATCAGCGTCTCATCCAGCGGCTTAACGAAGCGCATATCGACCAGCGTTGCGTTGAGTTGTTCAGCAACCGCTGCGGCTTCAGGCAGTAAAGTACCGAAGTTGAGGATCGCCAGCTTTTCCCCTTCACGTTTTATCAGGCCTTTGCCCAGTGGAAGAGAGGAGAGTGGCTGTAGCGCCACGCCGGTTCCCGTGCCGCGTGGGTAGCGCACCGCGCTTGGTCCCCGCGAGTAGTGATAGCCGGTATAAAGCATCTGGCGGCATTCGTTTTCATCGCTGGGCGTCATGATCACCATATTCGGGATGCAGCGAAGGAATGAAATATCAAAAGCGCCCTGGTGAGTTTGCCCGTCTGCGCCCACAATACCGCCGCGATCGATAGCGAAAAGCACCGGCAGTTTCTGGATGGCGACGTCGTGGATCAGCTGATCGTAGGCGCGCTGGAGAAAGGTAGAGTAGATAGCGACGACCGGCTTATAGCCGCCAATCGCCAGGCCTGCGGCAAATGTCACCGCGTGCTGTTCAGCGATCGCCACGTCGAAATACTGCGCCGGATAATCGCGGGAGAAACTGACCATGCCAGATCCTTCGCGCATAGCAGGCGTGACCGCCATCAGCTTGCCGTCATCCGCAGCGGTTTCGCTCAGCCACTGGCCGAAGATCTTAGAGTAGCTCGGCAGCCCTTCGGCGGCTTTTGGCAGCAGGCCGCTGGCCGGATCGAACTTTGGCACCGCATGCCAGGTGATGGGATCTTTTTCCGCCGGGGCGTAGCCCTTGCCTTTTTTGGTCATGATATGCAGGAACTGCGGGCCTTTCAGGTCGCGCATGTTTTTCAGCGTCTGCACCAGCGACAGCACATCGTGACCGTCAACCGGACCAATATAGTTAAAGCCCAGTTCCTCAAACAGCGTGCCCGGCACCACCATGCCTTTCAGGTGCTCTTCGGTGCGCTTCACCAGCTCTTTGATCGGCGGCAGGCCGCCCAGCACCTTTTTCCCCCCCTCACGCAGGCGCGAATAGGTTTTACCGGACAGGATCTGCGCCAGCCGATTATTCAACGCGCCGACGTTTTCGGAAATCGACATTTCGTTGTCATTCAGCACCACCAGCATATCGGATTTAATATCCCCGGCGTGGTTCATGGCTTCAAAGGCCATCCCGGCGGTGATTGCACCATCGCCGATGACGCAGGCCGTACGGCGGCCTTTCCCTTCTTTCTCAGCGGCCACGGCCATCCCAAGCCCGGCGCTGATCGAGGTGGAGGAGTGGCCCACGTTCAGCACGTCAAACTCGCTCTCATCGCGCCAGGGGAAAGGGTGCAGGCCATTTTTCTGACGGATCGTGCCGATGCGGTCACGGCGCCCGGTCAGGATCTTATGCGGATACGCCTGATGACCAACATCCCACACCAGGCGATCAAACGGCGTGTTGTAAACATAATGCAGCGCGACGGTCAGTTCCACCACGCCCAGCCCGGAGGCAAAGTGGCCGCTGGAGCGGCTTACGCTGTCGAGTAAATACTGGCGTAGCTCATCACAAAGTTTTGGCAGGCTCTCTTTGGGAAGCGAACGTAATTCTTGTACCGTGCTGGCCAACGCCAGCGTCGGATATTTTGCAGTATCAAAACTCATCAGAGACTCATTGTGGAAGTTATTTATTGCGTTCAATTATGTAACTTGCCAGCAGCTGTAGTGATGTTGTTGTAAAAGATTGCGCTGCAAGCGTTTCTAATGCGCTGAGCGACTCCTGATAGAGCTCCCACGCTTTAGCCCGCGCACCGTCAAGCCCCATCAGAGCCGGGTAAGTACTTTTGCCTAAATCCTGATCGGCTCCCTGCCGTTTGCCGATGATGGCGGTATCACCTACCACATCCAGAATATCGTCCTGCACCTGGAACGCCAGCCCTATCGCATTGGCATAGCGGTCCAGCTCGGGCAGCGCCGCACGCCCTCGCTCCCCGGCAGCCAGCGCGCCCAGCCTCACGGCCGAGCGAATTAATGCGCCGGTTTTATGGCGGTGAACCCTTTCCAGATCGGTCAGGTTCACCTGCTGGCCCTCGGCAGCCAGATCCAGAGCCTGCCCGCCGCACATGCCCGCCACGCCGCTGGCCTGAGCCAGCTCGGAGATCATCGCCAGGCGGAATTCTGCGCTGACGCCCGGCATTGGCGTGTCGGCGAGAATCGAGAAGGCCAGCGTCTGGAGCGCGTCACCGGCTAAAATTGCCGTATCTTCGCCAAACTTAATGTGGCAGGTCGGCTGACCCCGTCGCAGGCTGTCATTATCCATCGCGGGCAGATCGTCATGGATCAGCGAATAAGCATGAATACATTCAACCGCTGCCGCTGGGGCATCTAAGGCTGCGCTTTCTGCCTGGAGCATTTCGCCGGTCGCGTAGACCAGAAAGGGGCGCAGTCGCTTACCGCCTAATAATGCGCCATACTCCATAGCATTCACCAGCGGGGAATTCTGAAACGGCAGCGGCGCGATAAAACGTTGTAAAGCCCGGTTCACCCGCGCGTGGTGCGCAGTCAGGAGGGTGCTAAAATCCATCAGTCATTTTCCGGCGTGTAGGGCTTCAAATCGGCATTTTTATCTTCGCTGAGCAGGATCTGCACGCGCTGCTCCGCCTGCTGTAGCTTCTGCTGGCCGGTCCGCGCCAGCTGTACGCCGCGTTCAAATTCATTGAGCGCCTCTTCAAGCGGCAGGTCGCCACTTTCCAGACGGGAGACTATCTGCTCCAACTGCTGCAGGGAGGTTTCGAAGCTGGCTGGCTGTTCGGCTTTTTTCGGCATAGTGGCATTCTGCTCGGTCTTTTTTTTACGGATAAGTTGCTCATGGTAGCCGACTCGAAATGATTAGCAAAATAATGATGCTGCTCACGCGCCAGCAGACGGATGTGATAGACTTAAATGCTGGATGTAAAGGGCCGCAGGCTGCTTTGCGATACGATGATTTTACCAGCTAAGTGCGTTTCATTTTAGCACTTAATTGCTCAACGAACCCATGCCACCATGAAGTTTATCATTAAGCTGTTCCCCGAAATTACCATCAAAAGTCAGACCGTTCGCCTGCGTTTTATCAAAATCCTGACGACGAACATCCGCAACGTACTCAAGGACAGCGATGAGACGCTGGCCGTAGTCCGCCACTGGGACCATATCGAACTGCGTTCAAAAGACGAAAGCAAGCGCGCGGTGATTGTCGACGAGTTGCAGCGTATTCCCGGTATCCACCATGTGCTGGCGGTGGAAGATCGGGCTTATACCGATATTCACCACATCTTTGAGCAGACGCTGGAGCTGAACCGCGAACGTATCGCAGGGAAAACCTTTGCCGTGCGCGTGAAGCGTCGCGGTAAGCATGATTTCAGCTCGCAGGACGTTGAACGCTACGTTGGCGGCGGGCTGAACCAGCACGTCGAGAGCGCCCAGGTGAAGCTGAACCACCCTGAGGTGACGGTGAATCTGGAGATTGAAGACGACCGCCTGCTGCTGGTCACCGGGCGTCATGAAGGCATTGGCGGCTTCCCTATCGGCACCCAGGAAGACGTGCTGTCGCTGATCTCTGGCGGTTTTGACTCCGGCGTCTCCAGCTATATGCTGATGCGTCGCGGCTGCCGCGTGCACTATTGCTTCTTTAACCTGGGCGGCGCGGCGCATGAGATCGGCGTCCGTCAGGTGGCGCATTACCTGTGGAACCGCTTTGGGCGTTCGCATAAGGTGCGTTTTGTGGCGATCAACTTTGAGCCGGTGGTGGGGGAGATCCTGGAAAAAGTTGAAGACGGGCAGATGGGCGTCGTGCTGAAACGCATGATGGTACGCGCCGCGTCAAAAATCGCCGAGCGTTACGATGTGCAGGCGCTGGTGACCGGCGAAGCGCTGGGCCAGGTGTCCAGCCAGACGCTGACCAACCTGAGGCTGATTGATAATGCCAGCGATACGCTGATCCTGCGTCCGCTGATTTCCCATGATAAAGAGCACATCATCAATCTGGCGCGCCATATCGGTACGGAAGATTTTGCCCGCACCATGCCTGAATACTGTGGCGTGATCTCCAAAAGTCCCACCGTAAAAGCGGTCAAGGCGAAGATCGAGGCGGAAGAGCAGAACTTCGATTTTGCCATCCTCGATCGGATGGTGGCGGAAGCGACCAACGTCGATATTCGCAGAATTGCGGAGGATACCCAGCAGGAAGTGGTCGAAGTAGAAACGGTCGTTTCGTTTGGCCCTGACGATGTGGTGCTGGATATCCGTTCGCCGGATGAGCAGGACGATCGCCCGCTGGAGCTGGAAGAGGTTGAAGTGAAAGGGCTGCCGTTCTACAAGCTCAGCACCCAGTTTGCTGACCTCGATCAGAGCAAAACCTGGCTGCTGTACTGCGAGCGCGGCGTGATGAGCCGTTTACAGGCGCTGTATCTGCATGAGCAGGGGTTTAAAAATGTGAAGGTTTACCGGCCCTGAATGATGAGGATGAGCCTTTTCATCCTCACTCAGCCTTACCTCTGCCAGCGAAACGTCCGCTGGCAGGCTTACAGTTCTTCCATCCCTGTTATTCGATCCACTCGCGGTAATCAAAAATACCCGCCGCTACCACCAGTTGGCTGGCGACCTCATGCGCTTTCTCTTTCCCCACCAGCAGGTCAATCAGCTTCAGGGCAAAATCGATAGCCGTCCCCGGTCCCTGGCTGGTCAGCAGATTGACCCGTGGGTCCCAAACCACGCGCTTATCCATCCACTTCTCTTCGGGTATAGTCTCTTTGAGTCCCGGAAAACCGGTCATATTTCCCACTGGAAACAGGTTATGGGGGACCAGAACGGTGCCAGCTGCAGCACAAATCGCCGCCACGATGCGGCCGGAGAGGTGAAACTGGCGCACGGTTTCTACCAGCAGCGGGCTGTCACGGAAGGCTTCAGCCCCTTTTAATCCGCCGGGCAGGACGATAGCGGCAAACTCATGGTCCGCCACCTCAACCAGCGGCGCATCAGCCAGCAGGCGCACGCCTCTTGAACAACGAATTTCCGTACTGCCGTCATCCGTTACGCTGGCGGTAGTGACGTTTAAGCCGCTGCGCACCAGAAGGTCGATTGTGGTGACCGCCTCCGTTTCCTCACTGCCAGGTGCCAGGCAAACCAGTACCGATGCGTTCGCGCTCATAGTCTTGTTCCTTTCGCTTAATCAATTCATAAAGTCGGCTGTTTTCAGGCGTCGCCAGCCCCTGCGCCCGCGCCCGTCGGATGACGTAGCCGGTAATGTAATCTATCTCCGTGCGGCGTTCGGCGCGGATATCCTGCAACATTGAGGAAGTATTAGCCGATGTGGTGGCGATAACGTCCAGCACGTAGTCAAGCAGCCCTTCGCGTGAAGTGTGCTGACCTTCGCGCTCCATAACCTGAGCCACTTCATTACACAGCGCCGTGACTTCCGGCAGGTGGTTAAGCAGCTCGCCGTTTGGACAGTCATACTGCACGGTGAGGGGGTTGATCACGCAGTTCACCGCCAGCTTTTGCCACGCGGCAGAAGCCACATTGTTATGCCAGGCCACGTCGGGCAAAGCTTGCTGTAGGATTTCAGCCCACTCGCTGAGCGCTGCCGCGTCAGGAGAAGTGGGGCCGATGTGGGTGATGCCTGCCGCGACGTGAATAATCACCGTGCCATCACGTTTTGCCGCGTGGGTGGTAATCCCCCGCAGCAGCGGCTGCGGCAAGGCTTTCAGTTCATCCAGCGTGCCCATGCCATTATGCAGCAGCAGGATGGGGCAGTTGTCGCGCAAGATGAACTGGAGATTTTTTACCGCCTCGGAAACCTGCCAGGCTTTTAGCGTGACCAGCAGCAGGTCGCTTTCCGCCAGGAATTTCGGATCGTTGGCGATACAGGTCTTATTAATCGCTGTGCCGTTCAGATCGATGACGTTTATTGAGCAGTAGGGCTGCGGCACCCGCAGCCATCCCTGAACTTCATGACCCTGAGCGTTGAGGGCAGCTAACCAGATTTGCCCTAATGCACCGCATCCCAATACGGTAATCTTCATGCGTCCTCCCCGCGTACGGGTTGCGTTGGCTCAACCATGTCGTTGGCCCTGACCGGCGCCACGCTGGCTTGTTAACCTTATTATAGCTTTCAACGCCGATGGTTTTTTTACCGGCTCTAAGTGGGTATTATGCATGTCACTTTAGAATCAGGAGAAGATATCATGCCATCTTTCGATATTGTTTCAGAAATTGACATGCAGGAAGTCCGAAATGCGGTGGAAAATGCCAACCGCGAAATCTCAAGCCGTTTCGATTTTCGCAACGTCACCGCCAGCTACGAGCTGAATGAGAAAAGCGAATCGGTCAAAGTGCTGAGCGAGTCTGACTTTCAGGTTAAACAGCTGGTGGACATTCTGCGTGAGAAGCTGCTCAAGCGCGGTATTGAGGGCGCGGCGCTGGAGATCCCGGAAGAGATCGAGCATAGCGGAAAATCCTGGAGCGTGGAGGCCAAAATGAAGAAGGGCATTCCAACCGACGTGGCAAAAAAGCTGGTTAAGCTGATTAAAGACAGCAAGCTTAAGGTGCAGTCGCAGATTCAGGGTGAAGAAGTGCGCGTTACCGGGAAATCCCGCGACGATCTACAGGGCGCGATGGCGCTGGTGCGTGGCGGCGATCTGGGCCAGCCGTTCCAGTTTAAAAACTTCCGCGACTAAGCTGCCTGGATGTGGCGGGGGAATGACGTGGCCCGTTATTCTGAGGTCTGCCGCAAGGATGCGGCAGCCGGACCTGCAAAGACGTATTTACGGGATGCTGGCTAACGGGCTATTGCAGCAGGTTTTCGCCTCGCCCGCCCCTCAGCTAACGTTTAAGCCGCTTCGGCCACCAGCTTTTCAAGCTCCGCGCGATTGGTCACCTTGCTGTCGATCTTCACGTAGGCGCTTTTCTCTTCCGGCACGATGAACACCGCCGCCACACCCGGCTGCGCCTTCAGACGCTGCTCCAGCTCATCCTTCTCCAGCGGGCTTTCATCCAGCAGAATGCGCAGGCTGCTGACGTAAGGCGGTTCCTGCATGGTGCCGCTCACCAGCAGCCAGACGGCGGCAACCAGCGTACCGACCAGGAACACGGACTGCGCATCGAAATGACCGAATACCCAGCCGCCCATGCTGCCGCCAATCGCCACACCCAGGAACTGGCTGGTGGAGTACAGCCCCATCGCCGTGCCTTTATAGCCTGCAGGAGACTCTTTGCTGACCAGCGACGGTAAAATCGCTTCCATCAGGTTGAAGCCGATAAAGAACAGCTGTACGCCGACCACCAGCGTCCAGAAATTATTCCCGGCGCCCCACAGCACAATCTCGGCAATCAGCATCAGCGCAACGCAGCAGATAAATACCCGTTTCATACGACGCTTCACTTCGGCGTAAATGATAAACGGGATCACGCTACAGAAGGCAATCAGCATGGTGACCAGGTACACTTTCCAGTGCTGCTCAGCAGGAAAACCGGCTCGTTCAAATTCACCCGGCAACGCGACAAAGCTCGACATTAATAAAATATGCAGGCAAAGAATGCCGAAATTCAGTTTTATCAGGCGGCCATTAACCAGCACATCTTTGATCGATCCTTTAACCATGCCCGATTCACGGTTGAGAAGATGATTAGGGGTCGACGGCACCACCAGCAGCGTTATGACAATCCCGCTGCTTGCCAGAATCGCAATCATCCAGAACAGCGCATGTAGCCCCAGTGCATGCGTGACGATCGGCCCTAACACCATCGCGATGGCAAAGGTCACGCCAAAGCTGATGCCGATGAAGGCCATCGCTTTGGTGCGGTTCTGTTCGCGGGTCAAATCGGAAAGCAGCGCCATAACGGCGGCGGCGATCGCGCCAGAGCCTTGCAGGGCACGGCCCAGTATCACGCCCCAAATAGACGCGGTGCTCGCGGCAATCACGCTGCCGAGAACAAAAATGAGTAATCCACCGATAATGAGGGGCTTACGGCCAATGCGATCCGATAACAGCCCGAAGGGGATCTGGAAGACGGCCTGCGCTAAACCGTAGATGCCAATGGCAAGGCCGATTAATGCTTCGCTGGCTCCCTGCAATGCCATGCCATACGTTGTCAGGACCGGCAAAACCATAAACATTCCCAGCATTCGCAGGGAAAATACCGTCCCCAAACCCCATGTCGCACGCAGCTCGACTGGAGTCATTTTATTATCGTTCATTACTACCTCGGTTTATCTGGTCGACGTATTTTAGGTGGCGGGGCAGGGCGGGTAAAATAATACTTGTCGCGAAGTGGTAACAAAAAAAGAAAGGGCGCGATAGTCGCGCCCTGCGTGATGAGTTTTGCGTTACCTGACCATGGTCAGCAGGTCTTTCGAGGCCGGGGCCATGAAATCGACCGACATCATAACGCTCAGCGCGGTAATGGCGACGATGGAGAAGACAAACAGCTTACGTGCCCAGACGCGGTCATTCTGCGTCTTATAGCCCGACAGCGCCATCCCCAGCCACCACACGCTAACCGCAGCGGCAACCACCAGATATTTGTAACCCGCATAGCCGCCCAGCGTCAGCATCAGGGTGGCAATCATAAACGCCAGGATATAGAGCGTAATATGATTTTTTGCCACGGAGATCCCTTTTACCACCGGCAGAACCGGGATATTCGCTGCCTGGTAATCCTTAAGACGGAAGATGGCAATCGCGTACGAGTGCGGCATCTGCCACAGGCTAAAGATCGCCAGCAGGATCAGCGCGCCAGCATCAAACTGACTGGTCACCGCACAGTAGCCAATCACCGGCGGCGCCGCGCCCGAAAGGCTGCCGATCAGCGTGCCGTATACCGACTTGCGCTTCATATACAGGCTATAAATGCCGACATACACCACAAAGCCCATCACCGCCAGCCACATGGCCAGCGGGTTTGCTCCGAAGTACAGCAACGCGAATCCAGCAATACCCAGAACGGTTGCATAAACCAGAGAGATTGTCGGAGAAATGAGGCCCTGAACCAGCACTCGATTTCTGGTTCTCTCCATTTTTACGTCGATGTCACGGTCTATAAAGTTGTTATAAACACAACCCGATGCGACCACCAGCGAAACGCCGACTAAGGTGGAGAGAAACAGGGGATAGTCGATGCTGCCTTTAGAAGCCAGCAGGAATCCCCCGATGACAGAAATTAAATTTCCGAAAATAATTCCTGGTTTCGTTACTTGCAGGTATAGCTTTATCATCACGGGTAACTCGGTTAGTTGGCCATCATGTTGTAGTTGAGGTTCCACATGATCCACAGCGAGCCAACAACAACTATCAAAATGATGATTGCAGCGAACACAATCGCCACAAGGTTCCATCTCTCTTCAGAGGAGGTGTTCAAGTGCAGGAAGTAGACCAAATGCACCAGCACCTGAACCACCGCACACACCAGCACCACACCCAGAATGGTCGCTTTTGACGCGCCGCCATCCATGACCATCCAGAAAGGTATCGCTGTCAGAATGATCGACAGGATAAAGCCGATCATATAAGACTTCACGCTACCGTGTGAGGCACCATGTTCGTTTGCTGAATGACTCATTACATGGCTCCCATCAGGTAGACAATGGTGAATACGCAAATCCAGACAACATCCAGGAAGTGCCAGAACAGGCTCAGGCACAGGATTCGGGTACGGTTAGTTGCCGTCAGACCACGGTTGGCGATCTGGTACATCAGCACCGCCATCCAGATCAGGCCAGAAGTCACATGCAGACCGTGAGTCCCCACCAGCGTAAAGAAGGCTGACAGGAAACCGCTGCGCTGCGGACCGAAGCCCTCTTCAATCAGGTGATGGAATTCATACAGCTCCATCCCGATGAAGCCTGCGCCGAACAGGAAGGTCAGCGCCAGCCAGCCGATAACGGCGCCTTTGCTGCCTTTGTTCATGTTGATTACGGCAAAACCATAGGTAATGGAGCTCAACAGCAGCAGGGCGGTTTCAACCAGAACGAACGGCAGTTCAAAAATATCTTTACCAGCCGGGCCGCCCGCGGTGTTGTT
The DNA here is from genome assembly GCF_000773975.1 of Erwinia typographi. Classification (GTDB taxonomy): domain Bacteria; phylum Pseudomonadota; class Gammaproteobacteria; order Enterobacterales; family Enterobacteriaceae; genus Erwinia; species Erwinia typographi. Next base: position 26,347 of record NZ_JRUQ01000023.1, read on the forward strand.
AACCATCACACCGAAGGTAGCAAACAGGGTGGCGAAGATGATGCAGTCGCTCATCAGGTAGATCCAGAAGCCAAAGACTTTATTGGCTCCCGCATCGTGATGCCCATGCTCCGCATGGGCGTCGTGGTGTTTAGTCAGAGTTTCAGTCGACATTTTTCAGACCTGCTTTGCTAATTTCGTCAAAGTGCTGATTCTCGATTTTTTCGATCTCGGCAACGGGAACGTAATAATCAACGTCTTCATCAAAGCTCTTGATTACCCAGCTAAGAATCATTCCGAGGAACGACAGACCAACCAGCCACCAGATGTGCCAGATAGCGGCGAAACCAAACACCAGGCTGAATGCCCCGATCACCACGCCAGCACCGCTGTTTTTCGGCATGTGGATTTCGGCATAGTGCGCAGGCTGTTTGTAAGCTTCACCTTTTTCCTTCATTTCCCAGAACGCATCGCGCTCGTGGACCAAAGGCACTTCAGCAAAGTTGTAGAACGGCGGTGGTGAAGAGGTTGCCCACTCCAACGTACGACCGCCCCACGGATCGCCAGTCAGGTCACGCAGCTGCTCACGGTCACGTACGGAGACCCAGAACTGAGTAATCTGGCAGAGAACGCCACAGGCGATCAGCGCAGCACCGACCGCAGCCACCACCAGCAGAGGGTGGAACTGTGGATTGATGTCCTGGCTCAGACGACGGGTCATCCCCATGAAGCCCAGCGCGTACAGCGGCATAAAGGCGACGAAGAAACCGATAATCCAGAACCAGAAGGCGCGGATGCCCCATTTTTCATTCAGGCAGAAGCCGAAAGCTTTCGGGAACCAGTAGGTCACACCAGCGAAGCAGCCGAACACCACACCGCCGATAATCACGTTATGGAAGTGGGCAATCAGGAACAGACTGTTGTGCAGCACGAAGTCTGCGCCCGGCACCGCCAGCAGAACACCGGTCATACCACCGACAGAGAAGGTGACCAGGAAGCCGACGGTCCACAACATAGCAGAGTGCATCTGAATGCGGCCCTGGTACATGGTGAACAGCCAGTTGAAGATTTTAACGCCGGTAGGGATGGCGATAATCATCGTCATAATACCGAAGAAGGCGTTAACGTTCGCACCGGCACCCATGGTGAAGAAGTGGTGCAGCCACACGATGAAGGACAGGATGGTGATAACAATCGTTGCCCAGACCAGTGAGGTGTAACCAAACAGGCGCTTTTTAGAGAAGGTTGCCACCACTTCGGAGAAGACCCCGAAGACCGGCAGAACCAGGATGTACACTTCTGGATGACCCCAAACCCAAATCAGGTTGACGTACATCATCATGTTGCCGCCCATTTCATTGGTGAAGAAATGGAAGCCCAGATAGCGATCCAGGGTCAGCAACGCCAGCGTTACGGTAAGAACCGGGAACGAGGCGATAATCAGAACGTTAGTACACAGCGAGGCCCAGGTGAATACGGGCATCTTGAACATGGTCATGCCAGGCGCGCGCATGTTCATGATGGTAACGAAGAAGTTAATCCCGGTTAACGTCGTCCCGATCCCCGACAGCTGAAGACTCCATATCCAGTAGTCAACGCCGACCCCCGGACTGTACTCTGCGCCGGAAAGCGGTGGATAAGCCAGCCAGCCGGTCTGAGCGAATTCGCCCACGCCCAGCGACAGGTTAACCAGCACCACACCGACAGCCGTGAACCAGAAGCTCAGGTTGTTCAGGAACGGGAAGGCTACGTCGCGCGCACCGATCTGCAGAGGAACAGCGATGTTCATCAGACCGATAACAAACGGCATCGCTACGAAGAAGATCATGATCACGCCGTGGGCGGTGAAAATCTGGTCGTAGTGATGAGGGGGGAGGAACCCGGCCTCACCGGCCGAAGCCAGCACCTGTTGGCTACGCATCATTACCGCATCGGCAAAGCCGCGCAGCAGCATGACGAAGGCCACGATGATATACATGATACCGAGTTTTTTGTGGTCGACTGACGTCAGCCATTCTGACCACAGGTATTGCCACTTACCGAAGTAAGTAATTGCTCCAGCAACAGCCAGACCACCAAGAATGATGGCGGCAACCGTAACCACGATAATCGGCTCGTGATACGGTACTGCATCAAGGGTTAATTTTCCCAACATCGTATTATTCCTCGGCTCCCGCTTTAGCGGCTTCGCTCATGTCCATGCCTTCGTGTCCCGACATGTCCATCTTCCCGTGGTTCATCTTGAATTTGCCGATGATCTGCTTGAACAATTCAGGATTGGCCGTAGAGAAGAACTCAACCGGATGGTTTTCGCTTGGTGCAGCCAGTTTCTCGAAGTCATCCATTGTGGTGAGTGTGTTGGATGATTCTTTCGCTTTTGCTACCCACTGATCGAATGAAGCACCGTCAGGCGTGGCAATCGCTTTAAACTTCATGCCAGAGAAACCGCGACCACTGAAGTTAGAGGAGATGCCGTCAAAGGTGCCTGGTTCATTCGCAATCAGATGAAGCTTAGTCTGCATACCCGCCATCGCGTAAATCTGGCTGCCGAGGGTCGGAATGAAGAAGGAGTTCATGACGGAGTTAGACGTGATCTTAAAGTTCACTGGCGTGTTTGCCGGGAATGCGATCTGGTTAACTGTCGCAATACCCTGTTCCGGGTAGATGAACAGCCACTTCCAGTCCAATGCAACCACATCGATCTCAATCGGCTTCACGTCGGAGGCCAGAGGTTTACTTGGTTCGAGCGCGTGGGTCGATTTCCACGTCAGGATGCCAAGGAAAATAATAATCAAAATGGGGACAGTCCAGACCACGGCTTCCACTTTATTCGAGTGTGACCAGTTAGGGCTGTATTTCGCATTGGTATTGGATGCCCGATATTTCCAGGCGAACACCACGGCCATTAAGACTGCGGGAATAACGACGATCATCATCAAGCCAAAAGCTGTCAGTATCAGCGAACGTTGCTCCAGTGCAATCTGTCCTTTGGGATTCAATAACGCACTATCACAGCCACTTAACAATAAAGTGCCTGCAATTAATGACAAAATCCCCAAACTTTTATTGTATTTCCTGAGTCTCATTTAACGACCTCAATGACAAGGGCTCTATTGTCGTTTAAGTGTGGCGGCATTTTACGGGAACGTTTCAGTACTGTAAACCAACAACGTCTTGTGTCAGCGCCGTGTTGACACCTTTTGCAAAGGCTGTCACAGATGTTGCTGTAGGTGACAAAATATGAATAGCAGCAAGGGCTTGCTGGCAATATAACAAAAACCAATGATATCCCCGTCTTTAAGATGGTCTCTGCTATAAACAGCGAATTTGGCACTCAATTATTTAACATGCCTGCATCATTTGTGTGATTAAGTTTATACAATAATAATAACGTACCGGTTTTTAATATTCTGTTTTGAGCAATGTAAAGGGTAAAACCTTTTCGGACATAACGGAGAGGGGCTAATTTTTCCGCAGAAAAAATTGTTAAAAATCGGCTGGCGCCCTGTTCGTGCAGAGCGGTTATCTGGCGATAAAACCAGCCATTTTGTTACGTTATTGTTAGGGGGCGAAATTTTTTACAGCAGAAAGTAAAGCGTGCTGCGCGGCTGCGTTTTCTGCCCCAATGTGTTCATTTAACACCGGGCGGCGATAGCTCTCCTTCCCGCTTAACACCGGGCGGCGATAGCTCTCCTTCCCGCTGGCTGCCGGTCACAGCAGATGGGATCGGCGCAGCGCCAGGTAATCCAGCAGGCTGCCGCAGACGATTCCGACCACGGCCAGCGCCATTCCGCTTTGCAACAGCAGGCCAGTCATGGCACCGGCATCCAGCAGGCCGCCAGCCCCTAGCGCCAGCAGGATCAGACCGACCGCCACCAGCGCAGCGCCGGATTTCAGCGCTCTCAACGCCCAGCGATAGCCGGAGGTGAAGTGGCTACGCGGGGCAAAGTCTTCGCCGCTTTGCGCCCGTTCCAGCGTGGTTTTGCAACCGGCCAGCAGAACCAGCCCCGGCAGGGCGGCAACAACCGAGAACGCATAAAACGTCGGCCAGCCCCAGCTCTCGACAAACCAGCCAGCCACCGGGCCGACGTAAACCCGTCCCACCGCGGAAAGAGCCGAAAGCAGGGCAAACTGGGTAGCTGAGAAGGATTTGTTGCACAGCGTCATCAACAGCGCCACAAAGGCCGCGGTCCCCATGCCGCCACACAGATTTTCGACAAACACCGCAGCCGCCATGCTGTACAGATGCTTGTCCGTTACCGAAAGGAACCAGTAGGCCAGGTTCGACGCCGCCTGCAAAATGCCGAACAGCATCAGCGCCCGGAAAAGGCTCAGGCGCTGCATCAGGATCCCGCCGTAAAGCGCTCCGATGATGGTCGCTATCAGGCCGAGGGTTTTGTTCACCAGCCCGACGTCACCGGCATCAAAGCCTACGCCGCGAATCAGGAAAATGGTGGTCAGGCTGGCGGCAAAAGCATCGCCAAGCTTATAAAGGACAATCAGTGAAAGGATCAGCCAGGCATTATTGCGGTTAAAGAAGTCGCGCAGGGGAGCGATCACCGCCTGTTCAAGGCTGTGCGGGCGGGCAACCGGATAGGTTGGCTCTCTGGCTAACAGCGTGGCTATCACGCTGGGAACCATCATCGCCGCCATCAGCCACCAGATGGCGTGCCAGCCCAGATAGCGATCGGCCAGCCACAGCGCCAGTCCTCCCGATACCAGCATGGCCAGACGGTAGCCCAGCACGCTGATCGCCGCACCGCTTCCTCGCTCTTCGGCAGGCAGCACATCCGTTTTCCAGGCATCAAAGACAATATCCTGAGAGGCAGAGCAAAAGGCGACCAGCACGGCCAGCGCCGCCAGCATGGTCAAATTACGTGAAGGGTCCATAAAGCCCATCAGGGCTATCCCGACGATTAACAGCAGCTGCGTCACCAGCAGCCAGCCGCGACGACGGCCTAAAAACGCCGGCGTGTAGCGGTCCATCAGCGGTGACCAGAGGAATTTAAAAACGTAGGCCTGTCCTACCAGCGAGAAGAAGCCTATGGTTTTGATATCGACGTTTTCCACCGCCATCCAGGCCTGTAACGTACCGGATGTCAGCGCCAGCGGCAGACCGGAAGCGAAACCAAGGATCAGAAGAAGGGCTGCGTTACGTTGGGTAAATATCTGGAGGTAGTGGTTGGACATACAAACCTTAGAACAGAGCCCGTCGGGTTGCCGACGGGCATAAGCTAATTAACGGGCGTTTTGCTTAACGAACTCGTGGATGCTGGTGTCCTGAGCCATATCAGAAATCACATCGCTAAGCGTGGAGTTAACCGCGTTAGTGATTTTATCGTTGGTGGCTGAGAACGCGCCTTCCACGCTATAGGTCTGGCGATAGTTCTTCACCTGCTTGTTGCCGTTTTTCGCGGTAGCAATAATAGAGATGTCGGCTTTGGTGGTGATGCTGTAGCGCACGTTGCCCTGGGTAACGTCCGCATACAGATTATTGACCACGATCTGTAGGTCAACCGCACCGTTTGGACCGATCATATAACCGCGCGCGCCCATCTGCTTCTCCAGCACTTCCTGGAGCAGGAAGCGTAGATCGCGTGACGGCGTTAGCGTTACCAACTGACCATCGCGGTTCACTTTGGCCAGCGCCTGATCGCTACGCTGATCGGCGCCGTTGATGCTGACAGTGATGCCGGTCAGGCTGGGGTCCTGCTGCGGCAGCTGGATTTTAGGTGAAACGGTAAGCGTATTGCTGTTGCTTGCACAGCCAGCCAGAATAAACACGGCCAGCAGAGGAAAAATTAATTTTTTTAACATGCTTATTTTCTCGATGACAAAGGGTGTAGTGCTGACAAAACTGCGGTCATCATAACATTGCCTGTTACAAGAGGAAGCCCCGATAGCGCGTAAATTCATCATCTTGCACTTTTTCAGCGCGGCTCATCCGCAAAACCTTCGACCTTTTTTCCTGCGCTGGGTTGCAGCAGTTAAGTGGAAAATGCACAGTAGCGGACCTTCATCGCCGGATATTTTTAGCCGATCGAAGCGGGAAAGGTAAAAAACCAGCTAATATTGAAAGAGATGGGTACAGCTCACTGTCGTAGAGGAGTCCAGGTATGATCCGCGAAGAAATAGAAGAAAAGTTGAGAACGGCATTTGCACCTGTTCATCTGGAAGTGCATGACGAAAGCTACCGTCATAACGTCCCAGCCGGTGCGGAAAGTCACTTTAAAGTGGTCATTGTCAGCGACAGCTTTCTCAATCAGCGTTTTCTGATGCGCCACCGTGCTATCTATGGGGCGCTGGCAGATGAGCTGGCTGGCGGCGTACACGCGCTGGCGTTGCATACCTACACCGTCAAAGAGTGGGAGGGATTACAGGATACGGTTCCCGCCTCGCCAAACTGTCGTGGAGCAGGGACTCTGGCCTGATCGCAGCGATTTCCTCCAGAGCGGCCTGCGGGCCGCTTTGTCATTTTTGCAGAAAAATCTGCACCTCGTCCCACTTTTCTACGATTTATCGGATAAAAGAGCGCAAGTTAGCGCAATGTCTGGGGTGAGCAGCCTCGACTCGTTAAGACGTTGCCGCTATAATGCTGCGTCTATTTTTCGGAATGTCTTCGGGACGCTTCTGATAACAGGGAATGCGATTCTGGCACCAGAAGCCGTCCCGGTTCTTAGTCTCTATCCTGTTTCTTGCGGAGCAGGGAGGGTCTGAAGTTGACCGAGTACGTGATTTTTTTGAGGTAATAAGATGCAAGCTTCAGTAGAAACAACTCAGGGCCTGGGCCGTCGCGTTACGATTACCGTTGCTAAAGATGTGATCGATAACGCGGTGAAAAGTGAGCTGGTCAACGTGTCTAAAAAGATACGTATTGACGGCTTCCGCAAAGGGAAAGTACCGATGACCGTCGTAGCGCAGCGCTACGGTGCCTCTGTTCGCCAGGACGTTCTGGGCGAACTGATGCAGCGCAACTTCGTTGACGCCATTATCAAAGAAAAAATTAACCCGGCTGGCGCGCCAAACTACGTGCCGGGCGAGTACAAACTGGGCGAAGACTTCACCTTTTCTGTTGAGTTCGAAGTGTACCCGGAAGTTGAGCTGAAAGGCCTGGAAGCGATCGAAGTTGAAAAACCGATTGTGGAAGTGACTGACGCTGACGTTGATACCATGCTGGACACCCTGCGCAAGCAGCAGGCCACCTGGAAAGAAACTGACCGTGCAGCTGAAGCTGAAGACCGCGCGACTATCGACTTCAGCGGCTCTGTAGACGGCGAAGAGTTTGAAGGCGGCAAGGCGTCCGACTTCGTTCTGGCAATGGGCCAGGGGCGCATGATCCCAGGCTTTGAAGAGGGTGTTGTCGGCCACAAAGCGGGCGAAACTTTCACTATCGACGTGAACTTCCCGGAAGATTACCACGCTGAAAACCTCAAAGGGAAAGCAGCCAAGTTTGAAATCGTCCTGAAGAAAGTGGAAGAGCGCGAGCTGCCGGAATTCACTGAAGAGTTCATCAAGCGTTTCGGCGTGGAAGATGGTTCCGTAGCGGGTCTGCGTACTGAAGTGCGTAAAAACATGGAGCGCGAGCTGAAAGGCGCCGTGCGTAACCGTGTGAAGACTCAGGCTATCGACGGTCTGGTCAGCGCTAACGACATCGAGGTGCCGGTTGCTCTGATCGATGGTGAAATCGACGTGCTGCGCCGCCAGGCTGCACAGCGCTTTGGCGGTAACGAGAAGCAGGCGTTTGAGCTGCCTCGTGAACTGTTCGAAGAGCAGGCTAAGCGCCGCGTTGTCGTTGGCCTGCTGCTGGGCGAAGTAATTCGTACCCACGAGCTGAAAGCTGACGAAAATCGTGTGAAAGAGCTGATCGAAGAGATGGCTTCAGCGTACGAAGATCCGACAGAAGTTGTTGAGTTCTACAGCAAGAATAACGAGCTGATGAACAACATGCGTAACGTTGCGCTGGAAGAACAGGCGGTGGAAGCCGTACTGGAGAAAGCCAAAGTGACCGAAAAAGCCACTAACTTCCAGGAACTGATGAACCAGGCGCAGCCAGCCTGATCCTCTGATTCTGCAAGTTAAATAAAAGCCTGCGGTTGTGATGACCGCGGGCTTTTTGCTTTTATCCGCTGCGCGGAAGTGCCTTAGGGTGCCTGTTCGCTCATTAAAGCGGCAAAATATCGACTAAGCTACTTTTCCCGGTTAGCAGTTGATAAAAACGTTGTTATGCTTGAATCAGCGGGGCAGCATCCCCAGATAGAAAATTATGGCGTACCGAGACCTGTCTTGTTGGTCACCGGGGATTGTGGGGAAAGTAATGGAAACATAGTGTTCCGTACGGCTCTCAAGTAGAATTGGTACGGAGTGTTGCCAAACTGAAATTTATCCAGGAGACGGTAATGTCATACAGTGGCGAACGTGAACAAACTGCACCTCATATGGCTTTAGTGCCGATGGTGGTCGAACAAACCTCTCGCGGAGAGCGTTCTTACGACATTTTTTCTCGCCTGCTCAAAGAGCGCATTATTTTCCTGACCGGACAGGTTGAGGATCATATGGCGAATCTGATCGTCGCTCAGATGCTGTTTCTGGAAGCCGAGAACCCGGAAAAAGATATCCATCTTTACATCAACTCTCCTGGTGGCGTGATTACCGCAGGGATGTCGATCTACGACACCATGAAGTTTATCAAGCCTGACGTCAGCACCATCTGTATGGGCCAGGCGTGCTCGATGGGGGCGTTCCTGCTGACTGCCGGAGCGAAAGGCAAGCGTTACTGCCTGCCAAATTCACGCGTGATGATTCACCAGCCGTTGGGCGGTTATCAGGGTCAGGCGACTGACATTGAAATTCACGCGCGCGAAATTCTGAAAGTGAAGCAGCGTATGAATGAGCTGATGGCCGAACATACGGGAAAAACTCTTGAAGAAATCGAGAGAGACACGGAACGTGACCGTTTCCTGTCCGCTAGCGAAGCTGTAGAGTATGGGCTGGTAGATTCCATTCTGACGCATCGCACGTAAGCCTGCTGCCCATCCTCGTCTATAATTAAGGGTGGGGTGGGGCTACGAATGAGGGTGCCGCAGGGCGGCATCATCGCCGCAACAGAGTGCGGACGAAGATAATAGAAGAGGTTAACTGATGACAGATAAGCGCAAAGACGGTTCAGGAAAGCTGCTGTACTGCTCTTTCTGCGGCAAAAGCCAGCATGAAGTGCGCAAGCTGATTGCCGGCCCGTCAGTGTATATCTGCGATGAGTGTGTCGATTTATGCAATGACATCATTCGCGAAGAGATTAAAGAGGTCGCGCCGCATCGTGAACGCAGCGCGCTTCCGACGCCGCATGAAATCCGCCATCACCTTGACGATTACGTTATCGGCCAGGAGCGGGCGAAGAAGGTGCTTGCCGTAGCGGTCTATAACCACTACAAACGTTTGCGCAACGGCGACACCAGCAACGGTATTGAGCTGGGAAAAAGTAATATTTTGCTGATTGGGCCAACCGGGAGCGGAAAAACGCTGCTGGCGGAAACGCTGGCTCGTCTGCTCGACGTGCCGTTCACGATGGCCGATGCCACCACCCTGACCGAAGCAGGCTATGTCGGTGAAGATGTGGAGAACATCATCCAGAAGCTGCTGCAGAAGTGTGATTATGACGTGCAGAAAGCGCAGCGCGGCATTGTTTACATTGATGAAATCGACAAGATTTCCCGCAAGTCGGACAATCCGTCAATCACTCGTGACGTTTCGGGCGAGGGCGTGCAGCAGGCGCTGCTGAAGCTGATTGAAGGCACCGTCGCGGCCGTACCGCCACAGGGCGGGCGTAAGCACCCACAGCAGGAGTTCCTGCAGGTTGATACCTCCAAAATCCTGTTTATCTGCGGCGGCGCCTTTGCTGGTCTGGATAAGGTCATCTCCCAGCGGGTGGAAACCGGATCGGGTATCGGCTTCGGCGCCACCGTGAAGGGCAAGGCTGAGAAAGCCACCGAGGGGCAGCTGCTGGAGCAGGTTGAGCCGGAAGATCTGATTAAATTCGGCCTGATCCCTGAATTCATCGGTCGTCTGCCGGTGGTAGCAACGCTGAACGAGCTGAGTGAAGAGGCGCTGATTCAGATCCTGCGTGAACCGAAAAACGCTCTCACCAAGCAGTATCAGGCGCTGTTCAACCTGGAAGGCGTTGACCTGGAGTTCCGGGATGAAGCCCTGACGGCCATTGCCAAAAAGGCGATGTCGCGCAAAACCGGTGCTCGTGGCCTGCGTTCCATTGTGGAAGGCGCCCTGCTGAACACCATGTACGATCTTCCTTCCATGGACGATGTGGAAAAAGTGGTGATTGACGATTCAGTGATTGAGGGCCAGACAGAACCCATGCTGATCTACGGAAAACAGGAAGCGCAGCAGGCTTCTGGTGAATAAATAACCACCTGTTTCCAGTTGGTTAGCTCAAAAAGGGGGAATTTATTCCCCCTTTTGTTTTTCTCTCGCTGATAACATTGAATGTCCCGCATTCATCCCCATATACTCAACTACCTGTGGGTAAAACTGCACTTTAGTTGTCTGTTGCGGTTCCCATCACCCTGGCGGAAATTAAACTAAGAGAGAGCTCTATGAATCCTGAGCGTTCTGAACGCATTGAAATCCCTGTGTTGCCGTTGCGTGACGTAGTGGTTTATCCGCACATGGTAATTCCGTTGTTTGTCGGTCGTGAGAAATCGATTCGCTGCCTTGAAGCCGCCATGGATCATGATAAAAAAATCATGCTGGTCGCACAGAAAGAAGCTTCAACGGATGAACCTGGCATTAACGATCTCTTCTCGGTAGGGACCGTGGCCTCAATTCTGCAAATGCTCAAGCTGCCGGACGGCACGGTAAAAGTGTTGGTGGAAGGCTTGCAGCGTGCGCATATCACCACGCTTGCTGATAATGGTGACCATTTCACCGCCCAGGCGGAATACCTGGCGTCTCCGGATATTGATGAGCGCGAGCAGGAAGTGCTGGTGCGCACCGCGATCAATCAGTTTGAAGGCTATATCAAACTGAATAAGAAAATCCCGCCGGAAGTTCTGACCTCGCTGAACAGCATCGAAGATGCCGCGCGCCTGGCGGATACCGTGGCGGCGCATATGCCGCTGAAGCTGGCGGATAAACAGTCCGTGCTGGAGATGTCAGACGTCAACGAGCGGCTGGAATACCTGATGGCGATGATGGAGTCAGAGATCGATCTGCTCCAGGTGGAAAAACGCATCCGCAATCGCGTCAAAAAGCAGATGGAAAAAAGCCAGCGCGAATACTATCTGAACGAACAGATGAAGGCGATTCAGAAAGAGCTGGGCGAAATGGATGATGCGCCTGACGAAAATGAAGCGCTGAAACGCAAAATCGATGCGGCAAAAATGCCGAAAGAGGCGCGGGATAAAACCGAAGCCGAGCTGCAAAAGCTGAGAATGATGTCGCCGATGTCCGCCGAAGCGACCGTGGTGCGCGGCTATATCGACTGGATGGTTCAGGTTCCGTGGAACGCGCGCAGCAAGGTGAAGAAAGACCTGGTGAAGGCGCAGGAAACGCTGGATACCGACCATTTCGGCCTGGAGCGGGTGAAAGACCGTATCCTGGAATATTTGGCGGTGCAGAGTCGCGTCAGCAAAATCAAAGGGCCGATTCTGTGCCTGGTTGGACCGCCGGGGGTGGGTAAAACCTCGCTGGGCCAGTCCATTGCTAAAGCCACCGGCCGGAAATATGTGCGTATGGCACTGGGCGGCGTGCGTGATGAGGCGGAGATCCGCGGTCACCGTCGTACCTATATCGGCTCCATGCCGGGCAAGTTAATCCAGAAAATGGCCAAAGTGGGCGTGAAAAACCCGCTGTTCCTGCTGGACGAAATTGACAAAATGTCCTCCGATATGCGTGGCGATCCGGCCTCAGCCCTGCTGGAAGTTCTGGACCCGGAACAGAACATTGCTTTTAACGATCACTATCTGGAAGTGGATTACGATCTCTCCGATGTGATGTTCGTGGCAACCTCTAACTCGATGAACATTCCTGCGCCGCTGCTGGACCGTATGGAAGTTATCCGCCTGTCCGGCTATACCGAAGACGAGAAGCTCAACATTGCCAAACAGCATTTACTGTCGAAGCAGATTGAACGTAACGCGCTGAAGGATAACGAACTGACGGTGGAAGACAGTGCGATTGTCAGCATCATTCGCTATTACACCCGTGAAGCTGGCGTCCGTAGCCTTGAGCGCGAGCTGTCCAAACTGTGTCGCAAGGCGGTGAAAACGCTGCTGATGGATAAAACCGTCAGGCATATCGTGATCAACGCGGATAACCTGAAAGACTATCTGGGCGTTCAGCGCTACGACTATGGCCGTGCGGACAATGAAAACCGCGTTGGTCAGGTTACGGGGCTGGCCTGGACCGAAGTGGGTGGCGATCTGCTGACCATCGAAACCGCCTGCGTACCGGGCAAAGGCAAGCTGACCTATACCGGATCGCTGGGCGAAGTCATGCAGGAGTCCATCCAGGCAGCGCTGACCGTCGTCCGCGCGCGTGCTGAGAAGCTGGGTATCAATGGTGATTTCTACGAAAAGCGTGATATCCATGTGCACGTTCCGGAAGGCGCTACGCCGAAGGATGGCCCAAGTGCCGGTATTGCAATGTGCACCGCGCTGGTCTCCTGCCTGACGGGTAACCCGGTACGCGCCGACGTGGCGATGACCGGAGAGATCACCCTGCGTGGTCAGGTTCTGCCGATTGGCGGGCTGAAAGAGAAGCTGCTGGCTGCCCATCGTGGTGGAATTAAAACGGTACTAATTCCTGATGAAAATAAGCGCGATCTGGAAGAAATCCCGGATAACATTATTGCCGACCTGGACATCCATCCGGTGAAGCGCATTGAGGAAGTGTTGACCCTGGCCCTGCAAAATGCCCCTTACGGGATGCAGGTTGCGACGGCAAAATAGTGATTTAAGGCAAAAACAGGCCAAAAGCCGGGCTGGCAGGCAAATTGGGACTTGCCAGCGTTTTTTTGTGCCGTTAATTTAGAGTGCTGTTAGGCCAGTGGCGGCTGTGGTCGTGGTCGGCATAACAAAGACTGAATCCAGATAATTGATACGCGTTCGTATCGGGTGGGAAGCCCGGTTACGAAGTGAATAATAAAAGAGGGGATTATTGAGTGAATAAGTCACAGTTGATCGACAAAATTGCTGCAAGCGCCGACATTTCTAAAGCGGCAGCAGGACGCGTTTTAGATGCATTTATGGGCTCCGTTTCAGATTCGCTGAAAGAGGGCGATGAAGTTGCGCTGGTCGGTTTCGGCACGTTCTCCGTGCGCGCCCGTTCAGAACGTACCGGTCGTAATCCACAGACTGGCAAAGAGATCACTATCCCTGCGGGTAAAGTACCTGGCTTCCGTGCCGGTAAAGCGCTGAAAGACGCCGTAAACTAACGGCGGTATGTATCCACCAGTAAATTCTTCGGTGGAGTGAGGATTGTGTTGGCGTTCTCATGTACCATACGGGGCACATCAAAAAAACGATGTGCCTTTTTTTATGTTTCGATGACATTTGCTCAATGCGGTTGTCATAATGGCGTGCGGTTTGCTACGCAGCGGCGTGGAGCGTCCCCAGGAAGTCGGGACGAAAGCGCAAGGGTTTTACATTCATACTACAGCGGAGTGTTGTCACACCATGATGGACAATTTACGCGCGGCGTCGAACCATGTCGTGCTCAAAATTATATTGGCTTTGATCATTCTGTCTTTTGTATTGACCGGGGTGGGCAACTACCTTATTGGCGGTAACGGAGATTATGCCGCCAGGGTTAACGGACAGGAAATCAGCCGCGCGCAGCTTGAGAACGCCTTCTCCAACGAGCGTTCACGTCAGCAGCAGCAGCTGGGCGATCAGTTCTCCCAACTGGCTGGCAATCCTGCCTGGGTGCAACAGGTCCGCCAGCAGGCGCTGTCTCAGCTGGTAGATGAATCGCTGCTGACCGGCTACGCCAATGAGCTGGGCCTGGCGATCGGCGACGATCAAATCAAACAGGCGATCTTCAGCCAGCCAGCCTTCCAGACCGACGGCAAATTTGATAATGCCAAATACCTTGGTCTGATCAACCAGATGGGCTTCTCTGCCGACCGCTATGCGGAAGCGCTGCGTAAGCAGCTGACCACTCAGCAGCTGATTGCTGCGGTGACCGGCACCGACTTTATGCTGACCGGTGAAACGGACGCGCTGGCCTCGCTGGTTTCTCAGGAGCGTCTGGTGCGCGAAGCGACGATCAACGTGGCGGCGCTGGTGGCGAAGCAGAGCGTCAGCCCTGAAGAGATCAAAAACTATTACGAGCAGAACAAAACCAGCCTGATGTCTCCCGAGCAGTTCCGCGTGAGCTACATCAAGCTGGATGCGGCATCCCTGCAGGAAACGGCCAGCGAGAGCGATATCCAGAGCTGGTACGATCAGCACCAGGCTGACTACACGCAGCCGCAGCGCAGCCGCTTCAGTATTATCCAGACCAAAACCGAGGCGGAAGCTCAGGCAATTCTGGACGAACTGCATAAGGGCGGTGACTTTGCCGCGTTGGCTAAGGCGAAGTCCGCTGACCCGATTTCTGCCCGCAACGGCGGCGATATGGGCTGGCTGGAGCCGGAGACTACGCCTGACGAGCTGAAAAATGCGGGTCTGAACGAGAAGGGGCAGCTTTCCGGGGTGATCAAATCTTCCGTCGGCTTCCTTGTCGCTCGCCTGGTCGACGTGCAGCCACAGCAGATTAAGCCACTCTCTGCGGTACATGACGATATCGCGGCGAAGGTTAAACAGGAAAAAGCGATTGATGCTTATTATAAACTGCAGCAGAAAGTGAGCGATGCAGCGAGTAATGATAATGAGTCGCTGGCCGGAGCTGAGCAGGCTGCCGGAGTGAAAGCGGTGGAGACAGGCTGGTTCAGCCATGACAATCCGCCAGCGGAGCTGAACTTCAAGCAGGTTGAGCAGGCGATTTTCAACGGCGGCTTAGTCGGTGAAAACGGCTCGCCGGGCAGCAACTCTGACATTATTACCGTCGACGGCGACCGCGCCTTTGTTCTGCGCGTTAGCGAGCACAGGCCGGAGGCCGTTAAGCCGCTGGATCAGGTGACGGCGCAGATTACCGATACGCTGAAAACGCAGAAGGCGCAGAAAGAAGCCAAAGCACAGGCGGATAAACTGCTGGCCGATCTGAAGGCAGGCAAGGGCGATGAGGCGATGAAAGCCAGTAACCTGAGCTTCGGTAGCCAGAAAACGCTGACTCGTAACAGCCAGGATGCTGCAGCGCAGACGGTGTTTACTATGAGCCTGCCTGAAAAGGGCCAGCCTTCTTACGCGACCGGCGAAGATGGTGAAGGTAACGTGCTGCTGCTGGCGTTGGATCAGGTCCGCAGCGGCTCAATGCCGGAGGCGCAGAAGAAGGCGATGGTTCAGGGCGTGACGCAAAATAATGCGCAGATCGCCTTTGAAGCGCTGCTGAGCAACCTGCGTAAGGACGCTAAGATCAAATACGGTGCGGCGGCGCAGGCTCAGTAAGCCTCGCAAATTTTCTGCAACGAGTTGTAATCCTAAAGGCCGCTTACGCGGCCTTTTCCATTTCTGTCATCCGGCGTTTGTTTCCTTTCCAGGGCCACAGTAGGGTAGTCGTGCTGTCAAACACATGGAGGAATACAGCATGGAAAAAACACTAAAGGCGCTCTGTTTTGCCGGGGTGATGGGCGCAGTGATGATGGTTGCGCAGTCGGTAAGTGCGGCGGACGTTCTGCCTGCGGCATCTTCTCCGGCTGCCCGACAAATGGCTGGGCAGGCGAACGAGAAAGTCAGTCTGAACCAGGCAAGCGTTGAGGAGCTGGTCGCGGCGCTTAATGGCGTAGGCTTAAAAAAAGCCGAGGCCATCGTCAGCTATCGCGAGCAGTACGGGGATTTTACCGATCTTGAGCAGCTGAGAGAAGTGCCGGGGATCGGCAATGCGCTGGTGGAGAGAAACCTGTCGCGGTTGAAACTGTGATTTCTCTCGCGACTTTAACGCTTTCTCTGCACCGCATGGAAAACGGCTGCTAATCTGTAGAGGTCATACCAGTTGGTGTGGCCTCTACTTGAAAGGGCAGCGTCGCTATGCATACCACTATTAAAGTTCGCGGTTATCATCTGGATGTTTATCAACATGTTAATAATGCCCGTTATCTGGAGTTTCTTGAGGAAGCCCGCTGGGAGTGGCTGGAAAGGCTGGAGTCATTCAGCTGGCTACAGGAAAACCGTCTGGCGTTTGTGGTGGTGAACATTAACATCAACTATCGTCGCCCGGCTGTAATGGGCGACGTACTGGACATCCACAGCAGGCTGGTGCAATTGGGCGGCAAAAGCGGCGTTATTGGTCAGAACGTGACGCTGGCGCCGAACGGTGAAGCCATTGCCGACGCCACGCTGACCTTTGTTTGCATCGATCTGCGCACGCAAAAGGCACAGCCGATGGAGGGCGAACTGAAAAGACGAATGGAGGAGATGCTGTCAGCGTAGGCCGGTCTTGCGCTTCATCTCAGCCATCACCACGTCGCTGTCAGCCTGATAGCCCGTCAGGCCGTTGGCACGCAGATGGCAGGCAGCGCACTCCCCGCAGCCGTCGCCCTTGATGCCGTTATAGCAGGTCAGCGTTTCGTTACGCACCAGCGGTAGCTGCTGCCAGTAATCAGCCAGCGCCCAGGTTTCGGCTTTATTCAGCCACATCAGCGGCGTTTCAAAGCGCACCTCGCGCGCCATGCCCAGCGCAACAGCGTGGTTCAGCGCCTTCACAAACTCATCCCGGCAGTCTGGATAGCCTGAGAAGTCCGTTTCGCAGACGCCGGTAATCACCGCTTCGGCTTCCACCTGATAAGCATAGATGGAGGCCAGCGTGAGAAACAGAATATTGCGCCCCGGCACAAACGTGCTTGGCAGCCCGCTGGCATTGGCATCGTAAGCCGGAACCGGAATGCTGTCGCGAGTCAGGCTGCTGACGGCGAGTTCATTCAGCAAGGTTACGTCGAGCACCTTATGCGCACGCGCGCCAAGAGAGAGCGAGAGCTGGCGGGCAACATCGATTTCCGCATGATGGCGCTGACCGTAATCGAAGGTGATGCAGTGCACCTCATCATACTGTTGCAGAGCCTGAATCAGGCAGGTTGTTGAGTCCTGGCCACCGCTGAAAACCACTACCGCACGCTTCATGTTTATCACCTTAATCATCAGTTACGCCGTATGGTACTGCCTGAAGCGGCAGAAGGGTAGTTCTGCTCAGGAAATGGCAACCGGCGGCGGGATCCACGCGCGGGAGAAATCAAACCATCCCCAGGCATTCAGCGCGATACCTTCGACATCGGGCGGGGCGCTAACCTGATAGCGATAGTTAAACAGCGGAGTGATCACCGACATCGCCATCAACTGATGAAAAGTCTGCTGAAGTCCCCGCTGGCGTTCGTCCTGCAATCTGCTGCACTGAATATCGTCAAGCCCGCCAAGCAGCGAGCGATACGCACCCTCGCCCAGCAGCGTGGGCCAGAGCGGGTCCAGCCTCAGCCAGCTTTCAAGCGTGAATTCCGGCGCTTCACCGATCAGGCGGTCACCCATAATAATGTCCGCAGTTTCCAGCCCGGTATAACCCTGCCAGTTTTTCCCCGGATGAAAGTGCAGCGTTAATGTACAACCCTCTTCGGCCAGCACGTCCTTCAGCTTTTCCGCCATCGCGTGCAGTTCTACGGGCAGATGATAGTGGAGACTGAGCGTAGCGGGTAGCCCGATGGGCTCGCTGTCGTTCACTTCCGGCACCGGCCAGCCTGGCAGCATCTCCTGGCTTGGGGTGATCAGACCCTCTTCAAGCGGCAGCCCGGCAACCACGTTTTTGCTGCGGATCAATGTCAGTATTTTCTGCGCCTGGGCAGGAGAAAGCGCCGCATTCTTTTTCAGCGCCAGATAGCAAAATCCCAGGCTGATCCGACGGCTGACCGGTCTCAGCAGCGACAGCTCATGCAGTTCCCCGATGGCTATCTGTACCGGATGGCGACAGCTTGTCCCCTGCGTTTTGTCAAAAAGCTGTGGAGTGATCCAGTATTCAACCATTTGCATCAAAGGCTGAGGGCCATGGTAGCGCTCATGATTTTCTATCCGTACCAGCTCAGGTGACCAGTGGCTCAGCCGCCAGGGACCGGTGCCCAGCGAGCTCTCTTCGGGGTGAGTCAACAGGCAGGGCACCGTTGCCAGCCGCCAGATCAGCCAGTGATCGGGACGGTGCAGGTCAATGCGCAGGCACATTGTTTGCGGCAGCGAGAGAGATTTAACGCTCGCCAGCAGGCGTGCGCCCAGTGGACTGGCAACGATCTGTTGCAGGCGCTGCATCAGCTGTTGCGACGAAACGCGCTCTCCACTGTGCCAGAACAGCTGTGGCCGCAGAAAGAAGAACCAGCTCAGTCCGTCTTTACTGCACTGCCAGTGATGCGCCAGATCGGGCACCACCCGATCGTCCTGAAATCGGGTCAGTCCGGAAAAAATCTGCCCTGCAAGGTGCTGTTCTGCTCTGCCCGGCATATCAAGGGGATTGAGGGGATCGAGCTGGCGATAATAGGGGATACGTAATGTCGGCCGGTCGTCCAGCCATTGCCCGCCCATAAACGGCTTAAGCAGCTGGTTTAACTGTTCCGGCGCAATCTGTACCAGTTCCAGCGCCTGATGAGACAGGCCGCGATCCAACTGCTGTTGCAGCAGGGCGGTTCTGAGCTGTTCTGGAGAGTGTATAAATGTCAGTTCGCCGCGCTTCCCGCGTCCGGGCTGTGCTTTCCAGTCCAGCCAGCCCAGCCTCTGCCACTGATTGAGCAGGGTTCGCGCATGACGCTCGCTACAGATGCAGCGCAGGGCAATCCCGGCCACGCTGGTCAGCTGCGGGTTGCCAAGGCTGGCCTGCCACAGGCGCTGATACTGATTTAGTCGGTTAAGCTGACGCATAGAGTAAACCCGGAACGCTTTTCAGGAAGTATTCACTATTAGTTCCGTAAATACCAGGTGATACTCAGCGCTCGATGAAAAAACAGACACTGGAGTAACGATGGCCCGTCTGGCGGCATTTGATATGGATGGTACTCTGCTGATGCCCGACCATCAGCTGGGGGAGAGAACCCTCGCGGCTCTGCGCGCGCTGGATGAGCGGGGCGTTTTGCTGACCTTCGCTACTGGTCGCCACTGGCTTGAAATGCAGCCGCTGATTGCCGATTTTAAGCTTGACGCCTGGTTGATCACCGGCAACGGCACTCGCGTACACGACCGGCAGGGCAATCTACTGTCCGCCAGCGACCTCTCGCCAGAGGTTGCGGAAGAGGTTATCCACACCCACTGGAATACCGCGGCCAGTCTGCATCTGTTTAACGATGACGGCTGGCTGACTCAGCACGACCTGCCGCAGATCCTCCATGCGCATCAGATGAGCGGCTTTCGCTATCAGCTGGCAGACCTGAAGCGCATTCCGGCGCATCAGGTCACCAAGCTGTGTTTTATTGCGGAGCATAACGATCTCTGCCAGCTACAGGGGCAGCTGAGGGATGCGCTGGGCGAGCGCGCCCATATCTGCTTCTCAGCCAGAGACTGTCTGGAAGTTCTACCTCCCGGTTGCAATAAAGGCTCCGCGCTGGCTTCGCTGTCGGGATCTCTGGGGATCAGCCTGGCGGAGTGCATGGCGTTTGGCGACGCGATGAATGACCGGGAGATGCTTGAAACCGTCGGGCGCGGTTTCATTATGGGCAACGCGATGAGTCAGCTGAAATCCCTGCTGCCTCATCTGCCGGTTATCGGCCATTGCGAGACGCAGGGCGTTTCTCACTATCTAAACCACTGGCTTTCCACCCCTAACCTCGACTATTCCCCCGAATACTGAGGTCAGCTTACCGGACAGGATGGTCTGGTCATGTAGTTCTTGTGTCACTCGAGCCGGACGGGATAGTCCGGCGTTTTAGCCCAGCATTTGCTGCCACGGGCTGATATCCCCGATATTTTCTCTGACCCAGTCGGCATTATAATAGCTGTCCAGGTAGCGCTCCCCGCTGTCGCACAGCAGCGTGACGATCGACCCCTGACGTTTTTCTTCGGCCATTCTGTTGGCAATCTGTAGCGCACCCCAGACGTTGGTACCGGTTGAAGCGCCAGGCTTGCGGCCAAGCTGTTTTTCCAGCCAGAGCATGGTGGCAATGCTGGCGGCATCCGGGACGCGGATCATCTCATCTACCACGTCGGCAATAAACGAAGGTTCGACGCGCGGGCGGCCAATCCCCTCGATTTTGCCGCACAGGGGGTTACGCAGCGTTTTATCCCGCTGCAGCCAGTAATCATAGAACACGGAGTTTTCAGGATCGACCACCGTCAGCCGTGTGGCATAGCCCTGATAGCGAAGGTAGCGGCCAATGGTGGCCGACGTGCCGCCGGTGCCCGCGCTCATCACAATGCTTTCCGGCACCGGGAACGGCTCATTCTTCATCTGCTGAAAAATGCTGTCGGCAATATTGTTATTGCCGCGCCAGTCGGTGGCCCGCTCGGCAAAGGTGAACTGATCCATAAAATGGCCGTTCAACTCTTTCGCCAGTCGCTCCGATTCGGCATACATCTGGCAGGGATCGCTGACAAAATGGCAACGCCCGCCGTAAAAAGTAATCTGTTCGACCTTACGTCTGGCGGTGGTGGCAGGCATGACGGCGATAAACGGCAGGCCGAGTAGCCGGGCAAAGTAAGCCTCAGAAACGGCGGTACTGCCGGAAGAAGCTTCAACGATCGGCGTGCCTTCTTTAATCCAGCCGTTGCATAAGCCGAATAAAAACAGCGATCGCGCCAGGCGATGCTTCAGGCTGCCGCTGGGATGCGTGCTTTCATCTTTCAGGTAGAGCCAAATCCCTGGAAAAGCAGCCAGCGGCAGCCTGATCAGATGCGTATCAGCCGAGCGCTGAATGTCGGCATTAATCTCTTTTATTGCGTGCGATACCCATGAATCTGACATGTTTCTTCCCCGGAAAAATTTATTAAAGAGTACGGCACTCAGCGGAAAAAAGGTTTACTCTCTTTCCTGTAAAATGACCCATTAAGAGAAAAATATTCTCCCGGATATGGCAATGACAGACAAAACTGACCTTAAGCTGCTGGCGCTCCTGCAACAGGACTGCACCTTGTCGCTCCAGGCGCTGGCCGACGCCGTGCATCTGACCACCACGCCCTGCTGGAAACGGTTGAAAAGGCTGGAGGATGAAGGCTATATTCGCGGCCGCGTTGCGCTGCTGGACGCGGACAAGCTCGATCTGTCGCTGACGGCATTTATGCTGATCAAAACGCAGCAGCACAGCAGCAGCTGGTATCAGCAATTTGTAGAGGTTGTGCAGGCGATGCCGGAAGTGATGGGGTGCTATCGCATGGCCGGTGAATATGACTATTTGTTGAGGATTCAGGCGGCGGATATGAAAACCTATGACGCCTTCTATAAACGTTTAGTGAACGGGGTTCCAGGATTGCTGGATGTGACTTCGAGCTTTGCGATGGAAGAGATAAAATACACCACGGCGCTACCGCTGAAATGAGTCGGTCGCCTCTGCTCAATCTTAACCAGGACGTTTTCTGTGCGACTGTTTAGCCAATTAAGCTGGTATTTTATTCGCGAATGGCGACGCTACCTCGGGGCCGTTGCTCTACTGATTGTTATCGCTCTTCTGCAACTGCTGCCGCCCAAAGTGGTCGGGATGGTGGTTGACGGCGTTTCCCGCCAGCAGATGAGCACCTCGCAGCTACTGATGTGGGTCGGCGTGATGCTGATCGCCGCTGTGGTGGTCTACCTGCTGCGCTATGTCTGGCGGGTGCTGCTGTTCGGGGCCTCTTATCAGTTGGCCGTTGAGCTACGCCAGGATTTCTATCGCCAGCTAAGCCGACAGCATCCCGAATTTTATCTGCGCCACCGTACCGGAGACCTGATCGCCCGCGCCACTAATGATGTCGACCGGGTGGTCTTTGCCGCAGGCGAAGGCGTACTGACGCTGGTGGACTCCCTGGTGATGGGCCTGGTGGTGCTGTTCGTCATGAGCACGCAAATTAGCTGGCAGCTGACGCTGCTGGCTCTGCTGCCGATGCCGATCATGGCGCTGGTGATCAAGCGCTATGGTGACCAGTTGCACAACCGTTTTAAGCTGGCGCAGGCGGCGTTCTCCTCGCTCAACGACCAGACTCAGGAAAGCTTAACCAGCATCAGGATGATTAAGGCTTTTGGTCTTGAAGATCACCAGTCAGGACAGTTCGCGGATATTGCCAGAGATACCGGCAGGAAAAATATGCGGGTGGCCAGAGTCGATGCGCGTTTCGACCCGACGATCTATATCGCGATCGGCATGTCTAACCTGCTGGCGATTGGCGGCGGCAGCTGGCTGGTCTGGCACGGGATGATGACGCTGGGGCAGCTGACCAGCTTCGTAATGTACCTCGGCCTGATGATATGGCCGATGCTGGCGCTGGCCTGGATGTTTAATATTGTAGAGCGAGGAAGCGCGGCCTGGAGCCGGATTCGTTCGCTGCTGTCAGAAGCGCCGACGGTCGGGGAGGGCAGCCAGACTCTTCCGGAAGAGCGCGGATCGTTACAGATTGCTATTAAGGAGTTTTGCTATCCTGGCTCGCAGCATCCTGCCCTCCGGCACGTTAACGTGCAGCTCAAGCCGGGGCATATGCTGGGGCTGTGTGGCCCAACGGGCTCAGGGAAGAGTACTTTGCTGAGCCTGATTCAGCGCCACTTCGATATTGCTCAGGGCGATATTCGCTTTCACGATATTCCCCTGACCGAGCTTCGCCTTGATGGCTGGCGGAGCCGCCTGGCGGTCGTCAGCCAGACGCCGTTCCTGTTTTCAGATACCGTGGCGAACAATATCGCGCTGGGTCGCCCAACCGCGGAGCTTCGCGAGATTGAGCAGGCTGCCAGGCTGGCTAACGTCCATGAAGACATTTTGCGGCTGCCGCAGGGCTACGAGACGCCGGTTGGTGAGCGAGGCGTGATGCTTTCCGGCGGGCAAAAGCAGCGTATCTCGATCGCCAGGGCGCTGCTGCTGGATGCCGAAATCCTGATCCTGGACGATGCGCTTTCGGCCGTGGATGGCCGAACGGAGCATCAGATCCTGCATAATCTGCGGCGCTGGGGGCAGGGTAGAACGGTGATTATCAGCGCGCACCGCCTGTCTGCTTTGACGGAAGCCAGTGAAATCCTGGTGATGCAGAAAGGCGCGCTCGTACAGCGCGGCCAGCATGAGCAGCTCGTCTCCGTGAAGGGCTGGTATCAGGATATGTATCGCTATCAGCAGCTTGAGGCGGCGCTGGATGAAGAAGAGAACGAAAAGGGCGTTTCGCATGGCTAGTCTTAACCCACTCTGGCCCACGCTGAAACGCCTGTTGAGTTACGGATCGCCATGGCGCAAGTCGCTTGGCCTGGCCGTGCTGCTGCTGTGGATTGCGGCGGCGGCAGAGGTGATGGGGCCGGTCCTGGTCAGCTATTTCATTGATCATATGGTAGCCAGACACCGTATGCCGGTAGCGCTGGTAGCCGGGCTGGCGACCAGTTTTATTCTGCTGCAGATCCTCGCGGCAGCTCTGCATTACTGGCAGTCACTGCTGTTTAATCAGGCGGCGGTAGGCGTCGTCCAGCAGCTCCGTATGGACGTGATGGACGCGGCACTGCGTCAGCCGCTCAGCGCGTTTGATACCCAACCCGTTGGGCAAATTATCTCACGCGTGACCAACGATACCGAAGTGGTTCGCGATCTTTACGTCACGGTTGTCGCCACGGTGCTGCGCAGCGCCGCGCTGATCGGCGCGATGCTGGTGGCGATGTTCAGCCTGGACTGGCGCATGGCGCTGGTGGCGATCCTCATTTTTCCGGCAGTGCTGACGGTGATGCTGATTTATCAGCGCTACAGCACGCCTATCGTGCGTCGCGTTCGCAGCTATCTGGCCGATATCAATAACGGTTTTAATGAAGTCATCAACGGTATGAGCGTAATCCAGCAGTTTCGCCAGCAGGCGCGCTTTGGCGAACGGATGGGGGAAGCCAGCCGTTCGCACTACCTGGCGCGGATGGAAACCCTGAAGCTGGATGGCTTCCTGCTGCGACCGCTGCTGAGCCTGTTTTCAGCGCTGATCCTCTGCGGGCTGATGATCCTGTTTGGCTTCTCTTCTACGGGCAGTATCGAGGTCGGCGTGCTCTATGCCTTTATTAACTACCTTGGCCGGCTTAATGAACCGCTGATCGAGCTGACCACGCAGCAGTCAATGCTACAGCAGGCGGTGGTGGCCGGGGAGCGCATCTTCGAGCTAATCGATGCCCCTCGCCAGCGCTATGGCACTGATGAAAGGCCTCTGGCCTCCGGGAAGGTTGCGGTGAAGGATCTCACCTTTGCCTACCGGGACGAGCGCAACGTGCTGAGCGACATTTCTCTGGACATACCCTCGCGCAACTTCGTTGCTTTGGTAGGGCATACCGGCAGCGGCAAAAGCACGCTGGCTAATCTTATGATGGGCTATTACCCGTTGCAGCAGGGAGAGATTTACCTTGATGAACGGCCGCTGTCCAGCCTTAGCCATCGCGTCCTGCGCCAGGGCGTGGCGATGGTCCAGCAGGACCCGGTGGTCCTGGCCGACACCTTCTTTGCCAACGTGACGCTGGGGCGGGCAATCCCGGAAGAGGATGTCTGGGCCGCACTGGAAACGGTCCAGCTTGCTGAGCTGGCCCGCGGCTTGCCGGAGGGGATTCACACCCGCCTGGGTGAGCAGGGGAATACCCTCTCGGTAGGGCAAAAGCAGCTGCTGGCGATGGCAAGAGTGCTGGTTGCTTCACCGCAAATACTGATCCTGGACGAGGCCACGGCGAATATCGACTCCGGCACCGAGCAGGCAATCCAGCAGGCGCTGAAAGCCGTAGGTGAAAAAACCACGCTGGTGGTCATTGCGCACCGGCTTTCGACGATTGTTGATGCCGATACCATCCTGGTATTGCACCGTGGCCGTGCCGTTGAGCAGGGGAGCCACCAGACGCTGTTGGAGAAACAGGGCCGCTACTGGCAAATGTATCAATTACAGCAGGTCGGTGAGGAACTGGAGGCAGGTGAAGCGGTATAAACGCTGCCGCTTCGCTGCACCTCAATCGGGCATAAAAATTGGCAAAACACCTCACATGCACTTTCTTAATGCGCAACGCACTTTTAGGGTGCGTTTTTTCTGCCTGCTTCTCAGTTTGTTTCTCACTCCCCGCGAAACGGCGCTGACAGGAACTCAGGGCCAGACTGACTAATCGTCTGAAAAATGCCAATTTTTAATATATGGCACAGCCTTTGCTTTAATCCATCCGTGTCGGGCTAAACAACCATTTTCAATACCTGGAGGGGATCGTATGAAGCTGGTTACCGTGGTAATCAAACCGTTTAAACTGGAAGACGTGCGTGAAGCACTGTCCTCTATCGGTATTCAGGGGCTGACCGTTACCGAAGTAAAAGGTTTTGGTCGCCAGAAGGGACATGCAGAACTTTATCGCGGTGCTGAGTACAGCGTGAACTTCCTGCCAAAAGTAAAAATAGATATTGCGATTGCAGACGACCAGCTTGATGAAGTGGTTGATGTCATTAGCAAGGCTGCCTATACCGGCAAAATTGGTGACGGTAAGATCTTTGTTGCAGAGCTGCAGCGAGTCATCCGTATTCGCACTGGCGAAACAGACGAAGCAGCGCTGTAATCTCGGGGCTTAGAATTGTGATGGGATGGGATAAAATGAAGAAAAAACTTGCTGTATTTGGCCTCGCCAGCCTGGCATTGTTACCGTCGCTTGCTATGGCGGCAGCCCCGGCAGTGGCAGATAAAGCCGATAATGCTTTTATGATGATCTGCACCGCGCTGGTGCTGTTCATGACGCTGCCAGGCATTGCCCTGTTTTACGGCGGTTTGATTCGTGGAAAGAACGTGCTTTCCATGATGACTCAGGTCGCCGTGACCTTTGCTATGGTTTGCGTGCTGTGGATGATTTATGGCTATTCTCTGGCCTTCAGTGAAGGAAATGCCTTCTTCGGCGGCTTCAGCCTGGCCATGTTGAAAAACATTCAGCTGACCGCGCTGGTCGGTTCTTTCTATCAGTATATTCACGTTGCCTTCCAGGCTTCATTCGCCTGTATCACCGTGGGTCTGATTGTGGGTTCCATCGCTGAACGCGTACGTTTCTCTGCGGTGCTGATCTTCGTGGCTATCTGGCTGACCTTCTCCTACCTGCCGATTGCGCATATGGTCTGGTCAGGCGGTCTGCTGGCACAGGACGGTGCGCTGGACTTCGCTGGTGGTACCGTAGTGCACATCAACGCCGCAGTTGCTGGCCTGGTGGGGGCTTACCTGGTAGGCAAACGCGCTGGCTTCGGCAAAGAAGCGTTTAAGCCACACAATCTGCCAATGGTCTTCACCGGCACCGCGATCCTCTACGTGGGCTGGTTTGGCTTCAACGCTGGCTCAGCCAGTGCCGCCAACGAAATCGCTGGCCTGGCGTTCCTGAATACCGTCATGGCTACCGCTGGCGCAATGCTCAGCTGGACCTTCGGTGAGTGGGCGCTGCGCGGCAAACCTTCCCTGCTGGGCGTCTGCTCAGGCGTGATCGCTGGTCTGGTTGCTATCACCCCTGCCTGTGGTTATGTTGGCGTCGGCGGTGCGCTGATTATCGGTATCGTCGGTGGCCTTGCCGGACTGTGGGGTGTGACCACCCTGAAGAAATGGTTGCGTGTCGATGACCCTTGCGATGTGTTCGGTGTTCACGGCGTGTGCGGCATCGTAGGCTGTATCCTCACCGGCGTCTTCGCTTCCTCTTCACTGGGCGGCGTAGGTTATGCCGAAGGTGTGACCATGGGCCATCAGGTTTGGGTTCAGCTGTTCAGCGTGGGCGTGACCATTGTCTGGACCGGCGTTGTCGCCTTTGTCGCCTTCAAAGTTGCTGACATGATCGTAGGTCTGCGCGTACCTGAAGACCAGGAGCGTGAAGGTCTGGACGTGAACAGCCACGGCGAGAATGCTTACAACCAGTAAGATAAAATCAGAAAAGTAGTGCGCTCAACAACAATGAAAAACGGCTCCTGCGGGAGCCGTTTCTTTTTCTGCTGTTTACGGCTGTTTGCCGTTGCGGACCCTCATTACGCCTTCCTGCACCGTTGAGGCAACCAGCGTACCGTCCTGGGTATAAAACTCCCCGCGTACAAAACCACGGGCACCGGAGGCTGAAGTGCTCTCGACGCTGTAGAGTAGCCACTGATTCAAATCGAACGGGCGGTGGAACCACATCGAGTGATCGATGGTGGCAACCTGCATACCGGGTTCAAGAAATCCTTTACCATGAGGCTGAAGCGCAACGGGCAGGAAGTTGAAGTCTGAAGCGTAGCCCAGCAGATATTGATGGATCCGTTTGTCATCGGGCATGTTGCCATTTGCCCGTATCCAGACGTGGCGGGTGGGCTCGTCAACGTGGCCCTTCAGCGGGTTGTGGAACTTAACCGGCCGGATTTCAAATGGCTTCTCGGCGAGAAATTTCTCCCGCGCTTTTTCAGGAATAAAATGGGCCAGCTGTCTGGCGAGATCGCCTTCGCTGGGCAGGTCATTCGGGCCGACAACGTTGGGCATGGTTTTCTGATGCTCAAAGCCGCTCTCCGGTGCCTGAAACGACGCCGTCATATAGAAAATAGGATGCCCATTCTGCACGGCGCTGACTCTTCTGGCGCTGAAGCTCTGCCCGTCACGTAGCGTCTCCACGTCATATATAATGGCCTTCTGGCTGTCGCCGGGGCGCAAAAAGTAACTATGGAAGGAGTGAATGATGCGGTCGGCCGGGACGGTCTGCTTGGCCGCATACAGCGCCTGCCCTACGACCTGACCACCAAAGACCTGGCGCAGGCCAAGATCTTCACTCTGGCCGCGAAACAGGCCTTCTTCCAGCTTTTCCAGGTTCAACAGGTTTAACAGGTTTTGCAGGGCCTGACTCATGGGGTTTTTCCTCGGTGATACACTGCATTCATTTTGCGAGATCCGACCAGTTACCGTCAACGGGGCGGGCTAATTATCTTTACCACCGTGCGGGAAAAGGGAGCGACCAGGAAAAAATCAGTAAGTTGTGCCAGAATTAAGGCTTACAGAACAGTAAATCACGGTTTTCAGGCTAACTGAAACATCACTATCTGCATTGATCATAAGGAGAATAAATCAATGAAAATCTGGCCAATGCTAACTGGTGCCGCGCTGGCGGTGGCGCTTTCTGGGTGTGCTGACAAAGGAAAAGATGTGCCGACGGCGACGCTGGCTTCACAGGTAGCGGGGGAGCAGTCAACGCTTCGCCAGCCTAACGTTAGCGGTTCTGTCTTTATTCGTCAGCGTATAGCCCTGCCGCCTGATGCGGTGCTGACCGTCACGCTGTCTGATGCTTCGCTTGCCGATGCGCCTTCCAGGGTCATCTCTCAGCGCGTGGTAAGAACGGACGGTAAGCAGGCGCCGTTCGCCTTTATTCTGCCCTATAATCCGGCAGATATTCAGCCGAACGCCCGTATTTTGCTGAGTGCGGCCATCACCCTGGACGGCAAAATGATGTTTATTACCGATGCGGTTAAGCCGGTGATAAACAATGGCGGCACTAAGCAGGAGCTGCTGTTAGTGCCGGTGCCTTCAATGGCGATGCCAACGCAAGGCGGAGCGGCAACAACCGTACCTTCAACCTCACCGACGCAGGTGAATCCTTCAGCAGCTATTCCTGCGCCTTCCTCACTGTGAGCCTTTCCGCCCCGCAAGGGGCGGATTTAGTCACCTTCCCAGCGGTACTGCTTTAGCACTATCTTGCCTTCCGGGCTAACCTCAATACCTTCCTCCAGCAGCGCCTGGCGCTGGCGATCGAGATTGTCGCCGCTTAACGAAATCTCGCCAAGCCGGTTAATCACCCGATGCCAGGGAAGCTTGCTGCCTTTCGGCAGTCGCTTCAGCACGCCACCGACCTGGCGAGCCGCGCGCGGAGAACCAGCAAGACGAGCAATATCGCCGTAGGTGGTGACCTTACCGTAGGGGATTGCGGCGAGTATCTGATAAACACGTTGTTGAAAGCTGTCGTGGCGATCCATCTGTCCTCCCTCAATGATTCACCACAGTAATCGAAAGTGAGGAACATCTGAAGCGATTTCATGACGTTATAACAGCGGCTGGGGAGGTGACGTATCGGCTTTGAAAACAATCAGATAGGCAGAATGACAGGGGGTTGCGCAAGAAAGCAACGGTTGCCAGGCACGGGCTTGCAATTGCCTGGGGCTTCATTGATAATGCCCTCGCTCCATCTGATGGAGCACTCAATGGGGGCCCGGTTGGTTCTCCCGCAATGCTAACTTGTGAACTCGGTCAGATCCGGAAGGAAGCAGCCGCAGCAGGTGACGCGTGTGCCGGGATGTAGCTGGCAGGGCCCCCACCCAATTCTGCTAACTGCATGATGCCCATCATGTAACCCTCTTTTTTAGTGCATTGAAACGGCGGTGATACAACTTTTGTGTATCACTTAGGACGCTAATCAATGTCGCATCTTATGCTTTCCCGTCACGGGATCTGGTACTACCGAAGGGTCTACCTGGCACCTCGGAAACGCCGTGAAATTCGTATTTCTCTTCGCACACGTTCCAAGCGTGAAGCTTTGCTCCGTGTGGAGAAATATGTCATCTCACAACCTTTCCACTGCGTTCCGCAGTCCATCCCGGCACACACAGCAACCCCGTCTGCTTCCTTCCAACAGCCACAACAGAAAAAGCCATTCAAGAGCCTGAAGAATGAGCTTGATAAGTATACGAAAAGCAAAGTGGGATCAGTTGGTGAACGGGAAATACTGACCATCAACAGGTGCGTGAATGCATATCTGAATTCTACAAAAGAGCCTTTTAGTAAAAGAAGCGCGGCGGCGTTTGTTGATGGTCTTGAAGGTTCAGAATCCACCAGAAACCGTTACATCAAAAAGAACTCGGCGTTTTTCAAATGGTTTGCGACTCGTCCAGATGAAGACATTCGAAACCCATCGAGGGAATGGGCGTTAAGGAAACAACCGCACCGATGGATCGCCGTCCAGCGTATACACTCAACGATTTGAAACGCTTGCACATTGCTTTACATGGTGTGAAGGATTGGAAGCGGTGGATCATTCTGATTGGTCGCTATTCTGGCATGAGACAGAATGAAAACTGCCAGCTTTATCACAACGACGTGATGAAGATCGACGGGATCGGGTGTTTCCGTATCGATAACCTGAACCCAAATCAGACGCTTAAAACGGACAGTTCGCGGCGGTTTGTACCAATTCATTCTCAACTGCTGACGCTTGGTCTGCTTGATTTCATCAAAGACAGAAAAGGGCATCTGTTCCCTGAGCTAACTTTGCATCTTGGTAGCTATGGTCACTATTTCAGCCGCTGGTTCACAAGGTTCCGGGGCAAGCATGGTTTACCTGAATATCATTCGTTACGTCACTACGCCGCCACAACATTCAAACAAAATGGCTTCCCTGAACAGTCCGCCTCGCAGGTACTCGGACATTCTAACGCGACGATAACTTATAACCGATACGGAAAAGGTGTTGATGTCTCGCGGTTGGTTGAACTGGTAGAGGTTCTGTAGAACAAAAAACTATGTGAGTGCAAAGCGGAGGCTGAATTTCCTCCGCTTAGGCTAGAAATTAGGGTTTTGGGAGAGTTTTATCTGTTTCGCAACGGCTAAGAGGTAGAACTTTAGAGCTATAAATCTGTGTAACCTTCTTATCGCTTTTGTTTACATCAACTCGAATACATGAGCAACCATACCCATAGTTTCCGTTGGTTTTAACAAATTGTTCATCCGGGAAATCCTTTAATTTTTCGATGCCTGGGGCAGAATATCCACCTTGCAACGAAATATCCCAAGTACCATCTTTATCAATAAGCCATTGATTAGATGGCGTAGGATTTTGTAACCAGCCACACCGTAACTCACTGGCAAAAGCATGACTGCTTAAAATCAGTAAGGCCAATGGTAAAATTTTTCTCATTGCTATTCTCCCGCATCCAGGTTGCTTAAAAAGTCAATAGCGAAACCTTTGATCTGCTCTGCATGATCGAGGCCGTTTATGCACCGTCTTGCATGAAAAAAATCTGTGCTTGCGCTGTTGACATAATCGGTCAATTTCTTACCTGTGAACACACCGTTCTTGAAACCATCGATAAGAATAAATAGCGCATTATCAGGATCTAATGCTTTATCTGGGTCCGCAACCAAATCGATCCCTAACTTTTCTGAATATGCTTGATAGTTGTAATCCCAGGTGATTTGGACAAATCCACGACCATAGTATGGGTAGTAGCGGTAATGGGTTCTTCTGTATTCGTCCGTCGAAGTGTGACCAACCCAGTCACCTTCTCTCACTGGTTTGAATGTATCGCCTGTTTCGCGTTTAACGGTGGCTAAAATGTATGCAATTTGGGTGTTAAGCGTGAAACCCTGATTCTTGCTCTCTTCAATAATGGCTCGAATTGTGCTTTCTCTTGTCGAGAAATCGTACCCAGCGGATTTGATCGCATCGAGAAACACCACCGGATGCATATGCCACAGAGCCTCACTGCTACGGATCTCCGATACGTCCTTCATCCACACCAGTTTATTGATGAAATCGCGGTTATACAGTGCCATGTCCGGGTATTTCTTCGCCTGTTCATCCAGTGCGGCCTGCCAAAGGGCTGATGTACCATCTTTGAGCCACTCGCTGTGATGCTTAACCACCAGGCGTTGTACCTGATACTGGATATGTGGCTGGCGGTTGTGCATAAACCGCCACAGTTCACCAGCATCGACTACACCATCCTGGTTTGAATCCATCTGCTTTAGCAACTTCTGATACTTTTCGGTGTAGCTGGAGGAATACATATCTCGGGTTTCGCCCCTGGCTAATTCTTCAAGTCGCCCGAACGCTTGTCGCAGCCAGCTTTCTTTTGGGGTCTGGAAAATGCTTTGTGGGGCGTCCTCCTGTTCCAGAGGTATAAATCCCCGTTTTTCAAGATCAAATTGATTTACTCTCTCCACATCTTCCGCAGCCATCCATGCCTGCTCTTCTGGAATGTAATACCAGGTCTTTCCGTCAACTTCCAGTTGTCGGCACTGAGTTGCGAGAGTGTAACGCTCTGCCGTTGTTGGTGAAGGGTCACCGCCGACACCAGCCACGACAAAAGAATTATCTCTGTCACGATGCTGCCAGCGCATTTTATCCGCCAGAGTATGCAGTCCTGCGGCTCCATTCGTCACGCCAGCCTTGTTAGTCAGAAAATTCTTCATCCGTGCATCCTGGCTGAATACTTCCAGATGACAGAAATACTGAGGGTTACCATATGGTTGCTCAATCAGGCTCAAGTGACCTATAACATCCCCGGTCTTAATCGCAAGTGCATCCTCCCCGGATACCGTCACGACCTGATTAAACACGCCATGTTTACGCGCTTCCTGCATCCATGCTGGTAATGCAATGCCTTGCCTCTTAACAAACTTATCCAGGCCAGAAATCCAGCCAGACTTTCCGACAGATAATCCGGTTTTGGTACCTTCGGGGACCGACACAACGGTAATAAAAATGAATGGAGCTTGCCTGCCGTTAAGAATAAAAGTTGCCTCTTGTTCAATCTCTACGACTGAACCGCGCGGTAACGTAGTATGCGTGTCTTGCGGAGCTTTATAGTGATGCAGTGCATCGCGGGGAATGTTTATCCCCTGGGAAATTCCGTTACGCATCCAACCCGAAAATGTGTTGTCCTGACGGATTTTCAACGCGCTGGCGGTCACGGTGGCTGTCGGCTTGTCCGTAATTCCGTACTCAAACAGTGGAGCTATCTGCATCCACAGCGTATAGAAGTCCAGTGAGTTATCTGGTTTGTCTTTATCCGGGGTGCAGATTGACTTGATGAGAACAAAGGTGGTGCTGAATTTGAGTATCTTCTTTTTGAACGGGGCGGTCTGGTAATCTGTAGTGGTTGAATAATCA
>NZ_JRUQ01000024.1 GCF_000773975.1 Erwinia typographi
AGAATCGTGTACAGGGTCTCTTTATAAGAATAAACTAAAGTAACTTTGTTTTATTGTTTATTAGTAGTTAATTAGAAAAGAAAGATTACTCCATCCTGTGAGCGACTTCGTCCTGGTCCGCTCACAGAGATATCTGTCAGGCACTCACTACGTTTAATGTGCCACGACAGCTCTACTGATTAATCCCATACCCAACTAAGATAAACCTTTAGTTGTGCCAGGTCTTAATCCTCTATTATGCAGGCTGTCGCTATGCTCCCTCTCGCACTGCATAGGTGTAACAGGCTAACCCCTGTGAATGATAAAACCATTCCCAGTGCTACCCTTAACACTCATTAACAACTCAACCAATACAATAAAAACTGTATTGATTTCATTGATTCGTGCTCTATGTGTAACTGTCTGTCATCGTGCAAGCCTCGACATACAGAACACTCGTTATCAAATCGGTTAATACGATAATGAATGTATTACCCTATCTGACTCGTGCTGGCTCTTTCCTAAGCGTAAGGCCAGGGGGGAATATTCATGGTAAATACTTGGGTGACATCTAAACGGGTATTTGCTAACTGTCACGGAGTTAAAATATAGCTTAACCAGAGCCTCTGTATTGAGTTAAATTGCAATAACTAATGCAGATTATAACTAAACAATAAAAGCGCTTAGAATGGCTTACAGGTGGCTTAAATTCGATGTATGGCTAATTAGGTACATTTAAAGTGTAAATTATCTTGCAAGCATGCGCGTAGGATGATATTCTTACGAGGTTCGTGAATTAACTATTGACAAACGTTTGTTGTTGGGTTATTATAACTAAACAACGGGGAAATAAGCCCATCACTGCACTTTGAGCCAGCTGGCTGCAAGGTGTTTTTTATTATTGGAGGATTATGAAATATTTTAGCATTGAACAGGTTGTAAAAGATTTGCAGAGTGGCGCTGTCCGTCGCCATGTAATTAAAACAAATGAGCGTGCTGCTCTTTCTCGTGGATATACCGAACGGGCCGAGATGTTCGCAGAGGCTATCCGAATTTATGATGAATGGAGAACGGAACAATGAATATACGTTTTGATCCAGAAATATTTGGGAAGCTGCTCAAGAGAGCGAATGCGGAGGATACCAATATTCCAGCATTAACAAATAAGATCTTGAAAGAATACTTTAACAACCTTATCAAAGAGGGAACAGATGGCGAAAAAAATAAATAAAGAAAAACTTGAACCCTTCCTCGCAATAGATTGGGAACTGCTTGCTCTTGAGGTAAAAGACAGAAGTTCTGAACCAGTAGGGAAGGATACCCTCAA
Organism: Erwinia typographi; assembly: GCF_000773975.1. GTDB lineage: Bacteria > Pseudomonadota > Gammaproteobacteria > Enterobacterales > Enterobacteriaceae > Erwinia > Erwinia typographi. The sequence goes on from NZ_JRUQ01000024.1 coordinate 1,307, forward strand.
ACATAAAATGATTTATTCCTACCTGCTAAGTTTATCCCGCACGTTTGATGCCGTATATCCAGAAATGGAAACAATAGCTGCCAGGCTCAATATAGGTAGTAGACAGGTTGCTATGAGACATATTGATGATCTTGAAACTTGGGGTTGGATTAAGAGAAAAAACCGTGCAGGAACATCAAATATTTATCTGATTAAACCCCTGAAGGATGTTCTAAACGGTGACCTATTTATACCTAATGAAACCGAAGCACTTGGTAATAATAGTAAGTCTTTAGAGCCACAACCGGAGCCAGTAGTCATCACGGCAGAGCCAGCAGCAATGCCAACACCTGAAGAGGGGCTGAGCCAATATTTCCTGAAATATTTTGATGCTGGGAAACTATCGAAATGCCTCGATTTCACTGCTGCAATGACAGAGTTTAAAAAATTAATTGATGCTGAACGGGGAACATCGGTAAATATCCCTCAGGGATTCACAGAACATTTAATATTAAATCATCCCCATGTTTATGACAGTTGGGGTATACCATTTTAACCATTGGAGGTTTATTGAATAATGACGCATTTGCTACAACACTAACACTGACAGAGAAGATCGCAATAGCTTGGGGAATCTCCCAAGATACTGAAGAATTCAACCGTGTTTTGGAAATAGTTTATTTATTGGTTAAAAAAGGTAAATCTTCAGAGATTATCCTGAAGGCGTTTATTTAAAAAATAACGGTACCCGTAAATCCGGTAACCGTAAAATCACGAAAGACTCCACCCGAAAATCCGGGGGGAGGTAAGAATATTAATAGGAGGGGAGTTGGATGTAAAGTATATAACTTGTAAAACAAGAAATTATTTCGACTGGATTCAGAGTTTGATAGAAAGAGAAAATGCATATGCGGACTTTATCAGAAATAAGGTTGTTTATCTAAGTATTGAATATCTGCCAGATAAAAATGATATATCAACGAGAGAGTATTTAAAACTCCCGGTTAAAAACTCATTTGTCAAAAAATACTCATCTGAATTATTAGGTGATGACTCACCAAAAAATTAACGATTGGTGTCGCTATGCGAATTCTGATTAATAATCTGGAGTCTTACCCTAAAAATCACTCAGATTTCACGTAGCGTTGCCATTTTTACGATTATCTATATAAATCAATCATTTGCATAATTCAGTTCATCATGTATAACCTATTGATTTTAAATGGGTTTATTTTATGTCTGGTTTTATGCTCGTTACAAAAACTTATTATTGGAGGTCCTATCGCGTATTACACAAGTTCCAACCTGACAGCAACACAAAATTACATTGAGACTCAGAAACGAAAATCAGCGAGAACCAAAAGAACTAAAAAATCTGATTACCGAATGCTTGTTGAACAGCTCCCACCGAAACCGCTTAGCAAAGAGGAGCAATTGATTTTTGATGATATCACATCGAGCGGGTCAGCATACTTTAAACCTAGGGCTATTCAGGTGACCAGATTTGTGGGAACCCCAGAGAGCTGGCAGGGCATATTTGAATCGGAAGAGCATTATTTCCAATGGTTGTCAGCCAACCGACTGCATAGAATAGATGATGATCTGGTGGAATATTTTTCTGAAGCAATCGCAGTAGCATAACAATAATAACATGGAGAATAAAATGAATAACGAAAGCAATTTTGATAAACTAAAAGATATAGTTGAGACTTTAGATGAAATGGTGAGTAGTCTTATTGCAGATGATTATGAAAATCTCGATACTTTTCTGAGTAATCACAGCTGGTGCATGGATAGATTTATGTCCTGGAATTTCCCAACGGAGAGCCTGGACTTTTTCGAATATGTGGTTGAACGCGATATTAATCAATATATCCGTTACCGTGAACTATCTGCTGCACTTATCGCAATCAGTAATACTATTGATCATTTCGATGCTCAACAAAATATGTATGCAGCCATCGCAGCCAAAAGTTTAAATAAAGAAAAACTGCACTGAAAATCATAAAATATATTGACAGAGATACACGTATTGGTGTAATATAATATTAGGGAAGGTGAAGCGTCCCTGAATTTCATTACGTGGGGTTTGAATATTTATCCACGCCTTAGCAACGGGGTGATGCCCGAAAATATTTGCCCATTGTTCTACTCCAAAAAAGAGATTTTGCTTATTGGCATTTGCAAAGTCTTCTTTATTTTCTTCTTAATAGTTTTTTCCTTAGTAGTCAATCTGGGTCGGCATTTGCTGGCCCATTTTTTTATGCATCAAAAAGAATGATAATAATATGATAGATAAAATTTCTATAACATTATTCACCGATGATTTAGAGGTGAGTAATCAGCTTTATTTGTTAGCCAAACAGGCTGGCATTGAATCACAAATAAATATTCCCGAAGAAGATAAATCTTCTTTGAAAAAAGCTTGCTCAGTTATCGCCAAGATGGCGGATGAGATAAATAATAATGAGGATGAAGATTTAAATTCTATCCTGTCAAAAACAATTAAAAAAGGAAATCATAAAAAATGAACCTTGGACAACCCTACACAAGCCTTAAAACCGATGCGGATGTAATTGCATTCAGTGCAAGCGACACCTTCGCTATTAAAAAAGTCACCTTATCTAATGTTGCTATAGACATGGTTCCAGGTACAGTAATTTCGGCAGATGGTTCAAAACTCTCTGATGGCACCGATTCAGATTTTATTATTTCACTGGATTATGTAGACGCAGGAGCTAATAAAACTTTCCGCGCCGTTGACCGGATGGTTATTGTTAATCCAGATGGTCTGGTATTTGATAGTGCTAACCGTGATGCTGTCATTGCGATGATTACCGCTGATGGAAATATCCGTGTGACTACCCAGACGCACCTGTCAATTCCTACTACCTGATTATAATAATAAAAGGATATTTTTATGCCTATTACCTCATTGGATTCATTCCAAAATGCGGATTTAACCTCAACTTTTGTTGATGTATTTAAACCAAAAAATCTACTATTACAGGAATTGAATTTTTTTAGCTCAGTTCCATCTGCAAGCCGATTTGCGGCTGTTGATTATTATGTCGATGAAAGTAGCGATGTACTATTACAGGCCGATAATCAGCGTTTCGGGACCGACACGAACACAGTTAATCTCCGTAAAACCAGCACTGTTAGCCTTGAGGTGCCTTTCACCGAGAATACAGTAACCCTGGGACCTAAAGACTGGCAGGACCTCCGCGAATTCGGTGGCGTTCTGGAAAAATCTTTAGAGCACGTTGTTGCCGAAGCGCTCGAACTACAAGCTGAAGCGCGTGACCAGTGGGTTGAATATAAACTGACCCAGGCGCTTGTAAGCGCTACTCAGACGTCGGAGGATACAGCAAATCCTAACATTAATTATCAGACCCTTTTCGGCTCTGATTATCAGGTATCAGCTCTGGATTTAGCAGCGGCAACCGATGTGCCATTGTGGATTACCAAAACGCAGGCAGCTGTCCGCCGTAAGGCATCTGGTCTGCCAGTAGATAAAATTTTTGTTTTCTGTGCTCCTGAGGCCTATTACGCCGTATTGAGTCATCAGAGCATCAAAGACATGATGAAATATACCGTTGACCCGTTCAACAGTAATAATTTCCTGACCAATTTCGCTACCTACGGCGGGCTTGATACTGTCCAGGCGTTCACGTTCAATAATATGGTATTTGTATTGGTTGAAGACAGATTTTATGGAATGCTGGGTGAAGATGAGATGCTTATTGCACCTCGTTTTGTCGATGGTCCTCGCAACCCACTGAAGAAAATATATACTCGTGCCAGCCGCGACGGTGTTATTGCTCAGCAGGGAGCCCAGGAAAGTTATGCGTATTCTTATTTAACTGAGCGTCGTCATATTTCCCTGTATACCGAGACATCTGCACTTGCTGTTAATATGTTGCCAAGTCTTTATACGAAAGTTACAGCTACGGTTTAACATTATCAAAATCGTATTGCTAATGGCTCTTTGTATATTATCAATGGGCCTGTTAGTAGGGATGGGAGTTTATCTCCCTCTCCATATTATGACTGTATGGTTATTACGAGAGAAATAAAATAATGAAAATCACATTCCAAACAGATTCCAATTTCGTTGTCTGGAACCTCGATGGTGATGACGAAATCCTAAAGCAGATTTTAAATATCACTGGCTGTGCCAGAGTGTTTAATGTGAGCCGGGATGTTATTGCACATCGGGTATACAGAAAGAAAATGCCGGTATTGCTGGCACTTGCTACCGAAGAAATCGAATAAAATTAAAATAAACAGCCCTGCCCGCATAAGTTGGCGGGGTTTTTTTATGCCCATAGGGCAGGGAGTAAATATGAGTACAAAAGTCGAAGCGGCTACGCTTATCAACACGGTAAAATACCAGACAGATAGAGCAAGCCTCAAACGAGTAAGAACCGACCTCAAAAATTTAAAGAAACAGTTTGCTACTAACGCAGCTGCGGAAGCTAAGGCACAAATTGCAGCTGTCAAATCCGTGCATCAGGCACAAGCTAAGGCGCAGAAAGCAGTCGCTCAACAGGCGGCAACTAATACAAATAAAGCCAGGCAGCAACAAATTGCCGATGCAAAGGCCGCTTCTGCTAAATCTCGTGCAGATGAAAAAGCGTTGAAAGCTGCTGAGCGGGCGAAGCTTAATTCAGCTAAAAGGAACCAGACAGCCGATTTACGTTTTAACAAATCAGCGTTTGATATTAACCGTTTGCAGGGGCTGGACTCTCAGGAGAGATACAAAGCATTGCGGGAAGCTCATCGAATCACTGAGGAATATCGCAATCAGAAAATCAGCCTCCAACAAGCTAATGAAGCTCTGCGCCAGCAAAAAGCGATTCTTTCCTCTGTTGCACGTCAGCAACGTAGTGCAAATAAACAGACCGCTGGCGGGAAGTCGATAAACAGATTTAACAATAATAAAATGTTGAGCCTTGGCGGGCTGTTGGCCTCTCCGTTAGGAAGTACTTTATCCGTGGGTGCAGGGGCCTATTTGGCGTATGACAGCGCAAGAGACGCTTTAGCGGGGGCAACAACGCGCCAGCAGGGGCGCAAAATGGTTGCAACCATGGGGTTATCTCCAGAGGAAGCCATAGCTTTGCAGCAGGTAGTCAGGCAACAGACGGGGTTTTCAGTAAGTTACGATAAAATAGCAGATATCGCCAAGGACACGCAGGATAAGATTGGCCAGTTAAGCCTCGGTTCTTGGACCAAAACCAAAAACGGTCAGGCTTCATTCTCAGGCGGTGGGGAAATGAGTGATTGGCTCCAAATCATGGTCAATAGGGCGGGCTACTCCCAGCAGGGTGCCTTATCCACTCTCCAGAATGTTAAAGGCCCGGTTGAGTTAGCCGTCTTACTTCGTTCATTGCAAAAGAGTGCCAAATTGACTGATAGCGAATTTACTGCCCTCAGTGAAACGATTAATGATTTCAGTTATGTAACAAAATCAGTTAGTTACAACGGTCAGAACGTAATTGATACTCTGGATAATTTGGTAAGTACTGGTCAAATCCTGAACTCATCTCAACAGAAAAACGTTGATTATCTTAATACTTTAGGCCAGAGGTCTCAGCAGGTTGGGGATAGCCTGGAAGATACATTTGCGGCTTCTTTTGGTAAGGCGATGTCAGATGCAGGCATATCGACCAAAAATCTCGATGAATCATTTGAAGCTGCCGCCCCATTAATCAAGGGCCTGGGTGAAATGGCGGGGCAGTCAACCGCGAAGTTGCTTGAATGGTCTACCGCATTAGCGGGGTGGGTTAACCGGATGAACACGGAGCTATTCGGGACTAAGCAGCACCTGTCAGAGAACGGAGCATATTATACAGATAGTCCGATTGGTTACGGTGTTGAGAAATTCCAACAGGCGCGTGATTTTCTGACCGGTGGCTCCTCTCAGATTGTCACTATGGCGAATAATCAGCCTCAGGCGAGTAACATGTTCAGCAATGCGACTCAGAGCATCCCGCCTATCAATAACAACCTGGGCATTCAGGTGACGGTAGCACCTAGCCCAGAGTTTGGGAACATCATGGAAGCTCACGCTAACGAGACGTTCAATACTGGTCTGGATAATCTGACATTTGACATGAACAATAGCATGTTGAGGAAGTAACCTTGCACATAAGCCACCTTCAGGGGTGGCTTTTTTGTGCCTGAAATCTGGCCAACTTTAAGGACAACAGATGGGGTTACATCGTGTTGTTTACTGTGTATAATGATGACAACAGATAGCTATAATGCATTGATTTATATTGTTATTATCTTTAGGGCGGAAGTCCGTTACCGGCGTTCACTCACTTGCGTTTCGCAAGGATTAACTCAAGGATCTGCATGGCAATCTGTAAAATTACCAGCAGGATCTTTAGCAATAAAAAAACGATCGCCAGAGTTATCACTGTGGCAGTTCTCCTTTTCAGGAGAGCGCCGCACGTAGCCTGTGCCTTTAACTTCTCCCTCAGCTACGGGCATTACTGTGTGAACAGATGCAAGCGGCTCTCAGGTGGAGGCAGGCAGGACTGCACCACCAGTTTCCTGCCGGGGGAAATTCGAGGCAGTGTTGCCCTCATACACTGTTCGTCCCACCTGATTACCGATCACCTGTATATATTAACAGTATTTTTACCCGCCTGCTAAGTTAAATTAGTCTGTTTTGTGAGCGGTTGACGAAAACGCAGAAAGTGTTAAAATCAAATGCGTGAACAGATGCAAGCAGCACGTTTCAGGCCCGCAGCAAAAGGCTCTGAAACAGGAAAGAAGGGCCTGACTACCAATCAGGCTCTTTTTTTATGCCCGGCTGGCGCGCACTGTCCTTTCATCCCGGCCGGTCAGGATCTGACTCATCCGGCCTTAAAGCTGTGTAGCCGGTTCATCGCTTTCAGCTTGTCATCCTTCAGCCACACTTCCGTACAGCGCGCGGCTTCATCCACGGCATCATCAATCAGCTTTTGCTCAGCGGATTGCGGCTTGCCTAATACATAGCCGACCACTTTATTGCGATCGCCAGGATGACCAATGCCAATGCGCAGGCGATGGAAGTTAAGGTTATTACCCAGCTTGCTGATGATATCTTTCAGGCCGTTGTGGCCGCCGTGGCCACCGCCAAGCTTAAATTTCGCTACGCCCGGCGGCAGGTCCAGCTCATCGTGCGCCACCAGGATCTCTTCCGGCGCGATGCGATAAAAGGTTGCCATGGCCGCGACGGCTTTGCCGCTCAGGTTCATAAAGGTGGTGGGCACCAGCAGGCGAACATCCTCACCGCCAATGTTCAGGCGCGCGGTATAGCCGTAAAATTTACTCTCTTCTTTTAACGCCTGATTGTGGCGCTGCGCCAGTAAATCAACGTACCAGGCACCGGCATTATGGCGGGTGGCGGCGTACTCTGCGCCGGGATTGGCAAGGCCCACAATCAGTTTAATGCTGCTCACTTGTCTGTTTTCCTGGGGAGGTGCAGTGAAGAAGGGGGCTAGTGTACTAAGCCCGGCTGAAGAACTCAAAACTGCGCGTTGTGGTGTGACGCGGATCGCAATAGTTGATCGGCGTGATAATGTGATTTCTATTAAAAATGAGCAGCTTGCACGTAAAGATTTGTCAAACATTGTGCAACAAATGTGATCTGTCCCGCACAGCCTCCCGTAACTATTGCTTAAACTTATCTTATCTGAGTGCAGGAAGGCGCTCTAAAACTGGGAGGTGAAGAATGAAACGTAAACATGCTAATTTTGCCGGCAATGCGCTGATGGTAGTTGGCCTGGTGGTGATGATTGGCGGGGTTGGCTACTCGGTGCTGAATCAGCTTCCACAGTTACAGCTGCCTGAGTTTATGGTTCACGGCGCTATCTTCAGCATTTTTATTGGCGCACTGCTGTGGCTGGTTGGCGCACGCGTCAGCGGCAGAGAAAAAGTGACCGATCGGTACTACTGGGTGCGCCACTATGGCGATAAGCGCTGCCGCAGGTCCGACGGACACAGCCACCATTAAGCCTCTGAAAACGCCTCTGCAAAGAGGCGTTTTGCTTTACTGACCTGCCGCCGCCACGGCAGGAGAATCCTCGACCTCGCTCGCGATGTGGCTGGTTACCCGGTTGCGGCCCAGTGACTTAGCCTGGTACAGCGCTTCATCAGCCGCCATCATCAGCTCGGCCATTTGATGATGTGCGCCGTTACTGGTTGCCACGCCGATACTGACGGTATAGTTAACGGCTTCGGGATGAGAGTGCTCAACCGCAGCCCGAATCTCCCCAGCGCAGCGCAGGGTCTCGCTCTCGCTGGCGGCCATGACAGCAGCAAACTCTTCCCCTCCCAGTCTGGCAAAGTGTCCTTTAGCTGGCATGAGCCGCTCAACCTGATGGCAAAAATCGATCAGCACCAAATCTCCCTTAGCATGACCAAACCGATCGTTGATGCTTTTAAAGTGGTCAAGGTCGAACAACATGATGCTCAAAGGGAGGCCGGATTTATCGCAAAACGTTGCCAGAAGTTCGCCCTTTTCAAACAGCGCGCGGCGATTCCAGACGCCGGTCAGCGGGTCCAGCAGCGAGGCGTTTCTGTACTGAATCTGCGTCCGTTCGTTGACCATCGCCAGCAGGGTAAAGGTTAGTCCGATCACCATCATGATCGATTCCAGAATGACGTATACCGAAAACGTTGAGCCGCCGATCGCGCCGTGCAGCGGGCTGGGAATACCCCCATCAACCATTCCCCGCACAACGTGAAACAGCAGGTGGATCCACAGCAGCAGCTGGGCTGGCCAGTAAGTCACCGGCAGGCAGGTTCGTGAACGGTACAGCTCCACAATCATCCAGCCGGTGTAGATCACGCAGAGAATGCAGATCGCCAGAATACGATAAGGGAGCGAGTGGTAAAACGTCGGCGACAGGCAAAGCAGTATCCATATCAGCGGGCCAGCCAGCCAGAGATAGCCGTAGCGGGCGCCGCGAAACGACCGGAACGCCATAACTATCAGGCTGTACGCCATCAACATCAGCAAATTGCCGACTACCACCGGCAGAAACAGTCGGCCTTCGCTGCGCAGGCTGCTCAGGAACACCGCCAGAATCGTCACGATCAGGGCCAGACACTCAAAACCCAGCACGCGGTTGTACTGTGAGCCTTTCCAGGCAAAGACCATGATGATACTGAGGAAAAACAGCACGTACAGCTCGCAAACGAACAGGGTGTAGACGTCCAGCATCATCTTAAGAATATTCCTGGTGAGTCGGTGCAGGCAAAATATCACTTATGAATCCGGGCCAAAAGACTCTGCCGATCGCTTTGGTAAAAATAGTTTATCAGCAGCGGCTGGCATCGTTCAGGATTGGTGAACAGCAGCAGGAGGGAAACGCCGGGAAGCTATACGGCTGGCGAGAGGGGGGAAAGGATAAAGTGCGTTTGCGGCTGATGCGGAAAGATTTGCCGAAAAAGGCGGGGACGGGGCCAGCCCGTCCCCGACTATCAGTGCTCGAACATCGCAGAGATAGACTCTTCGTTGCTGATGCGGCGGATCGCCTCAGCCAGCATACCTGACAGCGTCAGCGTGCGGACGTTTGGCAGGGCTTTGATCTCTTCCGGCAGCGGAATGGTGTCGCAAACCACCACTTCGTCGATCACGGAATTGCGCAGGTTTTCCACGGCGTTACCGGAGAAAATGGGGTGGGTGGCATAAGCGAATACTCGCTTGGCGCCACGTTCCTTCAGCGCTTCGGCAGCCTTGCACAGCGTACCGCCGGTGTCGATCATGTCATCAACAAGCACGCAGTCACGGCCAGCGACGTCACCGATAATATGCATTACCTGCGAGACGTTAGCGCGTGGACGGCGTTTATCGATGATCGCCATATCGGTGTCGTTGAGCAGCTTGGCGATAGCACGGGCGCGAACGACGCCGCCGATATCCGGAGAGACGACAATCGGGTTCTCCAGACCAATCTGCAGCATATCTTCCAGCAGAATCGGGCTACCAAATACGTTATCAACCGGGACGTCAAAGAAGCCCTGAATCTGTTCAGCGTGAAGATCCACCGTCAGCACACGATCGACGCCTACGCTGGACAGAAAGTCAGCCACTACTTTGGCGGTAATCGGCACGCGGGCGGAACGTACGCGACGATCCTGACGGGCATAGCCAAAATACGGGATAACCGCGGTAATACGGCCAGCGGATGCACGGCGCAGGGCATCTACCATCACAACCAGTTCCATCAGGTTGTCATTAGTAGGGGCACAGGTGGACTGGATGATGAAAATATCACCACCGCGTACATTTTCATTGATTTGTACGCTCACTTCACCATCACTGAAACGACCGACGGCGGCGTCGCCCAGGCTAGTGTAAAGGCGGTTGGCAATACGTTGTGCTAGTTCGGGTGTGGCGTTACCAGCAAAAAGCTTCATATCAGGCACGAGAAGAACCTCAGGCTTTGCGTCCAGAGAATGAACATCATCGTTAGCGGCACTGGGCGGTATACCGTAACGACGGTTTCATACGGGTATAGTCATCTACGTGCAGCATCAGGAACGGGGCGATGCCGTCACGGTCACTCTAAAAGCTCTGCAAGGCGGCGGTGCAGCGGCGAAACGTTAACGCCTCGCGCAACAAAGCTCTGCCACCGTTGTGGAGCCAGCTCTAACACCCGACGGGCAGCAGACTCGGTGTCGAATTCAGCAAACACACAAGCACCTGTCCCTGTCAGGCGCGACGGCGCGTATTCTAGCAGCCAGGAAACAAGCTGTTCAACCTCGCGAAAACGTTTTCTTACTACTGGCTCACAATCATTGCGGTATTCAGCGCTCAATAACTCGCTGATTTGACGGGATGGCGTGTCGCGAATCAGCTCTGGATCGCCAAAAACGACCGGCGTGGAAATGTTTACGCCAGGATGGACAACAAGATACCATTTTTCCTGCGGCGCCACCGGAGTCAATTTTTCGCCCACGCCTTCGGCACAGGCCGAGAAGCCTTCCACAAACACCGGCACGTCTGCGCCGAGGCTCAGCCCCAGAGAGGCCAGCTCGCTCAGCGAAAAGCCGGTTTGCCAGTAATGGTTCAGCGCAACCAGTACGGTGGCGGCATCGGATGAGCCTCCGCCAAGCCCGCCGCCCATTGGCAGCCGCTTTTCAACGGCCAGCGTAGCACCGGCGCCCTCGGACAGCGTGCCCCGCTTCTGGGCGTGCTCGCGCAGCAGCCTGGCCGCGCGGATCACCAGATTATCTTCTTCTTCTACTCCGGCAATCGGCGTCAGCAGGCTGATTCTCCCGCTGGCGTTGGCTTCAATCGTCAGGCTGTCGCCATAGTCTAGAAACTGAAACAGCGTCTGCAAATTATGATAGCCGTCAGAACGACGGCCCGTGATGTAGAGGAACAAATTGAGTTTAGCGGGAGCCGGCCATTTTTCACCGCTGGTGACCGTCGGAGGAAGGTTGCCCGCACTCATTTAACGATCCAGCTGTCCATTTTCAGCTTGATGCGCTGGTTGCCCTCTTTTAACTCAAGATTAGAGGGCAGCGTTGGGTTTTGCTTGCTGTCGTAACCCTGGTAAGTGACCTGCCACTGCTGGCCGTTACGGCTGTAGTTCACCGAGCTCAGGCGGTACTGGTCGTCCAGCGTGTAGTCCGTCGACTCGCCCGGCAGGCCCATCATCCACTGTCGCAGGCTGTTCAGCGGGATATCCATCCCGGTCAGTTGAGAGACCATTTTCTCCGCATCGTTGCTGGTATAGCGCTTGCCTTTATTGTCAACCAGCTGCACCACATTGCCCTGGGCATCCAGCTGCAGTTCGGTGCTGCCAAGCGGGTTGGTCAGCAGCAGGCGATAGCGATCCGGCGCGGTTTGCTGCCAGTTAAAGCGGGCATAAACTTTTTGGCTATCGGAAAGATAGGCAAAAGCGCCACGGGTCTGGTACTGGGTTATTTTTTCAACGGCCTGCTGATGTTGCTGCCACTGTGGGGAGGTAACGCTCTGCCCAGGCCCCTGGGGTTTATTAACGCTACAGGCGGCCAGCAGCACGCTGGCAAGCGGGAGAAGGCGCATCAGGCGGCGATTCTGCATAAACATTATGGGGTCAACTCCTCAGACTCCGGAAGGGCTTGCTTGCCCAAAGTAACCGTCCAAGCTAACCAGCCCGACGGGCGGCGTCAATGCACAATTTGTCTTATTTAATGCTTAATAGCTATATCTTGTTACAGCGAACGGTGAACGATGGCTTTTCTTGATCTCGCGCATCTTGTAGAATGCGCCTCACAAAACCCTATCAACAGTGGGATAACCCCGACCTAATCACCATGACTCTGCTCGCGCTCGGAATTAATCACAAAACGGCCCCGGTGGCTCTGCGTGAACGCGTGGCGTTCGCGCCGGAGACGCTGGATGAAGCCCTTAGCAGCCTGCTGGCCCAGCCGCTGGTGCAGGGCGGCGTGGTGCTGTCTACGTGTAACCGAACCGAACTCTATCTCAGCGTCGAGCAGCAGGAAAACCTGCAGGAACAGCTGGTGAAGTGGCTGTGTGATTATCACCATCTGAGTGCCGATGAGGTGCGTAAAAGCCTCTACTGGCACCATGATAATGAAGCGGTCAGCCATCTGATGCGCGTGGCCAGCGGGCTGGATTCACTGGTGCTCGGGGAGCCGCAAATTCTGGGGCAGGTGAAAAAGGCTTTTGCCGACTCCCACCGTGGGCAGCCGATTGCCAGCGAGCTGGAAAGGATGTTTCAAAAGTCCTTCTCGGTGGCTAAACGCGTGCGGACGGAAACCGAAATCGGCGCCAGCGCCGTCTCCGTAGCTTTTGCGGCCTGTACCCTGGCGCGGCAGATTTTTGAGTCGCTGTCAGAGGTGACCGTGCTGCTGGTGGGGGCAGGGGAAACCATTGAGCTGGTGGCCCGCCATTTGTGCGAGCACAACGTTAAAAATTTAATTATTGCTAACCGCACCCGCGAACGCGCCCAGGTTCTGGCGGATGAAGTGGGCGCGGAGGTGATTAGCCTGGCGGAGATCGATGACCGCCTCAGCGAAGCCGACATCATTATCAGCTCCACCGCCAGCCCGCTGCCGATTATTGGTAAAGGGATGATGGAGCGGGCGCTGAAAAAGCGCCGCAACCAGCCGATGCTGCTGGTGGATATTGCCGTGCCGCGCGACGTAGAGCCAGAAGTGGGCAAGTTGGCCAACGCCTATCTCTACAGCGTTGACGACCTGCAGGCGATTATCGAAAGCAATATGGCGCAGCGCAAAGCCGCCGCCGTTCAGGCCGAAACGATTGTTGTGCAGGAGAGCAGCGAGTTTATGTCCTGGCTGCGCTCGCAAACCGCCGTTGATACCATCCGTGAGTATCGCTCGCAGGCTGAGCAGGTGCGTGCCGAACTGGAAGCCCGCGCGCTGACCGCGCTGCAACAGGGGGCGGATGCACAGGAGGTCATGCGTGAGCTGGCCCATAAGTTGACCAACCGCCTGATCCACGCCCCTACCAAATCCCTTCAGCAGGCCGCCCGTGACGGCGATGATGAACGCCTGCAGATTTTACGCAACAGCCTCGGGCTGGATTAGCGTTTTAGCCTCTATTGATTACAAGGTAAAACAACACCAATGAAGCCTTCTATTGTTGCCAAACTGGAAGCCTTGCAGGAACGCCATGAAGAAGTTGAGGCGATGCTGGGCGATGCTGGCGTCATTGCCGATCAGGAACGTTTTCGCGCGCTCTCCAGAGAGTATGCCCAACTGACCGACGTCAGCCAGTGCTTCAGGCGCTGGCAGCAGAATCAGAACGATATTGCCGCCGCCGAAGAGATGCTCGACGATGCTGAAATGCGCGATATGGCGCAGGAAGAGTTAAAAGAAGCCCGCGCGGTGACTGAGCAACTGGAGCAAGAGTTTCAGGTGCTGCTGCTGCCTAAAGATCCCGACGATGAGCGTAACTGCTATCTGGAAGTGCGCGCTGGAACGGGTGGCGATGAGGCGGGGATTTTCGCTGGCGATCTGTTCCGCATGTACAGCCGCTATGCGGAGGCGCGCCGCTGGAAAATCGAGGTGCTCAGTGCCAGTGAGGGTGAGCACGGCGGCTATAAAGAGGTGATCGCTAAAGTGATTGGCGATGGCGCGTATGGCCGCCTGAAATTTGAGTCGGGTGGACATCGCGTGCAGCGCGTGCCGGAAACTGAATCCCAGGGGCGGATTCACACGTCCGCCTGCACCGTTGCGGTGATGCCGGAGCTGCCGGAAGCGGAAATGCCGGAAATCAACGCGGGCGATTTGAAAATTGATACCTTCCGTTCCTCCGGGGCCGGTGGTCAGCACGTTAACACCACCGATTCTGCGATTCGTATTACCCACCTGCCTACCGGGATTGTGGTGGAGTGTCAGGACGAGCGGTCCCAGCATAAAAACAAAGCGAAAGCGCTCTCCGTGCTTGGCGCGCGTATCCGTGCGGCGGAAACCGCCAGGCAGCATCAGGAAGAAGCGTCCACGCGCCGCAACCTGCTGGGAAGCGGCGACCGTTCCGATCGTAACCGCACCTATAACTATCCGCAGGGCCGCATCACCGATCACCGTATCAACCTGACGCTTTACCGACTGGACGAAGCGATGCAGGGCAAGCTGGATATGCTGATTGAGCCTGTGGTGCAGGAATATCAGGCGGATCAGCTGGCCGCGCTCTCCGGTCAGGATTAATGACCCTCCGCCAGTGGCTGCGGGCGGCCATCGCCCGCTTAGCCGACAGCGACAGCCCGAAGCGGGATGCTGAAATCCTGCTGGGCCTGGTGACTGGCAAATCCCGCAGCTGGATTATTGCTTTCGATGACAGCGAGCTTAGCGTGGAGCAGCTGGAGCAGCTGTCGGCTCTGTTGGAACGCCGCGCAGGCGGCGAACCCATCGCCTGGCTGACTGGCCATCGCGAGTTCTGGTCGCTGGATCTTGCCGTCTCCCCGGATACCCTTATTCCCCGCCCCGACACCGAACTGCTGGTGGAGCAGGCGCTTAGCCGCCTGCCAGCGCAGCCTGCAAACATTCTCGATCTCGGCACCGGCACCGGCGCCATTGCGCTGGCTATCGCCAGCGAAAGGCCGGATTGTCAGGTGATTGGGGTGGATCGCATTGCGGGCGCGGTGGCGCTGGCGGAGAGCAACGCGCAGCGCCTTGGTATCACCAACGCGCAGTTTCGCCTCAGCCACTGGTTCAGCGCTGTCTCAGGCGAACAGTTCGCGCTGATCGTCAGTAATCCTCCCTATATCGACGAAGCCGATGAGCATTTACGCCAGGGCGACGTGCGCTTTGAGCCGCACAGCGCGCTGGTTTCTGCAGAAAATGGCCTGGCGGATATCCGCCAGATCGCAGCAAAGGCTGGCGAGCATCTGCTGGCGGGAGGCTGGCTGCTGCTGGAGCACGGCTGGCAGCAGGCTCAGCAGGTGCGGGCTATTTTGAGCGAAAACGGTTTTACCGGCATCGCCACCTGTCAGGATTATGGCGGCAACGATCGCGTCACTTATGGACAAAAACCGTAGCCGCGAACAAGAGAATGGCCGAATGGCGAGCTCCCCGGCTGACTGGGAAGCCGTTTGGCGGTATCATCTATGAAAAATGCCATTGTTGGGGAGTGTATGACGTCGATAGCAAATGTTGATCTCACAGCGTTACCGCTGTGCGAGGCCGTGATAGCCGCGACTCAGGCTATCCGCGCCGATTTTCCTGCTGAAGACGTGAAAAAGCAGTTAGCGGTGCTGGTAGAAGAGGCTCGCTCGGCAATTCCACAGCAGTTGGAACAGGATATGCAGCTCGAAAAACTGATCGAGCTGTTCTGGACACAGTGGGGATTTGGCGGCGCCAGCGGCGTTTACCGCCTGTCGGACACCCTGTGGCTGGATAACGTGCTCAGAACCCGTCAGGGCACCGCCGTTTCGCTGGGCATTATTTTCCTTCATATTGCCGGACAGCTGTCGCTGCCGCTGATGCCGGTGATCTTTCCCACACAGCTAATCCTGCGGGCCGACTGGTTCGACGAAGAGATGTGGTTAATTAACCCGTTCAACGGCGATACCCTCGACGAACACACGCTGGAAGTGTGGCTCAAGGGCAACATCGGTCCGGTGGCGGAGCTGTATGATGACGATTTGCAGGAAGCCGAGCCGCAGCTGGTGCTGAATAAAATGCTCGATACGCTAAAATCCGCGCTGATGGAAGAGAAGCAGATGGAGCTGGCGCTGCAGGTCAGCCAGGTGCTGGTGCAGATGGATCCAGAAGATCCTTATGAAATCCGCGATCGCGGGCTGATTTTTGCCCAGCTGGAGTGCGAGCATGTCGCTCTGAGCGATCTGACCTATTTTGTCGAGCAGTGTCCTGAGGATCCGGTCAGCGAGATGATTAAGCTGCAAATCCACTCGATTGAACAAAAACAGA
The DNA here is from genome assembly GCF_000773975.1 of Erwinia typographi. GTDB lineage: Bacteria > Pseudomonadota > Gammaproteobacteria > Enterobacterales > Enterobacteriaceae > Erwinia > Erwinia typographi. The sequence goes on from NZ_JRUQ01000024.1 coordinate 17,696, forward strand.
TTACGCTGCATTAACAATCAATAAGGCGAAGACATGAAACAGAAAGTGGTTAGCATTGGTGATATCGACGTAGCAAACGATCTGCCGTTTGTGCTGTTTGGCGGCATGAACGTGCTGGAGTCACGCGATCTGGCGATGCGTATCTGTGAGCATTACGTCACCGTGACCCAGAAGCTCGGTATCCCTTACGTGTTCAAAGCCTCCTTCGATAAGGCCAACCGCTCCTCCATTAACTCTTACCGTGGCCCGGGTCTGGAAGAGGGAATGCGTATTTTCCAGGACATCAAGCAGGCCTTCGGCGTGAAGATCATTACCGACGTGCACGAAGCCAGCCAGGCGCAGCCGGTGGCTGACGTGGTGGATGTGATCCAGCTGCCTGCCTTCCTCGCCCGCCAGACCGATCTGGTTGAAGCGATGGCGAAAACCGGCGCGGTAATCAACGTTAAGAAACCTCAGTTTGTCAGCCCTGGTCAGATGGGAAATATCGTTGAGAAATTTGCGGAAGGCGGCAACGAGCAGGTGATCCTCTGCGATCGCGGCGCGAACTTCGGCTACGATAACCTTGTGGTCGACATGCTGGGCTTTAACGTGATGAAGCAGGTTTCTAACGGCAGCCCGGTGATTTTTGACGTGACCCACGCGCTGCAATGCCGCGACCCGTTTGGCTCCGCTTCCGGCGGTCGTCGTGGTCAGGTTACCGAGCTGGCGCGTGCCGGCATGGCGGTGGGGCTGGCCGGCCTGTTTATTGAGGCTCACCCGGACCCGGCCAACGCGAAATGCGACGGTCCTTCAGCGCTGCCGCTGGATAAGCTGGAGCCGTTCCTGGCGCAGATAAAAGCTATCGACGAGCTGGTGAAAAACTTCCCGGAACTCGATACCAGCAACTAAGACCGCCTAAAGGACTTATCAGGACAAGGAGTGGATGATGAAAAGAGTGACCTTAGTGTTAACGGCTGCGATGCTATTGGGAGGGTGCAGTGCAGCCTCTCAGCAGAGCGAGCGGGCTGCGTTAGCTAACCGTAGCTTTGTGCTGACCACGGTTGATGGTCAGTCCATCACCGCGCCTGATGGCATGAAGCCAGGGATCAATTTCAGCGCCGATCTGCGCGTCACCGGCGTGATGTGCAACCGTTTCTTTGGTCAGGGCACGCTGAAAGGCAATGTCCTTAGCGTGCCGCAGATGGCCTCCACGCGCATGATGTGTAGCGATCCCCGGCTGAACCAGTGGGAAATGACCATCGGTAAAATGCTGGCTGCTGGCGCTACGGTTAAGCTCGAACAGAACACGCTAACGCTGGAAGGTGCCAGCCACTCGCTGGTCTACCGCGCACAGTAACGCTTTTCCGCACCGTCGATGAAAGCGGGGCGAACTCAGTTCGCCCCGCTTTTTTTATGCCATCCTGCTGCAAAGCCTCTACAGCATCACGGTCATCAGGTAGCCGATAAACAGCGCCAGGTGGGCCGCGCCATTCAGCACGTTGGTTCGGCCAGTTGAGAACGAAATCTGGCACAGCAGCAGGGCGGCGATCATCACCACCATCTGCGGCGGCTCAAGGCCAAAGATCAGCTGCTGGCCGGTCAGCGTGGCAATAATCGTTACCGCCGGGACGGTTAGTGAAATGGTCGCCAGCACCGAGCCGAAGAACAGGTTCATCGCCCGCTGCACCTGATTAGCCAGCACCGCTTTAATCGCCCCCAGGCCTTCCGGAGAGAGGATCAGCAGCGCCACCAGGAAGCCGGTAAACTGCTCCGGCGCATTCAGCCCGGTAAGCAGGGATTCCAGCGGCGTGGCGTTCATCTTGGTGACGGCGATCACCGCAATCAGATGAATAATCAGCCATATCGAGTGCCAGGCGTTAGAGTGAGCAGAGGGCTTGCCGTGGTGCGGGTTATCGTCGTCGCTCTCGTCCTCGTGTTCATAGACAAACAGGCTCTGGTGGGTTTTGGTCTGGATCAGCAGGAACACGCCGTACATTGCGGCAGAAATGGCTGAAATCAGCAGCGCCTGGCCGACGGAAAAATTGCCGCCGGGCAGGGCGTTAGGAAACACCAGCACGAGGATGCCCAGCGGGAAAATAGCAATCAGATACTGTTTTACCCCGGCCAGGTTGACGTATTGCGTGGCGAACTTCCGTCCCCCCATCAGCAGGGCGGCACCCACCAGACCACAGGTGACAATCATGATGATCGAGTAGAGCGTATCGCGCATCAGCGCCGGTGCGGCATCGCCAGTCGCCATCAGCGCCGAGATCAGGCTCACTTCAAGAATCACCACTGACAGGCTGAGGATCAGCGAGCCGTAGGGTTCGCCAAGGCGATGCGCCAGCACATCCGCATGGCGAACCACGCTGAAGGCGCTGCTGAGGATCGCCACCAGAGCAATCAGGTTGATAATAACAACAACGGGGAGTGAACCAGTGGTTCCCCAGAACCATAAAATAGCCAGTGCGGCGATGGGAAGGAGCAGAGAAGTTTCTTTATGGCGCGTTTTTACACCTTCATGGGCAGTCATAGGCTTTTATCCTTGTTTATCTGTCCTGTTTGCCTGAATCCAGGTCTTGCCTGCAGGCATAAAATAATAGCATCGAAGTGAACTGGTTATATTACAAGCTGCGGAAGTGTAACGGTTAATGTGGTATGCGGCGGTAAAATTTACGATGTTTTACAGCTGTTTTCTGAAAATAACGTTTAATGCCAGGTTAATCGACTTGTTTGCTATTATACCTATGAATAGAAATGTTTTATTTTTATGATAAAGCGATAAAACATCATTATTTTAAGGGTTTGTGACATAAGTTTCCACTGGAAATTAAGTTCTTGCTGTGAAACGTCGATAAAATGGAGTAAATCCGCTATTGGCAGGGTGGGGGGAATTGAGCCAGGCTTATCAGGTGTCTACCTTGAGGAGAAAAATAATGCCTTATCAATCCCGTTCTTCCCTGCCGGATAGCGTAAAACATGTGCTGCCTGCCCACGCCCAGGATATCTATAAAGAGGCTTTTAACAGCGCCTGGGATGAATATAAAGAGCAGAAAGACCGTAAGGGTGATGACTCGCGTGAAGAAGTTGCCCATAAAGTTGCCTGGTCAGCCGTTAAGCACAGCTACAAAAAAGGCGATGACGATAAATGGCACAAAATACAGGGATAAAAGGGGCGGGAGTTCCCGCCTTTGCTGTCTGAACGCTTCTGATAACCTTTCCACACTACCCAGTCTGCTGCCTTCCTCAGAAAATCCGCTTTCCCACCCGTTTAATCCACCGATGCCCTGTTAAGTTTTGCTTTAAAATGCCGATGAGTAAATTAAGGGAAATTTTTTCTTTTGTGATGCAGTTCAAACTTGATTGCGCGGGGCGAAATGGCATAAGGTCATTGATAGCGTTAAAACGATAAGTTTCTTAATAATTCAACTTCAGGGATGGAATTCACGTAGTGGTAGGGAAAGAGGCAGTGGTTGGGGGAGGTTCTGTGCTGACAAGAGATTTCTTATTAAAAGCGGATTGCAAGACGGCTTTTGGTGCTATTGAGGAATCACTGTTATGGACCTGTGAGCAACGGGCAGCCTCACTAGCCGCCACGCTGGCCTGTCGGCCTGACCATAGTCCCGTGTGGATTTTTGGCTACGGCTCGCTGATGTGGAATCCGGTCTTCGAGTCCGATGAAGTAGCGGAAGGCACTCTGACCGGCTGGCACCGGGCGTTCTGCCTGCGGCTGACCGCCGGTCGCGGCACGGCCAGCCAGCCGGGCCGGATGCTGGCGCTGAAAGAGGGCGGCGAGACTACCGGCCTGGCGTTTCGTCTGCCGGAAGAGAAGCTGCATGAAGAGCTTGAGCTGTTGTGGAAGCGGGAAATGGTGACCGGTTGCTATCTGCCCACCTGGTGCGAGCTGGCGCTGGCGGATGGTCGCAGAGTGACGGCGATGGCCTTCGTCATGGACCCGCGCCACCCGCTGTATGAATCCGACTCCTGTCCGAAAACTATCGCGCCGTTAATTGCTCAGGCCAGCGGCCCGCTGGGGACCAACGCCCAGTATCTCTACTCGCTTGAACAGGAGCTGAACAAGCGTGGCTTGTATGACGACTGCCTGACCGATCTGGTCCAGCGCGTTCGCGAACTTCAGCAGTGCCACAATGATATGGTAGGGTGATCTCCGCTACAGGCCGGGGTTAATCAGCCAGGTTCCCGCCCGGTTAATCTCCAGCTGCTGGCTGTGTACCGCCGTGCCGGAATGTACCTCAATTTTATAACTTCCCGCCGCCAGATTCAGCGAGGCGTAGCCGCTGTTGTTTGGTTTCACGTCCATCGGCGTGCCGTTCAGCAGCACGGTTTCACCGCTGCTCAGCCTGAGATAAACCGTTGCCAGCATCGGCGCACTGCTTGCCGCCGCCCCTGGCGCTGTACCGGCGGCTGGTGCGCTGGAGCTTGCCCCACCTGCTACCGCGGCATGTTCAATATCATCACCGCTGCCTCCATGGTTAAGCGCCACAACCAGTCCGATAACCGCCAGAACGGCAATCCCACTCAGCACGGCCAGCGGTTTTGACAGCCTGCGGCCGCTGCGGGAGTTAATTAACTCAGCCGCGCCCGCAGCCGGATTGACGGCCACAATCGTCGCCCCCTGCGTAAGTTCAGGTGCCACCGTCGCTTCTTCAGGCGGTTCAGAGATGGGCGTGACGCTGGTTACCAGTTGCTCAACGCTGCTGACCGGTAGCTCAACCAGTGCGGCCAACTCATCAATAGACTGCGGGCGGTCCTGCGGCTTCATCGCCAGCGACCGGTCGATGGCATTCAGCAGCGCGAGCGAGAAGCCTTCAGGCCGCAGCTGCGTCAGAGGCTGATAGCGATCTTCAATACAGCGCACCACGCTGACCGGCGGAGGAGCGCCGGTGACCAGCGTATGCAGTACTGCTCCCAGCGCGTAGATGTCTGTCCACGGGCCCTGGTCGCTGTCGCTCTCTTCGCTGTACTGCTCAATTGGCGCATAGCCTGGCTTGAGCATGATTTCGGTTTCATCCGACAGGTTGCCGATCTCTTTGCGCGCCGAGCCGAAGTCCAGCAGCACCGGCAGTTGGCTATCCTGGATCTGAATATTATCGAGAGAAATATCGCGGTGCAGATAGCCGCCGCGATGAATGGTATCGATTGCGCCAAACAGCGGCGGCAGCAGCTGACGTATCCAGGCGTCGTTGATGCTGTCCGGGCTGCTCTGCTGCCACGCTTTTAGCGTCATCCCGCTGTAGTACAGCGTGCCCATATAGGCGGTGCCGTTCTCTTCCCAGAAGCGCAGGACGTGCAGCAGACCGGGATGGTTGAAGCGGGCCAGCAGGCGAGCCTCCTGGATAAAGCTGGATAAGCCCGCGTTAAAAAGTTTCTGGTAGCGCTCGCCGCGCAGCACTATCGCCAGATCCTCTCCCCGGGTGGCCAGCGAAATGGGCAGATACTCTTTAATTGCAATGGTGCGCTCAAGCAGGTGATCCCAGGCACGGTAGACGATGCCAAAGCCGCCGCCACCAATCACTTCCTTGATTTCAAACTCATTAAAACGGTGTCCCGCCGGGAGAGCGTTAGGGACAGTTTTCGTTTTTTCGTTCGCCGACATAGTATCCATCCGGAGTTAGTTAACGGTGCGCCAGGCGCCAATAGCCGGATCGGCCAGATCGACATGCAGATCATCCACCAGCAGCACGGTAAGTTTCGTTTGCGGATCTACCATTGCAGACCAGGCCTTGCGTAAGGTATCCACCCGCGTTTTCAGCTGTTCGGGAGTGGTGGCCTGATTCTTATCCATTTTGACCAGCAGCACGCCGTCAAAGGACCAGACGTGCTCTCCGGCATTGAATGACAGCAGCAGCCAGCTGTCGGGGGCATCCGCTTTAGCGGCAACCAGACGCTGATTGTTGGCGGCGACAATATCCAGCTCGCCAGCAGCGGGATGCACGTTTTTCAGCGGATAGCCCTCGTAAAACTGCACGACTACCGGCTGGGTTTCCCCTTTGCTGGAGAGGGTCAGTTCGCTGTTGCCTTCCAGCCAACCCTCGGTTGAGCAGCGGAGGTTTTTGTCGTCCGGGATAAAGAGAGACTGACCATGTTCATCCCACCAGGTGCGAAAATGGCAGCCGCCCGGCAGATCAAAATGCTGTAACGGCTCGCTGTTAGCCGGCTGGGAAAGATCCAACGGGGCCGCGTTGCTGGCCGTGGCGGCAGCGGTGGCATCGGCAATGACGATTGGTCGCCAGCTCTGCTCTTTCGCCGCCGTGCCGGTTGCCAGCACTGAGCCAGCACCGTTGGTCATCTGCCACGGCAGCTCAACCAGCTTGCCGCACTGATTTTGCAGCAGGTTGCCAACGCGGGGCAGAAAGGTTGTCAGCACGCTGGACTCTTTACTTTTACCTGACACGATACGCAAATGAAGGGTTTCCTTGCACCAGTCCTGCGGCGCGTTACTCTCCACGTTGTCAATAAACACCTCCAGCGCCAGGCTGGGAGAGTAAACCACACGGTAATCATCGGCCTGTGCGGCCGTTGCTATCAGCAAGACAGTGGCGGGCAACCAGAATTTCATAGCGTTCCTTGGTGTTAATCACGCGGCGGTAAAAATCGGGCTGAATCCGCCATGGACTGTAAAAGTGTGGTTTCCTGCGGCGAGCCTACCCAAACGGCCACGGCGCTTAAATTATCTTTTTTTTCACTGCGGTTGATGGCTTTTTGCATCAGTGCCAGCCACTCATCGGCCGAGTTGACCATTCTTAACGCCTGCTCCATCTCCTGCGGCGTCAGGCTGCACCAGAAGCCATCGGTACAGACCAGGAAGGCATCGCCGTCTTCCAGCGGCATCACTTCGCTATAGCTGACCGGAAGGGCGCCGTCCGCACCGAGCGCATTATAAAGTAAATTACTGTTAATGCCGGAACTATCAACACCGGCATCCTTCATCTGCTGCGCCAGGCTGTGGTCCCGCGTGACCGTATGGATAAATCCGCGGCGAAAGTGATAAACGCGGCTGTCACCTGCGTGCACCCACCATGAGCACTGCTGTACCCGGTCGATAAACAGCGCGGCAAGCGTGGTGCTCATCCGTTGATAATTCGGATTATTCCTCTGCGCCCGGCGGATAACCTGGTCGGCATTATGCACCCATTTCCCGGTATCCGCTGGGACGATAGCCCGATCGTCAGGCAGTTCTGCCAGCAGCGTGTCGCGGGCCAGCCTCGCCGCTGTTTCACCGCCGGGCGTGCCGGCCACGCCATCGCACACCAGAAAACAAGCTGACTGTATGCCGACTCTGGCGCCGGTTTCATCCTGATTGCTCTCTCTTGCGCCAATTTGTGACGTCGAAGCATAGTTTATGTTCATTGATCGTCCGGTCGGATTTGTGAGTCTTTGTACTGATTCACTTCCATATCGTAGGCCTGTAGGAAAGCGTCCCCAAAGAGGGTATGAAAATCGTCCTCAATCTCGCCTGAAGTATGCTGGTAGTGGCGCTGAAAAGCCTCCCACATCGCGGCTTTCCTGCTGCCCGGCAGGCCGAACTTAGGCAGGACGCCGTCCCGGCGGGCATACTCTTCCAGCCGCTGTGGGTTAAAGGATTGCAGCATAGCAGCGATAATCGCGCGAATGCCGGCAATCATCCCCAGCTGGTGGGCCTGAAGATCGACCAGCGCATCGCGGACTGCCTGCTCCGGCGCCATAAAGCCGGGCATCTGACTCTGATAAATCTGCATCAGCACGGTTTTGCCGGAGGGCAGGATTTTGAACGGGTTATTGGCTTCATTGAGGATCATGGTCATCTCTGCCTTCACGCCCCGCTTGAGGATCGAACGGGAGGAGAGCAGCGCGACGGTGCCCTGCGAAAACAGGCTGAGCATTCTGCCGGTGACCCGTAGCTGATCTTCAGTAAGCTGAGGTTTACCCGGCCCGTGTTCCAGCCCCATGCCTTCCATCAGCGCCGCCAGCAGGCGTTCGGCATTGCAGTCTGCGGCGTGGGTTTCGCCAGGCGGAGCGTCATGGCTGACCGGCTCAATACCGAGCCTGGCGTCATTCTGCCGCGCCGTACGCGCCGCCAGCTGTTCGGCCGTTTGCACATCGGCAGGCGGTATTGGCGGCAGCGCTTCTTCCTGCAAGATGCCCAAGGGATCGGCAGGCCGCGAGCGATCCTCACCGAAAAGGGCCAGCGGATCGACATCGCTAAAGGGCGCCTCCCGCTGGCGGGCCGGATCGCTGACCAGGATTTTATAGCCGCCAATCCCCAGCATGTCGCCGTGGTGCAGCGCAATCTGGCTGCCGCGCGCCAGCGGCACCTGGTTATGGATCACGGCAATCACGCTGCCGTGGCTGGTCAGACGACAGTCGCCGCTGCTGGCAATGTGGACCACGGCCTGCAGGCGTGAAATGGCGCGCTCTTCATCAGGAAGGACCAGATCGTTATCCACGCTACGGCCGATCGTGCCGCCAGGGGCGACAAAATCACAGCTGGTAACCGGAGCCGCAGTGATACTCTCAACAAGGGTAAATCGCATGTGCTTTTCCTGAAGCCAGGGCCAGAGGCCTGATAACTCTATTCAAACATCGGTGGATAGAGTCCATGTCTACCCGGTTGCGCCACGGCGGCCGGATCGAATAATTGTGAAAAAAGATGGGCGGTGAGATTGCCGCTGTGTTTATGGCTGACCAGCGGATAGCCGTCGCTCTGATTGGTCCACCAGTAGCTGATGTACTGACTGGGATTGAACCGCGCGGCCACCTCGTGCCAGGCCAGCGTGCAGGGCAGGTCCTGATAACCGATCACGTCCATAATATCGGACCTGCCGGTATCAGGCAGCGACAGCGGTGGCAGAGACAACAGCGAGTGGCTCAGATCTTCAGGCGTAGAGCCCTCGCTGACCGCCTGATGTAATGTCTCGCCCAGGCTGGAAAACCAGCTGCCGGAGACGGAGAGCTGCGCCGGATGCCAGTGAGTGAGCGCTACGCTTTGCAGCGCCATCAGCGGCCAGGCGCGGCCAACCCGATCCCGCGAGGCGACGAGGCAGCCGATCTGGATTCGCTGTATGCCGAGGGTTGCGGGCAGCGCAAAATTCCATACGGGCGCGCGGCTGAACAGTTCGGCATCGTGCTCGCGCTGGTGATGCCAGTGCGTCAGCCCCAGCTGGAACCAGTTTGACCAGCTGCTCACCGTTGTCTCAGACAGCCTGCCCTGAAGAAAATCGCCGGTGGTGGGCAGTTTGCCATACCATCCGAGCTTCGTATTTTCCGCCATTGTGATGACCTTCTGTTCAGTGGGCGTTAGCCACTACCCGCATCGGGATGATTTGCGTGCTGCCGAAGTCGGGATGCTGCCCGGCATTTTGCGAATTCACCGCCAGTTTCTTCATGATTAGCGCATTGTCCCGGACAAAGGGGGAGATCTGGATCTGCCGATCGAGTAGCTGACTCAGGTGCCAGTCAAGCTGCTGGAGCTGTCGGGTCGTAACGGTGGCAGGCAGGGTTCGCTGTAAGTTTTGCATCACCCAGCCGCGCAAAAATTCGCCGTCGTAGCTGCGCGGCTGATAGAGCATCTGATAAGCCCGCAGCGCGTTACGGCTGAATTCGCTGTCTTCCCCTTTATCATTGCGCAGAATCAGGGTGATATTTTGCGCCACGCGCGGCAGCAGCAAAGATTTCAGCGCATTCTGATAAAAGCCCATTGCCGCGTCGCTAACCTGACCGCCGCGATATAACCCGCCGCGCATACTCAAAGGAGGGTTCTCCAGCGAAAAGCTGTCGCTGAGCGGCAGCGCTACCAGGCTGTTTAAGAAGGGTAGCAGATCCAGAATATCTCCTGAATTATTGCTGGTCAGACGTTTTGCCTGTTGACTGACCGCCGGGATGCGGCTTTCAACCTGCTGCAAATACTGCTGATTTTTATAATAGCTGGTGGACCACAGCAGGGTGGCGACAAGCAGCGCCAGCGCAAGGACCGCGTAGCCAGTCCAGTGCAGAAGGCGGTTACGGTGTTCCCAGGAGCGATCGCTGCCCGCCAGGCCGCTCTCGGCAAAAATCATCTCGCTGAGCAGCGAGCGAATAAAGTAGCTCTGCCCCTTGTTCGCCGGGATCGGAGCCTGGCGATTGACCGCGTCCCAACTGGCAATTGAAGGACCAGAGGCCTGAGGTAGCTGTAGCTTGCGCGTCAGTTCGCCCATAATCCGGTCAAACGGCAGGCCTTCCTGGGTGCCGCTGGTAAAGAACACGCCGCGCACCGACCATGGCATCTCGCCATTGTCAGGGGTAAACACAATATCCAGATATTCCGCCAGCAGTGGACGCAGTGAGGCAAACTCCTGCGGGAACAGGAAGCAGTCAGCCCGCTGGGTCAAATCATTCTCTTTCGCCATATTCGCCGCCAGATTCTCCTGTAGCCGCTGGCTGAGCAGGCGGAACTGACTATCGAACAGCGTATTGATGGCCGATTCGCTATTGCGATCGTTCTCCCAGGGGAAGCTGAAGCCCCAGATTTGGTCACGCTGGGTTTTGTCCAGCGTGGCGTGATAGCTCATAAAGCCTTTCAGTAAATCTGTTTTGGTCACCATCACGTAGACCGGGAAATGAATTCCCGTTTGCTGGTGCAGCTCCGCCATGCGCTGGCGCAGCGAGGTAGCCTGACTGAAGCGGGATTCGGCAGAGTCACTCATCAGATCGGCTACGCTGATGGTCATGATCACGCCGTTAATTGGCTGGCGGGGGCGGTAGCGCTTCAGCAGAGTTATAAAGGTCTGCCACTCGCCAGCGTCTCTGGCCCGCTGGCTCTCCTGTAGGGTATAACGGCCAGCCGTATCCAGCAGTACGGCTTCCCTGGTAAACCACCAGTCGCAGTGGCGGGTGCCGCCGAGACCGCGCAGGGCCGTTTTGCCCATACTGTCCGCCAGCGGGAACTCAAGGCCAGAGTTGACCAGCGCGGTGGTTTTACCCGCACCCGGCGCGCCAACGATCATGTACCAGGGCAGTTGATAGAGGTATTGCGAAGTAAAGCGCTGGAGCCAGCCGTGATTTTTAGCCTGCTGACCGCGCCCGGAGAAGTGGGTTTTCTTCAGTCTCATCGCCGCTTCGCTGAAGCGGCTGCTGAGCAGCTCTTCGGTCACCGCGCGATCGGCGTAATCAGCGCTGCTGCTTTGCAGGTTATTCAGCAGCCTGGCGTTGAACCAGCTGCGGTAGAGCTGTGGGATCAGTTGAAAAATAATCCACAGGAAAAAACAGAGCACAATCGCCAGCTGACGATTGAGAACCGGCTCCAGAAGGTGGCTGCCGTTCAGCATCAGCTGCGGGCCGAGCATCCAGATCAGCGCGGAGAGGGCCGAGATCCCCAAAAACCCCCACAGCAGACGGTTAAAAAGAACCTTTAAAAGGCGAGATGGCATCATTGATCCCCCGCGGGTTTGGGGCTGCAGGCCTGACTCTCAGGCGTTGGGAAAAGGAGTATTTCAACCCGGCGGTTACGCGCCCGGTTCTCGCTGCTATCGTCAGGAAGCAACGGATTACTGTCGCCGCGACCTTCGCCTTTGATCATATGGCCGGGCCCGACCATCAACTGTTGCAGCTGAGAGGTCAACGTCTGGGCCTGCGCCAGCGAGTATTCGTAATTCGTCGGGAAGCGCGTCGTTTGCAGCGGCTGGCTATCGGTATAGACGCTGAGCTGGAGGGTGCCTTTAATGCTGTCCATCGCCGTGGCGAGGCGAGCCACGATGGTCAGGCCTTCCGGCGTTAAATCGCTGCTGCCTCTGACAAACAGCTTATCGGCCGCGACGATCACTTTACTGCCGCTGCTGCCGTCGGCGACGTCCAGCGTTCTGTTGGTAATCAAATCAGCCAGACGCTTGCGCAGATCGAGTACGGCCTGAGAGGCGTTAGTGCGCCTCACCAGCTCCATTTTCGGCAGTGGGGTTTGCCAGATAGCGCGCAGCAGAGGTTCTGTCGCGTTGCTTAACCGCCAGTTCAGCCCTGAGTAAATCAGGCAGGCGATAAAGGCGGTCACGGTAATGCAGGCCCACAGCGGCACCGGTGGCCGCCAGAAGATGTTCTGGCTGGCTGGCGCCACTGGCTGAAGTTTATTCAGCGGCGGTTGCAATCCACGGGTGTCCTGAATCAGCTGGGCAAGGCGGGCGCGGAGTGAGTCGCGCTGAATGCGACCCTGCTCAATGCCGCGATAGCGCCCCTCATAGCCGAGCAGCAGACAGTAGTGGATCACTTCCAGCAGCGGTAAATGCTGTACCGGGTTTTGCGAGACGCGCGACAGCAGCTGGAAGACTTTTTCACCTCCCCAGCTTTCGTTATGGAAGGTCACCAGCAGACCGTTGCCGGACCAGACCCCGCGGGTGCCCCACGGAGTCTGGGCGGCAGCCTCATCCAGCACGCTGCACAGGCAGTAACGCGTGCCGATGATCATATCAAACGGCAGGCCAGCCTGCTTACAGCGGGTTTCAAACAGGCGGATCTCATCAACCAACTGCTGACGCAGACCAGCGGGATCGTCATGCGTTGCCGCCAGGCGAATTTGCACAATTGCATTAAGCAACGGCGCCGCGTTGGCCAGCAGTGCGTTTTCTTGGCTGACGGAAGGCAGAGTGTCAGCGGGGTATTCTGGAGTCATCAGGCTTTTACTGTCTCGGCTGTGTGGCGCCTGCGGGCTTGGCGCTTTTGTTGCTGTAAAAAAGGGCGCCAGGCCTTGCGTGGTTTATCGCCGGGTTATTCCAGAATCCAGGTGGCGGTGTCGTTATTGCGGCAGGCTTTGCTCTGGCCGCCGACATCAACACAGACCTTTTTCGCGTTCTTGCGCGGACGGGGGCGATCGCTCTTAAGCGTGGCGTCATACAAATCGCTCTTCACTCCGGCTTTGAAAGGCACATAGCCAATCAGCTGCTCTTTATCCGCTTCGGCCACGGCCAGCCAGTGATTTTCTACTTCGCCCAGCACGGTAAACGGCTTGCCGTTTTCGAGGTGGCGGACAATTTTACCGCCAAACCCCGGGCTGGTCATTACCGAAGCATTGTAGAGTGCGCGGTAACTTTCATTGATCGGCGTAAAGGACTGAGGTGCCTGAACGGCGTGGCGATGGGTGAATTTCACGCCATCCACTTCACTGGTCACGAGGGTGTCATCCGTCACTGGCGCAGGAGGAGCCTTGCACGCGGACAGGGAGAGCACTGCCAACAGGGTAATCACGATGCTTATTTTCACATTGGTCCTCATGAATTTCATCAGTGCGTCTTATCGTCCACGGGCAAAAACCGCAATTTCTTTGCCACTCTTCAGCTCTGAAAACCCGCAAGCAGCATGAAAAATTATTCAGGTTTACAGAAAGATAAATTCGCAGTCAGTCTACCTGACGCTTTTGAGATTGGGAACCATTGCACAGCGTCACTTTCCATGTTATTGGCCGCCGCAGAGGTGACAATCTTTGCCGGAAAGGTGACATCAAGTCAATTCGATTAGTAGCAATAAACAGTCCTGAGCCAGCGTGAATTGCAGGGCTGAGAGCAAGCGACATCTGGAAATAATCAGCGTCGTAAAAACATAAAAATTATTAATAAATAGTAAGGCGTGAATATTTTGTCGCGCGGCGTTTTTTTAGTGGAAAGCCAGAGGGCTGGCGTCCCGACCATTGGTGTCAGGACGTTTTTTACTTCATTGCTAGCTGGCGATCAGCACACTGACGCCCAGCGCTTCAAAAGCCTCAACCGACTGCGGCGTGATGCCGCTGTCGGTGATCAGGTACTGAATATTGCTCCAGTCGCAGGGCAGCGCAAACATCGACACCTTATCAATTTTGCTGGAGTCGGCCACCACGTAGACGGTACTCGCTGAACGGATCATCGCGCTTTTTACTTTGATATCGGTTTCGCTGGGAAAGCTCAGGCCCAGCCTGGGCGAGATGCAGGCGGTGGCGAGAAACAGCTTCTCTGCCAGCACGTTCTCGAAGAAGCTGGCGGCTTTCTCACCGGAGGTCGACAGCGTAGGAAACTTGAACGTGCCGCCGGTCAGCAGGATATTGATGCCTGGCTCTCCACCCAGCATCAGCGCGATGTTCACTGCGGTAGTCACCACCGAAAGCCGGTTGATATGACCCAGATGCTGGGCTATCGCCGTGGTGGTGGTGCCGGAGTCGAAGATGACCGTATCGCCATTTTCGATATGCTGGGCAGCCAGACGGCCAATCGCGCCTTTCTCATCCAGATGCGTCTGCCGCTCAAGCATGAGCGCCCCGGTGTTTTGCTTTCCGGTCATCAGCGTGGCGCCGCCATGATAGCGCTGAACAAACCCCTCTTTTTGCAGCACGCGAAGGTCGGTGCGGATGGTGGCCTCGGTCAGACCAAATGCCCCGGTCAGCATTTTAACGGTGACGGTACCGTCCTCCCGAATCATCTCGAGGATTTTCTCACGCCGCTGCTGCATATCGGCTAATTGTTCATTTTTGCTTTTCAACCGAAATTCTCCCTTTACCCGCCGGGCGGGCTGAAACCCGCATCATACCTGTTGTTGCGGCAAATATTACCCCTGCTATCGGGTGAATGCGAGCTTTCATAATAGCCTCTTTCGTTTTCGAATGAAAATTAAAGGATAAGAATAGCGTTGATTTCTCGTCTCTTTTTAGCGCTATTCTGCTGCGGATATGTCGGTTTTGGCTAGATTTTAAGATAGATCAAGCGGTTATACTTTTTGTGTGCTTTTGTTTGAAATTTGATCTACCCCACAATATGCTTAAAAACGATAGCGTATATTTTTATTCGAAAACGAATGAGCCGCAGGACTGCCACTTCGCTATCCGACCAGCGGCGCTACAGACGAAGAGGTAATGATGGACTTTCAGGCAATCAAACAGACCGCGCGGCAGGCCCGACGCTATGTGCTGCAAATGAATCACCGGGCTGGAAAAGGGCATACCGGCGCCGACCTCTCAGAGGTGGATATCATCTGTACGCTGTTTATGGGCGTGATGGACAGAGGCGCAGAACGCCCGGACCAGGACCGCTTCATCCTGTCGAAAGGCCACGGCGCGGGCGGCCTGTATTGCAGCGCCGCCGCGATGGGGATGATTGATCCGGCCATTCTGGATCAGTTTATGGGTGACGATACGCTGTTGGCAGGTCACCCGGTGCGGCAAAAACTGCCTGATCTGGTGGAGATCAACTCCGGGGGACTGGGACACGGTCTGCCGATCGGCGTTGGCCTGGCGCTCGGCAACAAACTGTCGGGAAGGGGACACCGCCGTGCGTTTGTGCTGCTGGGCGATGGTGAACTGGCTGAAGGCTCGAACTGGGAGGCCGCGATGTCCGCCAGCAAGTTCAAGCTTGATAACCTGGTCGCTATTGTCGATCGCAACCGACTACAGCTGGCGGGGAAAACTGAAGACATTATGCCGCTGGAGCCGCTGGCCGACAAATGGCTGGCGTTTGGCTTCGAGGTGCTGGAGTGCGACGGACACGACCCGCAGTCAATCGCCAGCGCGATAAACCAGCCTTCTGGCGGCAAACCCCGGGTGATCCTCGCCAACACTGAGAAGGGCCACGGCATCTCCTTCATGGCTAACGTTCCGGCGTGGCACCACTCGGTCCCTAATGATGAGCAGTTGGCCCTGGGGCTGGCGGAGCTGGAGGAATAATGATGCAAGACTTACGCGACGCGGTGATCGCCACGCTGGTGGACGAGCAGAACAAGGGGGCGAACCTCAGCGTGATGGTCGCTGACTCAACCTCAACCTCAAAAATTGCCCCGTTTGAAAAAGCGTTTCCCGATCGGGTGATTAACGTCGGCATTGCCGAACAGAACATGGTGGGCATGGCGGCAGGCATGGCGCTGAGCGGACGGACCGTCTTTACCGCCAACGCCGCACCTTTCCTGTTTGCCCGTTCCAATGAACAGGTTAAGAACGACATTTGCTATACGGAAACCAACGTCAAAATGCTTGGGCTGAACGCCGGTTTTGCCTACGGTCCGCTGGGGGCGACTCACCATTGCACCAATGACATTGCCATTGCCCGCACCTTCGGCAACCTTCAGGTCTTCGCACCGGCCGACGCCATTCAGGCCAGCGCGATTGCCCGCTATGCGATTCAGCACCGCGGCCCGGTCTATATCCGCATGGACAGCGACAAAGTGCCGCTGCTGCATAACGAAGATTATCAGTTTGTTCCCGGCAAGCCGGAAGTGCTGCAACAGGGGAAAGAGACCGTGGTGTTCTGCCTGGGCACGCTGGCTCATGAAGCGCTGGCGGCGAAGGACGACAGTATTACCGTCGTTTCACTGCCTTCGCTCTGGCCGCTGGATGAGGCCGCGGTAGTGAAACTGATTAGCGACCATCGCCAGGTAATCACCATGGAAGAGCATTCGCTGAGCGGTGGGCTGGGCAGCATTATTGGCGAGATCCTGCTTAAGCACGCGCTGCGCCAGCGCTTTACCGCGCTGGGCATTCCTGCCTGGGAATTTACCCACAGCAGCAGCCGTGCCGCGCTACGTAGCCAGTTCCGCATTGATGCTGAAGGCCTGCGTACTACTTTGCAACACGTTGTCGCCGCCGCCTGAGGAGAGCCGATAATGAGTAATGAATACGATGTCAACCTGCGCTACGGCGTGGACAGCAATATGGATCTGAGCGGCAAAGTCGCGGTAGTCACCGGCGGGCTGGGCGGTATAGCCATGGCCAGCAACCGGATGCTGCTGGAGAAAGGCGCAAGTTTGGCGCTGCTCTATCCGGCATTTGAGCAGAGCAAGGTCAGCGACGTCGCCGCTCAGTTTGCCGACGCAAGCGTGCAGTTTGTCTCGTGCGACGTCACCGATCCGGCGTCGGTGGAGCAGGCCATTGCTGAGGTGGAGGCGCACTATGGCCATATCGATATCCTGGTTAACTGCGCTGGTTACGTGATGCTGCAACCGGTGCTGGAAACCGACTTCGATGAATGGCAGAAGCAAATCGCCGTCAACCTGAGCGGGCCATTCCTCTGTTCGCAGGCGGTGGCAAAACGGATGGTGAAGGCGGGCAAGGGCGGAAAGATCATCAATATCGCCTCGCAGGCCGCCTCGATTGCTATTGATAATCATGTGGCCTACACCTCGGCCAAAGCCGGGCTGTTGGGAATGACCAAAGTAATGGCGAAGGAGTTCGCCCCGTACAAAATCAACGTAAATACCCTCTCTCCGACCGTGGTGCTGACGCCGATGGGTGAAAAAGCCTGGCGCGGAGAGAAAGGTGAGGCGATGAAGCAGCTGATCCCGATGGGACGCTTCGCCTACACCGACGAAATTGCCGCCGCCGTGCTGTTTTTCGCCAGCAACGGCAGCGACATGATCACCGGCGCCGATCTGATGATCGATGGGGGCTTTACCATTTGGTAGTACTTCGCCAAGACCAGAGATGAGCTGTACCGAACGCAATACCCTACGCACTGTACCTACAATAATGAGAGAACATCACTATGAACATGCGTTTAACCGTATTAGCCGTTGCCACCGCCTGCACGTTCAGCCATGCGGCCCTGGCAGCAGATAAAGGCACCATTATGATTATGGTGAACTCACTGGATAACCCTTATTACGCTTCGGAAGCGAAGGGGGCCAACCTGAAGGCTCAGGAACTGGGCTACAAAACCTCCGTGCTGTCACATGGCGAAGATGTAAAAAAACAGAGCGAGCTGATTGATGCCGCCATCGGCAAAAAAGTGCAGGGCATTATCCTCGACAACGCCGACTCTACCGCCAGCGTGGCGGCGATCCAGAAGGCGAAAGACGCCGGTATTCCGGTGGTGTTGATCAACCGTGAAATCCCGGTGGATAACGTTGCGCTGGAGCAGATTACCCACAATAACTTCCAGGCGGGTTCCGACGTGGCGAACGTCTTTGTCGAGAAGATGGGTGAGAAGGGCAAATATGCCGAGCTGACCTGTAACCTCGCGGACAATAACTGCGTGACCCGTTCCAAATCCTTCCACCAGGTCATTGACCAGTACACCGATATGCAGAGCGTGGCGAAGCAGGACGCCAAGGGCACGCTGATCGACGGTAAGCGCATCATGGACAGTATTTTGCAGGCGCACCCGGACGTGAAAGGGGTGATCTGCGGTAACGGACCGGTGGCGCTGGGTGCCATTGCCGCGCTGAAAGCGGCAGGGCGTAACGACGTGATCGTGGTTGGCATTGATGGCAGCAACGATGAGCGCGATGCGGTGAAAGCGGGCACGCTGAAGGCCACCGTGATGCTACAGGCGCAGGCTATTGCCGCTCAGGGAGTGACCGACCTGGACAACTTTATCCAGAAAGGCACCAGCCCGGAGAAACAGCGCGTGATGTTCCGCGGCATTCTGATCACCCCGGAAAATGCGTCTAAGGTTCAGGATTTCAATTTCAAATCGTAAGTCGTTGTCGTCGTGGTACTGCTGCGCCCCTTCCGGGGCGCAAAGGAGATAACTTATGTCCAGGCGAGTCTGGCTGGCAATGGCCGCGTTAGCGCTCGGCGGCTGCCGTATTGTGTCACAACAGGAATTAGCCGACCTGAAAAATCCCCCCAATCCGAAAATGGCGAACGTCGCCAGCACCTGGCAGCAGAAGATTGTGCCGCAGGTGCTGAACGACGCTAAGCCGCTGGGCGAGGTAATGAAGGATCTGGCGGCTGCGAAGGACATCGACAGCGCCTGTAAGCAGTTTGGCTACCGTAGCCAGGAGGAGAATCCCTGCGTGTTCAGCGTCAGGGTTGACGGAACGGTTTCTGCCGTTAACACCGCGTCACGCAGCGGCAAGATGACGGTCAAAGACGTCAGCGGCCAGGACGTGGTGGTGCAGATTGGCCCGATCATTCGCGGCACCGCGCTGCGCGATGTCTATAAAGGCGCCAGCTATCAGGACTTCAATGACCAGGTGCTGTTTGGCGACTACGGTAAGGCGATCAACAGCCTGGCCTCGAATGAGGTGATAAAACTTCAGCCGAAGGTCGGCGATCGCGTAGAAGTTGACGGCGTATTCAGCAGCTGGGATGTGCCACAAACCGCGCCGGATATCACCCCGGCCCGTGTCGTTCGTCACCAGGAGTAGATCATGGCGCACAGTGAAGCGGATGTCCTGCCGACGGCTGGCGAGCAGTCGACGGTGATTATTGAAACTCGCAACGTCTCGCGCATCTATCCGGGCGTCACCGCGCTGGATCAGGTGAACTATCGCGTCTACCGCAACAAGGTCAACGTATTGATCGGCGAAAATGGCGCGGGCAAATCCACCATGATGAAAATGCTGGCCGGGGTCGAAGTGCCGTCGTCCGGACAGATCCTGCTTGATGGTGACACTGTCACGTTAAGCTCGACCCAGCAGGCGGAGAAACACGGCATCAGCATCATCTTCCAGGAGCTGAACCTGTTCCCCAACATGAACGTGATGGACAACATTTTTATCGGCAACGAATTTTTTCAGCGCGGGACCATCAATGAAAAATACCAGTATCAGCTGGCGAAAGCGCTGCTGGAAAGGCTGGAGCTGGACGTCGATCCTTATGCGCCGCTCGGCGAGCTGGGAATTGGTCACCAGCAGCTGGTGGAGATCGCCCGGGCGCTGTCGAAAGATACCCGCGTGCTGATTATGGACGAGCCGACCTCGGCGCTGAGCCAGTCAGAAGTGCGGGTGCTGTTTAACGTTATTGCGGCGCTGAAGCGGCGCGGCGTCACCATTATCTACATCTCGCACCGGCTGGAAGAGCTGATGGAGATTGGCGACCACATCACCATTTTCCGCGATGGCCGCTTTATCAGCGAGCGTGAAGTTCGGGACGCCAGCGTGCCGTGGATCATTGAGCAGATGGTCGGCGACAAGAAAAAGCATTTTGACTACCGGGCCGCTGAGCAGGGCGAAACGGTACTTGAAGTGGCGGGCCTGACCGCGCTGGCGCAGAACGGCGGCTATAAGCTGAACGAGGTCAGCTTTTCGCTGCGTAAAGGCGAAGTGGTGGGCATCTATGGCCTGCTGGGCGCCGGGCGCACCGAGTTGTTTAAGGGGCTGATTGGGCTGATGGCCTGCCAGAGCGGCAGCATCACGTTAAACGGCGAGCCTTTGGACAAGCGCAGTTTCCAGTACCGGCTGAAAAAAGGCATTGCGCTGGTGCCGGAAGATCGCAAGGGCGAAGGGGTGATCGAACTGATGTCGATCAAAACCAATATGACGCTGAGTAGTCTGAGCCTGCGCGGCTTTCGCTACGCGATGAGCCTGCTGCACCCGCAAAAAGAAGAGGCGCGGATCAATGAAATGATCGAGCGTCTGGCGATCAAGGTTAGCGATGCCGAGCTGCCGATCACCTCGCTCAGCGGCGGTAACCAGCAAAAAGTCGTGCTGGGCAAAGCATTAATGACCGGCCCTGAGGTGGTACTGCTCGACGAGCCCACGCGCGGCATTGACGTTGGCGCAAAAACGGACGTTTACCACCTGATTGGGTCGATGGCCCGGCAGGGCCTGGCGGTGATGTTTTCCTCTTCAGAACTGGATGAGGTCATGGCGCTGGCCGACCGCATCCTGGTGATGGCCGATGGAAAAATTACCGCCGATTTACCCCGGGCTGAAGCCACCCGCGAGCGGCTTATCACGGCTTCCACTCCACATGACTAGCTTGCGCTCCGGGCGTTGAGGAACACACCATGAATCAGAAATATTTGCTCTATATGTATCTGCTGAAGGCCCGCACGTTTATTGCGCTACTGATCGTGATTGGCTTTTTCAGCGTAATGGTCCCGAACTTTCTAACGACGTCGAACCTGCTGATTATGACTCAGCATGTGGCGATCACCGGTCTGCTGGCTATCGGCATGACGCTGGTAATCCTCACCGGCGGCATCGACCTTTCCGTCGGCGCCGTCGCCGGGATTTGCGGCATGGTGGCTGGCGCGCTGTTAACCAACGGTTTCCCACTGTGGGGCGGCTCGGTGCTGTTTCTGAACGTGCCGGAAGTGATCCTGGTGGTGGCGATTGTCGGGGTGATCGTTGGGCTGATTAATGGCGCGGTGATCACCCGGCTGGGCGTGGCTCCCTTTATCTGCACGCTGGGCATGATGTACGTCGCGCGCGGCGCGGCGCTGCTGTGGAACGACGGCAGCACCTATGCCAACCTGGTCGGCATGCCGCAGCTGGGCAATACCGGCTTCGCCGTTCTCGGTTCCGGCAGCATTCTGGGGGTCTATATCCCGATCTGGCTGATGGTGGGTTTTCTGCTGCTGGGCCTCTATATCACCCGCAAAACGCCGCTCGGCCGCTATATCTATGCCAGCGGCGGCAATGAATCGGCCGCGCGGCTGGCTGGCGTGCCGATTATCAAGGTGAAAGTGTTTGTTTATGCCTTCTCAGGCCTCTGCGCGGCGCTGGTTGGGCTGATAGTCGCTTCTCAGCTGCAAACGGCGCATCCGATGACCGGCAACATGTTTGAGATGGATGCGATCGGTGCGACGGTGCTGGGCGGTACGGCGCTGGCCGGGGGACGAGGCCGGGTTTCTGGCTCGATTATCGGCGCGTTCGTGATCGTGTTCCTGGCCGACGGCATGGTGATGATGGGCGTCAGCGACTTCTGGCAAATGGTGATCAAAGGCCTGGTGATTGTCACCGCAGTGGTCATTGACCAGTTCCAGCAGCGTTTGCAAAGCAAAGTGGTGCTGATGCGTCGTCATGAAAAAAAGCAGGCGGCCGCGCCGATCTCTGAGGTCAGCCATGGCTAGAGAGCTGATTGTTGCGCTGGACGAGGGCACCAGCAACGTTAAAGCGGTAGCGATTGACGCCAGCGGCAAGGTTGTCAGCAAAGCGTCACGCCCGCTGACGGTCGATACCCCGCGCGCTGGTTGGGTGGAGCAGGATGGCAGAGTGCTGCTGAACGCTTCGCTCACCGTGCTCAGGGAGGTCATTCAGAGCGTTGGCGAGAACCGCGTCGCCGCGCTGGCGATCAGCAACCAGCGCGAAACGGCAATGGCGTGGGAGAGGGCGACGGGCCAACCGATTGGTCCCGCGTTGACCTGGCAATGCTCCCGCTCATCCGCATTCTGCGAGCAGCTGCGGCAGGAACAGCAGGGTGACCTGATCCGTTCGGTGACCGGCCTGCCGATTGCGCCGCTGTTTTCCGCCTCCAAAATGCGCTGGCTGCTGGAGAATACCCCAAACGGCGTTGAACGCGCGGTGAACGGCGAGATCTGCCTGGGCACTATCGACGCCTGGCTGCTGTGGCACTTCACCGGCGGAAAACAGTTTCGCTGCGATACCTCCAATGCGGCGCGCACGCAGCTACTGAATCTGCGGACCGGCCAGTGGGATGAAGGGATGCTGGCGCTGTTTGGCCTGCCCCGCGCGGCGCTGCCAGATATTTATCCCTCAAGCGGCCTGTTTGGCAGCACCTGCGGACTCAGCGACCTCCCCGATGGACTGCCGATTATGGCGATGGTGGGTGATTCTCACGCCGCCCTGTATGGCCACGGGTTAGGTAAGGCCGGCGGGGTCAAGGCGACCTATGGCACCGGCTCCTCGGTGATGGCGCCGCTGCTGACGGCGGATACCAGCATTACCCAACTGGCAACCACCGTCGCCTGGCACGACGGTGATCGCATCGTCTATGGCCTTGAGGGCAACATCCCGCATACCGGCGACGGCGTAGCCTGGATGGCGCAGGCGACCGGATTAACCGACGGTAAAGGGCAGGTGCTGAGCCGTGCGCTGGACGAGCTGCCTGCCAGCATTGACTCTACGCTTGGCGTCTACTTTGTACCCGCGCTGACCGGCACCGGCGCTCCCTGGTGGGATGACCAGGCGCGTGGTGTGATTTGCGGCCTGAGCCGTGGCGTGACGCCCGCCCACTTAATTCGCGCCTCGCTGGAGGCGATCGCCTATCAGATTGCCGACGTCATTACCTCCATGCGCCAGCATCCCGATTTTCATCTTGAGACGCTGATGGTTGACGGCGGCCCAACGCAAAACCGCTGGCTGATGCAGTTCCAGGCTGATTTGCTCGGCTGCCCGGTGGCGCGAAGCAGTACGCCGGAGCTCTCGGCGCTGGGCGCGGGTCTGCTGGCAAGGCGTGCGCTGGAACAACTTAACGACGGGCAGCTGGCCGCTCTGCTGCCAGAACACGATCGCTGGCTGCCTGACGATGCCCGTCATCAGCAACTGCAACTGAGCTGGCAAGGCTGGCGCGAAGCCGTGCAGCGCACGCTCTGGCAGCCCGCAGCCCAAACCCATTAAGGAGAACAGCATGAAACGTAATTTTCAGGGGAAAACCGTGGTTATCACCGGCGCCTGTCGGGGCATTGGAGCCGGTATTGCGGAACGGTTTGCCCGCGACGGCGCAAATTTAGTGATGGTGTCTAACGCGGAACGCGTGTTTGAAACGGCGGAGAAGTTGCAGGCCGCGCACGGTAGCGACATCCTCGCTTTACAGGTAGACGTGACCGATGAGCCGCAGGTGCAAAAGCTGTACCAGCAGGCGGCGGCCCGCTTCGGCACCATCGACGTGTCGATTCAGAATGCCGGGGTGATCACTATTGAAGCCTTCGACAAAATGCCGAAATCTGATTTCGAGAAGGTGCTGGCGGTCAACACCACCGGCGTGTGGCTGTGCTGTCGTGAAGCGGCAAAGTATATGGTGAAGCAGCAGTCCGGCAGCCTGATCAACACCTCGTCCGGCCAGGGCCGCCAGGGATTTATCTACACCCCGCACTATGCCGCCAGCAAAATGGGGGTGATCGGCATTACCCAGAGCCTGTCGCAGGAGCTGGCGCCGTGGAACATTACGGTGAATGCCTTTTGTCCGGGCATTATTGAAAGCGAAATGTGGGACTACAACGATCGGGTCTGGGGCGAAATCCTCAGCACCAGCGAGAAAAAATATGGCAAAGGCGAGCTGATGGCCGAATGGGTGCAGAATATCCCGCTGAAAAGAGCCGGGCAGCCGCAGGATGTGGCGGGGCTGGTCGCCTTTTTAGCCTCTGACGATGCGCGTTATATCACCGGGCAAACCATCAACGTCGACGGCGGCTTAATTATGTCCTGAGCAGAGGATGCATACTCTGTGAATCTCTCCTGTCATCTGGCCACACCCGCGTGTGGCCTTTTTGTCTGCTCCACATCGTCTTCCACCCTTATCCCTTCAGCAACGGGTTAACCCATCATTTTTTTACCGAAATCGACTACCGGCTTGTTGGATAATCCCCCGATTTGCCAGCGAGTTATCTGCATGTTTGCCCCATCAATGGAGGCTCTCAGGTGCCGCGAATCGGCGAAGCTGTGTTAAGCTTATCTTTCACTAATTTTGTGAGCCGTCTTACATTTTTCGCTGGTGGAACCCTGTAAGCCGACGGCCATTAATGAGGTTATGAGAAAATTTTCCCCCTTCCGCTCCCTAAGCGGCGCCCTGGTGTTGGTGTTAGCCAGTGGTGCTGAAAGTCAGTTAGCGCAGGCGTTAACCACGGATACCCGTGTTTCCGATGCGCCGTTCGACGATCCCGCTCGTTTCAGCCAGCCGCTGCCCGATTTAGGCAGTGCCGCTAACGATGACAGCGCGATCGCGGAGCGCGTTGCCAAAGCGATGAAAACCATTGGCGAAGCCAGCATGAACAGCAGCGACGACCAGTCACTGGGCGATCGGGCCGGGCAGTGGGCTTTCAACCATTTCCGTGATGAGGCGGCAAAGCGCGCTGAAACCGAGGGGCAGGAGCTGCTCTCGCCGTACGGCCGGGCAAACCTGTCGCTGATGGTAGATATGCAGGGCAGCTTTGACGGCACGTCTGCCCAACTGGTTACGCCCTGGGCGGACAACTACCGCTACCTCACCTTTAGCCAGCTTGGCGTTCAGCAGACGGACTATGGTTTGGTGGGCAATGCAGGATTGGGGCAGCGGCTGGTGGCGGGCAGTTGGCGGCTGGGCTACAACGCCTTTGTCGACCAGCTGTTTGAATCCAACCAGCAGCGCGGATCGCTGGGCGCCGAAGCCTGGGGAGACTACCTGCGCTTTTCGGCGAACTATTATCAGCCGCTCTCCGGCTGGCGCGACCGGACCCATGAAAGCGAAATGCGCATGGCGCGCGGCTATGATATTACCACCCAGGGCTATCTGCCATTCTACCGCCAGCTGGGCATGTCGCTGAGCTATGAGCAGTATCTGGGCAACAATGTTGACCTTTTTAACAGCGGCACGCTGGGCAGCAATCCGTCGGCGATTGAGCTTGGCGTCAGCTATACGCCAGTGCCGCTGTTTACCGTTACCGCCTCGCATAAAACGGCCGACACCGGCGAAACGCAGGATCAGTTCGGCCTGAAGATGAATTATCAGATAGGCGTGGCGCTGAGCAAGCAGCTCTCGGCTGACAACGTGGCGGCGGCACGATCGCTGAGCGGCAGCCGCTACGATACGGTGAATCGCAATAACTCGCCGGTGATGGAGTTCCGCCAGCGAAAAACGCTGTCGGTGTTCCTGGCAACGCCGCCGTGGCAGGTGCAGCCGGGTGAAACGCTGCCGCTGAAGCTGCAAATTCGTAATGCTAATGCTATTAAGGCGATTGACTGGCAGGGCGATACCCAGGCGCTGAGCCTGACGCCACCGGCCAGCAACACCAGTCCGCAGGGCTGGAGCATTATTATCCCGGCGTGGGACAGCGCTGAAGGAGCGAGCAACGAATATCGGCTTTCCGTCACGCTGGAGGACAGTAAGCAGCAGCGCGTAACTTCCAACTGGATCACGCTGAAGCTGGTTCAGCCGGTGACTTTACAGGGCAGCAGCGCCAGTCAGTTTGATTTGATGGCACCTTAGCCCGCTGTGGGATGATGCCGGAAACCCCGGCACTGTCAATATCCGGCCCACAAATAAATGTGACTTAACTCACAAAAAATAGCTGGGCAGCGCGGCGGTTCTTTGCCAGAATTCACAAAAATCCTGCATATCTGCCAACATGATAATTCGTCCGCATGCCCACTGGTTTGTCCGTTTGTTCTCCTGGCACGGTTCCGTGCTGTCCGGCATTCTTTTCCGCCTTGGTTTGAATTTACTGATGTCGGTGGTGGCGATCTTTTGCCTCGACTGGTATGAGACGCTGGGCGTAAAGCTTACCCTGGCGCCGTTCAGCCTGCTCGGCGTCTCCATCGCTATCTTCCTCGGGTTTCGTAACAGCGTCTGCTATGCGCGTTTTACCGAGGCCAGGCTGTTTTGGGGAGGATTGCTGATCGCCTGCCGTACCATCCTGCGTCAGGTGCACGCCATTTCACCTGCTGACGCGCCGCGTATCACCGCGCTGCTGATGGCATTTTGCTACAGCCTGAAGCACCAACTGCGTAAGACCGACCCGAGAAAGGATCTGCAACGCTATCTGGGCGATGAGACTGACGATGTGCTCAGACGTCGCGCGCCGACCAATGTGATTGAGATGAAGATATCCCGCTGGCTGGGCGAGCAGCGCCGCAGCGGGGCGGTTTCCGATATCGTTTTTACGCAGCTGGACGACAGTATCCATCAGCTGTCGCAGGTGCTTGGCGGCTGTGAGCGCCTGGCCAGTATGCCGTTGCCGTTTGCCTACGGGCTGCTGCTGCATCGGACGGTTTATCTGTTCTGTACGCTGCTGCCGTTTGCGCTGGTGCCGGATCTTCACTATATGACGCCGCTGGTCTCGGTATTTATATCCTATACCTTTCTGTCGCTGGACACGCTGGCGGAAGAGCTGGAGATGCCGTTCGGCTATGCTAATAATCATCTGCCGATGGATGCGATGTGCACCAATATCGAGATCAATCTGCTGGAAATGAATAACCAGCGCGAGCTGCCTGAAACGCCGGTGCCGGACAGACATTACCGACTGACCTGATATCTGCAATTCCCGTAGAGACTAGCTGGGGCTTCCCAACGGAATGACTAGTACGCACCTGGAAGACATTCAGCTTCGTTACGAGTCGATTACCTGGAAATAAAAAAAAGGGCCACGAGGGCCCTTTGGGTGAGGACCTTCCATCGACACAGGCGGAAGGCAATGACGAACGCGTTTAAAGCATCAGAACTGGTAGGTCAGTCCTATTGCGGTGATGTCATCCGAAGCCAGACCCAGCGGGTTATCGCTGTCCAGCAGGTTGATACGGTATTCGGTATACGCCACCATGTTTTTGTTGAAGTAGTAGTTTGCGCCGACGCTGGCATATTTATAGATATCCGCGCTGCCGACAGACTCTATATCTTTAGCGCGTGAAGACACATAGGCCAGAGAAGGGCGTAAGCCGTTCAGGAACTGATACTGCGCCACCACTTCAAAATCCTGCGCCTTATTGGCAAAGCCGCCGCTAATTGGGGTCGCGTTGTGGGTTTCGCCATACATTGCCGCCAGATAAATCTGGTTGGCATCATATTTGATGGCGGTAGCCCACAGTTCGGCACGATCGCCTTCACCCCGATCGGCCTGATTCTGCTTCGTGGTGCGATCAATGTTGGCATAAGCTCCCGTCACCGCCAGGCCGAAATTATACTCATAGGCCAGCGACATGGCGTAGCCGTCACCGTTGGAGCGACGCACGGCGCTGCTGTCGGTGCGCTCATTCTTACCCTGATACTGGAGCGCTACGCTCAGGCCATCAACCAGACCGAAGAAGTTACTGTTTCGCCAGGTTGCCACGCCGGTTGAGCGGCCGGCCAGGAAAGCATCCGTGTGGGCCGCGTCGCCGCCGAAGTTCGGTAGCATATCGGTGTAGGCCAACGCATCATAAATCAGGCCGTAATTACGACCATAGTCCAGCGACCCTGCGTCACCAAATTTCAACCCGGCATAGCCCAGTCGGGATTTGTTGCCTTTCTGTGCGTCTTCTCCTTCCGGATTACCCAGCTCGAACTGATATTCCCATCTGCCGTAGCCACTGAGCTGGTCAGTAATTTGCGTTTCCCCTTTAAAGCCCAGTCGGGCATAGCTGTTATCACCATTGTGAGCATCATCAGAGGAAAATAAATGGCTAACGTCTACCTTGCCAGTAAGGTCTAATTTATTACTCTCTTTATTATAAATCTCCGCCGCATTAACGTTACCCATCCCGAAGAGGACAGGGATAGCCCATACCAGAAAATTGCGCTTCATTTTTATTTACCCTGTGAGTAATTATCGTTATGACGCCGTTATACGTCGGATAAGAAGGTGGCATAAATTAATTTTTTATTCTAAATAAATAGGTGTAACAAAATGTAATTTTAATATTGGCGTGTTTATTTTGATAGTGTTTATCTTTCGTTTATGTTTTTTGTGCTGCAGGGTTATTTACGTGAAATAAAATTGCGTTAGTAGAATCCTTAATTAATACACTGTTTTATATCATTTTTATATTTTGTTATTAACATTATTGCAATGCGGGTGGGGGGCTGATGGCACAACTTAAAGAGTTGCAGGGATTTTCTGCAATAAGCGGTAAAAATAATTACTGATACGCGTAATATAATTTAAGTCTTTATTGTTAATTGCAAGTTGCTAAATATTTCTTAATCAGCATGGGGTTTTTTTTGCTTAAGAATTCTTAAGGTGATTATTGCTGCCCAGACGCGTGATTAAATTAATTCAATTTTAATTAGTTTGATGGTTAATTATTATCAGGAAGCAGTATTCCTCCAGCGGATTCCTAATTTTTTCTTTTTTTTCGCTGGCAGCATGTTGAGTCAACGCTGGATTTCTTAAGTCTGCCGTTACCTCGCCAGGCAAGAATCTACGGGGATCTTTGGCGTCAGGAGAAAGTAAAGCAGCCTGCTGAACCCGTTGCCAAATACGTGTTCGCCTACAGAACTGTCCTGGTTTGCTCTGTTTTGGTGCAGGCTGTTCGTTTTTGGTGCGCTAAATGCCTCTTTTTAAACCGTAATTTCGGCGTCGATCACAAAAGCGATATTTTATTTTTCGACTGCATAATTCCGCTGATTTTTATTCGGTAAACCATCGCCGATCGGATGGTTATTCACTTTTTATGCATTAAGTGTGCATAAGAATAGGATGTAACTTATTGATATTACATGCATCAATATCATTTATGCATTTTTATCGCTGGCTGGCACGCTGCGTGCAAATTACAGTAGGGGCGCAGTGATTCATTTTATTAACATTATTTAAACTTTTAAGTTACCTGCCAGCGAGCAGTAAAACAGAGGCCGTTATGAACCCGTCAGTATCTCGTGAAAATTTCGATCGGTGGATTGTTCCAACCTATGCGCCTGCCAGCTTCGTGCCGGTGCGGGCTGAAGGCTCAACGCTGTGGGATCAGCAGGGTAACGCCTATATCGATTTTGCCGGCGGCATTGCGGTTAACGCCCTTGGCCATGCCCATCCTGACTTACAGCAGGCGTTGCAGCAGCAGGCCGCACGCCTGTGGCACACCGGTAACGGCTACACCAACGAACCTATTTTGCGCTTAGCGAAACAGCTGATTGACGCCACCTTCGCCGACCGCGTTTTTTTCTGCAATTCCGGCGCGGAAGCCAATGAAGCCGCTCTGAAGCTGGCGCGTAAATATGCTCATGACCAGGCTGGCGAGCAGAAAAGTGGGATTGTGGCTTTCAAAAATGCTTTTCACGGCCGCACGCTGTTTACCGTTTCCGCCGGTGGTCAGCCAGCCTATTCAAAAGACTTCGCGCCGCTGCCTGCTGGCATTCAGCACGCCGTCTATAACGATCTGGCCTCGGCGGCCGCCCTGATTAATGACCAGACCTGCGCGGTGATCGTTGAGCCAATTCAGGGAGAAGGGGGCGTTGTTCCGGCCGAGCCAGCCTTCCTGCGCGGACTGCGTGAGATTTGCGACAGGCACCAGGCGCTGCTGATTTTCGATGAGGTGCAAAGCGGCGTTGGCAGAACCGGTTCGCTGTATGCCTATATGCACTACGGCGTGACGCCAGATGTGTTGACCACCGCGAAAGCGCTCGGCGGCGGTTTCCCAATTGGCGCGATGCTGACAACCGAAAAACTGGCGGCGGCGATGAGCGTGGGCACGCACGGCACGACTTACGGCGGCAACCCGCTGGCTGGTGCGGTCGGCGGAAAAGTGATGGAGCTGATCAACACGCCGGAGATGATGGCGGGCGTCGCGCTGCGCCACCAGTGGTTTATCGACGGTCTGAACGGCATTAATCAGCGCCTGCGCCTGTTCAGTGAAATTCGCGGCCTCGGGCTGCTGATCGGCTGCGTGTTGAATCAGGATTACAGCGGTAAGGCGAAGCTGATCAATCAGGCAGCGGCGAAAGAAGGGCTGATGGTACTGATTGCCGGAGCCAGCGTGGTGCGCTTTGCGCCGTCCCTGATTATCTCTGAAGAGGAAGTGAAAGAGGGACTTGCCCGCTTTGAGGCAGCCTGCCGCGCGGTGATTGAAGGGGCAGGATCATGATGGTCATCCGTCCTGTTGAACGTGACGATCTTGTGCAACTGATGGCCCTCGCCGGTAAAACTGGCGGGGGACCCACCTCGCTGCCAGCCGATAGCGAGACGCTGTCGGCCCGAATCGATCGCTCAATTCTTACCTGGCAGAACGTTTTGCCGCGGGCGGAGCAGGGCTACGTTTTTGTACTGGAAGAGAGCGACTCGGGCAGGGCTGTGGGTATCTGCGCCATTGAAGTGGCCGTGGGGTTGCAGGATCCCTGGTATAACTTCCGCGTCGGGACACAGGTTCACGCTTCAAAAGAGCTGAACGTGTATAACATCCTGCCCACGCTGTCGCTGAGTAACGATCACACCGGTAGCAGCGAGCTGTGCACGCTGTTCCTGGACCCGGACTACCGCAACGGTAAAAACGGTTACCTGCTGTCAAAATCGCGCTTCCTGTTTATGGCCGCCTTTCGCGATCGGTTTATGCAGAAAGTGGTCGCGGAAATGCGCGGCGTGAGCGACGACGCCGGACACTCTCCCTTCTGGGAAAGCGTCGGCAGCCGCTTTTTCTCAATGTCCTTCAGCGAGGCCGACTACCTGTGTGGCACCGGGCAAAAAGCCTTTATCGCCGAACTGATGCCGAAGCACCCGCTGTATATCGACTACCTGACGGAAGAGGCTAAAGCGGTCATTGGCAAAACGCATCCGCAAACGGCCCCGGCGCGGGCGGTGCTCGAAGCCGAAGGCTTCCGCTATATGAACTATGTCGACATATTTGACGGTGGCCCGACGCTTGAATGCGATATCGATCGCGTGCGGGCGATTCGCAAAAGCCGCCTGTTGCAGGTCAGCATCGGCGAGCCAGCCGATGAATCACAGCCTCTCTGCCTGGTAGCGAATGAGCGCTATGAGGACTTCCGTACGATTCTGCTGAACGTCGACCCGGCTGGCGGCACGGTCAGCCTGAGCAGGGAACAGGCAACTCTTTTACGCTGCGGGCAGGGCGACGCCCTGCGCGTGGTAACACTGAATCCGGAGAATAAAGCATGATGCACTGTATTGAAGGTCAATGGCTGACTGGCGCGGGCGAGAATTTTAGCAAGCTGGACCCGGTTAGCGGCGAACTCCTCTGGGAGGGGAAAGCGGCCAGCGCCGCACAGGTCTCTTCCGCCGTGGCTGCCGCCCGCAGCGCATTCAGCAGCTGGGCGCGCCGTCCATTTGCCGAGCGTCAGGCGATTGCGGAGAAGTTTGCTTCACTGCTGGAGAAGAATAAAGAGGACCTGACCGTCACTATCGCCAGAGAGACCGGTAAACCGCGCTGGGAAGCGGCAACGGAGATTCAGGCGATGATCAATAAGGTGGCGATTTCGGTCAGGGCTTATCACGCCCGTACCGGCACCACCCTTGAAGCAGAGAGTTCGCTTCGCCATCGTCCGCACGGCGTGATGGCGGTATTTGGCCCCTATAATTTCCCCGGCCATCTGCCGAATGGTCATATCGTCCCCGCTTTGCTGGCGGGAAATACGGTGGTGTTCAAGCCCAGCGAACTGACGCCGGGTATTGCCGGGAAAACGGTACGACTCTGGCAGAACGCCGGGCTACCCGACGGCGTGCTGAATCTGGTTCAGGGCGGCAGAGAAACCGGCCAGGCGTTGTCCAGAGAGCCGCAGGTTGACGGCGTGCTGTTTACCGGCAGCGCGGCGACGGGCTACCAGTTGCACAGCCAGTTTGCCGGGCGTCCTGATAAAATGCTGGCGCTGGAGATGGGCGGGAACAATGCGCTGATTGTCGAAGATCCTGCTGATGTTGACGCGGCGGTCAACCTGGCCATTCAGTCGGCGTTTATCACCGCCGGTCAGCGCTGCACCTGCGCCCGCCGGATGTTGGTTAAGCGCGGCGCCGCCGGAGACGCTTTCCTTGCTCGCTTTACCGAGGTCGCGGCGAGAATTAAGCCCGGCGCCTGGGACGCGGCCCCGCAGCCGTTTATGGGCAGCGTGATTTCAGTGCAGGCAGCAGAGCGGATCTTTGCCGAATGGCAGGCGCGGGTTGAGTCAGGCGGTAAAGTGCTGCTGCCGATGCGCTGGCCGGATCGCAGCAGTGCGATCCTGACGCCGGGCATTGTTGATCTTACCGGGCTGAAAAATGTGCCGGATGAAGAGGTCTTCGGGCCTTTGCTGGCCGTTATTCGCTACGATGATTTTGATCAGGCCATCAGGCTGGCCAATAACACCCGCTATGGCCTTTCCTGTGGGCTGATTTCACCCTCCCGCGAACTGTTCGATCGGCTGCTGATTGAGTGTCGCGCCGGCATCGTCAACTGGAACAAACCGCTGACCGGTGCGGCCAGCAGCGCGCCTTTCGGCGGCATCGGCGCGTCAGGAAACCACCGGGCCAGCGCCTTTTATGCGGCGGATTACTGCGCGTGGCCGATGGCGTCGCTGGAATCTGCCGACCTTTCGCTGCCGGTGACGTTGTCACCTGGTCTGGACTTCAGCACATCAGGCGGTGAGAGATGAGCGCACGCGAAGCGAACTTTGATGGCCTGCCAGGCCTGACGCACCATTATGCCGGGCTGTCATTTGGCAACGAGGCCTCCACGCGCCATCAGCATCAGCTCTCTAACCCGAGGCTGGCCGCTCAGCAGGGACTGTTAAAAATGAAGGCGCTGGCGGATCTAGGCTTTGTACAGGGCGTGATCCCGCCGCATGAACGTCCTGCCGTCGGCGTGCTGCGGCAGATTGGCTTTAGCGGTACTGACGCGCAGGTGCTGGCTAAGGCCGCCGCGCAGGCTCCCCGCCTGCTGTCGGCCGCCAGTTCGGCTTCGGCTATGTGGGTAGCGAATGCGGCCACGGTGTCGCCGTCGGCGGACAGCGCTGACGGACGGGTGCATCTGACGGTCGCTAATCTGAACAACAAATTCCATCGCGCGATGGAGGCACCCACCACGGGGGCGCTGCTGAGGGCTATTTTCCATGACCCGCAGTATTTCAGCGTACATGACGCGCTGCCGCAGGTGGGGATGTTTGGCGACGAGGGCGCGGCAAACCACAACCGTTTCAGCCAGGCTCACGGCGATGCGGGGGTTCAGCTGTTTGTTTACGGTCGTGAAGAGGGCAACAGCAGCGTTGCGCCCACGCGCTATCCTGCCCGTCAGACCCTCGAAGCGAGTGAGGCGGTCGCCAGACTACATCAGCTCGACCCACAGCGTACCCTGTTTGCGCAGCAGAACCCGGCGGTTATCGATCAGGGCGTATTTCATAACGACGTTATCGCGGTCAGCAATCAACAGGTGTTGTTCTGCCATCAGTATGCCTTCCTCAATCAGTCCGGGCTGCTGGCGGCGATCGCAGAAAAAATGCCGGGCTTCACGCCGATTGAAGTACCTGATAATCAGGTGAGCGTGGCGGATGCGGTAGCAACCTATCTCTTTAACAGTCAGCTACTGAGTAAACCCAACGGCAAGATGCTGCTGGTACTGCCCGAGGAAGCCCGTCAGCATCCGGGCGTCTGGCGCTATCTCTGCGGTCTGGTGGAAAGCGGCGGTCCGGTTGATGAGCTGAAAGTATTCGACCTGCGGGAAAGTATGTGCAACGGCGGCGGCCCGGCCTGTTTGCGACTGCGGGTGGTGCTTAACGCGCGCGAGCTGGCGGCGGTCAACCCCTCGGTGATGATGAACGACACGCTGTTCGCCACTCTGAACGGCTGGGTTGAGCGTCACTACCGCGATCGCCTCTCGCAGAGTGACCTCGCGGACCCTCAGCTACTGCTGGAGGGACGCGAAGCGCTGGACGAACTGACGAAGCTGCTAAACTTAGGGAATGTCTACAGCTTTCAGCAGTGATCAGGGATGAAGTGAGGCGCGTCGGCTGACTTTGTGGCGCGCCTTGCCATGATGAAGGAGTAGAAACTCACAACAAGGAGAACGTATGCAGGACTTCCTGAAACAAACCCTCAGCGGCGAGCCGCCTGAACAACGCTCAGGGCGTAATGACCAGCTCAGCTGGCAGTGGCTGGATGAGGGCATCCTTGAGATGACCCCGCTCAATGCTTCCTCTCAGGCGCTGGTGATTTCCGCCGGCGTCCACGGTAATGAAACCGCGCCGGTAGAAATACTGAATGAGCTGGTCGGCCAGCTGCTGCGGGGCGAGAAGCCGTTGCTTCCCCGATTGATGGTGATTTACGGCAATCCGTCGGCGCTGCGCGTTAACAAGCGCTATCTGCGCTGCGATATTAACCGCATGTTTGGCGGCCGCTGGCAGCAGTATGAAGACTGCCCTGAGGCACGGCGGGCCTGGCGTCTTGAGCAGGCGATGGAGACCTTCTGGCAGGTCGGCTGCCATGAGGAAACGCGCTGGCATCTCGATATGCATACGGCTATTCGTGGCTCATATCATGCGCGGTTCGGCGTAATGCCGCTGCGCGAAACGCCGTGGCCGCAAGACTTTCTGCACTGGCTGGCTTCCGCTGGCCTTGAAGCGCTGGTGTTTCACCGCGCACCGGGCGGAACCTTTACCCACTATAGCTGCCGCCACTTCAGCGCCAGCAGCTGTACGCTTGAGCTGGGTAAGGCGCTGCCGTTTGGCAGCAATGATCTAGCGCAGTTCAGCGCGGCGCAGCAGTCGCTGGCCGCGATTCTGTTTGGGGAAGCCTTACCTGAGGTAACGGCGCCGCCGCGCTGCTATCGGGTTTCGCAGCAGATCACTCGCCGCACTGAAGCATTTATCCTGCATATGAGCGGCGAGACGCTCAATTTCACCGCCTTTCCTCAGGGAACGCTGCTGGCCGAAGATGGAGATACGCGCTTTTACGTGCAGCAGGCGAGGGAATACGTCATGTTCCCCAATCCGAACGTCGCGCTGGGTCAGCGGGCAGGCCTGATGCTGGTGGAGGATAATGCGCACAACGACGCGCTGGGTTCAGAGCGGTAGTTGCTCTGCCGGAAGAGTTAAGGGCGATTGCCGTGCCGGTCGCCTGGTATTTCAGCCTGGCGCTCCATTTATTTCGTTATCCAGGCTCCCGCTGGCCGCCGGGTCAAAAAACGTATCCCCGGCTGCGTGAGGAAGCCTTACTTTTCCCTTTCCGGATCCTGTCGTTCGTATTACACTTCTCCATAATTTCTGCATTAATTAGCGTAAATTCATATCTGTTAGCAATTCCTCACGCTATTCTTCGCATTCTCTCCATGATTGCCACCATTTTGTCTTTTATGCTTTCAGGGCTTTACCAACGCTCTGAGTACTTGACGTTCAGCGCCCTAAACTGAGTTCCGACATCACGACATTGCTGTCGTCACAGAACTGAAAAGTAAGGATAAAATGATGCGTAAATTAACTTCTGTTGTTGTTGCTATGACCCTGGCCCTGGGTGCTGCGAATATCGTTCACGCTGCGGCTGATAATATGACGCCTCCTCCGGCCGGAGCGGATAAAGGCATGATGCATATGCCACCTCGTCACGGCGGAATGCACCATGACATGTTTAAAGGCCTGAACCTGACGGATGCGCAGAAAACACAAATGCGCGCCATCATGAGAGACGCCCATAAAGAGATGAAGCGTCCTTCTCTGGACGATCGTCGCGCTATGCACAGCATTATTGCTTCCGACAGTTTCGACCAGGCTAAGGCTGAAGCCCAGGCAACCAAAATGTCTGAGGATGGCAAAGCCCGCGCGCTGGAGATGATGGCAACGCAGAACAAGATGTACAACGTGCTGACGCCAGAGCAGAAAAAGCAGTTCAACCAGAACTTTGAGAAACGTCTGACTGAAAAGCCTCGCCACGAAGGTAAAATGCTGCCATCAGACGCGCAAGGCTAAGCCCTGCTGAAATAAATTGAGACCGCCGACGTTGTTCACACAGGCCCTGATGCCGTGGACAGCGTCGGCGGTTTCGTTTGTGCGGCTCAGAGAAGGGAAAGGATGGGATACTTGCCGCTCAGGATGGGTTTACACAGAATTTTGTAGCCGTCGCTGTCAAAGCCCTGCGGCGTGGTGGTCAGGCTGCTGGCCTGCGCCAGATCCTCTACCGTGCCCAGATAAAACCAGTTATTGATGATATGAATCTGCTGGTGGCTGACGCCCTGTTCGACCACGCCTACCGCGCCTTGCCACGGCCAGCACTGCACCCGCACCCGTTCCAGCGCCGTCAGCAGGCGAAGGTTATGCTGCTGCGGACTCTCTTTACCACAGCAGGCTCCCGCGCAGCGCCCGAGGCTGGCGCGGAAGCAGGCGCGTCCCTGCTGTAACTTTTCCAGTCCTAGCAGCCCAAGGCAAAGACGCTGTTCGTCAGCGATTTTTTGCAGGGTTTCCAGCGCCGCGTGGCGGTTTGCGTACAGGCCGAACAGATCCGGCGTATGGGAAAAATCCAGCTCTTTCGCGTAAACCACCCTCGGTTTCCCGTCGCTGATATGCAGTGAGCAGAGTTGGCGATTTTTACGCAGCCGCTTATTGAACAGCGGCTGCTGAACCTTAATCATCTGCGCTTCAAGCAGCAGGGCGCCCAGCTCGCCAGCGGTGGGGATAAAGGTGACGTGCCGGGCCTGCCGCAGCATTCTGGCCTCGTCCGGGGTGCGAAAATGCGACATCACCCGGCTGCGGATATTGACGCTTTTGCCAATGTACAGCGGCATCGTCTCGCTCTCGCCGTGAAAAACATACACGCCGGGAAGAGAGGGCAACCCTTCAAGAGAAGGACGAAGATGATCGGGGTATTGATAAATCGCCGCGGGTTCAAACTCCAGGCGATGGCTTGCTGCACGTCTTGCCACACTGCACTCCAGTTACTGGTTACATGTACAGTGTAGCAGGACGCAAGCAGAGAGAAAAGCCGCCGCTAACGGGTGGCACGCCAACAAATCAAGGAGCCGACGGTAACCATCACCACGCCCTGCCAGAAACTGAAGGCAGGCGTCAGCTGAAGCCACAGTGAGGCCAGCAGGGCGGAGAAAACCGGGGTGAAATAGGAGGCGGTCGCCAGCAGGGTCATGTTGCCGTGCTGAATCCCCGTGTTCCAGGCCGAGTAGGCTATTGCCGTAGAGGCCGCCATAAACAGCACTTCCAGTATGACCGACGGGCTGAACTGCATCGGCTGGGGCTGGCCGCCAATAGCCAGCTTCAGCCACAGCGCGACGGCAGTGATCAGGAAAAACAGCGTCACGCCGCTCTGGCCCTGCGCATAGCGCCGGGTAACGTTGTTGTACAGCGCCCAGGCGATGGCGGCGAAGAAGGCCAGGCCGTAGGCGAGCGGATTATCCATCACGTTGTGCCACAGCAGCATCGGCGTCCAGCGACTGTCGCCTTTCAACACCCAGATAATGCCGCTAAGCGCCAGCGCTAAGCCAGGCCACAGCCACCAGCGAAAGCGCTGCTGGTTGAAGGGAATGGCGAAAACAATGGTCAGGCTGGGCCACAGGTAGTTGATCATCCCCAGCTCAAGCGCCTGAGGACGACTGTGGGCGAGGCCAATCGACACGGCGAGGCAGATTTCATAGCTGACGAACAGCGCGCCGCCCCACCATAAATAGCGGGGAGGCAGATTACGCCAGCCGGGCAACCCGCGGGCCAGGCAAAGAAACAGCGCGCTGGCGCTGTAGATCAGCGCCGCGCCGCCGGTGGCGCCAAGCGATTCGGAGATACTGCGAATCAGCCCGACGGTGGTGCTCCATAAAACAATGGCGCAGAGGCCGGTCAGCGTCGCGCGTTGCTGTGTCAGTGCCATGAGGTCCCGGTAGAAAAAAGAAAGGGCGGTTGGCACCGCCCGGAAAACTCAGCAGGAATTACTTCTTCCAGAAGTCGTCAAATACGGTAATTGGCGGGCGGCGCTTGTGCTCGGTTTTCAGATACCAACCCTCAATGATTTTGGCCGCAGACTCGTCAATTTTCTGCCCTTCAAGATACTGGTCAATCATCACGTAAGTGACGCCCAGTGCGACCTCATCCTGCAGGCCCGGACGGTCATCTTCCAGATCGGCGGTGGGCTGCTTGAGGTAGAGATGCTCCGGGCAGCCAAGCTCTTTCAGCAGTTGCTTACCCTGACCTTTGTTCAGACGGAAAATCGGGTTAATGTCGGTGCCGCCGTCGCCGTATTTGGTGAAGAAGCCAGTGACCGCTTCGGCTGCATGGTCCGTACCGACCACCACGCCCGCATTCATCCCGGCGATGCTGTACTGAGCTTTCATGCGCTCACGCGCTTTTTCATTGCCGCGCACAAAATCAGACAGCGTAACCCCGGCGTCGCGCAGCGCCTTCTCGCTGGCCAGGATCGCTTCCTTGATGTTCACCGTCAGCACGCGGTCGGGCTTGATAAAGTCGATGGCGTCCTGGCAGTCCTGTTCATCAGCCTGAACGCCATAGGGCAGACGGACGGCGATAAACTGGTAGCCACTGTCGCCGGTCTCTTCACGCAGCTCCGCGATCGCTATCTGGCTCAGTTTGCCGGTCAGCGTCGAGTCCTGGCCGCCGCTCAGCCCCAGGACCAGCGACTTAATAAACGGGTAGGTTTTCAGGTACGACTTGAGAAATTCCACGCTGGTGCGAATTTCCTGCTTCACCTCAATCGTGGGTTTTACGCCCAACGCTTCGATAATTTCCTGTTGCAGAGCCATTTACCTCTCCTCAGATTCAGTCCCGCGCGATGCGCGGCAGTTGCAAAACATCTGCGCTAAAACTAACTCGCCAGGCGGGAAACAACAAGAATCAATCCTGCTGCTG
This sequence comes from Erwinia typographi, assembly GCF_000773975.1. Lineage (GTDB taxonomy): Bacteria > Pseudomonadota > Gammaproteobacteria > Enterobacterales > Enterobacteriaceae > Erwinia > Erwinia typographi. The sequence continues at coordinate 56,712 of NZ_JRUQ01000024.1, forward strand.
CCGCTCTTTTGCCGATTAATCAGACGCTTTCGGTTTTTGCGCCAGCAGAACGAACATCGTAATTGCCAGCAGGTAGCAGCCAAAAATGGTGGCGGTCATGGTCAGCACCGACGTTCCGCCAATGCCGGTGATCGGCACCGAGATGCCGCCCAGGGTAAACATCGTAACCCCCATTACCGCTGACGCGCTGCCCGCACGGTGCCCCTGGCTTTGCATGGCCAGCGAGGCGGCCGCCACGCCGACCGCGCCGTTACTGGCGACGCTGAAGAACAGCGCGACCAGCACGATCGGTAAGGCCGCGCCGCTCAGCCCGGCGATCAGTAAGCTGCCGGATGAAACAAACGCCAGCGTCAGCGCGCCTTTTACCACCCGGTACTCGCCCCACAGCGGGCTCAGACGCGCGCTGATCTGTGATGCAAGGATCAGACCAACGCCATTGGCGGCAAAGCAAAAGCTAAACGCCTGGGGCGACAGGCCATACAGCTGCTGTAAAACAAAGGGTGAGGCGCCGATATAGGCGAACATCCCGGACATCATAAAGCCCTGCGTCAGGCAGAAGCCCATAAACGGGCGGTGCCTGATCACCTGGCCGAGCGCGGCCCAGGCGGCAAAAATGCTGCCCTGACTGCGTCGCTCCGGGAGCAGCGTTTCGTTGAGCTTTGCCTTTGCCAGCACAAACAGCAGCACGGCGATGGCGGCAATTACCATAAACAGGCCGCGCCAGTCGAGTACGGCCATCAACGCACCGCCCATCACCGGCGCCGCAATCGGCGCGAGGCCGTTAACCAGCATCAGCAGGGCAAAAAAGCGGGTCAGCTCATGCCCGCTGTACATATCGCGGGCGATGGCTCTGGAGAGTACCGCGCCACCCGCGCCGGACAGCCCTTCAAACAGGCGAGCCAGCAGCAGCTGGTTAATATTCTGCGCCAGCGCACAGCCCACCGAGGCGATCAGCAGCAGCACGAGGGAAAGGAGCAGCGGCCGGATACGGCCAAATTTATCGCTCATCGGGCCAAAGATCAGCTGGCCGAAACCTAAACCCAACAGACCGGCGGTCAGGCTAAGCTGGGCGGTGGCGGTTGGCGTTTGCAAATCCCTGGCCAGCGATGGCAGGGCAGGCAGATAAAGATCGATACAAAGCGGGCCGAGCGCCGCAAGAAGCCCTAGCGTAATGGCATAGCCAAGGCGACTGGAGTGAGCAGGTGTCATTTTTCCTCTGTCTTAAAAAGTAGATCGGTTAACTGTTGGTATAAGATGAAGAGCCTTTCTGCTGACGCTTTCTGTGGCGTCAGTCGGCGAAAGGCCGTTCCTTCCACCAGTACGGCAAACACTTCCACGCAGGTGCGGATATGCTCATCGCTGAAGTGGGGATAGGTTTTTTTTACATTCTGACAGGCGTGAGTGAACATCCTGCTGTCGGCCTCCGCCAGCATTCTGGCCACCACTGGATTGCGGCTAGCCTCGGCGCCCACTTCCAGCATCAGCGCCTCATCATCCTCATCCAGAGCCTGTCGCCAGGCGAGCAGCCTGGGCAAGTTGCGGGCGGTTGCCGTTTCCTCCATATACACCAGCCGGGAATCGATGATCCTTTTTACCATCTCTTCAATAATGGCGTCTTTATTGGTGAAGTAGCGATAAATCTGCCCAACGCTAAGGCTGGCCTCCGCGGCCAGCTGCGCCATGCTGGCGGCATGAAAACCGGACTGGCGGAAACAGCGACGCCCGGCAGCAATAATTTCATCTTTACGCTGACGATGGCGCGCGTCGCGGGCTTCATTGGGCGTACTCATCTTCACCTCTGATTGATCGGCGGCTCGCCTTTCAGCCGGAGGGCGGGATAGAAACCGCCACCGAGAGCGAACGTTCATTCTCATGCCGGTTAGTATAGGCCCGCGCGGTGACACGAGGCACGATTTATTGCCTTTTCATCGCCATAAAGTTGATTAATCAGCGTTTATGTTCCAGGCTTAAGACTACATGGATAACTTTTGAGGAAGAATAAGATGAAGAAGGTAACGGGATTTATTGGTGCTGCTGTGGCTCTGGCCGTTTTATCGGGTTGTACAGCCTATGACCGCGCTGAAAGCTACGTAACAAAACCGGTTGTCCAGGACGTGAAAAAAGGGATGACCCGTCAGCAGGTACGAGATATTGCTGGTCCACCTTCTACCGAAATTACCATGGTTCATGCCCGCGGCACCTGCCAGACCTATGTTCTGGGCGAGCGTGACGGTAAAACGCAGACGTACTTCGTCAGCTACAGCGATACGGGTCGCGTGATGAACTATGGCTTCCAGAGCTGTAAAGAGTACGATACCGATCCGCAAGCGGTTCAGTAACTGTCCCCGCTCAAATAAAAAAGGTCACCCTGCGGGGGTGACCTTTTTTTTTGCCGGGGTTACAGGCCCGGCGGACGGGGAACTTCCAGAAAGCGGCCGTCGATATCACGACGATAATAGTGACCGTCCTGCACGTAAAAACGCTCGCCGTTGTAATCCAACGCGCGCATATCCCCGCTTACGCGCTCTAAGGGCGGCTGAACAACGACATAGGTGTTGTCATTCTGCCGCTGATAGTAATTTCCATTAAGCGCGTAATAGGTCAGGCCGCCGATCAACACCGCAGCCGCTGCCTCTGGGAGGAACGACAGACGATCGGGACCGCCGCCATGGTGCCAACCCGGTCCCGGGCCTGGGCCCCAGCCGCCGGGATGCGCAAGGGCCAGCGTGGGTGATAATAACGTTAAGGCTAACAGCGCACTCATCACCTTTTTCATAAGGTTTCTCCTGGTTCTGACTGAGGCTAACATTACGCCGGGCCGGGAAAAACGCAAGGCCTTAGGGGCCGCCATTGTGGGTTGCTTACAGTGCTTAACGTATTCTTAACTCTCCCTCCATGAAGCCTGCCATATCGCGCCTTAACGGCAGCGTTATGCCGGTACGCTCTGGGCTTTCTGGCTGCGTGACCAGATACGGTGCGCGGCCAGCGCCAGCAGAAACTCACTCATTAGTACGCCCTCAGCTTTACTGCCCTCAACCACGCCTTCCTCCTGCTGGTCGTCGGCAAGTCCAAACTGGGGTTTGAAACGTCGGGCATCGCCGCTAAGGCCAATCACCTTCAGATGCTTATAGGCTTCCAGCAGGAAGTAGCGGGCATCGCCGCTGAGCAGCAGCGCGTCAATATTGCCATCCGGCACGATCGCTGCATCAAACGTCAGCGAGGGAAGGCCGCTAAAGGTGGCGTCAACCGGCAGGTCGGAGCCGTCATCCGCGCGTACCTGGCCCATATGCGGTGCCAGCAGCTTCGCGTGCACGCCATGCAGTTTGAGCTCCTGCAAAATGGCGAGCGTATCGGCGGCTACTACGCCGTCGCTAATTAGCAGCGCTACCTGACGCCCCTTGATCGAGCCGCTGGGAACGGCATACAGGCTCAGGCTGGCGTCCTTTTTAAGCCCGTTGACATCTTTTGGCGGCGCGGTGTGCATTTTCTCATCGGAGAGGGCGATCCCCAGTTGTTCCGCCACGCCGTTAGCCAGCGAAATATCAATATGAACCAGATGATCCACCACCCGCTCACGGATGTATTCGCGGGCAACCTTGCCCAGCTCGAAAGAGAAGGCCTCAATGATGTGCTGCTGCTCGACCGGGGTCTGGCTGTTCCAGAACAGGCGGGGCTGAGAATAGTACTCGCCAAAGGAAGGGCTGCGCTCGCGGACTTTATGGCCTTCAATGCGCTGCTGGTAGCTTTCAAATCCGCCGCGATGCGCGGAAGGCGGCGTTTCACGCGGCCAGTTATCATTGATTGAGTTAGGCTCGTAGTTGGCCGGATTGGTATCAATATCCATCCGGTGCATCCCCTGGCGCTGAAAGTTATGGTACGGGCATACCGGCCGGTTAATGGGGATCTCATGGAAGTTGGGGCCGCCGAGTCGGCTGATTTGGGTATCGGTGTAGGAAAACAGGCGGCCCTGCAACAGCGGATCGTTTGAGAAATCCATGCCGGGAACAATATGGCCGGGGTGGAAAGCCACCTGTTCGGTTTCGGCAAAGAAATTATCCGGGTTGCGGTTGAGCACCATCCTGCCAATCAGCTCAACCGGAACCAGCTCTTCCGGGATCAGCTTGGTGGCGTCCAGCAGGTCGAAATCAAACCTGAACTCGTCCTCCTCAGGAATAAGCTGTACCCCCAGCTCATACTCAGGGTAATCGCCAGCCTCGATGGCTTCCCACAGGTCGCGGCGGTGAAAATCAGGGTCGCGGCCGGTCAGCTTTTGCGACTCGTCCCACAGCAGCGACGCTTTACCCGCAACGGGCTTCCAGTGGAAGCGAACGAAGGTGGCTTTTCCTTCGGCATTGATAAAGCGGAAAGTATGGATGCCGAAGCCTTCCATGGTGCGGTAGCTGCGTGGAATACCGCGATCGGACATCGCCCACATGACGTTATGCAGGGTTTCTGGCTGTAAGGAAACGTAGTCCCAGAAGGAATCGTGCGCGCTTTGTCCCTGCGGCATTTCGTTATGCGGTTCGGGTTTCACCGCATGGACAAAGTCGGGAAATTTATGCGCATCCTGAATAAAGAACACCGGCGTATTGTTGCCCACCAGATCGAAGACGCCTTCCTGAGTGTAAAACTTGGTCGCCCAGCCGCGAATATCCCTGACCGTATCCGCCGAGCCTGCGCCGCCCTGAACCGTTGAGAAACGAACGAAAACCGGCGTCAGCTGCTCGGGGTCGCGCAGGAAATCCGCTTTGGTGACCTCAGACATATCGCGGTAGGGCTGAAAATAGCCGTGAGCGCCCGAGCCGCGGGCGTGAACAATCCGCTCAGGAATGCGCTCATGGTCGAAGTGGGTAATCTTTTCGCGCAGGATAAAGTCTTCCAATAGCGTTGGGCCACGCGTGCCGGCGCGCAGGGAGTTTTGATCGTCGGCAATTCGCGTGCCCTGATTCGTGGTCAGCGGGAAGTTCTCTGCGCCTTTCCGAAAGGCTTCCAGCGCATCGAGCTTGGTATTGTGAGTATCAGGCGCCTTCAGGCTGCCGGGCGCAGTAGGCTGTTTACCCGGCTCCGTCGGCTCGGCCAGCGGCTTATGTGAACCATCTTCAGGGGCCAGTGAATCCATGCCCGGCCTGGCGGAATCGGGGCCGGTAGAGGGCGCATTATGGCTCAGTTCCTTGTTATCGGTTTCTTTCGACATGCTCAGATACTCCTGCATAGGTCGTTTCTGACTCCAGTAACTATAGAACAGGAAGGCCGATACGCCTGCAATTAACAGGGTCTTCAGCGCGAAGGACTGGGCGGAAGCGCTGGCAGGAGGGAGGGAAATGGTCCGGGCCGACAGGAAGTCAGCCCGGAAGGGGAACTAGCGGTGGGCCAGCTCTGCGTCAGTGTCAGCATCGCTATTCAGCAGCGCTTTATCAGTCTGCTTCAGCCACTGGCTGGTCAGGGTTCCGGCGGTCATCGATCCGTTAACGTTCAGCGCCGTGCGGCCCATATCAATCAGCGGTTCGATCGAAATCAGCAGCGCCACCAGCGTAACCGGCAGGCCCATGGTCGGCAGAACGATCAGCGCGGCAAAGGTTGCGCCGCCGCCCACGCCCGCAACGCCAGCGGAGCTGAGGGTGACGATGCCCACCAGGGTGGCGATCCACACCGGGTCAAAGGGATTTATACCAACGGTGGGCGCGACCATTACCGCGAGCATGGTTGGGTAGAGCCCGGCACAGCCATTCTGGCCGATGGTGGCGCCGAACGAGGCCGAGAAGCTGGCAATGGATTCCGGCACGCCGAGGCGACGGGTCTGTGCTTCCACGCTCAGAGGGATGGTGGCGGCGCTGGAGCGGCTGGTAAAGGCAAAGGTAATCACCGGCCACACTTTACGGAAGAAGCGTTTAGGGTTGACGCCATTGACCGACAGCAGCAGGGCGTGAACCGCAAACATGATGGCAAGGCCAAGATAAGAAGCCACCACGAAGCCGCCGAGCTTGATAATGTCGTTGACGTTAGAGCTGGCAACCACCTTGGTCATCAACGCCATCACCCCATACGGGGTGAGCTTCATGATCAGACGAACCAGCTTCATCACCCACGCTTGCAGCACGTCAATGGCAGCCAGCACGCGCTCGCCCTTCGGCTTATCATCACGCAACAGATGCAGCGCGGCAACGCCGAGGAAGGCGGCAAAGATCACTACGCTGATGATGGAGGTAGGGTTGGCTCCGGTCAAATCGGCGAACGGGTTTTTCGGCACGAAGGAGAGCAGCAGCTGCGGCGTGGAGAGATCGGCCACCTTGCCCACGTAGTTATTTTGCAGCGCGGCGAGGCGGGCCGTTTCATTGGCGCCCTGTACCAGGCCGCTGGCGTTAAGGCCAAACAGCCAGGTGACAAAGACGCCGACCAGCGCGGCGATGGCGGTGGTGAACAGCAGCACGCCAATGGTCAGCACGCTGATCTTGCCCAGCGAGGAAGCATTATGCAGCCGGGCGACGGCGCTGAGAATCGAGGCGAAGACCAGCGGCATGACGATCATTTGCAGCAGCTGCACATAGCCGTTGCCGACAATGTTAAACCAGCTGATGGACTCCTTCAGCACCGGGCTGTCGGAGCCATAAAGAGTGTGCAGCGCCAGGCCAAACAGCACGCCGATAACCAGCCCAAGCAGGACTTTTTTCGACAGGCTCCAGTCAGCGCGGCCGGTTTTTGCGAGAATCGCTAACAGCGCCACGAAGGCGATAAGGTTAGCTATTAATGGAAGGTTCATCCCCAGTTCTCCAGTCAACGTGGCGTAAATCCCTACGCCGGTAAGCAACAAATAATTTTTAGCGCGTACTAAGCGTACTCTGAGCGTGAATGGTAGCAGTTGATGCTGGTGCAGCTATATATCCAAACGCTATGGGTTATAACTCTTGGTCTTTTTTTGGTGTTTTAATGCGCAGTTGATGGGGTGAACAGGCGAATCATGCTGTTTTGCACGGAATTTACCATTTGTGCGGGCCAGCCGGACGCACCAAAGGGGGGCATTCCCGCCGGGAACCACATGGCGTAGCCAACCAGCGCCAGGCATAACGCGCGCTCCAGCTGATTTCCTTTTTTGCTGTTCAGTAGCGGCAAACGAAAGCGCCAGCGGCAGGGCCAGAGCAGGGGAACGCCAGCGGGGGTAAGCATATCGGCCGCGATATGGCTCAGATAGCCCAGCACCAGACCCTGAAAGACATCCGCCGGGATAACCCACGCTTTCGGCACCTTCAGCTGGAATAGCGCCACGCCCGCCAGCACGGCAAGCAGGCTATGGGTAAAGCCCCGGTGGCCGAATGCTCTGGCTACCGGTTGCGAGATCCACTTCAGCCGTTGCCCGAGGGTCGATTTGGGATGATCGATATCGGGCAACAGGCAGGTCAGCAGCGTTGCGGGCACCACATGCCACCAGTCGCCGTTCGCCAGCTCGGGCGTCAGCCCGGCGCGTTTGGCGAAGATGGCGCTGGCAATGGCAAAAATAACGTGGCCTTCGGCCGTCATGGATACACCTGGCTGCGGAACTGTCGATGCATCCAGTATAGGGGATATATACAGTAGAATAAATACGTTACGCTGTAACGAAAGATGAATATTTTACTGAACCGCAAACACCTTTTTCTCTCCTGGCGCGTTAGCTGCCGTGGAGATGCGTTGAGGTGAGTTCCATCAGCGAAGCCAGCTTAACGTTTGCCAGCGACCAGCGGGCATCGTCGGCATACTCACTGGCTGGAATGACGATTGAGCGCATACGGGCGGCCCTGGTGGCTATCATGCCGTTGATGGAGTCCTCAAGCGTGACGCAGTTCAGCGGGTCGACGCCCAGACGCGCGGCGGCGTCAAGATACACCTGGGGATGAGGTTTGCTGTAGGGCAGTGATTCAGCCGAGGCCAGCACGTCAAAATAGTCGCGCAGGTTAAACATCGCCAGCACGTACTCAAGCATATGCAGCGGAGAAGCGGAAGCCAGGCCGATTTTCAACCCTTCAGCCTTACACAGCTTCAGCGCCTGCTCCACGCCGGGCAGAATTGGACGCGTTTCTTCCACCAGGTTAAGCGCTCTGGCGATAATCCGCTGGGTCACCTCTTGCTGAGAAGGGCCGTTCCACGGCAGCGTTTCGTGCCACATTCTGACCACCTGATCGATACGTAGCCCCAGCGTATCGGGAAGTTCGTGACGTCTGGAGAGATCGATATTCAGTGTAGAAAACACGTCCATCTCGGCCTGAGCCCACAGCGGCTCAGAATCAATCAGCAGGCCATCCATATCAAAGATTGCGGCGAGGACTGGGCGGGAATAAGACATCATTACGGCTCCGTTTAAAAATTTAGCTCACCTTAGCATGAAGTTTTCCGCGACGACATCCGTCCGGGAGCGCCTGTTTAGGCCTTTTAACGTGACAACGTGAATTTTTCAGGCACATTTTGTTGCCTGCGGGTAAACTTATCCCCTCAAACCTTAGTCAGGAGAAAGCATGACTTATCAACAAGCTGGCCGGGTCGCGATCCTTAAGCGAGTCGCTGGCTGGATTATTTTTATTCCGGCGCTGATTTCAACGCTGATTTCACTGATGACTTTCCTTGAGAAAAGCCGTGAAAAACGCGAAGGGATCAATGCGGTGATGCAGGATTTCTCCCATGTGATGATCGATATGATTCGCTTCAACACCGGGTTCCTGGATATGTTCTGGCATAACTCGCCTCAGCCAGACTTTAACCACGGCAGCAATCTGTCATTCTGGATAGTCTACGCGCTGATTTTTGTCGGGCTGGCTTTGCAGGCTTCAGGGGCGAGGATGTGGCGTCAGTCGCGCCATCTGCGTGAGGGGATTGAGGACCAGCTGATCCTGGAAAACGCCAAAGGGGCGGAAGGGCGTTCCCGCCAGCAGCTGGAGGAGAAAATAGTTATCCCGCGTCACACCATTCTCCTGCAAGTCTTCCCGCTTTACGTTTTACCGGTGGTGATTGCCGTTGCTGGCTATTTCATCCTCAAGCTGCTCGGTTTTATCTACTGACAGCACGGCCTGATGCGGCGATCAGGCTGGGTGGGCGTGCCGTTTGCCCAACTCATCCGCATCCAGCAGCGCGCCTACCGCCTGCTGGGCCTCGCTGAACCAGTGTCCGCCAAACACGTTAGCCCGGTTTAGCAGGTAATAAAGCTGGTAAACCGTCTGGCGCTGCCGGTAGTCGTGCGGCAACGGCCAGACGGATTCATAGCCCTGGTAAATTTCAGTCGGTAAATCCGCATACCAGGAGAGCATCGCCAGATCGCACTCTCTGTCGCCCCAATAGCAGGCGGGATCGAAAATCCACGGGCCGCTGCTGCTGCCGCCACAGTTGGCTGGCCACAGGTCGCCGTGCAAAAGAGAAGGTTGAGGATGGTGGCTGGCCAGCACGGACTGCGCGCAGCGGGTGATGAGATCGATATCGCCATACTGCACGCCTTTCTCCGCCGCCAGCTGAAGCTGCCAGCCAATCCGCTGCTCGGCAAAGAAGATCGACCAGCGTTTCAGCCAGCTGTTTGGCTGCGGCGAAGTGGTGAGATTGTTGTCATAGTCCAGCCCGAACTGCGCCTGCTCACTCCACTGATGCAGCCGGGCAAGCTGCTGGCCCAGCAGCCTGGCGCTGTGCCCATCAAGGGGTTGTAGCGGGATGTATTCCAGCAGAAGGAAGCTGACCTCACGATCGCTGCCGACGCCATAAACGGCAGGGACGCGAACGGTTTTAGTGCGGGCCAGTAGCTGAAGCTGGTCAGCTTCCCAGGCAAAAAGATGCAGCATGTCCCGGCCGTTACACTTCACGAACACATCATGTTCGCCATAGCGAATCCGCCACGCCGGATGGACATCGCCGCCCGGCAGTTCCGTTCGCTGGCTGATTTCGGCTTCGCCTAACTGCTCACTCAACAGACGACTAATGGCTGACCACATAGCGGTTTCCTCTTTTCGCTGCGTTTTGCAGGACAAACGAATAATAGCGCTTAAAGAATAATCAAAACCAGCGCCAGCGCCAGACTGGGCGCATTTATTTTAGATAATTTTAGTGTTTATCACTCTCCAGAAACGCCTGAAAGCTCTGGATCTCGACTTCCGGCTTTTGACCCAGCGCCAGTTCGCCCAGCTTTTCCGCCTGCTCACGGATTTTATCCTCTTCCTGCGCGCTGGTGATGCCAAAACTGTTGGTTCCCAGCTCATGGGGATGGCCTTCGGCATCGGCCATTGACGTCGTAAAGCCGCCGTTGGTCAGGGCGCTGGTCAGCTCAAGAACATCGCTTAATCCTTTCTCCTGGTAACGAAGTGTCACCACATACTGCGCAATCCCGGAACCACTCATAATTCACCTCATTGTTAAACCGTGAGTTTTTAGCATAGTTCATCGTCAGCAAAGGGGATCGTCAGCGGCGCGAATGTTGCCAATGCAACTGGTTATCATTACTATTCAGTCCCTATCCCCTGACAAGTATGCCGGAGCCGACGTGTCATTTAAGCCTCAACTTACCACCCTGGCCACTTTGCTGGCGCTTTCCACCGCGACTTTTTCTGCTTTTGCCACCAGCTATCCGGTGACGCTGACCGACAGCGATGGCAAACAGGTGACCCTGCAACATGAACCCCAGCGCGTGGTGCTCCAGGATGGCCGCGATATCCTGACGCTGGCGCTGCTGGACCGTGACGACCCGTTTCACCGGCTGGTGGCCTGGAATAACCTGCTGAAGAAAAGCGACGGACCCACCTGGGATTTGATGGCAAAGAAATGGCCGCAGGCAAAAAATATCATTGATATGGGCTTCAGCGACAAAGGGGAGGTGAATCTTGAAAGCGTGGTTGCCGAGCGTCCCGATCTGATGATTGCCCAACTGCGCTCGAAGCCCTCGCTGACTCAGGGGGGCGTGCTGGAGAAAATGAAGCAGCTTGGCATCCCGGTGCTGTTCATTGATACCTTCGAGAATCCGGTGGTCGACACGCCGAAAAGCATCACCACGCTGGGCGAGGCGCTGAACCGCGAATCCGAAGCAAAAGCCTACACCGATTATTATCAGCAGCACTATCAGGCCATCGTCAGCAAAACGAAAAGTATCACCCCGCAGCCGCTGGTCTTTATCGAAGCTAAAGCCGGGCTGGGTGGCCTTGAATCCTGCTGCTTCACTCATGCGCACGTCGGCTGGGGCGCGATGGTCGAAGCGGTAGGAGCAAAAAATATCGGTTCCGGGCTGCTGCCGGGCGCCACCGGAGATATTTCGCTGGAGAAGGTTATCGCCATGAAGCCGGATGTTTATATCGTCTCCGGGTCACAGTGGGCCAGCAAAAATAACGCGGCCGTGCCGTTTGGCTATAACGTGACCAGCGCGCAGGTCGATCGGGCTTTTGATCAGATGAAGCAGCGTCCGGGCTTTTCTCAGGTCTCGGCCATCAGCAACCATCGCTTCTATGGCCTCTATCATAATTTTTATAACCACCCCTACAACATTGTCGGCCTGGAATACCTGGCGAAATTCATTTATCCGCAGCAGTTTACCGAACTTGACCCGGCTAACACCTGGAAAGAAATTGTCACGCGATTCACTAAGGTGCCGTTAGGCGAGGGCGTACTGGGCGCGCAGGCACCCGCAACGTGATCTTAGCCATCGTGATAAACCGCTAGCGCAGATAAAGGGTGACAGAACATGTCACCCTTTTTGTCACTTTATCCGGCTTCAGGAAAGCGCGTGGTTCGCCTGGAAACATAATGAGATATGTTGTCATATTAAGACATAAAAATTTATCTTTTCGGAGATAATTCTTATTTACTCCCCGCTGTAAATTCTCCAGTTAACCTTTATACTGCGCGTGGTTAATGGGAATCCTCTCATTTAGAGTCTGGAAAGCAGCAGTCGCTCATCAAAAAGAGCGATATCATAAAATGTTACGATTCTTACCCTAAAAGGCATTGATCGTCTTGCGAAACTGGTCAGACTCACTCTTTTTAAACTGTCGTACGGATCACACATAATGAAATCGCTTAACAAGCTGTCTGTAGTTCTTTTGCTCTCCGGGGGAGCGCTGTGCCACCAGGCTCTGGCGGACAACAATGTCTTTACGGTCATGGACGATCCTTCAACAGCAAAAAAAACCTTCGATGGTAGCGCGTCTGCGGGTTATCTGGCCCAGACCGGGAACACCACCAGCTCCTCACTGACGGCTAACACCAATATGACGTGGTATCAGCCGAATACCGCATACAGCTTGTGGGGCAACGCCAGCAACACCTCTTCCAACGATGAGCGCTCCTCTGAGACTTATCAGGTCGGTGGACGTACGCGTTACAACCTGAATGAATATGACTATCTGTTCGGTCAGGCAAGCTGGCTGAGCGATCGCTTTAACGGTTACGACGGTCGCTCTTTCCTGGCGGCAGGTTATGGTCGCCAACTGCTGAACGGCCCGGTACACTCGCTGCGTGTGGAAGCCGGTCCTGGCGTGCGCTATGACGATTATCACGACGGTGGTCATGATACAACGGCGCTGGCCTACGGCGCGCTGAGCTATCAGTGGCAGCTGACGGATACCACTAAGTTTATTCAGGGGGTTTCCGTGTTGGGTAGCGATGATACGACAGTCAACTCCGAAACCGGTTTGCAGGTGGCTATTAACCAGAGCTTCTCACTGAAGCTGGCCTACAACGTGACCTGGAACCAGAATCCGCCAGAGTCAGCCCCGGATAAAACCGATACCAAAACCACGATTATGTTGTCTTACGCGATGTAACCGTCAGGGCGTTGTGTCTCGCCATTTCTTTATGTTCAGGCCGATCTTTTCTCTCAGGAAAGGTCGGCCTGCTACGTTATTCCCTGCCTGCGCGTCATTCGTTACACAAAGACCTGAAGCGTTAACCGGGAGCCGTGATACCGCCTTTGATCTGCGGGGTATAGCGTGTAAGATGTTCGTCCCTCAGGAGTTTTTGCATTGCGCCGGCTTCTGAACAGGTATACCAGGCAGAGTACCAAACTGATAACTGTGAGTCGGTTTCAAGTCTCGTAGCCCTGATGTATATGAATAAACTCATTTTTGTATGTAGCCTTGCGTGTAAGCCACTACCGCCATTCATAGTCATTCATCTCTGTGCTTTATTTCATAAAAATCCCTCTTAAAATCATAATCTCGCCCACTTATGCATCCATACCAATCTATCCCCATCCATGTTCGTGCGCTAATATCTGTGTACCAAATCGTGTACCAAAAATGAAAATATGCCTCTTAACGACACAAAGCTCAGGAAGATTGACGGAAAGCCCTACAATGGCCCAGTAGAGCTGCCGGATGGTGGGGGGCTCTCGGTGAGAGTCAGCCCAAAGGGTGTGATCACCTTCCAGCTACGCTACCGCATTGCTGGTGAACTCAAGCGTATGAAGATCGGTCGATATGGCACTATCTCACTTCGCGAGGCGCGGGACTATGCAGAGTCCTATCGTAAGCTCATAGCTGAGGGGAAAGACCCGGCTATAGCCAAGCGGATGCATATTGATGATGTGGCATCCGCACCTAACGTTTCTGTGTTGATCAACGAGTGGCTAGATAGTCCTGCTGCGAAAAAGCTGGTTAAGCATGCATACTGGAAGCGGGCGCTTGAAAGGCATGTAACTCCCTATGTTGGAAAGATGATTGCCGATGAAATGAAGTTGTCACACTGGGAACCCGTATACAGTCGCATATCGAATAATGATGCTCCGGTGATGGCTGGCGGCGTGCTTGTGAAAATGAAGCAAATTCTTAACTACGCTATCAGGCGAGGCCGCATTACTAAAAATGTCCTTTCAACATTATCTATTCCTGACGTTGGTGCTGCACCAAAAGCAAAGAGTCGGCATTTCAGTGATAGTGAGATTGGCCTCTACTGGAAATCAGTTGATAAAACGAACATGGCCTACCAGAACAAAATCTTTATGAAGTTGGTTCTGCTGACCGGTTGCAGAGGAATTGAGCTGAGGTTGGCAGTTAAAGATGACTTTGATTTTGACAATAAGGTATGGTCGGTCAGGGAGGAAAACTCCAAGACACGAGTGGCCTTCAAAAGAGGGCTGTCAGCGTTGTCCATAACGCTGCTTCAGGACGCTTTTGATATTTACCCGGAGTTCTCTTTCGTATTTCCGCCAGCGTCGCTCCGAGAGGACAGGCCAATGGCTAACAGCGTTCTGGTATCACTCGCTGGTCAGATTGGTGAAGTGATGGGTATTTCAGACTGGAGCACTCATGACCATCGCAGGACATGTAAGACTAAAATGGCAGAGTTAGGCGTTGCGCCACATGTCTCTGAGAAAATCCTTGGGCATAAGCTGGCGGGGATGCTGGCGGTTTATGATCAACATGATTACATCAAGGAACAGATCGAGGCAGCTGAACTGTGGGCTGATAAAATTCAACGTTGCTCCGGGGAGATGAACCCCATTTGATGGCAGAACCGTATTACTTCGTCGTAGCGGTAGATTGATCCACCTTTGGCCGGGTTCAGTTCAGCGACCTCTGAGGGGAAGGGCGTGTTCATTTTGGCCCACTGACCCTGTACACGAT
>NZ_JRUQ01000025.1 GCF_000773975.1 Erwinia typographi
AGAGCGGTGCGGCAAGGGCCCGAGGCCTTACTGCGAGGTGGCGTATATTACGCTTTCCTCTTTCAGAGTCAACCCCTTAAATCAGGATTTTTCTCTTCATCTTTCAGCACGCTGAGCGCTTGCTCATTGCCGTTCGATGGAGGCGCATTATAGGGATGCGCCGTGGGAAGGCAAGCACAAATCTGAAGTTTTTTTACCGTTCGATGAAACTTCGTTCATAACGCTGCTTTTTAGCCCTGTCTGATGCGGGCAGGCAGATCTGCAAGGCTGTTAATCACCCAATCCGCGGCATTTTCTCCTTCCGCCGTTACCGGCTTACCGCTGCGGACTAATACCGTCCTTCCGACACCGGCCGCCTTACCCGCCAGCATGTCATCAATTTTATCGCCAACCATATAAGAAGCCGCCATATCGATGTTCAGCTCTTTCTGTGCGGACAACAGCATCCCCGGTTGCGGCTTACGGCAGTCGCACTGCTGACGATACTCTTCTGTTACTGCTTCCGGGTGGTGCGGACAAAAGTAGATGCCATCAAGGTCAACATCACGGTCAGCCAGCGACCAGTCCATCCACTCAGTAAGCTGCATAAAATCATCTTCCGAGAAAATGCCGCGCGCAATCCCTGACTGGTTAGTCACCATCACCAGCGCGAAGCCCATCTTTTTCAGCTCATGCATGGCCTCGATGGCGCCCTCAATAAACTGAAAATTATCGATCTCATGAATGTAACCATGATCCACATTTATCGTACCGTCACGATCCAGAAATATGGCGGGAACTTTGTCTGTCACGTAGAAACTCCTGCTACTAAAGTTGCCGTAGAGTATCGCATGATTGCGCTCAAGGTGAGAATGGCAGATTGAATGACTTTGATTGATTTAGCCGTCTGGATGCCTTACCATCCACCCGTATTTCGCCCCTGGGGCGGAGCGCTTACACCACGCCACGGATAACTGCACTACGATAATAAAATGATAAAACTTAACTCTATCACCAAAGTGTTCCAGCTGGGTACACGCACTATTACAGCGCTGTCTGACGTCAGCCTGCATGTGCCCGCCGGACAAATTTATGGCGTGATTGGCTCATCGGGCGCAGGGAAAAGCACCCTGATCCGCTGCGTGAATCTGCTTGAACGCCCAACGTCCGGCAGCGTGCTGGTCGACAATCAGGACCTGACCCATTTATCTGAAGGCCAGCTAACTCAGGCTCGTCGGCAGATTGGCATGATCTTCCAGCACTTTAACCTGATGAACTCCCGTACCGTTGCTGGCAACGTGGCCCTGCCGCTGGAGTTAGGCAAGCTGTCAAAGGGCGAAATCAACGCCCGCGTCAAAGAGCTGCTTGAGCTGGTTGGTCTGGCCGACAAGCAGGACTCCTGGCCCGCCAATCTTTCTGGCGGCCAAAAACAGCGCGTGGCGATTGCCCGTGCGCTGGCGACCAATCCAAAGGTTCTGCTGTGCGATGAGGCCACCAGCGCCCTCGATCCGGCAACCACCCGTTCGATCCTCGAACTGCTGAAGGATATCAACCGCCGTCTCGGCATCACGATCCTGCTGATCACCCATGAAATGGACGTAGTAAAGCGGATCTGCGATCGCGTTGCGGTGATCAGCAATGGCGAGCTGATCGAGCAGAATACGGTCAGCGAAGTGTTCTCGCACCCGAAAACGCCGCTGGCGCAGCAGTTTATTCAGTCAACTCTGCATCTTGATATACCAGAAGACTACAGAGCCCGCCTCTCTGCCGAAAACCGGCCGAACAGCGTGCCTTTACTACGCCTGGAATTCACCGGCCAGTCTGTCGACGCACCTCTGCTTTCCGAGTCAGCCCGCCGTTTTAACGTCAACAACAATATTATCAGTGCCCAGATGGATTACGCAGGCGGCGTGAAGTTTGGCATTATGCTTACTGAAATGCATGGCACTGAGGCGGATACTCAGGGTGCCATTGCGTTCCTGAAAGAGCACCATGTAAAGGTTGAGGTATTAGGTTATGTCTGAGGCGATGATCCTTCTTCTCTGCCGGGGCGTCTGGGAGACGCTGGTCATGACCTTTGTCTCCGGCTTCTTCGGCTTTGTTATCGGCCTGCCGCTGGGGGTACTGCTCTACGTTACCCGACCCGGGCAGATTATCGAAAGCCGTGCGCTGTACCGCTCACTCTCCGCGCTGGTGAATATTTTCCGCGCGATCCCCTTTATTATTTTGCTGGTGTGGATGATTCCGTTCACCCGCGCCATCGTTGGCACTTCGATTGGTTTGCAGGCGGCCATCGTGCCCCTGACTATCGGCGCCGCGCCGTTTATTGCCCGTATGGTTGAAAATACGCTGCTTGAACTGCCGACCGGACTGATTGAAGCCTCAAGGGCTATGGGCGCCACACCGCTACAGATCGTGAAAAAAGTGCTTTTACCCGAAGCGCTGCCGGGGCTAATTAATGCCGCAACCATTACCCTGATTACCCTGGTTGGCTATTCCGCAATGGGCGGCGCCGTTGGTGCTGGCGGTCTGGGTCAGATTGGTATTCAGTATGGTTATATTGGCTATAACGCCACGGTGATGAATACGGTATTAGTGTTGTTGGTGATATTAGTGTATTTGATTCAGTTTTGTGGCGACCGCATTGCACGCGCTGTCACTCACAAATAAACAACGGTTTGCTTAAATTAAGGAAGGGATATGTCTTTTAACTTTAAAACATTGGCCGCTGTAGGCGCGCTGATTGGTACTCTGGCGCTGGTAGGTTGCGATCAGAAAGAGAAAGATCAAAACCATATTAAAGTTGGCGTGATTGTCGGCGCTGAACAGCAGGTGGCTGAAGTCGCTAAACAGGTCGCGAAGGATAAATATGGCCTGGACGTTGAGCTGGTCACCTTCAACGATTACGTGCTGCCGAACGAAGCGCTGAGCAAAGGCGATATCGATGTTAACGCCTTCCAGCATAAGCCTTACCTGGACCAGCAGATCAAAGATCGCGGCTATAAGCTGACGCCAGTGGGCAATACCTTTGTTTACCCTATCGCGGGCTACTCGAAGAAGATCAAATCGCTGGACGAGCTGCAAAACGGCGCTCAGATTGCCATCCCTAACGATCCAACCAACCTGGGCCGTTCACTGCTGCTGTTGCAGAAAGAGGGCCTGATCAAACTGAAAGAGGGCACTGGCCTGCTGCCGACCTCTCTGGATGTGGTTGAGAACCCGAAAAACATCAAGCTGGTTGAGCTGGAAGCGCCACAGCTGCCGCGTTCGCTGGACGATCAGCAGATTGCGCTGGCGGTAATTAACACCACCTATGCCAGCCAGATCAACCTGACGCCGGAAAAAGACGGCATCTTCGTTGAAGACAAGGAATCTCCTTACGTGAACCTGATTGTGGCGCGTGAAGATAACAAAGACGCGGAAAACGTGAAGAAATTCGTTCAGGCCTACCAGTCTGACGAAGTGAGCGCGGCGGCGAACAAGATCTTCAACGGTGGCGCGGTGAAAGGCTGGTAATACGGCCTGCTGCTGCGATAACCGCACATCAGCTTTTCGCACTACAAAGCGGGCTCTCGCCCGCTTTTTGCCTTTTTAAGCGCTTGTTATTTCCCTGAAGGCTTGTTTCAATAACGCCACTTTTACCGAAGATGAGGATGGTCCCATGCGTGTTTTATCGCTCTGTTTGTTAGCCCTTTCGCTGACAGGGTGTTCGCTGATGCAAAAACCTTATAAACCCGTCGAACCCTTTAAGCAGACTACGCAAACTCAGCCTGAACACATTAAGCCAGCGCCACGCCCTGTTCCGGTAAAACTGTATACTGACGCCAGCGATCTGGTGAGCAAACCTTTCCGCGATCTGGGTGAAGTTTATGGCGATGATTGCCAGGCCAGCGCGCAAAGCTCGCCGCCAAATATCAATACCGCCCGCAAAAGAATGCAGATCCGCGCGTCCTCAATGAAAGCCAACGCGGTGCTGGTGCACCAGTGTGAAGTCGTCAGCAATGCCCAGGGCTGCTACCGTCAGGCCGTCTGCCAGGGCTCTGCGCTGAAAGTCAGCAATCAATGAGTACATTTTCCTTCCAGCAGATCGGCACCGTTCACTCCCCCTGGAAGGAGAAATTTGCCGTCCCGCGCCAGCCAGGCCTGATTCAGGATGGCGGCGGAGAACTGCACCTTCAGGCCCCCTACAACCAGCCTGAAGCCGTTCGCGGCCTGGAAGCCTTCAGCCATCTGTGGCTGCTGTTTATCTTTCATCAGACGATGGAAGGCGGCTGGCGACCTACCGTTCGCCCTCCCCGCCTGGGCGGCAATGCCCGAATGGGCGTTTTTGCCACGCGTTCCACCTTCCGGCCCAATCCGATTGGCATGTCGCTGGTTGAGCTGAAGGGCATACGGACAGAAAAAGGCGGCGCGATCCTTGAGCTGGGCAGCCTGGACCTGGTGGATGGTACGCCGGTCGTCGACATCAAACCCTATTTACCCTTCGCCGAATCGCTGCCTGAGGCGCAGGCAGGGTTTGCTCAACAGGCCCCGGCAGCAGCCATGCCGGTCACATTTTCAGCGCAGGCGGCACAGCAGCTTGCCGTACACAGCCAACGCCACCCTAATCTTGCACGTTTTATTAGCGAGGTTCTGGCTCAGGATCCCCGCCCGGCCTACCGTAAAGGGGAGGAACCCGACCGTGAGTACGCGGCCTGGCTGCTGGATTTCAACGTTCGCTGGTGCGTCAACGCCGCCGGAACCGTAGTCATCGCCTTAGATCCCCGTTAATTTATTCCCCTGCATCTTTTGAGTCTTCCGCCACGCTGGTACACTAGCCGCCAGAATTTTTTTGGCTCTGCTTACTTCGAACAGCTTTCCGCTTAAATGGAATCGTAACTCATGCGTACTACTCAATATCTGCTCTCCACCCAAAAGGAGACGCCTGCCGATGCCGAAGTGATCAGCCACCAGCTGATGCTGCGTGCCGGGATGATCCGTAAGCTGGCCTCCGGTTTATATATCTGGCTGCCAACCGGTCTGCGCGTCCTGAAAAAAATTGAAAACATCGTGCGTGAAGAGATGAACAACGCCGGTGCGATTGAGATCTCCATGCCGGTTGTTCAGCCCGCCGATCTGTGGCAGGAGAGTGGACGCTGGGAGCAGTACGGCCCGGAGCTGCTGCGCTTTGTCGATCGTGGCGATCGCCCGTTTGTTCTTGGCCCGACGCACGAAGAAGTGGTGACCGATCTGATCCGTAACGAGCTGAGCTCTTACAAGCAGCTACCGCTGAACGTGTTCCAGATCCAGACTAAATTCCGTGACGAAGTTCGCCCGCGCTTTGGCGTGATGCGCTCGCGTGAGTTCATCATGAAAGATGCTTACTCTTTCCACGCTTCGCAGGAGTCTTTGCAGGAAACCTACGATGAGATGTACCGTGCCTACAGCCAGAGCTTCCGGCGGATGGGGCTGGATTTCCGCGCGGTCCAGGCCGATACCGGTTCAATCGGCGGCAGCGCCTCGCATGAGTTTCAGGTGCTGGCCCAGAGCGGTGAGGATGATGTGATCTTCTCCACCGAGTCTGACTATGCGGCTAACATTGAGTTTGCCGAGGCGGTTGCGCCAGCAGGCGGCCGCGCAGACGCTAAGCAGGCGATGCAGGAAATTGATACGCCAGACGCTAAAACTATCGCCGCACTGGTCGAACAGTTTGGCCTGCCGATTGAGAAAACCGTTAAGACGCTGATCGTTAAAGCCACCAAAGAGAGCGGTCACACGCTGGTTGCCCTGCTGGTGCGCGGCGACCATGAGCTGAACGAAGTCAAAGCTGAAAAGCTGGATCAGGTAGCCGCACCGCTGACCTTCGCGACCGAAGAAGAGATTCGTGCCGCCGTAGGCGCAGGCCCTGGCTCGCTGGGACCTGTCGGCCTGACTATCCCCATCGTGATTGACCGTACCGTTGCGGTAATGAGCGACTTCAGCGCTGGCGCCAACGTTGACGGTAAGCATTTTACCGGCATCAACTGGCAGCGAGACCTGCCGCTGCCGCATGTGGCGGACATCCGTAACGTGGTCGAAGGCGATCCGAGTCCGGACGGGAAAGGTACGCTACAAATTAAACGCGGTATTGAAGTCGGCCACATTTTCCAGCTGGGAACCAAGTACTCCGAAGCGATGAAAGCGGCGGTACAGGGTGAAGATGGCCGCAATCAGATCCTCACCATGGGCTGCTATGGCATTGGCATTACGCGTATCGTTGCCGCCGCGATTGAGCAGAATCATGACGATCGCGGTATTATCTGGCCTGCGGCCCTCGCCCCTTTCCAGGTGGCGATCCTGCCAATGAACATGCATAAATCTTTCCGCGTGAAAGAGCTGGCGGAAGAGCTTTACGCTCAGCTGCGCGCCAAAGGGATTGAGGTGATTCTGGACGATCGTAAAGAGCGTCCGGGCGTGATGTTTGCAGATATGGAGCTGATCGGCGTGCCGCACACTATCGTTATCGGCGACCGTAACTTAGACAGCGAAGAGATTGAGTATAAATCCCGTCGCGAAGGAGAGAAGCGGATGATCAAGACCGCCGAGATTCTCGATTTCCTGGTCAGCGAGATCGGCGCAGCCTGATAAAACGAGGGGCGGAGAATACCCTATCCGCCCCTCGTTTACTCAACGTCAGGATTTCACCGACGCCAGCCGGTAACTGTTAACCGATTCAATAGGATTCCCCTCGGTATCCATCATCTCCAGCCCATTATCCAGCGGTCGGAAATAACGTTTTTCTCCCTGATCCGAAATCAACACCAGTTTCTCGGCGGTTCTCGTCCAGCGCCCCTGCGTGGTGGTTTGCACGTTGTCTGAGCCCAGATAGAATTCGTTCAGCGTGTAGCGCCCTCCCTGCTGTAGAGATAACGACACCTTAATACCCTGGCAATCCGCACAGGGGATCACCCCCTGAAACTGCTGCGCCATCGTCTCCGGGGTTTGCGGTGCCGAAACAGAATCATGATTCTGGCACCCCAACAGTGACCCAACAAACAGCGTCACCAGTATCGCTATGACGACTTTTTTCATCCAATCCTCCTGCTTAATCCGGGATACCGCGCATTTTACCACGCAGCGATTTGGTTGTGGCTTTGCGGGCTTTTACCTCAAGCCGACGTTTTTTTGACGCGAGCGTAGGGCGTGTTGCACGCCGCGCTTTCTCTACCACGGTCAATTCCTGAATCAGATTCTCCAGCCTTTTCAGCGCCGCCTCACGGTTCATCTCCTGGCTGCGATATTCCTGCGCCTTGATGATCACCACGCCCTCCGGCGTAATTAAATGGTGACTGGCACAAAGCAGCCGCTCTTTATAAAACTCGGGCAGGCTGGAAGCGCGAATATCAAAACGCAGATGGATAGCCGTCGAACTTTTATTGACGTTCTGCCCGCCATTTCCCTGGGCCCTGATCGCCGTCAGCTCCAGCTCACTGTCCGGGATTGTGACGCTGCGTGACAAAATAATCATATCAGCTTGCCGTTAACCAGCCAGTCTGTAAAGCGAAGTTCCAGGTGGTTTTGCTGATCTGAGAGCCAGATAGTGCCATCCTGGAGGGTCGCCTGGAGAGTCATTGAGCGGGAAGCTAGCTGGGTTAACGCTTTCAGCTGCTGGTCATCAATAAAGCGTATGCTCAGATTCTCCTGCTGCGCCAGCTTGCTCTGGTTCTGCTGCCACCAGATTTGCGCTGCCCGTCCGTTGTAAGTATACAAAACAACGCTGGCGGAGCGATTGCAGGCGCGTTTTACTCTTCGCTCTTCCGGCAGCCCCAGCTCAACCCATAGCTCAATACCGTTATGATCGTTCATCAGCCAGATTTCTGGCTCATCTTCCGCACTGAGGCCACGGGTAAAGACCAGGCGCTCATGCGCGTTCATCAGCCAGGCTAACAGTCGCAACATCAGCCGCTCTTCAGTTTCCGATGGGTGGCGGGCCAGCGTCAGGCTGCTGTCGATAAAAACATTTCTGTCCATATCTGCAACGTTGACCGTTGCTTTATAAATGGTTGCTTTGAGTGCCATAGGGTTCCTTATCTGCATTGGCTGCTATTGTAACCCGTTGACACAGCAAATCACTCGCCGGTGGGCTGATTTCACGCAAAAGGCTGTGTTATAGTCGTAAAATAGCCAGAGAAAACTCTGAGTGAGGTGCAAATGCAAAAGTATTGTGAATTAGTTCGCCGCAAGTACGCTGAAATCGGCAGCGGCGATCTGGGATACGTGCCGGACGCATTAGGTTGCGTGTTGAAAGCACTTGACGAGGTAGCGGCCAATCCTGAGCTACACTCTTCCATCAGGGAACAGGCAGCTTTTGCTGCTGCAAACTTATTGGTGAGCGATTATGTTGACGAATGAAGCCTATAAACCGATAAACTGCGATGATTACGACAACCTGGAACTCGCCTGCCAGAACAGCTGGATGCTGGTGCTGGAACTGAAAAACGGTGAAAAACTGAAGGCTAAAGCCACCGATATGGTGTCACGAAAGAATGTCGAATACCTGGCTATCGACCTTTCCGGTGAGGTTCGCGAACTGCGGCTTGACCACATCGCCAGCTTCAGCCACCCTGAGCTGGGTACCGTGGTAGTCAGCGAATCTGATTAACTCTCCGGGCGGAAATCCTTCTTTCCGCCCCATCCCTTTCTAAAAAGTCTGTTTTATCCACTGCAAACGCCAGCCTGCCTGCTCTCCGGGTTCGCCTTCACGCGTAACGAACACGCCAACGGCGGCAATCAGCGTCTCGTTATAAAACAGCAGCGGGGTACGATCGCGCTGCCACGGCGGGATCTCCTTCTCCTGCCAGATTTTCTTCAGCGAGCGGCTGCCAGTCCTGCCAACGAGATGGAATTTCCCGTGAGCCTGGAAGCGCACGCTGACCTTTTCTGCCGCGCCCGGCGCCCGCACCTTCATCCCCTTCTCGCCCCGCTTTAGCTGGCCTAACCCCGCGGGCAAATTTAGCGTATCAGCGGCGGCTGACCAGCCAACAACAAGCTCGCTTGTCGGCTGGGTCAACGCCAGCCAGTAGAGTCGGTCGCGGAAGCGCCTGACCTCAAACTGGCCGAGCCGCAGGCGAGGTTCGGCATCCTGACTGCTACAGGCCACCTCCAGCCAGATGCGACGCAGCGACTCTCTGGAAGGCATCACCCCCTGCTGCAAGCCAATCCAGCGCCGGATGAGCGCCGCTCTCTTCGCCTCGCTCATCGTCAGCAACGGCGGCCAGCACAGGCTGCCTGCATCGTCTACCAGTTCACCGAGGGATTCGGCCAGCAGCTCATCCAGCAGTTGCTCCTGCTCACCGCACAGCATGGCGCTACGGGCAACCGCCCGGCTAAAGTGCGGCCAGCGGGCGGCCAGTTCGGGGATCACCCTCTGCCGCAGAAAATTACGGTCAAAGCGCACGTCCTCATTGCTGTCATCCTCGATCCAGCTTAGCCGATGTTGCGCCGCCCAGGCTTCCAGCTGAAGACGAGTGTGGGACAACAGCGGACGCAGATGGAGATTCGCTCCCAGTCTGCCCTTAGCGGGCATTCCGGCCAGGCCCGCTGGCCCGCTTCCCCGCTTCAGCGCCAGCAGCAGCGTTTCACACTGATCGTCCTGGTGCTGCGCGGTCAGCAGGCATTCGCCAGGCCGGAGGGATGCGCTAAAAGCCTGGTAGCGGGCGGCGCGGGCGGCAGCCTCCACGCCCTGCTCGCTCGCATCAAGCGTCACCCGAACCACAGTCAGTTCGACCTGCCAGCGCTGACACTGCTGCTGGCAATGCTGCACCCAGCCGTCCGCCAGCGGGTTCAGGCCGTGGTGAACGTGGATGGCCCGCAGCCGCAGCTCGCTCTGCTGCTCGCGCAGCGTAACCAGCTGATGCAGCAGGACGGATGAGTCCAGCCCGCCGCTGAAGCCTACCAGCAGGTGCTGCTGTCCATCCAGGTGCTGTACAAGTGAGAGCAGTGACATCAAAGTTCCGTAGCCGGGCAGGATAATCCGGCCAAAGTTGGCCGGATCGCAATGGCGCTATATTACGCCTGATACAGCTCCAGCGGCAAACCATCCGGATCTGAGAAGAAAGTAAAGCGCTTGCCAGTAATGGGATCGACGCGGATTGCCTCGCAGGCCACGCCGCGAGATTCCAGATAGCTTTTCGCGGCATCAACATCGTCAACGCTAAACGCCAGATGGCGCAGGCCGCACGCCTCGGGGTGAGTAGGCCTTGACGGCGGGAACGGGAAAGAGAACAGCTCAATGGTGTACTGGCCATTGAGGGCCAGATCCCCTTTCCAGGAGTCCCGGGCCTCACGGTACACCTCGTCTGTCAGGGTAAAGCCCAGAATGTCGCAGTAAAAAGCCTTACTGACCGGATACTGGCTGGCAATGATAGCAATGTGGTGAACCTGCTTAATTCCTAACATAGTAATTCCTTGATAATGACTACTGGGCCCTACCTTACGCAGGCCAGGACGCGCCGACAATGGCACAATTCCGGAACTATTCCGCCTCGCTTCGCCATACCCGCACCAGGTAGCGTCCATCCTCCGTCAGCTTCGCACCGTGGATATCGGTTTCAAAGCCCGGATAGTGTTTGCCAATGGTGCAGAGCATCAGCAGAAAGTCGAGAACCGCCCGGCTTTCTTCGGTGATCATTTCGCCGGGCATGACCACGGGCACCCCCGGCGGATAGGGCAGGATCATATTGGCCGAAACGCGCCCCACCAGCTGAGCGAGCTCCACCGTTTCGACGTTCCCTTTCACCTGCTGCTGGAACATCTGGTGCGGCGTCAGTTTCATCTCAGGTAGCGTGGCAAAAGCCTGTAGCATCAGCCTGGGGAGATCGTGCTCACGGATTAAACGGTGGATACCCTGCGCCAGGTCCTGAATCCGCATAGTGCGATAGAAATCAGGGTCCTGCGCATAAAGATCCGGCAGCATGTTACTGACCCGCAGATTAAGATCGTAAGCCCGTTTGAATTCGGTCAGCCCACGCAGCACGCTCATAGCTTTGGTTTTATCGATACCAATGCTGAACAGGAACAGCAGATTGTAAGGGCCGGTTTTTTCCACCACCACGCCCCGCTCGTCGAGATATTTTGCCACCAGCGCCGCCGGGATCCCCTCGTCAGCCATCACGCCCCGTTCGCTCATGCCCGGCGTCAGGATCGTCACCTTGATCGGATCGAGGTACATATGGTCGGCATCCGCCTCCATAAAGCCGTGCCAGTCTTCGTCTCCCGGCTGAATGGCCCAGCACTCTGGTTCATCCACGCCTTCCGGCTGCCAGATATCAAAGAACCAGCCTTCGGACTCTTCGCGCAGGCGCTGAATCTCACGGCGGAAATGCAGCGCGCGTTCAACAGAACGGTTTATCAGGCGCTTGCCCGGATTACCCCGCAGCATCGCCGCCGCCGTCTCAATCGAGGCGACAATCGAATAATTCGGCGAAGTAGTGGTATGCATCATGTAAGCTTCATTAAAGGTCTGCTCGTCATAATCGCCCTTAATGTGGATCAGTGAAGCCTGAGAAAATGCGGCCAGCAGTTTATGGGTCGACTGCGTTTCATAGATGACTTTGCCCGGCGTGCGCTCGCCGCTCATGCCGCTTAGCCCCTGATAAATAGGATGGAAATTGGTGTAAGGCACCCAGGCGGAATCGAAGTGGATTGAGGGAACATCCAGCGTTTCCTTGATGTATTGGGTGTTATAGAGCAGCCCGTCATAGGTCGAGTTGGTGATCACCGCATGTACCGGCCACGTAGCGCGTTCAGTCTGTGCTACCTTCAGCGCAATGCTCTCTTTGGTGAATTCACGTTTCGGGATGCCGCCCAGGATGCCTAGCGCGTTACGGGTAGGTTTCAGCCAGACAGGGATAATGTCGCTCATCATCAGCAGATGAGTCAGCGATTTGTGGCAGTTTCGATCGATCAGCACCGTGCTGCCTGCCGCTGCCGCGTACATCCCCACGATTTTGTTGGAAGTGGAGGTGCCGTTAGTCACCATGTAGCTCTGCTCGGCGCCAAAGGTGCGTGCGATATACTCTTCGGCCTCCAGATGTGGGCCGGTATGATCCAGCAGCGACCCCAGCTCGGTCACCGAGATCGAGATGTCCGCCTTCAGCGTGTTGGCGCCAAAGAAATCATAGAACAGCGTGCCGACCGGGCTTTTCTGAAAGGCCGTTCCGGCCATATGCCCCGGCGTACAGAAGGTGTATTTCCCTTCTTTCACATAGTTGAAGAGTGCTTTGGTCAGCGGAGGCGTGATGGTGTCGATATATTCATTGGTGTACTGGCGGATGCGCTGGGCGATCTCTTCTGAAATGCCCAGACCATATTCAAAGAACCACATGGACATGCGCATCTCGTTGATGCTGACATCCATGCTGGAATGCGTATTGATAAAGGCATACAGCGGCAGGTATTCATTCAGCAGCTGGATTTCGCTGCAAAGATCCTGACTGTATTCATCCCAGTCGAAAATCACGCCGCAGATCCGCGGATTGTGCTCAATCAGTTTCAGCAGGTCGCTGGCATCTTTCGGGTAGATGGTCTGGAATCCCTGGGCGTTCAGCGCCCCGTCCAGCTCACGAATGGGTTCATCTTTATAAAATGCGTTATGCGGCCCCATTATCGCGATAATATTCAATGCTTACCTCCTGATCATCATGTGCAAGGGGTAAGCATAGCGAAAATGGGGTTTGAGGGCAGAAAATTCCACCCTGATCAATCAAGTCTTGTCCTGAGTGTGGTCTGCTGCCGCGTTTTTCCACACGGATTCGCTGCCTTTTTCGGCGCCCTGTTCGCCCGGATACCTCTCACAGGCGGCGATAATGCCACGGTGACTCACTCAGCAATAAACCCTGAGCAATTTAAAATAATGTAACGGACAAGGTCACCGAAAATAAAAACGGCTAAATAAAACAGCTTCAGAATGGTAAGCATCCTTTACCTTAAATCATCGTATAACCTAACCATCAGAAAATATTTTAAAAAAATTAAGAAATTTATTTTCTTAAAGCTGAAAAGAAGGAAATTTATTTACATCTTTACTTATTCCCATGCCGAACTTATTTTCTAATTACATTAACTACGGCTGGAGTAATGAAATGAAACTGGGTTTTGTCGGACTGGGTAAGATGGGTTTCGCCATGGTCGGACGGCTGCTGACAGCGGGTCACGAGGTCATATCCGTTGATAAAAATGAGCAGGCGATGGCCAAAGGGGAGCAGGAAGGCCTTACCGTAGCCACTTCCCTTGAAGCGTGTATTGCACAGCTGCCCTCGCCTCGCGTTATCTGGCTGATGACGCCGCCGGGCCAGGCGACGGAATCGGTCATCGATTCGCTGGGATCGCTTTTATCGGCAGACGATATCTTGGTTGACGGCGGCAATTCCGATTTCCGCGATACGCTGCGTCGCGCAAAAGCGCTACAGAAAAATGGCGTCGTTCTGGTGGACACGGGCGTCAGCGGCGGCACTCAGGGAGCAAGAGAAGGCTGCGGTTTGCTGATTGGCGCCGAGCCGCGTCTGGTAGATTATCTGCGTCCGATATTTGAAGCGCTGGCGGCAAAAGGCGCCTGGGCGCGAGTTGGCAACAGCGGTGCCGGGCACTTCAGCAAGGCGGTGCATAACGGCGTGGAGTACGCTCTGATGCAGGCCTACGCTGAAGGGTATGAACTGCTGTCAGCCTCCGACATTGAGGTGGATATTACCGGCGCAATGCAGGCGTGGCAGAGCGGCTGCTCCATCCGCTCGCACCTGCTGGAAAAAATGCTGGAGGCCCTGGCCGAAGATCCAAAACTGGAGGGGATCAAAGGCTACGCTGCCGATTCCGGCATGGGCCGCTGGACCGTCGAAGAGGCAATTCGCCTGCGGGTGCCAACGCCGGCGATCAGCGCCGCACTCCAGGCGCGTTTCCGCTCCCAGCAGGAAGACTCGCCAGCGATGAAAAGCATTGCCGCCCTGCGGGGGGTGATTGGCGGACATGCGGTGGTTCGCAATGGAGAAAAATCATGAGTGAATGGCAAACCGGACAGCGCTTGCAGCAGGTGGTGGATGAGCTGGGCGCAATGACCGCGCAGATTGATGGTACGCAGCTAAACGCGCTGGCGGATATTTTACACCAGGCACCCGCCGTGTTTTTCAGCGGCCAGGGGCGTTCTGGCCTGATGGTGAAAGCGCTGGCGATCCGCCTGATGCATATTGGCCTGAAGGTTTACGTGGCGGGGGAAAGCAGCACGCCCGCCATTGCCGCAGGGGAATGGTTGGTTGCGGTGTCGTCCTCAGCTAAAACGCCCGCCACATTGTCGCATATTGCCGCCGCTCGCAAAGCTGGCGCATCGATTGCTCTGATCAGCGCGGCGGAAGCGCCAACCATTCAGGCCGATCTGACCCTGGTGCTACCCGCCCGTAGCCAGGTTCCAACCAGCCAGCACGCCGGATCGCTGTTTGAACAGTCGCTGCTGCTGGCCGGAGATGCAATGGCCTGGCGGGTTCAACACTTGCGCGGCCAGGCTGACGCCCAATTGGATCGACGTCATGCCAATTTGCAGTAGTCGTGAGTAAAGATAACCTGAACAACCTGTAATAAAAAACGCACCTGTCAAACAGGGCATTCTCCAAAAATACAATACCAGGAGGACATCGTGAACCCTACACTCTCAACATCGGTTGGAGAGACGCCCGTGCTCGCCAGTCAGGATCTGACAATAAAAAAAATACGCCGCAGGCTGATCCCCTATTTATTGCTACTGTATGCGATTGCCTATCTCGATCGCACCAATATCAGCTATGCCGCGTTGCAAATGAACAGCAGCCTCGGTATTACGCCAGGGCAGTTCGGCATGGTCGCCAGCATATTTTTTATTGGCTATTTCCTGTTTGAAGTCCCGAGTAATATTGCCTTAAATAAATTCGGCGCCAGAAAATGGATAGCGCGCATATTAATAAGCTGGGGCGTCGTGGCAATAATAACCGCTTTCGTGACCTCTGTTTATCATCTCTATATTTTACGATTTTTACTTGGGGCGGCAGAGGCGGGCTTCTTTCCCGGCATCGCATTTTATCTGACGTTCTGGTTTCCGCGACGCTACCGCGCCAGCGCAATGGCGACTTTTTTCCTGGCGCAGATTGCCTGTAACTGCCTGGGCGCGCCGCTGAGCGGTTTTATTATGGATCACGCCGACTGGATGAATATGCAGGGCTGGCGCTGGATGATCCTGCTGGAAGGCATCCCGGCGGTTGTGCTGGGTATCACTACCCTGTTTGTGCTCAGGGATACGCCAAACGAAGTGAAGTGGCTGACGGCAGAGGAAAAGGCCTGGATAACCCATGAGCTGAATGAGGAACATCGCCAGTCTCAGGTGCGTGATTTGCACTGGTGGAAGATCCTGGCCAATCGCCACGTACTGTATCTGGCTATCACCTATGTCTGGATCGTCATGGCGATTTACGGCATTACTTTCTGGATGCCGACGCTGATCAAAGGTTTCCAGCAGCACTTCTCCAATACGGTCATCGGTTTTCTGGTGGTGATCCCGACGCTGGTAGGCGGCGTCGCCATGCTGATTAACGGCTGGCATTCCGACCGCACAATGGAGCGAAAATGGCATGTGATTACCGTCATCACTATCGGTGCTGCAGGCATGTATTTACTGGCGGTCACCAGCAATACCTGGCTGTCGATGCTGTGGCTGTGCCTGATTTCAATAGCGGCTTATGGCTACATTGCCGTATGGTGGACGATCCCTACCGCCTTTTTAAGCGGGCTTTCAGCGGCAGTTGGGCTGGCGGCTATCAATTCGGTGGGCAATCTTGGCGGCTTTTTAGGGCCGTGGATCGTCGGATCACTGGTGGACTGGACGGGTACGCCGCGCGCCGGTTTGCTGTTCCTTGGTACCTCTTTCGTTATCGGTGCCGTGATGCTGGCCTGCTTCCGTCCGCCGTTGAATAAAGAGGCATAACAATGACGCAGTCCGCTACGGTTCTGGCGATTGACATGGGGTCGTCTTCGCTACGGGTTTCACTGTTCGATATGGCAGGCAACCCGATCGGCGACTGTGTTCGCCGCAGCTACCAACTGGATACGGACCTGAGCGGCAGAGCCACGCTGGCCTGCGAGTCGCTGTTTGCCGACCTGTTTTCAGCACTGGATGCGTTACTGACGCAACCGAACGACGGCAGCGAGATCGTTGCCGTCGGTATCAGCACCTTCTGGCACAGCCTGGTGGGCATTGACGCTCACCAGCGGCCAGTTACGCCAGTTATCACCTGGGCCGACGGACGCGCCGCGCACGAAGCCGCCGCGCTGAAGTTTTCCGGCATTACCGGAAAATTACACCGCACCACTGGCTGTCCGGTTCATTCCAGCTTCTGGCCCGCGCGGTTGCGCTGGCTGGAAAAAGCCCATCCTGAGGTCGTTCAGCAGACGCGTCACTGGCTTTCGGCCGCCGACTTACTGTTTCTGATGCTATTCGGCGAGATGTCCACTTCGTTGTCGATGGCTTCCGGTAGCGGCCTGCTCGATATCAATCAGCAAATATGGTCGCCGCTGGCAACCTCAATCGCCCACGTTGATCGGGCCACTCTGCCAGCTATCAGCGAAGCTCCCCGGCGACAGCTGCTGCCCAAATGGGCCACCCGCTGGCCGCGACTGGCAACTATCCCGTGGTTTCCAGCATGGGGCGACGGTGCCTGTTCAAATATCGGCGTTGGTGCTCAGGACGAGGAGTCACTGGTGCTGATGCTGGGCACCAGCGGTTCAATGCGTCGCGTATGGCAAGCGGAAAGCGTTGAGCTTAACGATCCGGCGATGTGGTGCTATCGGGTAGACGCGCAGCGCTTCGCCGGAGGAATGGCGCTGTCGGAGGGCGGAAACTCTGCGGCCTGGGCCAGACAGCTTATTACGCCAGAGGAGGCAGTCGATCTGGAGGCGCGCATCGCCACAATGACGCCAGACGCGCACGGACTTTCCATCCTGCCCTATTTCCTTGGATCACGCAGTCCGGCATGGAGCGAAGGGCGTTCTGCGGCGATCCTGGGGCTAAACGCGGGAACCACTCCGCTGGAGATTTACCGTGCCACTCTGGAAAGTGTCGGCCTGCGCTTTGCGTTTCTGAAGCAACAGCTGGAAAAATCGTGGCCCGCGTCGCCGCACATTATTGCCACTGGCGCGGGTTTCAGCAACTCGCCGGTATGGGCGCAAATTGTGGCAGACTGCCTCGGCGAGCCCCTGACCGTCTCCCCCGTTGAGGAAGGGTCATTACGCGGCGCCGCACTGCTGACGCTGGAGCGCCTCGGTATACCAGTCGCTCCGCCAACCGCCTTCCCGCAAGGCCGGACCATCCAGCCAGACGGGCAGGCGCACCGTATATATTGTCACGCACGAGACCGCCAGGCCGCCTTTGATGCGGGCATTCTTGATATTTTGCGGCGACGGCTGGATGAACTTAATTAATCCTTCGTCGGCTGGCCAGCTCGTTGGCGCGATCCACCCGCGGCGCGGAGCGTTCAAAGTGCGAATAGCCAATAATGGTATAGAGGATATCTGCAATCAGCAGCTGTGACAGTCTTCCGGTCATTGAATCGCTGGAGAAAACGGTCGTCTTGGCAGAATAGCTCAGCACCAGATCGGCAGCCTGGGCTATGGGCGACAGCGGATTGTGGGTCAGGGCGAGCGTTTTAGCCCCCGCATCGCGGGCGCTTTGCAGAGCCGCAACCACCGGTTCGCTGCGTCCTGTATGGCTAACGCCGATCGCCAGATCCCTGGTGGAAAGGCCAGCGGAGGAGATCAGCATCAAATCATTATCAGACCATGCCGACACCGCCACGCCGAGCTTTAAAAGCTTATGGCGTATATCCACCGCCACGGTCGCGCTGCCGCCGATACCATAAAGATCAACGCGGCTGGCGTTGGCGATAAGCGCGGCGCTTTGCAGCAGCACGTCATTATCCAGCATAAGTCGCGTATCGCTCAGCGACTGCTGGCAGGCAGCGGTCAGCTTATTACAAATAACGTTAATTTCATCGCTCACCTCCAGCTCGCCGCCCTCGCCCGAAGGAGGGATCACCACCCGGTCTTTCGCCAGCAGAATGCGCAGCTGAGTGTAGCCCCGATAGCCGCAGTTCTGACAGAGTCGCGTAACGGTCGCCACGCTGACTTCCGCCTCACGCGCCAGTTCGGTGATGGTCAGATGAATAACGCTGTCGATATTATGCAGAAGATAACCATTCAGCCGCTTTTCTGCGGGAGTAAGCGAAGCATGAACGGCTTCCAGCCGCAAACGGACGTTTTCGAGCGGAACAGGTATTTCTTTCGTCATGACAAGTCATCAGAAGAGACAGGGAAGATGACTATAAAGGAATGGTGCTGAAGATGTAGTGAGCGCGCTCACCGCTTTTTCCAGTCAGCGGCAAAATGCGCGGGAAAGGCAATGCTCTCCCGCGTACAGGGATCAGGCGTAGCCGTAGTTCATCAGGCGCTGGTAGCGACGATCCAGCAGCTCTTCTTTACTCAGCACGTCCAGATCGGCCAGGTCTGCCAGCAGCTGCGCTTTCAGCGATTCACCAATAGCCAGCGGGTTGCGGTGCGCGCCGCCCAACGGTTCTGGGATCACGGTATCAATCAGCTTCAGCTCTTTCAGACGCGGAGCAATAATGCCCATCGCTTCGGCGGCCAGCGGCGCTTTATCGGCGCTTTTCCACAGAATTGATGCGCAGCCTTCCGGCGAGATCACCGAATAGGTGCTGTATTGCAGCATATTCACTTTGTCGCCCACGCCGATAGCCAGCGCGCCGCCCGAACCGCCCTCACCGATAACGGTGCAGATCACCGGCACTTTCAGACCAGACATCTCACGCAGGTTGCGTGCGATAGCCTCGGACTGACCGCGCTCTTCAGCCCCCACTCCCGGATAGGCTCCCGGCGTATCGATAAAGGTCACGATCGGCATATTGAAACGCTCGGCCATCTCCATCAGACGCAAGGCTTTACGGTAGCCTTCCGGTGCAGGCATGCCGAAGTTACGGCGAATTTTCTCTTTGGTTTCACGGCCTTTCTGATGACCAATGATCATCACCGGGCGACCATCCAGACGAGCGATACCGCCAACAATGGCTTTATCATCCGCATAGGCGCGATCGCCAGCCAGCTCGTCGAAATCCGTAAAGACGTTGCGGACATAGTCCAGCGTGTAGGGACGCAATGGGTGACGCGCGAGCTGCGCGATCTGCCATGCTCCCAAATCGGAGAAGATCTTACGGGTCAGCTCGACGCTTTTTTCACGCAGACGCTGCACTTCTTCATCCAGATTAATATCCAGTTTTTCATCCTGACGGCCAACCGACTTGAGCGAATCAATCTTTGCTTCAAGTTCTGCGATTGGCTGTTCGAAATCCAGGTAATTAAGACTCATAATATTCCTGTTTTAGTCAAACTCCAGTTCCACCTGCTCCGACCCAATCAGCGAGCGCAACTCGTTTAGTAAGCGATCGCTGGGCGACACGCGCCACGCTGCGCCAAAGCGCAGCTTCGCCCGCGCATCCTCTCTTTGATAGTAGAGATGTACTGGAATAGTCCCCGAACGATGGGGTTCCAGTGATTGACGGAGACGGTTCAAAAGCTGGTCATCAATTTGCCTGTCCGTCAGCGAGATAGCAAGTCCGCGCGCATATTTTTCGCGGGCTTCATCAATGTCCATCACATCGCGGGCGGTCATTTTAAGCCCCCCGCTGAAGTCATCGAAGCTGACCTGTCCGCTGACGATCAGGATACGGTCTTTTTCCAACAAATGCTGGAACTTATCTAACGCATCCGTAAATAACATCACCTCAAGACGACCAGAACGGTCGTCCAGCGTGCAGATGCCGATCCGGTTACCGCGTTTTGTTACCATTACGCGGGCCGCCACCACCAGACCGACGGCCATGGTCATTTTGCCACGGTCGGTCGGGTGCATGTCTTTCAGGCGCATTCCCCCAACGTAGCGCTCGATCTCTTTCAAATACTGATTGATCGGGTGCCCGGTTAAGTAAAGACCCAATGTTTCTCTTTCGCCATCCAGCTGAACCTGTTCAGGCCAGGGCGTGACGTCTGCATACGACTTTTCAATGTCTTCCGGCTCTTCCGCCAGCACGCCAAACATATCAGCCTGGCCGATAGCCTCGGCTTTGGCGTGCTGGTCGGCGGCCTTCAGCGCCTCCGGTAACGCGCTCATCAAGGCCGCGCGGTGCGGGCCAAGCCGGTCAAACGCACCGGACATAATCAGCTTTTCCAACACGCGACGGTTAAGCTTTTTGGTATCCGTACGGGCGCAAAGATCGAAAAGCTCGCGAAAATAGCCGCCTTCGTTACGCGCTTCAATAATGGCCTCAATCGGGCCTTCCCCCACGCCCTTAATCGCGCCGATGCCATACACAATTTCGCCATCCGCGTTAACGTGGAACTGATACTGACCGGAGTTGATATCCGGCGGCAGCACTTTGAGGCCCATCCGCCAGCATTCATCGACCAGCCCGACCACCTTTTCGGTATTGTCCATATCGGCGGTCATCA